>NZ_JBIVPX010000003.1:0-1027076 GCF_044754905.1 Lentzea sp. NPDC092896
TCAAGCGGGCACGCTTTTCGCCCGCTTGACACCCCTACCTGCATGTGGCCCGCTCTTGGTGCGGCTCGTGACGGGACCCCACCGCCAACGCAACCCAACTACGCAACCGGCGGCCGCCCAAAGCAACAGGCGTGCCATCTACCCGCGTGTGGCGCTATCCCCCGATCAGATTGCCGGGGGTCTGGGGGCAGAGCCCCCAGGGGAAGCACCCAACGCAAGCTGGCCGCCCGCACGGTGACCCACCCGCAAGGTCGCCACCCCCACCCGCAAGGTCGCCACCCGCAAGGTGACCCACCTGCCCGGTCGCCACCCGCAAAGGTCGCCACCCCCAAGGTGACCACCCGCAAAGGTCGCCACCCCCAAGGTGACCACCCGCAAAGCCAGCCACCCACCCGGTCACCGACCAGGAACAGCAAAAGGGGCGCCTCCCGCCCACAGGAGACACCCCATCCGCAAAAGCTCTACACCCAAACAACCGGCGACCTACGGAGCAACCCGCTCCACCGACCACCCGTCCCGACCATCCCGGAACCGCAACCGATCATGCATCCGATCCCGCCGCCCCTGCCAGAACTCGACCTCCTCAGGCCGAATCCGCCACCCACCCCAATGCGGCGGCACAGGAATCTTCTCGGTGTCGGCGAACTGCCGCTCGATCTTGTGCAACGCGGAATCCAAAGTGGACCGCCCAGTCACCACCCGGGACTGCGGCGAAGCCCACGCCCCGATCTGCGACCCCCGAGGCCGCGAGTTCCAGTACTCAGCGGTCTCCACGGGCCCGACCTTCTCCACAACCCCACGTACGTGAGCCTGCCGCTGCATCGCAAACCACGGGAAGGTGGCGGACGCGTAGCGAGTAGCCATCAGATCGTGAGACTTGTTGGACGTGTAGTTGGTGAAGAACACCAACCCACGTACGTCCAACCCCTTGGCCAACACGGTCCGCGACGAAGGACGGCCCTTCACATCCGTAGTCGCGAGCACCATCGCGTTGGGCTCGGCGAGGCCGGCGTTGGTCGCGTCGTCCAGCCACAGCTGGAGCTGTTCGTGCCAGGTGGCGGCAAGCTCCGACTCGCTGAGCGAGCCCTGCTCGTAGGACACGCGCATCGCCGGTAGTGCGATGTTCGTGGTCTCCGTCATCGGCGAACCTCCAAGCGGCGGGCAGAACTCGTGGTCCCTGGACCCGCGACCATACGCACGGCGAACGGATCCCGAAACCGCCTGCGCGGTGATGACCACCACCTGAACGGTGACTGTCCGTGCAAAGAACAGTTCTGGATCGAGCTCGTGATCGAGTCAGATGGCATCGAGCACACGTGTGACGGTGACCACGTCATCACCCAGTGCGGTGGCAAGGGTTCCGCCTGCTGCCAACGGAACGACGCTCCACCACTCCCCGCCGTCGCTCGCACGCTCCACCGAATCCAGCACCAGATCGGTGCCGACGACCCGCTTGCCCGCCAAGCCGGCGGAGGAAGCGTCGACCAACGGATCCCCCACGACCAGTTGCTGGTGCAACAACGGCTTGCCACAACGGGTTGCGCGCACCGTCGTGGACAACGTGCCCGGCTTCTCGCCGGCCCGGCCGAGCACCAGGACCTCGCGGGTTCGCAACTGTGCGTGACCGTCCAATTCGGCCTCCACCACTGCGGTGTGGCGGGCACGGCTCGTCACAACGGTCGGTTCCGGCAGGTAGGACACGGTTCCCTCGACCAAAAAACGCACGACGGACGAAGAAACCGCACCGGACGAACCGGGCAGCAACAGAGTCGCCGCAACACCTCGAAGCTCGAGCGAGGCTCCAGGACCGACTTCGACGGTCAGGGACAACGAATCGCCGCCCAACGGCGCGGTGACCGAAGAAACCAGGTGCACCAAGGCAACGGGTCCCACCCGCCGGTGCGGCACCAATGTCAACGGTGTCATCGACCGCAGGACTCGCACGACGCTGTTGCCGTGCGAGTCCAAGGTGACCACCAGCCGAGCGGACGCCTTCACAGAACCGCCTTCACAGCTGGGCCAGCACCCACTTGGCGACCTCGGGCGCATCGGGCGTCTCGACCAGCGACTGGGCGATGACCGGCAGTTCCCCGCGCATCCGGTGCGCGTCGGAGATCATCACGTCCATGTCCGCGCCCACGTACGGCGCGAGGTCGATCTTGTTGATGACCAGCAGATCAGCGGTCGTCACCCCAGGCCCACCCTTGCGCGGCACCTTGTCCCCGCCGGCCACGTCCACGACGAAGATCTGCGCGTCGACCAACCCGCGCGAGAACACAGCGGTCAGGTTGTCGCCACCACTCTCGATGATCACGAGATCCAACGACGAGTACCGATGCTCCAGCCGCTCCACCGCATCGAGGTTCGCGGTGATGTCATCTCGAATCGCGGTGTGCGGACAGCACCCGGTCTGCACCGCCTCGATGCGCGACGGATCCAACACCCCGGCGCGACGCAGAAAGTCCGCGTCCTCAGTCGTGTAGATGTCGTTGGTGACGACCGCCAACTCCAGCTGAGAACCCAGAGCGCGACACAGAGCAGCGGTCAGCGCGGTCTTGCCGCTACCGACCGGCCCGCCGATACCAATGCGCGGCGCGGCTCCGTGGTGGTGATCATGCGGGTCGGGCCCGTGGTTAGCTCCCAAAGAGACGCACCCCTTCACGTCGATCATGTGCCTCGGCCAGAAGATCCAAGGCAGGCGAACCCAGCGCGGGCAGTTCCTTGCACGCCCGCGAAGCAACGTCTTCCACGTCCAGCGAAGCCACGATCGCGTTGACCCCGAACGGATCCAGCCCCAGCAACCGCACAGCCGCGGAGGCCGGCCCGCTGACAGCAAGATAGGCGCAGGTCAGAGCGGCTTCATAAGGATCGGCGACCAGCACGCCGATCACCAACGGCTGGTGCGGATCGCGCGGCAACGACTCCAGCCGGGCAGAGGGCCAGGCCCGCCGAGCCGCCCGGAGCATCCCCCGTCCCTGCGCCCGCGAAGCAGCACGCTGAGCAGGCGAAGGCGTGCGGGCATCCAACTCCGCGTCCAGCATCGCCAGATCGTCGCCACGAGCCGCGGCAGCCGCGAACCCGGCCGCCAGCAGTCCAGCGCCGAGCAACCGCCCGTGCAGGAACGACCGCAGCGAAGGCTCGTCGACGACCAGCCCGCGCGCGGCAGCCTCCTCCAGCCCGCCGGAGTGCACGTGGCCGCCACCGGGGAACCGGGAGTCGGCGAGGATCAGCGCGGTCAGCATCAGAACAGGAAGTACCGTTGCGCCATCGGCAGTTCCGCGACCGGCGAGGGCTCGACCAGTTCGCCGTCGACGTGCACGGCGAAGCTGTCCGGATCGACCTGGACGTCCGGCATCGCGTCGTTCAGCACCATGTCGGCCTTGGTCACCGACCGGGTCGACTCCACCGGCAGCACCCGCCGCGAATACCGCTCCCCGATCCCGGCCTCGATCGCCGAGGGCGCGACGAAGAACACCGAGGACGCTGCCCCGGCCGTCGCCCCGAACATCGGCCGCGCCCACACCGGCTGCGGCGTCGGGATCGAGGCGTTCGCGTCACCCATCGCGCCCCACGCGATGAACCCGCCCTTCACCACCACCGACGGCCGAACGCCGAAGAACTTGGGCTCCCACAGCACCAGGTCAGCGAGCTTGCCGATCTCGACCGACCCGACCTCGGACGCGATCCCGTGCGCCAGCGCGGGGTTGATCGTGTACTTGGCGACGTACCGCTGCGCCCTCAGGTTGGCGTCCAGCGAACGACGCGACGACATCACGTGCGCGGTCTGCCAGGTCCGGATGATCACCTCGCCGACGCGGCCCATCGCCTGCGAGTCCGACGAGATCATCGAGATCGCGCCCATGTCGTGCAGCACGTCCTCGGCCGCGATCGTGGTCGGCCTGATGCGCGACTCCGCGAACGCCAGGTCCTCCGGCACGGACGGG
The DNA here is from genome assembly GCF_044754905.1 of Lentzea sp. NPDC092896. NCBI lineage: Bacteria > Bacillati > Actinomycetota > Actinomycetes > Pseudonocardiales > Pseudonocardiaceae > Lentzea > Lentzea sp. NPDC092896. The sequence goes on from NZ_JBIVPX010000003.1 coordinate 3,945, forward strand.
TTGAGGTGGTGGCACACCATCAGCATGTCGAGGTGTTCTTCGAGCGTGTTGACGGTGTGCGGGCGCGTCGGGTTGGTGGACGACGGCAGCACGTTCGGCAACGACACCACGCGGATGATGTCCGGCGCGTGCCCGCCACCGGCACCCTCGGAGTGGTAGGCGTTGATCGACCGGCCCCCGATGGCGTCCACAGTGGACTCCAGGAACCCTGCCTCGTTCAACGTGTCCGTGTGGATCGCCACCTGCACACCGGACTCGTCCGCCACCCGCAGGCAGGCGTCGATCGCGGCGGGCGTCGTGCCCCAGTCCTCGTGCAGCTTGAACCCGCCGGCCCCACCGGCGAGCTGTTCGCGCAGGCCCTCGACCGAGACCGTGTTCCCCTTGCCCAGCAACAGGACGTTGATCGGCATGTGGTCCATCGACGTCAGCATCCGGTCGAGGTACCAGGCGCCGGGCGTGACGGTGGTGGCCTTCGTGCCCTCCGCCGGGCCGGTGCCGCCGCCGATCAGCGTCGTCAGCCCGGACGCCAGCGCCTCGTCCACGATCTGCGGGCAGATGAAGTGGACGTGGCAGTCGATGCCGCCCGCGGTCAGGATCTTCCCGTTGCCGGACAGGATCTCCGTCGACGGACCGATGACCAGCGCCGGGTGGACGCCGTCCATCGTGTCCGGGTTGCCGGCCTTGCCGATCGCGACGATCCGGCCGTCCCGCACGCCGACGTCCGCCTTGACGACACCCCAGTGGTCGAGGATCACCGCACCCGTGATGACCAGGTCGGGAGCACCCTCGGCACGGGTCGCGACGCCCTGCCCCATCGACTCGCGGATCACCTTGCCGCCGCCGAAGATCACCTCGTCGCCGGAACCGGCGCCGCGCGAACGGTCCTCGGTGACCTCGATGAACAGGTCGGTGTCGGCGAGCCGGATCCGGTCGCCGACCGTCGGTCCGAGCAGTTCGGCATAACGCTCGCGGTCGATCATCGCTGCAGCCCCCTGACGATCCTCAACCCTGCCAGCGGAACCAGCGTGACCTCGCGTTCGACGCCGGGCTCGAACCGCACGGCCGTGCCCGCCGGGATGTCCAGCCGGTAGCCGAACGCGGCCTCGCGGTCGAACGACAGCCCCGTGTTGACCGAGGCGAAGTGGAAGTGCGACCCGACCTGGACGGGCCGGTCGGCGACGTTCACGACGACCATCGTCACGCGCGGCCGTCCCGGGTTCAGCTCGACGGGCTCGGAGCCGACGATCACCTCGCCCGGTGCCGGACCTGCCGAAGGCGCGATCGGGTGGTGGACGGTGACGAGCTTGGTGCCGTCCGGGAAGGTCGCCTCGGCCTGCACCGAGTCGATCATCTCCGGCACACCGCGCATGACCTGCTCCGGCGCGAGCACGGTCCGCCCGCTCTCCATGAGCTCGCTGACCGTGCGGCCGTCCCGCGCGCCTTCCAGCACGTGGTCGGTGATCAACGCGACGGCCTCGGGGTAGTTGAGCAGCACCCCGCGTTCGAGCCTCTTCCGCGCCACGTCGGCGGCGACGTGCACGAGGAGCTTGTCCCGTTCATGCGGCGTCAGATGCACCCGGCTGTTCTAACACGCGAAAGCGGGCTATCGCGGAGTGGAAACACGGCCGAAACACGACCGCGTGTCCACCGACCGGTTGACAGCCGGAGTCAGCGGTGCGGTCGTCCCGCGAGAACCCCTCGAAAACGCAGGATTTACCCCATGAACGCGATCCGAGTGAGGGGCCTCGAGAAGGCCTACAAGGGCCACCAGGCGGTGGCAGGGGTGGACCTCGACGTCGCACGGGGCGAGGTGTTCGCGGTCCTCGGCCCGAACGGCGCCGGCAAGACCACCAGCGTCGAGATCCTGGAGGGGCACCGCGACCGCGACGCCGGTGAGGTCAGCGTGCTGGGCGTCGACCCGGCCAAGGGCACCAGGGAATGGCGCTCCAAGCTCGGCATCGTCCTGCAGAGCGCGACCGACGCCGCGACTTTGACGGTCCGCGAGGCCGTGCAGCACTACGCCAGGTACTACGGCGACCCGCGTGACCCGGACGAGGTCATCGACCTCGTGGGGCTCACCGAGAAGGCCAAGTCCCGCGGCGGCACGCTGTCCGGTGGCCAGCGGCGCCGGCTCGACGTCGCGCTCGGCATCATCGGCCGCCCCGAGCTGGTGTTCCTCGACGAGCCGACCACCGGCTTCGACCCCGAGGCGCGCCGCCAGTTCTGGAGCCTGATCAAGCTGCTGGCCGCCGAGGGCACCACGATCCTGCTGACCACGCACTACCTGGACGAGGCCGAGGCGCTCGCCGACCGCGTCGCGGTGCTCGCCGGCGGGAAGATCGTCGCCGAGGGCACGCCGCAGACGCTCGGTGGCCGTGCGCACGCCGACGCGACCGTGCGCTGGCTGTCCGACCGGGGCTACACGGAGATCAAGACCTCCGAGCCCACCAAGGCCATCGCCGAGCTGTCCCGCAACGGCGAGCTCGCCGAACTCACCGTCACCCGCCCGTCGCTGGAAGACGTCTACCTGGAGCTGATCAAATGACCACCGCCGTCACGTCCAAAGCGGCTGTGCTTCCCGGAACCCTGTCGCTCGGTCTCTCGAGGGGTGCGACCGAGCTGCGGGAGTTCTTCCGGCAGAAGGAAAACCTCATCTTCACGGTGTCGCTGCCCGCGATCCTGATGCTGCTGCTCGGCACCGTCTACGTGCACGAGGTCGCACAGGGCCAGATGTTCGCGGCCAGCATGATCGGCGCCGGCATCATCTCGACGTCGTTCGTCGGACTCGGCATGAGCGTCGTGGCCGACCGCGAGGACGGCACGCTCAAGCGCCTGCGCGGCACGCCGATGCCGTTCACGTCCTACTTCATCGGCAAGATCGTCCTGGTCTTCGTGTCGAGCCTGTTCGAGGCCGTGCTGCTGATGATCGTCGCCATGGTGCGGTTCGACGTCGAGCTGCCGTCGAGCGCCGGGAAGTGGTTCACGTTCGGCTGGGTGTTCGTGCTCGGCGTCATCTCGTGCTCGTTGATCGGCGTCGCGCTCAGCTCGATCGCCAAGTCCACCCGGAACGCGGCGGGCGTGCTGAACCTGCCCTACATCGTGCTGCAGTTCCTCTCCGGTGTTTTCATCAGCCAGGCGGTGCTGCCGGAGTCCCTGCGCGTGACGGGTTCGCTCTTCCCGCTCAAGTGGGTGTGCCAGGGTTTCCGCTCGGTGTTCGCACTGAACGACGGCTACGCGGTCATGGAGGCGGCGGGATCATGGGAGCTCGGGAAGATCGCGCTGGTGCTGGGAGCGTGGACCATCGGTGGACTGGTGCTCGTGAGCAGGACCTTCAAGTGGAGCAACACCGCCAGCTGATCACCTGGTACGTGCTCTTCGCGATCACCCAGGTCACGGCCCTGGTGCTCGTCCTGATCGACAACAACAGCCTCGCCGACCGCCTGACGGCGGCGGGGTTGTTGTGCTTGAACGGGGTGTGGTTCCTGCTCTACGGCAGGAGGCTGGTCGTCCGCGGGGAGGACGACTGGCACGGGTTCGTCTACGCGGCGGGTTCGCTCGCCACCTTCGCCCCGGCGGTCTGGTTCAGCGGCAGCGCGACCTTCGCCCTGTTCGGCCTGGTCCCGCAGATCTACATGGTGCTGCCGATCGCGCAGGCGTTCGTCCCGATGGTGTTGTTCGTGATGACACCGCAGATCCTCACCTGGGTCGCGGGGGCCGTACCGGCGTTGCCGTGGCCGGCCGCGCTGCTGATCATCGGCTTCTCCCAGGCGTTCGGGTGGGCGATCAGCCGGATCGCGCAGCAGAACCAGCAGCGCGGTGAGCTGCTGCAACGCATCGAGGCGCTGACCATCGAGGCCGAGCGGGCCCGCTGGGCCGGCGAGATCCACGACACGCTGGCGCAGGGCTTCACCTCGATCATCACGCTGCTGCAGGGCGCCCGGCCGAACGTCGAACTGGCACTGCAGACCGCGCGGGAGAACCTTCGTGAGGCACGGGCCCTGGTCGCCTCCAACTCACCGTCGCCTTTGGACGGTTCCTCGCTGGAGGACGCGTTGCGGCGGTTGGTGAACGGCGTGGAGCTGGAGTCCTCCTTCCGGGTCATCGGCGATCCGGTGGGGCTGCAGACCTCGGCCGAGGTGGTGCTGCTGCGGACTGTTCAGGAGGCGCTGACCAACGTGGCGAGGCACTCCGGGGCGTCGCGGGTCGACGTGGTGATGAGGTTCGACGAGGACAGCGTGTCGCTGGAGGTGCGCGACGACGGCCGCGGGTTCGGGGACGCGCCGGAGGGCTTCGGCCTGCGGGGCATGCGTGCGAGGCTGGAACAGGTGGGTGGAACGCTTTCCCTGTTCTCCGACGAGGGGGCGTCCGTGCTGGTGGAGGTACCGCTGTGATCAGGATTCTGCTGGTGGACGACCACCCGGTGGTGCGTCAGGGCTTGAAGGGCATGCTCGTCGCGGACGATCTGGAGGTCGTCGGCGACGCGGGTTCGGGCCAGGAGGGCATCGAGAAGGCCGCCCTGCTGAAGCCGGACGTCGTGCTGATGGACCTGCGAATGCCCGAAATGGACGGTGTGGCCGCGACCGCGAAGATCGTCGGAACCGGGCCGCGCGTTCTGGTCCTCACCACGTACGAGACGGATTCGGACATTCTGCGCGCGGTCGAGGCCGGTGCGTCGGGGTACCTGCTCAAGGACTCGACGACCGAGGACCTCATCGCGGCGATCCGGGCGGCCTCGCGCGGCGAGACCGTGCTGGCGCCGTCGATGGTCGCGAAGGTGGTCGGGCAGGTGCGCACGCCGCCTCTGTCGGCACGCGAGGCCGAGGTGTTGAAGCTGGTCGCGAAGGGCATGTCGAACGTCGAGATCGGCAGGACTCTGTTCATCTCCGAGGCGACTGTGAAGACTCATCTCCTGCGGGTGTTCAACAAACTGGGCGTCTCGGACCGCACCGCCGCGGTGACGACGGCGATGGATCGAGGCATGCTGCAGTGAGCCGCGGCCGGGCCGTGGTGAAGTGACCCAGGACACCCGGCTGTCACCTCCCGGCCACCGGCCTGCAACACTGTGAACTCCGGCAACGGCGCCGGTCAGGTCCCTGAAGCTCGTCAATCGCCCCGGAGGCGTGACCACATGACCCAGACCGCCGATCCGACCTCGTTGGTGCTTCCCGCCGAGCTCAAGCCGTCTGACGGCCGCTTCGGCTGTGGACCGTCCAAGGTGCGTCCCGAGGCCGTCGCGGCGCTCGCGTCCGAGGGTGCGGCACTGCTCGGCACGTCCCATCGGCAGAAGCCCGTCAAGAACCTCGTCGGCCGCGTCCGCTCCGGACTGCGCGACCTGTTCCAGCTGCCGGACGGCTACGAGGTCGTGCTCGGCAACGGTGGCACCACCGCGTTCTGGGACGCGGCGTCGTTCGGCCTGGTCCGCGAGACCGCGCAGCACTTCACCAACGGTGAGTTCTCCTCCAAGTTCGCGAAGGTCACGCAGACCGCGCCGTTCCTGAAGGACTCCCTGGTCACCAAGGCCGAGCCGGGCACCACGCCCGAGCTCTTCTACGCCGAGGGCGCCGACCTGGTCGGCTGGGCGCAGAACGAGACCTCGACCGGTGTCGCGATGCCCGTCACCCGCATCGAGGGTTCCGGCGACGCGCTGATCGCGATCGACGCGACGTCCGCCGCCGGTGGCCTGCCGGTCAAGGCCGAGGACTTCGACGTCTACTACTTCGCGCCGCAGAAGTCGTTCGCCTCGGACGGCGGCCTGTGGCTCGCGCTGATGTCGCCGGCCGCGCTCGCCCGCGTCGACGAGCTCAAGGACCGCTGGGTTCCCGAGTTCCTGTCGCTGCCGACCGCGCTCGACAACTCCACCAAGGACCAGACGTACAACACGCCGTCGGTCGCCACGCTCTTCCTGCTGGCGCACCAGATCGACTGGATCAACGGCAACGGCGGCCTCGACTGGTCCGTCGCGCGCACCAAGGACTCCTCGGACCGCCTGTACACCTGGGCCGAGAAGACCGCCTACACCACGCCGTACGTGGAGAAGGCCGCTGACCGCTCGCAGGTCGTCGGCACGATCAACTTCACCGACGACGTGGACGCGGCCGTGGTCGCGAAGGTGTTGCGCGCCAACGGCATCGTGGACGTCGAGCCGTACCGCAAGCTCGGCAAGAACCAGCTGCGCGTCGCGATGTTCCCGGCCATCGAGCCGGACGACGTCACGATCCTGACGCAGGCGATCGACTGGGTCGTCGGCCAGATCTGACGTTCTTGAAGCAGCGGCCTGGGGTGCACCGATGAGTTCTCGGTGCACCCCAGGGCTTTTCAGGCAAGTGCTTCCGTGGGTGACTGACGTGCCGCCCGCACCGCGGGATAGACGCCGGCGATGGCGCCGATGAGGATCGCCGAGCCCACTCCCCCGAGCAGGGCCGGCCACGGCAGTGCCGCCGGCCATTGCTGACTGATCGAATATCCGGCCGTGACCGCGATTCCCACGATCACGCCGACCAGTCCGCCCAGGCCGGACAGCAACACCGACTCGGTGAGGAACTGCCACCTGATCTGCCGCCGGGTCGCCCCGAGCGCCCGCCGCAGACCGATCTCCCTGCGGCGTTCCAGCACCGAGATCACCATCGTGTTCGCCACGCCGACGCCACCCACCAACAACGCGACTCCGCCCAAGCCCAGGAACAGCGCGTTGTAGGAACTCTCGGCCAGCTGCTGCGCTTCGAGCGCCTCGGACGGCCGGGAAACCTTGACCTCGTTGGACTTCTGCGGGTTCAGCGTCGGACCGAGCAGGTTGCGGACGTTGTCGACCTGGTCCGGGGACGTGCGCACGTAGACCGTGTTCGCGTTGCCCTCGAAGCCGAACGCCTCCTTGGCCGCGTCCCAGCCGACCAGCGCGGACCTGTCGATCTCCGGCGCGAGCGGCAGCGGCCCGAGGATGCCGACCACGGTGAACCACTGCCCGTCGATCCACAGCTGCACACCGGGCTTGTCGATGCCCAGGCGCGAGGCCGCGGTGCCCCCGAGCACCACCGACTTCTCGCCCGGCAACAGCCACCGGCCCTCGCGGACCTCGGCACCCAGCACCTTCAGCAGGTCCTTCTCCGCCGCCTGCACCTGCAACCCGAGCGTGTCGCTCGTCGGCACGAGGTCGTTCTTGCGGACGCTCGCGGAGATCTTGCCGGTGGCGCTGGCGGCCGACACCGCGCCGATCCGCTTGGCCATCGGCACCGCGGTCTCCGGCAGCTTCGCGTCCTGGCCGAAGTAGTCCTGGCCGGGTGCCGCGGTCAGGAGGTTGGTGCCCAGCTTGGACATCTTCTCCTTCAACGCCGCCGCGCTGGAGGCCGGGATGCCGACGACCGCGACCACCGCGGCGATACCGATCGCGATGCCCAGCGCGGAGAGCACCGCGCGGATCGGGCGGGTCCGCATGCCGAAGAACCCGAGGCGGAGGAGGTCGATCACATGATCACCCCGTCGCGGACCTCGACCCTGCGCGGAGCCCACGCCGCGATGTCCCGGTCGTGCGTGATCATCACGATCGTCGTGCCGTCGGAGTTGAGACTCTCCAGCAGCTCCAGCACACCCGCGCCGTTCTTCGTGTCCAGGTTTCCGGTCGGCTCGTCGGCCAGCAGGATTCCCGGCGTGTTCACCACGGCCCGCGCGATCGCGACCCGCTGGCGTTCACCACCGGACAGCTCGTGCGGCTTGTGCAGCGCGCGGTGGATCAGCCCCACTCTGTCCAAAGCGGACATCGCCATGGAGCGTCTCTTCGAACGCGGCACGCCGGCGTAGACGAGCCCGGAGGCCACGTTCTCGATCGCGGACAGTCCGTCGGTGAGGAAGAACTGCTGGAACACGAACCCGATCGTGCGGGCCCGCAGCGCCGACAAAGCGTTGTCGGACAAGGTGGAGATGTCGTTGCCGTCGATCTCGACCGTGCCCGTCGTGGGCTTGTCGAGCGTGCCCATCAGGTGCAGCAGCGTCGACTTGCCCGAGCCGGACGGTCCCACGATCGCGAGCATCTCGCCGCCTCCTACGGTCAGGGAGACGTCGCGCAACGCCTGCACACCACCGGGATACGTCCGGCTCGCGTGGTCGACGGTGATCACTCGGTGGTCACCACCTTCATGCCCTCGCGCAGGCCCTCGCCCTGCACCTCGACCTGGCCCTTGGCGAAGATGCCGACGGTGACCGGGATGGTCTTGCCGTCGTCGGTGACCACGCCGTAGCCGCCCTCGTTCAACGCGAGCAGCGCGCCGATCGGGACCGCGAGCACGTTCTGCTTCTTCGTCACGGTGAACAGCGCGGTGACGCTGCCGGTGTCGATGCCTTCCGCGGCCTTGGGGTCGTCGACGGAGATCGTGAGCACGATCTTGGGCTTGGAGCCCTGGTTCGGGTCGCCCGTGGTGCGGCTGACGCCGGTGATCGTGCCCGTGGTGGGCTTGCCGCCGGTGATCGACAGCTCGACCTTCTCGCCCTGCTTGGCGAGGCGCTGCTTGGACTGCTCCAGTTCGACGGTCACCGCGCGTTCGGTGCCGGTGACCTTCATCAGGTCGCCGCCGGCGGGTGCGCCGAGCTGGGCGTTCAACGAGGAGACGCGGATCGCTCCCGGCTGGACGATCACGTCACCGGCGCCGAGCTTTCCGGTCTGCTCCAGACCGTTGGCCTTCTGCCACTTCTTCAGCGCGGTGGCCGTGTAGTACGTGAACTTCTCGTCGGGGGCGCCGAAGTCCTTGAATCCCAGCGCGGCGAGATTCTCCTCCACCACCTTGACGTCGGGTCCGTTCGACATGCCCGACTCGAGGTCGCGGTAGAGCGGCATCGAGCTGTAGAACAGCGGCACCGGTTTGGCGTCCGAGTGGAACACGGGTTTGCCCTGTTCGATGACATCGCCCTGCTTCGGCAGCCCGGTGACGGTGCCACTTTTCCGGCTGGCCAGAGCTCGTTCCGCGCCGTAGCCGAGCTGGCCGGTCACCGACTGCTGGTCCGCCAGGTTCGTCTTCTTGACCTGCGCGGTCTTCGACGGGTCGTTCTGCAACGGCGCGGCGTTGGCCTGGTTGGACGCGATCCTGGTGAGCACCACGACCCCGCCGGTGCCGAGCACCACCGCCACGACGAGTGCGGAGACGACGACCTTCCTGTTCACACCGCGTTTCATCCGACGGGCCTCACGGAGACCATGCCTTCACCCATGCCGCAGTCCTTCATGTCCTGCTTGACCTTGTCGTCGGACATGTCGGGCAGTTCCTGCACCTCGGCGGTGCCTCCACCGTCGAAGTTCGGGTCGGGCCAGTCGTAACCCTTGTCCCGCATGCACTTCGCGTCCTTGCGCATCTTGTCCTGCTGCTCAGGCGACGGCGGCTTGAACTCGCCGCCGTTGGGGAGGTGCTTCTTGCAGGCCTCGTTGGCGGCGTTCATCTTCTCCATGTCCGGAGCGCCGCCCTCGCCTCCGCCGTCGGCGGGCATGGCCTCGATCATCACGCCGCCACTGCCGTCGTCCTTGGGATCCGGCATGTTCACGCCGTTCTCCCGCATGCACTGGGCGAACTTGACCATGTCGCCCTTCTCGTCCTTCTGCGCGGCAGGCTGCTCTTTCGAGCCGCAGGCCGTGAGCGCCAGGAGCAGGCCCAGCAACACTGCGATGGTGGATTTCATGGGGACAGGTCTACGGAGGCGGCCATTCGGCGGCGTTAAGCGAAAGGCCTTATCCGGCGCTTATGCCCGTTGCGCGGAAAATAGGTGTCATGCGTGTGCTGGTGGTCGAGGACGAACAGCTGCTCGCGGACACGATCGCCGAGGGGTTGCGCAGGTTCTCGATGGCGGTCGACGTCTGTTACGACGGCGAAGCGGCGTTGGAGCGGGTAGGGGTGCACGCGTACGACGTCGTGGTGCTCGACCGCGATCTGCCCCTCGTGCACGGTGACGACGTGTGCAAGGCGGTGCACGCGACCGGCGGCGAGGCAAGGGTGCTGATGCTGACGGCGGCGGCCGAAGTGGACGATCGGGTGGCCGGGCTCGGGCTCGGTGCCGACGACTACCTGACCAAGCCGTTCGCGTTCGCCGAGCTCGTGGCCCGTGTGCAGGCGCTGGGCCGACGGGCTCGTCCTGCCTTGCCGCCGGTGCTCGAACGGGCAGGGGTCACGCTGGACCTGCCGCGGCACCAGGCGTCCCGTGACGGGACGTTCCTGCCTTTGTCTCCCAAGGAGTTCGCGGTGCTGGAAGTGCTGATGCGGGCGGAGGGCAACGTGGTGAGTCCGGAAGAGCTGCTGGAGAAGGCCTGGGACGAGCACGCGGACCCGTTCACGAACGCCGTGCGGGTGGCGGTGATGACGCTGCGCCGCAAGCTGGGCGCGCCGCAGGTCATCCAGACCGTGCCCGGCGCCGGCTACCGGTTCGGCTCGTGACGCTGCGGACCAGGCTGACGGCCTGGTACGCCGGGGTGTTCCTGATCGCGGGCATCGCGCTGATCGCGCTCAACTACTGGCTGCTCGCCGAGTGGATGCCGGGCGACGGCGTGGCGATGGCGAGGACGGTGCCGGCGGAGCTGATCGACCCGTACTCCGGGTACACGACGGCCGTGGCGGGAGAGCTTCCGACCGACACCGCGGTGTTCACCGGCGAGCAGATCAAAGCGAACACGATGGACACGGTCCTGTGGCAGTCGATCATCGCGCTGCTGGTCGCGGCCGTGATCGCCGTCTGGCTCGGCTGGGTGGTGGCCGGACGGGTGCTGGCGCCGTTGCACTCGATCACCACGACCGCGCACCGGCTGGAGGCCGAGCGGCTGGACCAGCGCATCGAGCTGGACGGACCGCCGGACGAACTGAAGGAGCTCGCGGACACGTTCGACGGGATGCTCGACCGGCTCGCGTCGTCGTTCGACAGCCAGAAGCGGTTCGTCGCGAACGCCTCGCACGAGCTGCGCACGCCGCTGGCCGTGCAACGGACGCTGATCGAGGTCGCGATGGCCGACCCGGACGTCTCCGACGAGACCCGCAGGCTCGGCGCGCACCTGCTCGACACCAACGAGCGCAGCGAGAAGCTCATCGACGGGCTGCTGTTGCTCGCTCGCAGTGATCGCGGGCTCGCCACGCGTGAGCTGGTGTGGCTGGACGAGGTGATCGACGACGAAATCGAGTCGTGCGCGGCATTGGCTTCGGAGAAAAAGGTCACGTTTGCCGTGCAGACTCGCAGGTATCTGGTGGACGGCGATCCGGTCCTACTTGCCCAGCTCGTCGGCAACCTGTTGCGCAACGGCGTCCTCTACAACAAGCCGGGCGGCTCCGTGTCCGTGCGGCTTGATCAAGAACTGATCGTCACCAACACCGGCCCCACCGTGCCTGCCCAGGCAGTACCCGGATTGTTCGAGCCCTTTCGGCGGCTGCGCGACCGCACCGGGACCGCCGGATCCGGCCTCGGCCTGTCGATCGTGCAGTCCGTCGCGAAGGCTCATCAGGGTTCGGCGAAGGCTCGCCCGAACGGGGGAGGCGGACTGGTGGTCCAGGTGAACCTTCCGGAAACGGGCGTGCGACAGGCCTCGTGAACTGGCAAGATCACGTAGAGATATCGGCGAGTCTCCCACGCAAGGACGGCTCGTTGTCCTAACGTTGTCTGCTGGCGAGGTGCGAATTCAGGGAGGCCACGATGCGAGCGCTGCGAGTCATCGGGCTCGACGAGGACGGCAAGTCCGTCATCCTCGAGGACCCCGAAAACCGCGGCGAGCGCTTCACGCTCCCCGCAGACGAGCGCCTTCGGGCTGCCCTGCGCGGTGATCTCGCGCGCCTCGGCCAGATGCAGATCGAATCGGGCGAGGCCCTCATGCGGCCTCGTGAGATCCAGGCCCGCATCCGCGCCGGCGAGTCGATCGAGCAGGTCGCCGCTGCCGCGGGCATGCCGACGCACCGCATCGAGCGCTTCGCCTACCCCGTTCTGCTGGAGCGTTCGCGCACGGCCGACCTGGCCCAGCGCGCGCACCCGGTCCGTGAGGACGGCCCGGACGTGCAGACGCTCGGTGAGGTCGTCGCGCACTCGTTCGGCCTGCGCGGCCACGACCTGTCCGACACCAAGTGGGACGCGTGGCGCGGCGACGACAACCGCTGGGTCGTGCAGCTGCACTGGAAGACCGGTCGCTCGGAGAACCGCGCGCACTGGGCGTTCCACCCAGGTGCGCAGGGCGGCACGGTGACGGCACTGGACGACGCCGCCGTCGACCTGATGGACCCGAACCCGAACCGCACGCTGCGCACGGTGCGTCCGGTGACGCAGCTGGCACGGCAGGCCCTGGAGACGACCCCGGTCCTCCCCGCGGCCCCCGCGCCCGTTGCCGAGGAGCCGGCACCCGTGCCGGTTCCCGCGCAGGCGCCCGCCCCAGTGGCGGCACCTGTCGTGGCCGAGAAGCCGGCTCAGGAGAAGCTGCCTGAGCCGGAGCCCGCGCCTGCCCCGCCTCCGCCACCGGTGAAGACGGAGCAGGAGCCCGCGGCGGAGAAGCCGGTGCGCAAGGACCCTCCTCCGAAGCGGGGGAAGAAGAACCACCCCATCGTTCCTTCGTGGGAAGACGTTTTACTGGGCGTGCGGTCGAACCGCTGAGTGAGACGCTGACACCGTGGGACGTCGTGTCGCGCTGGCTGCCGGAGTGGGTGCACTCCTCGGGCTGGCCTGGTGGGGAATGTTCGAGCTCCTCGCTTCGGGCGCGGTCTGCTCGAAGGACGACTGGGGCTGTCTCGGCGCCTTCGTGATCGCCACTCCGGTGTTCGCGGTGGCCGGGGCGGTCGTGGGTGGGATCGCACTGCGTTCGTTGAGCGTGTCGCGGGCATGGCTGGTGGCCGTGCCCGCGACCCTCATGGCGGTGGTCGCGATGATCCTGCTGCTGGGGATGACCTTCCTGGCCTTCGCGGTGTTCGCCGCGCTGTACGCGTTGATCGCCGTGCTCACCAACCCTCCGCGCGGTGAAGGTGCTGTGGAGGGTTCGTGAAGGCCCGGCTCTTGCGGGCCTTGATCAGGTAGTTCTGGGCGCATGTTGTCGCGCACGGCTCTGGGGGCCGTTGTCGGAACGGTCGTCGGCGCCGGATTTCTGCTGACCCTGGAAACGCTCACGAGGTACTGCAACGGCGGGCCCGGGCGTGCCGGCTGTGGTTCCGGTTTCCCGCTGACCGTCGGGCCCGTCTTCGCGTTCTGGATGGTGGTGGCCGGGGTGCTGATCCACCTGGGGTTCCGGGTGGTGCGGACGGAACGCGGTTGGTGGGTTGCGGGGACCGGGAGCGCGTTGTGGCTCCTGTTGTTCGTGGGGGTCGTCTTCTTCCGGACCTTCCAGGTGGACATGTACCAGGAAGACGTGCACCGGTTCATGGCGACGATGTACGTGGTCGTTCCTTGCGTTGCTTACGGCGTCGCCGCGTTGTGCGCGGGTCGGGCGCGGTAGTGCTGAGGCGGACGCTGCTCGGGGCCTTTGTGGGAGCCGTCGCCGGGATCGCGGGGTACCTGAGCTGGTGGTGGGTGCTGCCGCATCAGTGCGTGGACGCCGTCGGCCGGACCTGTGACAGGTGGTCGCTCTCGGGGCTGTTGGTCCTGCCCGTCTGCTGGGCCGCTGTGGCGAGCCCGGCCCACTACTGGACGCTCACCCTGTTGCGCCTGCCGCGGGCCTGGCGGGCGACCTGGCTCGGGTGCATGTTCTGGCCGGTCGTCTGGATCGTGGGTCTGTATGTGGGGTGGACGCGCGACGAGTTCTCGATGATCTTCGTGCCGGTGGTGGCCTTCGCCGTGGCGGGCGCGGCGACCGGCCGGCGCGCGCAAACGTGATGTTCGCGGTGGCAGGAGGTGCCCGCGATGCCTTGGCTCGCGTGGTGACGCTGGTTACGGTGGGTGGCGTGACGGAGCAGAGCACCGCGGGCAAGACGGGCAGGACGGGACGCCGGCTGTTGTTCCGGGTCGTGCTGTCGATGGCCGTCGGTGCCGGGCTGGTGCTCGGGTGGACGTGGGCGTACGAGTCGGGCTTCCTCAAGTCGTGGCTCGACAGCACGTCGATGTCGGCGTTCCTGCTGCTCGTGCTGATCGGGTTGCCGCTCGCGCTCGTGTCGTCGCTGGTGCTGGCCGGGCCGATCCTGTGGGTCTTCGGGGTGCGGCCGGTGTGGCCGATCATCCTGCTCGGGCCGATCGTGCTGGGCATCGGGCTCTACTTCAAGGTGCACGAACCCGTCATCGGGTGGTTCGCCAACCGGCACCACGCCGAGGCGTTGCTGGCTGCCGTCGCCTACGGGCTGGTCGGCCTGTTCACCTTCAGGAAGTGACCGGTACCTGGTCCAGCAGGTTCAGGTCCCAGCCCTCGCGTTCGCACCAGTCCTCGGCGTCCTCTCGGGAGACGAGCATCGCGTGTCTGGGGCGTGGGCCGGCCAGGTGGTCCCAGCCGTCCGGGGCCAGGACGTAGTTCGATCCGTCGCGTGAGGCGATGAGCCGTCCGTGTGGAAACGCCATCGTCTGCTCGGTTCGCAGAAACCGCGTCATGGTGGTCATCGTGCCCTTGACCTCGACCTAAGTCGAGCCTGCACCCTCCGGTGGGGAGAAAAACCGGATGCTGAAGACGGGTCCGACTTCGTACTTTGGAGATGACCTGGAGGGGGCTCATCGCGTGAGCGATCAACGAAACTCGACAATCAGGACCTTGCGGAGGTTGTGGCCGTACGTGCGGCCGCACCGCGCACGGATGACTGTCGTGCTGTCGGCGACGATGCTCGCGATGCTGTGTGGTCTTGGCATCCCGCTGCTGACGCAGCGCATCGTCGACGGCCCGATTCAGAACAAGCAGACCGGTCCGCTGCCGTGGCTGATCCTGGGCGTGCTGGTGCTCGGGCTCGGCGAGGCGGCGCTGTTCTACATCCGGCGCAAGATCGTCGCCCGGCCGGCGGCCGAGGTCGAGGCGCGCATGCGGTTCGACCTGTACAAGCACCTTCAGCGGTTGCCGGTGGCGTTCCACGACCGGTGGCAGTCCGGTCAGCTGCTGTCGCGCGCGACGAACGACCTCACGACCGTGCGGCGGTTCGTCGCGTTCGCGGTCGTGTTCCTGATCGTCAACACCCTGGTCGTGCTGATCGGGCTGGGCATCATCGCGGCGCTCTCGCCGTGGCTGCTGGTCGTGTCGCTGTGCGGCTCGCTGCCGTTGATCATCATCTCGTACTTCTTCGAGTCGAAGTTCAAGGTCGTCGCGCGGCGGGCGCAGGACCAGGCGGGCGACCTGACCACGACGGTCGAGGAGTCGGTGCTCGGCATCCGGGTGCTCAAGGCGTTCGGGCGCGGGCCTGAGCTCTCGAAGCGGTTCCTGGCGCAGGCGCGGGAACTGCGGACGACCGAACTGAACAAGATCTCGATCCTGGCCTCGCTGTGGTCGGTCCTGATCGTGCTGCCGGAGCTGTCGATCGCGGGCATGCTCGGCGTCGGCGCGATCGGCATCGTGAACGGCTGGATGACGGTCGGCACGCTGGTCGCGGCGGTCGCGGTGAGCGCTTACCTGCGCTGGCCCATGGACTCCATCGGCTGGCTGCTGGCGGAGACGAACCAGGCCGCCTCGGCGCTGGAACGCTACTGGGAGGTCATCGACTCCCCCGTCACGATCACCAGCCCCGCCTCGCCCGCGCCGCTGCCCACGCCGCTGCGCGGGCACGTTCGTTTCGAGGGCGTGCGGTTCGCGTTCGAGGACGGCCGCGAGGTGCTGTCGGGCATCGATCTCGACCTGCGTCCAGGCGAGACGCTGGCGCTGGTCGGCGCGACGGGGTCGGGCAAGACGACGCTGACCGCGCTGGTGCCGCGGCTCGCGGACGTCACCGGTGGCCGGATCACGATCGACGGCGCCGACGTGCGGGACCTCTCGCTGGAGGACCTGAGGACCGTGGTGGGCACCGCGTTCGAGGAGCCCGTGCTGTTCTCCGCGTCGGTCACCGAGAACGTGGGGCTGGGCCTGCCGAACGTCACCGAGGCCCAGGTCCGCGAGGCGTTGCGGGTGGCCAAGGCGGAGGAGTTCGTGGACGCGCTGCCGTGGGGTCTCGCGACCCGGATCGGCGAGCAGGGTCTGTCCCTGTCCGGTGGTCAGCGGCAACGACTGGCGCTGGCGCGCGCGGTCGTCGGCAAGCCGGCCGTGCTGGTGCTGGACGACCCGCTGTCGGCGTTGGACGTCCACACCGAGGCCGAGGTGGAGGGCGCGCTGCGCAGGGTGTTGCGCGACACCACGGCGCTGGTCGTGGCGCACCGGTCGTCGACCGTGCAGCTCGCCGACCGCGTGGCGTTGCTGGTCGACGGCAAGATCGCCGCGATCGGTTCGCACCGGGAACTGCTGGACACCAACGACGAGTACCGGCGTCTGTTGTCCTCAATGGACGAAGACCTGATCGAAGAGGAGGTGGCGTCGTGAGTGAAGTGACTGTGACACAAGAAGAAGAATGGCGCGGCGTCGCCGCCGAGGAGATCGAGGAGATCACGCACTCGACGGGCCTGCGTCTGCAGGCCCGCTCGCGCAGGCTGCTGGGATCGTTGCTGCGCCCGCACATCGGGCTCACGTCGCTGGCGATCGCCGCGGTCGTCGGCGGCAACCTGGCGGCTCTCGCGGGTCCGCTGCTGATCGCCGCCGCGATCGACAGCGGCATCCCGGCCGCGACGGGCGGCAGTCCGTCGATCCTGGTGTGGTGCGTCGCCGGCTACACGGTCTCCGCCGTGCTGATGACGTTCCTGCGCTGGGCGTTCCTGCGGCTCTCCGGCCGCGTGGGACAGGAGGTGCTGCTCGACCTGCGCGGCCGGATCTTCCGGCATTCGCAGAGCCTGTCGGTCGGGTTCCACGAGTCCTACACGTCCGGCAAGGTCATCTCCCGGCTGACCAGCGACGTGGACTCGTTGCAGGACCTCCTCGAAGAAGGCCTGGACAGCCTGTTCAACGCCGCGCTGTCGGTGACGGGCATCGCGGTCATCCTGCTCTACCTGGACGCCCCGCTGGCCCTGGTCGTGATCGCGGGCTTCGTGCCGATCTTCTTCATCTGGCGCTGGTTCCGCCGCCGCTCGATGGACGCCTACCGGGGCACGCGCGGCGCGATCGCCAAGATCATCGTCCAGTTCGTGGAGTCCATGAACGGCATCCGCGCGGTGCAGGCGTTCCGCCGCCAGCCCCGCAACGAGCAGATCATGACGGGCTTCAACGGCCAGTTCCGCGACGCGAACACCGACGCGCTGGGCGTGATGGCCACGTTCGTCTCGACGGTCCGCGGCATCGGCAACGTGTCGCTGGCGCTCGTCCTCGCCTGGGGTGCCTACCGGGTGGCGGGCGGCTCACTCGAGCTGGGCGTGCTGGCGGCGTTCATGCTGTACCTGCGCCGCTTCTACGACCCGTTCGACGAGCTGGCGATGTTCGCGAACTCGTACTCCTCCGCCACCGCCGCGCTGGAGAAGATCTCCGGCGTCCTGGAGGAGCGGCCGTCGGTGCCGGAACCGTCGTCACCGGTGGCCATCCCGCACGCGCGGGGCGCCGTCCGGTTCGCCGACGTGGAGTTCCAGTACCCCGGCACGTCCCGGCTGGTGCTGCCGCGCTTCACGCTGGACGTACCGGCCGGGCAGACCGTGGCACTGGTGGGCGCGACCGGCGCCGGCAAGACCACGGTGGCGAAGCTCGTGGGCCGTTTCTACGACCCGTCGTCCGGCTCGGTGCGGCTCGACGGCACCGACCTGCGGGAGATCGCGGACACGGACCTGCGCAAGGCCGTGGTGATGGTGACGCAGGAGAACTTCCTGTTCTCGGGTTCGGTCGCGGACAACATCGCGCTGGGCCGTCCGTCGGCGTCGCGGGCGGAGATCGAGGCCGCCGCGGCCGAGCTGGGAGCGCACGAGTTCATCGCCGCTCTCCCGGACGGCTACGACACGGACGTCCGCAAACGGGGCGGCCGGTTGTCCGCGGGACAGCGCCAAATGGTCGCTTTCGCGCGTGCTTTCCTGGCCGACCCGGCGGTGCTGGTCCTCGATGAGGCAACATCATCCCTGGACGTACCCACCGAACGCGCCGTGCAGGCAGCGCTGGAGACAGTGCTGGCCGACCGGACCGCGTTCATCATCGCCCACCGCCTGTCGACGGTCCTGATCGCGGACCGCGTTCTGGTGCTGGATGGTGGCATTGTGGTGGAAGACGGCTCCCCCGCGGAGCTGATCGGTGAGCGGGGCCGGTTCGCGGCCCTGCACACGGCCTGGCGCGACTCGCTCGCCTAGGCCTGCAGGTCGCGTTCGCGCCAATGGGGATCTGGCGCGAACGCGACCTCACGACTCCAGCTCGGTCGTTCTCCCTGTGGTGTGGCTCGGCACGCTGCCGGGGGAATTCGCGGTCAGACGGGTGCATCGTGGTGTCGCGCTGAGCGTGGATCACCTCGCCAACGTTCCGAGTCACACCACGGGTCACCGCGTCCGATAGGTTTCTGGCCGAAGGTCCAGACCGAGGAGGACGCAGTGGAGTTGCGAGTCCGGGACGGCCGCGCCGTGCTGGCCGGGGAAGACGACTCCGGTGAGCGCGAGGTCGACCCGCACAGCCTGCCCCTCGGCGCGGATCTCGCGGAGGCGCTGCACGAGTGGGCCAAGGTCGCCGACGCGGTGGTGCGCTCCGAGACGCCGGCCGACGGCGTGGCCAGTGCGCTGGTCGCGCGCAGGGGCAAGCAGCTCGCGGGCAGGATCGCGTCGGTCATGAACTCCCCCGTCAGCTACACCGACCCGGTCAGCGGCGAACTGGTCAGCGTCGACGCCCCCGAGGCGGCCGAGGTGCCGGTTCCGACGTTGGTCGAGGACGAACCCGAGCCGACGCCCTGGGGCACCGGGCTCACGGTCAGCGTCATCACGGCCGCGATCGTCACGGTGACCGTCGTGTCGCTGTCGCTCGGCCTGGGCGAGACCAGCCGGTGGCTCGCGCTCGTCGCGAACGTGCTGGTGGTCGGCGGGCTGGCCCCGTCGGTCTGGCTCGGGCGCAAGGTGCCGGTGTGGCGCTGGGTCGCGTACGGCGTCGTGACCGGGGTGCTGGTCGCCTGGCTGGCCCTGATCCTGACGCTGCTCTGAATCTAAAGCAGGGCGTAGAACGCCACCGCGCCCGCGGTGGCCACGTTCAGCGAGTCGACGCCGGACGACATCGGGATGCGCACGGCCAGATCCGCGGCGTCGATCGCCTCGTCGGTGAGGCCCGGCCCCTCCGAACCCAGCAGCACCGCCACGCGACGGCCGCGCAACCCGGCGTCTGCAAGATGCAGAGCGGATGGGCGCGGCGTCAGAGCGGCAACGGTATAACCCTTTTGCCGCAACATGTTCAGCGCCGCGGGCCACTCATCTGTGGTAGCGAACGGCACGCGCAGGACGTGGCCCATCGACACCCGCACGCTGCGCCGGTACAGCGGATCGCTGCAACCGGGGCCGAGCACGACGCCGTCGACGCCCAGCGCGGCGGCGTTGCGGAAGATCGAACCCAGGTTCTCGTGATCGCCCACGCCTTCGAGCACGGCGAGGCGCTGGGAGGTCTCGGCGAGCTCCTCGAACGACACCGCGGGAGCGCGATCCGCCGCCGCGAGTACACCCCGGTTCAAGTGGAAACCAACGGCGGACGCCATAACCTCTGCTGACGTCACGTAGGCGGGAACGTCCAGGTCAGAAAGGTCCAGCGCCTCGATCCGCCGCCGCACCCCGAGCAGCCCGCGCACCGGGTACGGCGACGCCAGCAGACGTTCCACCACCACGACACCCTCGGCGATGACGAGTCCTCGTCCGCCCGGCCGATCAGGCCTGCGGTCGGCCGTCGACAGGTCGCGGAAGTCGTCCAGCCGAGGGTCCGCCGGGTCGTTGATCTCGATCACCTTCGCCACGCCGGAAGTTTCGCATCCGGCCGGAGGTGGAACAGGCGAGGTAGTCCGGAGGGCGGAACCGCACACGTCCGACCAGGGGATGATCGCTGGTTGTTACCTCCATGTGACAGAGAGCACCGTTTTGGGCGATGTAAAGGGGGATTGTGCTGTGCGACTTTTGGCGTTCCGCCTGGCCCGCGCCCACCGGCGCCGAGCGAAGGGGTAGCGGCATGGGAAGTGAAGTGTCCAGCCGCACTTTCACCAGAGACGATCGCCAGCGCTATCGCGAGAAGATGCAGCGAAGTCTCGACGCATTGGCCACGATGCTGGCCGAAGACACGTTTTCCTTTCCCCGTCGGCAGATGGGGCTCGAGATCGAGTTGAACCTCGTCGACGACGCGATGCGGCCGGCGATGGCGAACTCGGAGGTGCTCGAGAAGATCGACGATCCCTCCTACACGCTGGAGCTGGGGCAGCAGAACCTGGAGATCAACGTCCCCCCGCGCGAGCTGGCCGGGGGTGAGATGCTTGGCCTGGAAGAGGAACTGCGCACGTCGCTCGACAACGCCGATTCGAAGGCCAACGACGCGGGCGCGAACCTCGCCATGATCGGCGTGCTGCCCACGTTGCGGGAGAGGCACTTCGACCGCAAGTGGCTCTCCGAGGCGCCGAGGTACGCGCTCCTCAACGACACCATCTTCAAGGCCCGCGGCGAGGAGATGGTGCTGCGCATGGAAGGCCCGGCGATGCCGGGCAAGAACCCGGAGAAGCTGGACACGTACGCGGAGTCGATCCTGCCGGAGGCCGCCTGCACGTCCGTGCAGCTGCACCTGCAGGTCGAGCCGACGCACTTCGCCGCGCACTGGAACGCCGCGCAGTGCCTCGCGGGCGTGCAAGTCGCCATCGCCGCGAATTCGGCTTTCCTGCTGGGCAAAGCGCTCTGGCACGAGACCCGCATCCCGTTGTTCGAGCAGGCCACCGACACCCGTCCGGACGAGCTGAAGAACCAGGGCGTCCGTCCGCGCGTGTGGTTCGGTGAACGCTGGATCACGTCGATCTTCGACTTGTTCGAGGAGAACGTGCGCTACTTCCCCAGCCTGCTGCCCGAAACCGACGACGAGGACCCGTTGGAGGTCCTGGAAGCCGGTGGCGCGCCTCGTCTTTCCGAGCTGCGACTGCACAACGGCACGATCTGGCGCTGGAACCGCCCTGTCTACGACGTCGTCGACGGGGTGCCGCACCTGCGCGTCGAGAACCGGGTCCTGCCCGCGGGACCCACCGTGCTCGACACGATGGCCAACGCCGCCTTCTTCTACGGCGCCCAGCGCGCGCTCACCTCCCAGGAACGTCCACTGTGGACACAGATGTCGTTCCAGGCGGCCGAGGAGAACCTCTACACCGGTGCCCGGCACGGCATGAACGCCCAGCTGTACT
This sequence comes from Lentzea sp. NPDC092896, assembly GCF_044754905.1. Lineage (NCBI taxonomy): Bacteria > Bacillati > Actinomycetota > Actinomycetes > Pseudonocardiales > Pseudonocardiaceae > Lentzea > Lentzea sp. NPDC092896. The sequence goes on from NZ_JBIVPX010000003.1 coordinate 25,208, forward strand.
GGCCGGGCATCGGGTGGATCCCACCGGACGAGCTGGTGCTGCGCCGGCTGCTGCCGATGGCGCACGACGGCCTGCGCGACTGCGGCGTCTCCGACGAGGCCCGTGAGCGCTACCTCGGCGTGATCGAGCAGCGCTGCCTCGCGCGGCGCACGGGATCGTCGTGGCAGCGGGAAACCGTTGCGCTGCTGGAAGAGCGCGGCCTGTCGAGGGACGGTGCCCTGTCCGGCATGCTCAAGCGGTACATGGAGCTGATGCACGCGGGCGAGCCCGTGCACACGTGGCACGTGGGTTAGGGCCGCAGTTTCTCGAGGAACTTCTCCCACACGGCCTTGGGCAGGCCGGCGTCAACGGCGCCGCCGGCCTCGTCCTCTGCCAGCACCGCCACCGACAGCTCCGGGGTGGCCCCGGCGAACCACGCGTGCCCCGGCCACACTCCCGCACGGCAGGCCATCCAGAGGTCGTTGCCGCACGCCGGGTCGTTCCTCAGCACCTCGTTGACCTGGTTCGCGATCTCCTTGCTGCGCAAGAGATCCCGGTCGAACGCCGGCTGCGGCGTGTCCAGCGCCTGGTACAGCGTCGCACCGTGCACGTCGGTGACGTGCGTGACGAAGTGGGCGTCGCGGTGCACGCCTTCCGCGGCGAACGTCGCGTACCCGGACGCGAGGTCGAGCGGCCGCAGTCCGCCGTCCGGCCCGTCGAGCAGCTTGGTCCGGGTGCCCTCGACGTCGGCGTACTCCGGCACCCCGGCCCGTTGCGCGATCCTGACCGCCCGTTCCGCGTCGCCCTGGTCCAGCGCCTTGCCCTCCTGCACCGCAGCGGCGGCGCTGAACGGGAAGAACACCGGACCGGGCTGCTTCACCACACCGCCCGCGCGATCGACGGCAGCGTCCTCCCCCGGCGCGTACGCCCGCACGGCGCCTCTGGCGGGGTCGACGGCCACCAGTCCCGAACGCCCGGACGCCTTCTCCCGGATCGCGGCCGCGGCACCGGACTGCGCCTTCGCGTCGATCGTCGTCACCACGACGGCGCCGTCCCGGCGGAGCTTGTCCAGGGACAGCGACCCGCGCGTGGCGAGTTCTCTGGCGACCTGCCTGACCAGCGGTGTCTCGGGGTCGCCGGAACGCCAGAGCTCCGACGCGTCCGCGAACTGCAGCACCACGTACCTGGGCGGCGGTTCGTCGGACCGCTGCCACACCACGACGCCGGCGATCACCAGGACCAGCGCTCCCAGCACAGCCAGAACCCGCCTCATCGCATCCCCCAGCGTGAAACTCCCCCAGGGAATCGAATCTAGCGGCGGCGTCCAGCCTCAGAACGTCAGCGGCGGCGCCCCGCCTTCAGTGGCGCGACGTCCGCGCCGTCGTGGGAGATCCGGCACTCGTCCGGCGTCACGGCCTCGACCGCCAGCGTCAGCTCGCCCTTCACACCCGTGTAGATCGACTCGCCGCGCGACGCCAGTGAGGCGTGCACGCGGTTCGAGTCGGTGAAGTCGCGCTCGTCCGTCACCCGCTTCTTGCCGGTCTCCTCGGGCCTGGTGGCGCTGCGGAGGTTGACCTCCAGCCACGCGGCCACCTCCGCCGGCGACGTCAGCACTTCCTCAGGGGTGCGTTCGAGCCGAACCTGGCGAGGGGAGGCGTGATCGAGCGAAGTGTGTTCCACATAGGCGTGCCAGTGGGTGTTGCGCATCGACCAGGTCTGTTCGACCGGCCAGTCCTCCTCGGTGGTCATGCCTCATATCTTCCACCCTTCACACGAGGAAACGTGAGAAGGTCGCGGACGTTGATCTCGTGATCCACCCGCACGGCCGATGCGAGCCGCCGATCGTGCGTGACCAGCAACAACGTGCCTTCGTAATTTTCGAGCGCCTGTTCCAGCTGTTCGATGGCCGGCAGGTCGAGGTGATTCGTCGGTTCGTCGAGGACCAAACACGTAGTGCCACGAGCTTGCAACAAAGCCAATCCCGCGCGGGTGCGTTCACCCGGTGAGAGGTCCCGCGCCGGTCGCAGCACGGCGTCCGCGCCGAGCCGGAACTTCGCCAGCAACGTGCGCACCTCGACGTCCTGCAACCCCGTCGCGTCCGCCACGATCCGCAACGCGCTCTCGTCGCTCGCGAACTCCGCCCGGAGCTGGTCGACCTCGCCGACGACCACGCCTGGTCCGATGGAACGGTCGCCTTCGGACAGCGGGACGCGGCCGAGCAACGCGCCGAGCAACGTCGACTTGCCGGAGCCGTTCGGACCGGTGATGCGCCACCGCTCACCGGCGCCGATCGTGAGGTCGATCGGTCCGAGCGTCACGTCGCCGCGACTGACCACGGCGTGGCGCAGGGTGAACGCGACCGAGCTGCCCCGCCCAGCCGACGGCAGGGTGAGCCGCAGCTCCCAGGCCTCGCGCGGTTCCTCGACCTCGTCCAGCCTGGCCAGCTGACGGTCCACAACGGACGCTTTGGCGGTCAGGTTCTCCGCCGACTGCGTGCGACCCGCGCGAACGTTCTTGTCCGGCTCGTCCCTGCGCGCCTTGGCGCTGTTCGCCCGGTGCACGCCCTGCCGCGACCACTCCTTGACCTGCCTGCTGCGCTGCACCAGCGAGTCGCGCTTGGCCGAGTACGCCTCGTACTCCTCCTGCGCCCGACGGCCCGCGTTCGCCTTCTCCTCGACGTAGGCGTCCCACCCACCGCCGAACACGGTGATCCTGTGGGTGAACTCGTCCAGTTCGGCGATCGCGGTCGTGGTGCGCGCCAGGAACTCGCGGTCGTGACTGACCAGCACGATCGCGCCCTGATACGCCCTGACGTGGGACTCCAGCAGGTCGAGCCCGGCGGCGTCGAGGTCGTTCGTCGGCTCGTCGAGCAGCAGCACATCGGCACGGGTGAGCAGGACCGCCGCCAGCCTGAGCCGCGCCTGCTGACCGCCCGACAACGCGTCGGGCTCCCGGCCGTCGAGCAGATCCGCCCGCAGGCCAAGACGTTCGCAGACGGCGTCCGCGCGTTCGTCGAAGTCACCGGCACCGATGGCGGTCCAGTGGTCGAACGCGTCGGAGTACCGCTCACCGCCGCCGTCCGCGAGGGCTTCTGCCTCCCGTTGCAGCCACTGCTCGGCCTGCGCGACGCCGGTGCGCCGTGCGAGGTGGTCCCTGAGCGACTCTCCAGTCACGTGGAGGGTCTCCTGCGTCAGGTGCGCGACGGTCCCGGTGCTGGAGACAGATCCGGATTCCGGCAGCAGCTCACCGGCGAGCAGGCGGAGCAACGTGGACTTGCCGACGCCGTTGGGCGCGATCAGGCCGACGCGGTCACCAGGCGAAACATCGAAATCAACCTCCGAGATCACGGTCCTCGGACCGAACGACAGCGAAATGTTCCTGGCTGTCAGCACGGACACGCTTACGACGGTACGACCGCGCGCAACTGGTTAACTGACCCTTGTTGCTAGTAAGTTGCAAATACCAAGAGATTGCAATTGGGGAGATGTCATGGCCCAGTACGTGCTGCCGGATCTCGACTACGACTACGGCGACCTCGAGCCGGCGATCATCGGCGAGATCAACGAGCTGCACCACGGCAAGCACCACGCCGCCTACGTGAAGGGCGCGAACGACACGCTGGAGCAGATCGAGGAGGCCCGCGACAAGGAGGCTTTCGGGGGCATCGTCGGCCTGGAGACCACGCTGGCGTTCCACCTCGCGGGCCACGCGCTGCACCAGGTGTGGTGGAAGAACCTCTCGCCCAACGGCGGCGACAAGCCCGTCGGCGAGCTCGCGGCCGCGATCGACGAGCACTTCGGCTCGTTCGACAAGTTCCGCGGCCAGCTCAACGCCGCCGCGTCCTCGATCCAGGGCTCCGGCTGGGGCATCCTCGCGTGGGAGCCGATCGGCCAGAAGCTGGTCACGCTGCAGCTCAAGGACCACCACTCGAACCTGTCGATCGCGACCACGCCGCTGCTCGCGTTCGACATCTGGGAGCACGCGTACTACCTGCAGTACCGCAACCTGAAGACCGACTACATCTCGGCGCTGTGGAACGTCGTCAACTGGGAGGACGTGTCCGCTCGCTTCGAGGCGGCGCGCGCCGGCAAGAACGGGCTGCGGCTGCCGTAGAGCTTCGGCGGTGGGTGCTCCGACAAGCTCCCCGCTGCTGAATACGACGAGGCCCCCTCTGCCCAGAGGGGGCCTCGTCCGTTCCCGAACTGACTGCCGCTCCCACCACGAAGCGACGAGACTTAGGTTAGCCTAACTTCGGTTCCTTGGGAAGTCTTGGCGCGATCTCACCCGATCAAGCAGCACGAAGTCCGAGTCAAGCGCCGCGATGGCGCGGACCTGATGCTGGTACGAGCCGACCAGCATCAGAACCAGCACACCTCTGCTTCCATGGCTGCGCGCGCAATGCGATCGGCGTACAGGGCCGCCGGGCCTGACGTCGTGGCTGACGCGTTGAAGGACGAGTTCCCCTGGATCGGGGTACTGCCCGAGCCAGACCGTGCGGAGTTCGTGCAGGAGTTCATCCAAGCCATCAACGCATCCGCCGAGCTCGGTCAGTGGTCTCTGCTCGGAACGATGACGCACGAGTGGGCGAACACCGCGATCGTTCACGCGACCCCGAGATCTACCAGACGCTCAGCACACCCATCAGCATCGAGGACCTCGACGCCGGCCACCCCGACGAGAACGAGTGAGGACTTGCCTGCGAAACGCGGCGATCGCGCCGCTCCACCACATCGTCCAGGCGGCTACGTCGTCCGGTTCGCCACCTGGCGCGCCTCGTTGTCGACGGCGTCGTGTTCGACCAGTGGCAGTACGAGGTCACGTCCAGCGGGCGCATCTGGTACTTCATCAACGAGGAGCGCAGGACCGTCTGGACCACCTGGGCGGGCACAGGCCACCCGAAGTTGACGGACTAGGCGCCTTCCAGCCCTTGCTGCGCCCCGCGTGACCCGCGCCTCGCCGCTCGGCGTTGCCAGTAGAAGACTCCGTACCCGATGATCCCGAGCAGACCGCCGGACAGCGTCGTCCAGATCAGGGTGCTGTTCGAGCGGTCGACGAGCAGCACGACCAGGAATCCGAGGAACCACACCGCGGTACCACCCAGCACCACCGGCACGGGGTCGGCCAGTCGATGGGGCAGTGCGGGCGGGTGTGGGGCGTGCTCGCGTTCGGACACATCGGTAAGGAGAGCAGATGCTGGACGGGTTCTTCAAGATTTCCGAGCGCGGGTCGACCGTGGCGCGTGAACTGCGCGGCGGTGTCGTGACCTTCTTCACGATGGCCTACATCGTGGTGCTGAACCCGCTGATCATCGGCAGCTTCGCGCCGACGGGGCCCGGTTCGCACCCCGACGTGCTCGGCAACATCCTGCCGGTGGGGCAGGTCGCGGCGGTGACGGCGCTGGTCGCCGGTGTGATGACCATCCTCTTCGGACTGATCGCCAACTACCCGTTCGCGCTGGCCACGGGGCTGGGCATCAACTCGTTCGTCGCGGTGTCGGTGGCCGCCAAGGTCACGTGGCCAGAGGCGATGGGCCTCATCCTGGTCAACGGGCTCGTCGTCCTCCTGCTCGTCGTCACGGGTGTGCGGACCGCGGTGTTCAACGCCGTGCCGAACGAACTGAAGGCCGCGATCGCGGTCGGCATCGGTCTGTTCATCTGCTTCATCGGACTCGTGGACGCCGGGTTCGTGCGCCGGCTGCCGGACGCCGCCAACACCACCGTGCCGGTCGGGCTCGGCATCAACGGATCGATCGCGAGCTGGCCGACGCTGGTGTTCGTGGTCGGGCTCGTGCTCACGGGTGTGCTGTTCGCGCGCCGGGTCAAGGGCGCGATCCTCATCGGCATCGTCGCGACGGCGATCTTCGCGATCGTCCTCGAGGCCCTCGTCAAGGCCGGGCCGTCCGCGGGCGTCAACGCCAAGGGCTGGAACCTCGGCTACCCCGCGCTGCCCGACCAGGTCTTCGGCATCCCCGACCTCTCCCTGCTCGGCGAGGTGTCGTTCGGCGCGTGGACGCGGATTCCGGCGCTGGCCGCCGCGCTGATCGTCTTCACGCTGGTGCTGACCGACTTCTTCGACACCGTCGGCACGATGACCGGCCTGGGCAAGGAAGCCGACCTGATCAAGGAGGACGGCCAGCTGCCCGACGTCAGCAAGGCCCTGTTCGTCGACGGCCTGGGTGCCGTCGCCGGTGGTGCCGCGTCCAGCTCGTCGAACACCGTCTACATCGAGTCGGCGTCCGGCATCGCGGAGGGCGCGCGGACGGGGCTCGCGAACGTCGTGACCGGCGTGCTGTTCCTGCTCGCGATGTTCTTCACGCCGCTCTACGAGGTCGTGCCGATCGAGGCGGCCGCGCCCGCGCTGGTGATCGTCGGCGCGCTGATGATGATGCAGGTCCGCGAGATCGACTTCAGCGACTTCACCATCGCCCTGCCCGCGTTCCTCACGATCGTCGTCATGCCGTTCACCTACTCGATCGCGAACGGCATCGGCGCGGGCTTCGTCAGCTACGTCCTGCTCAAGGCCCTGACGGGCAAGGCACGAGAAATCCACGCGCTGATGTGGATCGTGGCGGCCGCTTTCGTCGTCTACTTCTCGTTGGGACCGATCCAGGCCCTGCTGAGCTGACCTTTCGGCAGGAAACTATTTCGTGAGGTATGCTAACTACGTGGCGATCGATCAGCACGGACTGGCGAGCAGGCTGAGGCTTGCCGTCGTTCGTCTCAACCGCCGCCTGCGAGCGCAGCGCACCAACTCGTCGGTGTCGCTCACCCAGGTGTCAGCGCTGTCCACACTGCACAAGTGCGGCCCGCTGACCCCTGGCGAGCTCGCGGCCAAGGAAGGCGTGCAGCCGCCGTCGATGACGCGCGTGATCGCCGCCCTGGAGGAGTTCGGGTTCGCCACGCGCAGCCCGCACCCCACCGACGGCCGTCAAGCCATCGTCGAGCTCACGGGCGAAGGCTTGTCGTACCTGGAAGACGAGATCACGGCCCGCGAAGCGTGGCTGGACAGGCGGCTGGCCGAGCTGGACCCCGAGGAACGGGAACTGCTCACACGGGCCGCCGAAATCATCGACAGGATGGCGGGTCAGTAAGAACGTGTCGGGTTACGCGGGTGGTGGAGCAGACAGTTCGCCACCTCGTCGTACCGGAATGTTCGGATCCTTAGGCATATACAACTATCGCCTCTACGCCTCCGGGCAGATCATCTCGCTGGTCGGCGTCTGGATGCAGCGGGTCGCCCAGGACTGGCTGGTCCTGGAACTCTCGAACGGCTCCCCCGTCGCACTCGGCTTCGCCGCCTCGCTCCAGTTCCTCCCGGTCCTGCTGCTGTCCATGTGGGGTGGCGTCCTCGCCGACCGCATGGACAAGCGCAAGCTCCTGCTGTGGCTCGAGTCCGCGCTGGGCATCTGCGCCCTGGCGCTGGGCATCCTCGACGTCACCGGCGTCGTCGAGCTCTGGCACGTCTACCTGCTCTGCCTGCTGCTGGGCGCCTTCTCGGCGGTGGAAACCCCGGTGCGCCAGTCGTTCGTGGTCGAGATGGTCGGCCGCGACCAGCTGACCAACGCCGTCGCGATCAACTCGATGATGTTCAACCTGGCCCGCATCATCGGCCCGGCCATCGCCGGCCTGACGATCGTGGCGATCGGCACCGGCTGGGTCTTCCTGGCCAACGCCATCAGCTTCGTGGGTGTGGTCGGCGGCATCTGGCTGATGCGCACGTCCCAACTGCTGCGCGCCGACCCGCTGCCGCGCGAAAAGGGCCAGCTCCTCTCGGGCCTGCGCTACGTCAGAAGCCGCCCTGACCTGCTGACGGTCATGGTGCTCGTGTTCTTCATCGCCACGTTCGGCATGAACTTCTACATGACGCTCGCGATCGTGGCCCGCAACGTCTTCGGCGGCGACGCCGACGCCTACGGACTCCTGTCGACGTTGATCGCCGTCGGCACCCTCGCGGGCGCGACGCTGGCAGCCAAGCGAAAAACGCCGAAGCTGACCGTGTTCATCGGCTCTGGCGTGATCTTCGGGCTGCTGGAGATCGTCTCCGGGATGATGCCGACGATGCTCCTGACCGGTCTGATGATGATCCCGGTCGGCGTCGCGATGATGACCTTCAACACGACCGCCAACGCCACCGTCCAACTGGCCGTGGAACCCGAGATGCGCGGCCGCGTGATGGGTATCTACATGCTGGTCTTCCTCGGCGGAAACCCCGTCGGCGGCCCGCTCATGGGCTGGCTCGGCGAGATCAACGGCCGGGCGCCGATCATCATCGGCGGTGCCGTGTCGATGCTGGTGACGATCACCGCGTGGATCGTCCTGGTCAGGCGCGGCGACATCGGGAAGCCGAGGCTGCGACGGCGGCGGCAGGCCCCGGCGGAGGCACTGCCGGAGCCGGCGGAGGTAGCGAGCTAGGCGAACTCGGTGGACGGTTCGGTGGCGTAGTTCTTCCAGATCGGCGTCATCGTCTCGCGCGTCATGGGCTGCCCGGACTCGACCATGGCCTTGAGGTCGCGGAAGTACTGCACGTACAGGTCCGGCGTGAAGGTGGTCAGCATGACCGCAGGGTCGTCGCCGGGGTTGGCGAAGGTGTGCGGCGCGCCCGGCGGGACGGTCACCCACGTGCCGGCACCGACCTCGTGGTCGTCCTGCCCGATGGTGAACCGCACGGTGCCCGAGAGCACGTAGAAGCCTTCGTCGTGCTGCGCGTGCCGGTGCTGCGGAGGACCGGGCGTGCGCGGGGGAATGACGACTTCACCGATGCCCAGGCGGCGGTGGGTGTTGCTGCCGTCTTCGAGGATCCGGATCTGCGACGGACCGCTGGCGATGAGCTCGCCCTCGCCGGGCCGGACGATCGACACCTCAGTCATGTGGAAGCCTCCCGATATGATTGCAGCTTGTGCAATCACCGTACAGCAGTGACTGCACATTGCGCAGTCGCTAGGCTTCGGCGCATGCCGCGATGGAAACCGGACGCACCCGAGCGCCTGCAGACCGCCGCGTTGGAACTCTTCGACCACCAGGGGTTCGAGCGCACGACGGTCGCCGAGATCGTCCAGCGGGCGGAACTCACCCAGCGCACGTTCTTCAACCACTTCGCCGACAAGCGCGAGGTGCTGTTCCGGCTGAGCTCACAGCTCCAGCAGGAAATCGTCCGCGAGATCGAGGCCGGCGACGACACCCTGCCGCCGCTCGACGCCGTCGTGCGCGCGCTGGAAGTCGTTGGCGACAGGATGTTCGAGGACCGCCGTGCCTTGATGGCACGCCGTTACGCCATTGTCGCCGCCAACCCGGAGTTGCAGGAGCGCGAGCTCTCCAAGAACGCAGCGCTCACCGAGGCCATCGCGACCGTGTTGCAAGCGCGGTGCGGTGACGCTGAAACGGCATTCCTCGCCGCCGGTGCCGCCATGCTCGCGCAGCAGGTGGCGTTCCGGAACTGGTGCCGGCCGGGCGAGACCCGGACCTTGCACGACCTCCTGCAGGACGCGCTGCGCTCCCTGCGCACCACCGTCGAACCGGCCTGACCCAGCGGCTCAGCCCAGCAGGGTCGCAGCCCTCGGATCGGTGATCAGCGCGGCGAACGTGTGCCGATCCGCCCACCGCTGCGTGACCCAGGCCAACGCCCGTGCGAGCCCCTCAGGCGTGTCGGAGGCGTGCGGAACGTCGTCAGCCATCCACCACTCGACCCGTTGCCCGTCGACCTGCAGTTCGTCGTGCACGACGACAACACCGTCTGGCAGCGCGACCTCCAAGAGCTCACACGCCATCCGCACGGCACCGAGGTCGCGCCACTGGACGATCTCGCCGACGTGGTCGGGAGAACCCTCGAACTCCTCGGAGGCCAGCGCCAGGTCCAGCAGGTCGGCCAGCTCCTCCGACCCGTCGGCCAGCAGCACGCGGGAAGCCGGCACCACACCGAGCAACCACGGGTGGTCCAGCACCACGACGTCCTCGGCCGCGGCCACCTCCCCGGAGAGCACCCGAACCTGCTCAGGCGGAGCGAAGTCCCCCTCGGGCAGAGCCCCGTAGGCGCGCAACACCACGGCGTCCGCGATCGCACGGTCCGCGTCCCCGAGCCGTTCCAGCACGAACTCGGCATCATCGTCGTCCCAGATCTCCAGCGACGACCGGACGCCGACGGCCCGCAGCACGTGCTCGGGCAGCTCGAGATCCGGCACGGCGTCGAAGAGCCCGTCCAGCAACGAGGCGTCCGGCAGCCGGAACGACCGCGGCGACTTGCCGGCCAGCAGCGCGTGCCGGGCGATCCACCAGCCCGTGTAGCCGTCGGGCTCGGTCACCGCGCGCCAGGTCACCGGGTCGGAGGCCAGCAACCGCAGTGCGGCCGGCCAGTCCGCGACGAGATCCAGATCCCGGACGGCCACGACGCGACTGGGCTCGTCCGGCACGGACGCCCACCACGCGGACTCGTCGGCGAGGTCGTGATCCGGTCCGGAGGGCTCGTCGTCGACGACCACCGAGAACCCGTCCACCACACCGGCGGCGACCAGCGCGGAACGCGGGTAGGTCTCGGCGATCTCCTTGGAGAGCAACGGAAAAGCGTCGGCCTCGACCACGCCGACCAACGCCGAGTCCGGCAGCAGCAACTCGTCCGCGCGATGCCACTCACCGGCGCCGTCCGGCAGGGCCAGCGACCCCAGCCAGGGCTCCTCCCCTGCCCGCAGACCGGCGCGGTCCACGAGGCGCAGCACGGTCTCGACCAGGTCAAGCCCGTCGAGACCGGCTTCGGCGTCTTCCAACGACCGCGCCACGTTCTCGCGCAGCGAGGGATCCGCGAGCAGTTCGGCGGCACCGGCCTCGACCGCGCCCAGCCGCACCAGCAACGGGTGCACGGCGTCCGGGTGCACGACCCGCAGACCGGGCAACGGCTCGTCGGCGATCAACGTGGTCCGCGGCCCCGTCACCACGCGGCCGTCGGCCAGCGGCACGGGCAGCGACGCCAACGCCTCGCGGACGTCCGGATCCACCTCGGCGAGAGGCGCGAAGGCCGCGTAGACGTCACGCCACCAGCCGGGATCACCGGAGACGCCCGCCAGAGCCGCAACGACCTCGGCGGTGGTCACGCGCGGAACTTCCAGCGCTGCCAGGGCTTTGGCGTGCACCGGGGCGGACAGCTCGGCGTCCAGCAGCCCGGGCAGGGCGTCCTCGACCAGGTCGACGAGTTCCTCGGAACCGACGTCCAGGACGCGAGCGCGTGAAGGCTCGATCCACTCTCCGGAAGCCAGCGGCAGCCAGGCGGAGGCGCGCAACGAGCGCACCACGGCCGTCCGCAGCCGATCGTCCACTTCGGACAAGGGGAAGCCCGGCAACGGCACCAGAGCGGTCCGCTCGATCGCCGGCACCCGTGCCACCAGAGCCGGATAGGCAGCGGCGGCGGCGTCCAGCACCGACCACGCGGCCGGGCCCGGCAGGATCCGGCGGCGCGAGGGCTCGACCGGCAAGGTCGCGATCAGGCGGGCGGGCAACGACAGGCGCTCGTCGGTCGGCGTCGGCGCGTGCAGCACGTCCTCGCCCAGTTCCGAATCCAGCGGGTACGCCCACGACACGGTCCACTGAGGACGGTGCTCGACGCCCTGGACGAGTTCCGCGGGCAGTTCGCCGACCGTGCGCTCGACCAGCCAGCGCGACGTGCCGACGGTGACGACGCCGTCCTCGGTGACGAAGCGCTCCCACGACTGGGAGCCGACCTCGATGCGACGCAGGCCCGGCAGCGCCAGCAGCAGGTCCGGCACCTCCGCGGCCAGGTCGTCCAGCGACAGGTCGACCTTCAGCGGCAGACGGACCTCGGTCGCGAACCCGGCCGGCACGTCCTCCACGACCGGCCAGACCAGCCGCAGCACCGGCACGTCGCCGCCGCGCTCGGAGGCCAGGTCCGGCACCTCGGCACGGGTCCGCGCCAGGGAGAACTCGACGCCACCCGTCGTGGAGACCACGCGCGGTGCGTCCGACACGGCCAGCACGGCCGCGAAGCCGACGCCGAACTGACCGACGCCGGACTCCTTCGAGGAGGCCCGCAGCGAGGCCAGAGCGGCCACACCGGCCTCGGTCAGGGGCGCACCGGTGTTCGCCGCGCGCAGCTCGCCGTCGACGAGAGTGATCCGCAACACACCTGGCTCGGAACCGGCCGCGTCGGCCGCGTTCTGGGCGAGTTCGACGAGCAAACGGTCCCGGTAGCCACCGATGCGGAGGTCTTCCTCGGCGTTCGCGTCTTCACGGAAGCGGGTGGGCGAACCACGCCACGCGGCCAGGACCGAGGTGCGCAGGACCTCGGTGCCGAACGGGTCGGTCACTCCGAGACGTCCAGAACGTCCAGCTGCGCGTCGTCGTAGACCAGGTCGGCGACCGGCACCATCGGGCTGATGTCGACCTCGACCTGCGAGTGCGCGCCACAGCCGTACTCGACGTGCACGACGTGGCCGTCCGCCGGAGCGATCTCGTTGGCGCAGACGCCGAACGCGGCACCGAACGCACCCGCCACGCGGGTGTAGAAACCGCAGGTCCCGCAGTGCGCGGGGGCGCTGCGGGCCATGTCGGAGCGCGGGCCGAAGTCGGAGGCCGCCCAGCGGTCGGCAGCGTCGACGCGGCCTTCGCGGGACAGGACGCGGGTGCGGCCGAGGCCGATCTCCAGCGCCACCTCCTCGATGGCCGGGTCGTCGGACTGCACGTACGCCTCGATCAGGCGCGGGTCGTCCTCGCGGGGCGGCATCAGGTCGCCCACGCCCAGGTCACCGGCACGGACCCGTTCGCTCCACGGCACCCACTCCGGGGCCACCAGGGCGTCCTGGCCGGGCAGCAGCACGACCTCGCTGACCGAGACGGGCGTGCCCTCGCCGGCGTGGGCGACGGTCACCGCCCAGCTCCAGCCGCGATAGCCCGCGTGCTCGGCCTCGAACAGATGGGTGACGGAGTACTCGTCCTCGTCCTGCACCCCGACGTGAGCGCCGACGCGTTCCACCCCGGCCTCTTCCTGCGCAGCTGCGCGGGCGAGATCAACGGCGTCGAGGAGCATCTCAGTCGCGGTCACGTGGTGAATTGTGCCGCAGGTCTTCGCCGGGACGAAAACTCGTGCCACCCTCCGTTGGGTGCGCTCACCCATCTGGCTGGTCCTCGTCGCGGTGCTGGCCGCCTGCTCAACTCCGCAGGAGACGAAACCGCAGGTAGAAGTCCTGCAGAAGATTCCGCACGACACCTCGGCGTTCACCCAGGGGTTGGAACTGGTCGACGGCGTCCTCTACGAGGGCACCGGGCTCGAGGGCGAGTCGACGATGCGCGCGCTCGATCCGTCGACCGGCAACGTCCAGAAGAAGGTCGATCTGCCGCCGGACTACTTCGGCGAGGGCATCACCGTCGTCGGCGACACCATCTGGCAGATCACGTGGCAGAACGGCGTCGCGATAGAACGGGACCGCAAGACGCTGAACGAGCTCCGCCGCGTGAGTTACGAGGGCGAGGGCTGGGGCATCTGCGACGACGGCAAGCAGCTGATCATGAGCGACGGCACCGCGAAGCTGACCTTCCGCGACCCGAAGTCGTTCAAGGAGACCGGAAGCGTGCAGGTCACGCGGGCAGGCCAGCCCCTCACCCAGCTCAACGAACTGGAGTGCGTCGGCGGCAAGGTCTGGTCGAACGTGTGGAAGACCGACGAGATCGTGCGCATCGATCCGGCCAACGGACAGGTGACGAACACCTACGACCTGTCCTCGCTCAAGCCGGCGGGCGACGTGGACGTCCTCAACGGCATCGCGCACGTCCCCGGAACCGACGAGTTCCTGGTCACAGGCAAGAACTGGCCGACCATCTTCCGAGTGAGGTTCAACGGGATGGGGCAGGATTGAGGGTGTGACGGACGACCGCGGGCGGAGTGACGGACCGGCTCCGAAGCGCTACCCGTGGCAGGACGACGAGTACCGGCCGCGGGAGCGTCGAGGGCCTGCGTCCGAGCACGGTTTCCAGGCCCCGCCCCGCCGTCCCCAGAACACCCGTCCGCTGCCCAACTCCGACCAGCAGACGACTCCGACGCCCAAGCCGCCGCGCAAGCTCACGGTGACGCGGGTGGCGTGGTTCCGCGGCAAGCAGATCTCGCAGCAGGCGCTCGCGGCGTTCCGGCGCGCGGCCCGCGCCGACGGTGCCGGCCAGTCCGGCATGACGTCGGTCACCTACGCGGTGATGATGAACTACGCCGCCGACGCCGCGATGGCCGTGGCTCTGGCGAACACCCTGTTCTTCTCCGCGGCGAGCGCCGAGTCCAAGACCAAGGTCGCGCTCTACCTCCTGATCACGGTCGCGCCGTTCGCGTTGATCGCGCCGGTGATCGGCCCGCTGCTGGACAAGATCCAGCGCGGCCGGCGGCTCGCGCTGGCGGCGTCGTGCGTGCTGCGGATCGTGCTGTCGGTCGTGATGGCGCTGAACTTCGACAACTGGCTGCTGTACCCGGCCGCGCTGGGCAGCATGGTGCTGAGCAAGTCGTTCACCGTGCTCAAGTCCGCGATCACGCCGCGCGTGCTGCCGCCGGAGATCACGCTGTCCAAGACCAACGCCCGCATGACGATCTTCGGTCTCGCGGCGGGCGGCGTGTTCGGTGCGGTCGCCGCCGGCTTCGCGAACGTGTTCGGCTCGCCGGGCGCGTTGTGGTTCACCGCGGTGCTGTGCCTGGTGAACGCGTGGCTGTGCATGAAGATCCCGTCGTGGGTCGAGGTGACCGAGGGCGAGGTCCCGGCGACGCTCACCCCGAAGCCTGCCAGGCAGCGCGTCTCGCGGCACGTCATGGTCTCGTTGTGGGGCAACGGTTCCATCCGCGTTCTGACCGGCTTCTTGACGCTGTTCGCGGCGTTCGTGATCCGCGAGCAGACCGAGGGCGATGCGGTGCAGCAGTTGCTCCTGCTCGGTGTGATCGCCGGTGCGGCGGGTGTCGGCAGCTTCCTCGGCAACGCGATCGGCGCGCGCCAGCACTTCTCCAAGCCGGACGAGGTGATCCTCGCCTGCGTCGGCACGGCGCTGGCGGCCACGATCGTCGCCGCCGCGCTGCCGGGCCTGGTCACGGCCGCCGTCGTCGGTCTGCTGGGCGCCACGGCGTCGTCGCTGGCGAAGGTCGGCCTCGACGCGGTGATCCAGGACGACCTGCCGGAGGAGTCGCGCGCGTCGGCGTTCGGCCGCTCCGAGACGATCCTGCAGCTCGCGTGGGTCTTCGGCGGTGCGCTCGGCGTGCTGCTGCCCGCGACGTTCTGGATCGGCTTCCTCGTGCTCGCCGTGCTGCTCGCGCTGGGCCTCACGCAGACGTGGATGTACCGCAACGGCACGTCGTTGCAGAGCCTGGTCCGCAGGCCGGCCCCGGCGACCCCGTAGGCTGCCTGACGTGCGTCGACTTGCTTCTGTAATGGCCGCCAGCGTTCTCGTGCTGTCCGGATGTTCGCTCCAGCAGCACGACCCCGAGGTCACGTTCTACGCGAACGGCAAGACCATCCGCATGGAGCCGACGATCTACTGCGACGTCGAGGGTTCCAACTGCGCCGAGAAGAACGCGCCCGGCACGCTGAAGGTGCCGGCGGGCAAGGTCGTGCAGATCTCCGTGGACGGGCGGCTCGCGGACGGCCTCTGGGAGGTCGTGTGCGTGTTCGAGAACGCCGCGAAGGTCCAGGAGGGCTGCTCCTCGCCGTTGCTCGGCAAGGGCGACGACTACACGTACACGCTGGCCGTGCCGAACGACTCCGACCAGCTGCTGCGCATCGAGGTGCACGAGGCGGCCGGCGCGGTGCTGGAGACCGGCCAGCCGCTCATGCGCGGCTCGTGGGTCGTCGACGTCACTCGTTGATCACCGCCTGCCGAACGCCTCCCACCACTCGCTGGGGGCGATCCGCAGGGCCGAGTCCATCAGGGCCTTGCCGGTGTCGGTGACCACCGACGCCTGCATGGTCTGGATGAAGCGCTCCATCTTGGTGATGCCCGCGGCCTGGTACTCCCTGGCCTGCAACAACAACTCCAGCTTGTCCGCGTCACGCGAGCAGCGCGCCTCTGGCGTGTGGTCGAAGCCCTTGGCGGACTCGTGTTCGGCCACCAGCGCCTCGATGTGCGCGGCCAGCGGCGCGGGCAGGTGCTGGACCTGGTCCCGCGCGACCTGCTCCGGCGGCATCTTCACGTCGAGGTAGAGCTTGCCGACGTACGGGATGTCACCGATGCGTGCCTCGGGCACGTCGTGGAAGAGGCCCAAAGTCGCTGCCCTGTCAGGATTCGCGCCCTCCTGCACGGCGATCGCGTACGCCAGAACACCCACCCGGAACGAGTGGGCGGCCACCGACTCGGGGTTCTGCACCCCGGCGAAGAGCCACCCCGCTCTGGGCAGGCGTTTGAGCTGGCCGACCTCGTAGACGAACTCGACGATCCTGTCAGCGTCAGACATGACGCTGATCCTTTTACGGATCGAGGTCCCGCGCCACCACGCGGACGGCCTCGGCGACGAGCTTCATGGTCTTCTTGTCGGACGGGTAGCGGCCGCGGCGCAGGTCAGGCTGGACCTTGTTCTCGAGGAGCCTGATCACTTCCTCGATCAGGCCGTGCAGCTCCTCGGCGGGACGGCGGCGCGCCTCCACGACGGACGGCGCCGGGTCGACCAGGCGCACGGACAGCGCCTGCGGACCGCGGCGGCCTTCGGCCATGCCGAACTCGATGCGCTGGCCGGCCTTGAGGCCTTCGACACCGGCAGGCAGGGCGGCTTTGCGGACGTAGACGTCCTCGCCACCGTCCTGGGTGACGAATCCGAAGCCCTTCTCCGTGTCGTACCACTTGACCTTGCCGGTCGGCACCGCGCTCACCATTCCCTTGCTCGTGCACA
Organism: Lentzea sp. NPDC092896; assembly: GCF_044754905.1. Classification (NCBI taxonomy): domain Bacteria; kingdom Bacillati; phylum Actinomycetota; class Actinomycetes; order Pseudonocardiales; family Pseudonocardiaceae; genus Lentzea; species Lentzea sp. NPDC092896. Next base: position 42,026 of record NZ_JBIVPX010000003.1, read on the forward strand.
ACGAACGCGCCCCAGGCGTACCCAGGACGCGTCCCACCAGAGTAGCCAGAAGACCTTGAGGAAGGCACCTCCGTTAGCGCGACTACCCTGCACCTATGACCGTTCCGAAGTTGATGCCGCTGGCCATCGGCCTGTTCGCCGTGGGCGTACTGGCGATCATCGCGGTCTTCGTGCTCTTCGCCCTGGGTCACAGCGACCTGCCCGCGTGGCTGAACTTCGCCGGCACCTACCTGCCCGCGATCGGCCTCGGCCTCGGGATCGTCGCGGTGATCAGGAAATCACGCCAGAAGAAGTCCTGAGCCACTCCGGGAACTCCCGCAGGTCCTCCAGCACGACCGCCGCGCCCGCCGCGGTCAGTTCCGCACGCGAGCACGGTCCCGTGACGACGCCGACGCCGAGCGCGCCGGCGGCCCTGGCACCGTTCATGTCGCCGATGTGATCACCGACGTAGACGGCGGCGCCGTGCAGCTTGAGCGACTCGGCCTTGCCCGTCGACCACAGCTCGCCGTAGAGGTGGTCGACCTCCCAGCCCATGGCTTCCAGGTGCAGCGCGGCGTTCTTGCGGTACTTGCCGGTGACGACCATGGTCCGGCCGCCCAGTTCGCGGACGCAGGCGAGGGCTTCGGCGGCGCCGGGCAGCGCGACCGTGCCGGGGATCACGAGCTCCGGGTACAGCGCGCGGAAGAGCGAGACCATGTCCGGGATCTCCTCCTCGGGCACGCCCATGTCGCGGTAGGTCATGTCGAGGGGCGGGCCGAGGTTCGCCGCGAAGTGCTCGCCGTCGAGGGCGTGCCCGGTGCGGGCGCCCACCTCGTTCAGCACGGCGGCCATGCCCGGTCGCGGGTCGATGAGGGTCATGTCCAGGTCAAAGCCCACGGTGAACGGCACAGAACCTCACTCTACGTCTTTACAAAACCTGTAAACGTGTAAAGGTGAATGGGTGAGCGACATCACCGAGCTCTTGCTGGACTCGGCCGCCGACCTCCTGGCGGCCCGTGGATTCCACGGGCTGCGCATGATCGAGGTCGCCAGTCGCGCCGGAGTGAGCAGACAGACCGTCTACAACGAGTTCGGCAACAAGGAAGGGCTCGTCCAGGCCGTCGCCGTGCACAAGACGGAGGAGTACCTGACCGGGATCGCGACCCGGCTCAAGGAGGACCCCGACCCGTGGGAGGCGATGCGGTCGGCGTTCCGCTTCACCTTCGAGCAGACCGAGAAGGACCGCCTGGTCTCGGCCGTGCTGACCGGGCAGAACGCCGAGGACCTGCTGCCGTTCATCACGATCCGCGGCCATCCGATCCTGTTCCACGCCACCGAGGTCGTCGAACAGCACCTCAGCAACCACTTCCCCGGCCGGCACGTGCGGTTCACCGCCGAGACGACCGTGCGGCTCGCCCTGAGCCATCTGCTGATGCCGAGCGGGGATCTGGACGGCGCGATGGACGCCGTCGTCAGGGTCGCCAGAGTGACGATGGACGCATGATCGGGTAGCCACGCCACCCTTGTTGCAATAATCCTGCAACAAGGGGAGGTGTCCGGTGGTCGCTGTCTCGGCCCGCCTGCGTGCGGGTGCGGCGTTGCTCGGTCCGGCGTTCGTCGCCGCGATCGCGTACGTCGATCCCGGGAACGTGGCCACCAACACCGCGGCGGGCGCGCGGTACGGGTACCTGCTGGTGTGGGTGCTCGTCGTCGCGAACGTCATGGCGGGACTCGTGCAGTACCTGTCGGCGAAACTCGGCCTGGTCACCGGGAAGTCGTTGCCCGAGGCGGCGCGGGACCACCTGCCGCGTCCGGTGCGGCTCGCGTACTGGGGCCAGGCCGAGGTCGTCGCGATGGCGACCGACCTGGCCGAGGTGCTCGGCGGGGCGATCGCGCTGCACCTGCTCTTCGACCTGCCGTTGCTGCTCGGTGGCGTGATCACCGGTGTGGTGTCGACCGTTCTGCTGCTGGTGCAGGACAAGCACGGGCAGAAGCCGTTCGAGCGGGTGATCACGACCATGCTGTTCGTGATCGCCGTGGGGTTCATGGCGGGACTGTTCGTGTCGCCGCCGTCGGCCGGTGGTGCGGTTTCCGGGCTGGTGCCGCGGTTCGACGGCGCGGACAGCGTGCTGCTCGCGGCGGGCATGCTCGGGGCGACCGTGATGCCGCACGCGGTCTACCTGCACTCCGCGCTGGCCCGCGACCGGCACGGCAGGAACCCGTCGGTGCTCGGCGCGACCAAGGTCGACGTCGTGGTCGCGATGGTGCTGGCGGGCGCGGTCAACATGGCGATGCTGCTGCTCGCCGCTTCCGCTCTGCAGGGTCACGAAGGCGTGGACACGTTGGAAGGCGCCCACGCGGCGGTCGGTGCCACGTTGGGTGGCGGGATCGCGCTGCTGTTCGCTTTGGGTTTGCTGGCTTCGGGTTTCGCGTCCACCGCCGTCGGTTGCTACGCGGGTGCCGTGGTGATGGACGGACTGCTGCGCGTGCGGATCCCTTTGCCGGCAAGGCGTTTGATCACGCTGGTGCCGGCGCTGGCGATCCTGGCGGTCGGGGTCGATCCGACGTTCGCCCTGGTGCTGTCGCAGGTCGTGCTGTCGTTCGGCATCCCGTTCGCGCTGGTGCCGTTGGTCTGGCTGACCTCGCGCCGGTCCGTGATGGGTTCGTTCACGAACCGGCGCTCCGTCACGTTCGCCGCTGGAGTGGTGGCCTTCGCGGTCGTCGTGCTGAACGTGGTGTTGATCTACTTGACGCTGGCGTAGCTGACGCCGATCTGGCGCAGCGCCTCTTCGAGCGTGCGCATGACCTCCAGGGTGTTCTCCCAGGTGATCCGCGGGTTCTGCGTCAGTCCGGCGGTGATGCTCTCCTCGACGGCGCGGATCTGGTGCTGGTAGCCCTCGTCCTCGATGGCGTGCTCGATGCCGTTGATCACGACGGCGGTCGGGTTGAACATCGGGTCGACGAGCTCGATGCGGCCCTCCGTGCCGACGATCTCCGCACGTGCGCCGGTGTTGGCGACGAGCGAGCAGCTGAGCAACGCGTGGGCACCGTTGTCGTAGGCCAGGTAGATGCCCGCGTCAGCGTCCACTTCGGTCGGTGCGAGGCTGCCGTGCGCGTGGATGTGCGTTGGCACGCCGAGAAGTTGGTGCGTGAGTGCGACGGGGTAGACGCCGAGGTCGAGGGTCGCACCACCGCCGGCCTCCTTGGCCCACAGGCGATCGCCGTCGCTGAAGGCGTGCCGGAAGCCGAAGTCGGCGCGGATCATCCGCACCTCACCGATCTCACCGGCCTCGATCGCCTCCTGGACCTTGCGGATCAGCGGGTTGAACCGCGTCCACATGGCTTCCATCAGGAAGAGGTTCTTGGATCGTGCCCGTTCGATCATCTCCTCGGCGTCCGCGACCGTGAGCGCGAAAGCTTTCTCGCACAGCACGTGCTTGCCGGCGTCGAGCGCGGCGAGCGTCACCTCGTGGTGCTGGCCGTGCGGCGTGGCGACGTAGACGACCTCGACATCAGGATCGGCGAGCAGGTCGCGGTAGTCGCCGTACGCGCGCTCGATGCCGAAGTTCTCCGCGAACTTCTGGGCTTTGGTGATGTCCCGCGAGGACACCGCGAGCACGGTGGCACCCGCCCTGAGCATGTCGGCGGTCACGGCATGCGCGATTCCACCTGTAGCGATCACACCCCACTTCATGGCTTGAGCTTAGATTGGAGGCATGCGCCTCATCCTCAACGTGATCTGGCTGGTGCTCGCCGGTTTCTGGATGGCCGTCGGCTACGCGGTCGCCGGCCTCATCTGCTGCGTCCTGATCATCACGATCCCGTGGGGCATCGCGTCGTTCCGGATCGCGAACTACGCGCTCTGGCCGTTCGGCCGCGAGGTCGTGGACAAGCCGGGCGCGGGCACCGGATCGCTGCTGGGCAACGTCATCTGGATCATCGTCGCCGGCCTGTGGCTCGCGATCGGCCACGTGCTCACCGGCATCGCGCTCTGCATCACGATCATCGGCATCCCGCTGGGAATCGCGAACTTCAAGCTCGTGAAGGTCTCGCTGGTGCCGCTGGGCAAGGAGATCATCGAGGTCCCGTGAGGGTCCCCCGCGCCTCGTCGGGGCGAGGCGCGGGGAACCACTCAGGAGCACGCGCCGTCAGGCTTCGCCGTCCAACAGCTCGTGCAGGCACAGGATGTTGCCCTCGGTGTCGGTGAACCACGCCGCGCGTTCGCTGCCCATGACCGCGATGTGGCCGGTGGTCTTGAAGTCGGGCAGGTCGTAGTCCTCGAAGCGCACGCCTTTGCCTTCGAGTTCCGCGATCTCGCCCTCCAGATCGGGCACCTCGAAGCTGATGGCCGTCTGCCGGCTCTGCGCGCCCTTCTCGGCGGGCCTCAGGCCAAGCGCGTCGCCCTGCCCGAGCGCGAAGATCCGCGTGCCGTCCTCGGTCGTGGTGATGGGCTTGAGGCCGAGCATGTCGGCGTAGAAGCGGCCGGCGCGCTCGGGGTCTTCGACGGGCAGCATCGTCGTGGTTCGGGTGGCGGTGAGCATGCGCGCCTCCTTCGGCGGAATCCACTGATGTTGCGCCGGTCACACCTATCCCGCAAGAGGCACTTTGACCTGCGCAGATTGTTGATTCGCGGGACGATTTCGCTCCGTGAACGCTCTGCGCCTCGCTGTGCTCGCCATTGCCCTCGGACTGTCCGGTTGCGCGATGATCCGACCTCCGGTCAAGACCGTCGAGCCCTTCGTGGCGCCGTCGACGACGCCCGCGGACACGCCCGCGTGCCGCCTGTTCGATCCGGCCGACCTGACCGAGCACCGGTTCTACAACGGGTACGCGAACGCTTCGAGCTGCTTCTGGCTCTCGGACGACTCCGGCCCGCTCTCGATCAGCCTTCGCGAGAGGTCCACGCCCGAGCAGTACCTCGCGAAGCCGGAGGGCCTGAAGACCTCCCCGATCACCATCGGCGGACACTCCGGGCTGCTCGCCGAGAACAGCAGGGGACCAGGCACGTGCGGTGTCGTGCTGACGCGTCCCGGCGGCGTCGCGGTCGCGGAGGTCCTCACCGACGCCGGTGGCAGGTCGTGCGAGATCGCCCAGGCCGTGATGAAGGTGATCGAGCCGAAGCTGTCCTAGGCGTGCTTCGCGCTGTCGTCGAGGCCGAGCAGTTCCACCGACTTCGCCCGCATCTCCACCTTGCGGATCTTGCCGGTGACCGTCATCGGGAACTCGTCCACCACGTGCACGTACCGCGGGATCTTGTAGTGGGCGAGCTTGCCGGTGCAGAACTCCCGGACGGCCTCGGCGGTCAGCCCGGAGACCCCGTCGCGCAGGCGCACCCAGGCCATCAGCTCCTCGCCGTACCGGGCGTCGGGCACGCCGATCACCTGGGCGTCGAGCACGTCGGGGTGGGTGTAGAGGAACTCCTCGATCTCGCGCGGGTACACGTTCTCGCCGCCGCGGATGACCATGTCCTTGATGCGGCCGGTGATGTTCACGTAGTCGTCGTCATCCATCACCGCGAGGTCGCCGGTGTGCATCCAGCCCGCCGCGTCGACGGCCTCCGCGGTCTTCTCCGGCTCGTTCCAGTAGCCGAGCATGACGGAGTAGCCGCGCGTGCACAGCTCCCCCGGCTCGCCGCGGGGGACCGTGCGGCCCGTTTCCGGGTCCACGATCTTGACCTCGAGGTGCGGGCCGACCCGGCCGACCGTCCCCACGCGACGGTCGAGGGAGTCGTCCACGCGCGTTTGCGTTGACACCGGGGAGGTTTCGGTCATGCCGTAGCAGATCGAGACCTCGCGCATGCCCATCCGGTCGACGACCTGCTTCATCACCTCGACCGGGCACGGCGAGCCCGCCATGATGCCCGTGCGCAGACTGCTCAGGTCGTAGCCGTCGATCAGGTCCAGCATCGCGATGAACATCGTCGGCACGCCGTAGAGCGACGTGCACTTCTCTTCCTCAACGGCCGCAAGGGTTCGAGCCGGGTCGAACGCGGGCGCGGGGATCACGACGCACGCGCCGTGGCTGGTGGCGGCGAGGTTGCCCATGACCATGCCGAAGCAGTGGTAGAACGGCGGCACCACGCAGATGCGGTCGTGCTCGGTGTAGTTGATCAGCTCGCCGACGAAGTAGCCGTTGTTGAGGATGTTGTGGTGCGAGAGCGTCGCGCCCTTGGGGAAGCCCGTGGTGCCGGACGTGTACTGGATGTTGATCGGGTCGTCGCGGTCCAGTTCGACGTCCGGGATCTCGTCGCCGGTCCACTGTGGATCGTCGACGAAGACGACGTTCTGCAACGACAAGCATCGCGGCCGCACCTCGTCGATCATGGCCGCGTAGTCGGAGGTCTTGAACGACCGCGCGGACACCAGCGTGTGGATGCCCGCCTGGTTCAGCACGTACTCCAGCTCGTGCACGCGGTACGCCGGGTTGACGTTGACCAGGATCGCGCCGATCCGGGCCGTCGCGTACTGCACGAACACCCACTCGGCGCAGTTCGGCGCCCAGATCCCGACCCGGTCGCCCTTGCGCACCCCGAGCGCGTGCAGCCCGGCGGCCGCGCGGGAGACCTCCTGCGCGAGTTCCGCGTACGTCCACCGTCGATCTGTGGCTTTGTCGACAAGTGCCTCGCGGTCACCGAAGCGCGCGACGGTCGCCGCGAGGTTCGCGTGGATCGTGTCGCCCAGCAGCGGCGCGGCGGACGTGCCCGAGGAGTAGCTGGCGGTCATCCACCAGACGGTAGTCAGGCTCCGGCGTATGGCAAGGGGACGACCAGGCACGGACCGCCGCTGTAGAGGCCCGCGTCGATCGCCAGCACCTTGTCGTCGGCGTAGACGAGCGGCCCGTCGATCTGGTCCGGCGGCACCCCGAGCTGGTCGGCGATGACGCTGTGGCCGTGCACGATCGTGCTGCCTCCGAGGGTCGCGAGCAGCTCGTCCGCGATTTCCGGCCCCTGCGGACCCCGGAACGCGTACCGGGTCGTCATCTTGCGCCAGCACTCCCACCAGTCGACGAGGTCGTCGCCCTTGAGCACGTGCCGGACGGCCTCGTTGACCTCTTCGATCGAGGCCCCCCATTCGAGGTAGGCCACCGTGTCGGAGTGCATCAGCAGGTGGTCGTCGCGCAGCTTCAGCACGGGCCGGTTGGTGAGCCACTCGACGTGCTCGTCGGTCAGCCGGTCCTGGTCGCTGCGCAGCCCGCCGTTGAGCAGCCAGCTGCGCGCGAACGACCGCGGCCCCATGCTGTCCGGCACCTGCTCGTCGCCGAACCGGTGCATGCCGAGCAGCAGGACCTCGTGGTTGCCGATCAACGAGCTGACCGTGCCGCCCGCCTCCGCCGCCTCCTCACCGAGGCGCATGACCAGATCGATCACGCCCACCCCGTCGGGCCCGCGGTCCACGAAGTCGCCGAGGAACCAGAGCTCGGCCTCGCCACCCGTCCAGTGCCCGTCCTCGTCGCACAGTTCGGCCACGTGCAGCGCTCTGATCAGTTCCTCGAGGTGCCCGTGCACGTCACCCACGACGTACATAGGGCGTCGATCCGTGTCCACCTCCGCGACGATAGGTGATGAACCCTCGCGCGTCAGTGGTCAGTCCAGTCGCCGAACGGGTCCTGAGAGTGACCGACGAGCTCGGCGATCGACTTCAGCACGCGCGTGGGGCGGTACGGGAACATCTCGGCGCTCTCGGCGGTGAAGACGCCGGACAGCACGAGGATGGTCGACAGACCCGCTTCCAGGCCCGAGCGCACGTCGGTGTCCATGCGGTCGCCGATCATCAGCGCGTTCTCGGAGTGCGAGCCCAGCGCGCGCAGGGCCGAGCGCATCATCAACGGGTTCGGCTTGCCGACGTAATAAGGCTCACGGCCGGTGGCGCGCTCGATCAACGCCGCCACGGCGCCGGTCGCGGGCAGCGAGCCCTCGCGCGACGGGCCGGTCGCGTCGGGGTTGGTCGCGATGAACTTCGCGCCCTCCTCGACCAGGCGGATGGCCTTGGTGATCGCGGTGAAGCTGTAGGTGCGGGTCTCGCCGAGCACCACGTAGTCCGGGTCGCGGTCGGTCAGCACGTAGCCGATCTCGTGCAGCGCGGTGGTGAGGCCGGCCTCGCCGATGACGAACGCCGAGCCGTTCGGGCGCTGCGAGTCGAGGAACTTGGCAGTGGCCAGCGCGGACGTCCAGATCGACGACTCCGGGATGTCCAGGCCGGTGCGCTGCAGACGCGCGCGGAGGTCCCGTGGCGTGTAGATGGAGTTGTTGGTGAGCACGAGGAACGGGGTCTCGGCGGCACGAAGCTCCGCGACCAGCTCGTCCGCTCCCGGGATCAGGTGCTCCTCGTGCACGAGGACGCCGTCCATGTCCATCAAGTAGTGCCACATGGGTCTAAGTATCGATCACGCGGGCGCGGAACGTCGCGATCTGGAGCTGGAGATAACGTTCGATCACCTGGAGTTCATCGTCGCCGAAGTGGCCGAGCACCTCGATGAGGCTCTGCCGGGCCTCCTCGAACAGCTGCCCGAACTTCTCCACGTCGCCGACGGTGACCTCGACCAGCACCTTGCGGCGGTCGTGCGGATCCCGGACACGGCGGACGAAACCGGCGTGTTCGAGGCGGTCGATCACGCCCGTGACGGCGCCGGTGGAGAGCCCGGAGAGCTCGGCGAGACGACCGGCCGTGATCGGCCCCTCGGCCCTCATCGCCAGGTCGATGCACTTCTCGTCGGTCGCGGACAGACCCATCCGCGCGGCGACCTTCGTGTGGAACATGACGGTGAGCGCGCTCTGCTCCCGCATGTACCAGGTGAACCTCTCGAGCACTTCAGGTTCCATGTTGAACATCTTAGCCGCTAAGACAATTGGTTGTGAGAGTGCTCCAAACGGGCAGAGAGTGAGAAACCTCGTTTGTGGAGTCACCTACAACGGGTTGTTCATTAAGCTGAACAAGGTGACTGCAGTTGAGCTGGGACTACCCATCGTGCGCGGCACCCCTGACGTGTCCGCACGTCCGGACTCGCCGCTGCTCGTCGACAGGTTCGGCCGGGTCGCGAAGGACCTCCGGGTCTCGCTGACCGACCGGTGCAACCTGCGCTGCACCTACTGCATGCCCGCCGAGGGCCTCGACTGGCTGCAGAAGGACGAGCTGCTCACCGACGACGAACTGATCCGGCTCATGCGCATCGCCGTGGTCGATCTGGGCGTGACGGACATCAGGTTCACCGGTGGCGAGCCGTTGCTGCGGCGCGGCCTGGAGCAGGTCATCGCCGCGACGGCCGCGCTGGAGCCCCGTCCGCGCATGTCGATGACGTCGAACGGCATCGGCCTCAAGCGCAGGGCCCAGTCGCTCAAGGACGCCGGCCTGAACCGCATCAACGTCTCGCTCGACACCCTCGACCCCGACCGGTTCGCGACGCTGACCAGGCGCGACCGCATCACGGACGTGCTGGACGGCCTCGACGCCGCCCGCGAGGCCGGGCTGGAACCGGTGAAGGTCAACTCCGTGCTGCTGCGCGGCATGAACGAGGACGAGGCCGTTCCGCTGCTGCGGTTCTGCGTCGAGAACGGCTACCAGCTGCGGTTCATCGAGCAGATGCCGCTGGACCCGCAGCACGGCTGGACGCGCACGAACATGGTCACGGCCGATGAGATCCTCACGATGCTCTCGTCCGCCTACACGCTGACGCCGGAGGAGACCCCGCGCGGCGGTGCCCCCGCCGAACGCTGGCTGGTCGACGGCGGCCCGGCGGTGGTCGGCGTGATCGCGTCGGTGACCAGGCCGTTCTGCGCGGCCTGCGACCGCACCCGGCTCACCTCGGACGGCCAGATCCGCAACTGCCTGTTCAGCCAGGGCGAGACCGACCTGCGCGCGCTGCTGCGCGACGGCTCCCCCGACGCCGCGATCGCCGACGCCTGGCGTGCCACGATGTGGGCCAAGGCGGCCGGTCACGGCATCAACGACGCGGGCTTCTCGCAGCCGGACCGCCCCATGAGCGCCATCGGAGGATGACAGTGACGGCCGTGAAGATCCGCTATTTCGCGGGCGCCAGAGCCGCGGCCGGGGTGGCCGACGAGGACCTGCTGCTCGACTCCTCCGAGCCGACCGTGGCCCTCGTGGTCAGCACCATCGGCGAACGGCACGGCGACAAGCTCGGCAAGGTCCTCGCCGCGTCGAGCTTCCTGCTGGACGGTGTCGCGGTCCGCGACACGTCGGTGCGCGTGCCCGCGGGCTCTCAGCTGGACGTGCTGCCGCCGTTCGCGGGCGGCTGACGCACCTCTCCGCCCGCGCGTCGATCCTCCTCCTTCAGATCGCCCTCCCAGTCGACCACGGTGCGCCTCCGGATCTTCCGCACGCGCTTGATCCGCCGGTAGAACAGGTTCGACGGGACCTGGAAGACCAGCACGGCACCTGCCGCGAAGAAGACGGTTCCGATCACGGCGTAGCTCGCGAGCTGGCTCCAGCCCTCGCCTGCGATGAACATGACGGCGCCGGGCAGCCACAGGACCGTTTCGAAGGCCAGCAGGACCACCGAGGTGATCCGGGCCCAGTTGAACCAGATCGCCAGCAGGGCGAAGAAGAAGTTCAGGTTGGCGAGTCCGTAGCTCGCCCCCTGCCTGGCGCCGACCCTCGTCTCGACCATGGCGAAGAACAGTGACGCCAGCGGCAGCAGAACCAGGGCGGTGATCAACACCGCGGGGCGCTTCGGGCGTTGCAGCGGCTCGGTCATGGGGTCAGCGTGGCGCCCCTTTCAGGGGACCGGTCCCCGCCTCCGATGGCCCAGTGCGCGTGAGCCACGCCTCACTTTCCGTAATAGTTTTCGCCCGATCTCAGAATGGAAACGGACCGATAACGACACCTTTGACCTGCTCGTTTGTAGGCTCCGCACAACGCGCCAAACTGTTACTGTGATGCGCGTCACAGCCGCAAACATTTGGTGAGGGCCCCGCCGGTTACGTACGGTCGCTCCTCGGCTGGCCCCGAACCGGCCACGAGCACTACCGGAGCACCAGCACCGAGCCCAGTCCAACGGTGTTCCGGAACAACCCCGAGCGAGAGAAACCGCCGGACTGGGACGCAGGAACGCACCGGGCCCCGAACCCGAGTTCCTGGCAGCAGGTGCGGTGGACCGAGAGGCACATGGCTTTCAACCGAGGCAAGCAGGGCAAGCAGAGTTCCGCCGCTCGCACTATCGCCAAGGTCGCGGCTGTCGGCATCATCGCCGGCGCCCCTCTGGGCCTGGCCGTTGGCACCGCCAACGCGGCCCCCGTGAACTGGGACGCCCTCGCGCAGTGCGAGGCAAGTGGTAACTGGGGCGCCAACACGGGCAACGGCTACTACGGCGGCCTGCAGTTCACCCAGCAGACCTGGAACGCCTACGGCGGCCAGGGCAGCCCGGCCAACGCCTCCCGCGAACAGCAGATCGCTGTCGCCGAGCGCGTGGCCGCCGGCCAGGGCGTCAGCAACGCCTGGCCCGCCTGCAGCCGCAAGCTGGGCGCCAACTCGGCCCCAGCCCCCGCCGCCAAGGCCGTCCCGCAGCAGCAGCGCAAGGCCCAGCCGCAGCAGCGCCAGTCCGCACCGGTGCAGCAGGCCCCGGCCGTGACGCTCGCGGGCTCGAAGACGAACCCGGCCGGCAACTACGAGATCAAGGCGGGCGACACCCTGTCGAAGATCGCCGATGCCAACAAGGTCGCCGGCGGTTACCAGGCCATCGTGGAGAAGAACAAGGACTTCCTCACGAACCCCGACCTGATCTTCCCGGGCCACAAGATCCTGATCTGAGTCTTCCAAGACCAGACCGATCCACCACGGATCTGACAGGCCGCACGAACGCCAGTCCTTTTGACTTGGGCTGACACAGGACCAGGGATCTCACCGTTACCCCCCGACGGTGAGGTCCCTGCCTGCGTATCCGCACAAGGGCGGCGAGCGGGGCGAGGGCGGACGCATGGCGAACGAGTGCCGACGGGCCGGGCGGGAGCAGGGCCAGGCGGAAGCCGGGCAACGACCCGCACGCAAAGCGCCCCCCGCTGGAACGTGACGAACGCCCGCAAGCCGACCCGCGCAGCCCCCTTGCCGCCATCGCAAAACGACCCGCGCGGTGCCACCAGGAAGCCAGCAACGCAAGGCAACCACCTACAAGTCCTGGCGTGGCGATGCGAAGCGAGCCGTCTGAACCTAGAGCGCCGGGCAGCGGTGAGCCCCGCTCATGGCGATTGGGGCTTGACCTTGAGGGGCTGGGTGCCACCCTGTCTGGGCTCGGCCGGGGCGCTTTCAACCCCGGCTTGTGAGGCCGACTACGCGCCCAGCTAGAGGCTCAAGGTCAAGCCCCAATCGCAACCCCGCACTTCGTCACTGCCTGATGGACCACCCTCGCAAGGCGACGGAACGTCAGGAACGCGACCAACCCCGCTGGAACGCGACAAACGCCCGCAAGCCGACCCGCACGGCTCCCGCACCCCAACGACTCAGGGGCAGTTGACCCACTCGTCCTCGCCCCCGGGAAACACCTGCCGCTTCCACACCGGCAACCGAGCCTTGACCTCGTCCACCAGGTCAGCACACAGGGAAAACGCTTCCCCCCGATGCTCGGCAGCCACCGCACAGGCCAGCGCGACATCGCCGATCTTCAACGGCCCGACCCGGTGCGAAACAGCAATCCCGTGCACCCCGGAGTACTTCTCAGCCAAGGAAGAAACAACCTCAGCCACCACGTCCGAAGCAGACGGGTGCGAGTGGTACTCCAACTCCAGCACCGACCGCCCACCGTCGTGATCCCGCACGACACCAGCAAAGGTGACCACGGCACCGGCCCGATCAGACCCGACCAAAGCCGCGTGCTCCTCAACCGACAGCGGCTCCGAGGTGACAACGGCCCGCAACACCACGCTCATTTGTGGTCACCTCCACGCAGCTGGTCGAGTGCATGCTCGACGACCGAAGCCAACACGTCCAGCCCGTCCCGCACCCCGCCGGTCGACCCGGGCAGGTTCACGATCAACGTCCGCCCGGCCACCCCGGCCACCCCGCGCGACAACACGGACCCGGGCACACGCGGCCAGCCGGACATCCGAATGACATCGGCCAGCCCGGGCACCTCGTAGTCCAGAACGGCACGGGTGGCTTCCGGAGTCCGATCAGTGGGGTTGATCCCGGTCCCACCGGTGGTCAGAACAAGTTCAGCCCCGGAGGCCACCGCGTCGGCCAACGCCTTCTGGACCGGATCGCCATCAGGCACGACGACCGGGGCGGAAACCGAGAACCCGCGCGCCGAAAGCCATTCGACGATCAGAGGTCCGCTGCGATCGGCGTAAACCCCAGAGGCAGCACGGTTGGACGCGGTGATCACCACGGCCTTCACGGGCGTTCCCACAGACCGGACTTGCCGCCTTCCTTGCGCTCCACCCGAACCGCGTCCAACGACGCGGCGGGGTCGACCGACTTCACCATGTCGTGCAGCGTCAGCCCGGCCACGGAAACCGCGGTCAAAGCCTCCATCTCGACGCCGGTGCGATCGGTGGTGCGAACCGTGGCCGTGATCAGCACAGCGGAGTCCGCCAACGCCAGATCCACCACCACCGACGACAACGAGATCGGGTGGCACAGGGGCACGAGTTCCCAGGTGCGCTTCGCGGCCATGATGCCGGCGATCCGGGCCGTGGCCAGGGCATCGCCCTTGGGCAGGCCGTCAGCGCCCAGCAACTCCACCACCTCGGCGGTCGTGTGCAGGATCCCGGTCGCCACGGCGGTCCGGGTGGTCTGCTCCTTGCCGGAGACGTCGACCATCCGGGCCGCGCCGTGGGAGTCCAGGTGGGTGAACTGCTTGGTCATATGGCGATCGTATGCCTGCCCAGGGCCTACAGCCGGTGCGTAAAGGCCCTAGGAAGTCGCGGCCTTGCGCACCGCTTCGGCCACGGCCGGAGCAACGGTGTTGTCGAAGACCGACGGAACGATGAACGACGCGTTGAGACGCTCGCCCTCCACCACGTCGGCGATGGCCTGCGCGGCGGCCAGCAGCATCGCGTCGGTGATGGTCCTGGCGTGCGCGTCCAGCAGGCCGCGGAAGACGCCGGGGAACGCCAGCACGTTGTTGATCTGGTTCGGGAAGTCCGAGCGGCCGGTCGCGACGACGGCGGCGTGCTGCTGGGCCTCCATCGGGTCGATCTCCGGGTCCGGGTTGGCCAGCGCGAACACGATGGCGTCCTTGGCCATCGTCGCGACCTGCTCCGCACCGAACAGGTTCGGAGCCGAGACGCCGATGAACACGTCGGAACCGACCAGCGCGTCGTGCAGGCGGCCGGACTCGTTGCCCTTGTTCGTGGTCGCGGCGATGGACTTCAGGTTCGAGTCCAGGCCGGGACGGTCGCGGTGCACGATGCCGTCGACGTCCACGGCGATGATGTCGCCGGGCGTCTGGGCCTGCAGCAGGCGGATGATCGCGGAACCGGCCGCGCCGACGCCGCAGACCGTGATGCGGCAGTTCTTGATGTCCTTCTTCACGACCCGCAGAGCGTTGCGCAGAGCGGCGACCACGACGATCGCCGTGCCGTGCTGGTCGTCGTGGAACACCGGGATGTCGAGCTTCTCGCGCAGCCGGGCCTCGATCTCGAAGCAGCGCGGAGCGGAGATGTCCTCGAGGTTGATGCCGCCGTACACGGGAGCGATGAGCTCGACCGCGCGGATGATCTCCTCGGTGTCCTGGGTGTCCAGGCAGACCGGCCAGGCGTCGACGCCGGCGAACTTCTTGAACAGCGCGGCCTTGCCCTCCATCACGGGCAGGGCGGCGGCGGGGCCGAGGTTGCCGAGGCCCAGCACCGCGGACCCGTCGGTGACGACGGCGACGGTGTTGCGCTTGATGGTCAGGCGGCGCGCGTCGTCCGGGTTCTTGGCGATCGCCTCGCACACACGGGCGACACCCGGCGTGTACGCGCGGGACAGGTCGTCACGGTTGCGCAGCGGCACCTTGGACGCGATCTCGATCTTGCCGCCGAGGTGCACGAGGAACGTGCGGTCCGACACCTTGCGGACGACGATGCCGGGCAGCGTCTCCAGCGTGTCGGTGATGTCCTTGGCGTGGTTCGCGGAAAGCGCGTTGCACGTGAGGTCGATGACGACGCGGTCGTTGTGCGACTCCACGACGTCGAACGCCGTGATCACACCGCCGGCGCGGCCGACGGCCGAGGTGAGGTCACCCGCGGCGCTCGCTGACGGCGGCGCCTCCAGACGAACGGTGATCGAGTAACCAGGGCCGGGGACCGGCATCGTCGTCCTCCCACGAAGTACAGCTCAAGCGGGAAGTGAGCCTATCCCCGGGCCCATTGCGGTACGCACGCGACTCGACAGTCTTAAGACCGCTCTGACAGTCCGATGAGGACCGATCAGGATTTGTTGATCTCGGTCACCGGGTGCCGGTACGGGAGGTCGTCCGACGACAGCGGGAACGTCACCGTGCCGAACGGGGACAGCGCACCCTGCACGTCGCTGGTCAGTTCGGTGACGGGGTGACCGCCGTCCGGACCTTCCGGCCAGTGCGGGTCGACCCGTCCAGGGCGTCCTTTCGCCACGTTCTCCTCCTCGGTGGTGCCAGATGACGCGACAAGTGTGACAGAGGACGACGAGATCACCAGCGGCCCATATACCGTGGTGAGAATGTCCGGCACCACTCTCGCCGACTGGCTGCGCGCCCAGGACGACGCTGCTCTCGTCGCACTGCTGCGCGCCCGTCCTGACCTGGCAACGCCCCCACCTGCCGATATGTCCGTGCTCGCGACACGGGTCGGCACCAGGGCGTCGATCGCGCGCGCCTGCGAGGACCTCGACACCTTCACGCTGGCCGTGCTCGAAGCACTGGTCGTGCAGGGTGCGGACGCCGAGCCCGTGGCGTTGCCCACACTCGGCGAGATCCTCGGACCGGACGTGAAGCCCAGACCGCTCAAGCAGGCGGTCGGCAAGCTCAGGTCCCTCGCGCTCGCCTGGGGCGACGACGACGCGCTGTCGGTCCCGCCCGTCACGCGGGAGGCGTTCGGCTCGTACCCCGGCGGGCTGGGCCGACAGACCGGTCAGACGTACGACCTCCAAGGCATCACCGAGGGCGAGCAGCGCGTCCTGCAGAAGCTCGCCGCCGGCCCGCCCATCGGCGACACGAAGGACGCCTCCCGGGTCGTGCCGCTCGACAAGGCGGAGACGCCGGTGCAACGGCTGCTCGCGCGCGGCCTGCTGCTGCGCCGCGACCCCGGCACCGTCGAACTGCCCCGGGAGATCGCTCTCGAACTGCGGGGCGCTCGCCCCCTCGGCCCGATCCAGGTCACCGAACCGAAGCCGAAGACCACCACGCTCCAGCAGACCAGCGTCGACGCCACGGGCGGCGGCGAGGCGCTCGAACTCGTCCGGCACGTCGAGAACCTGATCGCGAGCTGGTCGGCGGAGCCAGCGCCGGTGCTGCGGACGGGCGGTTTGGGCGTCCGTGAGCTGCGCAAGGTCGCCAAGGACCTCGATGTCGACGAACGCCGCGCGGCCCTGCTGATCGAGCTCGTGGTCGGCGCGGACATGGCCGCGAACACCGAGGCCTCCGAGCCGGAGTGGATGCCGACGACCAAGGCCGACGTCTGGCTCGCGGCGACGACCGAGGTCCGCTGGGCCACTCTGGCGCACGCCTGGCTGGAGCTGCCGCGGCTGCCCGCGCTGGTCGGCCGCCGCGACGAGAAGGACAAGCTCTTCAACCCGCTCGCGGACGAGATCCGCCGCGCCCAGGCCCCGCGCGACCGACGGTGGGTCCTGGAGGCGCTCGGCGCGTTCCCCAAGGGCACCTCGATCTCGAACCCCACCGACCTGGCCGCACTGCTGGCCTGGCGGGCACCGCGCCGGGGCGGGCGCCAGCGCGACGAACTGGTGCGCTGGACCGTCGAGGAGGGCACCGCGGTCGGCGTGCTCGCCCTCGGCTCGATCACCAGCGCGGGCCGCGTGCTGCTCGACGAGGGTCCCGGCCACGCCGCCAAGGCACTCGGCGACGCCCTGCCCGCGCCGCTCGACCACGTGCTGGTGCAGGCCGACCTCACCGTCGTCGCCCCCGGCCGCCTCGAACCGGAGCTCGCCGACGAACTGGCGCTGGTCGCGAACGTCGAGTCCGCCGGCAGCGCCACGGTCTACCGGATCAGCGAGGCCACGGTCCGGCGCGCGTTCGACTCCGGCCGCACCGCCGACGAGCTGCAGGAACTCTTCAAGACCCGCTCGCGCACGCCCGTGCCGCAGTCGCTGACCTACCTGATCGACGACGCCGCGCGCCGCCACGGCAGGTTGCGCGGCGGGGCGGCGGGCTCGTTCCTGCGCTGCGACGACTCGGTGCTGATCAGCGAGGTCCTCGCGCACCCGGAGGCCGGGCGGCTGGAGCTGCGCCGGATCGCGCCGACCGTGCTCGTCAGCCCGTTGCCGCTGGCGGACGTGCTGGACGGACTGCGCTCGGCCGGGTTCGCGCCGGCCGCGGAAGGCCCGGACGGCCAGGTCCTCGACCTGCGGCCGGGTGGCCGTCGGACCACACCGAGGCAGCGCAGTGCCCGCAAACCGGTGTCACCCGCCGTGCAGGCCGACGAGCGGTTGGGTGAACTCGTCCGGCTGGTCCGGGCCGGTGATCGTGCCGCCGCGACACCACGGGGTGAACGGGTGGCCGTTCCCGGCCATCTCGGCGCCGGTCCGTCGGCCACCCTGTCGTTGCTCCAGCAGGCCGCACGGGCGCGCCGCAGGGTGCTCGTCGGGTTCGTCGACTCCCACGGCACGGCGGCACAGCGCGTGATCGAGCCGCACGTCGTCGGGGGTGGCGTGCTGGAGGGCTACGACCACAGCTACGGAGAGGTGCTGAGGTTCCCTCTTCATCGCGTCACGTCCGCCGCATTGGTGGACGAGGACTGACGGTCGGTCATCCCCCGGTAGGAAACCCGGACCACCCTTGCGTGGCTGGTGCGCGACCTAGCGTCGATTGACGTGGACGTTCCCGAGACACGTCCGCATCGACCCGAGGAGGTCCTGCGCACATGGCCAGCTCCCGGTGGGCTTTGAGAGCCGCCGCCACCGTCACGACCCTGGCGTTCGCCCTGCCGTTCTCGACGGGCACCGCGAACGCCGACCCGATCCTCGTCCTGTTGCAGGACAACCACGTCAACGCGACGGTGGGGGTGAGCGGCAACGTCGACATGCTCGACGTCGCGGCCGGCGCCCACGTCGCGCTCGACACCGGTCCCGGCATCAGCGTGATGACCAACGGTGGCATTCAGGTCGCTCTTGGGCTCGCGGCCCAGGTCGACGCGGGCGTCAGCGCCGGCGTGGACGTCGGCGACGCCTTCGACTCGGATCTCGACATCGACCTCGACGCGGCTGTGGACGCGGACGTGGACGCCGCGGTGGTAGCTGACGCTGAAGTCGCTGCCGACGTGAGCGCCACGGACGACCGCGCGCCCGCTGTCGTCGAGACCGCTGCCGAAACGGCCGCACCCGCAGTGGCTCCCGCGGTCACCCCCGCAGTGGCCACCGAGACCGTCGTCGAGGACAAGGCGAACGCCATCCACGTCGGCGGGATCTGGGTGAACGTCGGCCCGCACGCGGCAGCCGTGATCGACGCGCACGCCGGAGCAGGCGTGCACGTGGGTCCGGGCATCGCCGTGGACGCCGGCCTCGCAATCGGAGCCGACGCCGACGTGGACATCAGCCTGGTGACCGTCGACGCCGGTGCCGCGGTCGGTGCTGACGCAAGCGTCGACCTCGGCAGCGGCGACGTCTCCGCGGAGGCCTTCATCGGCGTCGGCCTGACCATCGGCTAGCAGCGACCGACGACGAAAGGACGACCGCTTGGACCGATCTCGAACCAGTTGAGTCAGACCGCAACGACGAGGCGAGCGCCGCACCCGAAGGTGGCGCTCGCCTCGTTCATGTTTGCAGTTGTCCCCAAACGGGAGGAGATCAGCCCGCGCGGACGGACATCCACTGGCGCATGGCGTGCTCGACCAGCGTGATGAGCGTCTGCTTCGTCGACTGCCGGTTGCGCGCGTCGCACGTCACGATCGGCACCGACTCGTCGATCGTCAGCGCTTCACGCACGTCCTCCAGCCTGTGGTGCAGGAGGCCGTCGAAGCAGTTGACGCCGACGACGTACGGCAGCTGCCGGTCGTCGAAGAAGTCGATCGAGGCGAACGCGTCGGCCAGGCGGCGGGTGTCGACCAGCACGATGGCGCCGATGGCACCGCGTACGAGGTCGTCCCACATGAACCAGAACCGGTGCTGACCCGGTGTACCGAAGAGGTACAGGATCAGGTCGCTGTCGAGCGACACGCGGCCGAAGTCCATCGCGACGGTCGTGGTGACCTTGTTGGGCGTGGCGGAGAGGTCGTCCACCCCCGCGCTGGCCTCGGTCATCACCGCCTCGGTGGTCAACGGGACGATCTCGGACACCGAGCCGACGAACGTCGTTTTGCCCACACCGAAGCCACCCGCCACCACGATCTTGGCAGACGTCGTCGGCTTCCGTGCGCCCTCGGCGCCCTGGGGACTAGAGCTTGCGAAGCCCACTGAGCACCCTCTCCAGGAATTCCATGGAAGGCCGGTCCCCCACGACCAGACCGCCCTGGTGAATCAAAACCAAACCCATGCTTGCCATGTCGCCGATCAGCACCCGCACGACGCCAAGTGGCAAGCGTAGGAGTGCCGCGACCTCAGCCACCGACCGCGTGTCCACACACAACCCGCAGATCGACCTGTGCTCGGGAAGAACTGCGGCATCCCGTTCGAGGCCCTTTTCGCTGGTCGAAATCAGCGCCTCGATAGCAAGGTCGTAATCAGGTCGTGTGCGTCCACCGGTGCGTGTGTAGGGCCGCACCAGTGAACCCGAGTCCGCGGAAGCATTCTCCTCCGGGCGCAGTTGAGGCTGCGCACCGGTGCTGTACGCCGGTTGCCCGCCGGTGCTGTACACCGGATGCGAACCGGTTGTGTACGGCAGTTGCTCCGGTACGGCATCCGGCATCTCGTGCTGGCCGAAGAGGTCCGCTCCGGGGCCACCGAACAGCCCGGAGCCGTACCCGTCTATGTCGAATCGGTTCGGCACGTCGTCGTACGGATACGACGACGAGTCGTCCACCTCACGCTGAGACATATCGCCTAGCCCTTGCCCTGTAACCCGCTCATCGTGGGGTGCGTCCTCGGCTTCCTCTTGTTCCTGGGGTATCGCGTCAGGCTCTTCGAACTGGAACCCACCAGAAGCCCACTCCTGGTAGTTGAAGTTCCTACCGAAGCCCCGGCCTCTAGCGCCAGATCTACCAGCCATTGGTTCTCACCCCTGAACTTCAGATGAGGTCTAGCGACGGACCACGCCCTGAAGCTGCGCGCGCAGCTCAGGGGTGAGTTGTTGACCGACTCTCTCCACCAACAGCGTCATCTCGTAGGCCACGAGGCCGATGTCGCAGTTGGGTGCCGCCAGGACGGCAAGGCAAGAACCGTCACTGATCGACATGAGGAACAGGTAACCCCGCTCCATCTCGACGACCGTCTGGTTGACCCCGCCTGCCTCGAAGCAGCGGGCAGCACCCTGGGTGAGGCTGACCAGTCCGGACGCGACCGCGGAGAGCTGCTCTGCACGGTCCCGGGGCAAGCCCTGGGACCCCGCGAGCAACAGCCCGTCCGCGGACACCACAACGGAATGTGCCACACCGGGCACCCTCCGCACGAAGTCGGTGATAAGCCAACCAAAGCTGCCTGGCTGCGCTGCGGTCGTCACTCCTGCTCCTCGTTCTGCCGGCTCGATTGGTCACCAGCGTATGCCTCGATCAATGCGTGCCGGCCTCGCTTGACACCACTCTGCAGGCTCGACATCCGTCCGCGCACCGCGTCAGCGGTACGGGGCGGCAGC
Source organism: Lentzea sp. NPDC092896 (assembly GCF_044754905.1). Classification (NCBI taxonomy): domain Bacteria; kingdom Bacillati; phylum Actinomycetota; class Actinomycetes; order Pseudonocardiales; family Pseudonocardiaceae; genus Lentzea; species Lentzea sp. NPDC092896. Next base: position 62,870 of record NZ_JBIVPX010000003.1, read on the forward strand.
GGCGGGCGCTGCGCTGTCGATGTCAGGGACTGCGGCTTGGGTGCAGCAGATCCTGGCACGAGCTGAGCCTTGGGTGTCCGTTTCGGCAGTCCTGCCGTGGTCTTCGTCTCCGGCGTCTTGTTCAACAACGCCTGAGCCGCGTGCCATCCCTCATCGGCCGGCGATTGCCAGGCCGACTCGGAAGTAGCTGCCGCCGCTGGAGTCTCCTCCACAACGGGCTCGGGTTCCACAACTCGCTCCTGCTCGGCGGGTGCGGGTACTTCTTCGGCCACCGGCTGGACCTTCGAGCGCGGCGTGCGCACCGGAAGACCAGCGGCCGACGTGGTGGTGGGTGCCACCGCCGGTACAGGCTTGCGGGATCGGGTCGGCAGCTCCGGTTCCGGCCCGTCCGAGAGCGGCGGGACGGTCGGCGGCTCGTCGATGTACTCGACGGACCCCTTGTCGGTTCCGCCGAGCCTCGACTCGACGTGTCCGTTGGTGGCGGCCGGTGCGTCGTCCTCAGCGGCCGCACGGACCGGCTGAGCGGCCGAAGCCGACGTCTCGCTGCCCACGGCCTGGAACCACTGCGACAGGACCGCCTCGTAGATCGGCAGGCGTTCCGTCGGGGCGTCCAGGTCGTGCTCGATCTGCTTGCGCGAGGCTTCCGAGGTCCCGTTGCGGTGTGCCATCCCCAGATCGAGGAGGCCCTCGCCGGACGAGTCGCGCGAAACGCCGTTGGACGGCGAACGCTCGTCGTCGATCGGCGAGATCGGCACGAACTGCGTGGTCTCGTAGCCGGGCTCGAAGGAGATCTCGCCGGCTTCCTCGTTGCGGTCCTCGTAGGCCGTGAAGAGCGTGGGCTCGCCGAACGAACCCTCCGGCTCCACCGCGGCCAGCTGGTCACGACGCCACCGCTCGGACGGCGTCACGTCCTCGATCGGCGGCTCGCTGTAGACGGGGACCGCCGTCGCGCCGGCACCGGTGTCGGTGAGGGCGCTCGGGACGAAGCTGACCGGCATGCTCGGCAGGCTCGGGCTCGACTCGTCGATCCGCGGCGTGACACCGGTCGCACCGCCGAAGGCACCGGCGATGCCGCTGGCCCTGTTCGCGGTGGTGCCGATCTCCGTCGTGTGCTCGGCGGGGGTCGGAGCCGGCGCGAGCGCGGGCTGCGACATGCCGAACGCGGAGGCGAGCGAACCGGAGCCCGACGGCGGGGTCGAGATCGGTGCCTGGCCGGGGATCGCGATGAGCGTCTCCGGCACGATCACCAGTGCCGTCGTGCCGCCCTCGATGTCCTCGTTGCCGCGCAGGCGGACCTTGATGTCGTGGCGCTTGGCGAGCCGCGCGACCACGTACAGGCCCATTCGGCGGGAGACGGCGACGTCGACGTCCGGCGGGTCTGCCAGCCGGTCGTTGGCGTCGATGATCTCCTGGTCGCCCATGCCCACGCCGCGGTCCTGGATCTCGATCGCCAGCTCGCCCTTGCGGGTCTTGGCCGTGCGAACGGTGACCTTGGTGACCGGGTCGGAGAACGCCGTGGCGTTGTCCAGCAGCTCGGCGATGAGGTGCACGAGGTCGTTGACCGCGCGACCCTGGACCGTGAGGTCCGGGGTCTGGCCGACCTGCACGCGGGCGTACTGCTCGACCTCGGAGACCGCGGCGCCGAGAACCTCGGCGGCCGGGACGGGCCGGGTCAGCCGCCGCGAGAGGTCCGTACCCGAGAGGACCAGCAGGTTCTCCGAGTTGCGGCGCATGCGGGTCGCGAGGTGGTCGAGCTCGAACAGCGAGGCCAGCTGGTCCGGGTCCTGCTCGTCCTGCTCCAGCCGGTCGATCAGGTTCAGCTGGCGTTCCACCAGGGCCTGCGACCTGCGGGACAGGTTGACGAACATCGCGTTGACGTTGTCACGCAGGAGTGCCTGCTGGGCGGCCAGTCGCACCGCTTCACCGTGCACCGCGTCGAACGCGCGCGCCACTTGGCCGATCTCTTCCCGCGTGTGCACCGGCACCGGCTCGACGGCGCTCTTCGCGGCGTCCTCCGGGTTCGGGTCCGCGAGGATCCGCTCGACCGCGTCCGGAAGACCGTGGTCGGCGACGTCGAGAGCGGTGCGGCGCAGCGTGCGCAGCGGGTTGAGGATCGAGCGGGCGACGAACAGCGCCATCAGCAACGCGAGCGCGAGGATCGCGAGCACGATGCCGGACTCGACGTACGCCCTGGTGCGGGTGTCGCCGGCCAGCTCGTCGGTCTTGTTCTGCAGCTGTTCGACCAGCAGGTTCTCGACGTCACGCGTCAGGTTGACCGTCAGCGTGGCGGCGATGTCCCACTTCTCGGGCGTGACCTGCGTGAAGTCCTTCGCGGCCGTCTGCTGGTTGATCGCCGATTCCTGCATGTCGTTCGCGTTGTCGACGATCAGGCCGGTGACGGTGTCGTCGTAGATCTTGGCCTGGTCCGGCGTCGCGGACTTGCGGAAGTCGTTGCGGGCCGCTTCGAGCTCGGCGTCCGCTGCCTGCAGGGACCGCAGCTGGGACGGCGTGAACGCCTTGCGCTGGAAGACGTCCAGGAGGATCGCCCGCTTGAGCGACTCCTGCTCCTTGATGCGCGCGATGGCGTTCGTGGTCAGGTGCAGTCGCACCAGTTCCGGGTCGTTGATCTCGGAGATCGTCTGCTCACCGAGGTTGATGAGCGTCTCGATCGACTCCGAGTAGGTGCGCTGGACGGCCTCGGCGGGGTACTGGGTGTCGCGCACCGAGTTGCGGAGGCTGTTCAGGCGGTTGAGCTGGTTGAACGCGACCTGGAACCGCTCGACGGCAGCCGGGTTCAGGTCGGAGCTGAGCTCGGCGATCTTGTTGCTGAACGCCTCGCTGGTGTCGTTCACGCGGCGCAGCTGGCGCTCCAGGACGACCCTGTCGACCTTCTTGTTCGACGCGACGTAGCTGACCGACAGGTCGCGTTCGCGCTGCAGCTGCTGCACCAGGTCCGCGACCGCGGTCTCGAGGCGGATCTGGTTCGCGAGGTTGTTGAACTCCGTCGCGGCCTGGAGGTCGCTGCGCACGCGCAGACCACCCAGGGCGAGGGCGCAGACGGTCGGGATGAGCAGAACGGCGAGCAGCTTCGTGCGCAGCCGCCAGTTGCGCAGGCGCCATCCCGCGGATCGGTTAGATCCTGAACCGGGTGCGGCACCGACTTCGTGCGTCACCGAGTCCGGTGTCACGTTCATCGGTCCGTTACCCAGCGCAGCCAGTCCGTCACCCGATTCGGGCCTTTCGGAGCGTGTGGTGTCACCCACGCCAAACTGGCTGGGACCTCTCTCACGTCGGGCCACTCTGGGCTTCCTCTTCCAGCAGCAGTGTCCCGGTCTCTCCCCAGGACCGAGCATGGACTCGTCAAACGGGCCGAATTGCAGCACAGAGGTTGTTCGCCCGATGAGGCGCCCTACCCCGTCTGAAGACACGTAGGTCTACTACGACCAGTGCCACCCGAGCCGGAAGGGTAATGGTCACCCCCTACTCGGGGGAAGTCTCCAGAAGCACTCACCGTATCGAGATGGGGTGTCGTTTCATACGTTCAGGTGGTTAACATCCCCGGATGTCGGCACACCTCGCCTCCGTCCGAACGCCCAGTTGGGGCTGCGGAGTACCAGGTCTGTAACGACACTCACTGATCAAATCGATGCTACTCAAGACCTACCGGCAAGAGGTGCCATGGCTACCCGAGCCAAAGCTCTGCGGCTTGCCGCAGTGCTCATCACGTGTGCTCTGACCGCGAGCTGCGGCCTGTTCGGAAGTTCGTCGAACGGCGGCAACGCGGACGTTGAGCGCAACGTCATCCGCATCGGCGTGCTGCCGGTCGTCGACGTCGCCCCGTTGCGGATCGCGCTGACCGAAAAGCTGTTCGAGAAGGCCGGTCTGCAGGTCAACCTGGTCCCCCAGCCCAGCGAGGCTGAGGCCATCAAGCAGCTGGACACCACGCTCGACCTCACGTGGGCGACGCACGTCAGCCTCTTCCGCGCGGTCGCCGAGGGCACCGAACTGCAGTTGCAGGGTGAGGCCTACCAGGCAGGTCCGAACTCGATGGCGCTGGTCACGTCGGCCGCGTCGGACTACGACGACCCGGGCAAGAAGGCCGCTCCGACCATCGCGGTGAACAGCGAGACCGACATCGGCGCGCTGACCACGCGTGCCGTGCTGGACACCGCCGCGGTCGAGAAGCAGAAGATCAAGTTCAAGCCGATGGCGTTCGCGGACATGGAGGCGGCGCTCACGTCCGGCACCGTCGACGCGGCGTTCATGATCGAGCCCTTCATCACGAAGGCGCAGCGCAAGATCGGTGCGAAGATCCTCACCGACACCGCCCGCGGCCCGACACTGGACTTCCCGATGTCCGGGTACGCGTCGTCGAAGAAGTTCGCCGAGGCGAACCCGAAGACGATGAAGGCGTTCCGGGACGTGCTGCGCGAGGCGCAGCAGCGCGCGCAGGCCAACAAGCTCGGCGTGCAGGACTCGCTGACCAGCTACGCCGACGTCGACCAGCCGACCGCGGCACTCGTGTCCGTGGGCACGTTCCCGCTGTCGCTGAACCCGATCCGGCTCCAGCGCGTCGCCGACATGATGGACACCGAGGACGTGCTTTCCGGGCGTCTGGACGTGCAGCAGCTACTTCCGCCAGGCACGACGAATTAGTTGCGTTCAGGCATGAGAATTGGCGGGCCGGATCACCGGCCCGCCAATTTCTCGTTCGATCACTGCCCGCCGAGCGCGGTCACGCAGTACGTGATGCCCGGTGAAGGCTCGGTGTACGAGATCGCCGTGGCCTCACCGCAGTCCGCGGTGGCCGCCTTGACGAGCTTCTCGATCTTCAGGACCTTCTGGATGGTGGCCGCGCTGCCCTTCGAGCAGTCGACGACCTTCATGCCCTCCATGTTCATCTTGACGAGCTCTTCCTCGTAGCACTTGCCCTCCTCGAGCTTCTCCACGAGGCAGAGCTTCAGCGACGAGCTGCGCCGGCCGGACTCGGTGTACTCGGCGTAGTCGTCGCTCGGGCACGCCTCGGTCGTCGAGTTCATGGCCTTGGCGATGAAGTAGTTCGCCTCAGGTGAGCCGCAGTCGACCTTCTTGTACTTCGGGCTGAAGGTCGTGCCGGTGACGTTCGCGCAGTCCCCGGCCTTGGCGGACGGCTCCGTGATGGCGCTCAGGCCGCCGCCGATCAGGACCTTCACCAGGATGCCGACGCCGACGAGCACGACGATGGTGATGATCGAACCGATGACCTTGCCGGCGCCGCTCTTCTTGGGCGGCGGGCCGTAGGGCATCGGCTGGCCCATGGGCTGACCGGGCATCTGGCCGGGAGGCGGGCCGTACGGGTTCTGCTGCTGGGCGTACGGGTCACCCGGCTGGCCCTGGTAGGGCTGCTGGGCATACGGGTCACCGGGCTGACCGGGCTGTCCTGGCTGGCCGGGGTAGCCCTGACCGGGCGGCGGACCGTACGGGTTCGGCTGGCCCGGCTGCTGGCCGTAGGGCTGCTGCGGCTGTCCACCGGGAGGCGGCCCGTAGGGCCCTGGCTGCTGGGGGTAGTTGGGGTCGGTCACTGGATTCCTCTCGGATGGGTCAAGCGAAAGACAGCGAAACCGGAGCCGTGGGACACGACTCCGGTTTCACGAGTGCAACGCTGTTAGGCGGGTGCACCGACGCAGTAGTTCAGCTTGACCTCGGGGTACGGCAGCGCCTGCTCCCCCTCGGCGCACTGCGGCGCGGCGGCTTCCTTGACGACCTTGGTCACCTTCATGGTGCTGGCGCCGGAGCACTCGACGGCCTTGAGGCCGATCCCACCGGTGTTCTCGCCGTAGCACTTGCCCTCGGCGAGAAGCGGCGCGAGGCACAGCTTCGTCTTCGGGCCGCGGCGCTGCGTCTGCGTGTACTCGTCGTAGCCGTCGCCGCAGACCTCGCTCGTGCCACCGGCCTTGGCGACCGTGTAGTTCGCGTCGGCGGCACCGCAGTCGACCTGCTTGTACTCAGGGCTGGTCGACGTGCCGGTGATGGCGGCGCAGTCCCCCACCTTGGCCTGGGCGACGTCGCTGGTGAAGTAGTTGAACGCGTAGAACGCGCCACCGACGACGATCAGACCGACGATGTAGGTCAAGATCCGCTTGCCGATGCTCGACTTCTTCGGCGCGGGCTCCTGCGTGGGCTCCGGCGCGGGCGCGGGCGAAGCGGATTCAGTCGTGCTCATGCGGGTTCTCTCATTTCCGAATTACCCCAGACGGCCCATGCCCCCCGACACAGCCGGAGCAGAGAGTGCCACGCAGCGCGGGAAACCGCTCGGGCTTTACGGAAACGTTACGACTACTTGGATCAGCTACTGGGTCGCGGTGCAGTAGGTCAGCTTCACCTCGGGGTAGCTGTACCGCTGCTCCTCCGCCGCGCACGACTGTCCCGGCCCGTCCCGGCCGATCTTCGTGACCTTGAACGAGTCCGCTCCGCACTCCACCGGCGTGAGTTCCATGCGGGAGGAATCGGCCGGATAACAGGCGCCTTCCTCCCACAGCGGGACCAGGCAGATCTTGACCTCGGGGTCCTGCGCCCGCCTGGTGATCATGTCCGCGTAGGCGTTCGCGCAGCTCTTCGACTTGGCGAGCGACTCGGTGACCACGTAGTTCGCGCTCGACGACGTGCAGCTCACGGTGTCGAGGTCCGGTTCGTTCGAGTAGCCGGTGACGTTCGCGCACTCACCGGTCTTCGGCGCCGTGATCGGGGCGAGGAACTCGGTCATGCCGTAGATGGCGACCGCCGCGGCGACCAGCGTGAGTCCGTAGGTCAGCACTCGCGTCCCGAGGTTCTTCCTGGGCGCGGGCGGCTCGTCGATCATCACGCCGCGCAGCGTTCCACGTGGACGGTCGGACGTGGTGCGGTTTGCGGGAAGATCACTGCTTCTGGTCGCCGCGCTCCAGGCAGAAGGTGATCGCGGGCTCCGGGAAGACCGCCGCGCGCGTGTCCCCGCAGGCCGCTCGGTCGGCCTTGCCGCTGACCACCTTGGCGACCTTCACCGAGTCCTTGGTCGCGCAGTCGACCTTCGCGATGCCGGTGTCGGAGTTCTGGCCGTAGCAGGAGCCCTCGACGAAGTTCGGCATGAGGCACAGCGTGGCGTCACCCGTGTACGTCGAGTAGTCCATGCCGCCGGACGGGCAGGCCTTCTCGTTCCAGTCGAGGATCTTGGCGATCTTGACGTTCGCCTGCTCCGAACCGCAGTCGAGCGCCTGGTACTTCGGGTTGTCGAGCGCGCCGGAGATCCGCGCGCAGTCGCCGGGCTGGGCCGCCTTGGCCACGTCGCCGAGCTGGTTCATGACGAACCCGCCGAGCAGGACGAGCGCGATGACAACGGCGATACCCAGGCCGACCTTCTTCATGGCCTGGGTATCGGCGTCAGACGGGGTTCAACTCAACCGAGTTCACCCGATCAGGATCCTTCGTGGACACCCATGCAGTAGACCGAGGCCGGTTCGGTGAACCGCAGCTCGCTGGAGCCCTCGGGGCAGACCGAGCCCTCCTCGGGCAGCCCGTCGACCTTCTTCACGATCTTCACGGGCGAGTCCGTGGTGCAGGCTTCCTTCTTGAAGGCGCCGTCGTCGCTCGACGTGTAGCAGTTGCCCTCGGCGAGGTTCGGCATCAGGCACATCGTCTTGCCGTCGGACTGCATCTGCTCGTAGATGCCCTCGGCGGGGCACTGGTCCTCGGCGTTCTTCAGCACCGAGGCGACTCGATGCGTGGCATCGACGTCGCTGCAGCTCTTCGACGAGATGTTCCAGTCGCCGTCCGGCTTGTCCACGTCCTTGGGCGAGGCGCTCACGCAGTCGCCGACGCTGGTGCTGTTGAGCGACGTGAGCGCCCACACACCGCCGCCGACCAGCACGATCGCCAGCACGCCGACGATGACGAACTTCAGCCAGTTGTTCTTCTTGGGCGACTCGTCGGTCTCGGACTCCTCCGGAACCGGGGTCACCACGGCCGGCGGCTCGACGGGATCAGTCGACTCGGTGCTCATGCGCGAGAACGTACGACACCGGGTGTTGGCTGCGTGTGTCGCCTCACACTTGTTGTCGCCAGTTGACGCTGGTCGAACGCATTTGGCGTCGTCAGGGAGACTTGTCGGCGTGACCGATGGCCCTTTGATCGTCCAGTCGGACAAAACGCTGCTGCTCGAGGTCGACCACCCGCTCGCCAACGACGCGCGCACGTCCATCGCGCCGTTCGCCGAGCTGGAGCGGGCTCCGGAGCACGTGCACACGTACCGCGTGACGCCGCTGGCGTTGTGGAACGCACGGGCGGCAGGTCACGACGCCGAGCAGGTGGTGGACGCGCTGGTGCGGTTCAGCCGCTATCCGGTGCCGCAGCCGCTGCTGGTGGACGTGGTCGACACGATGAGCCGCTTCGGGCGGCTGGTGCTCGCCAACAACCCCGCGCACGGGCTGGTGCTGCACTCCAACGACCGCGCGGTGCTCGAAGAGGTGCTGCGCAACAAGAAGATCGCGCCGATGTTCGGGGCCCGCATCGACGACGACACCGTCATCGTGCACCCGAGCGAGCGCGGGCGGCTCAAGCAGCTGCTGCTCAAGGTCGGCTGGCCGGCCGAGGACCACGCCGGGTACGTCGACGGCGAGGCGCACACGATCGAGCTGGAGGAGAACGGCTGGAAGCTGCGCGACTACCAGCGACTGGCCGCGCAGGCGTTCTGGGCGGGTGGCTCCGGCGTCGTCGTGCTGCCGTGTGGAGCGGGCAAGACGCTGGTCGGCGCGGCGGCGATGGCCGAGGCCCAGGCGACCACGCTGATCCTGGTCACGAACACCGTGGCGGGACGGCAGTGGAAGCGGGAGCTGATCGCGCGCACCTCGCTGACCGAGGACGAGATCGGCGAGTACTCCGGCGAACGCAAGGAGATCCGCCCGGTCACGATCGCGACCTACCAGGTGATCACCCGCAAGTCGAAGGGCGAGTACAAGCACCTGGAGCTGTTCGACTCGCGCGACTGGGGCCTGATCGTCTACGACGAGGTCCACCTGCTGCCCGCGCCGGTCTTCCGGATGACCGCCGACCTGCAAAGTCGCAGGCGCCTGGGCTTGACCGCGACCCTGGTCCGCGAGGACGGCCAGGAGGGCGACGTCTTCTCGTTGATCGGGCCGAAGCGCTACGACGTGCCGTGGCGCGACATCGAGGCGCAGGGCTGGATCGCGCCCGCCGAGTGCACCGAGGTCCGGGTGACGCTGACGGACAACGAGCGGCTGCAGTACGCGACGGCGGAGCCCGAGGAGCGCTACAAGCTCTGTTCGACGGCCAGGACCAAGATCCCGGTGGTCAAGCGGGTGCTGGAGCGGCATCCCGGCGAGCCGACCCTGGTGATCGGTGCTTATCTGGACCAGCTGGACGAGCTGGGCGAGGAACTGGAGGCGCCGGTGATCAAGGGATCGACGAAGAACAAGGAACGCGAGCAGCTGTTCGACCAGTTCCGGCGCGGCGAGGTCCAGACGCTGGTGGTGTCGAAGGTCGCCAACTTCTCCATCGACCTGCCAGAGGCGTCGGTCGCCATCCAGGTGTCCGGCACGTTCGGGTCGCGCCAGGAGGAGGCCCAGCGCCTCGGCCGGATCCTGCGGCCCAAGGGTGACGGGCGGCAGGCGCACTTCTACTCGGTCGTCTCGCGCGACACGCTCGACACCGACTACGCGGCGCACCGGCAGCGGTTCCTGGCGGAACAGGGGTACGCGTACAAGATCGTCGACGCGGACGACCTGGTCGGATGACGTCCTGGTGGATGTGGGACCCGGCAGGGACCGCGCCAGTGCGGCGGTTCCGGTCGGAGGAGTCGCTCGCGAGGTCGGCGCCGGAGACCCAGGTCGTCCGGTCGGAGGACTTCACCTGTCCCTCGCAGCGCCGCCGCGCCACCGCGGTGCGGTCGGACTTCCTGCGGGTGGGCGGCGATCCGGTGCAGGTCGCGTTGGTCGAGCAACGGCTGTGGACGCTGCTCGTGGCGTTGCGCCGGTCTCAGCCTCTTCGTGACGCGCTGGCGACCGCCGCGCCCAGGGCGGGGCGGGCGGCGCTGGTGGCGGAGCCGTCGCGCGAACTGGCCGAGTTCGATCGGCGCTTCGACCAGTTCGCGGACGCGCTGCGGGTGCTGGTCACCGACCCGACGCCGGAGCAGCTACGCCACACCGCCGCTTTGGACTAGGGCCGGGACCTCAGCGACGGACTTCAGCAGGTGCGTGTGCCGGACGGCGCTGAGCTCCTCGGCCGTCTGGCTGCCGCTGAGGACCCCGACGACGAACCCCGCGCCGGCGTTCATGCCCGCCTCCAGGTCTCTGGTGGTGTCGCCCGCGATGAGCACGCGCCGGACGTCCCGGACCCCGGTCAGCTCCATCGCCGTGAAGATCATGTACGGCGCCGGGCGGCCCGCGGACACGTCGTCCACGCACACCACCGCGTCCAGCACGCCCTCGCGCCAGCCCAGGACGTCGAGCAGGCCATCCACGATCGGGCGGTCGAAGCCGGTCGTCAGCGCGACCTTCACACCGTTGCTCCGCAGGTGTGCCAACGCTTCCGGCACTCCGGGGATCGGCGTCGGCGGCGTCTCGGCGTAGTACTGCCCGAGCCGCTCGTGGAAGTCCTTGAACTCGGCATCCACATTGGACTTGCCGAGCATCGACGAGATCGCCTCGTACTTGTCGGCGCCCATCCAGGCGCCGACGTCCTCGGCTGATCCACCGGCCGCGATCACGGTGTCCGCCAAGGCTTGGTAGACGAGTCCGTGCTCCTCCACGGTGGTGCCGGCGATGTCCAGCACCACGAGGTCGACGGGGTTCACGAGGCCCTCCAGTCCCGCAGCAGCGCCGGGTGCGCCTGCTGGGAGTTCTCGATCGAAAAGCTGACCATGTCCGGGCGGTAGCGGTCGTCGGAGTACTCGACCGGACGTCCGTCCATTCCGGACGCACGCCGCCGTTCCCGCAGAAGTGGGGCTCCTGGAACAACTTCCAGCAGTTCGGCGTCTTTGTCGTCGGCTGCGACGGCGTCGATCTGGTGCCGTGCGACGGTCATGTCGACGCCGTGCTCGCCCAGGTAGGCGTAGAGCGAGCCGCTGTCGCAGTCGAAGTCGAACAGCAGGCGCCCCACCGGTTCCACGAACGTCGTGCGCTCCAGCATCGTCGGCCGGCCGTCGATCAGCCGTTGCCTGAGCAGTTGCACGACCGGCGTGCCCTCGTCGAGCTGGAGTGCGTCGGCGATGTCGGCGTCGGCCGGGCGGCGCGCGATCTCCAGGGTGCGTTGTCCCGGAACGTGCCCGAGACCCGCGGCCCAACTGGAGAACGACAGGAACGTCTCGAACGGCTGCGACAGCGTGTGCCTGCGCACCACCGCGGGCTTGCCGCGACCGCCGCCGATCATGCCCTCGGCTCTGAGCGAGGTGAGCGCCTGCCGGACCGGCGCGCGCGAGGCGTTCCACTGCGCGCACAGCTGCGATTCGGACGGCACCGGGTCGCCGACGGCCAGTTCACCCGAGCCGATGCGGCGGCGCAGGTCGGCCGCGATGCGCTCGTGCAGTGGCATCTCCATGCAACGAACGATACATGTCATAACAAGTCTGAACTCCAAGTGAACACATCAGAACAGCCATTGATTCTCGTTCTGAGGCCACTCATCGTTCTTGTCATGACAAGTGTGGACCTGGTGGTCGTCGGCGCGGGTGTCGTCGGGCTCGCGCACGCCTGGCACGCGGTGCGGCGGGGTCTCTCCGTCGCCGTGGTCGAGCGGGACGAGCACGCGGCCGGGGCTTCCGTGCGCAACTTCGGGCACGGGTGCTTCACCGCTCAGGACGGGGTGGCGTTCGAGTACGCGATGGCTGCTCGCGAGCAGTGGCTGACGCTCGCTCGCGAAGCCGGTTTCTGGCTGCGGGAGTCCGGCTCGATCGTCGTGGCCCGCGCGGAGGACGAACTTGAGGTGTTGCGCGAGTTCGCCGAGGTCCGCGATGTTGAGTTGTTGAACAATCCGACGAAGGGATCGTTCAACAATCCGACGACCCGGTTGTTCAACAATCCAGCGACAGGATCGTTCAACAATCCCCCGATCAGCCACGTCGGCGCAGGATCGTTCAACAATCCTCCGATCGGCAGCGGCAGCACCAGCGCAGGATCGTTCAACAATCCCCCGATCGGCAGCGGCAGCGCGGGATCGTTCAACGATTCAGGTGTTGGATTGTTGAACAATCCCTCGATCCTCGGCGCCGCCCTGCTCCCCCTCGACATCCGCGTCAACCCACGCGAAGCCGTCCACGCGATCGCCGCGCTGCTGGCCGACCGCGGGGTCACGTTCCACTGGTCGACCAACGTGCTCACTGTCGAGCCGGGCCTGGTCCGCACCTCGCGCGGCGAACTCCGCTGCCGCGCGGCGGTCGTCGCGGTCGGCCACGACGTCGACAGGTTCTTCCCCGATCTCGCCGAGGAACGCGAGATCCAGCGCTGCCAGCTGCGCATGCTGCGCGTCGCGCACGGCGGAGTGATCGACCCGGCCGTGCTGACCGGGTTCTCGATGCTGCGCTACGAGGCGTTCGCGCGGTGCCCGAGCACCGAGAAGGTCCGCGAGCGCCTCACCCACGACCACCCCGAGCTGGTCGAGGCGGGGCTGAACCTGATGTTCACCCAGCTCCCCGACGGCTCGCTCACGATCGGCGACACCCACCACTACAGCCGCACGGTCGCCCCGTACCGGCCGGAGGACCTCGACGACCTGGTCCTCACCGAGACGGCCCGCCTCCTCGGCGTGCCGGCCCTGCGCGTGCTCGAACGCTGGCGCGGGATCTACGCGTCGGCCCCAGAACCCTTCCTGACCGCGACGCCCGTTCCCCTCACCAGGGCCGTCTCGGTCACCTCCGGCATCGGCATGACCACCGCGCTCGGCCTCGCCCCGGCCGTGCTCGACGACCTCCTCCAGGAGATGTGAGATGAGAGCCTTCAGCGTTGTCCTCGCCGCGACACTGCTGCTGACAACAGCCTGCGGCACCACGAATTCCGCTGCCGGCGGCGGTGACTGCCCCAACGGCAAGGTGCGCTTCGGCGTCGAGCCGTACGAGGACCCGGAGAAGCTCAAGCCCGCCTACGAGGTGCTCGCGAAGGCGCTGACCGCCAAGCTCGGCTGCGAGGTCGAGCTGCAGGTCGTCGACGACTACGCCGCCGAGGTGCTGGCGATGCGCAACGACAAGCTGGAGATCGCCCAGTTCGGTCCGCTCGGCTACGTCTTCGCGGCGCAGAAGGCCGGCGCGGAGCCGATGGTCTCGTTCGCGGACGGCTCCGGGAAGCTCACCAGCTACACCGCCGGCATCTGGGTCCCGAAGGACTCGCCGGTGCGGAAGATCGAGGACCTGGGCGGGAAGGCGCTCGCGCTGAGCAGCGTCGGGTCGGCGTCCGGTGACGCGCTTCCCCGCTACGGCCTCAAGAAGCACAACGTCGACGGCGTGAAGCTCGACTACGCGGGCGGTCATCCCGAGGCGATGTTGTCGCTGGTCAACGGCAAGGTCGACGCCGCAGAGATCAACAGCCAGACGCTGGCCACGGCGCGGTCCGCCGGCACGTTCGACGAGTCGAAGTTCCGCCAGGTCTGGAAGTCGGAGCCCATCCCGAACGACCCGATCACCGTGCGCGGCGATCTCGACCCGGCGTTCAAGGACGAGGTGCGCAAGGCGTTGCTGGAACTGGAGACCGCCGACGTCGAGAAGGTCGGCGCGTTCCTCGACGTCACCCCGCCCGGACCGCTCGTTCAGGTCGGCAACGACACGTACAAGGTGCTCTTCGACCTCGCGACCACGCTGGGGCTCAAGGAAGAGGACGTCTGATGCTCGCCATCCGCGGCCTGCGCAAGTCGTTCGGCGGCCGGGTCGTGCTGAACGGGTTCGACCTCTCCGTCGAACCCGGCGAGTTCGTGGCGCTGCTCGGGCCGAACGGCTCGGGCAAGTCCACGGCGCTGCGGTGCGTGGTCGGGCTGGAGACCCCGGACGGCGGGTCGATCGAGGTCGGCGGGAACGCCGCGATGGTGTTCCAGAAGATCCACCTGGTCGGCCGCCGCACCGCGCTGGACAACGTCTGCTCCGGCGCTCTCGGCAGGCTTCCGTTGCGCCGCTCGTGGTTCTTCCCCGCCGACGTCCGGGAAGAGGCCATGCGGTGCCTGGACAGGGTCGGGCTCGCGGACCGCGCGGTGGACCGGTGTGCGCGGCTTTCCGGTGGCCAGCAACAACGTGTGGCGATCGCGCGGGCGTTGTGCCAGCGCGCCAACGTGATCCTCGCCGACGAACCGGTCTCGGCGCTCGACCCGCAGGCCGCCGTGCAGGTGATGGAACTGCTGGTGGACCTGGCTTCCGAAGGCCTGGCGGTGGTCGCCGTGCTGCACCAGCCCGAGCTCGCCCGGACGTACGCGCACCGGATCGTGGACATGCAGACGGTGGTGGCGGCATGACGATCGCGGTTCCCAAGCGCCGCTGGCCCTCCGCCACGGTGTGGGTCGTCGTGGCGGTCGCGGTCGTCGTGCACGTGCTTGCCTGGCAGGCCACGGAGTTCTCCCCCGCCGCGCTGATCGCCGGCTGGGACGGCATGGCGGACTTCCTCGCCGAGTCGATGCCGCCGGACTTCTCGGTTCTCGGGAAGTCGTTGGAAGCAGCGGTGATCACGCTCTACATCGGACTGCTCGGCACCACGTTCTCGATCCCGTTCGCACTGGTCCTGGCACTTCTGGCTTCGCGTGCGACGACTTCGGCGGCGTGGGCGCAGCAGGCGGCTCGCGCGGTGCTGTCGTTCCTGCGCTCGGTGCCGGACGTGGTGTTCGCGCTGATCTTCGTGACGGCGGTCGGCCTCGGACCGTTCGCGGGCGTGCTGGCGTTGGTGTTCCACAACACCGGCGTGATGGGCAAGCTCTGGGCGGAGGCGATGGACGAGAGCGACCGCGGGCCGCGCGACGCGTTGAAGGTGACCGGTGCGTCCGGTCCGCAGATCGCGCTGCACGCGGTGCTCCCGACCGTCCTGCCTTCCCTGGCGGGACTTCTGCTCTACCGGCTGGACGTGAACGTGCGGTCGTCGCTCGTGCTCGGCCTGGTCGGCGCGGGCGGGATCGGCTTCCTGATCAACCAGTCGATCAAGCTGTTCCGGTTCGACGAGATGGTCACGCACATCCTCGTGGTGCTGCTTCTGGTTGTCGTGGTCGACCAGGCTTCTGGTCTCGTGCGCAAGCGGCTAGGTGCTTGACCTGCTGGCCGTAGCGGGCGCCTTGGCGCACCGTCACCGAGCCGTCCGCTGCGACCTCGCAGGGGTTGTTGGCCGTGCACTGCTCACCGCTGTCGTTGCCGGTGCTGTGCACGCCGACGACCGTGACGCCGTCCCTGAGCACGATCGGTGAGCCCGACCCGCCGTGCGACGGTCCGCACTCCGGGTCGTACCTGTAGGCGTTGTCCTGCGTGTAGCCCTCTTCGCGCAGGTGCGGGACGACGGCTTCGATCGTGCAGCTGAAGCGCTTGCCGTTGCCCGACGAGATGATGTCGACGCGTTCTCCCGGCCTGGCTGACCTGTCCGCGAGCTTGAAGACCTTCACGCCCTTGGCCTTGAGCTGCGCGTAGGTCTGGTCGAGCTGGAAGAGCGCGGTGTCGGTGCCGGTCATCGTCGCCGTGACGAGACGGGTCGTCTCGGCCTTGGCCTGCTGGTAGCCCTGGCGGTCGCCGATGGTCACCAGGAGCTTGAGCGCGACGTCCTTCAGGGTCTCGCCGGGCGCGGGGCGGTCCGGGAGGCAGTGGCCGTTGGTGAGCAGAAGTGCCTGGTCACCGGGCTTGCTGTGATCGGTCCTGACCACGGACGCCGAACAGACTCCTCCCAGCGACGCGGCGCCTTCGAGGTTCGGCACCGGGGTGTCCGGCGGGTTGATCCTGCCGGTGACGACGTCGTTGATCCAGCCGGTGAAGTGGTGGACGTCGGTGTACATGACGGGGCGGTCGTCGCCGCCCGCGCCGCTCACGATGCCCGCGATCACCCAGCGGTCGCCGTCGCGGACCAGCGCCGGGCCGCCGGAGTCCATGTTCGTGGCCGCGACGCTGCCGTCCAGCGCGCCGATGCACAGCTCGCGATCCGCGTAGATGCCTTCGCAGGCCGTCGTCGGCTGGATCACGGTGTCCGCCTCGCGCAGCTTCTGCGGGTAGCACTCGGGTGCGCGCCGGTCGCACGTCATGCCCCAGCCGAGGATCCGCGCCGTCGTCCCTTCCGCGGGTCGTGCGGCGGGTAGTGCGACGGGCTTCGTCCTCGCGGGTTTCTTCAGCTTCAGCAGGCCGATGTCGCCGTCGTGGACGGGGTTGGGCGCGTAGGTGATGAACCGCTCGACCGCGATCACCTCACCGCCGCTGCCCGCGTCCGTCGTGCCGAGGCGGACCGTCCAGTCCCGCGGCCTGCCGACCTGGGCGAGGCTGGGGTTGTTCCTGGTGCAATGGCCCGCGGTGACGGCGTACTGCGGGGCGACGAGCGTGACGCCGCAAGTGTGGCCGTCCGCGCGGGGTGAGTCGGGCCGTTGGAGCGAGCCCGAGAACGGATAGGGCTGCGGGGCCTCGACCCCGCCTCTGATCGCCAGCGCCGGAGTCACGGTGGTGATCATCGCGAGAGCGGCGAAGGTCATCGCCGGTAGCACTTTTCGCATGTCACAGAGGCTGTCGAACCCGTGTGCGCGCACGGTGATAGCTGCGCAACAACTGCGCACGGGCGGTCGTTACGCAACGATGACGTCGCAAGAACGTCCCCATGAGACCCATCGGGAAAGCTGGAGGACATGCCGCGCGTACTGCTGATCGAGGACGACGAGGCGGTCCGCGAAGGACTGTCGCTCGCCCTGACCTACCAGGGACACACCGTGGACGCGGTGCGCACGGGAGAGGAAGGCCTCGACCTGCTGGGCAGCGTCACGCGCGACGTGGTGGTGCTGGACCTGATGCTGCCGGGGGTCGACGGGTTCGAGGTGTGCCGCCGCATCCGTGCCACCGGCGACCTCCCGATCATCATGCTGACCGCGCGCAACGACGACATCGACGTGGTCGCGGGCCTGGAGGCAGGTGCCGACGACTACGTGGCCAAACCGGCGCAGGCCCGCGTGCTCGAGGCCCGCATCCGCGCCGTGCTGCGCCGCTCGACGGCCTCGGTCGCCGAGGTCGTGGCCGAGCGCTACGGCGACCTGACGATCGACCGCGAGGGCCTCGTGGTCACCCGGTTCGGCAGGCCGGTCTCGCTGGCGCCCACGGAACTGCGGTTGCTGCTGGAACTCTCCTCGTCGCCCGGTCGCGTGATGTCGCGGCAGCAACTGCTGGGTTCCGTGTGGGACCAGGGCTACCTCGGCGACTCGCGGCTGGTCGACGCGTGCGTGCAGCGGCTGCGTTCGAAGATCGAGGACGACCCGGCCGCGCCCGTGTACGTCCAGACCGTGCGCGGATTCGGCTACCGCTTCGGACCGCTGTGACGCTCCGCCTGCGACTGCTGCTCGCGTTCGCCCTGCTGACCATCGTGACCGCCGCGGCCGTCGCCGGCGCCGGTTACGTGCGGGCCCGCGACGCGATCGTGCAGCGCGCCCAGGACAACGCCGTCATCGAGACCACGAACCGCGTCGAGCAGCTCTACCCGTTGCCCGCGCGTGCCGTGGACACCGCCGTCCTGGAACGCGTCGCCGCGCGGGTCTCCGGCCGCGAAGGCCAGGCTTTGGCTTACGGCAACGGGGTTTCCGCGGGCGGCATGAACCCGTCGGTGATCACCGCGGAGCTGCGTTCGCTCGTGTCGTCCGGACGCGTCGGCTGGCAACGCGTGTCGTACGCGGACGGCGTGTGGCTGGTCGTCGGCATGCAACTGCGGGTGTCGTCCGGTGCCCCGTCGGGCATCGAGGTGTACGTGCTGCGGCCGTTCACGTCGGAGATCGCGTTCGTCGACGAGCTGGCGCGCAACGCGTGGCTGATCGGCGGCGCCGTGCTGATCCTGGCCCTGGGACTGGGTTTCCTGGCGGCCCGCGGTGTGCTGCGCCCCGTCCGCGAACTGCAACTGGCGGCCTGGCAACTCGGGCAGGGAGACCTCTCCGCGCGGGTGCCGGTGCGTGGGCGGGACGAGCTGGCGTCCGTCGCGTCGACGTTCAACAGCACGGCCTCCTCGCTGGAACACCACGTCGGCGAGCTGCGCCGGATGGAGGCGGACGCGCGGCGGTTCGTGGCGGACGTGTCGCACGAGCTGCGCACTCCGCTGGCCGCGATGACGGCCGTGACCGACGTGCTGGACGCCGAGACCGCCTCACTGCCCGGTGTCGCGGGCCAGGCCGCACGGCTGGTGAACCGGGAGACGCTGAACCTGACCCGGCTGGTGAACGACCTGATCGAGGTGACCCGGTTCGACTCGGGGACGGCCGCCCTGGCGCTGGACGACGTCGACGTGGCCGAGGTGGTGCGAACCTGCCTGCGGATGCGCGGCTTCGAGATCACCGCGACCCTGCCCGAGGGCGTGCGGGCGCGGCTGGATCCGCGGCGGCTGGACGTGATCGTGGCGAACCTCGTCGGCAACGCGCTGCGGCACGGCGCCGCTCCGGTGTCGCTCGTGCTGTCGGTGTCGGGGTCCTCGCTGGTGATCGAGGTCGCCGACTCCGGGCACGGCCTGCCCGCGGAGGTCCTGCCGCACGTGTTCGCGCGGTTCTACAAGGCCGACTCGTCGCGGGGGCGGTCGGAGGGGTCGGGGCTGGGGCTGGCGATCGCGTGGGAGAACGCGCGGCTGCACGGCGGCACGCTGGTGGCGGCGAACCGGCCGGGTGGCGGGGCGTTGTTCACGCTGCGGCTGCCGCTGGGTGGTGAGTCTTGAGGCCGGAAACTGTCGGTGCCGCCTGGGAGAATGGAAACAGGGGGACCCCCGGGAGGGGACCCCTGCGTGAGCTTGGACTGGCGGCGGGGAGATCCCTGCGCGGGCTTGGGCCCGAAGCCGGGCGACCTCTGCGCGAGTTGGGATCCGCGTCCGGACGACTTCTGCGCGAGCTGGGACCCGCAGCCGAACGACCCCTGCGCGAACTGGGACCCACGGCCGAACGACCCCTGCGCGAGCCGGGACCCGCAGCCGAACGACCTCTGCGCAAGCTGGGACCCGCAGCCGAACGACCTCTGCGCAAGCTGGGACCCACGGCCGAACGACCTCTGCGCAAGCTGGGACCCACGGCCG
This sequence comes from Lentzea sp. NPDC092896, assembly GCF_044754905.1. Classification (NCBI taxonomy): domain Bacteria; kingdom Bacillati; phylum Actinomycetota; class Actinomycetes; order Pseudonocardiales; family Pseudonocardiaceae; genus Lentzea; species Lentzea sp. NPDC092896. The sequence continues at coordinate 82,063 of NZ_JBIVPX010000003.1, forward strand.
AACGACCTCTGCGCGAACTGGGACCCACGGCCGAACGACCTCGCGAGCGTGCGCTGACAGCGCACACGCACGCTGTCGGAACGCATGCCCGGTGGCAAACCCTGCGCGAGCTCGGCCCCAAAGCGGGGCTGCCCTTGCGCGAGCTTGCGCTGGCCGTCCTCGTGCTCGCCGTGCTCACCGCGTGCGGCATCCGCCCGACCGACCCGATCCCCGGCCTCGAAGCCCCCAGCGGCCCCACCGAGAACACCTCGCCGTCGCTCTTCTGGGTCGCCCCCGGCGGCAGGGTGATCCCCGTCGGCCGGCCGGAGGGCAGCCTGAGCGGGTTCGACGTCGTGGCCCTGCTGGCCCAGGGCCCCACCAACGACGAGCAGGCCCGCGGCCTCGCCACCGAGGTGCCGTTCGACGCCGCGCCCGCCACCGTCGACCGCGTCGCGAACGGCCTCGACGTCACCATCTCCGGCGACGTCTCGCAGCTCAGCGGCCCCGCTGTCCAGCAGATCGTGTGCACGTTGCTGACCGTTCAGCCCGTCGGCACGGTGAACCTGCGCGGGGGCGGGCATTCGCTGGAGTTCCAGAAGTGCGCTTGAATCGGCGCGTGCACGTCTACTCCATTCCGATGCGCGCCCGGTTCCGCGGCATCACCCAGCGCACCGGCCTGCTGTTCGAAGGGCCGGCCGGGTGGGGCGAGTTCTGCCCGTTCGAGGAGTACGACGACGACGAGGCCGTGGCCTGGCTGGCGTGCGCCATGGAAGCCGCGAACGAGGGCTGGCCGGCACCGGTCCGGGACCGCATCCCGGTCAACTGCACCGTGCCCGTCGTCAGTCCCGAACGAGCGCACGAGATCGTGGCGCGGTCGGGCTGTTCGACGGCCAAGGTGAAGGTCGCCGAGTCGACGCTCGCGGACGACTGCGCGCGGCTCGAAGCCGTGCGGGACGCACTCGGACCTGCGGGGTTCGTGCGGATCGACGCGAACATGATGTGGGACGTCGACACGGCCGTCACCGCGATCAAGGCCATGGACAAGTCCGCCGGCGGGCTCCAGTACGTGGAACAACCGTGCCACACGCTGGACGAACTGGCTGCGGTCCGGCGCAGGGTCGGCGTGCCGATCGCCGCGGACGAGTCGATCCGCAAGGCCGACGACCCGTTGAAGGTGGCCGTGTCCGGTGCCGCGGACATCGCGGTGATCAAGGTGGCACCGCTCGGGGGCGTGCGGAAGGCGCTGGAGGTGGCCGAGGCGTGCGGGCTGCCGTGCGTGGTGTCGTCGGCGCTGGAGACGTCCATCGGCATGGCTGCCGGGGTCGCGCTGGCGGCGGCACTGCCCGAGCTCGACTACGCGTGCGGGCTGGCGACGTTGTCGCTGCTGGACGGCGATGTCACGAGCGACTCGCTGACGCCGGTGGACGGTTATCTGCCGGTGCTGACGAAATCACCCGTGCCCGACCGGATCACGGAGTTCGAGACCGGAGACCAGGCCTGGGTCGAGCGGTTCCAGCGGGTGCGTCAGTCGATGAGTTGATCCAACTGGATCTTCAGGGGAAACGGCTCAACCGACTCGTGGACACCGGTCGCGGCAGGTATCTCCTGGTAAAGCCGCTCTTCGGTGAGCCGCAACGGAGTCAACGAGATCGGATCGAGGTCGACGATCCAGTAGAACGGGATGCCGGCCTCCGCGTAGTCGAGGCGTTTGGCTCGACGATCCGTGTAGCGCGAATGGGACGACAGCACCTCGACGGCGAGGACGACCTCCGCGGCACGGACGAGGCCACCTCCCGCTCTGCGTGGGAACACGACCAGATCCGGGCGGCGGACGAAACCAGGTTCGCCCGGCGGGGCCAGCTCCAGGTCCACGTCGACGGCGTAGGTGACCTGGAGCTCCGCCGGTAACTGGCCCGCCAGCTGCATGATCAGGTTGCCGCAGGCGTAGTTGTGATCGGCGAGCGCGTTGGGCGACCGGATCAGACGCCCTTCGACGAGCTCGGTGCAGCCGACTTCGCCAAGCGCGGCGTATTGGGCAACGGTCAGCAGTTCGGTCACCAGATCACCGTCGCACATGGAGGCGATCTAAGGCTTGGCCCTCGCCAGCCCCTGCGCCGCCGCGCCCATGCTGAACACGACGCCCTCGGTCCGGTTGATCGCCTCGGTCCGCCTGGCGGAAGCAGGCACCCGAGTCAGGTCCACCAGCCGGATCGGCGGCCCCAGCTCCACCAGCGTGGGCGTGTAGGAAGCCTCGACCACGGTCCACCCGGCGGGCCGCTGCTCGAACTTGAACCGCGCGATCGCCCCCTCCTCGGTCACGCCACGGGGCTCCTCGTGCCGCGCGACCTCGTTCCCGAGCCCGTAGACGACCCACTTGTCGCCGATCTTCTCGAACGGCTGCACCACGTGCACGTGCGTCCCGATGATCAGGTCCAGCGCGGGATCGGCGAGCAGCTGACGGGCCAGCGCCTTCTGGTCGGCGGTCGCCTCGTGCTGGTACTCGTTGCCCCACTGCACGGACAGCACGACGACCTCGGCGCCCGCCTCGCGCGCCTTCCGCGCGTCAGCCAGGATCTTGGCCGCGTTGATCTGGTTCGCGCGCCACGGCTGGGGCAGCGGGATGCCGTTGAAGCCGTACGTGAACGACAACTGCGCCACCTTCACGCCGCCCGCGTCCAGGATCAGCGGCGCCGCCGATTCCTCCTGCGTGCGGAACGAGCCGGTGTGCTTCAGGCCGACGGCGTCCATCGCGTCCAGCGTCGACGTGATCGCCGAGACGCCGCGGTCAAGCGTGTGGTTCGAGGCGGTCGAGCACGAGTCGTACCCCACGTCGACCAGGCCCTTCGCCACCTCGGGCGGCGCCAGGAAGGCCGGGTAACCGAAGAACGGGCCCTCCTTCGGGCCGAGCGGCACCTCCAGATGGCACAAGGCCAAATCGGCCTTCAGGGTGTCCTTGATGCCCGAGAACAACGGCAGGAAGTCGCGCCCGGCCGCACCACCGTCGGCGACCGCCTGCTCGGTCAGCGGCGGGTGGATCAGGATGTCGCCACCGGCGGTCAGCACGAACGAACGCGGCGGCGGTGGGCCCTGGGAGGTCGTCGCCGGCGTCGGCTGCGCCGAGGTGATGACGACGGGCGAGCCGGTGCACGCGGACAGCAGAAATCCGGTGACCAGCACGAATGCCGACCACCGGATCCCACGCTTCAGCGCTGCCGCCTGCGTCGCAGGACCACGAACAGCACGACCGCCAGCACTGCGGCCGCGAGGGGCAGCACGCGCTTCAACACCGGAACGCCTGCCGTGTCGATCAGGTCGATCGGCTCGTCGGGGACCACTCGGAGATGCTGCTGTTGCGCCACCTCGTCAGGATCCACGGATCCCAGCGTGCTCGCCAGGCATTCCGCGAACTGGTCGACGAGCTTGCCGCTGACCTCGGAGATCAGGCCACGCCCCAGCTGAGCCGGACGGCCCGTGATCGACAGGTCGGTCTCCACGTCGACCGAGTCGCCGACCACGAACGTCACCACCGCGGACGCCGTGCCGTTGCCGCGGGTGTCCTTACCCGCGGCTTTCATGACGGCGCGGCGGAGCACCGGGTCGATCTCCACGAACTCGCCGGTGCCCCGGTACAGCAGTTGCACCGGTCCGAGTTTGACCTTCACCTCCCCGCCGAACGACTTGCCGTCCACCGAGGTCAGCGTGGCGCCGGGCAGGCAGGGCGCCACCCGTTCGGGATCGATCAGCGCCGCCCACACCTCCTCGGCGGGCCCCGGCGACACGAACGAATGCGTCAACTTCATCCCGCGACCGCCGCCGTCAGCGCACGACCGGTCAGCACACGGGCCAGGTTGTCCTTGTAGCTGTCACCGGCGGACGCCCGCAGAGCCGCCTCGGAGATCACCTCGGCGGAAGCGGGCTGCCCGACCAGGGCCGCCTCGACCTCGAACGCGCGCAGCGGCCCGGACCCCACGTTCGTGAGACCGACCCGAGCAGCGGAAATGGCTCCGTCCCGCACCTGCACGGCCGCCGCCACCGCGACGATCGACCACGCCTGCGCGACCCGGTTGAGCTTCTCGTAGTGCGCGCCCCACCCGGTGTACTTCGGCACGCGCACGTCGATCAGGATCTCGTCGGGAGCCAGCGCCGTCGTGAAGTAGTCGACGAAGAACTCCGACGCCGGCACCTCACGCCGCCCGCCAGGACCGGCGATGATCATCACCGCGTCCAGGGCCAGCGCGGGTGCCAGCAGGTCGCCCGCCGGGTCCGCGTGGCACAGCGAACCGCCGAACGTGCCGCGGTGCCGGATCTGCGGGTCCGCCACCGTGTCCGTGACCAGCTTCAGGAGCAACGCGTGGTCGTGGATCAGGTGATCGCGCTGCACCTCGTAATGCGTGGTCATGGCACCGATCAGCAAAGAGTCGCCGTCGTCGCGTACGCCCGTCAGCTCGGTCAGGCCGCCGATGTCGATCAACGCCGTGGGTGCTGCCAGCCGCATGCGCAGCACCGGCACCAGCGACTGCCCGCCCGCGATGACCTTGGCGTCCTCGCCCTCCTCTGCGAGCATCCGCACGGCTTCGTCCACACTGGACGGGAACAGGTACTTGAACTCCGCCGGGATCACGACTGTCCTCCCTGCGCGTCGATCGAACCGAGCCCACCCGCGGCCACTTCGCCCGCGCCTTCGTCCGGCCTGCCCTGCAAAGCGGTCCACACGCGTTCCGGCGACATCGGCATCTCGATGTCCCGCACGCCCAGGTGCCGCACGGCGTCCAGCACGCTGTTGACCACGGCCGGTGTCGAGGCGATCGTGCCCGCCTCGCCGACTCCCTTGGCGCCCAACGGGTTGGACGTCGCCGGCGTCTCGGTGCGATCCGTGAGGAACGCCGGGAGGTCCGCCGCGCACGGCACGAGGTAGTCGGCGAACGTCGCCGTCGTCAGCGTGCCCATCTCGTCGTGCGTGGCCTCTTCGTACAACGCCTGTGCGATGCCCTGCGCCAGCCCACCGTGCACCTGACCGTCGACGATCAACGGGTTCATGACCGTGCCTACGTCGTCCACGGCCACGTAGCGGCTGATCCGCACCATGCCCGTCTCGGTGTCGACTTCCGTTGCGCACAAATGGGTTCCGTGCGGGAACGAGAAGTTGTCCGGGTCGAACGTGGCGTCGGCGTCCATGCCGGGTTCCATGCCCTCGGGCAGGTCGTGCGCGACGTGCGCGGCCAGCACGACGTCACCCAGAGTCCGCACGGTCGACGTGCCGCGAACGGAGAACGAACCGGCAGCGAACTCCACGTCCGACTCGTCGCACTCCATCATGTGCGCTGCCAGAGTGCGGGCCTTGGCCAGCACCTTCTCCGCCGCGTGCACCAGAGCGGTGCCACCGACGGCCAGCGAACGCGACCCGTAGCTGTCCATGCCCTTGTGGGACGTGGCCGTGTCGCCGTGCAGCACCTCGACGTCCTCAAACGGCACGCCGAGCCGGTCGGCGACGATCTGCGACCAGACCGTCTCGTGGCCCTGCCCGTGCGGCGAGGTTCCGGTGATCACCTCGACCTTGCCGGTGGGCAGCATGCGGATCGACGCGGTCTCCCATCCTCCTGCGGCATAACGCAAAGCGCCCAGGACGCGGGACGGTGCGAGACCGCACATCTCGGTGTAGGTGGAAATTCCGATGCCCAGTTGCACGACAGAGCCGTCGGCGCGACGCCGTGCCTGCTCTTCGCGCAACTCGTCGTACCCGAACAGTTCCATCGCACGGGCCGTCGCGGCCTCGTAGTTGCCGGAGTCGTACGTGAGCCCGGCGACCGTGTTGAACGGGAACTCCTCGTGCTTGATCCAGTTCAGCTCGCGGATCTTCATCGGCTCCATGCCGAGCTCGACCGCGAGTTCGTCCATCATCCGCTCGATCGCGAACGTGGCCTCGGGTCGTCCGGCACCGCGATAGGCGTCCGTGGGCACCTTGTTCGTGAACACGTTGGTGCACACGAACCGGTAGGCGGCGAACTTGTAGATCGAGTTGAACATGAACGCGCCCAGGATCGGCACACCCGGCGTGACCAGGCGCAGGTAGGCGCCCATGTCGGCGAGCAGCTCGACCTTCAGGCCGGTCACGGTGCCGTCGCGGCGGGCGGACAGCGTGAGCTTCTGGATCTGGTCGCGGCCGTGGTGCGCGGACAGCATCGACTCGGTGCGCGACTCCGTCCACTTCACCGGACGGCCCATGCGGCGCGCGACCAGCAGGCACAGCACCTCTTCCGGCGTGACCTGGAGCTTGCCGCCGAACCCGCCGCCGACGTCGGGCGCGATCACGCGGAGCTTGTGCTCGGCGATGCCCGTGACGGCCGACAGCATCCAGCGCAGGATGTGCGGGATCTGCGTCGCGGACCAGACCGTGAACATGCCCGCGGTGGAGTCCACGACGACCGACCGCGGTTCCATGAACGCCGGGATCAGCCGCTGCTGCTTGAACGTCCGCTCGATCACGACCTCGGCCGCCGCGATCTCGTCCTCGACGTCGGTCCCGACCCCTGCCTCGGCGGAGTCGAAGATCCACGTTGCGCACTTGTTGGTGCCGAGATCGTCGTGCACGAGATCGTTGTCCCGCAACGCTTCTTCCATGTCGAGCACGACCGGCAGCTCGTCGTAGTCGACGTCGATCGCTTCCAGCGCGTCCGCGGCCCGGTAGGCGCTGTCGGCGATCACGAGGGCGACGGCCTCACCGGCGAAGTTGACCTGTCCGACGGCCAGCGGGGGCGCGGGCGGGGCCTTCATGTCCTCGGTGATCGGCCACGCGCACGGCAGAGATCCTTGCTCCGCGGCGAAGTCCTCGCCGGTCAGCACGACTGCCACACCGGGCATCGCCGTCGCGCGGCTCACGTCGATGTTGGTGATGCGGGCGTGCGCCATGGGGCTGCGCAACACCGCCATGTGCAGCATGCCGGTCAGCTGCAGGTTGTCGGTCCAAGTGGTCTGGCCGGTGATCAGCCGCGCGTCCTCCTTGCGGAGCCGGGCCCTGCCGATCTCCGGTTCCGCGGTGGCGGTCATTCGCCACCTACCGGCTGCTTCGAGCTGACGTGCTCGTCGCTGTGCTGTTCCTGCCTGGGGCCGGCGCCGGGCTTCATCCGCTGCGCGGCGTCCTGAACCGCGCGCACGATGTTCTGGTAGCCCGTGCAGCGGCAGAGGTTGCCCTCCAGGCCTTTGCGCACGGTCTCGTCGTCGGGATCCGACTCGTCGGCGAGCAGGTCGATCGCCTGCATGATCATGCCGGGCGTGCAGAAACCGCACTGCAACGCGTGGTTGGAGTGGAACGCCTCCTGCACCGGATGCAGCTTGCCGTCGCGGGCGAGGCCTTCGACGGTGGTGACCTCGTGCCCGTTCGCCTGCACGGCGAGCATCTGGCACGACTTCACGCTGTGGCCGTCGAGGTGGACAGTGCAGGCACCGCAGTTGCCGGTGTCGCAGCCGACGACGGTGCCGGTCTTGCCCAAACGCTCTCGCAGGTAGTGCACGAGCAGGAGGCGGGGTTCGACCTCGTCGGCGTAGTTCACTCCGTCGACGTTGACCGAGATGTGCATTGAAACCCTCCCAGGGTGGTGGGCCTTCAGTGACGAGGGTCACTTCAGCTTGCTCCCTGTTTGCGAGTTCAACAACCCGATCACCGATGAATCGGCACCTTGAGCTCACTGAGCCGGCGCCCGGTTCCCTTCCACCGCAAGGAGATGATCTCGGCCGCAATCGCAACTGCGGTCTCTTCAGGGGTTCTGGCGCCGAGATCGAGGCCGATGGGCGATGACAACGCCGTAAGTTCGGATTCGGTCAAACCCGCTTCGCGCAACCGTTCCAGCCGATCTTCGTGCGTGCGGCGGGACCCCATCGCTCCGATGTAGCCGACCTTCAGTCGCAACGCGACTTCCAGCAGCGGCACGTCGAACTTCGGATCATGCGTGAGAACGGCGATCACCGTGCGTTCGTCGAGCTTGGACGCTTCGCCTTCCAGGTACTTGTGCGGCCAGGCGACGACGACCTCGTCCGCCTCCGGAAAACGGCTGCGCGTCGCGAAGACCGGTCGCGCGTCGCAGACGGTGACCCGGTAGCCGAGGAACGCGCCGAGCCGGGCCATCGCGGCGGCGAAGTCGATCGCACCGAACACGAGCATGCGCGGCGGCGGTTCGAACGAGTTCACGAAGACGCTCATGCCCTCGCCGCGCCGCTGCCCGTCCGGCCCGTACTGGAGCACGCCGGTCCGGCCGGACGCCAGCATGCCGCGCGCGTCGTCCGTGACGGCGTCGTCGATCCGCGCGCTGCCGAGACTGCCGTCACGCCGGTCCGGCCAGATGACCATTCGCCGCCCGATGCCGTCCGGGTGCTCGATGACGGTCGCGACCGCCACCGGTTCCTCGGCGCGCACGGTCTCCACCACCTCGGCGAGCTGCGGGAACGTCTCCGAGCTGATCTTCTCGACGTAGATGTCGATGATCCCGCCGCAGGTCAGCCCCACGGCGAACGCATCGTCGTCGCTCACGCCGTAGCGCTGCAGGACCGGGCCGCCGGTCTCCTGCGCCAGTTCGTAGACCGCGCCCTCGACGCAGCCGCCGGACACGCTGCCGACCGCCTCGCCGTCCTGCGTCACGAGCATCGCCGCGCCCGCCGGCCGGGGTGCCGAGCTGAAGGTCGCGACCACCGTGCCGACGCCGACCGTCTCGCCGTTCGCCACCCGTTCGGCGAGGTCGTAGAGGACATCACGCACGGCGCACCTCCTTCAGCAGTTCTTCCAAAGCGTGCACGCTGTGGCCCGCGACCATCGTGTCGACGTGCGGGAGCGCCGCGACCACACCGCTCTGCAACGGCCGGTAGCCCGGTTTGCCCGCGTGCGGGTTGGCCCAGATGACCTTGTGGCTCACGCGTCTCAGCCTCGCCATCTCGGTCGCCAGCAGGGTCGGGTCGCCGCGTTCCCAGCCGTCGCTGAACAGCACGACCACCGCACCTCGCTGCCGCCACTGCTGGTTGAACCGCCGCAGCGCGTCGCCGAGCCGGGTGCCGCCCTCGTAGTCCGGGATAGCCCTTCCCGCGGCTCGCAAAGCGCGTTCCGGATCGCGTTCGCGCAACTGGCGGGTCACGCGGGTCAGCCTGGTGCCGATCGTGCGGACCTCGACGGGCATGGCGTGGGCGATGACGTGCGCGAACCGCAGCAGCGCGTCCGAGTAGGCGGCCATCGAGCCGGACACGTCGATCAACAGCACCAGCCTGCGTGCCTTCACCCCGCGACGGCGGTGGCGCGGCAACGCGATCTCGCCGCCGGTCTCGATCATCGCGCGCACGGTCCTGGCCAGGTCCATCCGGCCGCGACGGGCCTTGCGGAGCCGGCGCGACCGTCTGCGCGGCGGGAGCGGGCTCAGCCTGGCGATCAGCGGTGCCGCGTCGAACTCGGAGATGTCCTTGTGCTTCAGCACTTCCACATCGGACGCCGCGACGCCGACGGTGACCGAGTCGAGTTCGATCGTCGTGCGTGGACGCGGCGGGGTGCCGCCGAAGTACGCCCGGTACGCGGCGTCGTAGCGCGGCAGGTCGTCCGGGTCGGCGCACAGCGTGAGGCGCCCGGCCCAGTACAGGTCGACGTGCTCGGTGGCCCGCAGGAACGCCTGGACGCGGTCCGGCCCGCACGGGAGTCCGGCGCCCCGCAGGACGCCGGCGAACCCGACGCAGGCTTCCGTCACCCCACGATTGTGCTCCCGATCACGCGATCCGCGTCCTCCCGGTACTTCAGGACGGCCCCGAGCGTCGTCACGTCCGGTTCGGTCCGGCCCAGCGCCTGAAGTGCCCGCGCCCAGTCCAGCGACTCCGCGACGCCCGGCGGCTTCAGCAGGTCGAGGCCGCGCATCTGCCCGACGGCCTCCGCGACCTTCCGCGCGAGCCGTTCGTCGAGGCCGGGGAGGGTGCGGCGGAGGATCGCGACCTCCCTCTCCAGGCTGGGGTGCTCCAGCCAGTGGTAGAGGCAGCGGCGCTTCAGCGCGTCGTGGACCTCGCGGGTCCGGTTCGAGGTCAGCACGGTCAGCGGCGGTGTCGTGGCCCTGATCTCGCCGAACTCGGGGATGCTGACCGCGTTCTCGGACAGCACCTCCAGCAGGAACGCCTCGAACTCGTCGTCCGCCCGGTCGATCTCGTCCACGAGCAGCACGCACGGCGCCGTCTCCAGCGCCTGCAACAACGGCCGGGCCAGCAGGAACCGTCGCGTGTAGAGGGAGGCCTCGTCCACCTCGCCGCGCGTCTCCAGCACGCGCAGGTGCATGAGCTGACGCGGGTAGTCCCAGTCGTACAGGGCCTGCGTGGCGTCGATGCCCTCGTGGCACTGCAGCCTGATCAGCGGGACGTCCATCGACTTCGCGAGCGCCAGCGCGAGCGAGGTCTTGCCGGTGCCGGGTTCGCCTTCGAGGAACAGCGGCCGTCCCATCGCGACCGCGAGGAACGCCGCGGTGGCCACCCCGCCGTCCGGCAGGTACCCCGCGCGGTCGAGCCCTGACGCGAGCTCCTCAGGGGACTCCATGAGCCTCAGAGTACGACTACGGTGGGGAAATGGGTTCGATCAAGCAGATCCAGGTCACGTTCGACTGCGCGGAACCACAGCGCGTCGCCCAGTTCTGGAGCGAGGTGCTGGGCTACGAGGCACAGCCGGAGACCGACGGTTCGTGGTCCGCCTGCAACGACCCCTCCGGCGTGGGACCGCGACTGTTCTTCCAGCGCGTTCCCGAGCGCAAGACGGTGAAGAACAGGGTCCACCTCGACGTTCGGGCCGGCACCGGAATGGTGGGCCGCGACCGCCTCGCCGCGCTTCAGGCCGAGCGCAGACGGCTGGAGGCGATCGGCGCGGTGTGCGTGCGCGTGATGGAGGCCGACGAGGAGAACGAGTCCTGCATCGTGATGCAGGACGTCGAGGGCAACGAGTTCTGCCTCGACTGAACCCTGGGGTCTCAGCCAGGGATCAGGGTCGGGTTCGGGGTGGTCACCGATGTGCGGAGCCGTCGTTTCGACGAATCTTGAGCCATGACGAACAACGTGCTCAACGAAGCCACTGACCAGGTCAAGAAGCTCCGCAGGAGCCGTAGCGACAAGATGCTCGCCGGCGTCTGCGGCGGTCTCGCCAAGACGCTCGGCGTGGACGCCGCGATCCTGCGGATCATCCTCGTGGCGGCGACGCTGCTCGGGTTCGGCACCGGAGCGGTCCTCTACGTCGCCGCCTGGATCCTCATGCCCGAGGAAGACGCGGCCGTGTAAGCGTGATCAGCGTGGAAACCCGGGAACGCCAGGCAGCCGTTGCCACGGGTGGGGTCCGGTGAGGGGCCGGTACTCCACCCCCAGGGCGTCGAGCCTGGGGAGATGGTGTTCCTGGAGTCGTTGCAGGAAATCAGGATCCTTCTCCGCCGGGGACCACACGACCTCGGCGAACGCGGCCAGCCTCGGGAACGCCGCGTAGTCCACCCGCCGGGCCGAGTCGAGGTGCTCGGTCCAGATGTTCGCCTGCGCGCCCAGCAGCCGTCCGGGCTCCTCGCCCGTGAGACCTTCCGGCACCGGATCCCACGCGTAGACGTCCTCCAGCGTGGTCACCGTTCCCACCGGGATCGGTTCGTCCGGCGAATCGGACTGCCGATAGTCCAGGTAAACGTGCTGCTCAGGGCACATCACCACGTCGTGGCCCTCGCCCAGTGCCGTGATGCCGCCCTCGACCCCGCGCCACGACGCGACGACCGTGCCCGCCGGCAGCGGTCCCGACTCGAGGATCTCGTCCCACCCGTACGGCCGTCGGCCGTTGCGCACGATGTGCTTCGCGATCGCCCTGACCAGTTCGCCGTCGTGACCGGGAGCCTCGTCGCCGCCGAGTCCGATGATCTCCGCTGGGAAGACGTCCATCAGCTCGTCGAACACGTTCCGATAGAAGTCCACTGTGGACTCCTCGGTGTTGAGCACGCGTTCGTTGACGCCCCAGTCGGTCCAGACGCCACCGCCGTGCACGCCCAGTTCCGGATAGGCCGCGATCGCCGCCTGCGAGTGACCGGGGACGTCAATCTCCGGGATCACCGTGATGTACCGCTGGCGGGCGAACTCGACGATCTCCCGCAGGTCGTCCTGGGTGTAGAAACCGCCGTGCGGCCTGCCTTTCATGCCCGCGGAGCGCCGGTCGCCGAACCGCGAGTCCTCCCGCCACGACCCGACCTCGGTGAGCTTCGGGTAGCGCTTGCACTCGAAGCGCCAGCCCTGGTCGTCGGTGAGGTGCAGGTGCAGGACGTTGAGCTTGTGCGCGGACATCAGTTCGACGTACCGCAGCACCTCCCGCTTGGGCAGGAAGTGCCGCGACACGTCGAGCATCACGCCACGCCACGCGAACCGAGGGTGGTCCACGATCTCGCACGCGGGGATGACCGCCGGCTTCTCACCCGCGGCCCGGAACGCCTGGGCGCCCAGCAACTGCCGCAGGGTTTGCAGCGCGTTCATCTCGCCGGCCGCGTCGTTCGCCTCGATCAGCACGCCGGCGTCGGATGAGAGCAACCGGTAGCCGCCGGGAGGGCCGTCGACGAGGACCGTCTGCCAGCCCTGGTAGTCGCAGAGTCTCCCGCCGTCCACGTAGGACACCGGGCGCGGGAGGAGGTTCATCCCTTCACCGCCCCCGCGAGACCGGACACCAGCCGGCGCTGCACGAGCACGAAGAAGATGAGCACAGGGATGGTCATCAGGGTGGAGCCCGCCATGATCGCGCCCCAATCGTTCTGGTCGGGTTTGACGAACACCTGAAGAGCCAGAGGCAGGGTCTGGTTCTCCACGGCCGAGATGATGAACGTCTTGGCGAACAGGAAGTCGTTCCAGGCGTGGATGAACGACAGCACCGACGTCGCCACCAGGCCGGGCGCGACGAGCGGGAACAGCACCTGCCACAGGAACCGGAACCGCGAGGCGCCGTCCAGGGTGGCGGCCTCCTCCAGTTCCACCGGCACCGCGGCGACGAAACCCCGCAGCATCCAGATCGCGAACGGCAGGCTGAAGGCCAGGTGCACCAGCACGAGTGAGCCCAGGTGGTTCAGGCCGAACACCGGAACGCTGTCCCCGACCGACCGCATCAGGAAGAACAGCGGCACGGTCAACGCCTCGACCGGAACCATCTGCACGACCAGCAGCATGATCAGCAACGTCGTGCGGCTGCGGAACCGGAAGCGGGTCAGCGCCGTCGCCGCGAGGAACGAGATCACGATGCTCAGGAGCACCACGATCACCGCGACGACGATGCTGTTCAGGAAGTAGCGCCCGAAGTTCGCGACCGTCAGCGCCCGCGTGAAGCTGTCGAGCGTCGGCCGAGTCGTCCACGGCACCGGGTCGGCCGAGATGATCTCGTCCTCCGGCTTGAAGGCGCTGAGCACCATCCAGAACAGCGGGAACGCCACCACCGCGGCGATGATGAGGACGAAGCCCTCGGTCAGCCAGCGCCTCACAGGACCTCCCCCGACCGCCGCAGCGCGCGGAGGTAGAACATCGTGATTCCCAGCAGCAGCACGGTCATCACGACACCGATGGCCGCGCCCAGTCCGTACTCCGACGCCGCGAACGCCTGCTGGTAGGCGTAGACGTTGAGCACGAGGTTGCGCCCGGCGATGCCGCCGCCGTTCGTCATCACGTAGATCTGCGTGAAGACCTTGAAGTCCCAGATGATCGACTGGATCGTCACCACGAGGATGATCGGCTTCAGCAACGGCAGAGTGACGCTCCACGCCGTGCGGAACGCCGACGCGCCGTCCAGTGCGGCAGCCTCCAGCACCTCGCCGGGGATCGCCTTGATGCCCGCGAAGAGCGTCACCATGACGAACGGGAACGAGCACCAGATCACCTGGGCCGCGACGAGTCCGAACGCCGTCCACTTGTCGAACGTCCAGGAGAAGCCCTGGATGCCCAGGACCTCGTTCACGAACCCGAAGTTCGCGTCGAACAGGAAGAGCCAGATCGTCGAGCCGGCGACGGCGGGCGTGGACCACGCGCCGAGCGCCGCCAGGAACAACGTCATCCGGACCCAGGTGCGGACCCTCGTGGCGAGGATCGCGAGGAACGCGCCCACTAGCAACGTGCCGACCACGCAGACCGCCGCGAAGGCGACGGTCTGCCCGAAGACGCCCCAGAACTGCTGGTCTCCCAACAGCTTCTGGTAGTTCCCGAGGCCCAGGAACTCGAGCGGCGCGCCGCCGCTGACCTGTTCCTGGCCGTAGTCGTAGAGCGAGATGAGCACCAGCTGATAGATCGGGTAGGCCAGCAGGCCCCCGAGGATCAGCAGCGCTGGAGCCAGGTAGGCGAACGCGGTCCGCCCCTGGCCTTTGGCCGTCACGCTCACGACGTGAAGGCCGCGTTCATCGTCTTGGCGGCGTCCGCGGTGGCCGTGTCGACGTTCTTCGCGCCGGTGACGATCTCCTGGAGCATCGTCGGCACCACGGTCTGGGCCTCGATCTTCGCCCACGCCGGCGTGACGGGGACGAACTTCGTGCCGGACTGCAGGGTCTTCGTGAACGGCTCCAGGAACTTGTCGGAGTCGCTGACCTGCTTCTGCACGTCGCTGAACGTCGGCAGGTTGCCCATCGCCGTGTACATCTTCTGCTGGTACTTCTTCGACGCGAGCAGCTGCGTGAACTCGTTCGCGAGCGTCTTGCGCTGCGTGCCCTTCATGACGCCGAGCAGGTTGCCGCCGGCGAACGCGGGCGCGACCGAGCCCTTGTCCTTGCCCGGCAGCGGCACGACGCCGTACTTGCCCGCGGCACTGGACGCGTCGACCGACTTGCGGTTGAAGTCGCCACCGATGGTCATCGCGGCCTTGCCCGCGCGGAACGCCTCGACGCTCGCGTCGCCGCCGTTGCCCGCGCAGGTGGCGGGCGGGCAGATGTCGTCCTTGATCAGTTCGGTGTACTTGGCGACACCGGCCTTGGCCTCGGCGCTGTCGATCGTGGCGGTGAACTTGCCACCGTCCTGCTTGGCGATGTCCCCGCCCTGCGCCCAGATGAACGGCAGCGCGGCGAACAGGTACTTGCCGCCGGCCGAGATGCCGATCAGCTCGGGCTTGCGCTGCCGGATCTCACGAGCCGTGGTGGCGATCTCGTCCAACGTCGTCGGCGGCTTCAGGCCGAGTTCGGTGAACACGTCCGTGCGGTAGTACAACGCGCGCACGCCGACGAACCACGGCACGCCGTACGTCTTGCCGTCGACCTTGGCCGTGTCGAGGATCGACGGGACCAGGTCCTTCGACTCGTCCCACTTGCCCAGGTCGAGCTCGGAGAAGCCGCCGGCGGAGACGTAGCCCGCGAGGTCGGTGTTGCCGAACTCGGCGACGTCGGGAGCGCTCTTCGGGTCGCTGAACGCGGCCTTGAAGCGCTCCGCCCGGCTCGACACCTGGATGTACTGGACGTCGACGGTGACGCCGCTGTGCTTGCCCTGGAACTCGGAGATCGCCTCCTTCACCACGGCTTCTTTCGGACCTCGGTTGACCTCGTCGAACAACCAGACCCGCAACTGCCCGGTCTGCTCGTCGGTGCCAGAGTTGGTCGGTCCGGACTGCACCGGTGCGCAGGCGACCACCGCGCCCACGCCCAGCACGGCCACAAGTGCCTTCAGCCTCATCGCGCCCTCCGCATTGCATATAGTGCAACAGCCATTCCACAGGAAGCAACGTGACTGTAGAACGGACCAGGGCAAGGGTCTAGACCAGACGATTCACCCATTCCCCAACCGATGCCGAATCGACCGGTCCGTCCCAGCCGGACGGACGCACCGCACTACCGACGTGAAACCCGTTCACGCCCGCTGCCAGCAGTTCCGGGACGTGGCGAGCCTGCAGACCGCCACCGACGAGCAGTGCGGGCGGCGCCTGGGCGACCAGTTTCTTCAGGTTCTCGATTCCGTCCTCGACGCCCTTCGCGCTGCCGGCGGCGAGCACCGTGTCGCAGCCGAGGGTCTGCACGATCTCCCAGGACCGGAAGACGTCGTTCGAGTTGTCGAGCGCGCGGTGGAAGGTCCACGCGCAACCCTCCAGTTCGGCGATGAGGTTGAGCGTGACGCCCTCGTCGATCTCACCCCCCGCGTCGAGGAAGCCGAGGACGAACTCGGTGGCGCCCGCCTCCCTGAGCTCCCACGCCTGCCGGCGCAACTGCTTGAGGTTGCCCGGCGCGAACCCCTTGGCGTCCCTGAGCATCACGCGGACCGGGATGTCCACGGCGCCTTGGACCTCTTTGAAGGTGGCGACCGACGGCGTGAGTCCGTCCGAGGCCATGTCGGCGACCAGTTCGAGCCGGTCAGCGCCCCCCGCCTGCGCGGCGACGGCGTCCCTCACGTCCAGTGCGATCACTTCGAGAATCGGCATGGTCTAGACCATAACGGTCTTTGCCGTGTGCTTTCGGGAATCGCGGAGCCTCGTCGGCTCTTCGTGCGTCGGAGGCTGTATCTGCTCGCCTGAGCTCCGCTCTTTCTGGATGAGCGCTTTGTTCAGGCGTGGAGCACGCGTCAGCCGGTTCGAGGGGTGCCGGCCGGCGCGGGCTCCCACCACTGGCGGCCCGTGACTCGGAGGGGGAATCACGGGCCGCTGGCATACCCGGAGGAAGATGAGCCTCACCGCGGCGGCGATACTGCTCCAATCGAGTGAATTTTGTATCTACCGCCCAGTTAGCCCTTCATGAGTTGGCGGACGGCGCTGACAGGGCGGCCGATCGGAGGTGCTGCATGGACGAGCTGCACACGGCGGATGACCGTCCGCCGTGGGACGGGCTTGAAGGCACCGAACGGCACGCGATGTGCGTGGAAGCCGCACGTGAGGGCAACCGCAACGCGCTGGACGTCCTGGTGACCGAGCTGACCCCGCTGCTGTGGCACGTCGCCCGCGGCCAGGGCCTGGACAGGGCCGCCGCGGAAGACGTGGTGCAGACCGTGTGGCTGGCGTTCTTGAAGAACATCGAGAACATCAACGAGCCCAAAGCCCTGGTCGGCTACCTGGTGGTCACAACGAGGCGTGAAGCACGCCGAACTTGGACACCCAACAAGCGTGAGACGCACCTGTCCGACGAATACGCCGAACAGCTCGAGTCCGACACCGGCCTGCCGGAGGACGTGACGCTGCTGGACGACCGCGACCGCCGCCTGTGGCTCGCGTTCGGCCGCCTGACCACGAGGTGCCAGGAACTGCTCCGACTCACCGTGCTCGCGGGCCGCGCGGAGTACCGGGCAGTCGCCGAGGCACTGGCCATGCCCCACGGCAGCATCGGTCCGACCAGGGGACGGTGTCTGACACTGCTGCGCAACTACCTGGAGACGGAAGGAGGATCGCGGTGAACGAGATCGACCCGCGCGACGACCGCAGGGGCCCTGAGGACACCGCAGTCCTCTCCGAGCTGAACAGGCTCGTCGACGAACTGGACCCGCCACCCGCCGACCTGGTGGACCGAGTGAAGTTCGCGATCGCCCTGGAATCCCTGGACGTGGAGGTCGCGCGCTGGGAGCGGGCCGGATCGTTCGCCGGGGTCCGGGGCGGGCAGACCGGCACGATCACGTTCACGGTCGACAACCTGACGTTGATGGTGAACTTCACCTCGACCGGGTCACGGCACCGGATCGACGGGTGGCTGGTGCCGGCTGGGGAGCACGAGGTCGAGGTCCGGGTGGCCGATCATCAGTCGTCCTGCACTCGGGCTGATGACGGGGGGCGGTTCGTCCTGCCGGACGTGCCGGCTGGGACCACCCAGATTTTGGTGCATTTGGTGAATTCTCGTGGGGAGCCTGGGCGGACTGTTGTTACGCCTACGATCATGCTTTGAGTTTGGGTTTTACCGGCGGCTTTACTGGGGTTCTGGGGTTTTGTTGCGGGTCGGCTTGCGTTGGCCGTGTTTCTGTTCCAGCGGGGTGGTCGACTGCCGTGCGCTGATGTCACCTTGCGCAGGTGGCCGGGCCTGGGCGGGACGAGCCGGGGCAATTCATCGCCGCTTCGCGACGATTGCGATTGGGGCTTGACATTGAGCCTCTAGCGAGATGCTTCATCGGCCTTAAAAGGCCGGGCATAAGTGCCCGGCCGATGTCTTCAACGGTAGCATCTCGCACTCAATGTCAAGCCCCAATCGCGCGGTGGTCACCTCATGACCGCTTGCCCAGCAGGTCTTGGTTCACACGCCTCGGCTTCGCCATTGCCGTTGGTTGAAGGGTGGCTCGCCTTCGGCTTCGCCCGTTGCTTGCGGGCGTGCAGCCAGACACCGTGCGCCCCACAGCCGTGCGCCCCCCTCACCGCGCCACCCACCACCAGCGAGCCCTCCGCCCACCTCAACGCGGTCGTCGCGCCCTCCGGCTGCCGCGCCGGATCCCCTTCCCAGGGCCGCGCCAAGCTTGCTGCCGCGCCTTCCAGGGCCATGCCAGTCCCATCGCCCAGCCTCCCGAGAGCCGCGCCTGGCCCGCCACCCGCGATCTCTGACCCGTCGCCCGCGATCCCCGGCCCCGGACAGCCGAAAGGCCCGGCTCGCCGAAGCGAACCGGGCCTTTCAGAGGTGAAGCGAAGCGGACGGACTCAGAAGTCCATGCCGCCGGCGTCCGGCGCGGCGGGCGCGGCGTTCTTCTCCGGCTTGTCCGCGACGACGGCTTCCGTCGTCAGGAACAGGGCGGCGATGGACGCGGCGTTCTGCAGCGCGGAACGGGTGACCTTGGCCGGGTCGATGATGCCGGCCTTGATCAGGTCCTTGTACTCGCCGGTCGCGGCGTCCAGGCCCTCGCCCGCGGGGAGGGACTTGACGCGCTCGACCACGACGCCGCCTTCGAGACCGGCGTTGACCGCGATCTGCTTCAGCGGAGCCTCGACGGCGACCTTGACGATGTTGGCGCCAGTGGCCTCGTCGCCCGTGAGCTTCAGGCCCGCGAAGGCGGCCTCGGCGGCCTGGAGCAGCGCGACGCCACCACCGGCGACGATGCCCTCCTCGACGGCGGCCTTGGCGTTGCGGACCGCGTCTTCGATGCGGTGCTTGCGCTCCTTGAGCTCGACCTCGGTGGCCGCGCCCGCCTTGATGACGGCGACGCCGCCGGCGAGCTTGGCGAGGCGCTCCTGGAGCTTCTCGCGGTCGTAGTCGGAGTCCGACTTCTCGATCTCGGCGCGGATCTGGTTGACGCGGCCCTGGATCTGCTCCGCGTCACCGGCACCCTCGACGATGGTCGTCTCGTCCTTGGTGACGACGACCTTGCGGGCCTTGCCCAGCAGCGAGATGTCGGCGTTCTCCAGCTTCAGGCCGACGTCCTCGGTGATGACCTGGCCACCGGTGAGGGTGGCGATGTCCTGGAGGATGGCCTTGCGGCGGTCACCGAAGCCGGGCGCCTTGACGGCGACGGACTTGAAGGTGCCACGGATCTTGTTCACGACCAGGGTCGCGAGGGCCTCGCCCTCGACGTCCTCGGAGATGATCAGCAGCGGCTTGCCGCCCTGCATGACCTTCTCGAGGAGCGGGAGCAGGTCCTTGACCGTGGAGATCTTGGAGCCGAACAGCAGGATGTACGGGTCCTCGAGGGTCGCTTCCTGGCGCTCGGGGTCGGTCACGAAGTAACCGGAGATGTAGCCCTTGTCGAAGCGCATGCCTTCGGTGAGCTCAAGCTCGAGACCGAGGGTGTTGCTCTCCTCGACGGTGATGACGCCTTCCTTGCCGACCTTGTCCATCGCCTCGGCGATGAGCTCGCCGATCGTGGGGTCAGCGGCGGAGATGGACGCGGTAGCAGCGATCTGCTCCTTCGTCTCGATCTCCTTGGCGGCCTTCAGGAGCTGCTCGGCAATGGCCTCGACGGCCTGCTCGATGCCGCGCTTGAGGCCGAGCGGGTTCGCACCCGCGGCCACGTTGCGCAGGCCCTCGCGGACCAGAGCCTGTGCCAGCACCGTCGCGGTGGTGGTGCCGTCACCAGCGACGTCATCGGTCTTCTTCGCGACCTCCTTGACGAGCTCGGCCCCGATCTTCTCCCACGGGTCCTCGAGCTCGATCTCCTTCGCGATGGAGACACCATCGTTGGTGATGGTCGGCGCGCCCCACTTCTTCTCGAGCACGACGTTGCGGCCCTTGGGGCCGAGCGTCACCTTGACGGCGTCAGCGAGGATGTTCATCCCGCGCTCGAGACCGCGACGGGCTTCCTCGTCGAACGCAATCATCTTGGCCATTGCGGTGTGTTCCTCCGCCTATGTGGATTCTGGGCCACTGCGAGCGCATACCCGCAGCGGAACACGATTCGCGTGACCAGGTCAGGTGCCCGCGACGGACGACTCCCCCGTCTTGCGACGAGGAGGCCTCACCAGTCCCAGCCTCACTTTCTTGGCACTCGACTGTGCCGAGTGCTAGTTCGTGTTTAGCACTCGACACCGGCGAGTGCAAGCGAACCCAGGCGACTCTCAGCGGGAAGTGCGCACCGGCACAGAGGTCGGCAGCGGCTTGTTCGAGGTCGTCTCGTCGCCGATGTTCAGCGACGGGGCGGAGCTCGTCTTGGGCTGGCGTGCGGGCTCGTCACCGGGCGACAGGATCACCACCACGATGATGATCACCACGATCGCCACCGCGGCCGCGATGACCGGCGCGAACCACGCCGGGCGTTCCTTCTTGCCGGCCGTGAACGCGCTCGCGCCCACCTGGTTCGGCGGGCGCAGCCGGACCGGGTCCGAGAGGGGCTGCTGGTAGCCGCCGCCCTGGTACTGACCCTGCTGGACCGGCATCGGCCCGGACATCGGCGACTGAGCCGGGAACGAGCCGGACTGCGGCCCGAGTTGAGCGGGAGCCGAGCCCTGCGCGACTCCGGCGAGAGCGACGCGGGCGGCGTTGATGAGCTCGGCGCAGCTCGCGTACCGCTGCGACGGGTCCTTCGAGGTGCCCTTGCGGATCACGTCGTCGATGGCCGGCGGCAACGCCACGAGCTGCGACAACGACGGAACGACGTTGCCGAGGTGGCCCTGGATGACCTCCTGCACGCCGCCCTGGAACGGCGGGCGGCCGGACAGGCAGGCGAAGAGCATGCAGGCGAGCGCGTACTGGTCGGTGCGGCCGTCGACGGGCTCGCCCCGCAGGTGTTCCGGCGCCGCGTAGGTCGGCGAGCCGAGGAAATCACCCGTTCGGGTGCGGTGGCCGGTGGCGCCGCGGCGGGTGAGGCCGAAGTCGGCGACGTAGACGTGCTCACGCACGCCTTCCTTCTGGGTCACCAGCACGTTGGCGGGCTTCACGTCGAGGTGCACGAGGCCCTTGCCGTGCAGCATGTCGAGCGCTTCGGCCACCTGGGCGAGCAGCGTCAACGTGCGTGCGGGTGTGAGCGGCCCCTCCTTGATGTGCCCGGCCAGGTCCTGGCCGTCCACCAGCCGCATGGCGATGTAGAGCAGGCCCTCGACCTCGTCGAAGTCGTAGAGCGGCACGATGTTCGCGTGGTCGATCGCCGAGGTGTTGCGCGCCTCGTCGACGAACCGCTCGCGGAACTCCGCGTCGGGTGCGAGGTGCTCACCGATGACCTTGAGCGCGACTTTCCGGCCAAGCCTCACGTCCGTGGCCCGGTACGTCACGCTCATGCCACCACGACCAAGCACACCGTCGATCCGGTAATGCGCGATTCGCCGTCCGCTCAGGTCCTCCGACACGCAAGGCAGCCTAACGTCCGGCCAGATCGGCTTGTCCCGGGTTGGGTGAAGCCGTGATCAGAGTGACGTCTAGCTGGCCCGGCGCACGTCCGACGCCTGGCTGCGCCCGTCCCGGCCCGCCTGCACCTCGAACTCCACCCGGTCGCCTTCTGAGAGCGTCCGGAAGCCTTCCATCTGGATCGCCGAGTAGTGCACGAACACGTCGGGCCCGCCATCGGTCGCGATGAAGCCGTATCCCTTTTCGGAGTTGAACCACTTGACGGTACCGAGAGCCAAGACGTCCTCCTTCAGATCACGCATCTCACGCAAAGCGCAGAGAGCAACGCTAAAAGAAGAAATCTCACTCGGATACCTCCTTACGGAGTCATGAACGGGAGCTGACTCCGTTGGCGCGCAACCAGGTGGTGAGCCGGCGGGGTCCGCGCGTCTGCGTCAGCACGGCACCGGGACCGGCGAAGTCGAACACCAGGCCCTCACCAGTCAGAATGGATTGCACGCCATCGGGGACCGACGGCCGGAGACGGCATTGCACGGTGTCCGCGAACGCCACGACGTGATCGCTGCTGATGGTCACGGCCTCCCCGACCGCCAGCGTCACGAGGTCGAGCGCGCCGTAACAGGCGAGCACCACCGCACCCTTGCCGTGCGCGTAGTTCATGAAGCCCTCGGCGCCTCCGAAGATCGCCTGCATCGGCGGCGCCTCGGGGTTCATCGCCACCGTGCTGCTCGACGCGATCCAGCTGTGCCGGGCGAGGCACCAGCCGTACGCCCCGTCGAGCTCGATCTGGTGCAGGTCACCGGGCAGCACGGGGGCCGCGTCGATCCAGCCGCCCTCCGCGCCCGACGTGCACAGTGCGACCGCTTTCGCGCCCGCGCCCTTCACCTCGACCGTGAGCCCGTAGCTCGTGGCCGCGATGGTCAGCGGGTCGACCAGCACCGCCTCGCCGGGCGCGAGGACGAGTCTCGCCACGCCGAACGTCGGTGTGTGCCTGGTCCGGACCTGCACGAACAACACCTCCGGGAAGGAAACGAGTCAAAGCGGGCGTCACGAGCACCGCGACGTTGGCAGTATGCAGTCGTGTCCCCCACCACTGTCGCCGAACACCGCCAGCGCGTCGCGGAGCTCGTCGGGTCGATGCCCGTGCTGCAGCTCCCGCTCGACGAGTGCCTCGGGCTCGTGCTCGCCACCGACGTCATCGCGCCGCTGGACCTGCCGCCGTTCGACAACTCCGCGATGGACGGGTACGCGGTGCTGGCCGCCGACCTGACCGGTGAGCTGCCGGTCAGGCTCCCGGTCGCCGACGACATCCCCGCTGGCCGCACGCAGCTGAACCCGCTGGTGCCCGGCACCGTGCAGCGGATCATGACCGGCGCCCCGCTCCCGCCCGGCGCGGACGCGGTGGTCCAGGTCGAGTGGACCGACGGCGGCACGGAGACCGTGACGATCAACCAGGCCGTGGCGCCCGGCCAGAACATCCGCACCGGTGGCGACGACGTGCGCAAGGGCGACGCGGTGCTGGCCGCGGGCACGGTGCTGCGCCCGTCCACGCTCGGTCTCGCCTCCGCCCTCGGATTCCCCGAGCTGCCGGTGCGCCGCCGTCCGCGCGTGCTGGTCCTGTCGACGGGTTCCGAGCTGGTCGAACCGGGCAAGCCGCTGCAGCCGGGTCAGATCTACGAGTCGAACGGCATGATGCTCGCCTCGTCCGTGCGGGACGCGGGCTGCGTCGCCGTGCAGCTGCGGTTCGTGCCGGACGACGTCGAGGAGTTCCACCGCGCACTGGCGCCGTACCTCGGTTCGGTGGACGTGATCGTGACGTCCGGCGGGGTCAGCGCGGGCGCGTACGAGGTGGTCAAGGACGCTTTCGCGAGCCATGACGTGCAGTTCACCAAGGTCGCGATGCAGCCGGGCGGGCCGCAGGGCTCCGGCCGGTACGAGGGCGTGCCGGTGCTGTCGCTGCCGGGCAACCCGGTGAGCGCGCAGGTGTCGTTCGAGGTGTTCGTGCGGCCGGCGCTCCTCGCGTCCATGGGCTACACGCAGCCAGAACGCCGCACGGCGCGAGCGACCATCACGGCTCCGCTGACGTCTCCGGCGGGGAAGACGCAGTTCCGGCGCGGCCTGCACGACCCGTCGTCCGGCGAGGTCGTGACGCCCGTCGGCGGGCCGGGGTCGCACCTGCTGTCGGCGCTCGCGCTGTCGAACTGCCTGATCGAGGTGCCCGAGGACGTCACGGAGCTGGCGGCGGGAGCCGAGGTCACCGTCCGCCACCTCCAATGAGAGCCGCACTGGCCCTGGTGATGCTCGCCGGGTTCTTCGTGCTCGCGCTGGGCCTCACCGTGTTGCTGGGCGTGCTCGCGTACGTCCTGTTCGACCGGGGCGACGTCGAGGGCGGGGCGTTCCTCACCGCGCTGACGCTCATCGTGGGCGGGCCGTCGCTGTACGCGATGGTCAGGGCGTTCTGGGCCCGGCCGCGGCCGACCGGCGTGCCGCTGACCCGCGCGACGCACCCGGAGCTCTGGCGGCACGTCGACGAGCTGGCGGCGCTGGCGGGCACCCGCAGCCCTGACGACATCCGGCTCGTCAACGAGGCGAACGCGGGCGTGTGGGAGCGCCACGGAACGCGCTACCTGGAGCTGGGCCTGCCGTTCGTGGCCGGCATGACGATCGGTGAGCTGCGGTCGGTGGTCGCGCACGAACTCGGCCACTACGGCGGCGGACACACGCAGGTGTCGGCGGTGACGTTCCGCGCGAAGCTCGCCCTGGGGATGGTGATCGGGCAGGGCAGCTACCTGTCCGCCGTCCTCTACGCGTGGGCGAGGCTGTACGCCCTGGTCGCCGCCTCGGAGAGCCGCAAGCACGAGCGGTTCGCCGACGAGGTGTCCGTGGCGGCGGCCGGGGCGGAGGCGACGGCGCGGTCGTTGCTGCGCGGCGGTCCGCTCGGCGAGGGCTGGAACGACTACCTGCGCTGGTACGTCTCGCTGGCCGTGCTGGCCGGACGCACGCCGCCGTTGCTGGAGGGCTTCCGCGCCTACCTGGACCACCCGCGGCGCGTGCACCAGCTCCGCGAGATCGAGCCGCTGATGGCCGCGCAGGAACCGTCGTCGGTGTTCGACAGCCATCCGCCGATCCGCGAGCGGGTGGCGACGATCAGGCAGCTCTCCCCGTTCTCCGGCGGGGTGGCGGAGGCGGTGGACGAACGGCGGGCGTGGTCGTTGCTCGACGGCACGCCGCCAGAGGCCGTCGCGGCACTGGTCGGGGTGCAGGGGCCGCCGATCACGTGGCAGGAGCTCGCGACGCTGGCCGGACCGGCGCTCGTGCGCCGCTACGCCGACGCGCTGCGGCACGCGGGACGGGTGAGCAAGGTCGGCGAGACGCTGGCGGACGTGCTGGCGGCGTTGTCGCGCGCCGAGCTGCACAAGCTGACAGGGGCGCCGGTGGACGCGTCGCTGACCCCGGAGCAGGTGCACGACGCCGCCGTCGAGGCCGTGACGGAACTACTGGGATGCATGGTGTCTGACCTGCTTGTGAGGACTAACCGCGCGACGCTGGAACTCAACTGGGGCGGGCTGTTCGTCCTGCGCACGCGCGACGGAGCTGCGGTCTATCCGGAAGACCTGGTCGCACCCGCCGTCCGTGACGCTAACCAGGTGGCTGACGTGCGGTTCAGGCTGCAGAACCTCGGCGTCGACGGACTGTGACGGAACGCTCACCCAGCGACGTTGTTCACCCCATGTGACGGGGATTACACTGCCCGCAGGTGCCGGTCCGCCCGTGCATTCGTCGGGGGATGCACGGGCGGACCGGCCACTTGTCTTTCCGGCAGTCCCGATGGGCGGTTTGGCGTGTTGCCGTAGCGTGTTGGCGCCCGACAACTCACGGAAGCTACGGACCCCCAGACACGATGAGCAGCGAGAAGCCCGTCTCCCACTTCCTCGAACTCGCGCGCGGCATGGTGCCGCCGATGCACCCGGCGGGACGCCCGTTCGTCGCCGCCGCGGCGATCGCGACCCTCCTCGTCCGGCTGCGCTTCAAGCGCCTGGGCGTAGTCCTCGCCCTGGTCACGGCGTGGGTGGCGTGGTTCTTCCGCGAGCCGAAGCGCGTGACGCCGACCCGTCCGAACCTCGCCGTGGCCCCGGCCGACGGCACCGTCTCGCACGTGGTCGACGCCGTCCCGCCCGCCGAGCTCGGCCTCGGCACCCAGCCGATGACGCGCGTGAGCGTGTTCCTCTCGGTGTTCGACGTGCACGTGCAGCGCGTGCCCGCGGACGGCGAGATCGTCCAGGTCTCGTACCACCCCGGCAAGTTCCTCTCGGCCGACCTCGACAAGGCCTCCGAGGAGAACGAGCGCAACACCGTGTGGCTGCGCACCACTTCGGGCGTGGACCTGGTGGTCGTCCAGATCGCCGGCCTCGTCGCCCGCCGCATCGTGTGCGAGGTCGCCGAGGGCGAGAAGGTCGCCGCCGGCCAGACCTACGGCCTGATCCGCTTCGGCTCGCGAGTGGACCTCTACGTCCCGCGCGGCAGCCGCGTCCTGGTCGAAGCCGGCCAGCGCACCATCGGCGGCGAGACCGTCCTCGCCGAGCTCCCGGAAGCCTGATGGCGCCCAGCGGGCCCGGCGTCCGCCTGCTGCCGAACGCGATCACGGTCCTGGCCATGTGCTCGGGCCTGTCCGCGGTGCACTTCGCGAACGTCGGCATGTGGGGCGCGGCCATCACCGCGATCGCGGCGGCAGCCGTGTTCGACGGCCTGGACGGCCGCATCGCCCGCCTGCTGGACGCGACGTCGAAGATGGGCGCGGAGCTCGACTCCCTGGCCGACGCCATCTCGTTCGGCGTCGCGCCGGCCCTCGCGATCTACCTGTGGAAGTTCGAGGGCAACCGCGCGGGCTGGGTCATCGCACTGATCTTCGCGGTCTGCATGGTGGTCCGCCTGGCCCGCTTCAACACGTTGCTGGAGAAGGAACAGCCGCCGTTCGCGAAGGAGTTCTTCGTGGGCGTCCCGGCGCCGGCCGGCGGGCTGTTGCTGCTGCTGCCCCTGATCATCGAGGAGCAGGTCCGGTCTGACGGCTGGTGGAACAACTCCTACGTCGTGGCCGCGTGGACCGTGCTGGTCGCGATGCTGCTGGTGTCGCGGATTCCCACGCTGTCGGTGAAGACGGTGAAGGTGCCGCCGCGCGCGGTCGCACCGTTGCTGGTGGCCGTGGGTCTTCTGGCGGCCGCGATCATCACTTACCCGTTGGTGGCTTTGATCGTCGCGATGGTCGTTTACCTCGGGCACCTGCCTTACTCGGTGCGGCGGTACATGTGGCTGTCGAAGCACCCGGAGGCTTGGACCGTCACCGGGGCTGATCGCCGGGCCATCAAGCGAGCGCACGGAGTTGCGGCTCGTCGACTCGGGTTGCGGCAGCCTTTGAGCGGTCGCGTCGCCGGTGCGGCGATACGGGCCGTTCGTCGGCCTCGGCGCGATGGTTCTGTCGCTGCCGCAGCAGAAGGCACAGTGCCTTCGGCCAACGGACGCCGTCGCTCGTGGCGTCAGTTGGGACTTCGGCGGCAGCCGAAGCGCTGATCGACCCAGCTTTGACACCTGAGGGTGCCTACTCGGCGAGTAGGCACCCTCAGGTGTGTCACGAGCAAACAACCGTCACTCGATGATGCGGAACCATGCTGGCTCCGGTTCCTCAAAGAAGCCCTTCTGTTTCATGCCAAGGCATTCCCGCGCAAGGTCGTCTCCGAGTGGCACAGGGTTCATGCCGATGCTTCGCGCAAACTCCTGCAACCGCCACACGTCGAATGCTTCTGTACCGTCCAAGAGCAGATCGAGTTCGACCACCTCGCCATCGGGCCCGGTCATACGCAGGCCACGACCATGGACTGCGTATGCGAAACCGGATTCCAGCTCGGCATTTCGTTCCAGCTCTCCTGCCCGAAAAGCCTCCAGTGCGTGCTCAACTCTGTCGAGCTGTGGATAGGAAGCCACAAGAGCCGTCCTGATCAGCGCGCGGTGCCGCAGGAAGGAACTGATGCAATCAGCGGCACCATTTGACACTGTCACCTGCGCCGTCGCCTCCGGTCATCTGGGAAGTCGCCACGTACCTCGAGAGCAGCCCAAACTACTTCTTCTGCTGACTTGTACTTGTAGGCCTGGACCTCGTCAAGCGAAAGAGAACGGTACGGAACGTCGATCCCCGCCTTTTTGGCTGCGGCCACACGATGGTGGCCGTTGATCACGTAACGACTGTTCCCGTGCTCGAAGACCTCGATCGGAGCTCCCTGCCAGCCATCGTTGGACATGCTCTCAGCGATTCTGTCGACCTTCTCCCGGCTGGCACTGCCGCTGAGTTGCTCCGTCCGCTCCAGCGAGTGTGGGCTGACCGTGCAGTTGTGGGTGAGGATCGGAGTCTTGCCTGCAAGCACGTAGTAGGTGTGAAGGTTCGCGACCGTCAGATTGAAAACCCTGGCTACCTGACTCCACCCGCGCACGCTCGTGATCTTCACCTTGTCACCGGCCTGGTTGAACAGCTCCTGACCCGCGATCAGTTCGGACGCCTTGACCCAACGTCGCTGTTCGGTCAACCAGAACCGGTGGCCGTCGGTAGCGACGATCTTCTCGTCCTGACCGTCGACCGTCAGCTCCACGAGGTTCTTGGAACCGTCACCCACGATGGTCCGCACCACGTCCTGGCCCTCGCTCTGACCGGTCTCCGCGTCAGTCGCAAGAACTCGATCGCCGAGCTTCAGTTCCTCGATCGGTCTCGACGAACCATCAGCCATCAACACCCGCGTGCCTGGCACAAAGCTGTTGCCGGTCAAACACGACGCCGCATCCAGAGCTTCGGTCGCGTCCTCGACGGCTTCTTCGGCCTTCTCCTCGACCCTGCGCAGCCTCTTGGCTGCGTCCGCGATCTTGTCGATGATCTTGTTGGCCTTGACGATCGCTCTGACGATCCGCTCACCGGCCTGCAACAACTTGAACGCCTTCGCCGCCGGCACCAGGCTGACGCAGGCAAGAAGGTCGAAGTTCGTGAAGCAGTCCTTGACGTCGTTGATGCCCGTGAGGTCCATCAACAGATCAGGAAGCTCCGCAACAACGACGTCCCACCACGTCTGCGAGTTGTTGGCCTCGCGCAGGTACTCCTCGTACTTGTCCTTACCGCCGGCAGCGTCATAGCGGGCCTGCTGCGCGGCGTTGTGCGCGGCCTGAGCCTTCTGGCGCTTCTTCGCGGCTTGCGGGAAGGCTTGCGCGAGTCCGGCTTCCTCACCCGGCGGCGGGTTGCCGATGATCGTGCCGCCACCCCGCATGTCGATGCCCCAGCTGTGACCACTTCCGTCGTGACCGCCCTCCAGGTACATGCCTGACGGGTCGGAGAACGTGACGGGGTTGTTGTTGCTGTACGAGTACCCGTTGACCTGCTGCGGGTTCGCGGTGTTCATGATCGGGTCGTCGGCCAGGAACCGGCCGGTCGCCGGGTCGTACTCGCGAGCACCGAGGTGCGTCAGACCGGACGTGTCCCGTGTGCCGCCGACGAATCCCTTGTCGTCAGGCCAGGAACCGCCGTTGGGGCCGCGGGCCTTGCCGAACGGGTCGAGGTACTGACGCTGGTACGTCAGGTCTCCGGCCTTGACCGACGTGGTCGGCGTGCCCTGGTGGTTGCCCACCTCGTACGACAGCCGGCCTGTGGAGGTCCGCAGTGCGACCACGTTGCCGCCGTGTGCGTAGTAGCGCTTGCCGGACACCGTGTTGGTCGCGTCGTCCTTCACCAGCTCCATGCCCTCGGGCAGGTAGAGCGTGGTGCGGCCGGGTTCGCGCTTGATCAGGCGGCCGCCGTCGGCGCCGTACAGGTACGACGACTCCTTGCCGGAGGCCTCCACGACCTTGGACGTGCGGCCCTCGACGTCGTAGGAGATCGTCTGGGTGTTGCCCGCGATCTTGCGGGTGCTGGTGTTGCCGGTCTTGTCGTAACCGAACTCGTCACGGGCGGTGCCGGACGGGCCGGTCTCGTCGATCGAGCGGACGACGTGCGGCTGGTTCGCCGTGTCGTAGTTGTACTTGCGGTTGACCACGTTGGAACCCGAGGTCGTGCGCTCCTGCGTGCGGTTACCGATCGAGTCGTACTGGTACTCGTGCTGGTACGGGGCCGCGCCGCCGACCACGGTGGTCGCGCAGTCGCCTGACAGAGGCGTGAACGCCTTGGTCAGCCTGCGCAGCTTGTCGTACTGGAAGCACTGGGTGTCCCACGCCGACTTGTCGGTCGGCTCGTCCGCGATCCGCGTGATGTTGCCACCGGTGTCGTACGAGTACTTCTGGTTGGAGATCCGCCAGTCGGTGTCACGCGAACGGTCCACGATGGACTGTTCGAGACGACGGTTGCCCTCCTCGAAGTAGTTCGTCAGCCACAGCTGGTTGCCGCCCTCGTTGGGGTTCGGGTCGGGGCCGATCGTCAGGCGCAGCGTCTCGCCGAACTTCGAGTAGATGTGCTCGCTGACGTACGGGCTCAGGCCGCTGGTCCTGATCGGCGCGCCCTGGTCGTTGTAGGCGGTGGACACCCTCTCCAGCGGCAGGCCACCGGCTTCGGGGGACACCGTGGAGAGGAGCGCACCGGTGACCGGCGTGTAGTTGCGCTCGAACAGGTAGGTCTGGCCCAGCGCCCCTTCCGCGGCCGGGATCTCGACCTCGGACTCGCGAATGCGGCTGAAGGCGTCGTAGCTGGTGACCCGCTGGACGTACGCCTGGCCGCCGGAGAACCGGGTGGCCGAGGTGAGCAGGCCCTTCTTCTTGGTGTCGTACACCCATTCGGCGAGCTTGGTCTCGCCGGAGAGCATCTGGGTCTTGCGGCCCAGCTGGTCGTACTTGATCGACACCGACCGGTTCTCGCTGTCGGTCGTCTTCACGACCTGGTCGAGGTTGTTGTACTCGACGGTGGTCGTGCCGCGGTCCGGGTCGGTCTCCTTCCACTTGCGGCCCAACAGGTCGTACTCGTACGACCACTTGTTGCCCGCGGGGTCGGTGACCTGTTCCAGCTGTCCCTTGAAGTTGAACTTCGACTTCGTCACGTCGGCGCCGGGACCGTTGTGCTGGATGCGTTCGACCTCACGGCCGTGCGCGTCGCTGACGACGGTCGTCGGGATCTGCCCCGCGGGTGGCGTCACGTGCACGCGGTCGCCCGCGTAGACCGTGGTGGTGTTCCACTGGGGCGTGCCGAACTTGTGGAAGGCGACGCTGACCGGACGGGCCAGCTTGTCGTACTTGGTGAACTCCTGGTTGGGCACCTGGACGTCCGCCACCACGAACAACTTGCCGTCCGGCGCCTGCCGGTTGAAGTAGGCGTTGCTCGTCTTGGTCACCAGGCCACGCGAGTCGAAGAACGTGTCCGTGATGATCCGCCCGAGATCCCCTTCCTTCTGCTCGCCGTCGGGCACCTGGGTCTGCCGGGCGCGCAGCAGGCCGTCGAAGATCTTGTACGAGACGTTGTACTGCTGGTCCCGCTCGCGCAACGACTTCGAGACCTCGATGACGGTCGCGGTCGCCTCGTCGTAGACGTACTCGTACTGAGCACTGGCGCTCAGGTGCCGCGCCCGGTGCGGGAGCCAGGTGTGGGTCAGCCGGCCCAGCGCGTCGTACTTCGCGTCGACCCGTTCGCCGTTCGGACCGACCTGCGCGACCGGCAGGCCGAGCGCCGGGTCGTACTCGACGATCGAGTTGTGTCCCTTGGCGTTGGTGGTGGTCACCTTGCGCACCGGGAAGCCGAACGTCGGCTCGTTCACGATGGTCGTGTCGCCGAGCGCGGGGTCGGTCGTCTTCTTGACCCTGCCGTAGACGTCGTACTCGGTGGTCGTGATCGCCTGGTACCCGCGCGGGTTCGTGCGTTGACCGTTCCACCGCGACGCGGTGGTGACGAGGCCCTTGGTCGGGGCCTCTCCGGCCGCCTTGCCGTCGTAAGCGGAGATGGTGTCGCTGACGGTGTTGTCGTCCGTTGCCGCGACATCGCACTTCGCGGCGTAGGTGAGGATCCGGCTGGCGTAGTTCAACATCCACGCGGCCTCGTTGGGCGCGTAGGTCGTGGTCGTGCACCGTTCGTCACCGGTGACGTCGATGTCGCCCTCGTCCTGGACGGTGAGGGCACGGCCGTAAGCGTCGTCGAACGTCGTGCTCGCCCGCTTGGTCCGCCACCGGTCGCTGCCCAGCGAGGTCTTCGTGGTCACCGTCTTCGTGTTGAGCAGCAACGCCTTGTCGTCGCCGTTCTCCGCGGTGGCAGGAGACATCCACGGTTCACTCGTGGTCTTCGTGTGGACCGCGCCGCCGTTGAGCGAGAACGTCTTCCACTCGACGCCCTTGAGCCGCTCGTGGTCCTCGATCCGGTCGCCGTCGTACTCGACCCAGGCGTCCCGCTTGCCGCCCGGCACGGTGTCGCCGTCCATGCCGCGCAGGTAGATCTTCTCGGTGACCGGCCGGTCGGGCTCGTTGGTGTCACCGGAGATCGTGCGGACCTTGTTGTAGCCACGCCATTGCGACCACGTCCGGTACTTCGGGTCACCGAAGTCGTTCTCGTCGTAGTGCCACAGCGGAGCGCCGGCGATGCTCTCGTACTCGTAGTAGACCTTGGTCTGCTCGCTCAGCTCGCGAACCCGGTCGTCCGCGATGACCGCGCGCACGACGTACTTGTGGAACCAGTGCAGCTGCGGTTCCAGGGCGCCTTCCGGCGTCCAGTACGACGGGAAGCACCGCATCGTGTTGAGATGCGCGTTGGCGAGAACGGGCATCCGCGTGCCCGGCACGCAGTCCTTGTCGGTGTACTCGACCTCGGTGATGCCACCGGCCTCGTGCTGGACGCGCTTGACGCGGCCGCGCAGCAGCGGCGGGTACACGTCGCTGTCGCCGTCCACCCGGTTCGCCAGCGTGATGCGTTCGAACTTCGTGGCGGGCAACGACTTCGCCTCGCCGACCAGACCGGTGTGCTTGATGCTGTCGAGCCACAGCGCCGGGTCGAGCCCGTCGTTGGACGGCGGGAACGACTGGCCGAGCTCCCACTGGTCGACGTCACGCCACTCGGCGGCGACGTTCTCCTTGCGCACCTGGGTGCTGACCTTCGTCAACCGCAGCTGGCTGAAGAACGTCGGCGAGTACTGGTTCACGCACTGCGCACCAGGCGCGCAGATCTGGTCGAACGGCACGTCCGGCCACTGCTTCGCGTTGTCCTTGTTCAGCTTGCTCGGAGCACAGTCGAAACCGCTCGACGGAATGCATCGCTCCGAGTAGTGGAACTGCACCCGACCCGGAGCCGGCGCGTTCTCGTCCGAGTTGTGCAGGCCGTAGTCGATCCGGTCCAGCCGACCGGCGCGCTCGTACTCCACACCGTCGCCGGCCTCGAGGTTGCGGCCGTACCGGTTCTTCTCGGTCTTGTAGTAGAACCGGGTGAGGTTGCCCTTCGGGTCGACCACGTAGTCGACGTTCCAGCGCCACGCCTGGCGGCACGACAGGTCCTTGAACTGCTTGCCCTCCGCCCAGCACTGGTCACCTGGGTGGTTGCCGAACACCGGCACCGTCCACGTCGACTCCGCCTCGCGCGAACCCAGGAAGTACTGGGTGCCGTTCGGGGTCGTCACCTTCCAGTACTCGCCGTTGTTGTCACCACCCGCGACCGGCGTGCGGTACAGACGCTCGATCTTCGAGCCGTCGTCGTTCTTGGCGCGCCACGTCTCCGTGTTGCCGATCCGGACGAGCTCCGACGAGATGCCGGCGAGCTGAATGGTGGCGTTGTCGGTCACCCAGCACTGGTCAGCCGTCTTCTTCTGACCGATCGCGGCGTTGAGGTCCTCACCGCAACTCTTGTAGCGGCGCTCGATGAACCCGCCCGCGCTGAGGTCCCAGCCGTCACCTGCCGACGACGCCTGGTTGTTCGTCGCGCTGGTGCGCCCGTCGACACCGCTGGACGAGTAGCCCAGCGCCACCTGGGGCGCACTTCCTCCGACCGAACCCGGCAGCTTGATCGGGTAGCTGAAGGTGAAGTCACCACTCGAACCGCCCGCGGACCAGCTTCCGGCAGGCGACAACGAGGTCGCCTGGAACGAACCACCGGCACCGCCCGCGGCCGGTTCGGCCGCGAGCACCATCGCGCCAGAGGACGGCGCGAGGTCGGTGGCCGTCAGCTTCTTCGTCTTCACGTCGTTGCGCGACTGCACAGGAGTACGCGTCTTGCACTCCGCCTTGTCCGGAGTGGACAGTGCGCACTCCGGCAGCCGCACCAGCCTCAGGCGCGAGCCGTAGTCGCCACCGTAAGCGTGCTCGAAGCCCTTGTAGTCGAGCTCGACCGACGCCTTGCCCGGAGACTTGCCCGCGTTGTCGGACACCTTGAGCACGACACCGGCCACGCCGATCTTCGCGGACGTGTCCTGGCCGAACGTCTCGACCCGCACCGGGGCCGCGTCCGCCTTGCTGATCTTGACCGGGGACGTGCCGGCCTGCCGGAGGTCGCCGGCCGCGGTGACGTCGGCCTTGCTCGCCTCGGGCCAGGCGACCTTCGGCGCCTGCTGGTTGCTCGCCACGATCGGCGCGACGGGCCGCAGCTTCGCGAGCTCGCCGGGAACGTTCTTCTCGGTTTGGGTGTCGGGTTTGCGCACGTCTCGGCCCGTGGGCTGGGCGAGCGCCGGCGTCGGGGAGACGACGCCGGCGATCATGACCCAGCCCAGCGACAGGGCTAGAGCGCGCGACCACCTGGTGTGGTTGCGCATGAACTTCCTCTGTTAGGGGTGAGGTGCTCGATCAGCTGCGAACTGCGTGCGCCAGGATCGCTTCGTCCGAAAGCGCGCCGACGTAGACGCGTACGTCGTCGATGCCGCCCTTCCAGAAAGCGCCGGTGGCCGTGGCGGGCGTGAGCCTGCCCAGCTCCAAAGTGGACTCGGTCTGAGCCGAGCCACCCGTGAACGGAACCCTGGTGATGTAGACACCGTTGAGGTACAACCGCATCTCAGAGGCGGTCGTGTCGTGCACGGCGGTCAGGTAGACCCACTCCTGCAACTCCGCTTCGTAGGCGGTCGCCACGGTGGTGCCGCCCATCACGAACTCCCACTTCTTCGAAGCGCCGCCATAACGGAGATCGAGCTGCGAGACGCCGTTGTGCACCAGACTCACGACGGTCCGCGCCTTGTCCTCCGGCGAGTCCAGATCCAGCCGCGCCCACGCCGAGACCGTGTAGGAGCGGTCGGTGCGGATGCCTGGTGCCGGAGCCGAGACGTAGGCCTCGGCGTCCTGGGCCTGTCCCGCTTCATCAGGTCCGTTGAGCAGCAACGACGTGTACCTGCTGTTCTTCTCCCAGCCCGTCTTGCCGGCGACGGTGGCGTTGAGCCCACTGACCTCGTCCTTCGTGGACGTGCCCGTGCCCTCGCCGATCTTGTAGTGCGCACGGACACCGGCCTGCGTCGCCAGCACCTTGATCTCGGAGTCGTTCAGCGTGCGGTTGTACACCCTGAGCTCGTCGAGCGAACCGGCGAAACCACTGGCGTCCTGGCCGTTCCAGCGATGGCGGCCCACCAGCATCTGCGACGCCTGCCAGCCCTCCAGCCCCGTGACCTCGCCCTGCTTCTTGCCGTCGACGTGAAGAACGAGCTTCTTGATCGTGGCCTCGTAGGTGCCGGTCAGATGCGTCCAGACACCGATCTGTGCCTCGAGTTGCGAATAGGCGACCTTGAGATCGGCCTTGTTGCTCGACGCCGTCATGCCGAAGGCCCAGCGCTTGTTGCCCTGGTCGTAGTACAGGCTGGAACTGAGCGTCGAAGAGTCCACAGTGGATAGAACGGCGCGGCCGAAGTCACCGTTGCTCACCTTCGCCCAGGCCGACAGCGTGAAGTTCTTCGACGTGTCGACCACTGCCCCACCGCTGAGGAAGTCCTGCGTGCCGTTCAACCCGGCGGCCTTGCCCGAGTAGCCCACCGCCGCGAGGTTCGGGGCGCCGTTCGACGTCAAGGCGTTGCCACCGTTGGCGTCGGTCAGGGCCCCGTCCAACGCCCAATGCGCGACGGGCTGCCCGCCTGCGAGCACGAGGAACTCGTACCGCCTGAGGTCGGACAGGTTCCCGGCACGGTCCACCGTCTTCACGAACAACGTCTGCGGGCCCGCGGTGTTCGGCGTCCACCGGATCGTCGCCTTGCCGTCCGCTCCGACCGCCATCTCCTTGTTGAGGGATTCACCGCCGTCCGACGTGAACGAATAGATGAACTTCGCCACGTCGCCGCTCTCCGACTTCACCGAGTCCAGCTCGAACGTGCCGGTCACACCCACGCCGCCACCAGGCACCGACGCGGGGTACTCGACCGAAGTCGTCTGTGGCAATACGGGCTTCACCGTGTCGACGACGAACGAACACCTGAAACCGAACCTCGCGTCGGCGGTCTCCAGCTCACCGTCACCGGTGCCCACAGACCACTGGTAGGGACCGTCCTCGGTGATCGTGCCCGGCTGCACCTGGATCTCCGAGTACGACCCTGACGGCGTGTCCTGGTTCTGGTAGCCGGCGATCTCCACAGGAACCCGGTTCACGCTCTTGATGAGGCGGAAGTACGACCACAGCACGCCGCCATCCGGGTCCTGCAGCTTGGCACGGATGCGGGGCGTTCTGGTCGGCACGTAGGTCGTGGGGCCCGCTCCATCGGCACCACACGGGTACTGGCCGCGTTCCAGGCTGCGGTCCGATGCCGGGAGCGGGTACGAGTTGTACTCGATGCGCAGCACCGGGTTCAGGTCGAACCGGCGCCACGCCTTGTCGTTCGCGGCGCCGTTGTCGGTCGCGAGGCCGACGGTCAGGGTCGTGTACCCGTTGTCAGCCTGGTACTGCGCCTGTCCGAGCACGTCGAACTCGGTCAGCCCGTCGGACGGGCAGAAGCTCGCGTTGTTCTTCTTGTTGGTCGACGACTGCTTCCCGTACCACTGGGGTCCGGCGTTGTACCTGGTGTCGGGACCGATCGGGCCGGTGTGCCACACGCCGGTCGGTTCGATCAGGTCGCACTGCGAGGAGTGGATGACCTTCATCGCGAGCTTCGCCGAGTGGATCTTCTTGCCGACCATCGGCGCGAAGTCCATCTCGAGATAGGACAGCGAGTAGCCCGTGCTGCTGTGCCAGCCGGCCTTGAGGTCGCCCAGCTCACCGTCGGTGCGGTCGTAGTTGCGGGCTTCCGGGAAACGCTCCTGCGCCACCGCGTGGTGGTTCTTGTTCCCGGCCCAGTTGTACCGCGGGTCGATCGACACCGGGAACTTCGTCTCCGCCGACGCCAGGAACGCCTGGTCGGGGACGACGGAGATGGTGTCGGCGGTGAGCTCGACGCCCATCTTGGCCGGACGACCGGTCGCGTCCCACATCTGGGAGGCGTCACCGGTGAACCGCACGGTTCCCTTGTCGTCCTTGACTTCCAGCAGGCCGTCGCGCTGGCTCAGCTTGCCGCCCTTGACGTGCGAGCCGTACGTGACCTTGCGCAGTTTCTCCGACTTCGCCGCCTCGGCGGTCTTCACCACCAGCAGCTGGCTGAAACCGCTCGCGGTCGCTTCGACAGTCAGATCGATGCCCGGCCACACGTCGGGGTACGTCGTCTTCGGGCCCTCGACCTTCGGCTCCGGCAACGCCTCCGGCCACGAGAGGCCCACCTCGACGCCGTCCTTGGCCACCAGCGCGAGCGGCTTGTCCTTGCCCGCGGTGGCGAACTGGAGATCCACCGAGGCGGCCTCCGGACGGATGAGACCGTCCGAGTGCTTGCGCAGCTTCGTGTCCACGGGTACCCACTTGTTCCCGCGCTTCGCCCGCTCCGGCTTGAGCGACTGGATGAAGGTCATCTTGCCGTTGGGGTTCACCACGGTCTCCGACGCTTCGGTCGTGAGCGCGGACACCTTCACCGGCTTGTCGAACTTCCGTGCCGCCGCCAGAGCGGAGGCCTGGTCCGGCAACTCGGCCGGAGCAGGCGCCGCGAGCGCGTCGGGTGTGACGAGGCCGGCCGACACAGCCAGCACGAGTGTGAACGCGCGCACGCCGAACGTGCGCGCCTGTCTACGGCGCATCAAGTCTTGCCCCCAGGTTGTGTGGTGAAAAATCCGTCCGCGGATCAGCTGCGAACTGCCTGCGCCAGAATCGTTTCGTCCGAAAGCACACCGACGTAGACGCGCACGTCGTCGATGCCGCCCTTCCAGAACGCACCCGCGGCCGTCGCGGGCGTGAGCCTGCCCAGCTCCAAAGTGGACTCGGTCTGAGCCGAGCCACCCGTGAACGGAACCCTGGTGATGTAGACACCGTTGAGGTACAACCGCATCTCAGAGGTCGTCGTGTCGTGGACCGCTGTCAGGTACACCCACTCCCCCAGCTCCGTCTCATGGGCGGTCGCCACAGTGGTGCCGCCCATCACGAACTCCCACTTGTTCGAAGCGCCGCCATAACGGAGATCGAGTTGCGAGACGCCGTTGTGCACCAGACTCACGACCGTCCGTGCCTTGTCCTCGGGCAAGTCCAGGTCGAGCCTGGCCCACGCCGAGACCGTGTAGGAACGGTCCGTGCGGACACCCGGCGCCGGTGCCGAGGCGTACGCCTCCAGGTCCTGCGGGTTACCAGCCTCGTCAGGTCCGTTGAGCAGCAGCGACGTGTACCTGCTGTTCTTCTCCCAGCCGACCTTGCCGCCGACGGTGGCGTTCCGGCCGGTGACCTCGTCCTTCGTCGAGGTACCCGTGCCCTCACCGATCTTGTAGTGGGCGCGGATCCCGGATTGCTTCGCGAGCACCTTGATCTCGGAGTCGTTCAGCGAGCGGTTGTACACCTTCAGTTCGTCGATCGAACCGACCAAGGCGTCGATGTCCTGGCCGTTCCAACGATGGCGCCCCACCAGCAACTGCGACGCCTGCCAGCTCTCCAGCCCGGTGACCTCGCCCTGTTTGATGCCGTCGACGTGCAAGGAGAACGTCTTCGTCGTGGCCTCGTAAGTACCGGTCAGATGGGTCCAGACACCGGCCACCGCCTCGGCCCCGGCCCGCACGACCCTGAGGTCGGCCTTGTTGTCCTTCGCAGTCATGCCGAACGTCCAGCGTTTGACGGTCTGGTCGTAGTAGAGGGTGGAACTGAGCGTGGAGGCGTCTGCCGTGGAAAGAACCGCATGGCTGGCGCCGGTGCCGTCGAGCTTCGCCCACGCCGACAGCGTGAAGTTCTTCGACGTGTCGACCACCGCGCCACCGCTGAGGAAGTCCTGCGCCACGTTCAGCCGGGCGCCCTTGCCCGAGTAGCCCGCTCCGGTGAGATTCGGATTGCCGTTCGGCGTCAACGCGTTGGCGCCGTTCATGTCGGTCAACGTGCCGTCCAACGCCCAGTGCGCGGCAGGGTGCCCCCCGGCGAGCACGAGGAACTCGTACCGCTTCAGGTCGGACAGGTTGCCGGCACGGTCCACCGTCTTCACGAACAACGTCTGCGTACCCGCGGTGTTCGGGGTCCACCTGATCGTCGCCTTGCCGTCCGCTCCGACAACCATCTCCTTGTTGAGCGAATCGCCGCCGTCCGAGGTGAAGGAGTAGATGAACTTCGCGACGTCACCGCTCTGCGACTTCACCGAGTCCAGCTCGAACGTGCCGGTCACACCCACACCGCCACCAGGCACCGACGCCGGGTACTCGACCGAAGCCGCCAGCGGCACAACGGGCTTCACCGTGTCGACGACGAACTCGCAGTTGTCCTCCCAGCCGGACTCCAGCTCACCGTCATTGGTGTTCACCAACCAGTGGTAGACACCGTCTTCTGTGATCACACCGGGCGCAACCTGTGCCTCGGCGTACGAACCCGACGGCGTGTCCGCGACGTGATAGTCCGCGATGGGAACGCTGTCGCCCCGCCGCCCGTTGTGCAAACGGAAGGTCGAGTTGAGCACGCCACCGTCCGGGTCCGAAAATTGACCACGCACGCGAGGCGTCCTGGTCGGCACGTACTGCTTTTTCGCCCCGATCCCGCACGGGAGAAGACCGCGCTCCATGCTCAGGTCGCGTGCCCGGTTCGGGACCGAGTTGTAAATGACCCGCAGCACCGGGTTGAGGTCGAACCGGCGCCACGCCTTGTCGTTCCTGGCGTCGTTGTTGGTGAAGAGTCCGAGGGTCACCTGCGGGTGCGCGTTGTCGGCGTGGTTCTGGATCAGGCCGGTGACGTCGAACTCGACCTGCCCGTCGGACGGGCAGAAGCTGCCGTTGTTCGTCTTGTTGGTCGTCCCCCACCTGCCGAGCCACCCAGGCGCGTTGGACCACGAGGTGTCAGGGCCGATCCCGCCCATGTGCCACAGGGCCGTCGGTTCGGCCGCGGCGCAGTTGGCGGAGTGGATCACCTTCGCCGCGAACTTCGCGGAGTGAATCCTCTTGCCCGCCATGGGAGCGGTGTTCATCTCGATGTAGGAGATCGAGAAGCCCGTGCTGCTGTGCCAGCCCGCCTTGAGGTCGCCCAGCTCACCATCGGTGCGGTCGTAGTTGCGGGCGTTCGGGAAGTTCTCCTGGATGACGGCGTGGTGGTTCTTGGACCCGGCCCAGTTGTAGCTCGGGTCGATCGACACCGGGAACTTCGTCTCCGCCGACGCCAGGAACGCCTGGTCGGGCATCACCGAGAGGGTCGTGTCGGTGAGCTCGACACCCATCTTCGCCGGACGGCCCGTCGCATCCCACATCTGCGACGCGTCACCCCGGAACTGGACAACGCCCTTGGGGTCCTCGACCTCCAGCAGGCCGTCGCGCTCGCTCAGCTTGCCGCCCTTGACGTGCGAGCCGTACGTGACCTTGCGCAGCTTGTCCGACTTCGCCGCGTCCGCGTTCTTCACCACCAGCAACTGGCTGAAACCGCTCGCCGTCGCCTCGACCGTCAGGTCGACACCCGGCCACACCTCCTGGTAGGTCGTCTTGGAACCCTCCACCTTCGGCTCCGGAAGCGACTCCAACCAGGTCAAGCCGACCTCGACCCCGTCCTTCGAGACCGAGGCGAGCGGCTTGCCCTTGCCCTTGCCCGAGAACTGGAGGTCCACGGTCGCCGCCTCCGGGCGGATCGACCCGTCCGCGTGCTTGCTCAGCTTCGTGTTGACGGGAACCCACTTGTTCCCGCGCTTCACCCGCTCCGGTTTCAGCGACTGGACCAGCTCCATGCGGCCGTCCGGATTCGCCAAGGTCTCCGTCGCCTCGGTCGTGAGCGCGGACACCTTGACCGGCTTGTCGAACTTCCGCGCCGCCGCCAGAGCGGACACCTCGTCCGGCAACTCAGCCGGAGCAGGCGCCGCTTGTGCGACAGGTGCGATGAAACCGGCTGCCACAGCCAGCACGAGACCGAACGCGCGCACACCGAATGTGCGCGTCTGTTTGTGACGCATCAAGTCTTGCCCCCAGGTCGTTGTAGCGCAGCGCCGCGGATCAACCGCGAACGGCCTGCGCCAGAATCACTTCGTCCGACAGCGCGCCGACGTACACACGGGTGTCGTCGACACCGCCCTTCCAGAAAGCGCCGGCGGCAGTCGCGGGCGTGAGCCTCCCGAGCTCCACAGTGGACTCCGTGGTGGCCGAACCACCCGTGAACGGAGCTTGGGTGATGTAGACGCCATTGAGGTACAAACGCATCTGGGAAGCGGTCGTGTCATGGACGGCCGTCAGGTACACCCACTCCTGCACCTCGGCCTCGAAAGCGGTCGGCACGCTGGTGCCGCCCATCACGAACTCCCACTTCTTCGACGCGCCGCCATAGCGAAGATCGAGCTGCGAGACGCCGTTGTGCACCAGGCTCACGATCGTCCGCGCCTTGTCCT
This sequence comes from Lentzea sp. NPDC092896, assembly GCF_044754905.1. Classification (NCBI taxonomy): domain Bacteria; kingdom Bacillati; phylum Actinomycetota; class Actinomycetes; order Pseudonocardiales; family Pseudonocardiaceae; genus Lentzea; species Lentzea sp. NPDC092896. The sequence goes on from NZ_JBIVPX010000003.1 coordinate 123,437, forward strand.
CAGGCGAGTCCAGGTCCAACCGCGCCCACGTGGAGATGGTGAAGGAGCGGTCGGTGCGGATGCCCGGTGCCGGAGCCGACGCGTACGCCTCGACGTCCTGCGGCAATCCCTCCTCGTCAGGACCGTTGAGCAGCAGCGACGTGTACCTGCTGTTCTTCTCCCAGCCGACCTTGCCGCTGACGGTGGCGTTCCGGCCGGTGACCTCGTCCTTGGTGGACGTGCCCGTGCCCTCGCCGATCTTGTAGTGGGCGCGGATCGCGGCCTGCGTGGCCAGCACCTTGACCTCGGGGTCGTCCAGCTTGCGGCTGTAGACGTTGAGTTCGTCGATCGAGCCGACGAAACCACTGCCGTCCTGACCGTTCCAGCGCTGCCGGCCCACCAGCATCTGCGACGCCTGCCAGCCCTCCAGGCCGGCTACCTCACCCTGCTTCTTGCCGTCGACGTGCAACGCGAGCGTCTTGTTCGTGGCGTCATAAGTGCCGGCCAGATGCGTCCAGACACCGGCCAACGCCTCGTCCCGCGCCTGCACGACCTTGAGATCGGCCTTGTTGCCGGCCGACGTCATGCCGAACGTCCAGCGCTTCACGGCCTGGTCGTAGTAGAGGCTGGAACTGAGCGTCGAACCATCCACAGTGGACAGCACTGCGCGACCGGCGGCACCGTTGTCCATCTTCGCCCACGCCGACAGCGTGAAGTTCTTCGACGTGTCGACCACCGCGCCACCACTGAGATGGTCCTGCGCGCTGGTCAGTCCGACGGCCTTGGCCGAGTAGCCCGCCGCGGCGAGGTTCGGGTTGCCGCCAGGAGTCAGCGCATTACCGCCGTTGGCGTCGGTCAGCACGCCGTCCAACGCCCAGCGCGCGACTGGAGGCCCGCCGGCCAGCACGATGAACTGGTACCGCTTGAGGTCGGACAGGTTCCCGGCCCGGTCCACCGTCTTCACGAACAGCGTCTCAGCGGCAGCGGTGCCTGGCGTCCACCGAATCGTTGCCTTGCCGTCCGGACCGGCCGTCATCTCCTTGTTGAGGGATTCACCGCCGTCCGAGGTGAACGAGTAGATGAACTTCGAGACATCACCACTCGCGGTCTTGACAGAGTCCAGCTCGAACGTGCCCGTCACACCGATACCACCACCAGGCGCGGCCTCCGGGTACTCCACCGACTTCACCAGCGGCACAACGGGCTTCACCGTGTCGACGACGAACTCGCAGTTGCCTTCCCAGCCGGACAGCAGCTCGCCGTCACCAGTGTCGACCGACCAGTTGTAGACGCCGTCCTCTGTGATCGTCCCGGCAGGAACCGGCGCCTCGGCGTACGAACCCGAGGGCGTTTCCCAGATGAAGTAGTCGCCGATGGAGAAGCTGTTGCCCAGCGGCCCCTTGTGCAGCGCGAAGTGCGATACGAGCACGCCACCGTCCGGATCGGACAGCTGACCGCGCAAGCGTGGTGTTCGCGTCGGCACGTACGACTTCTTGTCTCCGCTACCGCACACGTACAGGCCCCGTTCCATGCTCAGGTCCCGCGCCTTGTTCGGGTACGAGTTGTACTCGACCCTCAGCACCGGGTTGAGGTCGAACCGGCGCCACGCCTTGTCGTTCGCGGCCAGGTTGTCGCTGATGAGGCCGAGGGTCATCTGCGGATATGCGTTGTCGGCGTGGTACTGAACCAGTCCGAGGATGTCGAACTCGGCCTGCCCGTCAGACGGGCAGAAGCTGGCGTTGTTCTTCGTGTTGATCGTCGACCACTTGCTGAACCACGCGGGCGCCCCGTTGTTCCACGTCGTGTTGGGGCCGATCCCGCCCATGTGCCACAGGGCCGTCGGTTCGGCCGCGGCGCAGTTGGCGGAGTGGATCACCTTCGTCGCGAACTTCGCGGAGTGGATCTTCTTGCGCGCCAGCGGACCCGTGTTCATCTCGATGTAGGAGATCGAGGCACCGGTGCTGCTGTGCCAGCCCGACTTGAGATCACTCAACGCGCCGTCGGTGCGGTCGTAGTTGCGCGCGTCCGGGAAGTACTCCTGCAGGACGAGGTGGTGGTTCTTGAACCCGGCCCAGTTGTACCGCGGGTCGATCGACACCGGGAACTTCGTCTCCGGCGACGACAAGAACGCCTGGTCAGGCACCACCGAGAGGGTCGTGTCGGTGAGCTCGACACCCATCTTCGCCGGACGGCCGGTCGCGTCCCACATCTGCGACGCGTCACCTGTGAACCGGACCTGCCCCCGGTCGTCCTTGACCTCCAGCACACCGTCGAGCTGGCTGAGCTTGCCGCCCTTGACGTACGAGCCGTAGGTGACCTTGCGCAGCTTGTCCGACTTCGCCGCGTCCGCGTTCTTCACCACCAGCAGCTGGCTGAAGCCGGTCTCAGTCGCCTCGACGGTCAGGTCGATGCCCGGCCACACCTCCGAGTACGTCGTCCTGGCGCCGTCCACCTTCGGTTCCGGCAACGACTCCAACCAGGTCAGACCGACCTCGACGCCGTCCTTGGAGACCGACGCGAGCGGCTTGCCCTTGCCCTTGCCGGAGAACTGGAGGTCAACGGGGGCTGCCTCCGGACGGATCAGCCCGTCCGCGTCCTTGCGGAGCCTGGTGCTGACGGGAACCCACTTGTTCCCGCGCTTCACCCGCTCCGGCTTCAGGGACTGGACGAGCTCCATCCGGCCGTCCGGCTTCGCCACGGTCTCGGTCGCCTCGGTCGTGAGCCCCGAGACCTTCACCGGCTTGTCGAACTTCCGTGCCGCCGCCAACGCCGCCACCTCGTCCGGCAACTCGGCCGGAGCAGGCGCCGCAAGCGCGTCGGGAGTGATGAGACCGGCTGATACAGCCAGAACGAGCGTGAACGCGCGCGCGCCAAATAGGCGCGCCTGTCTATGGCGCATTGTGCTGTAGCCCCCCAGGCCGCTTGTGTCGTGCCGCCGCACGACGACCGGGCCCCCAGGCCCGGACGAACACAACCGTGCCTTTACATCCGCCTTACCCGGAAGACTCCATTCGGCCTAATCGCGTCTCATCCGGGTGTGTGTGACCGATGTGTGATCGGTGCGGTTCAAGATCGCGCTACGCGCGCTGTTCCTCAGCCGCCCGGCAGGTTCACGGCGAGGAACTAGAGTCGTGGTCGTGATCACGCTGACGGCTCGCCTGTCCCCGTCCGCTCTGGACACCCGGCGCGGGGTGGTCCGCCTTCACCCCGAGGTGCTCGACGCTCTGGGCCTGCGCGCCTGGGACGCCGTGAAGCTGACCGGCGCCCGCGTGAGCGCCGCGCTGGCCGCCGCCGGCGAGCAGCCGCCGGGCGTGGTCCTGGTCGACGACGTGACGCTCACCAACCTCGGCGTGGTCGAGGGCTCCGAGATCGTCGTGGCTCCGGTCGAGGTGACCGCCGCGCGTTCGATCACCGTCGCGGGCTCCCGCCTGGCCACCACGGCGCTGACGCCGGACCACGTGCGCATGGCGTTGACGGGCAAGGTCCTGACCGTCGGCGACAACGTCTCGCTGCTGCCCCAGGACCTCGCGCCGCCGCCCGGCGCCAACGTCTCCGAGACGCGCCGCAAGCTGTCCAACGCCATCGGCATGACGTGGACCAACGAACTGATCACCATCACCTCGACCGACCCGGCGGGCCCGGTGGCCGTGCAGCCGTCGAGCGTCGTCGGCTGGCGTTCGGCCTCGGCCCCCGCCGCCGAGGTGACGCCGGTGGTGGTGCAGGAGAAGCACGAGGCGCTGCCCCTCGCGGACCTGGTGGGCCAGCGCGAACAGGCGCGCCGCCTGACCGAGTGGCTGGAGCTGATGTTCCGCCAGCCCGAACTCCTCACGAAGCTGGGCGCCTCCGCCCGCCTGGCCGCCATGATCAGCGGCCCGGAAGGCGTGGGCAAGGCGACGCTGGTCCGCGCCGTGGCCCGTTCGGTCGAGGCGACGGTGGTGGAACTGGCCGCGCCCAGCATCGCCGTCCTGGAGCCGGGCGCGATGGCCAAACAACTGGGCGACGCGATCGCGGGTGTCCCCGAGCAGCCCACCGTCCTGCTCCTCACCGACATCGACGCACTGCTGCCCACCGCACCCCCACCGGTGGCGACCGTCGTCCTGGACATCCTCCGCACGGCCATCTCCCGCCCGAACCTCGCGCTGATCGTCACATCAGCCCGCGCGGAGTCAGTGGACGCCCGCCTGCGCGCCCCGGATCTCGTGGACCGCGAACTCGCACTCCCCCTCCCCGACACAGCGGGCAGGACCGAACTCCTGCGGGTACTGCTGCGCGACGTCCCGGTGCAGTCCGATGTGGACTTCGGCGAGGTGGCCGCCCGTACACCGGGTTTCGTGGCGGCGGACCTCTGCGCCCTGCGCCGCGAAGCAGCGGTCCGAGCCGCCCTCCGCCAACGCGAGGTGGCAGAACCCCGTGTGGGACAAGAAGATCTGCTGGGCGCCCTGAACACGGTCCGCCCGATCTCCATGTCCGCCTCCGACACCGTGCAGACCGGCGGCCTGACGCTGGAAGACGTGGGCGACATGAAGGAGGTCAAGCAGGCCCTCACAGAAGCGGCCCTCTGGCCCCTCCGCTACCCCGACTCGTTCGCCCGCCTGGGCGTGGACCCGCCACGAGGCCTTCTCCTCTACGGCCCGCCGGGATGCGGCAAGACGTTCCTGGTCCGAGCACTGGCAGGCACGGGCCAGCTGAACGTCCTGACCGTCAAGGGCGCCGAACTGATGGACAAGTTCGTAGGAGAGTCAGAACGAGCGGTCCGCGAACTCTTCCGCCGAGCAGCGGACGCGGCCCCGGCCCTGATCTTCCTGGACGAGGTGGACGCCCTGGCCCCACGCCGAGGCCAGTCCTCAGACTCAGGCGTGGCAGACCGAGTGGTGGCCGCCCTCCTCACCGAACTGGACGGCGTAGAACCCCTGCGCGACGTCGTGGTGATCGCCGCGACCAACCGCCCAGAGCTGATCGACCCGGCCCTCCTCCGCCCAGGCAGGCTGGAACGAATCATCTACGTGCCACCACCGGACGCCGAGGCCCGCACGGAAATCCTCAAGGCCTCATCGCGAAACACGCCACTGTCCACCGACGTGAACCTGGCCGAACTGGCCGAAGAGCTGGACATGTACTCGGCGGCAGACTGCGCGGCCCTGATCCGGGAAGCGGCTCTGACAGCAATGCGGGAGTCCCTGGACGCGGCCGAGGTGACACAAACCCACCTGGCCAAGGCGAGGAAGGTAGTGCGCCCGTCACTGGACGCGGCACAGCTGGCATCACTGGCGGCCTACGCGACAGCACGCTGACGCAGGGGTCCCCTTGGTTTCAGGACCCCCCGCGACCCAACGTACAAGGCAGCACCGACAAGATCAGAAAGATTGGCGGGCTGCGGGCTGCGGGCTGCGGGCTGACCAGATCGGAACGCAAATTCGCCGCATTGTCGAGGTGAACCGAAAAGGCGAACGATCACGTCGAGGCCAGATCACCCGCGAAGCCGAAGGCGAGCCGTCTTTACCGTGCGGTCTGGGTGGGGTGGCTTCGTCACGAGTCGTGCCACAGCTCTTGCTGCACATGAGTAGGGGTGTCAACTCGACACGCTTTTCGTCGAGTTGACACCCCTACTCATGTGTGGCCCGCTCTTGGCTCGACTCGTGACGAAGCCACCCCACCAACGCGCCCCACAAAGCAACGCGCCTCCGCCCAAAGCAACAGGCGTGCCATCTACCTACGCATGGCGTGGACCCCGGCTTTTGATCAGATTGGCGGGGTCTGGGGCGGAGCCCCAGGAAGCAGCCGCAGATCAGGACTCAACCCAACCAACGCCTACTTGTTCTTAGAAGGCCCCTGAAAATCATTGGTGACAATCAAAATGATCCCGGCCGCAGCAGACTGAATCCCATCAAACCGAGGCTCAACCCGAGCCCTCAAAACCGCAGCCAGTTCCTTGGCCGAGGCCTCTTCATCAGTCTCAGGCCGGAAGTAAACGGTAGTGGTAGGGATAGTCCCGGACGAGTAGTTCCCAGTCTCGGCAACAGTCCACCCATTACCCCGAACCTCATCAGAAGCCTTGGAAGCAAGCCCGGTGATGGTCGAGTTGTTGTAAACCCGAACCGGCACCTTGGCCACTCCGGGCTGGGTGACAGGCGGAGGCGGCACAACTGAGGTAGCAGGCGTAGAAGCCGGAGGCGCGGAAGTGGTCGCAGCCGGCGCCGAAGACGAAGTCGAGGCCGGAGCAGAGACCGGAGGCTCAGAACTGGCGGATGCGGGCGGAGCCGTGGACGACCCCTCGGCAACGGGAGGTGTCTCGGACCCCCCACCGCTGAACAGGCTGACAACACCGATCACCAACGCGACGGCGGCGACACCGAGCAGGGCGAAGCCGGCTGCCTTGGCCGGACGGGACGGGCTTGCGGACTCGGGGGAGGTCATCAGTCCTCGGTGCTCCTGGCGCGTGCGCGAACCCTTTGGCGGCCTGTCCGCACGCCGCGCAACCGCTTGACCAGCATCGGATCGGCAGCCAGTGCGGCTTCGGATTCAACGAGCGCGTTGAGCAACTGGTAGTAGCGGGTAGCTGACATGTCGAACAGTTCCCTGATGGCCTGTTCCTTGGATCCCGAGTACTTCCACCACTGACGCTCGAACGCGAGCATCGTGCGTTCGCGGTTGGTCAGCCCGTCAGCGGAGGTGAGCGTCTCGGCGTGATCCATCTGGCTCCCCACGGTCGCCACACCATCTCAGGTGCGGGCAATTCAATCACGTGATCGTTCCAACCTACCGCGCGACACCGACAGTTTTGGACGGCTTAAAGTTCAGCCATGGCCGTCCATCGCATCTGCATCGCAGGCGACCCCGTGCTCCACAACCCGACGCGCGAGGTCACCGAGTTCGACACCGAGCTGAAGTCCCTCGTCGACGACATGTTCGAGACGATGGCAGCTGCTCGTGGTGTCGGGCTCGCGGCCAACCAGATCGGCGTCGACCTGCGGGTATTCGTCTACGACTGCCCGGATGACGAGGGTGTCCAGCACCGCGGCGTGGTCGTGAACCCCACTCTGGAGACCTCCGAGATCCCGGAGACCATGCCGGATCCGGACGACGACTTCGAGGGCTGCCTCAGCGTCCCCGGCGAGGCGTACCCGACCGGACGCGCCCAATGGGCGAAGGTGACCGGCCAGGGCCTCGACGGGGAGCCGTTCGAGGTCGAGGGCACCGGCTTCTTCGCGCGCTGTCTGCAGCACGAGACCGACCACCTCAACGGCTACCTCTACACCGACCGCCTCATCGGCCGGTACAAGAAGGAAGCCAAGCGGATGCTGCGCGACAACGAGTGGAACGTGCCGGGCCTCTCGTGGGACCCGAACGACCCCGCGAACTTCGACGAGGACGAGGACTAGGGCCGGAGCACCGCCTCCACCTGCTTCAGCTCCTCCACGCCCAACGGCCCGAACTCCAGCGCGCGGGCGTTCTCCTCGACCTGGGCCACCGTCCGGACGCCCGGAATCGGAACCAGGCGGGGAGAACGCGCCCAGAACCACGCCAGCGCACCCTGCACCAGCGTCCTCCCGCCGGACGTCAGCACGTCCCGAACGGCCTCACGAGCCTCGAAGTACTCCGGTGACGGCCGCCCGTCCACGAAGAACCGCAGCCAGGACGGGTTCGTGACGCGCACGTCGTCCGCGGGCAGCTCGGAGAACGTCTCCCGGGCCAGCAACCCCATCGCCAACGGCCGACGGCACAGCACCGAGTACTCCCCCGCGTACATCTCGGGGTTGTCGAACAGCAGGTTGATGTCGGCCTGCGCCGCGATCCCGTGCTCGCCCTCGCAGAAGAACCGCGCGCGCTCGACGTGGTCCGTGCTCCACCCGTAGGCCCGGATCTTGCCCGCCGCCACCAGCGCCTCGCACTCGTCCCGCAGCAGCGCCGCCTCCTCCAGCCCCAGCCCGCCGACGTGCAGCTGGTACAGGTCGATCCGGTCGGTCCCGAGCCGCCGCAACGACGCCTCGACAGCACCGCGCAGGTACGCGACCGACCCCTCGTCCCCGGTCATCCGCCGAGCCGCGGCGTCGAACCCGCAGCCCCACTTGGTGGCGATCAACACCTGGTCACGCATGCCCGCAAACGCTTGCCCGACCAGCGTCTCCGCGTGCCCGCACCCGTAGACGTCCGCAGTGTCGAACAGCGTCACGCCCAGCTCCACGGCCCGCCGCAACGCCCGCACCGACTCACCGTCGTCCGCGGGTCCCCAGCCGACCGGCGATCCGTCCGGGCCCGAGAACGGTCCGCCCATGGCCCACGTGCCGAAACCCAACTTCCCCAGTTCCAAGGTCATGACTCCACCGAACATCCTGGAGCGCGCTCCAGGTCAAGAAACAAGTTGCGACGACCAGCGACCATCAATGGCATGCCGATCGAAAACATCGTCGCCTTCGTCGCGGCCTCGTTCCTCATCGCTCTGTCGCCCGGACCTGGCACGGCCATGGTCCTGCGACAGTCGGTGCACGGGCGAAAAGCCGCGCTGGCGACGGTGTTCGGCATGGAGGTCGGTGTCGCGTGCTGGGCGATCGCGGCCGCGCTGGGCCTGTCGGTCCTGCTCACGGCGTCCGAGATCGCCTATCACGCGCTGCGGATCGCCGGTGCGGTCTTCCTGATCTATCTCGGCGTCAGGGCCCTGATCAGCAAGAGCCTGCCCAACGCCGACCCCCCACCGGCCAGCCACGCGTTCCGCAGCGGCCTGGTCGTGAACCTGGCCAACCCGAAGCTCGGCGTGTTCGCGATCTCGTTCCTACCGCAGTTCGTGCCTGCCGGGGAGGCCGGCAAGGGGGTTCTGCTCTTCCTCGCCATCGGGTGGGTCCTGATCGACACCGTCTGGTACCTGATCATCGTGTCGATCCTGCACACGATCCGCGGCTGGCTGAGCCGGCCGCGCGTCCGTCCCGCGCTCGAGAAGCTGTCGGGCGGCGTGCTGCTGGCGCTCGGAGTCCGGCTGGTACTCGACCCGCGTTGAGATCGGGCTGCCCCGGCGCCAGAACAGCTCGGGCAGCCCGGCCAGCTCGGCGAAGGTGTGGCAGGCGGCCATCGACGCGTAGCCGCCGGCCAGCACGTGCGCGCGGATCCGGTCCAGGCGGCCGAACTCGATCACCTCACCGGCGATCAGGAACGGCAGCACCAGCTGCCAGGCCTGCACGACGGCCGGACGACGCCGGTGAGGTGCGCGCAGGGCCGCGCGGGCGACCCGGAGCAGGTGCTCGTTCGCGCTCATCGTGTACGGATGGGCCGAGTGGTCCCAGCTCCACCGGCGTTCCTCGGTCACCGCGCACCGCACGCACTCGACCGGTCCGGTGCCCAGTTCGGCACCGCAGCGGGAGCACGCCAGCAGCGTCATCGCCCAGTCCACGCACGTCCACGGGTACTGGCCGACGTCCGCGGAGGTCACCAGTTCGGCCAGTTCCCGGTCCGCCAGCTGGGACGACGTGCGCAACGCCTCCCAGTCCGCGAGCCAGAACTGGTCGAGCAGTTCCGCGCAGAAGCCGCAGTCGGGGTAGCCGCGACCTGCGAGTTCTCCGCAGGAAGGGCATGCCGAGACCACGGCGGGACGCTGGCCGCGTCGCGCGCCGGGCGGGAACGGCTGGTGATCAGCCACGGGGAAGAGATTAGGGGCAAACGACGCCCTTGGCAGCTACGGCGCGCGCTGACTATGGTCGGTTCTCGACAACTCAACACAACGCGGGAGCTCGCGCCTGAGCGGGCTGAGAGGGTGACTGGCCGTAGTGCCGGTGTCACCGACCGCCTGAACCTGACCGGGTAATGCCGGCGTAGGGAGGAATGTCGTGACGGCACTTGACGACCGTTCGGTCAAGCCCAGTGTGACCACCGGCCCGATCTCGGGCTCGCGCAAGGTGTATCGGGAAGTCTCCTCTGACATCCGGGTGCCCTACCGCAGGGTCGAGCTGACCAACGGCGAACATGTCGATCTTTACGACACTTCCGGTCCGTATACCGACGACAACGCGACCATCGACGTCCACAGTGGACTCCCCGACCTGAGGTCGGGGTGGATCGCCGCACGGGAACCGATCAACGGAGCTGTCAGCCAGCTCGCGTACGCGAAGGCCGGGATCATCACCCCGGAGATGCGCTACATCGCGGTGCGCGAGAACCTCGACGCGGAGTTCGTGCGCGAGGAGGTGGCCATCGGGCGTGCGGTGATTCCGTTGAACCGCAAGCACCCCGAGGCCGAGCCGATGATCATCGGCAAGAAGTTCCTCGTCAAGATCAACGCCAACATCGGCAACTCCGCGGTGTCGTCGTCGATCGAGGACGAGGTCGAGAAGATGGTGTGGGCGTCCCGCTGGGGTGCCGACACGATCATGGACCTGTCCACCGGCAAGCGGATTCACGAGACGCGCGAGTGGATCCTGCGCAACTCGCCCGTTCCCATCGGCACCGTGCCGATCTACCAGGCGCTGGAGAAGGTCAACGGCGATCCGGCTTCGCTGTCGTGGGAGGTCTACCGCGACACCGTGATCGAGCAGGCCGAGCAGGGCGTCGACTACATGACCGTGCACGCAGGCGTGCTGCTGCGGTACGTGCCGCTGACGGCCAAGCGCGTCACGGGCATCGTCTCGCGCGGCGGTTCGATCATGGCCGCGTGGTGCCTAGCGCACCACAAGGAGAGCTTCCTCTACACGCACTTCGAGGAGCTCTGCGACATCCTGCGCGCCTACGACGTGACGTTCTCGCTGGGTGACGGGCTGCGGCCGGGTTCCATCGCGGACGCCAACGACGCGGCGCAGTTCGCCGAGCTCAAGACGTTGGGCGAGCTCACGCACATCGCACGGGCGAAGGACGTCCAGGTGATGATCGAGGGCCCCGGCCACGTGCCGATGCACAAGATCGCCGAGAACGTCCGGCTCGAAGAGGAGTGGTGCGGCGAGGCGCCGTTCTACACCCTCGGGCCGCTGGCCACCGACATCGCGCCGGCGTACGACCACATCACGTCGGCGATCGGCGCGGCGCAGATCGGCTGGCTGGGCACGGCGATGCTCTGCTACGTCACGCCGAAGGAGCACCTCGGCCTGCCGAACCGCGATGACGTGAAGACCGGCGTGATCACGTACAAGATCGCGGCGCACAGCGCGGACCTCGCCAAGGGCCACCCCGGCGTCCAGGACTGGGACGACGCGCTGTCCAAGGCGCGCTTCGAGTTCCGCTGGGAGGACCAGTTCAACCTGTCGCTCGACCCGGACACCGCGCGCTCGTTCCACGACGAGACGCTCCCCGCGGAACCGGCGAAGACGGCGCACTTCTGCTCGATGTGCGGGCCGAAGTTCTGCTCCATGAAGATCACGCAGGACGTGCGGCGCTACGCCGAGGAACGCGGTCTGTCCACAGTGGAGGCGATCGAGGCGGGCATGGCGGAGAAGTCCGACGAGTTCGCCGACACGGGCAACAAGGTCTACCTCCCGGTCGTGGAGACTTCGTGACCTCGACACCACCCAGGGTCCTCACCATCGCCGGAAGCGATTCCGGCGGTGGTGCGGGTATCCAGGCCGACCTCCGCACGCTCTTCGCGTGCGGAGTGCACGGCTGCGTCGCACTGACGGCCGTGACGGTCCAGAACTCCCTGGGCGTCACGGGAGTCTCGGAGATCCCGGCGGACGTCGTCGCGGCGCAGATCATCTCGGTGGCCGAGGACATCGGCGTGCAGGCCGCGAAGACCGGCATGCTCGCGTCGGCGCGGATCATCGAGGCCATCACCCCGGCCCTCGACCGCGTCGGCATCGGCAGGGGCAGGACCCCGTTCGTCGTCGACCCGGTCTCGGCGTCCATGCACGGCGACCAACTGCTGGCCGACAACGCCCTGGACGCGTTGCGCAGCCTGCTGTTCCCGCGCGCGACGCTGGTGACGCCGAACCTGGACGAGGTGCGGCTGATCACCGGCATCGCGGTGAAGGACCGCGCGGACCAGCGCGTGGCGGCGGAGGCGTTGCACGCCTTGGGGCCGGAGTGGGTGCTCGTGAAGGGCGGCCACATGTGGGACGACCCGGAGTGCCTCGACCTGCTCTACGACGGACGTGAGTTCATCGAACTGCCTGGACCTCGCTACGACACCGAGCACACGCACGGCAGTGGCGACACTCTGGCGTCGTCGATCAGCTCGGCGCTGTCGAAGGGTGCCTCGGTGCCGGAGGCCGTGCGGTTCGGCAAGGAGTTCATCGTGAAGTCGGTGGCCGCGGCCTACCCGCTGGGTGGCGGCGTCGGTCCGGTGTCGCCGCTGTGGCGGTTGCCGGGCTGAAAATCGCTGGACCGTCCCACCATGCTTGACAACCGTGCAGATGAACGAGGTCAGGACAGCGCTGGTCGTCCCCGCGCCGATCGACGACGTGTGGCGCGTGCTGGTGGACTTCGACGGCTACGCCCGCTGGAACCCCGTCATGGAGTACACGCGGGTGGACGGCGTGCGGACGAAGGTGAAGGCGGCCAAGGGCACGCCGTTCGAACGCGACTTCGACGGCGAGATCACCTCGCTGGAGCCTTACGTGCTGGCCTCCCAGGGCGGCGACCCGGAGACGTTCTTCGGGCGCCACCGCTGGGAGCTCAGCGAAACGGCGGACGGCACGCGGCTGGTGAACGTGGAGACCTTCACCGGCACGATGACCGAAGGCGTGCTGGCGCAGACCCGCGAGGTGCTGGTCGCGGAGTTCGACGCCTTCAACCAGGCGCTACGAGGACTCTTCGTCCAGGCACAGGCAGAAGGGGTGCCCGGCGGGGTCTAGCAGCACCCGGACGTTCGGCTGCGGCTGGACGTCCGCCACGGTCGCACCCAGCGCCACCGCCTCGGCGACGGCCGACTCCAGGTCACCGACCTGGAAGTCGAAGTGCATCATCGGGCGCTGCCGACCGTCGACCGGCGGCCAGACCGGCGCCCGATAGCCGTCCGCGTGCTGGAAGACGAAGAACGGTCCGTTCGGAGAGGCTGCGACGATCGTGGTGCCCGGCTCCTCGTGGCCGATGTGCCAGCCGAGGAGTTCCGCGTAGAACCTCGCCAGCGCACCGGGGTCGGGCGCCTCGATCGACGTGCCCCACCACATGCCGGCGGTCCGGGACTTCATGCGCTAGTCCTCACGCGCACGTGCGCGCCGATGAACCTCGAAGGCCGCGAACGCCCAGTCCTCACGGCCTTCGCTCTCACCGGCAGGCTCCCCTTCATCGGTGAGAAGCAGCGTGTCGGCGACCGCGGCCAGCTCGGCCCAGCACTCCGCGCCCTGCTCCCGCACGACCGCCACCAGTTCGGCGAACGCCTTGCCGAGCAGGCCTTCGGCCATGAGCTCGTGGAAGCGGTGCAGCGCAACGGCGGGCAGGCCGGACGCCAGGTCTCCCAACCCGATCTCGGCGCGCCGCCGGCGCTCGTCGCACTCGGCCACGTCCTCGGCGGGCGCGGTGACTTCGGCCTCTCCCAGCACGGCGATGACGAACATGCTGCGGAAGAACCAGTCCTGGGCCGCTTCGTCACCCGCTTTGCGGTCGCTCCACACCGGGCTCTCGTGCACGAGCCGCTGGACCTCGCCGAATTCCAGGCCCGTCGCTTCCGTCATGATCCGCATGGACTCGCGCTTCCCCGCCCCGAGGTGGCGAAGCCGGGCGAGCACCTCGTCGTACTCGGGCATGAGGCGCTACTTGGACTCTTCGCCGACGAGTGTCTCCAACGCGTCCAGGGCGTGCACCAGAGCCGACACGTGCTCCGGTGTGAGCTGCTCGATCCGCCGCTGCAGTTCGCGCACCCGCGCGGACCGCACGCCGGACACCATCGTCTCGCCCTCGGGCGTGGGGGTGGCGAGCCAGGCGCGGCCGTCCTGCGGGTCGGGTTCGCGCTTCACGTAACCGGCTTCCACCAGCGCGGCGACGATGCGGGACAGCGTCGGGGGCGCCACGCCCTCCTTGTTCGCCAGGTCGCCGAGGCGCATGGGGCCGCAGCGGGCGAGGGTGGCGAGCGCGGAGACCGCGCCGGGGCCGAGTCCGGGGGAACCGGTGCGTCGCAGCAACCGGGCCAGCCGGCCGATCGCCAGGTACAGGCGCGCGGTCGCGTCCTCGACCTCGGCGTCAATGGGGGCCGTCACGGCTTGTCGTCCTCCTCGGCGGGATTTCAGGTAGTTCTCAATCATCCCCCAACACGTGTGCACCCACGGTAGCGACCTCAGAGTCCCGGCGAAGACGCTTGGGCCCAAAAGCGTTGTGGAATTCGTCCGGCCAGGCGTGCCAGCCGTCCGCCCTCGACCGCACAACGCATGGCGGCGCCCATCCGTTCCGGGTCCTGCGCTCGGGTGACGGCGGTCGCCAGAAGCACCGCTGAGCAGCCGAGTTCCATCGCGAGGGCCGCGTCGGACGCCGTGCCGATGCCCGCGTCGAGCACCACTGGGACAGATGCCCTGGAAGTGATCATCTCGATGTTGTGCGGGTTGCGGATGCCGAGACCCGTACCGATGGGAGAGCCCAACGGCATGACCGTCGCGCAGCCGACGTCCTGGAGCTTCAGGGCGAGCACCGGGTCGTCGTTGGTGTACGGCAGGACCACGAAGCCGTCGTTCACCAGCCGCTCGGCCGCGTCGAGCAGCTCGACCGGGTCCGGCAGCAAGGTCTCCTCGTCGTGGACGACCTCCAGCTTGACCCAGTTCGTCTCCAGGGCCTCGCGTGCCAGCTGCGCGGTCAGCACGGCCTCGGCGGACGTGCGGCAGCCCGCGGTGTTCGGCAGGACCTCGATCCCCAGGCGCCGCAACAACTCCAGCACGCCGGTCTGGCCCGCGGCGTCGACGCGGCGCATCGCCACGGTCGTCAGCTCGGTACCGGACGCGACCAGGGCCCGTTCCAGCACCGAGAGGTTCGCGGCACCGCCGGTGCCGGTGATGAGCCTGGACCGGAACTCCCGGCCCGCGATGATCAGCGGATCGTCCACGTCAGCCTCCCTGGACCGCGGTCAGCACCTCGACGACGCCGCCGTCCGGCACGATCGTCCTGTCCCACAACGCCCTCGGCACCACGGCACCGTCGAGCGCCACGGCCACGCCCTTCTCGGGTGCGCCCACCAGCGTCACGACCGCGGCCACCGACGTGCCCTCGGCCAAGTCGCGGGAGGTCCCGTTCACCTGTGCCTTCACGAACTTCCTCCCTGAAGCAGGTCGACGACGACCTGAGCGGTGTGCGGGGCCAGCAGCAGGCCGTTGCGGTGGTGGCCGGTCGCCGCGATCACGCCCGGCTCCAGCCAGCGGACGATCGGGACGTTGTCGGGGCTGCCCGCGCGGAACCCGACGGCGGCCTCGGTCAGCGCGTACTCGGCGATGCCCGGCAGCACGGTTTCCGCGTCCCGCAACAGGTCCCGCACGCCCGCGACGGTCACGTCGGTGTCGAAGCCCGCCTCGTACTGGGTCGCGCCGACGACCAGACCGTCGTCTCGCGGCACCAGGTACACCGGACGACCGGACACCAGCGCGCGGATCGTGTGGCGAGGCGGCGGCAACGCGCCGGGCCGATGGGTCAGCCGCAGAATCTCGCCCTTGACCGGCCGGATCACGTCCTTCAACGCGGGATGCAGCGCACCGCTCCACGCCCCGGCGGCGATCACCGTGACCCGTCCCTCCACTGAGGACACGACTCCGGCGTCCAGACAAGCCTTCCACAGTGCGGAAAGCAGCACGCGGTTGTCGACGGCGAGATCGCCCGGCGCGTGCACGCCACCGCGCACCGCCGGCCCGAGAGAAGGTTCGAGAGCCCGGATCTCCCGCGAGGTCAGCAACTCCCCCGCGTGCCGGAGATCAGCGAGGTCACCGGGTTGCGCACCGACCGCCAAAGTCCCCGCGGTGAACAGCTCGACACCCAAAGACTCAGCGAACGACGGCCACAGTGCGAGGGCCGCAACACCCTGCGCCACCACGGCTTCCTCGCCCGGCCAGGCCTCCGTCAACGGCGCGAGCATCCCGCCCGCGACCCGCGAGCCGGCATGCGGCGACCCGTCGTCGAACACGGAGACCGAGAACCCGGCCCGTGCCGCGGCGAGAGCCACGGACAGCCCGATGACACCGCCCCCTCGGACGGCCACTTCCACACTGCTCAAGGCATTCACGCTCCCTGCGCCGGCATGACCCGGATCAGGTTCGACGGTCGGAGCGAACCACGCTCCCTCTCAGCCCGGTGTTCTCCAGGCTCCCGTGCGGACCGACTTCAACATAACGGTTAACGTGCGTACGTGCCAGGACTCGACGGAAACCTGATCAGGCAACGACTCGCCGACGCGACGCTCTACCTCTGCACGCCGAACCGGCCTGATCTGGCCGAGTTCGCGGACGCGGCACTCGCGGGCGGCGTCGACATCATCCAGCTGCGGGACAAGTCACTGGAGGCGAAGCAGGAGATCGAGGCGATCGAGATCCTCGCCGAGGCCACCGAGCGCCACGGCAGGCTCCTCGCCGTCAACGACCGCGCGGACATCGCCCACGCGGTCGACGCCGACGTGCTGCACCTCGGCCAGGACGACCTGCCCGTCCCGCTCGCCCGCCGGATCATCGGCGACGAGGTGGTGATCGGCCGCTCCACCCACGACGTCGACCAGATGACCGCAGCGACGACGGAACCCGGCGTGGACTACTTCTGCACCGGCCCGTGCTGGCCGACGCCGACCAAACCGGGCCGCCCGGCTCCGGGACTCGACCTGGTCCGAGCCACGAAGTCCGAGCGCGCGTGGTTCGCCATCGGCGGCATCGACCTCATGAACCTCCACGAGGTAAAGGCAGCCGGAGCGACCCGAGTGGTCGTCGTCCGGGCCATCACCGACGCCGAAGACCCCCGCAAGGCCGCCGAGTCGTTCAAAACTGAACTTAGTAGTTGAAATTTGAACAAACAGGCGTACTCTCGATGACGTGAGCGCACCTGTGCTGTACCTGAGCCACGGGGCTCCCCCGCTGGCTGACGACGAGACGTGGACCAGAGAGCTCAAGGACTGGTCCGCCACCCTCCCGCGCCCGGAGGCCGTGCTCATGGTCTCCGCGCACTGGGAGGAGGCGCCGACGACCATCGGCGCGACCACGACCGTGCCCCTGGTCTACGACTTCTGGGGCTTCCCGCAGCGGTACTACGACGTCAAGTACGAGGCGCCGGGCGCACCGCAGCTGGCCGCCGACGTCCGCAAGCTCCTCGGCGGCCACGTCGAGCAGGACGAGACGCGCGGGCTCGACCACGGCGCCTACGTTCCGCTCAAGGAGATGTTCCCGGACGCCGACGTGCCGGTGCTGCAGATGTCGATGCCCACGCTCGACCCGCGTGAGCTGCACGAGATCGGCCGCAAACTGGCGCCGCTGCGGGACAAGAACGTCCTGATCGTCGGCAGCGGGTTCATGACCCACAACCTGAGCTGCGTGAACTTCCCCGCCGGACCGGACTACGAGCCGCCGTCGTGGTCGAAGGAGTTCGACGACTGGGCGCACCAGCAGCTCGCGAACGGCGACGTCGACGCGTTGCTCGACTTCCAGCAGAAGGCGCCGGCGGCGGGGATCGCACATCCGAGGACTGAGCACTTCGCGCCGCTCTTCGTGGCACTCGGCGCCGCGAGCGACGAGAAGGCCCGCACCAGCGTCGACGGCTTCTGGTACGGACTGTCGAAGCGGTCCGTGCAGTTCAGCTAGCCGCCCCTTCGAGGAACAGCGTGGCCAGCCGCCGCGCGATCGCGGGCGTCCCCGCTCGGACGCCCCCGCTCGCCATCAGGAGCAGCACCACGTCGTCGACCGAGAAGTCGGCCCGCAGCCGCCCGGTCGCCTTCGCCCGCCTGATGAGTTCGGCGAGCGAGCGGAACGACGTCTCGCGCACCGAGGCGAAGTCGATCGCCCTGGGGTAGGCGCTCGTGAACGCCGCCGAAAATCCGCGGTCGAGCACGTGCAGCAGGCACACCTGCTCGATGGTCCGGCAGAACCCCTGCCAGGGATCCGGGTTCGCGAGACCCTCGTCGACCGCGGCCGTGCAGGCCGCCAGCCGCTCCGAGAACGCCTCCACCAGGAGCGCCTCCTTGGTGGGGAAGCGGCGGTAGAGGGTCGCCGGACCGACCCCGGCCCGGCGGGCGATCTCGCGCATCGGCACGTCCAGGCCCTCCGAGGCGAAGGCCTCCCGCGCCACGACCAGGATCCGGTCGCGGTTGTCCTGGGCGTCCGCCCGCAGGTTCTGAGTCAGTTCCACCGTCACCGTCTCAGTTTCGGCTAAGTGGACGCCCTGTTCCACTAATTTCGCCGGCATGCGAGCACTTCAGTTCACCCAGTACGGACCCGCCGACCTCCTGCACGTGGCCGAGGTCGCCGAACCGCACGCGGGTCCCGGTCAGGTCCGCATCGCCGTGCGCGCCTCCGGAGTCACTCCCGGGGACACCTACCTGCGCTCCGGGATGTTCGGCGAGCGGTTGCCGTTGCCGCACGTGCCCGGCGTGGACGCGGCGGGTGTCGTCGACGAGGTCGGCGAGGGGGTGACCGGCGTGAGCCCCGGCGACGAGGTGTTCGGCCTGGTCGACCTGGCCCTGCTCGGCGGAGCCAACGCCGAGTTCGCGGTGCTGGCCGCGTGGGCACCGAAGCCGGCGGCTCTGAGCTGGGAGCAGGCGGGCGGCGCGGCGGCCAACGTGGAGACCGCCACCAGGGCGCTGGACCTGCTCGGGGTGCGCGACGGAACGACGTTGCTGATCGCGGGCGCGGCGGGCGGCGTCGGCACGGTGGCGATCCAGCTGGCGGTCGCACGGGGCGCGAAGGTGATCGGGACCGCCGGGCCGTCGAGTCAGGACCTGGTGGCCTCGCTGGGAGCGACGCCGGTCGAGTACGGCGAGGGCTTGGCGGACCGGGTCGGCGCGGTCGACGCCGTCCTGCACTGCGCGGGGACCGTGCCCGACCTCATCTCGATCGCGGGCTCACCGGATCGCGTGGTGACGATCGCCGACCTGTCCGGCGACCACGGGATCCGGCTGACGCACACCGCGGGCGGCCCCGGTGCCGATCCCCAGGCGCTGCACGGCCTCGCCATCGCGGCGGAACTCGCCGAGCAGGGCGCCTTCACCGTGCCACTGGCCGGGGTCTTCCCGCTGTCCGAAGCAGCCGAAGCGCATCGGCTGAGCGAGACCGGCCACGCCCACGGCAAGATCGTGCTCCTCAACTGAAAAAACGCCGCGACACCAGAGGGTGCCGCGGCGCTTTCAGCTGAGAACTAGCCGCGCGTCAGCGTGAGGCCGTAGCGCGACAGGATCGGGTTCACCGGCTGGAAGTACGTGGTGCCGCCGGACGAGCAGTTGCCCGAACCACCGGACGTCACGCCCTGGGCCTGGCCGAAGCCGGAGCCCGCCACCCACGAACCACCGGAGTCACCCGGCTCCGCGCAGGCGTTGGTGCGGGTGAGGCCCCGGACCTGGCCCTGCGGGTAGTTCACGGTCTGGTTGAACGCCTGGACGGTGCCGCAGCGCCATCCGGTCGTGGAGCCCGAGCGGCAGATCTGCGAGCCGACGGCCGCCTGGGTCGAGCCCTTGACGATCACGTTCGCGCCGCCGTAGCGGTTGACCCACGGACGCGGGGTCCAGTTCGCGTTGGTCCGCACCCAGGAGTAGTCGTTGCCCGGGAAGACCGAGCCGGCGAACGTGCCGGCCGCGACGCGGTTGAAGCCCTGGACGGCGGTGCCCGTGGTGCCGCAGTGGCCCGCGGTCACGAAGCCACCGGTGACGGAGAAGCCCAGCGAGCAGCGGCCACCACCCATGTAGATGGCGTCACCACCGCGCAGGTCGTACAGCGGGGTCGGGCTCTCGGTCACCTCGGCGACCTGGACCGCACCGCTGACGGACTTCGCGGTCGCGATCCACTTGTCCGCGGCCGCGTCGCGCACGTTCTTGTTGACCTCGACGACGACGCTGTTCGACTTCTCGTCGACCCGCCAGCTCGTGATCGCCGCGGGGGCGCTCATGAGGTCGAGAACCGACTTGGTCCCGTTGAGCTGGGCGAGCGAGTTCTTGACGACCTGGGTGTCCGCGCCGGTCACGGAGAGTCCCGACTTGGTCACCCCGACCGTCAGTCTGCCGCTCGCCTGGTCGATCCAGGCTCCGCCGAACGCGTCGCCCAGAGACGACTTCGACTGCTCCGCGATTTCGCTCGACCTCTGGTCAGAGGCCAATCGGACGCGGGCCTGGTCAGCGTTCAGGCCCAAATCACGCTGGACCGCTTGGAGCAACTCTGCCGAGTAGCTCTCCGTATCGGAACCGGTTGGGGCGACCGGTGCGGCAGGGGCGCCAAACGCCGGTACGCTGAGAGCAGTCACGACTCCGGTGGCGAGAACAACGGCACCGGTAACACGGGCCGCACTCGTGCGGTTCATCAGACGTCTCCCTCACTTTCGGGTGCAGGGGAACCCGAGAGATCGGTTGCAGGGACCTCTCTCGGGGGCTCTAGGGGGACGGGTGGTGGGGCGGCGGCAGGGGTCGCCCCACCCCTCCCATCCCAACTTGCCTCTCAAACCCGGTGCAGGCGCCATGTCCTCCACCGAAGGCGCCGGGCTCAAGCGGACGTGCCACGAGCCTCATTGCGCCTCCTCCCGGTCTCTTTCGGACCGAATTCCTTCGCCCGTTCGAGTGAAGTTGCGGGCCTCTTGGCTATGACGCCCTGCCCCGAACGTGAACGAAGTGTGTCACAGCTCACGACAGATCAACTGCGGCGCGTAGCCTTTGACAGTTAACTGTCGCTCAAAGTAGTGACGTGATCACCGAATGGGGTCGGTGGTCGACGGAGGCGTCGAGCTGTCCGTCGGCTGTCGGGAATCTGTCGACGTCGTCGTCGGCGTGGTGGTCGTGGTGCTCTCGGACGACGACTGACCGGACGTGCTCGGAGGCGGCGTCACGGTGATCGTTTCGGTCTTCGTCGTCTCGGTGTGGGTCTCGGTGTGGGTGCTTGTGGACGGTTTGCCCGGATCGGCGGTGACCGGCTTGCCGGTGACCAGCTGGACGCTCGTCGCGGTGAGCACGGTCACAGCGAAAACCAGCAGGCCGCCGACCGCGATCACCTGCCAGCGCTTCTCGCGTTCCATCGACCGCTGGTAGAACACAGCGCCCAGAGTGGTGACGAGGCTCGCCAGAATCGCACCGACGATGGTGCCGACGAGGTTGAGGCGAAGGCTCAGCACGGCCGCTGTGGCGGCGGCGAGCACACTCGCGATGAGCTTGACGGGGGTGATCTTCTCCTTCTCAGACATGACACACGTAGGACGTTGGGCACAGTTCACCGGTTGTGCCCCGGTGACGTGCATCATCGACGCATGCGCCTGGTGACTCTCGAAGACGTCCACGCGGCCGCCGCCGCGATCGCCCCGCATGTCGTCCACACCCCGTTGCTGCCCTTCGACTCCGGCCTGTGGATCAAGCCCGAGTCGCTGCAGCCGATCGGTGCCTTCAAGCAACGCGGCGCGGTGAACGCGTTGTCCCGCATACCTTCCGAGGACCGGGCGCGCGGTGTCGTGGCGTATTCGAGCGGTAACCACGCGCAGGCGGTCGCCTACGCCGCCAAGATCCTGGGCATGCCGGCCGCGATCGTCGTGCCGAACAACACCCCGCAGATCAAGATCGACGCGACGCTCGCGCACGGCGCGGAGGTGTTCGTCGTCGGCATCACCGAACGCGAGTCGCGCGCCTACGAGCTCGTGGAGGAGCGGAAGGCGACGCTGATCCCGCCGTTCGACCACCCGGACGTGATCGCCGGCCAGGGCACGATCGGCCTGGAGATCTGCGCGGATCTTCCCGACGTGGCGACGGTCCTGGTGCCGGTGAGCGGCGGCGGACTGATCTCCGGCGTCGCGGCGGCGGTGAAGTCGTTGCGCCCCAACGTCCGCGTCATCGGTGTCGAGCCCGAACTGGCCGGCGACACCGCCGCGTCGTTCGCCGCCGGCGAGCTGGTCCGCTGGGACGCGCACGACCGCGCCCGCACCGTCGCGGACGGTCTGCGCGCCGAGGCCTCCGAGCTGACGTGGGCGCACATCCGCGAGTACGTCGACGACGTCGTGACGGTCTCCGAGGACGAGATCCGGGACGCGGTGAGGCAGATCGCCCGCCGCACGCGGGTCGTGTCCGAGACGAGCGGTGCCGTGGCCGTCGCCGCGTACCTGAACCGCGACCTGCCGGCCGGTCCGGCCGTCGCGATCGTCTCCGGCGGCAACATCGAGCCTGCCCTGCTCGCGTCGATCCTCGGATGATCGCGCTCCCAGAGATCCGTTCGGCGGCGGCGGTGATCGCCCCGCACGTGGTGCGCACGCCGTTGCTGCCGTTCGGTCCTGGATGGATCAAGCCGGAGAACCTGCAGCCGATCGGCGCGTTCAAACTCCGCGGCGCGCTGAACGCGTTGGCACGCCTGGAGAACCGCGCCAACGGCGTGGTGGCGTACTCCAGCGGCAACCACGCGCAGGCCGTGGCGTTCGCGGCACGCCTGCACGGCGTCCCGGCCGCGATCGTGATGCCGGACAACACCCCGGCGGTCAAGATCGAGGCCACGAAGGCGTTGGGGGCCGAGGTCTTCATCGTCGGCATCACCGAACGCGTCGAACGCGCGGAGGCCCTGGTCGCCGAACGCGGCGCGGCGCTGATCCCGCCGTTCGACCACCCCGACGTGATCGCCGGTCAGGGCACGATCGGCCTGGAGATCCTGGACGACCTGCCGGGCGTCGAGGCCGTCGTGGTGCCGATGTCCGGCGGCGGGCTGATCTCCGGCGTGGCCACGGCGATCAAGTCGCTGCGCCCGGACGTCCGGGTGATCGGCGCGGAACCCGAGCTGGCCGCCGACATCGCGGAATCACTCAAAACGGGCGAACTGGTGCGCTGGGACCCGCTGAAACGGGCTCAGACGGCCGCTGACGCGTTGAGGGACGAGCCCTCGGAACTCACCTGGGCCCACATCAGCAAGTACGTGGACGACGTGATCACGGTGTCGGAGGACGAGATCCTGAAAGCGGTGACCGACCTGGCCCGCCGGGCGCGGCTGATCGCGGAGCCGAGCGGGGCCGTCGCGGTGGCGGCCCAGGCCAAGCTCGGGGGTGGCGTCGCCATCGTGTCCGGCGGCAACGTCGACCCCGCGCTACTGGTGCGCCTTCTCGCCACCTGACCGGATGTGCGTCGGCGGGCCCTCCACGCCGCAGTGCAGGCACTCGCCGGGATGCGGGGCTTCGTGCTGCTCAGGGGCAGCGTCCAGCACCCGGTTGTCCACCCCGATCGCCAGCAGGCCGCCGATGATCGCCGCGCCCGCGCACAGCACGAGAGCCATCTGGAACCCGGAGGTCATGACGACCGGGTTCGTGTAGTCCTCGCCCATCAGACCGACCGCGGCGGGCAGCACGGCCATCGCGAGCAGGCTGCCGGTGCGGGCCACGGCGTTGTTCACGCCGGACGCGACACCCGCGTGGTGATCGGGCGCCGAGGCCAGCACGGTCGCCGTCACCGGGGCGACCACGGTCGCGAGCCCGACGCCGAACAGCACCACACCGGGCAGCACGCCGGTGACGTACGAGGCGCCGGGAACGGCGTTGCGCAGTAGCAACATGCCCAGGCCGACCAGGATCGGACCGGCGATCAACTGCACGCGCGGGCCGTAGCGCTGGGCGAGCTTCCCCGACGTCGAGGAGGCCAGCAGCATGATGATCGTGAGCGGCACGCTGGCCAGTCCGGACGCCGTCGGCGAATATCCGAGCGAGATCTGCAGTTGCAGCACGAGCAGCACCATCACGCCGCCGAGCGCCGCGTAGACCAGGAACGTCACGACGTTCGAGACCAGGAACGTCCGGTCGCGGAACAGCTCCGGCGGCACCAACGGGTCCGCGGACCGCTTCTGGACGAGCCCGAACGCGATCATCGCGGCCAGTCCCGCGGCCGCGAGCACGTACGACTGCTCGACGAGCCCGCCCGTCAGCAACGCCAGCCCGACCGCGCCGACCAGCGCGGACAGGTAGTTCGGGTGCCCGGCCGACTCGTCGCGCGACTCCGGCACGAACCGCAGCGCGAGGAACACGCAGAGCGCGGCCACCGGCAGGTTCACCAGGAACGCGAGCCGCCACGACCAGGCCTGCACCAGCAACCCGCCGACGAGCGGCCCGACGGCGGTCGCCACACCGGACAGCCCTGACCAGGCGCCGATCGCGCGGGAGCGGTCCTCCCGGTTGAACGACGACTGCAGGATCGCCAGCGCTCCCGGCGTCAGCAACGCCGCGCCCACGCCCTGCAGCACCCGTGCCGCGACCAGCACCGGAACGCTCCACGCGGCACCGCACAGCAGCGACGCCACGCCGAACCAGATCACGCCGATCACGTAGACCCGCCGCCGTCCGAACCTGTCGCCGAGGGACCCGGCGATCAGGATCAGCGAGGCCAGCGCGAGCAGGTACCCGTTCAGGATCCACTGCAGGTCGGTGACCGACGCGCTGAACTCCGCCCCGATCCGGGGCAACGCCACGTTGACGATCGTCCCGTCGAGCATGGCCATGCCCGAGCCGAGGATCGTCGTCGTCAACACCCAACGGGCTCGCGGCGTGCCCCAGGCGATCAAGACGGCCTGTTCAGCGTGGCGACGAACTTGTAGCGGTCACCGCGGTAGACCGATCGGACCCACTCGATCGGATTGCCCTCGGTGTCGAACGAGTGCCGGGACAGCAGCAGCATCGGCAGGCCGATGTCGGCGCCGAGCAGCTCTGCCTCTTCGGGCGAGGCGAGCGCGGTCTCGATCGTCTCCTCCGCGTGTCCCATCTCGACACCGAACCGCTCGGACAGCACCTGGTACAGCGACGCTCCCGGCGCCAGGTACCGGCGCAGCCCGCGGAAGCGGCCCAGCGCGAGGTGCGTCGTCTCGATCGCCATCGGCTCGTTGTCGGCGAGCCGCAGGCGGTGCAGACGCAGGACCTTCGCTCCCGGACGCACGCCCAGATACCGGGCGAGCTCCGCCTCGGCCGGCATCTCCGAAGCCTCGATCAGCTTCGACGACGGCACGCGGCCCTGGGCCCGCATGTCCTCTGTGTACGAAGACAGCTGCAACCTCTGGGCGACTTTGGGTTCCGCCGCAAAGGTGCCCTTGCCCTGCACACGGAGCAGGCGGCCTTCCACCGTCAGCTCGGCAAGAGCCTGGCGAACGGTCGTCCTGGAAACGTCGAACTCCGCGGCCAGCGACCGTTCCGTGGGGATCGGCGAACCGGGCGGCAACGCCCTCAACAGGTCGAGCAGGTGCCGCTTGAGACCCCAGTACTTGGGTTCGCGTTGCGCCCGCGTCCTGGCGTCCACGCCTGATGCAGGCGTCGTCTCCAGCATGGCCTCCTCCTCGCACTCCATGTCAAGCATCACAAGGATGCCTTGTCCGTGTCGATTCGTGCGTCCGAACCCCCGACATCCGCCCCGAAATTCGTCCGATGACTTCGCAACGTCTTGGCAACGCGCTTGACAGACGCGGTGACGCAGCACACGCTGTTCCGCATTGGTCTACACCACTTGGACGTTCCGGCCGAGTGCCGGGCTTGGTGAAAGGGCGCGAACTGTGAAGGGCTGGAGAGGACTCGCTGTCGGTGCCGCCGCACTGGCAGTGGCCGTGTCAGGCTGTGGCACGAGCACGAACAGCGGTAGCACCACGGAGACCAAAGAGATCACCGTGTGGCTCATGGACGGCTCCGCGCCGACGACCCTGACCGACGCCTTGAACAAGGAGTTCGAGCAGGCGAACGGGATCAAGGTCAAGTACGAGGTCCAGAAGTGGACCGGCATCCAGGAGAAGCTGACCACGGCGCTGGCCAGCAGCACCCCGCCGGACGTCATCGAGCTCGGCAACACCCAGACGGCGAGCTTCGCCGACCAGGGCACGCTGGCCGACGTGACGGCGGACGCCGGTCAGTTCAACGGTGGTGAGTGGCTGGGCGGTCTGAAGGACTCCCTGACGCTCAACGGCAAGCAGTACGGCGTTCCGTTCTACGCCGCGAACCGCACCGTGATCTACCGCACCGACCTGCTGCAGGCCGCCGGCGTGGCGAAGCCGCCGACGTCGCGTGCCGAGTGGATCGACGCGATCAACAAGCTCAAGGCCGCGAACGCGTCCAACCCGGACTTCCAGGCGCTGTACCTGCCCGGTCAGTCCTGGTACTTCCTCCTGTCGCTGATCTGGGACGAGGGCGGCGACATCGCCAAGCTCGACAACGGCAAGTGGACGGGCACCCTCGACACGCCGCAGGCGAAGGCGGGCTTCGAGGCCTACAAGGCCCTCTACGACGCGTCGGCCACCAAGAAGGTCCCGGCTGACATCGACGAGGCGAAGCCCCAGCAGATGGAGGTCTTCGGCACGGGCAACGTGGGCATGATGGTCGGCCTCCCGTGGGAGCTCGGCGGCGCCGTGAAGGCGAAGCCGGACCTGGCGGACAAGACCTCGGCGTTCCCGATCCCGTCCAAGAAGGCCGGTGCGGCTGCCCCGGTGTTCCTCGGCGGCTCGAACCTCGCGATCCCGGCGTCCAGCAAGAACGCCGCGGCCGCGAAGAAGTACCTGTCGCTGCTGTCCTCCAAGAACTACCAGGACCAGCTCGCCGCGGGCGGCGCTGTCCCCGGTACCTCGAAGGACACCTCGAAGCTCGCCAGCAACGCGATCGGCAAGGCCATGGCGGACTCGTCCCCCAACGGCAAGGTCACCCCGGTGACGCCGAAGTGGGCGGCCGTCGAGGCGGGCCAGAACCCGCTGAAGGACGCGCTGACCGCGTACCTCACCGGTGCCAAGTCGCTGGACCAGGCAACGAAGGACGCGAGCGACGCCATCACCAAGGCCATGGCCTAGCCAAGCTGAGATGACGGCCGTCAAAACGACCGAAACGGCAGCGCCGGCAGGGGACATCCCTCCGGCGCTGCCGCCTGCCGCGACGGGTGGGGCGCACAAGCGCCGCCGCCGGGGCAGTGCCTTCGACCGGGCGCTGCCCTACCTGCTGCTCGCTCCCGCTCTCATCGCGATCCTCTGGCTGATCGGCTGGCCGGTCGTCTCCGTCTTCGTGACGAGCTTCCGCCAGCTGAACCTCGGCGAGCTGGTCCGCGGTGAGATCGTGTGGACGGGCATCGACAACTACGTGACGGTCCTTCAGGACGAACGGTTCTGGACCGTCTCGCTGCGGACCGTCGTGTTCACCGTCGCCGTCGTCGGCGCCTCGGTGGGCATGGGCCTCGGGATCGCGCTGCTGATGCGCGTGCTGACGCCGTGGGTGCGGATCGCCCTGCAGATCGCGATGCTCTGCGCCTGGGCCATGCCGATCCTGGCGTCCACCACGGTCTACCAGTGGATGTTCGACCAGAACTACGGAATTTTGAACAAAACGCTGGTGCAGCTGGGTTTCGACTCGTTCGCCGGCTACTCCTGGTTCTCCTCAGGAACGTCGACGCTGTCCGTCGTCGGCCTGCTGATCATCTGGCAGGCGATCCCCTTCCTCGCCTTCTCGCTCTACGCAGGGCTCGTCGGCATTCCTCGTGACCTCTACGAGGCGGCGGGCATCGACGGCGCCACGGGCTGGCAGACGTTCCGCGCGGTGACGTGGCCGGAGATCCGGTCGCTGCTGATGATGGTGACGTTCCTGTCGACGTTGTGGGACTTCAAGGTCTTCGCCCAGATCTGGGTGTTCCGCGAGGGCGGTCCCAGCGGTGAGAGCACGACGCTGCCGGTGTTGCAGTACCTGGAGGGCATC
Organism: Lentzea sp. NPDC092896; assembly: GCF_044754905.1. NCBI lineage: Bacteria > Bacillati > Actinomycetota > Actinomycetes > Pseudonocardiales > Pseudonocardiaceae > Lentzea > Lentzea sp. NPDC092896. The sequence continues at coordinate 151,112 of NZ_JBIVPX010000003.1, forward strand.
GCGAAGAGCCACTTCGGCGTCGCGGCCGCGATCTCCGTGCTGATGATGGTCATCCTCGGCCTGATCACGTTCCAGTACCTGCGCAAGCTGCTGCAGACCGAGGAGGGCAAGATCTGATGCTCAAGAAGTCTGCGGCGAACGTCACGGGTCTCGTGCTCGCGTTGTTCTTCATCTTCCCGACGTACTGGATGGTCACGTCGGCGATGAAGCCCAAGGGCACGACGATCACGTCGGACTACGACCTGGTCCCGTTCTCGGTGACGTTCTCCAACTTCGTCACGGCGTGGACCAAGCCGGGCTTCCTGTCCTCGCTCGGCAACAGCCTCCTGGTGACGCTGACCGCGGTCGTCGCCGCGATCGTCATCGGCATCACCGCTGCGGTCGCCATGTCGCGCTTCGCGTTCCGCGGCCGCAAGAGCTTCGTGCTGCTGATGCTGGTCGCGCAGATGGCACCGTTCGAGGCGTTGCTGATCCCGATGTTCCTGATGATGCGGGACCTCGGGCTCTACGAGCACCTCTCGTCGCTGATCCTCGTGTACTTCGCGGTGACGCTGCCGTTCTGCGCGTGGACGTTGCGCGGGTTCGTCAACGGCATCCCCGCGGAGCTCGAAGAGGCCGCGATGGTCGACGGCTGCGGCCGTTGGGGTGCGTTCCAGAAGGTGACTCTGCCTTTGCTGGGACCGGGTCTCGTCGCGACGTCGGTGTTCGCGTTCATCACCGCGTGGAACGAGTTCCTGTTCGCCAAGGTCCTGATCCGCAGCCAGGACAGCGAGACGCTGCCGGTGTGGCTGTCCGGTTTCCAGACCGCGTTCGGCACCGACTGGGGTGGCGCGATGGCCGCGTCCGTCCTGTTCACCGTGCCCGCGCTGGTGTTCTTCCTGATCGTGCAACGCAAGATGGTCGCCGGCGTCACCGCCGGTGCAGTGAAGGGATGACGCGTGGATCAGTTGGCCGCTGCCGTTCTGCTTCCCGGTTTTCACGGAACGACCGCCCCCGACTGGTTGCTGCGGCGGGTCGCTGACGGCCTCGGCGGCGTTGTGCTCTTCGGGCGCAACGTCGTCGACGACGCCCAGGTGACCGAGCTCTGCGGCGAACTGCGTGCGGTGCGCCCGGACGTGGTGATCGGCATCGACGAGGAGGGCGGCGACGTCACGCGTCTCGACGCGGGTCGCGGCTCCGAGGTGCCGGGCAACCACGCGCTGGGCGCGGCGGACGACGTCGACCTCACGCGTTCGGTGGCCGCGTCCATCGGTTCGCGGCTGGCGAAGTGCGGGATCTCGCTGAACCTCGCGCCGTCCGCGGACCTGGTGCTGACGCTGGACGACCCGATCATCGGCGTCCGCGCGTTCGGCTCGGACCCGGTGCTCGCCGCGCGGCACGTCGCCGCGTGGGTCGAGGGACTGCAGGCCGTGGGCGTTGCCGCCTGTGCCAAGCACTTCCCCGGCCACGGAGCGTCCACTGAGGACTCTCACGAGCAGCTCCCGGTGCTTCCCCGCACCGAGGAACAACTGCGGGCCGTCGAGCTCGTGCCGTTCCAGGCGGCCGTGCGCGCGGGCGTCCGCTCGATCATGACCGGCCACCTGGTGATCCCCGAGTGGGGTCCGGCGCCGGTGACGCTGAACAAGCACGCCATCGACCTGCTGCGCACCGAACTCGGGTTCACCGGCGCGGTGATCACCGACGGCCTGGACATGAAGGCGGTCGGCGGCGATCTCGCCGTGGGCGCCGTCCGTGCGCTGGCCGCCGGCGTGGACTCGTTGTGCCTGGGCGGCATGGCCCTGGACGACGACGACCTCCAGTGGCTGATCGAGTCGATCGTCGCGGCGGTCAAGAACGGCGAACTGGCGGAGGACCGCCTGGCCCAGGCCGCGGCCCGGTCGCTGGCACTGGGTCAGCCCCCGTCGACCATCGACGCCCACGACGCCGAGATCGGTCTCGTCGCCGCCCGGCGCGCCGTCGAGGTGCGCGGCCGGGTCGAGGTCGGTGCGAACCCGGTCGTCGTGGACCTGGTCGTGGACTCGTCGATCGCGGTCGGCGACGTGCCGTGGGGCCTCGGTCCCTACCTGCGTGAGGTGCTGCCGGACGCCGAAGTGATCGCCGTGCGCGACATCTCGGCGGACGAAGTTGCGAAAACCGCAGGTGACCGGACGATTGTGGTCGTGACCCGCGACGCCCACCGGCACACCAGCGCTCGACAACTGGTAACAAACTTAACTAATCTGGGCAAGGACGTGGTGCACGTGGAAACCGGTGTGCCTGGTCCAGACCTGGGCAGCGTCGCCCGCATCGACACCCACGGCGGTTCTCGGGTGAGCCTCCGAGCCGCGGCCGAGCTGATCCTGAAAGGCACGACATGACCACGCCAGGCCAGCACATGGCAGCGGAGATCGCCGAGCAACCGTCGATCTTCTCGTCCCTCCACGCAGCCCGGTCGACGTTCGCCGAGGTGGCGGCCGTGATCCGCGAGCGCGCACCGCGCTTCGTGCTCTTCGCGGCCCGCGGTTCCAGCGACCACGCGGCGATCTACGCGAAGTACCTGACCGAGATCCTGCTCCAGCTCCCCGCGGGCCTGGTGTCGGCGTCGACCACGACGCTGTACGGCGCCGAGCCGGACCTCCGCGACGTCCTGCTGATCACGGTCTCCCAGTCCGGCGGCTCCCCCGACCTGCTGGAGGTCACCGCCTCCTACCGCAGGCGCGGCGCCCTGACCGTGGCCGTGACGAACACCGCCTCCTCGCCCCTGAACGCGGCCGCCGAACTCTCGGTGGACGTCTCGGCGGGCGTGGAGCACGCGGTGGCGGCCACGAAGACCTACTCGGCCACGCTGCTCGCGCTGTACCTGCTGATCGACGCCATCCGGGGCGGCAACGGCGAGGCCGCGGCCAACCTCGGCGAACTGGCGCAGGTGACGCTGGACCAGTCGGCCCCGACCGTCGACGAGGCGGTCCGCCGCTACCGGTTCGTGGAGCGAGTTCTCACCACCGGCCGCGGCTACTCCTACGCGACGGCGCTGGAGGCTTCGCTGAAGCTGGCGGAGACGTCGTACCTGGCGGCCCGCGCCTACAGCGGCGCCGACCTCCTGCACGGCCCGGTCGCGGCCGTCGACGGCGAGACCGCGGTCCTAGCCATCACCTCGCTGGGCAAGGGCGGCGACTCGCTGCGCGACGCCCTCGACGTGGTGCACCAGCGCGGCGCGGACGTCGTGGCCGTCGGTTCCGCCTCGGAGAAGGTGGGGGCGACCCTGTCCATCTCCATCCCGGAGACGCCGGAGGAAGTGGCTCCGGTGCTGGAGATCCTCCCCGTGCAGCGGCTGGCCTACGGCCTCGCGCTCGCCCGCGGCGGCGACCCGGACAGCCCGCGCGGCCTGAACAAGGTCACGCGCACCCGTTAGGCACCAGCGAAAAGGGCCCCCGCTCACGGTGAGCGGGGGCCATTTTCGTTGGTGTTACTGCCCTGCGGTGGCGTACCCGGCGACGACCGGCGCGACGGGCACAGCGGCGTCGAACACGACCCGCCCGTCGACCCAGACCTTCTTCGGCCGAAGGTCGTCGTCCCACCACACCAGGTCCGCGACGGCACCCGGTGCGAGGCGGCCGAGACCGGACTCGCCGATCACCTCGGCCGGCACGATCGTCGCCGAGGCGAGAGCGTCGGCGACCGGCACTCCCACGGAGACGATGTTGCGGACGGCGCGGTCCAGCGTGAGCGCCGAGCCCGCGATCGTGCCCTCCGGCGAACGCGGCACGCCGTCCTCGGTGAGCAGCACGTCCGCACCACCGAGGTGGTAGCGGCCGGGCGGCATCCCCGCGGCGGCGACGGCGTCCGTGACCAGCGCGACTCGTGCCCCGGCGGCGTTGAACACGAGCCGGCACACGTCCGGACCCACGTGGGCGAGGTCCGCGATGAGCCCGAGGGTGAAGCGTTCGTCGACCAGGGCCACGCCGGGCACACCGGGTTCGCGGTGTCCGAGCGGGCGCTGGGCGTTGAACAGGTGCGTCACCATGCGGGCACCCGCGTCGGCGGCGGCCCTGGTCTGCTCACCGGTGGCGTCGGAATGGCCCACCGCGACCAGGACCCCGGCCTCGGCGAGCCGGCGAACGGCCTCGAGACCTCCTGGCTGTTCCGGCGCCATGGTCACCATGCGCAACGCACGGCGAATCAGTTCGTCGTCCAGAAGCGCCGAGATCTGGGCGGGCCCAGGCTCGACCATGAACGACGGGTCGTGCACCCCGGCCCGTTTCGGCGACAGAAACGGCCCTTCCAGGTGCACGCCGAGCGGCCTGGCCCCGACCCCGTCCGGCAACGCCGCCGAAGCGGCCAGAACGGCACGAGCCTGCCTCAGGACCACGTCGACCGGTGCGGTGATCAACGTGGGCAAGAACCGGGTCACACCGGTGGACGGCAGAGCTTCGGCCACGGAACGCATTCCGGCGGCGTCCACCTCGGCGAAGTCGACGCCGACGGCGCCGTTCACCTGCACGTCGACCAGGCCCGGTGTCAGCAGGCCGTCGGACAGGACCTCCGCGCCGGGTGGTGCTTCACCGGTGGTCACCTCGACGATGCGGCCGTCCCTGATCCGCACCGAGGCAGGACCGACGATCGTGCGACCGAGCAATGCGCGCGGTGCTGCGACAACGGCGTCCAAGATCCCTCCTTGAATGGTCCAGACCATTATGGCGACAACAGGGGTTCCCGTCACGTGTCGTTAAGAGATAACCATCTTACATAAGACCTGGTTAATGACCGCCGGAAATGCCGGGATGCGCCGAAGATGACCATCTGTGGCGCATACTGGTCCCCAGACATCCGAGGTCTACGACGAGTTGAGGGTGCCGTGGCAGTCACTGACGATGCGATCCTGCGCGTCAAGGAGATGATCGTTTCGGGCGAGCTGAAGCCCGGCGATCGGCTCCCGCGTGAGGCTGACCTGGCAGAACGTCTCGGTCTGTCGCGCAACTCGCTGCGCGAGGCCGTCAAGGCACTGTCACTCGTCCGGGTGTTGGACGTCCGTCAGGGCGACGGCACGTACGTCTCTTCACTCCGCGCGGACGACCTGCTCGGCGCGCTCTCGTTCGTGCTCGATCTGCACCGGGGCGAAGATTCGGTCCTGGAAGTTCTTCAGGTTCGGCGCATTCTCGAGCCCGCGGCCGCCGCGATGGCCGCCCAGCGCATCGACCCGGACGAGGTCGTCAAGCTCCGCGCCCTCTGCGACGCGGCCGAAGGCGCCAAGTCCGTGGAGGAACTGGTCGAGCACGACCTCGACTTCCACCGCGCCATCGCCCACTGCTCCGGCAACGCCTACCTGGCCCAACTCCTCGACACGCTGGCAGGCCCGACGGTCCGCGTCCGCATCTGGCGCGGCATCACCCAGTCGAACGCCGTCGACCGCACGGTCGCCGAGCACCGCGCCATCGTCGACGCGCTGGCCGCTCACCAGCCAGAACTCGCACGCAGCTGGTCCACGGTGCACGTGGCCGGCGTCGAGCAGTGGTTGTCAGACCTGGCGTAGCTGCTCCAGCACCGCACGCACCGCGGGCTGTCCATCGGCCCTGCTCCGCACCACGGCGGACACGGTCCGGAACACCTCCTGCTTCAACGGCCGCAACGCCACCCCGGGCCGTCGTGCCACGGACGGCACCAGCGCCACCCCCAGGCCGGCCTCGACCAGCCCGCACATCACCCCGAAGTCGTCGCAGTAGGCCTGCGCCCGCGGCACGAACCCGGCGGCGCCACAGGCCCGTTGGGTCAGCTCGTGGCAGGAGGCGTCGGTGCGCGGCATGATCCACGGCCGGTCGGCCAGCCCGGCGAGATCCACGGAATCCTGCTGCACCAACGGATCGTTCAACGGCAGCGCCACGTTCACGGGCTCCACGAACAGCTCGTGCGACTCGGTGGACGTGGGCAGGGACCGCGGCATGATGTTGTACGAGTGGATCACCGCGATGTCGATGTCCCCGCGCCGCAACGCGGGCAGCGACGCCTCCGGTTCCATCTCGTGCACGAAAAGCTCCACATCGGACCCGTGCGCCGACCTCAGCACCTGGATCACACGCGGCAGCAAGGCAGCGACGGACACGAACGCCCCAACGCGCACCACCCCGGACACGGACGTGCGCAACGAGGCCAGGTCCGCCTCGGCAGCGGCGAGCTGATCCAGAACGAGCTGCGTGTGAGCCGCCAGCACGTGCCCGGCGCGGGTCAGCGCCAGCCGCCGCCCATCCCGTTCGACCAGGGCCACCCCGGCCTCGCGTTCCAGCGCGGCGAGCTGCTGGGACACGGCGGGCGAGGTCACGTGGAGCGCCTCCGCGGCGGCCGTGACCGTGCCGTGGACCGACAGAGCGTGGAGCAAGCGGAGCCTTCGCACATCCAACACAAAGCTCAGCTTAACGTTCCAAGCAGAACTTCTAACTGGAACTTTGCGAAGACTAGAGCCACGCTGGAGTCATGTTCGGACGAGTGCTCGTAGCGATGGTCACCCCGTTCACCCCCGACGGTGACCTGGACCTCAAGGGTGCGCAGGAGCTGGCGGCGCACCTCGTCGACAAGGGCGGGGCGGACGGGCTGGTCGTCAATGGCACGACCGGCGAGGCGCCCACCACCACCGATGCCGAGAAGGCGCAGATCATCAGGGCCGTGAAGGAGGCCGTCGGCGACCGGACGCAGATCCTCGCGGGCGTCGGCACCAACTCCACGCGCCACACCATCGAACTCTCCCGCAGCGCCGAGGAGAACGGCGCGGACGGCCTGCTGGTCGTGACGCCGTACTACAGCAAGCCCACGCAGGAAGGCGTCGAGAACCACTTCCGCGCGGTCGCCGACGCGTCCGGCGTCCCGGCGCTGCTCTACGACATCCCCGGCCGCACCGGCACCGCGATCGAGACCGAGACGCTGCTGCGGCTCTCCGAGCACCCGCGGATCGTCGGCGTGAAGGACTGCAAGGTCGACCTGCTCGCCACGGCCCGCGTCATCGCCGAGACCGGCCTCGACTTCTACTCCGGCAACGACGAGCTGATCCTGCCGCTGTACTCGATCGGCGGCGTCGGCACGGTCAGCACCGTCGGCCACGTCGTCGGCAACGAGATCAAGGCGATGCTCGACGCCTACGACGAGGGCGACAACAAGGAAGCCCTGCGCCGCCACCAGGCGTTGTTGCCGGTGATCACCGCGATCATGACCCGCGAGCCCGGTGCCGTCGCCGTCAAGGCCGCGCTCAACCTGCTCGGACTCCCGGCCGGCCCGGTCCGCGAACCGCTCGCCGAGGCCACGCCGAAGCTGATCAACGAGCTGAAGGCGCTGTTCTAGAGGGCGTAGACCCGGCGGGCAGTGCCCTCGAAGATCGAGGCCTGCTCGCCGGGCGACAGTTCAGCGGTCAACTCCCGAGCAGCACCGAGCCACTCGTCGTAGGTCGCCGCCAGCAGGCACACCGGCCAGTCCGAGCCGAACATCAGCCGCTCAGGCCCGAACGCGTCCAGCACGACCTCGAAGTACGGCCGCAGGTCCGCGACGCTCCACGACTTCCAGTCGGCCTCGGTGACCAGCCCGGACAGCTTGCACGTCACGTTCTCGTGCGCCGCCAGCGACCGCACCAGCTCGGCCCACTCCCCCGGATCCGTGCCGATCGCGGGCTTCGAGCAGTGGTCCACCACGAACCGGACCTGCGGCAACGCCGCCACGGTCCGTCGTGCGGCCGGCAGCTGGTGCGGCAACGTCAGCAGTTCGTAGACCAGCTCGTGTGCCCCCACCTGCGCAAGCCCGTGCCACACGTCCTTGCGGCACAACCACTCCGGGTCCGGCTCGCCCTGCACTTGGTGCCGGATCCCGCGCAGCCACGAGCCATCAGGCCCTTCCACCAACTCGGTCAGCGCATCACCGACGGCCGCCGAGGTCAGATCGGTCCAGCCCACCACCGCGCCGACGATGTCCGACGACGCCGCCACAGCCAGGAACTCCGGCGTCTCCTCCGGCACGCACACCGTCTGCACCAGCACGGATGTCGACACGTCCGGTGCCGCGGCGACGAAGTCGGGTTCCAGGAACGACCGCCGGATCGCGCCCATCGGCGGATCGGTGATCCAGTCCTGGTCCCGGACCGAGAGATCCCACAGGTGGTGGTGAGCGTCGACGATCACGGCGTCGGAACCTCCGCGTCCAGCAGTCCCAACGACTTCAGTTCCTCCCACAGCCCGGCGGGAATCGAAGCCGAGAAGTACGCCGCGTTCGACGTCATCTGCGAGGCGTTGCGAGACCCGATCACGACCGACACCACGGCGGGATGACCGAGGGCGAACTGGATCGCCACCTCGGGCAACGTCACTCCGTGCCGCTCACAGACGGAAGCGATCGCCCGAGCCCGCGCGACCAGCTCAGCAGGCGCGTCCTCGTAGTTGTACTTCGCGTCCTCGGCCACCACGGGCTTCGACAGCAGCCCGGAGTTGAACACCCCGCACGCCACCACCGAGACACCGCGCTCGACGCACGCGGGCAGGAACGACGGCAGCGCGGGCTGCTCCAGCAACGAGTACCGCCCGGCCAGCATCACCACGTCGATGTCGGTCTCGCGGACGAACCGCTCCGGCATCTCCCACTGGTTCATGCCGACGCCGATGGCGCCCACGACCCCTTGCGACCGCAGCTCTTCCAGCGCCGGATAGGCCTCACCGAAAGCCACGTCCCAGTAGTCGTCGGGATCGTGGATGTAGACGATCTCCACCCGGTCGGTCCCGAGACGCTCCAAAGAGGACTCCAGAGACCGCTTCACCCCGTCAGCCGAGTAGTCCCGAATCCGCCGGAACGTCCGCGGCACCGCGAAACCCTCGTCGTCGAACCCGACCCCGTCCGAAGGTTCCAGCACCCGCCCGATCTTCGTGGAGATCACGTACTCGTCGCGCGGCCGCCCGGCCAGCCCGAGGCCGAGCCGCCGTTCCGACAGCCCGAGCCCGTAGTGCGGCGCGGTGTCGAAGTACCGGACACCGGACTGCCACGCCGCCTCCACCGCGCCCAGGGCCTCCTCGTCCGGAATCTCCCGGTAGAGGTTGCCGATCGGCGCGCCGCCGAAGCCCAGACGAGAAACAGCAACCTTCACGGCAGCTCCCACACGAGTCGCACATCGGGTTCGGCGCCGGAGTAGTCGTCCTCGACCTCCAGCAGTTCGGCCATCTGAGCCTGCCACGGAACGTTGGCGGGGTGCTCAGCGAGAAACGCCCTCATCGCACGGTAGTCATCGACCTCGACGAGGTGGAACAGCTCGCGCCCAGAACGCCAGATCCGCCACGAATGCACCCCGGCCTCGCGCAACGCCCCATCCAGTTCCAGCGGAATGGACGCGTGGACGCGGTCGTAGTCGGCCTCGCGCCCCTCGCGCAGCCGGGTGTGCAACGCAACGGTCTCCAACGCTCACTCCTGCTTCTGGCCGGTGGCGAACCGCGTCACGATCAACGCCAGGATGATCACCGCACCGTACGAGGCCTTGATGTAGAAGCCGGACACGCCCTGCAACCGCAGGATCTGCTCCACGAGCCCCAGCATCAGCACGCCGGACAACGCACCGAACAGCGTGCCCTTGCCGCCGTTCAGCGAGATCCCGCCGATCACCGCCGCCGCGAAGACCTGGAAGATCATGCCCTCGCCCTGGGTGGCGGCGACGGACCCGAGGCGCCCGGTCATCAGGATGCCCGCGATCACGGCCAGCACCGAACCGATGATCAGCACGGTCCACACGACCCGATCGACCCGGATGCCGGCCGCACGGGCGGCCTCCGAGTTGCCGCCGATCGCGTACAGCGAACGCCCGGCGCGCAGGTACTTCAGCACGAAGATGCCCGCCGCGTAACAGACGATGCAGATCCACACCGCCGCCGGCAGCCCCACCCAGGTCGTGGAACCCAGGTACAGGAACGACTCCGGCACGTCGATCAGCGACTTGCCCTCGGTGATCGCGAGCTGCAGACCGCGCAGCATCGTCAGCATGCCCAGGGTCACCATGAACCCGGACAACCCGACCTTCAGGATCAGGAACCCGTTCAGGCCACCGATCGCGACGCCGATCAGGATGCACAACGGCAACGCGAGCCACGCGGCCAGACCGACGTCCAGCCCACCGGCCGACGACGGGATGATCAACGCGACCGCGAGTGCGGGGGCGAGACCGACCGTCGACTCCAGCGACAGGTCCATCTTGCCGACGATCAGGATCATCGCCTGCCCCAGCACCAGCAACGACAGCTCGCTCTGCTGGGTCAGCACGGCGATCAGGTTGTTCGGCGTCAGGAAGATCGGCGAGAGGATCGCCCCGATGATCAGCAAGATGATGATCACCGGGACCAGCGCGAGGTCCTGGTAGCGCGCCAGCCGGAACCTCTGCTTCTCGGGCGCGGGTGCCGCGACCGGCGGAGTCATGGCCTTGGTCATTCCGAGCTCATTCCTTCAATCGCAGAGATGAGTTCCTGATCGCGCCAGCCGCGGGCGAACTCCCGCACGACCTGGCCGTGGAACAGCACCAGAACACGGTCGCAGACCCGCAGGTCGTCGAGTTCGTCCGAGACGACGATCGCGGCCTTGCCCCGGCGCGCCTGCGCGTCGACGACCCCGAGCAGCGACTCCTTGGACTTCACGTCGACACCCGCGGTCGGGTTGATCAGCACCAGCACGGACGGGTCGCCTGCCAGCGCACGCGCCATCACGACCTTCTGCTGGTTGCCGCCGGACAGGTCCGAGACCGGCTGGTCCGGGCCCGCGGCCTTGACGTCGTACGAGGCGATCGCGGTCGAACCCGCGGACCGCTGCGCCGACGGCCACACGAACGACCCCGCCGTGCTCATCGTCGCGTTCTCCGCGATCGACAGGTCCAGCACGAGCCCCTGGTGGTGCCGATCCCGTGGCACACAGCCGATTCCAGCCTTCAAAGCAGCCGGAACATCGCCGCCGCGCACCGACGCACCGTCCACCGAGATCGAGCCGGCGGACGGCTTGCGCAGCCCGTAGACCGTTTCGGCGAACTCGTGCTTGCCCGACGACGCACTGCCCGCGAGCCCGATGACCTCGCCACGGGTGGCCGCGAGCGATATGTCCGAGAAGTGGTCCCCGCTCAGCGAAGACACGGACAGCACGAGATCGGCAGAAGACGGCCGGTCGTCGCCGCTGGGCACGTTGAGCCCGCCGACCTCACCGGTCATCGCCTCGATCAGGTCGGGCTTCGACATCTCGGCCACCGGAGCGGTGACGATGTGCCGCGCGTCGCGGTAGACCGTCACCGTCTGGCAGACCTCGTAGACCTCCTGCAGGTGGTGGGAGATGAACAGGAACGTCACCCCCTTGTCCTGCAACGACCTCATCCGGTCGAACAGCCGCTCGATCGCCGGACCGTCGAGCTGCGCGGTCGGCTCGTCGAGGATCACGAACCGCGAGCCGATCGACAGCGCCCGCGCGATCTCGACCAGTTGCCGCTGTTCGACGGTCAGCGTGGACACCAACGAGTCCGGGTCGACCGCCACTTCGTAGGTCTCGAGCAGCGACGAAGCCTCGCGCCGCAGCCTCTTCCAGCTGATCAGCCCGCCGCCGAGGTCCTGCCGGTTGATGAACAGGTTCTCGGCGACCGACAGCTCCGGCACGACCGTCGACTTCTGGTACACGCACGCGACATGCCGGCGCCAGGCCGAACTGTCGGCGACGGGCGGCGCGGGTTCGCCGAAGAAGCTGACCTCGCCCGCGTCCGGCGTCTGCATGCCGGTGAGGACCGAGACCAACGTCGACTTGCCCGCGCCGTTGCGACCGACGAGCGCGTGCGACTCACCGGCCCGGATCTCGATGCCCACGTCGTCCAACGCGAGCGTCTGTCCGAACCTCTTCGTCACGCCACGCGCGACAGCTGCGTACTCGCTCATCAGATCTGGTTGCCCCAGAACGCCTTGTCGTCGACGTTCTCCTTGGTGATCAGCGGTGCCGGGAGCTGGTCCTCCAGGCGGCCGCCGCCGGTGTCGACGATGGTGGAGTCGTGGTCGGTCTTGCCGGGCTGGAACGTCTTGCCCTCGACCGCGGCCTTCGCGTAGAAGAGCGCCCACTGCGCGTAGAGGTCGGCCGGCTGCGAGACGGTCGCGTCGATCTCGCCCTTGCGGATCGCCTCCAGCTCCTGCGGGATGCCGTCGTTGGAGACGATGAAGATGTGCTTCGGGTCGGTCGGCGGCACGATCAGGTTCTTCTGCCGCAACACCTGCAGCGTCGGCGTGAGGAACGCGCCACCGGCCTGCATGTAGATGCCGTTGATGTCGGGGTGCTGGTTGAGCCTGGTCTGCAGGGCCGCGGACGCCTTCGGGCCCTCCCAGTCGGTCGGCTCCTCGAACACCGTGATGCCGGGGTAGTTCTGCTTCATGCAGGCGGCGAACGCCTCGGAACGGTCGCGGCCGTTGACCGACGCCAGCGCGCCCTGGAACTCGACGACCTTGCCCTTGCCCCCGAGCTTGTCGCCGAGGAACTTGCAGGCCTTCTCGCCGTACGCCTTGTTGTCCGCGCGCACGACCATGTAGGTCTTGCCCTTGTCGGGACGGGTGTCGACGGTGACGACGGGGATGTTCGCCTTCTCCAGCCGGTCCAAAGTGGACGCGATGGCGCCGGTGTCCTGCGGTGCCATGATGATCGCCTTGGCGCCCTGCGACTGCAGCGACTGGGCGTTGGCGACCAGGTTCTCGACCTTGTTCTGGGAGTTGGTCGGGTTCAGCAGATTGACGCCGAGGTCCTTGGCCTTCTCCGGGAAGTACTTGATGTAGGAGTTCCAGAAGTCGGTGTCGGCCCGCGGGTGGTCGGCACCGATCGGGCCGACGCCACTGGCACCGGTGCCGGTGGCACCGCCGCCGCACGCGGGCAGTGTCAGTGCACCGGCGAGCGCGAGGCACACCGCGGCGGTGAGGTTGCGACGCTTCATCGTTGAATTGCCTTTCATGACTGCTTGGGACGCAAGCGCAGGCCATACATGCCACCGTCGACCGCGAGGATCGTGCCGGCGGTGGACCCCGACAGCGGGCTCGCCAGGTAGGCGATGGCTCCCGCGACCTCATCAGCGGAGACGAGCCGGCCGTGCGGCTGGCGTGCCTCCAACGCGGCTCGTTCGGCTGCCGGGTCCGGCGCCGAGTCGAGCAGACGGCCCACCCACGGGGTGTCCGCCGTGCCGGGGGCGACCGCGTTGACGCGAATGCCTTCGCGCACGTGGTCGGCGGCCATCGCGAGCGTCAGCGAGTACACCGCGCCCTTGCTGGCCGAGTAGAGAGCACGCTGCGGGAGCCCGGCCCAGGCAGCGATGGAGCAGGTGTTGACGATCGCCGCGGACGGCGACTTCTTGAGGTGCGGCAACGCGGCCCGCGACACGCGGACCATGCCGAGCACGTTGACGTTGAGCACTTTGAGCCACTCGTCGTCGGAGTTGGCCGCCACGTCGCCCTGCGACCCGATGCCCGCGTTGTTCACAACGACGTCGAGCCGTCCGAACCGCTCGACGACCTCGTCGATGGCGGCCTTCACGCTCTCGTCGTCCGACACGTCCGCGCGGATCCCGACCAGCGGGTCCTTCACGTCCGGGTTGAGGTCCAGCGCGACCGCGGTCGCACCGCGCGAGGCGAGCAGTTCCGCCGTCGCGAGCCCGATGCCGGACGCGCCGCCCGTGACGACGGCGACAAGTCCTTCGAAGTCAGTCATCCTCAGCCTCCAGTGCCGTCCACACAGGACCCTCGGGGTAGACGTAGTCGGCCAGCGTCTCGTCCTTGAGCTGTGCGGAGAACCCTGGCGCGGCGGGTGCCAGGTAGCGGCCGTTCTCGACGACGGCCGGGTCCAGGAAGTGCTCGTGCAGGTGGTCGACCCACTCGATCACGCGCTCGCCGACCTCGCCGGACACGGCGACGTAGTCGAAGAACGACAGGTGCCGCACCAGTTCGCACAGGCCGACACCGCCGGCGTGCGGGCACACCGGGATGTCGAACTTCCTGGCCAGCAACAGGATCGCGATGTTCTCGTTGACGCCCGCGACCCGGCACGCGTCGAGCTGCAGCACGTCGATCGCGCCGGCCTGGAGCAGCTGCTTGAAGATCACCCGGTTCTGCACGTGCTCGCCGGTGGCGATCCTGATCGGGGCCAGCGCGTCGGCGATCGCGCGGTGCGCCAGCACGTCGTCCGGGGAGGTGGGCTCCTCGATCCAGTACGGGTTGAACGGCGCGAGCTCACGCATCCAGCGCACGGCCGTGTCGACGTCCCAGCGCTGGTTCGCGTCCACGGCCACCCGGACGTCGTCGCCGACGACCTCGCGGGCGAGCTTCATCCGGCGGACGTCGTCGTCGAGGCTGCCGCCGACCTTGAGCTTGATCATGTCGAAGCCGTCGGCGAGGGCCTGGCGGGCGAGTCCGGCGAGCTTCTCGTCGGAGTAGCCGAGCCAGCCGGGTGACGTCGTGTAGGCCGGATATCCGTCGCGGGCGATGGTCTCCGCGCGTTCAGCCTTGCCGTGCTCGACCTTGCGCAGGATCTGCAACGCCTCGTCGGGCGTCAGCGCGTCGCTCAGGTACCGGAAGTCCACGAGGCTGACGATCTCCTCGGGCGTCATCTGCGCGAGGAACCGCCAGACCGGCAGTCCGGCACGACGGGCCGCGAGGTCCCAGGCCGCGTTGACGACGGCGCCGATCGCCATGTGCGCGACGCCCTTCTCGGGGCCGAGCCAGCGGATCTGCGAGTCGCCGATGAGCTCGAAGTACAGCTCTGCCAGCGCTTTCGCGTTCTCCGGCACGTCCTTGCCGACGATGTGCGGAGCGAGCGCCCTGATGCCGGCGGCCTGCACGTCGTTGCCGCGGCCGATGGTGAACGCGAGCCCGTGGCCCTCGGGTCCGTCGTCGGTCCGCAGCACCACGTACGCGGCGCTGTAGTCCGGGTCCGGGTTCATCGCGTCGGAGCCGTCGAGCTCGCGCGACGTCGGGAACCGGATGTCGAGGACGTCCAGTGCGGTGATCTTGGGCATCACGCCTGCCCGAGGATCTGCCGCTGCCTGCCGAGGCCTTCGATCTCCAGCTCGACCACGTCACCGGCGCGCAGGTACGGCTTCGGCTCCGGCTGGCCGAGCGCGACACCAGCGGGTGTACCCGTGTTGATGACGTCACCCGGACGAAGGACAAGGAACTGGCTGAGGTAGCGGACGATCTCCGCCACCGGGAAGATCATGTTCTTGGTGGACGAGTTCTGCTTGATCTCGCCGTTCACCCAGAGCCGCATCTCCAGGCTCTGCGGGTCGGCGATCTCGTCGGCGGGCACGAGGAAGGGGCCGAGCGGGTTGAACGTCTCGCAGTTCTTGCCCTTGTCCCACGTCCCGCCGCGCTCGATCTGGAACTCCCGCTCGGACACGTCGTGCGAGAGCACGTACGCGCCGACGCACGCCAGAGCGTCCTCTTCGGACTCGAGGTAGCGAGCGGTGCGGCCGATGACGACGCCGAGTTCGACCTCCCAGTCGGTCTTCACGGACCGGCGGGGCACGAGCACCTCGTCGTACGGGCCCACGATCGTGTCGGGCGTCTTGAGGAACATCACCGGCTCGCCCGGGATGTCCGCGCCGGTCTCCTCCGCGTGGTCGCGGTAGTTGAGGCCGATGCAGATGACCTTGCCCGGATGCGCGAGCGGCGGCCCGACGCGCACGTCCTCGGTGCTCAGCGCACCCAGCTCACCGGCTTCGAGTGCGGCTCGCACCCGCGCCACGCCGTCGTTCGCGAGGAACGCCCCGTCGATGTCCGGGGTGATCGGCAGGAGGTCGTATGTGGTCCCGTCGTCGGTCCTGACTGCAGGACGTTCGGCGCCGACCGGCCCCAGGCGCAAGAACTGCACGGCCGTTCCTCCTCTGCTCACACCCTACGAAATACATCGGATGTATAGCCCTGCGAGGTCGCCTTCGTCTAGGGCCCAGCGTGAAGTCGTCCGATGAATAGGAGAGGTTGATCATGAATCTGGCGACCGCGTCGCTCCTGGTGGGCGCACTGCTCGCGCCATCCGGCCCAACCGAGCCTGTAACCGTTTTCGTGGAGCTGACCTCGACCGCAGCAGCGGACGCGAGCAACGTTGCGCAGGCGCGTTCAGCCCGGGATCGGACATCGGAGCACGTTTCCCGGGTGGTGTCCCGGTCCGGTGGCCGGGAAGTCGCCCGAACGACCAACGCGGTGCCCGGCGTGGTGCTGTCGGCGGACAAGTCACGCTTGTCGGCTTTGTCCCGCATGCCCGAGGTGCGGGCCGTACATCGGATGGTCCCCAAGAAGCTCTCGAACGCCCACGCCGTCCGCCTCACCCGGACGTCCGAGGTGTGGAAGTCGCTCGGGAAGTTCGGCGACGGCGTGCGGATCGGCGTGATCGACACCGGCATCGACTACCGGCACGCGGACTTCGGCGGCGGCACGTTCCCCACGGCCAAGGTCGTCGGCGGCCACGACTTCGCGGGTGACGCGTACACCGGCAAGTCCGGGTCGATCCCGGAGCCGGACGCGGACCCGCTGGACTGCGAGGGCCACGGCACGCACGTCGCCGGGACCGCGGCCGGCTACGGGGTCAACGCGGACGGCACCACCTATCGCGGCTCCTACTCGTCGGTCGACCTCGACTCGTTGAAGATCGGACCGGGCACGGCCCCCAAGGCGTCGCTCTACGCGTTGAAGGTGTTCGGCTGCGAGGGCGGCACGAACCTGACCGCACAGGCGCTGGACTGGGCGCTCGACCCCAACGGCGACGGCGACTTCTCCGACAAGCTCGACGTCGTGAACCTGTCGCTGGGCAGCGACTTCGGCGCGCCGGACGACCCGGACTCGCTGTTCGTGCGCAAGCTCGTGGAGCACGGCGTGGTCGTGGTCGCGGCGGCCGGCAACGGTGGCGACTTCTACGACGTCGCCGGATCTCCCGGCAACACCCCCGAGGCGATCTCCGTGGCGAACAGCCGCGACTCGTTCTCGATGCTGGACGGCCTGGAGGTCGCGGGCAAGCAGTGGCCTGGCCAGTACAGCCAGAACTTCAAGGACTCCTTCGACCTGACTTTGCCGGTCGTGCGACTCAAGTCCGATGTGGATGGCTGCAAGCCGATCTCGGAGGCACTCGCCGGGAAGATCGTCTGGCTGGAGTGGGACGACAGCGACGCCACCCGCGCCTGCGGTTCTGGTGCCCGCACCGACAACGCCTGGAAGGCCGGAGCGGCCGGGGTGCTGCTCCCGACGACGTTGCCGGTGTTCGCGGCCGGAATCGCCGGAAACGCTCACATCCCCGCTTTCCAGCTGACGGCGACGGCTTCGTCCGCGCTGCGTCCCGCCCTGGAGGCCGGAACCCTGAGCGTGCACCTGACCTCGGCGCTGAAGGTCGCGGTGCCGTCCGTGGAACCGGCGATCGCGGACACGATCACGCCGTCGTCGTCGCGTGCCCGTTCGTCGATCGCAGTCGCAGCACCGGGTGACACGATCTTCTCCGCCGCCTCCGGAACTGCCTCGTCCGGCGTGTCGATGGGCGGCACGTCGATGGCGTCTCCGCACGTCGCCGGGATCGCCGCACTGCTGCGCGAGGTCCATCCGAAGTGGACGGTCGCGGAGATCAAGGCCGCGCTGATGAACACCGCATCCGGGGTGATCCGGGACGCCGACGGCGTGCGGGAGGCGCCGATGCGGGTCGGCGCGGGCCGGGTGGACGGGCTCGCCGCGCTGTCGTCCGACGTGCTGGCGCTGGGCGACGCGTCGTTCGGCACGGTCGAGGCCGCCGGTCCGGTGCTGCTCAGTCGCACGATCCGGTTGGTGAACAAGGGTTCGCAGACAGTCCGGCTGAACGCCCGCTTCGACCCGATCACCGCTGTGCCCGGCGTGTCCTTCCAGGTCATCACGCCCTACGTGTCCCTGCCGCCGGGTGGTTCGGCGTCGGTGCCCGTGCAGCTGCGGATCTCGAACCCCGCCGCGCTGCGCAAGACCCCCGATCCCACGGTCGCGCTGGACGAGGGCCGTCAGTTCCTGGCGGAGGCATCCGGCCAGGTGACGTTCACCGGCGGCCGGACGCTGCACGTGCCCGTCTACGCGGCGCCGAAACCGGTGTCGCGGCTGACCGCGGCCGGTGGCCGGGTCGCGGGTCGTGGCCTCGACCAGCCGGACTACCAGTCCCGCATGACCGTGCTGACGCTCGGAGCACGCTCCGACCGGCTCGCCGACTGCGGCCCTGACGTGCAGGACAACTGCGCCATCAACCGCACCGCGCGTGGCGGC
This sequence comes from Lentzea sp. NPDC092896, assembly GCF_044754905.1. Taxonomy (NCBI): domain Bacteria; kingdom Bacillati; phylum Actinomycetota; class Actinomycetes; order Pseudonocardiales; family Pseudonocardiaceae; genus Lentzea; species Lentzea sp. NPDC092896. Next base: position 169,339 of record NZ_JBIVPX010000003.1, read on the forward strand.
GACCTGCGGTACGTGGGCGCGACGGCGACCTCGGACCTGCTGGCGTTCGGCGTCGCGACCTGGAGCACCTGGGCGAACATCGGCAGCAACATCCAGCCGGAGGTGAAGTTCTCGGTGGGTGGCAAGGACTTCGTGACCACCGCCGTGAAGCCGACCAACCCGGACGGCGACATCACCGCCGACCTCTGGCTCGCCAGGACCAAGGTCGCGGGGTCGGACGAGGTCGTGGACGAGCAGCCGTTGAACGGCCTGGACGGCGCGACCGACACGAACCTGTTCGACAGCGACGTCGTGGTGCTGCCGGTGTCGCGGGCGGCTCTGCCGTCCGGCCCGGTCACCTACACCGTGGGCGTGCGGAGTCCCTACACCGCGCCAGCCGACTCGGACGACCTGGTCGACGTCACGCCCGCCACGACGTTCGACTACGGCTTGATCGTTCCCGGACTGTCCACAGTGGTACGTCCGGGTGATCGGCCTGCGTCCGGATCGTTGGTGTTCTTCCACCACAACGCAAGCGGTAACCGCGCCTTCGTGAGGTGACACCCGGTTGGGCGTGCCCAAGGTGAGCGGGTCTCGGCATACTCGGTCGTCATGGACCTGGTTGTGGGACTCGACGCCGGCGGCACGTCAACCAGGGCTTTGGTGCTCGATCTGGACGGCGCCCGCCTGGGCCAGGGCCTGGCGGGCGGCGCGAACCCGAACTCGCACCCACCGACGGTCGCCGCCGCCCACATCGGCGAGGCGCTGGCGGAGGCCCTGGACGGCCTCGACTCCCGCAAGGTCCGCTCCGGCGTGCTCGGCATGGCGGGCGCCTCGAAACTGGCCGATCCCACGATCTCCGCGCTGTTCCGCGAGGCCTGGGAACGCGCGGGCCTGCACTGCCCGATGCGCGTGATCACCGACTGCGAGGCCGCCTTCGCCACCGGCACCTCCTCGCCCGACGGCACGGTCCTGGTGGCGGGCACGGGTTCCATCGCTGGCCGCATCGCGGGCCACCGCATGATCGCCCAGTCCGGCGGCTACGGCTGGCTGATCGGCGACGACGGCTCGGCGTTCTGGCTGGGCCGCGAGGCCGTCCGGGCGGCACTGCGGCTGCTGGACGTGGACGCACCGCTGGAAGGCCTGGCCACCGCCGTCCTGACCGCCGCGGGCGCGAAGAACAGGGGCCAGCTGATCAACGCCGTCAACGACCAGCCCCCGATCGCACTGGCGCGGTTCGCCCCGCTGGTGAGCTCGGCCTACCACCACGGCGACCCGGAGGCGCTGGCGATCGTCGGCTCCGCCGCCCGGCTGCTCGCCGACACCGCCTCAGCCGTGCGCGAGCCGTCCGACACGTCCCCGATCGTGCTGGTCGGCAGCCTGATCAAGACGCCGGTCGGTACCCACCTGAAGCAGGAACTGCTCACGCGCTGCAACGCTCAGGTGATCATGGCGACGGAAGGTGCGGCCGGGGCTGCCTGGCTGGCGGCCGTGGACGTGCTCGGACCGGACGCCCCACGCCCGGCCTAGATGTGTGCGAAAGTGCAACCATGCTCCACGTTCTTGCTGCTGAGCCCAGTGGCGCCAGGATTCTCGGCCGGCTGGTCGGGTACGCCCTCATCCCGGTCATCGTCATCGTCGTGATCGTCGTGACGCGCAACAACAGGAAGAACCGCGAGCGGTATCACCAGCAGCAACAGCAGTACTGGGCCCAGCAGCAGTACTACGCGCAGCAGCAACAACAGCAGTACCCGTACCCGCCTCAGCAGCAGCCATTTCCGCCGCAGCAGCACCAGCAGCCGTACCCGCCGCAGCAACCACCTCAGCAGCCACCGCAGCCGCCCCAGTCATGACGCCAGCAGCCGGCCCGAGTGCGGGGTTCGGTCGCGGTAGGCGCGCAGCAGTCCGGCGTGCACGTCGTCCACGTGCTCGGCGACGTCGACGTCGGTGTTCCACACCAGGGTGATCCGCCGGTGCAACGGGTTGCCGATGATCGGTTTGAGCAGCACGCCCGGCACGTCGGGGCCGGGGAAGAAACCCGCCACCGCACCGGTGGAGCGCACCAGGTCCGCCGCCGCCACCGGGTCCACGCCGAAGTGGGCGCAGCGCGGCGTGAAACCGACGGCCTCGCAGGCCAGGTCGAGGTTGAGGCGGCCGCCGTGGTTCTCGTCCGGCGCCACCCACTCCTCACCGGCCAGCTCGGACAGCAGCACCTCGCTGCGCCCGGACAGGCGATGGCCCACCGGCACACCGATCAGCATGCGTTCCGTGACCACGCCGCGCAGGCCCACCGCCTTGGGAAAGCGCAACGGGCTGCGCGGGAACTCCACCACCAGCGCGAGGTCCAGGTCGCCGGTGCGGACGAGTTCCAGCACCGCGTCGCCGCCGCGTTCGATGTGAGTGGTCTGCGGCAGGCCGGGGAGCATTTCGCGGACCACGCCGACGAGCAGTGCGGTCGGGGAGCCCGCCACCCCGCCCAGGCGGATGCCCGACTCGCCGCGTTCGGCCAGCTTGCGCGAGGAGACCAGCAGGTCGTCGAAGTGTTCCACCAGGTCCTGGGCTCGCAGGACCACGTGCCGGCCGAGTTCGGTGAGTTCGACGCCGTCGGTGCGGCGCAGGAACAACGGGCCGCCGAGACTCGCCTCGATGCGCCTCACCTGGGCGGTGAGCCCGGCCTGGGCGATCTTCAGCTGGGAGGCGGCCCTGCTGATGCTGCCTGCTCGTGCCACGGTCAGCACCACGTGCAGATGTCTCAGCTCCATTCGCACTGACGAAGCCTAAAGCAGTTACCGATCCACAAACACGGCCACGCGGGTGTCACCAGATGACGCGCTGTCACCGTCGTAAGCGCCATTGGTCTGTCAGGCCCATAACCCGGGAATTATCGGCACCTCACACCTGCCGCTGCGTGCGCGGCCTACTACACCCTGTTGACACCAAACGATCGAAGGGTGTGAACGCCATGAGGAAAGCGTTGCGGCTGCGACGCCTTTCCCGTCCACAAGACGACAGATATCTCTTCGTGCCGTTGGACCACAGCGTTTCGGACGGTCCGGTCGTGCCGCGAGATCGGTGGACGGACCTCATCCGCGCTGTCGTGCAGGGCGGTGCGGACGCCATCATCGTCCACAAAGGACGGGTACGCACGATCGACCCCGCCGTGCTGGGCGGATGCGCGTTGATCGTCCATCTGAGCGCCGGCACCGCGCACATGGCCGACGCCAACGCGAAGGTGCTCGTCGGCGAGGTGGACGAGGCGCTGCGACTGGGCGCCGACGCGGTGAGCGTGCACGTCAACATCGGTTCCGACACGGAGTCTCGCCAGCTCACGGACCTCGGCACGGTCGCGGCCGCGTGCGACTCGTGGAACGTCCCGCTGGTCGTGATGGCCTACGCCCGCGGGCCCCGCGTCACCGACCCGAGGGACTCCGCGCTGCTCGCCCACGTCGTCAACATCGCGGCGGACCTCGGCGCGGACATCGTCAAGACCAACCTGGCCGACGACATGACCGAGGTCGTGGCCAGCTGCCCGATTCCGGTGATCGTCGCGGGCGGTCCCGCCTCCGCGAACAGCATCGCCGGCCACGCCAGCGCCGCGATGGCGGCCGGCTGCTCCGGCCTCGCCGTCGGACGGCGGGTCTTCACCTCGCCCGCGCCGATGCAACTGGTCGCGGAACTGGCGTCGATCGTCCACGCGCCCACCGACGCAAGCCTCATGCACGCACTGACCGCCACCTTGGAGAACCGGTGAAGTTCGCCTGGATCGACCTCAGAACCGTCCCGGAAGAGCAGCGGACCGCCGTGATCGACGCGGCGGTGCACAGCCGGATCGCCGGCGTCGTCGCGGACGATCCCGCGCTGCTCGACGACCTGCCGCCGACGATCACCCGCGTGCTGCTGACCGAGAACCACGTCGAGAGCCCGCACCTCGTCACCGTGGTGGTGGACGAGCAGGACCAGCTCGACCGGTTGTCCACGGGTTCCGCGTTCGTGACGGTCAGCGACGACCGCACGCTCAAACTCGCTTGTGCCGCAGCGGAACGGCTCGACCACACCGTCGTCGCGTTCACCGACCCGACGAAGATCCCGCTCGAGATCGTGATCGCCGCGGCGGACGGCGCACCCGGCAAGCTCGTCACCGTCGTGACCGACCTCGTCGAGGCCGCGATCGTCCTCGAATGCCTGCAACACGGCTCCGACGGCGTGCTGATGGCTCCCGCCGACGCGACCGACGTGTTCAGGCTGGCGCGGCTGCTGGAAGTCACGTCCCCGCCGCTGACCCTGACCACGCTCACCGTGGAAGCGTTGACCCACAACGGACTCGGCGACCGGGTCTGCGTCGACACCGCCTCGCACTTCCAGGAGGACGAGGGCATCCTCGTCGGCTCGTTCTCGTCGGGCTTCATCCTCTGTTGCAGCGAAACGCATCCGTTGCCGTACATGCCGACGCGGCCGTTCCGGGTCAACGCGGGCGCGCTGCACTCGTACGTGCTGGGCCCGGCGAACCGCACCAACTACCTGTCCGAACTGCGGTCCGGCAGCAAGGTCCTCGCCGTCAACGCCGAAGGCCACACCCGCGAGATCACCGTCGGCAGGGCCAAGCTCGAGTCACGCCCGATGCTCACGATCTCCGCGCGCTCGCCGGAGGGCGTCGAGGTGCACCTGATGGTGCAGGACGACTGGCACGTCCGCGTGCTCGGCCCCGGCGGCAAGGTCCGCAACGTCACCGAACTCCAGCGCGGCGACGAACTGCTCGGCTACATCGCTGCCGAGCAGCGCCACGTGGGCCTTCCGATCGGCGAGTTCTGCAAGGAGTCATGAAAGAAATGCGCGAGTTCATCACCGACCTGTTGCACCGGCACGGCGACGAAGTGCCGATCTTCAGTCACCGCAACACAGTCACGCACGGCCTGCTGCGCGCCGACGTCTCCGCGCACGCCGCGCGGTTCGAAGCCGTCGGAATCCGTGAGGGGAGCACGGTCGCCGTCCAGGTACCGCCGAGCTTCAGCCAGTTGGAGGCCGTGCTCGCGTTGTGGAGCATCGGCGCGCAGGTGATCTCGATCGACCACAGGTTGCGCCCGGCAGAAACCCATGTCCTGCACGACCTGACGCTCCCCGAGTTCCTGGTGCACCCGAGCGGCAGTCCGGCGCAGGGCTTCCAGGAGCGCTACGGCCTGGTCGTCGAACGCGCACCCGGCGTCCCCGCGACGACCCCGCACCGGCTGGTCCAGTTCAGCTCCGGCTCAACCGGGCGGCAGAAGGTGATCGGCCGCAGCACCGAGTCCCTCGCCGCCGAGGTGGCGCGGTTCGCCGCGTCCGACGGCGTGGTGCGCGGCGGCGAACGCTTCCTGCTGCTCAACTCCCCCGCCCACAGCTTCGGCCTGATCGGCGGCCTGCTGCACTCCCTCGCGGTGGGCGCACACCTCGTGTTCGCCGAAAACCCTTCGGCAGAAGCAATCCTCCGGCAGGCACGAACGCACGAGGTCGACTTCGTCACCGGCCTGCCGTTCCACTTCGACCTGCTGGCCTCCTCGCCCGACCGCGACTCGCTGCGCACGGCCCGCGGCGCGTTCGCCGGCGGCGAGATGATGCCGCAGGACGTCGCCGACAGGTTCGCCGCCGCCTACGGCTTCCCGGTCGGCGAATGCTTCGGCACCACCGAAACCGGCGCACTGACCATGGCGGTGGACGGCACCGTCCGCCCGTCGGTCGGCAAGCTGATGCCGGGCATCACCGCCCGCGTACGCAACGGCCTGGTCGAAGTCGCACTGGAGGAAACGCCGTACCTGTCCGAGAACGACCCGTCGCGCTTCTCCGGCGGCTGGTTCCGCACCGGCGACCGAGGCGAGTTCTCCGGCGACGGCGAACTCCGGCTGCTCGGCCGCGCGGACTCACTGGTCGTGGTGCGCGGCAACAAGGTCGACCTGACCGAGGTGGAACACGTCCTGCGTGGACACCCGCAGGTGACCGAGGCAGTCGCGGTGGGAAAGCCGGAAATTCGCGCGTACGTCGGCACGGCCAGTGACACGCTCACGGCACAAGCGTTGTCGGAGTGGTGCACGGAAAGACTCGCGGAATTCAAGCTCCCCGCCCAAATCCTCGTGATGGACACACTTCCGCGAACGTCGAGCGGCAAGATCATCCGAAACATGGAGCCGCTCCATGCGTCCTACCTTCAGGCACATTTGACCGGAAACAATGGAGAAGGATGACCTGCCGGGCCTAGCTTTCCCGCATGCCCAAAAGATCGTCCAGTGTGGTGGGCCGGGAGTTCGGTGGCACGATTCGCGCCATCATCGCCAGAACCGGCCTCACCCACCGCAAGCTCGCCGAACTCCTCGGCTGGCAGGAAGCCAAGATCTCCGACATGACGCTCGGCAAGGGCGGCGTGACCGAGAACGACGTCATTCTGCTGCTCGGGTACTGCCGAGCCACGGTCGAGGAACGCGAACACCTGCTGACGCTCTTCCGCGAATCCGGCACCGCCTGGCTTCAGATCCCGAAAGACGGTGTGCCGGACCAGGTCCGGACGCTGATCGACCACGAGCAGGACGCCGAGGAGATCATCACCTGGTCGATGATCCTCGTGCCCGGCCTGGTGCAAACGCCGGACTACGGCTACATCGTCACCGAACGTTCGCCGGTGATCGAAGCCGAGGACGTCCCCGCGGTCGCCGCTGCCAGGGCCGCTCGCGCGACCATCCTCGAACCTGGCAGGAAGTTCGTGTTCCTCGTGCACGAACAGGCGCTGGAACTACCGGTCGGCAGCATCGAGGTGTGGCGGGAACAGCTGGCACACCTGCTCAGGATGTCGGTGCGGAATTACGTCAGCATTCGGATCGTTCCGCGGTCGGCGGGCGTTCACGCGGGCACGTGCGGCGACTTCTGCCTGATGAAGTTCCCGAAGTACCCGCCGGTCGTCTACGCAGACAGCGTCAACTACTGCCTGTTCTTCGACGACCCGGAGACCATCAAGATCCACGAGGACATCCTGTCGGCTCTCGCGGCTGTCGCACTGAGTGAGGAAGAATCCAGGGCGGTGATCGACAACATTCTGGAGGGGCTTCAATGACCGCCTGGCGCAAGAGCACCTACAGCGGCAGCAGCAACAACTGCGTCGAAGTCGGCAAGGGCGTCGGCATCCGGGACAGCAAGGCCCCCGCAGCTCACATCCCCGTCTCGCCGGCCGCCTGGTCGGCCTTCCTCAGGTCCGTGGTCTGAGGGTGCCGGAACCCGGGGTGGCCCGCTGGTAGCGCCCGCTTCAGCAGCCACCCCGAGACCAGGATGCAGACGATCTGCAGCGGCCACGACAGCGCCACCCGCAGCGTCGCCAGCCAGAACACCTGCGCGTCGAGCCACAGCGGCGTGAAGATCGCGACCCGCAGCACGTACTGACCGACCCACGCCCACGACGCGACCGAGTAGGCGCGCAAAAGGGCAGGATCTCGGCGCCAGCGGGTCTTCTGGCCGAGCAGCGTGCCGACGACGAGTCCCAGGAACGGCCAGCGCACCGCGATCGAGCCCGCCCACGCCAGGGCCGAGGCCACGTTGGACAGCAGCTGGATGAGGAAGAAGTCCTCGACGCGGCCCGTGTAGAGGGCGACCAGCGCGGCGGCCACCACCAGCAGCAACGAGAGCAGGACGGCGCGGGGTTTCTCGCCTCGCACCAGGCGGAAGACGCCGATCGCCACACCGCACAGGACGGCGATCACGGCGCCAGCGCCGATGGAGTGCCCGAACAGCAGCCAGCCCGCGACGAACGCCAGAGGTGGCAGGGAGGCGTCGAGGGCGCCGCCCCGGCCTCCGAGCAGTGATGCGAGCGACTCCTGGCGCACGTCGGTCATGGTTCCAGGGTGCCTTAGGCGAACCTAACTCAGGTAACGGACCCATATCGGGGATTGACCCCGGTGAACCAGGTCACTACCGTCTGCCGAAATCGTCTGGAAAGTTAACAGACAGGAGCGGACCTAATGCGTGCCGGAAGCCCACGACTGTTGCGGGAGATCAACGACCGCGCAGCCATCGAGGCTTTGCTGCGCAACGGGCCGCTGACCAGGTCGGAGTTGGAAGGTCTGATCGGCCTCTCCAAGCCGGCGACCGCACAGCTGCTCACCAGGCTCGAAGAAGCCGACACCGTGGTCCGCAACGGACTGCGTGGCGGCGGGCGCGGGCCGCGAGCCCAGCTGTGGTCGGTCAACGGGGCGCTTGCGCACATCGCCGCTGTCGATCTCACCCCCGAGACGGTCGACATCGCGATCGCGGACATCTCCGGTGCCGTGCTCACCGAGTACAAGGCGCCGATGCCCGCGAAGCACGGCGTGCTGGAGGCGTTCGTGAGCGCGGTCGGCAAGGCCTGCGGGCAAGCGGGTCTGAGCGCCGACCAGTTGCTGCACGTCGTGGTGGGCTGTCCGGGAGCGGTGAACCCCGCGAACGGTGAGCTCGCCTACGCACCACATCTGCCCGGCTGGAGCAATTTCGACATGCCCGGCCAGTTGCGGGAGCAGCTCGCGACATCGGTGAGCGTCGAGAACGACGTCAACCTCGTCGCGCTGGAGGAGATGGTCGCCGGTAGGGCCACCGAGGTGAGCGACTTCGTCGTCATCTGGCCCGCGGACCTCGTCGGTGCCGCCGTCGTCGTCAACGGATCGCTGCTGCGCGGCGCCTCCGGTGGCGCGGGCGAGATCGACGGGCTGATGATCCCCGACCGCGCGGCGGCCGACACCGACACGGACCGCTCCGGCGGCACGTTCGGTGAACTGCTCAGCAACACGTCGATCTGCAAGCTCGCACGCGCCCACGGGCTCGCCGCGCGCAACGGCCACGGTGCCGTGCGCAAGGCGTTGGCCGCGGGTCCGTCGGGCCGTGAGTTCATGGCCGATCTCGCCAAGCGCATAGCCACGGGCGTGGCTAGCGTCGTCGCGGTGCTCGACCCGGAACTCATCCTCCTGTCCGGCGACATCGCGCAGGCAGGCGGAACCACGCTGAACGACCTCGTTGCCGCGGAACTGCGGCAACTGGTGGTGCCGAGAACGCCCATTCAGCTGGCTTTGGTCACCGGGAAACCAGTGCGCAGCGGCGCACTGCACTCGGCGCTGGCCTTCGCCCGCGAAGAGGTGTTCGGCCTCCCGGCAGCCACCACGGCTCCATTCCGCGGCCCAGTGGTCGCCGGGTCCCCACGTTGATCGAGAAGGAGTGCACATGCGCAAGCACACCCGTGCTGCCTTGCTCTGTGTCGCCGCAGCGCTGACCCTCACCGCATGTGCGGCGGGCAAGGGTGGCGGCGCGAGTTCCGATGCCGCCGCTGCTCCTGGCAAGGACGACAAGCTGACGCTCACGGTCTGGAGCAACTACTCCGACCGCGAGTACGAAGAGGTCACGAAGGCTCTCAAGACCTTCAACAAGAAGTTCCCGAACATCGAGATCAAGCACGAGGGTTCGCAGGACGACGACAAGATCACCGCGGGTATCCGTTCGGGCAACACTCCGGACGTCGCGCTGTCGTTCACCACGGACAACATCGGCCAGTTCTGCTCCTCGGGCGCGTTCCAGCCGCTGAAGTCCTACATCGACCGCGACAAGGTCGACCTGAACCAGCTCTCCCCCGCGGTGCAGCAGTACACCGAGTACAAGGGCAACCGCTGTGCGATGCCCATGCTCACCGACGTGTACGCCATGTACTACAACAAGGACCTGCTTTCGGGCGCCGGCATCACGAACCCGCCGAAGACGCTGGACGAGCTGTACGACGCGGCCGTGAAGGCGACCAAGAAGGCGCCGAACGGTGACATCGAGGTGGCGGGTTACCTGCCCACGATGGGCTTCTACGCCAACCGCCCGACCATCCTCGCGCCGACGTTCGGCGCGGAGTGGGAGAAGGACGGCAAGTCCGGTCTGGCCAGCTCCCCCGGCTTCACCGAGATGATGACGTTCCAGAAGAAGCTCGTCGACTTCTACGGTTACGACGCGCTGGAGCGGTTCCGCGCCGGTCTCGGCCAGGAGTACTCGGCCGACCACGCGTTCCACCAGGGCAAGATCGCGATCATGATCGACGGCGAGTACCGCACCGCCTTCCTCAAGGCGCAGGCGCCGCAGATCAAGTTCGGCACGGCTCCGTTCCCGACCTGGAAGCCCGCCGACTACGGCACCGCGTTCACCACCGGCACGATCATGGGCATTCCGAAGGGCGCCAAGAACGCCGGCGCCGCGTGGGAGCTGATCAAGCACCTGACGTTCGACACCGACACGATCGTCGACCTGTCCAACGCCATCAAGAACGTCCCGAGCACCAAGGCCGCCATGGAGAGCTCCAAGCTCGAGGTGGACGAGCAGTTCAAGACGTTCATCGACCTCGCCAAGAGCGACAAGCTCAAGGGCAACCCGGTCACCCCCATCGGTGACGCGCACATCAAGGCCGTCACCGACTTCTCGGTCTCCTACCAGTCGGGCAAGGTCCCGGACCTGGCGGCAGGCCTCAAGGAAGTCGACAAGAACATCGACGACCAGATCGCCAAGAGCGGCAAGTAGGGGATTCGCCAGATGACCGCCACGCTCGGCGCGCGGCCCGCCCCCGGCAAGGGGCGGGCGCGTTCCCGCCATCGTCTAGCCGTGCTCGGGTTCATGGCCCCGGCACTCATCGGCTTCGTCCTGTTCTTCGTGTACCCGTTGGTCGCCACGGTCATCTTCAGCTTCACGAAGTACGACCTGATCAACCCGCCGGAGTTCAACGGACTCGCCAACTACGAGTTCATGTTCAAAGATCCCTTGCTCACCAAGGCGATCGCGAACACCTTGTGGTTCGTCGTGGTGCTCACGATCGCGCGGACGGTGTTCGCGCTGGGCGTGGCGTCGGTCATCGCTCGTCTGAAGTCGGGCGTCGGTCTGATCCGCACGCTCTGCTACCTGCCTTCACTGGCACCGCCGGTGGCCGCGACACTCGTGTTCTTCATGGTGATGCGGCCCAACGGCGGCCCGCTCGACAAGATCCTCGGCGTCTTCGGGCTCGACTCGCCGCTGTGGTTCTCCGACCCGGCGTGGGCCAAGCCCGGCATCACCGCGATCATGCTCTGGATCTCCGGCGACCTTATGATCATCATCCTCGCCGCGATCCTGGACGTGCCGCAGGAGCAGTACGAGGCAGCCGAACTCGACGGCGCCGGCCCGATCCGGCGCTGGTGGCACGTCACGCTCCCGTCGATCTCACCGGTGCTGCTCTTCGGCATCGTGAACTCGGTGATCCTCGCGTTGCAGCTGTTCACACAGGCGGTCGTCGCGGGGTCGGCCGGCTCGGGAGCAGCGGACGCGACGGGATCGACCAAATATCTCGGTTTCCCGGACAACTCGACGCTGACGTTCCCGGTTTACCTGTACACGCAAGGCTTCCGCTACTTCGACATGGGCTACGCGGCCGCCATGGCCACGGTCCTGTTCATCATCTCGTTCGCCGTGACCATCGTGCTGGTCCAGCGGATGCGCAAGAACTCCACCGCTGAGGAAGGGGGTCCGGGAGCATGACCGCCACGCTGACCAAACCACCGGTCGACGTCCCAGCGGAACCGGAGCAGCCACGTCGCAAGCGCGACGTCGGCGGCATCCTGAACTGGGTCGCGACGCATGCGATCGGGCTCGCGCTCGGCCTGATGTTCGCCACACCGGTCGTGTTCGTCTTCCTCACCGCGGTGATGTCGGACGACCAGGCGTTCACCTCGAACCTGTGGCCGACCGAGTGGCACTGGGAGAACTTCGTCGAGGTCTTCGACAAGGCCCCGCTGTTCCAGTACCTGATCAACAGCCTCACCTACTCGCTGCTCGCGACGCTGGGCATGCTGATCTCGTCGATCCCGGCTGCCTACGCGCTCGCGAAGCTCAAGTGGCGCGGCCGGAACGTGGCGTTCATCCTCGTCATCGGCGCGATGATGCTGCCGCCGCAGGTCGTGGCCGTGCCGCTGTACGACACCTGGTCGTCGCTGGGCCTGACGGGCACGCTGGTTCCGTTGATCGCGCCGTACTTCCTGTTCGACGCGTTCAGCATCTTCCTGCTGCGCCAGTTCATGCTCACCATCCCGCAGTCCTACGTGGACGCGGCACGGGTGGACGGGTGCTCGGAGTTCCAGGCGCTGACCCGGATCATCATTCCGATGGCGAAGCCGGGCATCGCGGCCACCGCGCTGTTCTGCTTCCTCTTCACCTGGAACGACTACTTCGGCCCGTTGCTTTACACCGGCGAGGTCAAGGACCAGTGGACGTTGTCGCTGGCACTGGCGACGTTCAAGGGCATGCACATCGTCCAGTGGAACTCCTCGATGGCCGTCACGTTCCTCACGATGATCCCGGCCGTCGTCCTCTTCGTCTTCGCCCAGAAGTCGTTCGTCAAGGGAATCACGTTCACGGGAGTCAAGGGATGAAACTCACCGTCGTCGGTGGCGGGTCCACCTACACACCGGAGCTGATCGACGGCATCGCCGGCCGTCGCACCAGCCTGGCGGTGGACGAGATCGTCCTCGTCGACCCGGACGAGCACCGCCTCTCACTGATCGGCCCGTTCAGCCAGCGGCTGCTGGAGCACGCGGGTCACTCGGCGAAGGTGCGCACCACCACGTCGCTCGAGGAAGGCATCGAGGGCGCGTCGGCTGTACTGCTGCAACTGCGGGTCGGCGGGCAGAAGGCGCGCGCCTCGGACGAGACGTTCCCGCTCACCTGCGGGTGCGTCGGCCAGGAGACCACCGGCGCGGGAGGCCTCGCCAAGGCCCTGCGGACCGTGCCGGTGGTCCTGGACATCGCGGACAAGGTGCGCCGGATCGCGGGCCCCGACACGTGGATCGTGAACTTCACGAACCCGGTCGGCATCGTGACTCGCGCGCTGCTGCAGGAGGGTCACAAGGCGATCGGCCTGTGCAACGTGGCGATCACGTTCCAGCGCTGGACGTCCGCACTGCTCGGCGTGGATCCGTCCACTGTGGAGCTGGAGCACGTCGGCCTGAACCACCTCACGTGGGAACGCGGCGTGTACGTGGACGGCGTCGACCGCCTGCCGGAACTGCTCGCCGACCACGTCGAGGGCCTCGCCGAGCACATCGGCATCGACGGCGGGCTGATGCGGCGCCTGAACATGGTGCCGTCGTACTACCTGAACTACTTCTACAACCACGACGCCGTCGTGAAGAAGCAGCTCACCTCACCGCCGCGCGCCGAAGTCGTGGCCGCGGTCGAGAAGGAGCTGCTCGACATCTACGGCGACCCGTCGGTCGTGACGAAGCCGGAGCAGCTGTCGCAACGCGGCGGCGCGTACTACTCCGAGGCGGCCGTGCAGCTCGTGCACGCGCTGACCGGTGGCGCAGGCGCTGAGAAGCACGTGGTGAACGTGCAGAACAACGGCTCGCTGCCCTTCCTGCCCGACGACGCCGTGATCGAAGTGTCCTCCACTGTGGACTCGAACGGCGGTAAAGCGCTGCCGGTCCGTCCCGTGGAACCGTCCATCTCCGGCCTGATCTCGCACGTCACCGCGTACGAGTACCTGGCGCTGGAAGCGGCCAAGCACGGTGGCCGCGACCGAGTGGCGAACGCGCTGCTCGCCCACCCGCTGATCGGCCAGCACGCCATCGCGGACCAGCTGGCCGACGAGCTGATCGCGCAGAACCGCGACCTGCTGCCGTGGGTGAAGGGAAACTGACAACGATGACCGACCGTGTGCTCGCCATCGACGGCGGGAACAGCAAGACCGCGGTGCTCCTGGTCGACGCGGACGGCAAGGTGCTCGCGCAGGTGCGCGGGCCCGGCGCCCCGCCGCAGACCGTGGGCATGAAGCGCGGACTCGACGTGTTCGAGGGACTGGCACGCGAGGCCGCAGCTCAGGCGGGACTGTCCCCCGACGAGCCGATCGCCGCGCACACGTCCGCCTACCTCGCTGGGGCGGACCTGCCCCGCGAGGAGGAGGACCTGACGCGGGCGATCACCGAGCGAGGCTGGTCGAAGACGACGTTCGTCGGCAACGACACGTTCGCGTTGCTGCGGGCAGGCACCGCGGCGGCGGGTGGCATCGCGGTCGTCTGCGGCGCCGGCATCAACGCCGTGGGTGTGGCGCGCGACGGCCGGACCCACCGCTTCCCCGCCCTGGGCGCGATCTCGGGTGACTGGGGTGGCGGCGGCCAGCTCGGCAACGACGCTCTCTGGCACGCCGTGCGCGCCGAGGACGGCCGGGGCAAGCCGACGCTGCTGCTCGACGCCCTGCTGGCGCACTACGGCGAGACGTCGATCTTCAAGGTGGTCGAGAAGATCCACTTCGAGGAGATCGAACTCGACCCGCACGCCTTGTGCCCGTTGGTCTTCGACGTGGCCGCGCAGGGTGACGCCGTGGCGCTGGCTCAGGTCGACCGCCTGATCGAGGAGATCGTCGTGCTCTCCACGGTCTCCATGCGCAAGCTCGACCTGATGGACGAGCCCGTGGACGTGGTGCTGGGCGGCGGAGTCCTGACCCACACCGGTGACGTGGTGGTCGGCCCGGTCCGTCAGCAGATCCTGGAAGCCGCCCCACTCGCCCAGGTCCGCCTGGTCGACGTGCCACCCGTGGTGGGTGCGGCCCTCCTCGGCCTCGATCACATCGGGGCCTCGCCGAGCGCAGAGCTGAGGCTGCGCTCGGCCTACAGCGAGCACGTCCCTGCGGCCGCCCTGGACGTGGCGGCCAGCGGCTAGGCCCTCGAGACCCCGTCTCAGGGGGTAGATCGGCGGCGGCGCCCCCTGAGACGGTCCCAACCCCACTGCTCGGGGCAGATCGGCGGCGGCGTCCCGAGCAGTGGCCCCAACCCTTTCCGAGGGGGCAGGACCGGCGGCGGCGCCTCCTCGGAAAGGCCCTACGGCCCCCGCAGCGACCTCACGCGCCGAGGTCGCTGCGGGGGTTTTCCGCGTTCGGGGCATCAGACGAAACATCGGTGGGCAAGACTGCGGGCGATCGAGAAGACCTGGACGGCACCACGGTCGTCGCGGCGACGCTCTCCCGCGGCGTGACCACGGGATTGGAATGGGGAGGCGGCGTGAGGATCGCGGGCCCGCCGGCGCCGGGCGACGCCGGACCGGTCAGCGCGACGGCGACCAACACTCCTGCTGTGACAAGCGCTACACCGAACGAAAGGAACGGAAGCGGCAAACCAGAACGCACCCGGCAGAAGGTAGCGACGAATGAGACGAATCCCCCGGAAAACCCTCAAGCATCGCTCGATCGAGTGGTAAAAGAATCGTCACCCACTGCGACAAAACTTACGATGCCGTAACCGACGGTGGCGTAACCAGCGGTTCGTTGTGCATGCTAACTAGTCGCCTGCGGACGGGAGCCCGCCGGCAGTTGGATCGCACGAGTAAGGGGGATGTTGTGCTGCTGCGATGGAACAGTCTCGTGTCCCTGGGGGACAGCTTCACCGAGGGCATGGACGACCCCGGCCCCGGAGACACCTACGTGGGCTGGGCCGACCGCCTGGCAGGAATGATCGCCCAGCAGGCGCCTGAGTTCAGGTACGCCAACTTCGCGATCCGCGGCAAGATGCTGCAGGAGATCATCGACGAGCAGGTGCCGCTCGCGATCTCGCTCAAGCCGGACCTGGTGACGTTCTGCGGTGGCGGCAACGACATCATGGTGCCGAACAGCGACCCGGACGCGCTGGCCGAGGTCTACGAGGTGGCGGTGGCCGACCTCAGGGCCGCCGGATGCGACGTCGTGATCTTCACCGGATTCGACACCCGATCCACCCCGCTGCTCAGGAGCCTCCGGGGCAAGATCGCCATCTACAACACGCACCTGTGGTCGATCGCCGAGCGCTACCACTGCCGGATGGTCGACCTGTGGTCGATGCACGCGCTGCACGACCGTCGCGCGTGGAGCGCGGACAGGCTGCACCTGTCGCCGGAAGGCCATCAACGGGTCGCGCTCAAGACCGCCGAGGTGCTCGGGCTGACCGACGACCACTCCTGGAACGCGCCGTGGCCGGCACTGGAGCAGATCGACTGGGTCACCCAGCGAAAAGCCGACCTGAAATGGGCGCGGGAGCACGTGGTGCCGTGGATCGGCCGCACCCTCAGGGGCGAGTCGATGGGCGACGGCATGGCACCGAAGAGGCCGGAACTGCTGCCGCTCGCGCGCTGCAGCGACGAGAGCCTCACGTGAGCGGGGCGGGGTCCCGCCCCGCCCCCACGGGTCAGGCGACGTCGAGCCGCCTGACCTGATCCGCGTCGAGCCGGACGTCCGCGGCCGCCAGGCACTCGTCCAGTTGCTCGACCGTGCTCACGCCCAGGACCGGCACGATCCCGGCAGCGAGCAGCCAGGCCAGCACCACCTGGTTCGCCGTGGCGCCGGTCTCCGCCGCCACCTCGTGCAGCACGGCGAGCCGGGCCGGCGAACCCTCGTGCCGGTATGCGGATCCCGGCTTCTTGTCCGCGCGCGTGTAGGCGCCGCCGGCCAGCGATGAGTACGCCAGCAGCGTCACGGCGGATTCGGCGCGGACGTAGTCCAGCAACTCCGGCGTCACGTGTTCTTGGACGCCGAAGTCCGCCCACGGCCTCGGCCGCAGGTAGGTGTAGCGCTGCTGGATCGCGGTGTAGCCCTCCCAGCCCTGCGCGGCCGCGACGGCGCGAGCCCGTTCCAGCCTCCACGGCTGGTGGTTGCTGCAGCCGGCCCGCGCGATCTTGCCCTCGGTGAGGAGGGCCCCGAACGTTCCGACGGTCTCCTCCAGCGACACCGAACGGTCGTCGACGTGCGCGTAGTAGAGCCCGATCCGGTCGACGCCGAGCCGCTTGAGCGATGCGTCCACACCGGCGCGGATCACCTTCTCGGACAAGCCTTCCGCGGCGTCCAGGCCGCGGGTGACGTCCGTGGGCATGGCGCCCACCTTGGTCGCGACGACCAAGTCCTCGTGGCTGCGGGCGGCGATCCACCGCCCCAGCAACGCCTCGCTCTCGCCGCCCTCACCGCCGTCGGTCCAGAAGGCGTAGTTGTTGGAGGTGTCGAGGAACGTGCCACCCGACTCCGCGAAGCGGTCCAGGACGGCGAACGACGTCTCGTCGTCCACCGTTGTACCGAAGAACATCGTCCCCAGGCAGAACACCGTTTCCCCCATCATTCAACGGTCATGACCAAACTCTGAGCATAGTGGTCCGACATTCCCTCGGGATCGGTGAACTCGTAGGTGTGCACCTTCAGCCGGCGCGTGAAAACCCAGTCGAGACGCCAGAACCGCAACCCCGACTCCGCGTTCCACGACACCGGGTAGAGCGAGCGGTTGGCACCGATCGCATCCGTCGCCACGGCACGCATCCGGTCGATGTCACCCATGATCGGGCTGGTGTTGAAGTCACCGGCCACCAACGACGGTGCGGGGTTGTTCCCGATGTCACCGGTCAGCTGGTCGAACTGCATCCGGCGGCCCGCCGACCGTTCCCGGAAGAACCGGTAGAACTCGCTCGTCAGCGGCGATCGCGGGTCCATCTGCACCAGGATGTGCACGTTGTACAAAGTCAACGGCCCACGCGGGGTCAGCACGTCCACACGCATCAGTTCAGCTGCGTGTTCCATTCCCTCGTCGACGTCGATCGGAGGTACTGAGACGACCGGGAACCGCGACAGCGTCACGAGCTCACCCCGCACCACCACGTGGTAACCGGGAAACTCCTGACGGATGCGTGCCTCCTGATCCGTCGGCGTGATGACCCCGTCATAGCTGTGAATGTGTTCCTGCAGCAGGTACACGTCTGCGTTCTGTCGTTTCAGGAACTCGTAGAAGTGCGCGGGATCGTCCTTCTGGTCCCAGTACTGGGTGTTCCAGGTGAACACACGCACCCCGTCGGCGGGGGCGGCGGGGGACGGCAGCACCGCGGCGGGGTTCAGCCCGGACTGGTCCGCGCACACCACGAGCGTGGCGACGACCACCAGCAACGCCACCCGGCCCGCCCTGATCAGCAGGACCGCGACCAGCAGGAGCAGCGGCACCACGACGAGCACCAGCGGCGGCGCCATCGTCGGCACCAGCCAGAACCACCACCGTCCGTCGAAGATCTCGTGCAGCAGCACGAAGACCGCCCACGCCGCCACGAGTCCGATCACGAGCCGGGCGAGCAGGCGAGAGCGCCTGCGTTCGACCACCTCGGTCATCAGAAGAGCGCCTTCGCCAGCCGCAGCGCGCCCTGCCGCCACGGATCCCGATGTGACCGTCCTGAGTGGACTTTCCTGGTCCACACGTGCTCGCGATACCACTCGTAGGTCCGCAGCAGCGAGTCCACGTTCGAGTACTTCGGCGCGAAGCCGAGAACCCGCTCCGCCTTCTCCGTGCAGACGAACGAGTCCTCGGTCAGCTTGTGCGCCAGCCTTTGGTAGACCGGTGACAGCCGGAGCACCTCGAGCACTCGCAGCGCACCGAGTGCGGGCCTCACGGGAACCGACACCACGCGGCCTCCGTGCCCGGCCGCGTCGAGCACGGACTGGAACTCCTCGCGCAGGGTGGTGAACCGGGTCGCGGCGACGTTGAACGTGTCGCCGACCTGGGCGGCCGGACCCGTCATCGCCGCGAGCACCGCGTCGCACAGGTCGTCGACGTCGAGCATCTGGCAGCGCACGTCCCCGGACCCCAGCACCGGGAAGCTCCTGCCCTCCTGCGCCCACTCGAAGAGCATCGCGAAGATGCCGAGCCGTTGCGGCCCCAGGAACGTCTTGGGGCGCAGCACCGGCACGCACATGCCGTCCGCGCGGAACTCCGCGCAGATCGCCTCCGCCGCGATCTTCGCCCGGTTGTAGGGATCGACCGCGTCGAGCGAGTGGTTCTCGGGAGTGGGCCGTCGCTCCGGCAGACCGTAGACGGCGGTCGACGAGAGGTGCACGAACCGCTCGACTCCATTGCGCCGGGCCGCTTCCAGCACGGTCCTGGTGCCGCCGACGTCGACGGACCTGATCTCCTCCGCGCTGTGGCTCGGCAACGCGGCCGCGCAGTGCACGACGGCCTCGGCGCCGCGCGTCAGGTCGCGCACCAGCCCGGCGTCGCGGATGTCGCCCACGACGTCGCGGTGCGCGCCCGCTCCGGGAACCACGTCGAGGCTCGTCACCTCGTGACCGGACTCCGCCAGGCGGCGCACCAGGTTGATCCCCAGCACTCCGGCGCCGCCCGTCACCAGCACCTTCACGCCGTCACCTCACGAACCACACGGACATCGGCCATGGCCTTCTCATAGGAGTCGAGGCAACTCTCGATGCCGAACGCCGCCAACGCCCGTGCGCTCGCGTCAGCTCGTTCCTCCGCACCGATCCGCGCCAGCCGCGGTAACGCCTCGGCGATGGCCACGTCGTCCCGTGGTTCCGTCAGCGCACCGAACCCCATGGCCTGCACCGGATAACGGCCACCGGGCAGGTTCGACGCGACCGGCGGCACTCCGGTGATCATGGCCTCGGCCTGCACGATGCCGAAGGACTCCACTGTGGACGGAAGCGAGAACACGTCGATGGACGCGTAGAAGTCGGCGATCTCGTCATCGCGGAGGTGCCCCAGCACCCGCACCCGAGGATCGGCGTCGATGGCGGCGCGCAACCGAGAGAGCACGCTGCCGCCCGCGACGTTGACGTGGTCACCCGCGATGAGCAGGCGCGCGGCCGGGTCGTCGATCCGGCGGAACGCCCTGAGCAGCACGTCGATGCCCTTCTCCTCGACGATGCGCCCCATGAACCCGACGTGCATGCCCGCACCGTCGCGGAAACGCGGCGTGCCACCCGTCCGGTCGAGGCACGGCGCGGGAATCGGCCGCAGATCACCCCGTTCGAGCAGCGGCGCCAGCTTCGAGTACCTGGCCTGGTCCAGGCTGTTGACCACGACGGCCGCGGACCGGCGCAGCGCCGTCCGCGACGAGACGTCCACCGCCGCAACCGCGACCCGGTTCACCAGGCCGGCGGGCAGCCACAGGTCGACGTGGTAGGTGCTGAGCACCGGTGTCGCGCCGCCGGCGAGCCGCGCGATGAGACCGGCCTCCAACATGGGCAGGTGCAGGTTCACCACGGCCGACTCGCGGGCGATCCTCGCCGCGACCCAGGGCAAGGACGGGCTGACCACGCCCCTGCTGATGCCGAGCACGACGGGACAGCGGACCACGTCGACACCGTTGACCGTCTCGCGGAGCGGTACCTTCCGGTCGTGCTGGGCACACACGACGACCACGCGGTGCCCACGGGCGGCAAGGCCTTCCGCGACCAGGCGGGCCGTCACGGTGAGACCGCTGACGTACGGGTAGTAGTAGTTGAGCACGATCGCCAGGTCGTACTTGCGCGTCATTTCCCTTTTCCTCCAGCGACTTTGGCCATGAGCACTACCACCGCGATGGTCGCCAGCTCGGCCACGACGTTCACGAGCCTGCTGGCGACCGCGACCACGCCCGCCGTCCCCACCGGCAGGACGCTCGCCAGTGCCAGCGTCAGCACCACTTCCCTCGCCCCCCACCCGTCCGGCAGCACGATCGCGAGACCGCCGACCGACGTGGCGAGCGCGAACCCGCCCACGCACACCGGCAACGAGGCGAGCACGGGCGCACCGAACAGCGCGGCGAGCGCCCAGAGGTGCACCCCTGCGACCAGCCACGCCGCGAGCTCCGCACCGATCGACCGGCGCAGACCGGAACTGGTCGCGTCAGCGGTCTCGATCGGCCTGCGGGCCTTCACCGACAGGTAGGTGACACACCGGTTCACGAGGTCCGGCCTGGCCAGCACCACGATGGTCAGCGCGACGGGCACGGCGAGCCAGACCGCCTGCCCGCGCAGGAGACTCGGCGCGACCAGCAGCCCCACCGCGAACCCGGTCAGCAGCACGACGACGAGGCTGATCAGGTAGGCAGCGGTCGTCACCGGACCGGGCACGCCGGCCGCCCTGCCCATCTGGACCTGGGCGAGCAGGCCCCAGACCCGGCCGGGGATGTACTTCCCGAGCATGCCGACGAAGAAGATCCGCGCGCTCGCCCACGTCCCCAGCGGCGGACCGAGGTCGACCACCAGCGCACGCCACGACACCATGCCGAGCACCAGCGCCAGGACCGCCGCCCCGAATGCCGCGAGCAAGTACGGCACCGCGTCGGCACGGGTGAGCGTGCCGAGGACTTCCCAGCCCTGCGACCGCAACGCGAGGAAGATCCCGGTCGCGGCCGCTCCGAGGAACAGCACCGTCACCACCGTGCGCACCGGTCCACGGCGCAGGCGTTCGGCCACCGCGGCCGTCATGCCGCGGCCACCGGCACGGCGGGCCGTCGTTTCGTCCGTGGCTTCAGCGCACCGGTGACGAGCCCTCCGACGAGGGCGACGTTCACCAGGAGATGGATCCCCGTGAACGCGCACAGGAATCCGAATCCCCTCTGCCGCAACACGAACAGGGACAGCTTCGGGTCGGCCACCGCGAAGGCCGCCACGGCCGCACCCGACACCGCCAGCGCGAACGGCCACACCAGGGCGGCCGGCAGCGCGCCGAAGGCGGCGGTGACGGCGATGACCCCGGCGAGACTGTTCGCTCCCGGCGCCTTCCTGCGCAGCCGGTGCGCCGCCGAGAACCGGGACAGCAGCTGCGACCGCCGGAACTGCTCGGACAGCACAGCGCGCAAGGAGCTCTCGTCGTCGTGCTTGCCCTCGTACTCGTCGGTGAGCCGGATCTCGCACAGGCCGATCAACCGCTCGCTGTACTCCACGTCCTCCGAGTCCCGCAGCGTCTCGTCGAACGGTCCTGCCTGCTCGAACACGCTGCGGCGCACCGCGCCCAGCGCGAAGAACGCCGTCGGCACCACACCGACGCTGCGCCTGCGCCAGAAATGGGAGTGCAGCGAGCGATACCACTCGATCACGCCGTCACCGAACAGCGGTTCCTTGGCGATGACCCCGTGCACGATGCCGCATTCCGGGTGCTCGTCGAGGATGCGTACCGCCGTCTCCAGCGCGTTGTGGCTGAGCTCGGTGTCCGAGTCCAGGAAGAACAACACGTCCCCGGTGCTGGCGGCGACGCCGAGGTTGCGCGCGACCGACACCCCGCCGTTGCCACCGCTTTCCACCAGCGTGCAGGGAAAGCGGCGGGCGACCTCGCGTGACCCGTCGGTGCTCGCGTCGTCGACGACGATCACCTCGTGCGGCGCGAGCGTCTGGTCGAAGACCGACCGCAGACATCCGCCGAGCGTCTTCTCGTAGTTGTAGTTCGGAATGATCACCGAGACGCGGGCCATGCCGGTCCTCTCACTTGAACGTGGCACCGAATGCTTCAACCAGGGCGGGCGAGCTCGTGAGCAGCGCCGCGGCCGCGACACCGGCGACGGCGAGCAGGCCGGAGGCCACCATTCCCCTGTCCCGCACCAGAATTCGGGTCGGATTGCCGCCGCCGCCCTCCACCGAGAGGATCTGCACGTAGCGGAAGAGTCCGAAGAGCACGAACGGCGTGCACAGCAGCAACGCGATCTCGCCGAACGGCTGCGTCACCGCGGAACTGCGCAGGTAGCCGACGAACGAGATCATCGTCAGCACCGCGGTCAACTGGGTGAGCTGGTCAGCGAAGTGCGTGGAGTACGCCCGCAACGAGGGCCGGTGCAACAACGCCGTCTCACCCGCCACAGCGAGTTCCGCCCTGCGCTTGCCGATGCTGAGCAGCAACGACACGGACAGCACGCCGAGCAGCAACCAGTTCGACAGCGCGAGACCCGCCACGACCGCGCCGAACAGGACGCGCAGCACGAACCCGCTGGCGACCACGAAGACGTCGACGATCGGGATGTGCTTGAGCCACAGGCTGTACGACACGCTGGTCACGAGGTAGATCCCCGCGGGCCACGCCGTGCGCCACGGCCCGGCCGCGAGCACCGCCACCAGCACGGCCGCGATCGCGGTGTTCAGCGCCAGCGCGCCGCGCACCGACACCCGGCCGGAGGCGATGGGACGAAACCGCTTCACCGGGTGCATCCGGTCCCGCTCGCGGTCGAGCAGGTCGTTGACGACGTAGATCAGGGCCGAGCAGCAGGTGAACACGAGCACCGCCCACCCGGTTCTGACGAGCGTCGGCGTCACCGTCCATCCTCCACCGACCAGTGGCAAAGCGGTCGCGAACACGTTCTTGGGCCATTGCCTCAACCGGACCAGCGAGACGACCTCGGCGACCAGCGGCCGCCGCGTCAGGCCGTCCACCGGGCCGGCCACAGCGGCTTCGGTAGTGGACATACCTCGACTCCCCCAAGTGAGATCAGCGGAGCCCCCAGGCGTCCGCTGTTCCCGACCTTGCCGGGCAGGTCATGACGGAACCATGACTGAATCTTGAACCGCAGGTCAGAAGACAACTATCCAAATCGGAGAGGAACTGTCGGCGGAAAGTGGCAGAGTTACCGGCGGGCGCATCGAATTCTGGGGGGAATCGCGGCTGTGAAAGTGAAACTGTTCGGACCTGTTGGTGTGGAGGTACGTGGCCACGAGGTCGATCTGGGGCCGGCCCGGCAACGAACGGTGCTGGCTGTTCTCGCGGCCAGTGCAGGTCATCCGGTGCACAAGTCCGCGCTGATCGACCGCGTGTGGGACGGTAATCCGCCCAACGAGGTCAACAACGTCGTCTACACCTATGTGGCGCGGTTGCGACGGCAATTGCGCATGACCGCACCACAGTTGACGATCGAGAGAAAAGCCGGTGGCTATGTGCTGTCCGGCCCGCTCCACGTCGATCTGCACGAATTCGGTCTGCTGCTGCGCATGTCACCTGCGGTGAGAACACCGGACGCAGTGCTCGCCGCGAGGCTGGACGAGGCACTGCGCCTGTCCGCCGAGCCGCTGCTCGCCGATTTGACCGGCACGTGGGTCGTGCAACTGCGGGAGTCCGCCGCGCGGCAACGCGTGACAGCGCTGATGCAGTGGACCGACGTCCAGGTGCGGCTCGGCAACACCGAGGAACCGGTCAACCGGTTGCAGGACGCTCTGTCCGCACAACCGCTGGCCGAGCCGCTGGTCGGCAGGCTGATGGTGGTGTTGCGGCACAACGGCCGCAACGCCGAGGCACTCGACTGCTACCAGACGGCTCGGCGCCGGATGATCGATGCCGTCGGCGCCGAGCCCGGTCCCGAACTGCGCGGGCTCTACCAGTCGATCCTGCGCACGGCCTGAGGCGGGCGGTTCACAGCGCCGTGAACCGCGTTCCTCCGTCCCGCAGCACGGGCAGCACCTGACTCAGCGCCGCCACCGTGCCGGACCGATCGCCACCTCCGTCGTGGCACAGCACGATGTCCCCCGGCCGGCTGCCGGCGATCACCTGCGCCACGTGCCCGGCGCCTGGTTCGTCCCAGTCCTTCGGATCGACGCTCCAGTCGACGGGCCTGAGCCCGTGCGCGCGGAGTTGTCGCAGCACCAGCGGCGACCAGTTGCCGCAGGGCGCGCGAAACCACTTCGGCGTCGTTCCCGTCACGTCCTCGATGCACCGCTGTGCGTCCGAGATCTCCCCTGCCAGCACCGATTTCGGCAGGGCGGCGAACGGTTGCCGGTGGTGCATCGTGTGGTTGCCGACCGAGTGCCCCTCGGCGACAATCCGCCTGGCCAGTCCCGGGTGGGCCCGGACCTCGCTCCCGATCAGGAAGAACGTCGCCCGGATCTCCTGACGCGCCAGCAGGTCGAGCAGTCGCGGTGTCCAGCGCGGGTGCGGGCCGTCGTCGACCGTCAGCGCCACTGCGCCGGACTCCGCACCCAGGTCACCGAGCACGCAGGCAGGACCGCCGCCCCGCGGAAGACCGGTTCGTTTGATCGCCGCCCACGCGGCGCCCAGGGCGTTCGCCCGCAGCACCGCCCACTTCGTCATTTCCCCCATGCACCGCAGGCTAGTGGCTCGGCTCCACGTGGCCCGGCGAAAAGAGGAAGGCCCGACCGGCATTCTCCCCCGAGTGCCGGTCGGGCCCTCCAGAAGCAGGCGCCTTACCCCCTCGGTAATCCCCCACTCGGCGGCCTGCTAGTCCAACATCCCATGCTTTGGGACCAGACGACTAAACGTCCGCTAAACCTCGGACGACAGTGAGTCCAAAGCGGCCCGCACCTCGACCGCACGGGCCGAGTTGACCTGCGCGTACAGGCGCAGCGCCTCCGTCAATTCCGCTGCTGCAGCAACCCATTCCGCCCGCCGGAGCAACACTCCGCCGAGCACGTGCCTGCCGAAGCCCTCGAGGTACGTGACCTCCGCCACGACGGCCTGGTCGACGACCTGGCGGGCCAGCGTCTCGGCCTGGTCCAGGGAGTCGGCCTGCAGGTGGAGTTCGGCGAGGTTGGCGAGACCGCGGATCAACGCCACGTTGTCGCCTGACCGCCGGTACACCTCGACGGCGTGGGCCTGGTGCTGCAGCGCGACTTCCACGTGGCCGCGGGCCTGTTCGACCTGTGCGACGTTGTTGAGCCCGTGCGCCTCGCCGACGATGTCGCCGGACTGCTGCGCGAGCTGGACGGACTCCCAGAAGTGCAGCAGCGCCTCGTCGTGCTGCTGCAGGCGGAACAGGACGTCGGCGAGCTGGGCGAGCGTCAGCACCAGGTACTGGCGCTCGCCCAGCTCGGTCGCGAGCCGGTGCGCGCGGCGAGCGTCCGGCAGCAGGACAGGACGTCCCAGCCGGGCGTTCGTCGTGTAGGTCGTGTCCAGCATGAGGATCTGTCCGAGGCGGCTCCCCGTCACCTCGGCCGCGGCCAGGCCGAACCCGACCAACGCCACCCACTCGCCGGTGAGTGCGCGCACGGTCGCGTAGGGGTGCAGCAGTCGCACGAGCTGCCACACCTGGTCGTGCAGGCCCCTTTCGGCGGACGCGTGCACGACCGCGACGATGTTGGGCCATTCCTGGTCGAACCAGTCGACGGGGTCGCCGAACGCCGGCAACGCCGTGGAACCGTTGTCCCCGAAGGCGAAGTCCAGGCCGTCACGCGCCGGTCGGATGGCGCGGCGGACGTGGTCGCACGCGACGAGGTAGTAGTTCACCAGGCGCCGCAACGAGTCCAGGTCCGGGCGGCCCGCTCCCCGCACGTACAGGCGCACCAGCTCGTGCATCGTGAAGCCGTCCGGCCACGGTTCGACCAGCAGGTTGACCCCGACGAGCTGGGCCAGCCGGGATCGGGCGGACTCGACCTGGATGCGGGTGAGCGCGGCGACCGCGTGAGGAGACATCCAGCGGCCGGGCGCGAGGCCGACGGACTGGAAGACCTCGCCCAGTTCGGACGGCAGGTCGCGGGTCGACAGGTCCAGCGCCCGCGACACCCCGACGCCCGCCTCTGGCAGGTCGAGGCCGCGCATCCGCTGCCCGTCGTCGGCCAGTTCGCCCACGAGCTCCTCGACCGTCCACTCCGGACTGATCACGAGCTTCGCGGCGGCCACCCGCAACGCGAGGGGCAGCCCTCCGCACAGTTCGGCGAGCTTGCGGGCGGCCACCGGGTCCTCCGACGACAGCGGCCTGCCCAGCACGTCGTCCACCAGCGCACGGGCCGCCTCGTCGTCCAGCGGGCCGAGCTTGCGCACGCGGGCGCTGTTGGTGACGACGAGCCGTTCCATGTGGGACCGCGACGTCACCAGCACCACCGAGCCCGAACCGGGCGGCAGCAGCGGCTGGACCTGCTCGAACGACGTCGCGTCGTCCAGCACCACCAGCACGCGGCGGCGGTTGAGCAGCGAGCGGTACAGCCCGACGCGGTCCTCGACGCCGACCGGCACGCCGTCCGCCGGCACGCCCATCGCCACCAGGAACCGGGTCAGCACCTCGCCCGGCTCGGTGTCGCCCAGCGAGGCGAACAGCACGCCGTGCGGGAACATCTCGGAGTTCTCGTGCCCCCACGTGATCGCGAGGGCGCTCTTGCCGACACCGGGCGCGCCGGTCAGCACGGCCACCGACGTGGCGAGGAGATTGCGGGTCGAGCACACGTTGTCGAGCCACGACCTGTCGTCGTCACGGCCGAACAGCCTCGACGCGGACGCGGGCAGCAAGGCGGGGGCCACGATCCCGGCGCGCGGGGCTACGGGACGCGACTCGACCGGGCCGGTCACGCTCAACGACGGGTCGTCGCGCAGCACCTGCTCGTGCAGCGACCGCAGCTGCGGGCCGGGATCGATGCCCAGCTCCTCGACGGCGCGGCGCTGGAACCGTTGGTAGGCCTCAAGAGCGTCGGCACGCTGACCGGACCGGTACGAGGCGCGCATGCTGTGGGCGACCAGGCGTTCCCGGAACGGGTACTCGGTGCACAGCCCGCGCAGCTCGCCGACCAGTTCCAGGTGGCGGCCGAGTTCGAGCTCGGCGTCGATGCGTTCTTCCAACGCCGACAGCCGCAGCTCTTCCAGATCCGACGTCATCGGGTCGCCGGGCACGTCCGCGAGCACCGGCCCGCGCCACAGCCCCAGCGCCTCGCGCAACAGGCCCGCCCTGATGGCGGCGGGCTTGCCGCGCGACGACGCCACGAGCTGCCGGGCGCGGTGCAGGTCGAGCCGCCACGGGTCGACGGCCAGCTGGTAGCCCGTCGGCGTGGTGCGGATCGTCGCGGAGCCCGCGGGATCGGACTCCTCCAGCACCTTGCGCAGCCGTGAGACGTAGCCGTGCACGATCGTCCGCGCGGTGGCCGGAGGCGTGTCCGTCCACAGCGCGTCGACGATCTGGTCGATCGAGACGGGTCGGTTCGCCTCGACGACCAGCATGGCCAGCAGTCCGCGCATGCCACGGCGGCCCAGTTGGACGAGACGTCCGTCCGCGAGCACCTGGAGTGGACCGAGCACGCCGAACTCGAGTCCGGTTTTGCTCCGCATGCCCCTCCTCCGGTGCGCTGACCTCGTCACTTCAGAAGGTGCGCAAGCCCGAGTCTCAGATACAAGTACGGCCCAAGTTCGCGGGACGCTACTGTTCACACGTGCCGCGAGATCGAAATACCGTGGTTGACCGCGGCGCCGGGTGTCTCCTCGGCGGCGCCCTCGGCGATGCCCTCGGTGCCCCCGTGCAGTACCTCGGCTGGGCCGACATCCAGCGCGAACACGGCCCAGAGGGCGTGCTGGGGCCACCGAAGCCTGCGCTCTTCACGGACGACACCCAGCTGACCCTCTTCACCGCCGACGGCTATCTGCGCGCCTGGGTGCGCGGGAAGCGGACCGGCGACTGGGAACCGTCGGAGATGGTCTGGCACAGCTACCGGCGCTGGCTGATCACCCAGCAGCAGCCGGCGCCCGAGCGGGGCGCGATCGGACTGCTCGCCGACGAACGGCTGTACGAGAGCCGCTCGCCGGGCCTGACCTGCCTGCGCGCGCTGGCCGCCGAGACACCGTCCACTCCGGAGAACCCGCACAACGAGTCGTCCGGCTGCAACGGCGTCACGCGCACGGCCCCCGCGGGCTTCGCGCCGTCCGCCGCGATCGCCTACGACCTCGGCTGCCGGTTCGCCGCGCTCACGCACGGCGGCACGGGCGGCTGGGTGTCCGGCGGCGCGCTGGCGTTGCTGGTGCACCTGCTCGCCGTGAAGGCCAGGCCGTTGCGCGAGGCGATCGACCAGGTCATCGGCCGCGTGCTGCGCGACGACACGTACACGGCGACGGTGCTGACCCGGGCCGTGGTGCTGGCGGACGACCACGACGGCTCTTCACCCGTGCGCGTCGACCGGCTCGGCAGCGGCTGGACCGGCCCGGAAGCGCTGGCCATCGCGGTCTACACCGTGCTGACGCACCCGAAGCCGTCGCAGTTCGTGGACGCGATGCGTGCCGCCGCCAACCACTCCGGCGGCAGCGACGCCACGGCGGCGTTGACCGGCAACGTGCTCGGCGCGTTGCACGGCACCGACGCGCTGCCCCGCGACTGGCTGATGGGGCTGGAGATGGTGGACGTGCTGGACGCGATGGGCCGCGATCTGGGCATGTCCGCGGTGAACCTGGACTTCAACGAGGACCGGTACGCGTAATCGCGAGTTCGTGCCGGCTTCTCGACGAACTCGCCGCCGTCTGCGGAGCAGCGGCCCACAAGCACAGGATGTTTCGTCCAACTGAGCGTTGAAGGTTGGACGAAACATCCAGTGTTCGCAGGTCATCGGGGCTTTGTAGCGTCGGCGCACCATCCCGCCGCGTCAGGAGCCGCTCATGGCCGAGACACCCTCACTGACCCAGGTAGAGACGAACGGCATCGAGCGGATCCCCGACGAGGAACGCACCGCGACCCCGTTCGACCTGTTCCGGCTCGCGTTCGGCGGCGCCAACACGTTCTCGACGTGCGTGCTCGGCGCGTTCCCGATCCTCTTCGGACTGTCGTTCTGGCAGGGCCTGGCCGCGACGCTGCTCGGCGTTCTCGCCGGGGCGTTGATCCTGTGCCCGATGGCGATCTTCGGGCCGGTCAACGGCACGAACAACGCGGTCTCGTCGTCGGCACACCTGGGCGTACACGGCCGGATCGTCGGCTCGTTCCTGTCGCTGCTGACGGCGGTGGCGTTCTTCTCGCTCGCCGTCTGGAGCTCCGGTGACGCGCTGGTCGGCGGCGCGAATCGGCTGTTCGGGATGCCGCGCAGCACCCTCGCCTACGCGGCGGCGTACGCGGTGTTCGCCGGGCTCGTGCTCGTCGTGTGCACGTACGGGTTCCGGTTCATGCTCTTCGTCAACAAGATCGCGGTCGTCTCGGCGACGCTGCTGTTCCTGCTGGGTGCGGTGGCCTTCGCGGGCGACTTCGACCCGTCGTACGCGGGCATGGCGATGACCGAGGACATGTTCTGGCCGGCGTTCATCGGCTCGGCGCTGATCGTGCTGTCGAACCCCGTGTCGTTCGGCGCGTTCCTCGGTGACTGGTCTCGCTACATCCCGGCGAGCACCCCGCATCGCCGGGTGGTCGCCGCCGCGTTCCTCTCCCAGGTCGCGACGCTGGTGCCGTTCGTGTTCGGTCTCGCGACGGCCAGCATCATCGCGACCAAGGCACCGTCCTATGTGGATCCGGCTGCCCAGGACTTCGTCGGCGGGCTGCTCGCGATCGCACCGCAGTGGTTCTTCCTGCCGGTCTGCCTGCTCGCCCTGATCGGCGGGATGTCCACCGGCACGACCGCGCTCTACGGCACCGGGCTGGACTTCTCGAGCGTGTTCCCGCGGCTGTCGCGCGTGCAGGCCACGGTGCTGGTCGGCACGCTCGCGATCGTCTTCATCTTCCTCGGCCGGTTCGGGTTCGACCTGGTGCGCAGCATCTCCACGTTCGCGACGTTGATCATCACCTGCACCGTCCCGTGGATGGTCGTGATGATGCTGGGCCTGTTCACCCGGCGCGGCTGGTACGACCCGGAGGCGCTGCAGGTGTTCAACCGGCGGCAGAGCGGTGGCCGGTACTGGTTCGCGCACGGCTGGAACTGGCGCGGCATGACGGCGTGGTGGGTCGCGGCGGTCGTGGGCGTGCTGTTCACGAACATCCCGGGGCAGTTCGTCGGGCCGCTGGGTGATCTCGCCGGTGGCGTCGACGTCAGCCTGCTGCTGTCGATCGCGGTCGCCGCGGTGCTGTTCCTGGTGCTGCTCTTCGTTTTCCCCGAACCGCGCGCGGCCTACGGTCCCGCCGGCGCGCGGCTCGTGCCCACCGCGGACGTCGAAGTCCCGGAGATCACCGGAAAACAGGAACAGCCCGTGGGGAGCGCTCCCGAATTCGCTCGTCCACAGGCTGTTCCGCACGAGTAGTTGGTCAACAGCAGGCCGGGTCTTGCCCCGAGCGCGAGCTCCGATCCAGCTCTTGATCAACGAAAACGTGCCCCGGAGTCAAGGCTCCGTTGGGCGAGCATGTTAACAGATGTGTACGGGAAGTCCAGGGCTCGAGAAGACGCGACGGTCTTCGTCGACGATGAAGACCTCGCAGTCCTCCTGCTCCGCCGCCCACTCGATTCCGTCCCTGCCCAGCGCGAACGCCGCTGTGGCAGTGGTATCCGCGATCGCGAGGTCGTCGGAGAAAACCGTGACCGAAAGAATTCCCGAGACCGGCTGACCGGTGCGGCCGTCCAGGATGTGCTGCCCGCGTTCGTACAACGCTGACGTGGCAACGGCTCCGTCCCGCACGCCGAGCACGACGCTGAGCTGGTCGGCGAGATCGGGATGCCGAACGCCGACGCGCCAAGGCTTTCCCGGCTCGGGCTCGCCGGCCGTCACCACGTCGCCGCCCGCGTTCACGCAGAACGTCGTGGCGCCGCCCTCGCGCAGCATGTCCGCCGCCCGTTGCACGGCCCAGCCCTTCACCACCGCGCACGGGTCGAGCCCGCGTCCCGGCACCCGTGCCGTGAACGCGCCGCCCGTCGACTCCTCGTACCAGTCGCACAGCGCGAGAACCTCCACCAGATCCGGGGTGAGCTCTTCCCTGGTGAGCTCACCCCGGTCCAGCCGGGACACCTCGCTGTCGGGCTTGAACGGCGAGAACCGGGCGTCCGCCTCGCGCAGCCAGGCGAACGCCCGCTCGGCCAGCGCGGCGTCGCCGTCACGGAGGTCCACCGAGATCGGCAGCCCCATGATGTGCTCGACGCGCCGCACCGCCACTACTTCGCCCCGTCGAGTGCGGCCTGGAGCGACTTCTTGTAGCCCTCGGAGGTCGCGGTCGCGCCGGAGACCGTGTCGATGTCCGCGCTCTGCGCCTTCAGCGCCGACTGCTTCAGCAGCGGCAACGCCATCCTGGTCGGGTCGCTGTTGGGCGCCCGCAACGCCTTCACGTCGATGATCTTGGTGCCCTGCAGCGTCACCTGCACCTGCACGGTGCCCTCGGACGTGTTCACCGCGGGCCCTGGCACGGTGCGGTTCTGGGCCTGCTGCTGGGTCTGCTGTTGCTGGGTCGTGGTCTTGGGCGCGGCGCCCGTCGTCTTCGGCGCGGAACCGGTGGTCTTCGGGACCGTCTGCTGGGTGGTCTGCTGCTGCTGTTCCTGGGTCGGCGCCGCCGCGACCTCGTTGATCTCGCCCTCGTGCGCCGCACCCGGCGAGTAGATCCAGACCGGAACGAGGCCGGCCACGCTCAGTGCCAGAACGGGAATTGCCCTCTTCACGTCGTCGGACCCTCTCAGTTGGCCAGAGCGAAGCGCTCGGCGTGGATCTGGTTGGCGGGCACTCCCAGTTCGTCGAGGCTCGTGATCACCGCGTCGGTCATGCCGTTCGGGCCGCAGATGAAGATGTCGCGGTCCTGCACGTCCGGCACCAGCGCGGCGATGTTCTCCGGGCCGAGCAACGGGCCGTTCGCGGTGATGGTCTTCGACGAACCGGTGACCAGGCGCAGCACCGCGCCCTTCGCCCTGGCGAGGCCTTCGAGCTCACGCAGCAGGACGGCCTCGCGCGGGTCGCTGACCCGGTAGAGCACCACGACGTGGCCCTTGATCTCCTCCAGCAGCGCGCGGACCGGCGTGACGCCGACACCGCCCGCGACGAGGAGCGCGTTGGGCTTGGTCTGGTGCATGGTCGTGAAGGCGCCGTACGGGCCCTCGGCGAACACGCGGGTGCCGACCTTGATGTTGCGGATGTCCGCGCTGCCGGTGCCCAGGGCCTTCGCGGTGAGCCGCAGGTACTTGCCGTTCGGCGCCGCGGACAGCGAGAACGGGTTGGCCTGCCACCAGCGGTCCTTGGTCAGGAAGCGCCACAGGAAGAACTGGCCGGCCTTCGCGCCGAGCTGGTCGAGGTCCTTGCCCTCGATGTAGACCGAGACGACGTTGTGCGCCTCCGGCACGACGGCGGCGACGTGGAACTGGTGCTTCCAGTTGCGGTAGAAGGGCAGCACCACGCGTCCGACCAGCACGGACCCGAGCGCGAACGCCCACAGGCCCCACCAGTAGCCGGTCGCGAGCGCGGACTTGCGGAACGTGCTGCCGACCGCGACCTGGTGCGAGAACGCCAGGAAGATCGCGACGTAGGTGTAGAGGTGGATGAAGTGCCAGGTCTCGTAGGCCATCCGGCGCCGCGCGAAGCGGGCCGAGACCGTGCCGACGACCATGATGATCGCCCACGCCACCAGTGCGCGGAGGATGCCCTCCAACTCGGTCGCCTGCCGCACGACCTCCGCGATCGGGCCCTCGGCGCCGGCGTTGCCGAACGCGATGAAGACCAGGTGCCCGATCAGCGTGAAGAAGATCGTGAAGCCGACCCAGCGGTGCCACGAGGTGAGCTTGTCCATGCCCAGGCGCCGGTCGAGCCACGGCAGCCGCGCCACCAGGAGCAGCTGGAACGCCATCGCGAGCGCGCCGTACAGGCCCGCCAGCCGGCCGAAGTTGACCAGCTTGTTCGAACCGACACCCGCCGCGTTGAACAGGTAGGTCACGAACGCCGCGTTGGCCAGGAGGAACACGTACAGGCCGGCTTTGGCCAGCACCTTGTGCGGCGTCGCCCGGCCGGCCGGAGCCGGTCGCACGGGATGCTGCAGGGTGGTCGTCACGGCGGGCTCCTCGGTCAGGGCGGTCTCTGTCGGTCGATCTCGATACTTGGTGTTCGAGCTGTGGCTCCGCTTTGCACCCGCTGTCGACTTCCTGTCGATCGAGCGGCGGAGCCACCAGGTGACGCACCATGAGCACGTGGACAAGGGGAACTCGGTTCGATTGCTCGTCGTAGATGACGAGCCGCACATCGCTGACCTGGTCGCGACGGTCGCCCGGTACGAGGGCTGGCAGGCCGCGACAGCGCTCAACGGTGAGGAGGCCCTGAGGGAGGCCGCCGAGTTCCAGCCGGACATCGTCGTACTCGACCTCATGCTGCCTGACCTGGACGGATTCACCGTTCTTGATCGAATGCGGGCGGCAGGGGCGATGGTCCCTGTGGTCTTTCTGACGGCTCGTGACGGCACCGCGGACCGGGTGGCGGGACTCACCAGAGGCGGCGACGACTACCTCGTGAAACCTTTCTCGGTCGAGGAGCTGATGGCCCGGCTCCGGGCCGTGCTGCGCCGCTCGACGGGTCCGTCGTGGAAGCGTTCGGTGCTGAAGGTGTCCGATCTGGTGATGGACGAGGACACCCGCGAGGTCCGTCGCGGCGGCAAGCTCGTGACGCTGACGCCGACCGAGTACGAGCTGCTGCGGTACCTGATGCGGCGCTCGCCGGCCGTGCTGACGAAGGCGCAGATCCTCGACCACGTGTGGGAGTACGACTTCGGCGGCCGTTCGAACGTGGTCGAGCTGGTCATCTCCCACCTGCGCCGCAAGCTCGACGACGGCCGCGAGCCGTTGATCCACACCGTGCGCGGTGTGGGGTACGTGCTCCGCCGAGCAGCCGAGTGAGCCCGCGATGAGGTTCGGACTGAAGCCCGTCCGCGACTGGCGGCTCGGCACCCGGCTCGCGCTGGGCCTCGGCGCGCTCGCGCTGACCGTGTTCGTGATCGTCGGCTGGGTCATGGTCACGTCGATGAAGGACTTCCTCGACCGCCGCCTCGACGACCAGATGGTGATCAGCCAGCAGGGCGCGGCCAAGGAGGTCGAGTACTACGGCAAGATCACCAAGATCCCGCCGGACTGGTTCGCGGTCGTCTACAAGATCGAGGACGGCGGCGTCACGCCCCTGCCCGGCGACCAGCAGCCGCAGGACCGCGAGGAGTTCGACGCACTCGCGAAGCAGGCGCTGACCGCCGACAAGTTCGAGACCGAGTACCTGCGCGACGAGGGCAAGTTCCGGCTGCGCGCCTGCCAGGTCATCAAGGACGAGTACATCGTGGTCAGCGCGGCCCCGATGCAGGACAGGGACGGCACGATCTCCCAGCTCGTCACGGTCGGCGTGATCGCGTTCCTGGCCGCGCTGGTCGCGTTGGTGGTGGGCGGCCAGGCGCTGATCCGCAAGGGCATGCAGCCGCTGTCGGACATGGCCGACACCGCGCACGACATCTCGTCGCACGACCTGACCGATTCGGGCGATCTCGCCGTGCGCGTGGACAGCCGAGGCGGCGGCGTGGAGGTCGAGGAGCTGCGCGAGGCGTTCAACAAGATGCTCGCGCACATCGACACGTCGTTGGTCGCACGCACGGCCGCCGAACAACGCCTGCGCCGGTTCATCGCCGACGCCTCGCACGAGCTGCGCACACCCCTCACGTCGTTGCGCGGCTACGCGGACCTGTTCAAGTACGCGGCGGCCAACGAACCGGGCGAGCGCGAGAAGCACCTGGAGAAGCTGCGGTCGGAGGCATCACGGATGAGCGTGCTGCTCGACGACCTGTTGTTGTTGGCACGCCTGGACTCCGCGGCGACCGAACCACCGCTGCGGCCCGAAGAACTGGACCTGTCGGTGATCGCGGAGGCGGCGGCCGACGCGTTCCGCGCGGGCAGGCCGTCGCACGTGCTGGACGTCGACGCCGACACGGTGACCATGACCGCCGACCCGACTCGGTTGCGGCAGGTGCTCGACAACCTGCTGACCAACGCGGCCGTGCACACGCCCGCCGGCACCGCGGTGTCGTTGAAGGTGACGGCCGAGAACGGCTGGGCGGTGATCCGGGTGAGCGACACCGGTCCCGGAATTCCGGAGGCCGACCAGGCGCGGATCTTCGACAGGTTCTACCGCGTGGACGACTCGCGGACCCGTCAGCGCGGCGGCAGCGGTCTCGGCCTCGCCGTGGTCCAGTCGCTGGTGCAGGCGCACGGCGGCACGATCGAGCTGGCCAGCCGGCCGGGGTCGACGGTCTTCACGATCCGTCTCCCCCGGCGGCCGTGACCTAGTCGGCCTGCGAGCTCGTCGCCCACAGGTCGATGCCCGACTCGACGGCGTACTTGTCGATCTCGGCGAGTTCGTCGTCGGTCAGCGGCGGCGCCTGCAGGGCCGCGAGGTTCTGCTCCAGCTGCCCGACCGAGGACGCGCCGATCAACGCCGACGTGACGCGCGGGTCGCGGATCGTCCAGGTCAGCGCGAGCTGGGCCAGCGACTGGCCGCGCGACTTCGCGATCTCGTTGAGCGACCGGATGCGGCTGAGGTTCTGCTCGGTCAGCAGGTCCGTCGACAGCGACTTGCCCTGCGACGCGCGCGAGCCCTCGGGAACCCCGTCGAGGTAGCGGTCGGTCAGCATGCCCTGCGCGAGCGGCGAGAACGCGATGCAGCCGGCGCCGACCTCCTCCAGCACGTCCAGCAGCTCCGGCTCGATCCAGCGGTTGAGCATCGAGTACGACGGCTGGTGGATCAGCAACGGCACACCGGCGGACCGGAGCAGTTCGGCGGCCTCGCGGGTCTTGGCGGGCGAGTACGACGAGATGCCGACGTAGAGCGCCTTGCCCTGCTGGACCGCGGACACGAGCGCGCCCATCGTCTCTTCGAGCGGCGTCTCCGGGTCGAACCGGTGCGAGTAGAAGATGTCGACGTAGTCGAGGCCCATCCGCGTCAGCGACTGGTCGAGAGAGCTGAGCAGGTACTTGCGGCTGCCCCACTCCCCGTACGGCCCGGCCCACATGTCGTAGCCCGCCTTCGTCGAAATGACGAGCTCGTCGCGGTACGGCCTGAGATCATCCTTCAGGATCTGCCCGAACGTGATCTCCGCCGAGCCGTAGGGCGGACCGTAGTTGTTGGCGAGGTCGAAGTGCGTGACACCGAGGTCGAACGCCCTCCGCGCGATCCCGCGACCCGACTCGTAGGGCCGGTCGCCGCCGAAGTTGTGCCAAAGGCCGAGCGAGATGGCGGGCAGCTTGAGGCCGCTGCGTCCCGTCCGCCGGTACGTCATCTGGTCGTAGCGCGCGCTATCCGCGAGGTAGGACATGGGTCCCACAATGTCACGTCCTAACGAGACAGAGCAGGACATGATCCGCGCCGCCGAGGCCGGTGAGGTGCTTGACCTCTCGCGGCGCGGCGACAACGTCCTGCGGGCCGGAGCGATCCACAACCTGCTGCAGTCCAGGGATCTCGGTCCGGTGGGGCTTCAGGTGACCGGTGCGCGGATCACCGACCAGCTCGCTCTCGACTTCTTCCAGTCACCGAACCCGTTGTTGCTGGACGACTGTCTGTTCGAGGAGCCGCTGTCGCTGTTCCACACAAAGGTTCCCGGGCTGTCGCTTGACGACTCGACGATGCCCGGCGTCAACGCCGAGGGTCTGCACACGAGCTACCTCGCCATGCGGGACGTCCGCTGCACCGGGCTACTCGACCTGGACAACGCACGGATCGACGGGCCGCTGCTGCTCACCGGAAGCAGCATCCGCGGACTCAGTGGCGGCGGTATGCACGTCAGCCGCGACGTGTGGATGAACGGCGTGTTCGTCACCTCGGAGGAAATCGGGTGCTGGCTCGACAACTGCGAGATCGGCATGGACCTCATGCTCAACAACGCTGTCGTGGACGCCGGCGACGACGCGATCTACCTAGATGGTGCTCGGATCGGTGGCGTGATCAGGCTGCACGACGCTTTCGCACGGGCGAGGGGCAACGGAGACGCGTTGACCTTCATCGACGCGACGGCGCGCGGGATAGAGCTCACCGGCACCGTGTTGCGCAGTGAGGCGAGCATCGCCCTGCGCGGCAGCGGCGCGCACATCCGCTCCGGCATAACGCTCGATCGCGGCTTCAACGCCTTGACGAACAGCACCGATGCCGCCGTCGAACTCGTCAACACGAGATTGGGCGGAGACCTCTGGATCCGTGGGTCGATTCGCAACCGAAGCGGCCGGGCGGTGGTGGTGCACCGCGCGGCTGTCGAGGGCAGCCTTCTGGTCACGGGCTCGCACATCGAAGCAAAGTCGTTCGGTGCCGCGCTGGAAATCAGCGACACCGACGTCGGAGGCGAGATCGCCATCAACCCCGAAAAGATCGTCAATCACCGCCGCGGTTTCGCTGTAGACCTGTTCACCACAAGAGTTGGCCGGGCACTCCAACTCGGCGTCATGCGGCACATCGGCACCGGCCCGTTCACCGCATCGCTGAACGGCCTCACCTATCCAGAACCACCTGACGACACCGGCGCGTGGCTCACGATGCTGCGCGACCACACCTTCGGTTATGAAGCTCAGCCGTACCAACAGCTCGCCGCCGTCCACCGCGCCGCGGGCCACGAACACACCGCCCGTCGCGTGCTGATCGCCCAGCAGCAGGACCTCAGACGCCGCGGCGACCCCGGCAACAAGCTGTGGCACTGGTTCCTGGGCGTCACTCTGGGCTACGGCTACCGGCCCTCCAGGGCGGTGATTGGCCTACTCGTGACGTTCCTGCTCGCGCTCTGTCTCGTGTGGACAACGAACGCCTATAACGGCCTGACACCGGCCAAGGACCGCCCCGCCGACTCGTGTTCACCTGTGAACAGAATCAGTCTTGCGGCGGATCTCGCCATCCCGCTGGTGAAGCTCGGTGGCACACCGAGATGCGAACTGGCGAACGGACCAGCCGGGCAGTGGGCGACAGGAGCAGGCTGGGTCGTGCAGATCCTCGGCTGGTCGTTCGCCACGCTCAGCGTCGCGGGCTTTACCGGACTCGTCCGCAAAAGCTGAACGGTGGTCGGCCGAAATGAGACGAGGGCCCGCCCACCTGGGCGAACCCTCTTCTCCGATAGAGCCGGCGAGGGGAATCGAACCCCTAACCTTTCGCTTACAAGGCGAGTGCTCTGCCAATTGAGCTACGCCGGCCGGCTCGTGTTCGCGAACATCGTAAGCGCCCGTTGCGGGTGCTACCTGCGGCGAACGGTCTGCTCTCAGTGTGATCGGATTGCTCCGACCGGAGTCAGACCAACCAACTGAGTGGATCAATGCGTCCGAGTGACCGCCTTGACCAGGTCAGGAGGGTAACCAACGGACAGTGATCATGTCCTCCTTTTCAGGTCGCCCGATCGGAGGTGGCCGACGACACAGCAACAGTCGAAGTCCCCGTCACGATCACACGACGGAGGTGCCCAAGATTTCCACGAACAGCCTGCACGGCCCCGCTCTGCCCGATGACACCACGGTTCACCTGGTACTCGATCTCGCCCTGAAGATCGGTGAGGTCCAAATGTCCAGTGGGGCCGGTGCGGCCGATGTGACAGCGACGATTCTCTCAGTCACCGAGAGCTATGGACTGCCGCACACAGAAGTCGACGTGATCTACACCTCTATCAGCGTGTCGTGTCATCGCGGCACGGAGGCAATGCCGATCACCTCGATACGCGTTGTCCGGCAGCGCAGTCTCGACTACACGCGACTCGCGGACGTCGAACATCTGGTGCGCAATCTCGGACCGATCGAAGAAGCGCACGCACGGCTCGAAGACATCACGAACGCCAAGCACCCTTATCCGCGTTGGGTCGCCACCGCCGCATGGGGCGGAATGGCCGCCGCGGTCGCGTTCCTCGTGGGCGGCGGGCTGGTGCTCGCGCTCACCGCCGCGGCCATCACGGCCGTGGTCGACCGGGTCGGCCGAATCCTCAACCGCCGCAACCTGCCGTTCTTCTTCCAGCAACTGGTGGGCGGCGCGCTCGGCACAGGCGCCGCGCTCGCCATCTTCTCGACCGGCCTGCTGCCGGTGCGGCCGAGTCTGCTCGTCGCGGTCGGGATCGTCGTGCTGCTGTCCGGGCTCGCACTCGTCAGCACCGTGCAGGACGCGATCTCCGGCTACAACGTCACCGCCGCCGGCCGCACGGTCGAGACCGTGCTGCTCAGCGCGGGGTTGATCGCGGGTGTCGCGCTGGCGATCCGCGCGGCCGTCCACTTCGGACTGGACATCAAGCTCAGCGACCCGTTGCCCGCGTTGATCTCCGCGGTGCCGATGCAGTTCGCGGCCGGCGCGGCGACGAGTGCGTTCTTCGCGCTCGCCTGTTACGCCCGGCCTCGCGCGCTCGTCGCCGCCGCGATCTCCGGCGCGATCGGCACGGCCGCCTACGGACTCATGACGAGCTTCGGCCTGGACGCGCTGCTCGGCTCCGCCGTAGCCGCCGCGATCACCGGGTTCGGCGGCGCGACGATGACCCGCCGGCTGCGCATCCCGACGCTCGTCGTCGTCCAGGCCGGTGTCGTGCCGCTGCTGCCCGGCTGGACCACCTACCGGGGTCTGTTCCAGCTCACCGCGGAGGGCGATCCGGCCGGTTTGAGCACGCTCGTGTTCGCGAGTGGCATTGCTCTCGCTCTGGCCGGAGGGGTCGTGTTCGGCGAGTACCTGGCCCAGCCCGTGCGCACCGGACTGGGCCGTCTGGAGCGCAAGTTCGCTGGTCCGCGCATGTCCGGGCCGCTCAAACCCTCCAAGCGTCGTTTGGAGTGAAACTCGCTGTGACGGGGGTTACACGGCACGCCGACAGCACGCGTCCGCACTAGCCTCAGCTTTGTGAGCATGGACATTGGCGAGAACGGGGCGGAATTCGTAGTCGTGGCCAACCGGTTGCCGGTTGACCTGGAGCGCTTGCCTGACGGAACCGAGCGGTGGAAACACAGCCCTGGCGGTCTCGTCAGCGCTCTCGAACCGTTCCTCCGCTCACACAGCGGCGCCTGGGTCGGCTGGCCCGGCGTCGCGGACACCGAGGTGCCGCCGTTCGAGGACGACGGCCTGCTGCTGCACCCGGTCGAGCTGTCCGCGAAAGAGGTCGAGGACTACTACGAGGGCTTCTCCAACGGCACGCTCTGGCCGCTCTACCACGACGTCGTGGCGCAGCCCGCGTTCCACCGGCACTGGTGGAACGCCTACGTGAAGGTCAACCAGCGGTTCGCGGACGCGACGGCGAAGGTCGCCGCGCAGGGCGCGACGGTGTGGGTGCAGGACTACCAGCTGCAGCTCGTCCCGGCGATGCTGCGCGAGCAGCGGCCCGACCTCAAGATCGGCTTCTTCCTGCACATCCCGTTCCCGCCGGTCGAGCTGTTCATGCAGCTCCCGTGGCGCACGGAGATCATCCGCGGGCTGCTCGGCGCCGACCTGGTGGGCTTCCACCGGCCCGGCGGCGCGCAGAACTTCCTCTGGCTGGCCCGCCGGCTCGTGGGTCTGGAGCCGAGCCGCGGCACCGTGGGTGTCAGGACCCGGCCAGGTGTCGTGCAGGTCGGCGACCGCACCGTCCGCGTCGGCGCGTTCCCCATCTCGATCGACAGCGCGGGGCTCGACGCGGTCGCCCGGCGCAAGGAGACGCAGGCCCGCGCGAAGCAGATTCGAGCGGACCTGGGCAACCCCAAGCGCATCCTTCTGGGCGTGGACCGTCTCGACTACACGAAGGGCATCGACGTCAGGATCCGCGCTCTGTACGAGCTGATCGCGGACGGACGCCTGGACCCCGAGGACGTCGCGATGGTGCAGCTGGCCACTCCCAGCAGGGAACGCGTCGACCACTACGTGACGATGCGCAAGGACATCGAGCAGTCGGTCGGCCGGATCAACGGCGAGTTCGGACGGGTCGGCAAACCCGTCGTGCACTACCTGCACCAGTCGGTGAACCGCGAGGAGCTCGTCGCGTTCATGAGCGCGGCGGACGTCATGGTCGTCACGCCCGTTCGGGACGGAATGAACCTCGTGTGCAAGGAGTACGTGGCCTGCCGATATGATCTTGGTGGAGCTCTGGTGCTCAGCGAGTTCGCCGGCGCTGCCGCAGAACTGACCAGTGCGTTCCTGGTGAACCCCCATGATCTGGACGGTGTCAAGAACGCTCTGCAGGCCGCCCTCGACATCGATCCTGCTGAAGGCCGCCGTAGGATGCGCGCGCTGCGCCGCCAAGTCCTCACCCACGACGTTGATCGCTGGGCAAGGTCGTTCCTGGAGGCGTTGGGCACGCAGACCTCGGTCTGAATCCTTTCAGATCCCCGTATTGACCCATCGAGTGCTCCAGGAGGGGCGTTGACCGCCGAGGCCCTCCCCGCCGAACTGCGCCGCGCCATCGTGCAGCTGGCCAGGACCCCACGACTGCTGGTCGCCAGCGACTACGACGGAACACTCGCGCCGATCGTGGCCGACCCGGAGCAGGCACGCCCGCTTCCGGAGTCGGTGAACGCGCTCCGTTCGCTGGCGAGCCTGCACGAGACCACCTCAGCCGTGATCTCCGGCCGCGCACTGCGCGACCTGGCCACGCTGTCCCGTCTGCCTGGCGAGGTCCACCTAGTGGGCTCGCACGGCTCCGAGTTCGACGTCGGCTTCGTCCACGCGCTGGACGCGAACGCCAAGGCGTTGCTGCGGCGCATCGAAGCCGAGCTCGAAGAGATCGCCGACGGCCAAGAAGGCGTCCAGCTC
Organism: Lentzea sp. NPDC092896; assembly: GCF_044754905.1. Classification (NCBI taxonomy): domain Bacteria; kingdom Bacillati; phylum Actinomycetota; class Actinomycetes; order Pseudonocardiales; family Pseudonocardiaceae; genus Lentzea; species Lentzea sp. NPDC092896. Next base: position 211,338 of record NZ_JBIVPX010000003.1, read on the forward strand.
GAGGTCAAGCCCGCCTCCGTCGCGGTGCACGTGCGCCGCGCCGCGAGCGAGGCCATCGGGGAGGCCGTGCTCACCGCCGTCCGCTCCGGCCCGTGCACCTGGGAAGGTGTGCAGGTCACCGAGGGCAAGGCCGTCATCGAGCTCGCCGTCGTCGAGACCAACAAGGGCCAGGCGCTGGACATCCTGCGCCACCAGGTCGGCGCCACCGCGGCGATCTTCCTGGGCGACGACGTGACGGACGAGAAGGCGTTCGCGCGCCTGTCCGGCCCGGACGTCGGCATCCGCGTGGGTGCCGGCGAGTCGCTGGCCGAGCACTACATCGGCGACCCGTCCGACGTGGCGACGGTGCTGGCGTTCCTCCTGGAGGAGCGCCGCGCGTGGCTGCATGGCGACCAGGCCGTGCCGATCGAGCGCCTGACCATGCTCGCCAACGAGCGTTCGGTCGCCCTGGTGACGCCGGACGCCAAGGTCAACTGGCTGTGCCACCCCGAACCGGACTCCGCGGCGATCTTCGCGGACCTTCTGGGCGGCCCCGCCGCGGGCCACTTCTCGATCAAGCCGGAGCACGGGTCGCTGCCGCTGGGCCAGCGCTACCTGCCAGGCACGATGATCGTGGAGACCCGCTGGTCGCGGCTCCTGGTGACGGACTACCTGGAGCACGACGTCGCCTCGCACCGGACCGATTTGGTGCGGCGGATCTCCGGCTCGACCAACGCGGTGATCACGTTCGCGCCGCGCCCGGAGTTCGGCCAGGTGCCCGTGCGGCTGCTGCGCGAGCGCGAGGGCCTGCGGGTCGTCGGCACCTCGGACCCGATGGTGCTGCGTTCCCCCGGTGTCGACTGGGACATCACCTCGGACGGCGTGCAGGAGACCGCACGCGCCGTGGTCCGCCCACGCGAGGGCGCACCGGTGTTGCTGGAGCTGCGTTGCGGCACCGACGACATCTCCGAGCACGCTCAGGCCGAGTCGGTGCGCCGTGACCGCGCCGCCGGCTACTGGTCGGACTGGGCGGCGGGCCTGCGCCTGCCGACCGTGCAGACGGACCTGGTGCTGCGCTCGGCACTGACGCTGCGCGGCCTGGTGCACAAGGACTCTGGCTCGATCATGGCCGCAGCCACCACGTCACTGCCAGAAGAGCTCGGCGGCGTCCGCAACTGGGACTACCGCTACTGCTGGCTGCGCGACGGCGCGATGACCGCCGCCGCACTCGTGTCGGTGGGCTCGTACGCGGAGGCCGACGGCTTCCTGGCGTGGCTGCACGGCGTCCTGGAGACCATCCCGGGCCCGGAGCGGCTGCACCCGCTGTACACGCTGCAGGGCACCCAGCTCGGCGCCGAGGCCGTCATCGAGTCGCTACCCGGCTACGCCGGCTCCCGCCCGGTCCGCGTGGGCAACCTCGCGAACCAGCAGGTGCAGCTCGACGTGTTCGGCCCGGTCGTCGACCTGGTCGTGCAACTGGCCACCGCCCGCGGCTCGCTCTCGGACGCCGACTGGACGATGGCCGGGGCGATGGCCGAGGCCGTCTCCCGGCGCTGGCACGAGCCCGACCACGGCATCTGGGAGGAACGGCACGCGCCGCGCCACCACGTGTACTCCAAGGTCATGTGCTGGCTGACCATCGACCGCGCCATCAAGCTCGGCGAACAGTTCGGCCGCGAGCTCGACCCGTCCTGGGTACCGCTGCGCGACACCATCGCCACGGACGTTTTGAAGAACGGCTGGAACGACGAGGTCCAGTCCTTCACCACGGCCTACGACGGCGACGACCTCGACGCCGCCTCGCTGTTCGTGGGCCTGTCGGGCCTCATCGACCCGACCGACGAGCGCTTCCAGTCGACCGTCACGGCCATCGAGGCGGAACTGCGGTCCGGCTCCACCGTCTACCGCTACCGCCGCGACGACGGCCTGCCGGGCGACGAGGGCGGCTTCCACCTGTGCGCCGCCTGGATGATCGAGTCGTACCTGCTCACCGGCCGCCGCACCGAGGCCGAGGAACTGTTCGGCCAGATCGTCGCGGCCGCGGGCCCCACCGGCCTGCTGCCCGAGGAGTACGACCCGATCGCCGAGCGCTCGCTGGGCAACCACCCGCAGGCGTACTCGCACCTGGGCCTGATCCGCTGCGCCCAGCTGCTCTCGCAGTGATCTCGTAGTTCTGCTGCCGCCGCGGTCCTGTCTCAGGGCCGCGGCGGTGTCATTTCCACGATCTCCGCTGTGCCTTTCCGGAACCTCGGCTGTGCCATCCCCGGAACCCCGGCTGTGCCTTTTCCGGAACCTCAGCTGTGCCCGGGCAGGCGCCACGAGCAGTTGACCGCGGCTGTGCCCACCGCTCCCCCGCGCGATTCCTCCTGACGCAACGCGCGAACCCCAAATTTGGTTCCCGCTCTGTCCACAGGCTACCCGGAAACGGATAACCGCAGGTCAGAACTTCGCCAGCCTGTGGACAACTCGCGATCAAGGTCAGCGGGTCAGCCAGCGCCCGATGCCGTACCGGAGCCGCACTTCGGATCCGCCAAGCCCATGGGTCAGGGCCGCGGCGGCACCTTCTCGATGATCTTCGCGGTTCCCGGCGAGCTGCCGTGCAGCGTGATCACGTCGCCCCGGATGAGGTGCGCCCACGCTGGCGGTACGAACGGCCTGAGCCGTGCGGTCGCGCGTTCACCTGGGCCCAGCACCGGCTTGGACTCGATCCACAGCGCGGCCACCCGCTGGTGTTCGCCGGTGACGTCCCACATCGGGCGTTCTCCCCTGGCCTGCAAGGGTTCCGCGTCGACCGACAGGGTCAGTTCTACCCGCAGCAGGCCTTGGATCGACTCCACGCAGCGCCACTGGAACCAGGCCTCGTCCTGGTCCATCTCGGCCGCCGCCTCGGCCAGCAGGGCCCAGTAGCGCGGGGTCTGCCAGGTGTGGCCGTCGAAGTCGCCCAGCAGGGTGAGGACCAGCTCCCACTCTTCGAGGTCGAGGTAGTCGAGCAGGTCTGAGTTCTGCACCTCCGCGGGTACCAAGGACGCCGCGAACCGCAGTAACTCACCTATCTCGCTGTCGTGTCTCCCCAACACCCGCGTATTCGATCACAGTCGCCGTACCGGCCACTGGTTGTCCCTCGTGCATGGTGATCACGGCGCCCGGCGCGAGGTGCCGCCACCCCTCCGGCGACAAGGCCGTCAGCCGGACGATCGCGCGGCCACCGGCCTCCAGTTCTGGCTTCGACTCGATCCACATCCTGGCCACCCGGTAGTCGCCGCCACCCACGTGCCACAGAGGCCTGAGCACGCCCTGCGCCGGAATCGGGTTCCGCGTGCTCGGCACCAGTTGCAGATCGGCGCGGATCAGGCCGAGCCGCGTCTCTGCCTCCCGCCAGTGGAACCACTTGGACGGCAGGTACAGCTCCTCCGCCGCGGCCGCCAGCAGCTTCCAGTACTCCGAGGTCTGCCAGGCGATGCCGTCGAAGTCGCCGAGGAGGTCGAGTGCGATCTCCCACTCGTCGTGGTCGAGATACTCGCGGACGTCCGCGGACGTGCACCCGGCATCGCTGCGCGCGTCGCCGGGCACGAGCGCGGCGGCACGGCGCAGCAGGTCAGTCATCTTCTGGCTTCTCTTCGGACTTGCTGCTGCGCTTGCGGTTCAGGCCGAGCAACTCCAAAGCGGACACCAGGTCGTTCGCCACCAGCGCGCGCACCCCGTCCGGCAGCGGGCCGTGGTCCGGCGGCACCAGCGCCTTCTTGAACCCGAGCCGCGCGGCCTCGCTGAGGCGCTTGCCGACGCCGTTGACGCGCCTGATCTCGCCGGCCAGGCCCACCTCGCCGAGCACCACCAGGTCGGCGGGCAGGGCGATCTCCCGTTCCGCGGAGGCCACCGCCAGCACTACGGCCAGGTCGGCGGCCGGTTCGACGAGCCGCATGCCGCCCACGGTCGCGGTGAAGACGTCCTTCTGGAACAGGTTGACCTTGCCGCGCTTCTCCAGCACCGCCAGCGCCATCGAGATGCGCGCCGAGTCGAGCCCGCTCACCGCGCGCCGGGGCGCGGGCAGGTTCGTCTTGGCCACCAGCGCCTGCACCTCGCCGAGCATCGGCCTCTTGCCCTCGACGATCACCGTGACGCAGGTGCCCTCGACGGCCTTCTCGCGCCGCGTGAGGAACAGCCCGGACGGGTCCGGCACGCACGCGATGCCGTCGTCGCGCAGCTCGAAGCAACCCACCTCGTCCGCCGCGCCGTAGCGGTTCTTGATACCGCGCAGCAGCCGCAGACTGGAGTGACGATCGCCCTCGAACTGCAGCACCACGTCCACCAGGTGCTCCAGAACCCTGGGCCCCGCAACGGATCCGTCCTTCGTGACGTGTCCAACCAGGACAACCGGAAGGCCGCGCTCCTTGGCCATCGCGATCAGTCCTGATGCGACGGTCCGCACCTGCGTGACGCCGCCGGGCACGCCCTCGACGCTCACCGTCGACATGGTCTGAATGGAGTCGACGATCAGCATCGACGGCTTCACCTGGTCGACCTGCCCGAGCAACGCGCTGAGCTCGCTCTCGGCCGCCAGGTACATCTCGCCGTGCAGGTTGCCGGTGCGTTCCGCGCGCAGCCGCACCTGCCCCGCGGACTCCTCACCGGTGACGTAGAGGCAACGGCCGTGCGACTCGGCCCAGCGGTGCGCCGTCTCCAGCAGCAACGTCGACTTGCCCACGCCGGGCTCACCGGCCAGCAGCACGACGGCACCGGGCACCAGGCCGCCACCCAGCACCCGGTCGAACTCGCTGACACCGGTGGACAGCGCCCGCGCCGACTCGATGTCGACCTCGCCGATCGGCCGGGCGGCCGACGTCGGCGCGCCCGCCACCACGCGCGTCACGGACGCGGTGCCTCGTTCCTCGATGCTGCCCCACGCCTGGCACTCGGGGCAGCGGCCGAACCACTTCGCCACCTCGTGCCCGCACTCGGCACAACGGAAGATCGGCCGCGCTGTCTTCGCCACGGAACGAACGTTAGAGCACGACACCGACAGAAACGTTCGCCGCAGGTCAGAGCCACCAGACAGAAACTTTCAAGATTTTTCGGCGCGTTTGTCGATCCGGCAGCGGGCCCGTTCGACGCATCAGTGGAAGGACACGACAAACCTGGAGGACACAGTGAGCACCGCAACCGTTTCCGCGACGCAGACCCGCAAGTTCGCCATCGGCCGCTACGCCACCGTCGTCACCCGCGTGCTGACCGGCCTGCTGTTCGCCACGACCGGCCTGAACGGCTTCATCATGTTCATGCCCGCCCCGGACCCCAGCACCATGGCCCCCGACGGCGTGGCCTTCAACACCGCGCTCTACGCGACCGGGTACATGGTCCAGCTGTTGTCCGGCGTCGAGCTCGTCGCGGGGCTCCTGCTGCTCGTCGGCCGGTTCGTGCCGCTGGCGCTGGCCCTGCTCGCCCCGGTGATCGTGAACATCTTCCTGTTCCACGTCTTCCTGGAGCCGAGCGGCCTGGTCATGGGGCTGATCGTGGTCGCGGCCGAGATCGGCCTGGCGTGGGCGTACCGCGACAAGTTCCTGCCGATGCTCAAGGCCTCCTGAACAAACGCGAAACGCCGCCCCCTGAAGCCAGGAGGCGGCGTTTTCGTGTGTCAGAGACCTAGTGGCCCGACTCGTGGCCCTCGCTCGTGCGCTTGTGCTCGGACGGCGCCACGGGCACCTCCAGCGTCACGGTGCCGGCCTTCTCGAACAGGAACGTGACCTTGACGGTCTGGGCCGCCACCACGTCGCGGTTGAGCTTCTTGAGGGTGCAGCGGATCTCCAGCACCTCGAGGCTCGGGTCGACCGCGGCGGACGACGAGGTCGGCGCGACGGAGGAACCCGACGGGCGGCCGCTCGACGACGCGCCCGAGGACGGCGACACGTTCGAGGACGACACACCGGAGGACGGGGCACCCGAGGACGGGGCACCGGACGACGGCGTCACCGACGAGGACGGGTTCGACGACGGGGCACCCGAGGTCGGCACGACCGACGAGGACGAGGCAGCGGACGACGACGGCGACGAGGTCTTCGTCGGCGCCTTCGAGGCGTCGTACTCGGCCCGCAGCGCGTACTGCGCCGGGATCTCCTTCGAGCCGACGACCTCCGCCTCGGCCTCCGAGGCGTCCGACTTGATCGACAGCAGCTTGTCCGGGGCGGAGCCCGAGTTCGCGATGACGAACGTCAGCGGCACGTCGTCGCCGTCGTGGTACCGGTTGCCGTCCGGCGGGAAAGCGAGCATGACGTTGCGCACCGCGATCGGGCCCGCGTTGCCGCTCGCACCGTCGACGGCGGCGACCTGGGTGTCGGTCTGGGTGATCTGACCGGCGCTGCAGCCGACCGCCACCAGGCCGAGGCCCGCGGCCAGCGCTGCCGTCACGATCATCCGGCGAGACACTCCTGAGTTCACGGCTCCAGCGTCCTTCCTAGGGAACAACCACCAGGCAAGGAGCCTAACCGGGACCCGAATCGAGGACGCGACGGGATGCCAGTCGATCTTCGATGAGACGTACCTTGCACGCGAACAGGTGGTTTGTCAACCCCCCGCATGGCCCTGACCAGCACTAACGGATCATCGAGCAGCGATCGAAGGGTTGCCGGACGTGTTAGGATGGAGGCATCGAAAGGGGCAGAGGACACATGGTTTTCAAGGTCGGAGAGACCGTCGTCTACCCGCACCACGGTGCCGCTCTCATCGAAGCAATCGAGACCCGCGTGATCAAGGGCGAGGAGAAGAAGTACCTCGTTCTCAAGGTAGCGCAGGGCGACCTCACCGTTCGGGTTCCCGCTGACAACGCCGAAATCGTAGGCGTGCGTGACGTTGTCGGCCAGGAAGGGCTCGACAAGGTTTTCGAGGTCTTGCGTGCTCCCCACACCGAGGAGCCGACCAACTGGTCTCGGCGGTACAAGGCCAATCTTGAGAAGCTCGCCTCCGGCGATGTGAACAAGGTTGCGGAAGTGGTGCGCGACCTCTGGCGGCGCGAGAAGGATCGCGGGCTTTCCGCCGGCGAGAAGCGGATGCTGGCGAAGGCGCGGCAGATACTGGTCAGCGAGCTGGCGCTGGCCGAGGGCACCGACGAGGACAAGGCCGAGGTTCTCCTCGACGAAGTTCTCGCCACCGCCTCGTAGTTTTCTCAAAACAAACAATCAGAGCATCGGACTTAGTCGCGAACATGAGTGTTGTCGCGCTCGTGCCCGCGGCAGGGCGAGGTGAGCGTCTGGGCTACGGGATGCCCAAGGCGCTCGTGCCGGTCAACGGCGTCCCGCTGTTGACTCGTGCCGTGCGAGGTCTGTTCGAGTCAGGCCAGGTTCAGCACGTCGTCATCGCAGCTCCACCGTCCGATGTGGACTTGGTGCACACCGCAACCGCCTCGCTGGCTCCGGCCGGCGGGGCGGTGCACGTGCTTTCAGGGGGTGCCGAACGCACCGACTCGGTGCGGCTCGCCCTCGAACACGCGCTCCGCGTGATTCCGGACACCTCGATCGTGCTGGTCCACGACGCTGCTCGTGCCTTCACCCCTCCCGAGGTCATCGCCGCCGTCGTAGCCGCTGTGCGAGGCGGATACGACGCCGTCATCCCCGTGCTTCCGGTCGCCGACACGATCAAGCAGGTGGACGAGGTCGGAGTGGTCGTCTCCACACCTGATCGAGCCGGTCTGCGGGTCGTGCAGACCCCGCAGGGTTTCCGTGCCGAGACTCTCAAAGCCGCCTATTGCTCCGGTATTGCCGCGACTGACGACGCTGGTCTCGTCGAGAAGAACGGTGTTGCCGTCCACACGGTTCCCGGCCACGCACACGCCATGAAGATCACCACGCCGTTCGACCTCGCGGTCGCGGAAGCACTGTTCAGCGGAGGCCAGAAGTGAGGATCGGCCAGGGCGTCGACGTCCACCCGATCGAGTCAGGCCGGGAGTGCTGGATCGCCGGTCTGCTGTGGGAGGGCGTGGACGGGTGCGCCGGCCACTCCGACGGCGACGTGGCCTCACACGCCCTGTGCGACGCGCTGCTGTCCGCGGCGGGCCTGGGTGACCTGGGAGCCGTCTTCGGCACCTCAGACCCGCGCTGGTCGGGCGCGCACGGCGTGGTCCTGCTCACGGAGGTGCGCCGCCTCGTCGAAGAGGCCGGTTTCCGTGTGGGGAATGCCACAGTCCAGGTCATCGGCAACGAACCGCGCATCGGCAAGCGCCGCGAAGAAGCCCAGAAAGCGCTTTCCGACGCGGTGGGCGGCCCGGTCTCGGTCGCCGGCACCACCACGGACGGCCTGGGTCTCACAGGGCGGAACGAGGGCATCGCCGCGATCGCGACGGCCCTGCTGTTCCCCGTAGCCTGACGAACATGGCCACGCTTTCAGAAACGCAGCGCGAACTCCTCGACAGCCCGAACTACGCCACGGTCGCGACGCTGACCAAGGACGGCAGCCCGCAGACCTCGGTCGTCTGGATCAAGCGCGACGGCGACGACGTGCTGTTCTCCACCGTCGTCGGCCGGGCGAAGGAGCGCCACCTGCAGAACGACCCGCGGGTGAGCATCACCGTCATCAACAAGGACAACCCGTACCAGTACAGCGAGTTCCGCGGTGACGCCGCGCTGACCACCGAGGGCGGCGCCGAGCTCATCAACGAGCTGTCGCACAAGTACCTCGGCAAGGACTACCCGGGCGACGCCGGCACGGACAACGTCCGCGTCATCGTCCGCGTGAAGGTCGCCAAGACCACCGGCAACGCCTAACTCGGCTGCCTCTGCGCGGGCACGTTGAGCACGGCACGGCCGCCGTCGAGGTCCACCCGGCTTCGCGGCGGCGCGCCGTCCCCCTCGTCGTCGCGCAGCAGGCGTTCCTCCTTGCGGAACTCGATCTCCTCGCGCTTGCCCGCCTCGAACGTCGCGCCGAGCTCACCGATCCCGGCCGCGGACATCGGCGTGCCCTTCTTCTTCCCCCGCACGAAGCGCTCAACCACCGCGAGCACGAACAACGCCGCCACCAACGCGGGTAACGACATCGCGAACAGGTACCCCAGGCTCATACCTGGACAACTCCCCGTACGTCGGTGTGGTTCCCGCCACTAACATGCGCCTCGTGCCCAAGTACGACGTTTGTCTCTCCTTCGCCGGCGAAGACCGCCCCTACGTCGACGAGGTGGCCCGCCACCTCACCGAGCTGGGCGTCTCCCGTTTCTACGACACCGACGAGCAGGCCGATCTCTGGGGCAAGAACCTCGTCGAGCACCTGGACCAGATCTACCGCCACGACTCGCGCTTCTGCGTGATGTTCATTTCGGAGGCCTACGCCAGGAAGATGTGGACCAAGCACGAGCGGCAGTCCGCGTTCGACCGCGCCCTGGTCTCCGACACCGAGTACGTGCTGCCCGTCCGGTTCGACGACACCGAGATCCCCGCGCTGCGCGTCGGCACCGGGTACCTGGACATCCGCAACCGCACGCCGCGCGAGCTGGCCGAGATGATCGCGAAGAAGGTCGGCGCCGCGGTGGCCGCGCCGAAGGCGGGCTGGGAGTACCAGCTGTTCGCCGACACCGTGGGGCTGCACATGCGCAACCTCAAGGACAAGCGGATCAGCCACGAGATGGGCAGCGTCAAGCCGAAGCGCATGATCACGGCGGACGTGGACGCGCTGGACACGTTCATGGCGCGCAGCCGCACGTTCGACGGCATCATCAACGGCATCGCGGACCTGCTCTCCCCCGGCCGGCTGCAGATGGCGTTCGGCCCGGCCGGTCGCCCCGGCGACAGCGACAAGATCAAGTACCTGGCCAACAACTTCGTGGAGCAGTACGAGAACCTGCTCGACTGGTCGGCCGACCTGCGCGGCACCACGACGCCGGACCGCTTCACCGCGCTCTACAAGGCCGCCGCCCAGCTGGCCGACGAGCCGCTCAAGCAGATCGAGCGGTTCGCCGAGGAGTTCGCGGCCGCGAGCGACCGCGGTGCCGGTGACCTGCAGCTGACCCTGTCCTACGACGCCTCGCTGGTCGAGGCCGAGCTCAAAAAGGTCCAGACCACCTAGCGGTTCGGCACGTAGAGTCGGGGGCGTGACGATCCGCGCCGCGCTCTTCGACTTCTCCGGCACGCTGTTCCGGCTCGAACACCCCGAGCTGGAGTCCAACGGTGACCTGATGCGTGCACTCACCGCCCCGGTCGGCATCGCCGACGGCATGGACCCCGAACTGGCCGACGGCTGGAACCGGCGCGACCTCGACCCCGACGTGCACCGCTGGGTGCACGTGAAGGTGCTCGAGGACGCGCTGGTGCCCAACGCCGAGTCGTTCTACGACAAGCTGCTGCACCCGGAGTCGTGGGTGCCCTACCCGGACACCAGGGCGACGCTGGAGCACCTCAGGGACGTCCCCGTCGCGGTCGTCAGCAACATCGGCTGGGACATCCGCACCGTGTTCGAGCTGCACGGCCTCACGCACCTCGTGGACGAGTTCGTGCTGTCCTACGAAGAAGGCGTCATCAAGCCGGACCCGAAGATCTTCACCACCGCGTGCGAACGGCTGGGCGTCGATCCCCGCAATGCCGTAATGGTCGGCGACAGCGAGGAGGCGGACGGCGGAGCGGAGTCGATCGGTTGCTCCTTCCGGCTCGTCAACCCGGTTCCGACGAGTGACCGCCCGACTGCTCTTTTGGATGTGGCCCGTACCATTCCCGTGTGAGCCTCCACATCTACGACACGGCGAGCCGGTCCATGCGGGAGTTCCACCCGCAGGTCAACGGAACGGCGTCGATCTACGTGTGTGGGGCGACCGTGCAGGGCGTGCCGCACATCGGGCACGTCCGCAGCGGCCTGAACTTCGACGTCCTGCGCCGCTGGCTCGCCCGCGACGGGGCTGACGTCACGCTGGTCCGCAACGTCACCGACATCGACGACAAGATCCTCGCCAAGGCCGCCGACCACGGCAGGCCCTGGTGGGAGTGGGCGTACACGCACGAGCGCGCCTTCGAGGACGCCTACGACGCGCTGGGCTGCCTGCCGCCGTCGTACGCGCCGCGCGCCACCGGCCACGTCACGCAGATGGTCGAGCTGATGCAGCGGCTGATCGACAAGGGCCACGCCTACGACGTCGACGGTGACGTCTACTTCGACGTGCGCTCGTTCCCCGAGTACGGCGCGCTGTCCGGGCAGCGGCTCGACGGTGTGGAGCAGGGTGAGACGGCGGTGCGCGGCAAGCGCGACCCGCGCGACTTCACGCTGTGGAAGGCCGCGAAGCCCGGTGAGCCGTCCTGGCCGACCCCGTGGGGCGACGGCAGGCCCGGCTGGCACCTGGAGTGCTCGGCGATGGCCACGACGTACCTCGGCAGCACGTTCGACATCCACGGCGGCGGGCTCGACCTGATCTTCCCGCACCACGAGAACGAGCAGGCCCAGTCCCGCGCGGCCGGCGACGGCTTCGCGAACTACTGGATGCACAACTACTGGGTGACGCTGTCGGGCGAGAAGATGGCCAAGTCGCTCGGCAACACCGTTTCCATCCCCGCGATGCTGGAGCTGGTCCGCGCCCAGGAGCTGCGGTACTACCTGGTCTCGCCGCACTACCGGTCGCACATCGAGTACTCCGAAGAGGCGTTGCAGGAGGCGGTGACGTCCTACGGGCGCATCGAGTCGTTCCTGCGCCGTGTCGCGGAACGCGTCGGCCCGATCGAGCTGCGCGGCGACATGTGCCCGGACTTCGTGGTCGCGATGGACAACGACCTGAACACGCCCCAAGCCGTGGCGGCGCTGCACAACAAGGTGCGCCAGGGCAACACGGCACTCGCCGACGGCGACCACGAGACGGCCCGTGCGGCCGCCGAGTGCGTGCGCCGGATGGCTGACATCCTCGGCGTCGACCCGTTGTCGCCGAAGTGGAACGACGCCTCGTCTGCCGATCTCGGCATGCGGCAGGCGTTGACCACTCTGGTGGATCGACTGCTGGTCGAACGCCAGGAGGCCCGCAAGAGCAGGGATTTCGCGCGCTCTGACGCTTTGCGCGACCAGCTGCACGACGCGGGCATCGCCGTCGAGGACACCCCCGACGGTCCGCAGTGGACTTTGAAGGACGACTGACTTCCGTGGCTGGCAATTCCAAGCGCAAGGGCGCGATGCGCAATCCGGGCTCGAAGAAGGGCGCGGTCGTCGGCTCCGGCGGGCAGAAGTCCAAGGGACTGACCGGCAAGGGCCCGACGCCGAAGGCGACCGAGCGCCCGAACCACCCCGCCTACAAGCGGGCCAAGGTGGCGGCGAAGACCGACGCGGCCAAGACGCAGCGCCGGCACACCAAGGAGAAGGCCTCCGCCGAGACCGTGGCGGGCCGCAACCCCGTCGTGGAGTGTCTGCGCGCGGGCACTCCCGCGACGGCGCTGTACGTGGCTCTGGGCATCGACGCGGACGACCGCGTGGCCGAGGCCGTGCGCCTGGCCGCCGACCGGGGCATCACCGTGCTGGAGGTCGCCCGCGGCGAGCTCGACCGGATCACCGGCGGCGCGATGCACCAGGGCCTCGGCCTGCAGGTGCCGCCGTTCGAGTACGCGACCCCGGACGAGCTGCTCGAGCTCGCTCAGCGCGCCACCACGCCGCCGTTGCTGGTGGCGCTGGACGGCGTGACGGACCCGCGCAACCTGGGCGCTGTCGTGCGTTCGGCGGCGGCGTTCGGCGCTCAGGGCGTCGTGGTGCCGCAGCGGCGCAGCGCGTCGATGACGGCGGTGGCCTGGCGCACCAGCGCGGGCACGGCCGCCAAGATCCCGATCGCGATGGCCACGAACCTCACCCGCACGCTGCGCGACTGGGCGGAGGCGGGACTGATGATCGTCGGCCTCGACGCCGACGGTGACGTGGACGTGGACGGTCTGGACCTCGCGACGGGCCCGCTCGTCGTCGTGGTGGGCTCGGAAGGCCGCGGCCTCGGCCGTCTGGTCAAGGAGACGTGCGACCAGACCGTGTCGATCCCGATGGCCAAGGGCGTCGAGTCGCTCAACGCCTCGGTCGCGTCCGGTGTCGTGCTGGCCGAGATCGCGCGGCGCCGCCGCATCGATGCCAAGGGCTGACGCGTTACCCGGCTTGTCTGACGGTTGCCTGACGTTATCGACTAGTTCGCGACGCTAAGCGCCTTCATTCGCCGACGTTAGTGATCGTTTTCCTCGCCTGCGAAACCGGTTTCGTTACGCGGGCGAGGAAACGGGATCTCCACACTTGCCAGAACTTCAAGACCGATCAGGATGACAAACGGCGTGGCCTATTCCGCGCCACTCCCGAGCGCGGGTACCTTCGTCTCGATCGCAATTCGCCTGTTTCGCCAGGCAGGAGCCGGTGCAGGTTGCGCCGGTTGGCGGAGCGCGAGACACCCGTTTGGCACCGGCTGACACACACCGTGACCATTTGGGGTCCAATCAGGCGAGGCCGAGGTCAACTGTGAAGAAGATCAGCTCCACGTTTCGCTATTGTAACTACTTTAGGTAACTGGCCTGCTCCGTTTAGGTACACACTGTGGTAGGACAGACGTTGAACGGTCAGACAGCTTCTACCGTGATTGTCGATAGGAATTGATTACCACCGGCGGGGGCGACGTGACTCGGCGTAGAGCGAATCGGGACGTGCCGATTCACCACGCGCGGGGAGCGGCTGCCCGGGGCACCGCATGACGACCCGCGGAGCGCTCCGCGAGCTCGTGGGTTTGCGTGAGTTCCGCGCCATGTGGATCGGCTCGACCGCTTCGACCGCCGGCGACCAGCTCGCGGCGGTCGCATTGTCACTGCTCGTATTCGAGCGAACACAATCCGCTGCCTGGACCGCCCTCACGTGGTCGCTGACGCTGTTCCCGCCGCTGATTTCGGGCCCGTTGCTCGGCTGGGTCGCCGACCGGTTCCCACGACGCACGGTAATGGTGACGACGGCCTGGATGCAGGCCGTGCTCATGGGCGCGATGGCCATTCCCGGCATGCCCCTGTGGGCCATGATCGTGCTGCTCGTGGTGGTTCTGGCGATCTCCTCGCCGTACCTCGCGGCCCAGGAGGCGAGCCTTCCTCACGTACTTCCGCCGAAACGCTATGACGACGGTGTGGCGCTGTTCGGCACGTCCGTCGACATCGCTCAGATGGCGGGCCTCGCCGCCGCCGGCTTTCTGGTCGCCCACAGCGGCCCAGGCCTCGCGCTCGGGATCAACGCGGCCACGTTCGCCGCCCTGGCGATCCTCGTGCAGACGTCCGTGAAGCACCGGCCGGCCGCCGATCCGCTGGGCCGCAAGAAGAAGGACGACGAGGAACCGCGCGGCGTGCTCACGCTGATGGTGTCCGAGCCGCGATTGAGGACCCTGCTGGGCGTTCGTCTGCTCGCGGGCCTCGCGATGGTCCCGGAAGGACTCGCGGTGCCGCTGGCGGCGAGCCTGAACGCGGTGTGGGCGGTCGGCCTGATCCTCGCCATCGAACCCGCCGCTAACGTGCTGGGTGTGGCGCTGCTCTTCCGTCTGGTGAGAGATCCGGCGAAGCGAGAACGGCTGATCGGCCCGCTGGCGATCCTGTCGCTGGCACCGTTGATCATGTTCGCTTTCAACCCGAACCTGACCTGGACGATCGTTTTGCTCGTGATTGCCGGTATAGGCGGGGCTTATCACACACCCGCTCGTTCGGCTTGGATGCGCCTGCTACCCGACCAGTACCGTGGAAGGGCTTATGGCATTGGGCGCGCGGCGTTGCGTTCGAGCCAGGGCGGTGGAATGGCGCTGGCCGGTGTCGTCGCTCATTCGATCGGATCGGTGACGGCCACGATCGCCGGCGCGGGCGGCATCGGACTGCTGCTCGCGACGCAGGCAACCTTCGCCTGGCGGCGTGCTCGAGGTCGCGACGACACGAAGGCGGTGGCAATCTGAAACAGAACGGTCACCAATAGCGATATCCGTCGTAGAGGCACCATGATGATCTGGGTGCGAGATTGAAGCCGGGTAGAGGAAGGGTGGCGTTCAGAAGTCTCGGTTGCACATGGAAGGACACCTCCTCGTTGCGACAAGCGGCAGCGTGGTGGTCTACGACCTGGTCAGCGGCGGCTTAGCTCATGACTTGCCATGAGCGTAGGGGGTCGTGGTGAAGAACAGTTTGACTGATCGCAGGCGATCGCGGGCACTCGGCTTGACTCCGATTCGCAACTGGGACCTTTGGACCGTTGCGCCTAGTGCGATCGCATACTTTTTCGTGCTCGAAGCAGCCGTAGCCGTTGCCGCCATCTGGCTGCTGACGAGACTCACCGACGTCGCGACCACCGACTGGCTCCGCTTCGCCGCGCTCATCGCCGCGATCACCATCCACCTGACCGTCGTCCGCAGAGCGGAAGAAGCCCGCCGCAACGAGGCCTCAGGCCCCCACATCGACCTGACCTCGGTCTGGACCTTCGCCGCGGCCGTCGCGCTGCCAGGCGGCCTGGCCGTGATCGCCACGATCTGGATGCGCATCCTGATCCAGCCCATCGCCCGCCGCCAGCCCTACCGCTTCGTCTTCGGCACCGCCTCCATGCTCGCCTCGACCCTGCTGTCCTGGGCACTGGTGCACCTGTCGGGCGTCTCGCTGGCCGCCACCGGGAACATCCCGACGGACCTGAGCCTGGTCCTGATCCTCGCGATAGCCGCCGTCGTCTACTGGTTCGTGCAGGTGATGACCGTCGCGGCCGCGTTCAAGATCGTGACCCCGAACTCGAAGGTCCTCGACTTCCTCGGCTCCAAAGTCGACAACATGCTCGAGATGAGCACCCTCGGCGCCGGCGCAATGCTGGGCATGCTCATGACAAGCCACTGGGTGGGCCCCCTGCTCCTGGCAGTTCCAGTCATCCTGGTCAACGCACTGTTGTCACGCGCGGGCGAACGCCGAACCCACCTGGAACGCCTGCTGCGCGAACAGGAACAACTCCACCAACGCCTCGCGGCAGACGCCCACACCGACTACCGGACGGGCCTGCTCAACACCAACGGCCTCACCGAGTACGCGGGCCGCCTGGCCGAACGCTGCCGCCTCGACGGCGAACCGATGACCGTCCTGGTCATCGACCTCGACCACTTCAAGCGCATCAACGACACCTGGGGCCACCCGGCGGGCAACGCCGTCCTGGCCGAGGTGGGCAGAATCCTGCGCGAAAAGCTCCGCCCGGGCGACGTGGCGGGCCGAGACGGCGGCGAGGAGTTCGTAGTAGCGCTGAAGGACACCCCGGTGGCCCAGGGCGTGACGATCGCCGAACGCATCCGCGAGGCCATCGGCTCCCTGGCCGTCCCGACGACGGACAAGCACCGCAACGTCGTCACCCTGTACGGCCGCGAGATCCAGCCCCCAGAACCGGAAGGCGCGTCACTGCAGGCGATCTCGGCGTCCATCGGCGTGGCCGTGATCCCCGACAACGGCCCGGACATGGCCACCGCACAACACTCAGCGGACGCGGCGCTCTACAAGGCCAAGGAGAACGGCCGAAACCAGGTCCGAGTGGCAGGCCTGGACATCCCGCCGCGCCTGATGCCCGCACCGCGCCAGGACGACGTGACCAAGCCGATCACGTCCCGCACGGCCTAGCGCGCACGCTCACGCAGGGGTCCCCTTGAGACGAGGCTCCCCCGCGACCCAACGTACTCAGCGGGTCTGACACTCCGGCGATGCGAGGGCGAGCAGTCAGAGCTCAAGCTCACGCAAGCGCTCGCCCACCGCGATGCCGAAGGCGAGCCGTCCTTACCGTGCGGTCTGGGTGGGGTGGCTTCGTCACGAGTCGTGCCACAGCTCTTGCCGCTCTTGGCTCGGCTCGTGAGGAAGCCACCCCACCAACGCGCCCCTCAAAGCAACGCAACTCCGCCCAACGCAACAGGCGTGCCATCTACCTACGCGTGGCGTAGACCCCGGCTTTTGATCAGATTGGCGGGGTCTGGGGCGGAGCCCCAGGAAGCAGCCGCAGATCAGGACTCAAACAGCCCGACGCTGAACAGCCCCAACCCCACGACAAACCAGGTAGATCACAAAACTGACCGCCGTAACCAGCGCAGAAACCGGCAACCCAGGCTGCAACGACAACAAAATCCCACCAACAGCAGCAACCTCAGCGAACACCACGGACAAAACCGTGGCCCGCAACGGCGAAGCCGTGACCCGCATGGCAGCAGCGGCAGGCGTGATCATCAACGCCAGCACCAGCAACGCCCCGACGACCTGCACCGACAACGCCGTGGCAACACCCACCAGCACAGCGAACACCACAGACAACGCCCGCACCGGAACCCCGCGCGACACAGCCACATCCGGGTCCACCGAGGCGAAGAACAACGGCCGATAGATCAAAGCCAACACGGCCAGCACCGCGACGGACGACACCACCAACAGGTTCAGATCAGTGGAGTCCACTCCCACGATCTGCCCGGTCAACAGCCCGAACTTGTTGGACGCACGCCCCTTGTACAGGGCGAGCATCAAGATCCCCATGCCGAGCCCGAACGCCAGGATCGCCCCGATGACCGAGTCCCGGTCACTCTCCCGCCGCGACAACACCCCCAGCAACACCGCGGCAAGGATCGACCCGGCCAGCGCGCCGTACCCAACGCTGACACCGAGCAGCAACGCCGCCGCGCCACCGGTAAAAGCAAGCTCACTGGTCCCGTGCACCGCAAAGGCCATCTTGCGCGTGACCACCAACGGCCCAAGAACACCGGCCACGAGCCCCAGCACCGCGGCAGCGATCAACGCCGTCTGCACGAAATCCAGTTCAAGCAGGTCGAAGAACGTCACGAAACGGCCTCCGCCGACAGGTGGTGCGTCTGCTCCTCACAAGCACCGGCGCCGACCACGAGGATCTGGTCGCGCACCCGCACGACCTCGACCGGCGTCCGGTACAGCTCGGACAGCGTCCGGGAGTTCATGACCTCTTCAGGCGTCCCGATCCGGAACCGCCCGCCGACCAGGTACAGCACCCGATCCACCAACGGCAGCACCGGATTCAGCTCGTGCGTGACGAACAAGACCGCCGTGTCGGCCTCGCGGCGCCGCTTGTCGATCAGCTCGGACACCACCCGCTGGTTCGCGAGGTCCAGCGACAGCAACGGTTCGTCGCAGAGCATCACCGTCGGGTTTCCGACGAGTGCCTGGGCGACGCGCAGCCGTTGCTGCTCCCCACCGGACAACAGCCCGACCGGCGAGTCCGCGTAGGCGGACCCGCCCACCGACTCGATGGCCGCGTCGACGCGCACACGGCGTTCACGACGGCCCCGCAGCCCAAGACCCCACCGGTGGCCGTCGAGGCCCAGCGAAACGAGATCGCGGCCCCGCAACGTCATGGACTGGTCGAGCGCTCGCTGCTGCGGGATGTACCCGATGGCGTGGTTGCCGCCGGCGATCGAGACCGTGCCGGAGGACAGCGGCTGCAGTCCGAGCAGCACGCGCATCAGGCTGGTCTTGCCGGAGCCGTTCGGCCCCAGGACCGCGAGGAACTCACCGGGTTCGACGTCGAGGTCGAGCCCGTCCCACAGAACTCTGTCCCCGTAGGACAGCCGCGCCCCGCGCAGCGAGATAGCGCTCATGCCTTGAGCGCCTGCGTGAGCGCGTCAACCTGCTTGCTCATCCAGTCAAGGTAGCCGGTCACGCCCTCGGGCAACGTCTCGGTGACCGCGACGACGGGAACGCTCGCCGCCTTCGCCTTCTCGACGAGGCCCTTCGTGACCTGGTTCTCGGTCTGGGTGTTGTTGATCAGGGCGTTGACCTGCTTGGACTCGACCAGCTGGTTCATCGACGCGAGGGCGGCGGCCGGCACGTCCGACTCCTCCTCGATCGCCTTGCTGAACGCCTCGGGCGTCACGTCCTCGGCGCCGGTCTCGTCGATCAGGTAGTGCGCGATGGGCTCGGTGGCGACGACCTTGCGGCCCTTGCCGATGCCGGCGACCTTCTTCTCCAGCTCCTCGAGCTTGGCCGTGAAGTCCGCGGTGTTCTTCTCGAACGTCGTCTTCTTCTCCGGCGCGAGGGCACCCAGCTCGTTGGCCGCGGCCTCGGCCACCGCCTGGACGGTGTGCAGGTCGTACCAGACGTGCTCGTTGACGCTGTGGTCGTGACCGTCGGCGTCGGGCGTGCCGGTCTGCGGCTCAGCGTGGTTGTCGCGCAGCGGGAACGCCTCGACCTTCCTGGTGGCGTCGCTGGTGATCAGCTTGGCGAAGAAGTCGTCGTAGCCGCCGCCGTTGAACACGACCAGCTTGGCGTCCTTGACCAGCGCCGCGTCCGCCGGCTTGCTCTCGTACGAGTGCGGGTCGGCGCTCGGGTCGTCCAGCAGGGCCTTGACCTCGACCTCGTCGCCGCCGACCGCCTTGATGACGCTGCCCCACACGTTGGTGGAGGCGACGACCTGGATCTTGCCGCTGTCGGAAGACGGCGTGGTCGTGCCGCAGGCGGCCAGGCTCACGACGGCGAGAGCGCCGACCAGAGCGTTGCGGAGAGTCATCACGCCGTCCCTCGATCAGGTAATGGAAACCGTTGTCGAGTTCATCTTACGACACGAAAAAACCCCCGGCGTGACTGCCGGGGGCTTTTCGGAGTGTGACTCACGCCTCCAGGCGCTCGCCCGACTCGGGGTGGAACAGGTGGATCTCGGTGGTGTCGCGGACGGCCACCTTGACGTGCTGGCCCAGGGTCGGCGGCGTGCGGCCGTCGACGCGGACGACGAAGCGCTGCGAGGCCTCGCCGATCTTCACCGCACCGTGCACGAGCGCGTCGGCGCCGAGCTCCTCGACCAGCTCGACCGTCATGTCCATGCCCTCTTCGCTCGACGGCACGATGCCGAGCGCCTCGGGCCGGATGCCGAAGGTGACCTCGTCCAGACCACCGGCGGCGTCGAGCGCGGAACGGGTCAGCGGCACGATGATGCCGTCGAGCTTCGCGCCCTCGGCCGAGATCGGCACGGTCTTGAGGTTCATGGCAGGCGAGCCGATGAAGCCCGCGACGAACGCGTTGGCCGGGCGGTCGTACAGCGCGCGAGGCGTGTCGCACTGCTGCAGCAGGCCGTCCTTGAGCACCGCGACGCGGTGACCCATCGTCATGGCCTCGACCTGGTCGTGCGTGACGTAGATCGTGGTGGTGCCGAGACGCTGCTGGAGGGCGGCGATGTTCGCACGCGTCTCGACGCGCAGCTTGGCGTCCAGGTTGGACAGCGGCTCGTCCATGAGGAACACGGAGGGCTCACGCACGATGGCGCGGCCCATGGCGACGCGCTGACGCTGACCACCGGACAGCGCCTTCGGCTTGCGCTCCAGGTACTTCTGGAGGTCGAGCATCTTGGCGGCCTCTTCGACCTTCGCCTTGATCTCGGTCTTCGGCACGCCGCGCAGCTTGAGCGCGAAGCCCATGTTCTCCGCGACGGTCATGTGCGGGTACAGCGCGTACGACTGGAACACCATCGCGATGTCCCGGCCCTTCGGCGGCACGTTCGTGACGTCCTTGCCACCGATGTTGATGGCGCCCTCGTCGATGTCCTCCAGGCCGGCGAGCATGCGCAGCGCCGTCGACTTGCCGGAACCGGACGGGCCGACCAGCACCAGGAACTCGCCGTCGCTCACCTCGAGGGAGAGCTCGTCGACGGCCCGCACCGGCGGGTTGCCGGAGAAGATCCGCGAAGCCTTGACGTAGGACACCTCTGCCATGTGACGCACCTTTCACCGCTTGTCTGGGCGCGACGTTATGCATTGCAAGCGCTTACGGGAACAGACGTAAGCGCTTACGTTGCACCGGTTCGCAACGCAAGCGCTTACGTTCAGAGGCATGAACGAACAGCCGTTGTCAGGCGGTTTCGTCAACCACGTCGTCCGGATCGGAGGGACGGTGCGGCGAGGGACGGCGGACCGCTCCGAGTTCGTCCACCAGTTGTTGCGCCACTTCGAACAGCACGCGTGGCCGGGCGCTCCGAGATTCCTCGGCATGGACGACCAGGGCCGGGAGGTGCTGACGTTCCTGGACGGCCACGTCCCCTCCCGGTCCCAGGACGGACTGGCGGAGGTCGCGAGGCTCGTCCGGCGGTTCCACGACCTCACGGCCGGAACGCCGCTGGCCGGCGACCAGGAGGTCGTGTGCCACAACGACCTGTCGCCCATGAA
Organism: Lentzea sp. NPDC092896; assembly: GCF_044754905.1. Lineage (NCBI taxonomy): Bacteria > Bacillati > Actinomycetota > Actinomycetes > Pseudonocardiales > Pseudonocardiaceae > Lentzea > Lentzea sp. NPDC092896. The sequence goes on from NZ_JBIVPX010000003.1 coordinate 232,405, forward strand.
CACGGTGTACCGCGGCGGGCGGCCGTTCGCCTTCATCGACTGGGACCTGGCCGCACCCGGCGCTCGCGTGCACGACGTGGCGCACATGTGCTGGCAGTACTTGGACCTGGGTCCGGCGGTGGACGATCTCGCGACGACGTGCCGCCGGCTGCGGCTGCTGTGCGACGCCTACGGTTTGACGGACCAGAGCCAGGTCGTGAAGACGATCCTCTGGTGGCAGGACCGGACCGCGACGGGGATCGAGAGCGACCCGGCGTTGGTGCGGCTGCGCGACTCAGGCGCTGCCCGGTCCGTGCGTCGTGCGCACGCCTGGGTCACCGGGCACCGGGCAGAGCTGGAGGCGGCGCTGACACCGCCCCCAGCCGCGTGATCAGCCCTTGACGGCGCCGGACGCGAGGCCCTGCACCAGGAACTTCTGCACCAGGTAGAACACGACGATCGCGGGAATCGCCACCAGGATGGACGCGGCGGCGAGGTGCCCCCACTCCGTCCTGTTCTGCTGCACGAACACCTGCAGCCCGACCGCCAGCGTCTTCGACTCGTCCGCGGCGGACAGGAAGGCGGACGCGAACGCCACCTCACCCCAGGCCGTCAGGAACGCGTAGAACGACGTGACGGCGAGGCCCGGCTTGGCCAGCGGCATGATCAGCCGCCAGAACACGCCGAACGGCGACAGCCCGTCCACGCGCCCGGCCTCGTCGATGTCCGCCGGCACCGTGTCGAAGTAGCCCTTCAACATGTAGGTGCAGAACGGGACCGCGGTCGTGCAGTAGACCAGCACGAGGCCGAACGACGTTCCGTTGAGCCCCAACGCGATCAGGATGTTGTACAGCGGCACGATCAGCACCGCGAACGGGAACATCTGCACGAGCAGGAACGACATCATCAGGCCGCGCTTGCCCGGGAACCGGAACCGCGACGCCGCGTACCCGGCGGTGGCCGAGATGAAGACGCCGATCACCGTCGTCATCAGCGCGATCAGCACGGAGTTGCCGAACCAGGCGAGGAAGTCGCCCTTCTCCCCCGCCAGCACGCGGGTGTAGTTGTCCAAAGAGGACTCGTTGAACAGCTTCGGGGTCGGCTCGACCGCACGGGCGTCCGGCTTCAGCGAGGTGACGAACACCCAGAAGACCGGGAACACCGCGATGACCGACGCGACGACCAGTGTGGCGTGCAACGCGATCGAGGCGCCCTTGGACCTGTCGGAACGACGGCGGACCGGACCGGCGGCCTGCACCATCTTCAGAGACGAAGCATCGAGCGTCATCACCACACCTCGCCCTGCTTGCGCAGTGCACGCCGGTAGATCGTGGCGAACACCAACAGCACCGAAAGGATCAGCACGCCGTAGGTCGACGCGATGGCGTAGTCACGGGACGCGCCGGAGAAGAAGCGCTCGAACGCGTAGGTGACCAGGATCCGGGCGTTCGGGTTCGGACCGGCGATCAGGTAGATCACCGGGAACATGTTGAACGTCCAGATGACGCCCAGCAGGACCACCGTCGACGACACGGAACGCAGGCCCGGCAACGTGACGTGCCGGAACCGCTGCCACGACGTGGCGCCGTCGATCTCGGCCGCCTCGTAGAGGTCGCCCGGAATCGACTGCAGGCCACCGAGAAGCGCCACCATCATGAACGGCACGCCGAGCCAGACGTTCACGATGATCACCGACACCAGCGCCCAGTTCGACTGGCCGAGCCACACCGGGTCCGGCAGGCCGACCGAGCGCAGGAGCTGGTTGATGATCCCGTACTGCGCGTTGAACATGTACTTCCACGCGAACGCGCTGATGAATCCGGGCACGGCCCACGGCAGGATCAGCAGCACGCGGTAGAAGGTGCGGCCCTTCACCTGACGGTTCAGCAGCATCGCCAGGCCGAGGCCGAGGGTGTAGTGGAAGAACACGCACGAGAACGTCCAGATCAGCGTGCGGACCAGCGTGCCCCAGAACGCGCCGTACGACTCTCCGCCCGACAGGACGTTGAGGTAGTTCTTGAACCCCACCGCGTCGTAGGTCGCGGGCCGATCGAGGATCGGGTTGGCGATGTTGCCTTCGTTGATGTTCGTGAAGGTGAAGAACACGCCCTGTGCGAGCGGGTAGAGCACCAACACCGCGATGACCACCACGACCGGCAGCACCATCGCATACGCGTACCAGTACCTGTCCAGGAACCGACGCACCGAGACTCCCCTCAGGCGAACGGCCGGGGCGGAAACCCCGGCCGTTCAACACAATCAGCCGATCGAGTACTCGGTGACGACCTTCTCCTTGTACGCCTTCGCGACGTCGTCAAGGGCGGTCTTGGCGTCCTTCTTGCCGGCCAGGAAGTCCGCGTAGCCGACCTTCAGCGGGTCGAACAGCTCTCCGCCCTCGGGGATCCACGGACGCTCGTGCGCGACCTTCGTGACCGGCTCGAACGCGGCGACGACGGCGTTGGCCTTGACGTCGGCGTTCTGGTAGGCCGACTTGCGGGTCGGCAGCAGGCCCAGTTCCTTGGCGATCGTCGCCTGTGACTCGACCGACGCCATGCAGGTGATGAACTTGATCGACGACTGCTTCGCCTTGGTGCCCTGGCGGATCACGTAGTCGTGGCCACCCACCGGAGCGCTGCCCTTGCCCGCGGACGGGCCGGGGACGGCGGCGATGCCGAGGTTCGCCGGGTCGGTGAACGCGGCGCCCTTGAGGTAGTCGGCGACGGCCCACGGACCGTTGATGACCATGGCGGCGTCACCGGACGAGAACGCGGCCTGCATGTTCGAGTAGGAGTTCGTCGCGTCGAGCGCCGTGGTGGCGGCCTTGGCGTCGAGCAGGCCCTTCGCGGTCTCCAGCGCCTTCACGTTCTGCGCGGAGTTCACGACGATCTTCTTGGCGGACGCGTCGACCAGGTCGCCGCCCTCGCCGTAGATGAACGGCAGCGCGTAGTACGCGTCGTTGTTGAGGAAGAACGACTTCTCGCCGCCCAGCTTGGCGGCGGCAGCCTTGAGCTCGTCCCACGTCTTCGGTGCCTCGACACCGGCGTCGGCGAGCTTCTTCTTGTTGTAGAGCAACGCGAGCGAGTCGGTCACCTGCGGCACGGCGTAGGTCTTGCCCTCGTACTTCGTGGAACCCAGCGGGGCGTCCAGGAAGTCGGAGGTGTCCTTCGCGAGGTCCGTGTCGGACAGATCCGCGACGTAGCTCAGCTTTGCGAGCTGCGGCACCCACGCGACCTCGGAGCGGAAGACGTCGGGGCCCTGACCACCCTGAGCGGCGGTCTTGTAGTTGTTGAGCGCACCGTCGAACGCCTGCGTCTCAACCTTGACCTTGTAGCCGTCCTTCGTGGCGCAGCCTTCGGCGATCTTCTTGAAGACCGGGCTCTCGTTGGGACCACTGGTGTCCCAGAAGGTCACTTCGCCCGAGTCGGTTCCGCTGTTGCTGCTCGATCCACCGCTTCCGCAGGCGGTGAGCACGAGGGCGACACCCGTCGCCATGGCGGTCACGAGGGTTGTCCGTCGCATCGTTGCTGCCGTTCCCTCCAGCTGGGGCCTCGTCTCCGAGTGAGACAAGGGTCTTGCAAGGTTTTGCGAGAATGTTGCGGGCGATTTCACTACCAGAACCATGGTCAGGTCAAGACGTCGACCGTAACCAAGCCGTAACGGCCCTGTCTTGCAAACGCTCGTTGCAAATTTTTTCCTAACACGGCAGGCTTGCGTCAAACCTGATCTGAGCTGGGAGGCAACGTGTCCGGACTGTCCGAGATCGCCAGGGCAGCCGGGGTGTCCATCTCCACTGTCAGTCGAGTCCTCAACAGGCGCGCGGGTGTGAACGAGGAGACCCGGCAGCGCGTGCTGTCGGTGCTCGCGGAGATGCCGTACACCCCGCGCGGACTGGGCGCCTTGCAACGCACCGGCGTGATCGGCCTGCTGGTGCCGGAGCTCTCGAACCCGGTCTTCCCGGCGTTCGCCGAGGCCCTGGAGACGCGGGCCGCGCGCCTGGGCTACTCGTCGCTGCTGTGCAACACCCGCAGCGGCGCCCCGATGGGCGAGGAGGAGTACGTCCGGATGCTCCTGGCCCGCGGGGTCGAGGGCATGGTGTTCGTGTCACCGGAGATCACCAACGTCGAGGTGCCGCTCGGTCAGGCGCCCCGCCCGAGCTACTACGCGAAGCTCCTGGCGGACGGCGTCCACATGGTCTTCCTGAACGGTGCCACGCCCGCGCTGGACGTGCCCGACGTGACCGTGGACGAGCAGCTCGCGGGTTACATGGCCACCAAGCACCTGATCGAACTGGGCCACGAGCGGATCGGGTTCGTCTCGGGGCCGGCGCGCTCGCTGCCGTCGCGGCTGAAGCGAGCCGGCTGGGCCGCCGCGCTGGAGGAGAACCACCTGCCGGCGGGTTCGGAGTACGTCGCGCACGCGCCGTTCAGCGCGGAGGGCGGCGGTCAGGCCGTGGCACAGCTGCTGGACACGGTGACGCCCACGGCGGTGATCTGCTCGTCCGACCACATGGCGCTCGGCGTCATGCGCGAGGCACACCAACGGGGAATCTCGGTACCCGGAGAGCTGTCGGTGGTCGGGTTCGACGACATCCCGTTGGCTGCCTATTCTTCGCCCGCTTTGACCACGCTCGCCCAGCCGATCGAGGAGATGGCGGCGGCCGCGATCGACGAGCTCGTCCTGCGCCTGGATCCGGATCGCCGCAGGCAGGGGACCGACAACTACACCCGCGTGTTCCGGCCGCGGCTCGTCGCGAGGGAATCGTCTGCGCCTCCGAAGTGAGATGACCGATTGACCTAATTGGTCTGGACCAACTTCTGAACAAGGCAGATGGGTCAACCAGCGCGGATGCGTCATTTGAGGGACGCAGGTCACCCTGACTTCACGAATTGGTTCTGAACCGTTACGGTCCTTTCATGGCGCGGTCGATGCATGTGCGACGTCCGGCAACGTTGGCCTCTCTGGCCGCTGAGCTGGGCGTTTCCCGGACAACGGTGTCCAACGCGTACAACCGGCCCGACCAGCTCTCGCCCGAGCTGCGTCGGCGGGTGTTGGACACGGCCCGAAGGCTGGGTTATCCCGGCCCGGATCCTGTGGCGCGCTCGTTGCGCACGCGCAAGGCCGGGGCGGTGGGCCTGCTGCTCACCGAGAACCTCTCCTACGCGTTCCGCGACCCCGCCGCGATCGGGTTCCTGGAGGGCCTCGCGCTCGCGTGCGAGGACGCCGGAACCGGTCTGCTGCTGGTGCCCGCGAACCCCGAACGCGAGGACGTGGCGTCCGTCCACCGTGCCGGTGTCGACGGCTTCGTCGTCTACTCGGTGCCGGACGACGACCCGCACCTCGCCGCCGTGCTGGAACGCCCGGTGCCCACCGTCGTCTGCGACCAGCCGGACCTCGGCACCGTGGACCGCGTCGGCATCGACGACCGCGGCGCGATGTACGAGCTCGCGAAGCACCTGATCGGGCTGGGCCACCGCCGCATCGGCGTCGTGTGCATGCGTCTCGCGCGTGACCGCAACGACGGCTTCGTGACGCCGGACCGCCAGCACGCCGCGCACTTCCACGTGCAGCGCAACCGCCTGTCGGGCCTGGCCGAGGCGTTCAGCGAGGCCGGCGTCGACTGGTCGCAGGTGCCCGTGGTCGAGCGCTTCGACCACAACATGGCCTCCGGCGCGTCCGGCGCGGCCCAGGTCCTCGACCGCGACCCGCAGATCACCGCCCTGATCTGCACCTCGGACGTGCTGGCGCTGGGCGCGATGACCGAGGCCGCCCGCCGTGGCCTGCGCGTGCCGCACGACATCACGGTGACCGGGTTCGACGGCATCCGCGCCGGCGAGGAGGCCGGGCTCACGACGGTCCGCCAGCCGGTGCTGGAGAAGGGCCGGGCGGCGGGCAAGCTGCTGCTCGACACGAACGAGCGCACGCGGCCGCGGTCGGTGAACCTCGCGACCGAGCTGATCATCGGCAACACGTCGGCGGCGCCGCGCGGTGGTGCCGAGGAGCGCTGGTTCGGGCCGTGAGGCCTAGTGCTCCAGCCTGAAGACGACGGGTGAGCTGGCCTTTCCGGCCAGCTTCGCCACCAGCAGGTAGTCGCCGGGGCCGACCTTCGCGTGCGCGCCGCAGCCCGGCTGCGAAGTAGAGCCCGCCCACTTCGTGCCGTAGTTGAAGGCTTCCTTGGGCTGCATCACGCGCACCTCGTTGCCCACGGCGGACAAGCAGTGGTTGCTCGACCACAGCACCGTCGCGCCGTCCGCGGTCAGCACGTTCAGCTCGCGGTGCTGGCGCCCGATGTCCCTGATGCACGGCACCGGCCCGGTGTTGACGATGTCCATGGACAGTTCCGGCTGGTCACCGATGGTGTAGAAGGGCTTGTTGGCCTTCGCCACGACCCCGATCACGTCGTCGGGGCACGGTTGCGGCGGCCCGGGAGGCGGGGGCGGTGGCGTGGTCTCCGTCGGCGAGGGCGGCGGGGTCGTCGAGGAGGACGACGCGGCCGCCGGGCTCTCGGACATGCTCGGCGGCGGGTTCGAGGACGACGCCGCGGCCGCGTTCGTGGGCTGGGCGGTCTCTGCGTCCGAGCCGAACATCCCGACGATCCAGATGACGAGCAGGAGTGTGACCAGCGCTGCCCCGATCGCGGCGAGGCGGCGGCGCCAGTACACCGTGGACGGCAGCGGACCTGTGGGCTCGATCACGGCCCGAACGTAGCCCGACCAGGTCTGATCCAGGCGTAGGCGAGCGTCGCTCGATCCGGTGAACGTGATATTGAGCGGAAACCCCTTGTGAACGTGCGCTAACTCCGGTTCCAATCGACGTGGGGTCCGCCGGTAGGCCATGGAGGTGTGTCACATGACCGCGATCGACGAACTGCTCAAGCGGAACTACGAGCTCGGGAACGTGGTTCCAGGAGACCGTTCATCCGCGAAGCCGTCCCTGCAGGTGGCGATTCTGACCTGCATGGACTCGCGCATCCGGGTGTTCGAGATCTTCGGGTTGAAGCAGGGCGAGGCGCACGTGCTGCGCAACGCTGGAGGGGTCGTCACCGACGACGCCATCCGGTCGCTCGCGCTGAGCCAGCGCAAGCTCGGCACGCGCGAGGTGCTGCTCGTGCACCACACGAACTGCGGCCTCGAGATGGTGACCGAGGACGACTTCAAGGACGAGCTGGAGTCCGAGACCGGTCTGCGCCCGACCTGGGCCGTCGAGGCGTTCAAGGTCGTCGAGCAGAGCGTGCGCGGGTCGATGGCCCGGCTTCGCCACAGCGCGTTCATCCCGCACACGGACAAGATCCGCGGGTTCGTCTACGACGTGCACACCGGTGAGCTGCGCGAGGTCGACGCGGCCGCGACCCAGGCTGCCTGACGTTCGTTGGGAAGGGCCCCCTTCGGGGGGCCTTTTCGTTGCGCGACAATGGCAGGTGATGAATCACGAGTTGCTGTTGGGCTGGTGGGACACCACCGCCCGCGACCTGCCGTGGCGCCGTCCGTCGTGCACCGCCTGGGGCGTGCTGGTCAGCGAGATCATGTTGCAGCAGACGCCGGTCTCCCGCGTCGAGCCGATCTGGCACGAGTGGCTGGCGCGCTGGCCCGTGCCGTCCGCGATGGCAGCGTCGTCGCAGGGCGAGGTGCTGCGGATGTGGGGAAAGCTCGGCTACCCCCGTCGTGCCATGCGGCTGCACGAGGCCGCCACCGCCATCGCGCGCGACCACGGTGACGTGGTGCCGTCGGACATCGAGACGCTGGAGTCGTTGCCCGGCATCGGCAGCTACACGGCTCGTGCGGTGGCCACGTTCGCGTACGGGCAGAAGTGCGCTGTCGTCGACACGAACGTCCGGCGCGTGGTCGCTCGGGCCGTGCACGGAGCCGGTGACGCCGGGCCGCCGTCGACCAAGCGCGATCTCCGCGACGTCGAGGCGATCCTGCCCTCGTCGCAGGAGGACGCCGCCGTGTTCTCGGCGGCGTTGATGGAGCTCGGGGCGTTGATCTGCACGGCGAAGAACCAGAAGTGCGCCGACTGCCCGTTGTTCGCCGAGTGCGCGTGGCAGCGGAACGGCCGACCGGCCTACGCGGGGCCGGAGAAGAAGGTGCAGAAGTTCGCCGGCACCGACCGTCAGGTCCGCGGCAAGCTGCTCGACGTGCTGCGGGGCGCGCCCGGACCGGTGCCCAAGATCCAGCTCGACGTCGTCTGGAACGACGTGACGCAACGCGAGAAGTGCCTTGTGTCCTTGTTGAGCGATGGACTTGTTGAACAATCCGACGACGGCCTCTTCCACCTGCCAGGGGAAGGGATTGTTGAACAATCCCTTCCCCTGATTGTTCAACAATCCAACAAGGGGACGATCTGATGCACGCCCTGGTCGCCTACTTCGACGCCGACGCCGAACGTAGGATCGTCGGATTGTTGAACAATCTGGGTGTTGAACGATCCGGCGTTCCCCACCTGACCTACGCCGCCGCGACCACCATCGGCCCCAAGGTCCGCAAGGAACTGCGCGAGGACCTCGAACGGCTGTGGATGCCGGACCTGTGGCTGCACACCCTGGGCACGTTCTCCACCACCGAGAACGTGCTGATGCTCGGCGCGGTGGTCGACAGCGAACTGCTCGCGGTCCACTCGGCCATTCACGACGTGCTCGCCGGCAAGGTCAAGAACCCCAGCGCCTACTACCTCCCAGGCAACTGGGTTCCCCACTGCACCCTCGTGCAGGGCCTCGACGACGAACAGACGAAGGCCGCGTTCGCCAAGGTGTTCCCGGTCGAGCCGATCCGCGCGAAGGTCCGCGAGGTGTCAGTCGTCGACACTCAGACCGGCGAGATCGACGTGCTCAAGAAGGCCTCCACGGCACCTCGGTAGACCCACGGCGCGGTGGCGTGCACGACGTGGCCGGCCTCTTCGACGTAGAGGTACCGGCCTTTTGAGCGCCGTGCCGCGTCTTCCATCTGGTTCGGCAGCTGACCGCCCTTGCCCGCCTCGATGACGAGCGACGGGCACCGCACGGCGTCGATGAAGTCCCAGTACGCGCGCGTGCCCCAGTGGCCCGCGATCTCGTAGAGGTCGTCCATCTCGGCGATCAGGTGCCAGCCGTCCTCGCGTTCCTCGAAGTACTCGGCGAACACGGGCGAGCCGAAGTACGACGTCACGTGCCCGAGCGACTGGAAGGGCACCGGCCAGGCGTCGAAGAGCCACTTCCACTCGTCGATCGTCCTGCCCCTGTTGTCCGGGGCGAAGTCCTCGACCACAATCGCGCGCACCAGGTCCGGTCGGGCCGCCGCGAGACACCACGCGTGCAGCCCGCCCATGGAGTGCCCGATCACCACGGCGGGCCCGAGGTCCAGGTCCTCGATGGCGGCAGCGGCGTCGGCGACGAAGTCCTCGGTGCGAAACGGTCCCCGCCGCGGGTTCCGGCCGTGCCCGCGCTGGTCGATCCCGACCACGCGGCCGAACGGCTTGAGCCACTGCGCGACCGGCCACCAGGCGGTGGCCCTGCTCATCAGACCGTGCAGGAGCAGTACGCCTTGACCCGTTCCGCCGAACTCCACCACCGACACAGGGATGATTAACGCATGAAGGCCCGCCCGTACCTGATCGCCCTGGTGTTGATCGTGCTCGTCGCAGGTCTGCTCGTCGTGTTCAGAACGCCGAGCAACGACCCGGCGAAGCAGCAGGAGACGTCACCGGAGGCGGCGGTGGAGGCCGGTGCGGGCGCCGGCGACCCGTACTACCCGACGGACGGCAACAGCGGATACGACGTCACGCTGTACGACCTCGCGATCACCTACGACCCGGGGTCCAAGCAGCTCGACGGCGTCGCGTCCGTCACCGCGACCGCCACGTCCGACCTGTCGCGCTTCAACCTCGACCTGGAAGGCCTGAAGGTCAGCGAGGTGAAGGTCGGCGGCCAGCCGGCGAAGTTCGCGCAGGAGGGCGACCACGAACTCGTGATCACGCCTTCCTCCCCGCTCGCGAAGGGCAAGCCGTTCACCGCCGTCGTCACCTACGGCGGCAAGCCCACGACGATCGACGACGCCTCGCTGGGCCGCAGCGGCTGGCAGGTCTCGTCCACCGGCGGTGCGTTCGCCGCGGGTCAGCCGCGCTCGGCCACGACGTGGTTCCCGGCCAACGACACCCCGCGCGACAAGGCGGCGCTGAAGATCGCGGCCCGCGTCCCCGACGGCTGGACGGCGATCTCGAACGGCCTCGAAGGCCCGGTGACGCGCGACGGCGGCTGGACGACGTTCAACTGGACGGAGGAGACGCCGCTCGCGACCTACCTGGCCACGGTGGCGATCGACAAGTTCGAGGTGGTCCGCTCTCAGCTGCCGAACGGCACGCCGGTGGTCGACGCCTACGCCCCCGGCACGTCCGCCGCCAAGAAGCCGATCCAGGCCCAGGGCCCGGAGATCCTCGCGTACCTGGAGACGAAGTTCGGCCCGTACCCGCAGCGCGCGGCGGGCAGCATCTGGGTGGCCGACCAGATCGGGTTCTCGCTGGAGACCCAGACCAGGCCGATCTACGCGGCGTGGGCGGACCTGGAGACGGTCGTGCACGAGAACGCCCACCAGTGGTTCGGCGACTCGGTGTCGATCAGGAGCTGGGCGGACATCTGCCTGAACGAGTGCCTGGCGTCGTACGCGCAGTGGCTGTGGCTGGAGAAGGAGGGCACGGACCTCGACGAGCGCTACCGCGAGGGCGTCGAGCAACGCCGCGAGCGGTCGTCGTTCTGGGCGCCGAAGCTCTACGACATGGGCAAGGGCAACGAGTTCCGCGGTGTCTACGACAAGGGCCTCATGGGCATGCACGCGCTGCGCAAGACGGTCGGCGACGACGTGTTCTTCAAGGCCCTGCAGTCGTGGACGGCCCAGCACCGCGACGGCAACGCCACCTGGCCGGACTTCGAGGACCACTTCAAGCAGGCCTCGGGGAAGCCGCTGGACGGGTTCTTCAAGGCCTGGTTCCGCGACTCGGGCATTCCCGACGATCAGTACCTGCTGCCTGCCGGTGTTCGTCGCTAGGCTGGTTGACATGGCAGTCGTGAAGATCAACGCGATCAAGGTCCCCGAGGGCAACGGCCCCGAGCTGGAGAAGCGGTTCGCCGCCCGGCTGGGCGCGGTCGACAACCAGCCCGGCTTCCTCGGCTTCGAGCTCCTGCGTCCGGTCGCGGGCGAGGACCGCTACTTCGTCGTCACGCACTGGGAGACCGATGAGGCCTTCACCGCGTGGCGCGACGGCGAGGCCGGTGCGGCCGCACATTCCGGTGAGCGCGCACGGCCCGTGTCCAGCGGCGCCGACCTTCTGGAGTTCGAGGTCGTACTGGGGAGCAAGCCCAAGCAGTGATCGAAGAGGCTCTTGACCAAGCCGCCGAGCTGATCACCGGTGCGGACGCCGTTCTCGTCTGCGCCGGTGCCGGCATGGGCGTCGACTCCGGTCTCCCGGACTTCCGCGGTACCGAGGGCTTCTGGCGGGCGTATCCGCCCTACGAGCGCCTCGGGCTGAAGTTCGAGGAGATCGCCGATCCCGTGCACTTCGCCGACGATCCCGCGCTGGCGTGGGGTTTCTACGGCCACCGGCTCGGCCTGTACCGCGAAACGGTGCCGCACGAGGGTTTCGCCGTCCTGCGGTCGTGGGGTGCGCGGGTCTTCACGTCCAATGTGGACGGTCAGTTCCAGAAGGCGGGCTTCACCGACGTCGCCGAGGTCCACGGTTCGATCCACCACGCCCAGTGCGTGGAACCGTGCACCGACGAGATCTGGGAGTGCGCCTTCGACGTCACCGTCGATCCGTCGACGATGCGCGCGGTGGGCGAGTTGCCGTCGTGCCCGTCGTGCGGCGGGTTGGCGCGGCCCAACATCCTGATGTTCGGCGACTGGGGCTGGGTGCCGCATCGCAGCCAGCAGCAATTGGACGCGCTCACGGAGTGGCGTCGTTCGCACCGGAAACCGGCCGTGATCGAGATCGGTGCCGGTACCGCCGTGCCGACCGTGCGGCGTCAGGCCGAACTGGCGAGCGCGGCTTCCGGTTCGCTGATCCGGATCAACGTCCGCGAGCCCGCGGTGCGGCACGGCCGAGGTGTGTCGCTGCCGATCGGTGCCTTGGAAGCCCTCACAGCCTTGGCACGACGAACTGCGTGACGACGGCCCGGTGATCGCTGCCGGGAAGGTCGAACACGTCCACCGTGTCCACCAGGACCTTCGAGTCGACCAGCACGTGGTCGATGGTGACCGGCGGCGGCCAGAACCCGCTGTCGGAGGGCCAGGTGTGGATCAGGCCCTTGCCGACCTGGTCGGCGGCGTCGACGTAGCCCTTGTTCAGCAGCCGCGTGAGGCCGACGTGGTCGAGCGTGGCGTTGAAGTCGCCGGCGAGCACCCGGATCGCGCCGGTCGAGTCGGGCGACGGCAGCCCGGCGAGCTCACGCTGCCACGCCTCCGGCCCCTCGGTGACCACCGGCGGCAACGGGTGCACGGAGACGACCTCGATGTCCTTGCCCGGCAGGTCCACCAGTGCCCCGGCCTGCTGCAACGTGCCCGGCGGCGTCAGGTTCCGCCGGGTGAGCGGGTACTTCGAGGCGAGCCCGCTGCCGGAACCGCCCGGCTCGTCCAGCAGGACCCGGTTGGGCAGCACCTGGTTCAGCCCGGCCCGTTCGAGGTCGCGGACCATGTCGGGCGTCAGTTCCTGCATCGCGAGGATGTCGATGCCGCGCCTGCGGACCTCCTGGACGATGAACTGCGCGTCCGCGATGCCGGTGAGCAGGTTCGCGGTCATCAGCCTGACCTGCTGTCCGACCCCGTTGGGCCGCGCGTCGGGAAACGCCCGCGGCGCCACGTTCGCGACCAGCACGATTCCCACGATGGTCATCGTCAGCCCGACGACCCACCGCTTGCGGAACAACGCCAGCAACCCGATGAGCAGGCCGAGCACGGTGATGTAGGGGGTCAGCGACGTCGCGGCGATCATGTACCGCGACCCGTCGATGCCGAGCAGCCTGACCAGCGCCGCCGCGACGAACGCGATCGCGCTCAGGACCAGCAAGAACGTGGCGATCCCGCTCCTGGCCGGTTTCACCTCGGTGGTGGCCACGCCGTGCAGTGTGCCCGAACGCGCGTCGGTCTCCGGTGTGGTGCTCACACCCGAATGGACGGCCGGCACCCCGCTCCCGTTGCCCGCCGAAAATTGTCAGACCCCTCCGCCATGCTGATTCCAACCGACTCAGAGGGGGCCCGATGGGAGCCAAGGACTGGATGCTCTTCTACGCATCCGACGACGTCAGCAAGGTGCTGCGGGGAGCGCCGAAGATCGACCGCGAGGCCACGGCGGCCTTCGTCGAGCGCCTCTACCCGTCCCACGACATTCGCCCGATCGAGGACGGCACCCTCGACTACGCGAACCCGCCGGAGGGCAAGGTCTACGCCGGCGTGTTCGAGGGCCTGTCGATCATCTGCACCTGGGACGCCGCCAACGACTCCTACGCGGACCTGCCGGACCGGTTCGTCCGCGAGGCCGCCGGCCGCACCCTGTACCTGCACGCGATGCACAGCGTCGTGGACTTCTTCTCCTACGCCATCTGGGAGCCGGACGGCACGGTGCGCCGCGCGTACAGCCTCTCCCCCGACAGCGGCGTGATCGCCGACGTGGGCACGCCCCTGCCGTTCGAGGAGAAGTACCTGGCAGGCGACCCGGAGTTCCTCGAGTCCTTGGACGAGGACGACGAGTACCCGTTCCGCTTCCACCCGCTCGACCTGGCCGAGGCGGCCCTGCGCGCGCTGTTCGGCTTCAACTACGAGGGCGCGTACGAGGACGACGACCCGGAACTGGAGGCCGTTGTGCTGGCGGGCTACGCCGTGACGCCCCGCTGAGCGCCGGGCACGAGGCTGAGGAGGTCGATGATCGCGTCCGCGTTGAACACGTGAGCCGGGCCAGGGAGGTCGCTGGTGAACGCGGTCAGCTCGGCCTGCCTGGCGCGTTCCGCCCTCCTGCGGGCGCGCAGCACCAGCAGGTAGATCAAGTCGGCCAGAACGCCCACGTGGAGAACGAACTGCCAGATCCCCAGATGGAAGGAGTCCGCCGTCAGAGCGTCGCAGCCGGATGCCGGGGCCGCGCGCCGGGCATGCGGTCGAGCAGGCCGCAGATCGTGTCGACCACGACCATCAGGTCGTCCGGGTGGACGTGGTCGGGCGCGACCAGGTAGACGAAGCCCGACTCGAAGGTCAGCGACATCCTCCTGGCCCAGTTGGGCAGGCTCTCCGCCTGGTCGATGAGCCAGTGCAGCGCGTCGAAGTTCAGCTCCCTCGCCGCAGCTGCCGGATCACTGCCGTACGCCGAGAACTCCTGGTCCATGGGCGGCAGCAACGGCACCGGTAGCCACTCGGCATCGGCCTGCTTCGCGGTTTCCGGTTCGTTGCCGACGATCTGCTTCCGCTCGGACTCGATCCGGCCGGGCGACAACGGCTGACCGTTGAGTCCGTACTTGTTCGGCCGCGTGACCTTCAGCGGAGCCAGGCGGGCGGTGGCGATCTCGATGCGGTGCTCCTGCAGCCAGCGCACTCCGAGACCGCGGCTGTCGTACCGGATCGACGCCTCGGTCACCCTGACGTGCCACTGACCGCGCTGGAAGTCCAGCGACAGGTCGAACTGCCTCTTCGACCGGAACGCGATCGAGAACTCGTTCCAGAACGGTTTGCACAGCTCGGCCGTCCACATGGCCGCCTCGTCAGGACCGAGTACCTTGCCGCCGAGACGCTGCGCCAGCGGGGTCAGCGCCGCGATCTGCTCGTCCCGCGCCTTTCCGTGGCTGCGGAACTGGAGCCAGCGCCGCCCGACCATGAACACGATCATGACGGCAAGGGCGGTCAGAACAAGAGGGTTGAGCAGGTAGTCCGTCACCCACAGCTTCAGAAGATCCATGATCAGAGGTCCAGATACCCTTCGATGCGCTGTTTCGAGTGATCAGTTCCGGTCTCACGCGACTCGGCGGCCTGCTGTCGCAAGGACTCGTTTCGCGCGCCCTTCTCGTGGGCGGGGTTCACCTGAGCGAGTGCTTCGTTGCCGACCGCGTCGCCCATCGACTTCCAGAAGCCTTGCTTCACGCGCTCGCCGACGATGCCCTCGTGGCTGTTCATCCGGGTGAGCGGGTTGCTCCTGAACGTCTCCCACTTCGTCTTGCCGTGGAGCGCGTCGGTCGCTTCCTGACTCCGGACCTTCTTGTCCGCCATGGCCTTCTTGAAGCCGGTGCCGAGGTTCTTCGCCTTGGTCGCCAGGTTGCGCAGGAAGTCCATGATCTTGGTCAGCAGCTGACGCAGCTTCGCGACGATGCGCGACACCCTGCTCGCGGTAGAGGCCACGCGAACGCCGGTCGCGGCACCCGCGGCGGCCGTGGAAGCACCGCAACTCGGTACGGCGGCGGCCAGCGCCGGAATCCAGATCATGATCAGCCACGTGATCAGCTCGGAGAGGATCGCCTTGATGACGTCCTCGATGATCTGCATGACCATGGACGACATCATCAGCAGTTCGGCGAGTTCCCCCGCCTGGCCCGCGACCCCGTCGATGCCCTGCGCGAACTCGCCCAGCTTCGTCGCGGCTGCCTCCGAGGCGCTGCCGCCCCAGGTCGTCACGGTGCTCTGCAGGTCCTCCGTGAACCTCGTGCTGAGGTCGGAGATGCCCTGGGCGATCGCCCCGAAGTTCTCGCCGGCCTGCTGCAGCGCCGGACCGTCACCACTGACGAAGTGGATCGCGTCCTCAAGCGGCTGCACCACGCTGATCAGGAAGTTGAGGCCCTGCCCTACGAGCCAGCCGATCGGGTCCGTCACCATGCCCTGGCCGAACTCGACGACCGACGTGACCAGCGCGCTGCCCTCGGAGGTCAGTCCGGCCACGCCTCCGGTGTCGCCCGTCTTGCCCGCGGCCTCCTTGGCCTTGACGAAGTTGCCCCAGATCGGGGCGTTCTCCTCGGCCTTCTGCCCGAGGGTCTTCTCCCCGACGGTGACCTTGACCTGGGTGTCGCCGCTGCCGGCCGTGTAGTCCTGCTCCGCCATGCCGGCCTAGCCCCTCTCGACCTGGATGCCGTCGAGCAGCTTCTGCAGCGCCGCTTCCTGGTCCGCATAGCCCTGGGCGGTGCCGCGGAACTTCTCCGCGCCGGAGTCCAGCCCTTCGGTCATCGCGGTGAGCGTGTCCTTGAGATCACCGAGCATCTCCGCGTACTGCTGCTTCACGAAGATTCCGACCACGCCCCACGACTTGTCGCCGACGTCGGACTTGTCGACCAGGCCGGTGACCTCACCCGCGAAACCGCGATGACCCTGGAGCTTGTCGGCGTACTGCCGCAGCTCTTCGGGGTTGACGCTGAACCCGCTCACCGGCCGTCCTCGTCGTCGTAGAGGTTCAGGAACTTGCCATCCTTTGTGGACGGGGCGGCGGGCGGCGGCTGCGACCTGTCGTCCCAGGCGTTGCCGCGCATGATGTTCTGGTCGGAGAAGTCGTCGTGCGGCTCTGGTGCGGGCCTGCGCGGCGGAACCGGCGGACGGACCGGGGCGGCGCTCGGAGGCTGAGTCGCCGGTGGCGCGAACGGCATCGGCGGGCGTGGTGGAGCCGGAGCGGCAGGGCGGGCTTCTTCGGAGGTGACGGCCCGAAGTTCCTCTTTGGACATTCCGAAGAGCTGCGCCTGGGTTTCGAGAACCTGGTCGGACAGCTTCATGTCGTCACCGATAGCGCCCTCGACGATGCCCGCCTGGCGACGGGCGGCCTCGGCGACGGCCTTCTGCAGCGTCGACATCAGTTCGGCGGCGAGCGCGTGCGGTGGGCGGCGCATCGCCTGATCGGTGAGCCGGATGTCCTTGATGCTGCCGGACGGACCGGCCACCACCGTCACGGCGCGGTCGGCCGAGGTGGCGACCGCTTCCAGTTCGGTGAGTTGTTGCCGCATCTCGCCGACCTTCGCGAACTGCTGGTCAACGCGCTGCATCTGGGACTCGAACCGCTCGAACTGAGCAGCCAACTGCTCGAACGCCGCCGACGGCACAGGGACCTCCTCCTCGACAATCGCTCGCCGCAAGATCACGCGAGCGGAGGACATGGTGGCAGGAGGGGTTTCCGGTTCGCGGCGAAACGGACGAATCGAGGTATTCGGGTGACTCAGGCGACAAACGACAACGGCCCCCAGGCCGGAAGCCTGGGGGCCGTTCTCACGTGCTGCCTAGATCACTCGGACTCGGTCGCCGGAGCGTCCTGCGGCTCGATGGCCGCGGGCGCCGCGAGCTCGACGGGCGGGGCGTCCGGCACGCGGTTCGGCTTGGCCTCGCCGCGGAACACGAACTTCGCCTTGTCGTGCTGGTCCGACTCGCCGTCCCAGCCCTCGACGTCGGTGATGATGATCTGGCCCGGCTGAAGCTCGCCGAACAGGATCTTCTCCGACAGGGTGTCCTCGATCTCGCGCTGGATCGTCCTGCGCAGGGGGCGGGCACCCAGGACCGGGTCGAAGCCGCGCTTCGCGAGCAGGGACTTGGCCCTGTCGGTCAGCTCGATCGCCATGTCCTTGTTCTTCAACTGCTGCTCGACGCGGGCGATCATCAGGTCCACCATCCTGATGATCTCGTCCTGGGTCAGCTGGTGGAAGACGATGATGTCGTCGATGCGGTTGAGGAACTCGGGCCGGAAGTGCTTCTTCAGCTCGTCGTTGACCTTGTTCTTCATGCGCTCGTAGTTGGACGCACCGTCCTGACCCGAGGTGAAGCCGAGGCCGACGGCCTTGCTGATGTCCGACGTGCCCAGGTTCGACGTGAAGATGATGACGGTGTTCTTGAAGTCCACCGTCCGGCCCTGACCATCGGTCAGGCGGCCGTCTTCCAGCACCTGGAGCAGCGTGTTGTAGACCTCCTGGTGGGCCTTCTCGATCTCGTCGAAGAGCACGACGGAGAACGGCTTGCGGCGCACCTTCTCGGTGAGCTGGCCGCCCTCTTCGTAGCCGACGTAGCCGGGAGGGGCACCGAAGAGCCGCGACGCCGTGTACCGGTCGTGGAACTCGCCCATGTCGATCTGGATGAGCGCGTCGTCCTCGCCGAACAGGAAGTTCGCCAGCGCCTTCGAGAGCTCGGTCTTACCGACACCGGACGGGCCGGCGAAGATGAACGAGCCGGAGGGGCGCTTCGGGTCCTTCAGACCGGCGCGGGTGCGGCGGATCGCCTTCGACACGGCCTTGACCGCGTCGACCTGGCCGATGATCCGCTTGTGCAGCTCGTCCTCCATGCGGAGCAGACGCGTGGTCTCCTCCTCGGTGAGCTTGAACACCGGGATGCCGGTCCAGTTGGCGAGGACCTCGGCGATCTGCTCGTCGTCGACTTCGGCGACGACGTCCAGGTCACCGTCCTTCCACTGCTTCTCCCGCTCGGCCTTCTGGCCCAGCAGCGTCTTCTCCGCGTCACGCAGCTTCGCCGCGCGCTCGAAGTCCTGCGCGTCGATCGCGGACTCCTTGTCGCGACGGACGTCCGCGATCTTCTCGTCGAACTCGCGCAGGTCTGGCGGCGCGGTCATCCGGCGGATGCGCATGCGCGCACCGGCCTCGTCGATGAGGTCGATCGCCTTGTCGGGCAGGAACCGGTCGTTGATGTACCGGTCCGCCAGCGTGGCGGCCGCGACCAGCGCCGAGTCGGTGATCGAGACGCGGTGGTGCGCCTCGTACCGGTCGCGCAGGCCCTTGAGGATCTCGATGGTGTGCTCGAGCGACGGCTCGCCCACCTGGATCGGCTGGAAGCGGCGCTCCAGCGCGGGGTCCTTCTCGACGTGCTTGCGGTACTCGTCGAGGGTGGTGGCACCGATCGTCTGCAGCTCGCCACGAGCCAGCATCGGCTTGAGGATCGAGGCCGCGTCGATCGCGCCTTCGGCGGCACCCGCGCCGACGAGGGTGTGGATCTCGTCGATGAACAGGATGATGTCGCCGCGCGTGCGGATCTCCTTGAGAACCTTCTTCAGGCGCTCTTCGAAGTCACCGCGGTAGCGCGAGCCCGCGACCAGCGAGCCGAGGTCGAGCGTGTAGAGCTGCTTGTCCTTGAGCGTCTCGGGCACCTCGCCCTTGACGACCATCTGCGCCAGCCCCTCGACGACGGCGGTCTTGCCGACGCCGGGCTCGCCGATGAGGACGGGGTTGTTCTTGGTGCGGCGGGACAGCACCTGCATGACCCGCTCGATCTCCTTGGCACGCCCGATGACCGGGTCGAGCTTGCCTTCACGGGCCGAGGCCGTGAGGTTGCGCCCGAACTGGTCGAGGACCAAGGAAGAAGACGGCGTGCCCTCGCCACGACCGGTCGACTCCGCCGCACCCTTCTCGGTGGAGTAACCGGACAGCAGCTGGAGCACCTGCTGACGCACCCGGTTGAGGTCGGCCCCGAGCTTCACGAGGACCTGGGCTGCGACGCCCTCGCCCTCGCGGATCAGGCCGAGCAGGATGTGCTCGGTGCCGATGTAGTTGTGGCCGAGCTGAAGCGCCTCGCGCAGCGAGAGCTCCAGGACCTTCTTCGCACGGGGGGTGAAGGGGATGTGTCCACTCGGAGCCTGTTGGCCCTGGCCGATGATCTCTTCGACCTGCTGGCGGACGCCCTCCAGCGCAATCCCCAACGACTCGAGCGCCTTGGCGGCGACACCTTCACCCTCGTGGATCAGACCCAGGAGGATGTGCTCGGTGCCGATGTAGTTGTGGTTGAGCATCCTTGCCTCTTCTTGGGCAAGAACAACCACCCGCCTCGCGCGGTCGGTGAACCTTTCGAACATTCGCACTCCCTGACTGCTGCGTCGGCGGTCCTCGGCTCCACCGATCTACCCTGGTGAGCGCGGCACCGTGGCTCCACTGTAGTGGGCGGTTCCGAGGCCTGTGGCTCCCATCAGCGGCAAGCCGCGTCCGGAGAACATTGACATCAGCATCAACGCAGGTCGGGAGCAACGGATTCCACAGATCGGGCGATGTCCGCTGAACGCGAACAACCGACCGTTGAGCGATACTCCTGTGACCGGGCCCACGTGCGGAGGCGACTGAGAGAGATCTTGGGTAAGGTTAGGCAAGCCTCATACGCATGAGATTGGACTTGCGCGTTGACCGTACCTGCGAGGGTCTCACAGCAGAACCCGCGTGCGCTCACGCCACTGGCCGAATCAGTAGCCCGCCTGCAAGCCGGCACCGAGATCACCTTCGGCATGCCGGCCCACCCGCAGGACTGGACGATCTGCTCGGACCTGCTGGCCGAGCCCACGCGCTTCGACCTGTGGCGCAAGGACCTCGCGGAGTGGATGGTCGAGCAGTACGGCGAGTCCGACGACCGCGCGACGGCCGGCTACGTCATGGGCTGGTACCTGCACCTCCCCGGCTACCTCGCGGGCCTTCTCTTCCACACCGCACGCCGGGTCCCCACCCTCAAGCCTTCGGACATGGCCTTCCGCCTGAACACAGCAGGCCGCCCACACCCGAACGGCACGGCAATCCTGTGCGACGAGTTCGCCTGCCTCCCAGACGACCCGGCCTCAAACCACCCGGCAGCCACCGTAGTCGCAGACGAAGCGGCCCTTGCCGCTCTCCTACGGGCCCGCTACGCCGCACACGCAGCCCAGTTCGTAGCTTCCTTCGGCCAGGTGGTCCGCTTCGGCCGCCGCCAACTCTGGGCAGCGGCAACGGACATGCTGGAGTACGGCCCGTGGGCAGCAGGCCGCCAGTTCGGCGACGAGAACGCGGGCGTCACCGACGCCGCGATGATCCTCCCGGAAAAACTGGAGCCGTTCGTCTCCGCCTCAACCCTGCACTTCACCGACGAGGGCTGGAAGCGCAAGCGAAACAGCTGCTGCTTCCACTACGTCCTGCCAAACGCAGAACCGTGCACAGCCTGCCCACGAACCTGCAACAACACATAACCACCCGCGAAGCCGAAGGCGAGCCGTCCTACCGAGCGGGCCCGGCGGTGGGGTCCCGTCACGAGTCGCACCACAGCTCTTGCTGCATGCAGGTAGGGGTGTCAACTCGACACGCTTTTCGTCGAGTTGACACCCCTACCTGCATGTGGCCCGCTCTTGGTGCGGCTCGTGACGGGACCCCACCGCCAACGCAACCCTCTAAGCAACAGGCAGCCGCCCAAAGCAACAGGCGTGCCATCAACCCGCAGGCGGCGCCACCCCCCGATCAGATTGCCGGGGGTCTGGGGGCAGAGCCCCCAGGGGAAGCACCCAACGCAACCAGGCCGCCCGCAACAGAACCACCTACGGACAGAGCGACCTACGGAAGCCGATGCCGAGACCCAACCGGCACCACCAACGGAGTCCCAGCAACCGGATCCTCGACAACCCGGGCATCCAGCCCGAAAACCTCCAACAACATCTCCTCCGTCAACACCTCACCAGGCGTCCCAGAAGCCACAATCCGCCCACCCCGCATGGCAACGATGTTGTCCGCGTACCGGGCGGCAAGGTTCAAATCGTGCAACACCATCACAATCGTCCGCCCAAGAGACGAATGCAGCTCCTGCACCAAATCCAGCACATCGATCTGGTGAGCAAGATCCAAATAAGTGGTCGGCTCATCCAGCAACAACAGATCAGTCCCCTGGGCCAAAGCCATGGAGATCCAGGCCCGCTGCCGCTGCCCCCCGGACAACTCGTCGACAGTCCGCTCGGCCAGATCCAAAATCCCGGTCATCGCCAACGCGGCATCCACAGCCGCAGCGTCATCAGACGACCACTGCCGATACCAGGACTGATGCGGATGCCGCCCCCGAGCGACCAGGTCAGCCACAGTCAGCCCCTCAGGCGCAGACGGAGCCTGAGGCAGCATCCCCAGAACCCGGGCAACATCCCGAGTGGACATGGAGTCGATCTGCTTCCCGTCCAGCAACACCGCCCCGGACCGAGCAGGCAGCAACCGCCCCAACGCCTTCAACAGAGTCGACTTGCCACACCCGTTGGGCCCGATCACAGCAGTGACGGTCCCACCGAAAACAGACAAATCCAGAGAGTCGACGACCAGCCGCTCCCCGTACCCGACCGACAACGACGAAGCCTCAAGACGCACACTCATACCCGCGCCTCCCGGCGGCTTCGGATCAGCAGGAACATCAGATAGGGCGCACCGAGAACCGCGGTGACAACGCCAACGGGCAGCTCGGTCCGGTAGACGGTCCGCGCCACCAGGTCCGACAACATCACCAAAGCGCCGCCGACAACGACAGACCCGAACAACGGCGGCTGCGCGGTCCCGGACAGCCGCAAAGCGATCTGCGGCGAAGCCAGCGCCACGAACGTGATCGGCCCAGCCGCAGCCGTGGCCACAGAAGCCAGCACGATCGCCACGACGATCAGAGCCGACCGCGCGAGATTCACCCGCACACCCAGCCCACGCGAAGTCTGGTCGTCGAACTGCAGGGCCCCGAGAACATGCCCACCGATCAAAGCCACGGGAACCAGCACGACCAGCGCAAGAGCGACCGGCACGACGTGCTCCCAGCCACGACCGTTCAACGACCCGGTGATCCACACCATCGCGCGCCCGGCGTCCTGCACGTCGCCGACGGTCAGCAGGTAGTGCGTGAAGTTGCCGGCGACAGCGGTGATGCCGATGCCGACCAGCACCATCCGGAAGCCCTCGATCCCCTGCCGCCACGCCAGCGCGTAGACCAGCAGCCCGGCGAGCAGACCACCGAACAGCCCGGCCAGCGGAACGCCGACAGACGCCGCACCACCGGTCACCACGCCCAGCGACCCGGCGAAGGTGATCACCGAGACCGCCCCGGCCCCAGCACCCCAGGTCACGCCCAGGATGTCGGGCGAAGCCAGCGGGTTGCGCACGATCGTCTGGAAGATCGCCCCGGACAAACCCAGCGCACCACCGACCAGCAGCCCGGTCAGCGCGCGCGGCATCCGAAGCTCCATCACCACGAACTGGTCGCGGCGCGTGCCTCCGCCCAGCAACGTGTCGACGACCTGGGCCACGGTCAGCGGGAAGTCGCCTACCACGATGTCGGCGATCAGCACCGCCGCCAGCACGACCAGCAACGCCGCCGCCACCAGCAACGGCCGGGGGCGCAGCCGGAACGAGGTGGCGCCCAGCCTCAGGGCGGGCGCTTGAGCTGCGGGGGTCTTCACCGCGGTCGTCGTCAAATCTTCACCAGCTTCTTGCGCCGCACCAGGAAGATGAAGAACGGGGCGCCGAGCAGGGCCAGCATCACGCCGACCTCCACTTCGGACGGCCGGGCGACCACCCTGCCGACGATGTCGGCGAACAGGATGAGGATCGCTCCGAGCAGTGCCGAGTACGGCAGGATCCAGCGGTAGTCCGGCCCGGTGAACGCGCGGGCGACGTGCGGCACCACGAGGCCCAGGAACCCGATCGGCCCGCACGCGGCGACGGCCCCTCCCACCAGCAACGTGATGGCGAAGATGCCCAGCGACCGCGTCCTGCTGGTGTTGACGCCCAGCGACTTGGCCACGTCCTCGCCCAGCGACAGGGCGTTGAGGCCGGGCGCGTTGAGCGCCGCGATCACCAGGCCGGCGAACAGGAACGGCGCGACCTGGGTCAGCACGGTCAAATCGCGGCCGGCGATCGCGCCGACCTGCCAGAACCGGAACGCGTCGAGCGACTGCTGGTCGAGCAGCACGATCGCCGACACGAGGCCGTTCATCAGCGCGGAGACCGCGGCGCCGGCCAGCGCCAGCGTCACCGGCGACGGACCGCCTCGCCCGGCGGAGCCGAGCAGGAACACCAGGACGCTCGCGATCATCGCGCCGGCGAAGGCGAACCAGATGTAGCCGACCAGCGAGTCGACGCCGAGCAGGAAGATCGAGAGCACGACCGCGAGCGCGGCGCCGTGCGTCACGCCGAGGATGCCGGGATCGGCCAGCGGATTGCGCGTGTGGCCCTGCATGAGAGCGCCACCCACACCGAGTGCGATGCCCACCACGACACCGAGCAACGTCCGCGGGATCCGCAGCTCGCGGATCACCACGTCGTCCTCGACGCCGGTCGGCGTGAAGAGACCGTGCCAGACCCCGGAGAGCGGGATCTCCTTCGAACCGATCGCGATGCTCGCCACGGACACGGCGACCAGCACGACCAGCAGGAAGAGCAGGCCCGACGACCTACGACCCAAGGCCCACCCTCCTCATCTCAGCCAGGAGAGGTAAGCCTAACCGAACCACCTGGTCAGCCCGAGATCCAGGGCACCGGTTCTGGTCACATCACGGGTCTCGCCGGGAGAAGAAGAGCCGCGCGAGAAGGCGAAAAAAGATTCAGCAAACCCGTTGTCGGATCAACTAAAAAGTCGGCAGCAAGTGTGTTCGCGATCTCGTTTGGATCGCACCGTTCCACCTTCTGGACGCCTGCCGGTAGTTGACCGGTCACTCAAATAGCACGAAGGGGTTCCGAGGAATCATCCTCGGAACCCCTTCGTGTTTTACCGAATTTCAGCCCTGCTGGTGGTAGGCGTCGAGCACCTCGGCCGGGATGCGACCCCGGTCCGACACCTTCATGCCCTGCTTGCGGGCCCACTCGCGAATGGCCTGGTTCTGCTCACGATCCGCCGAAGCGGGGCGCGCCTTCACGCTGCCGGCCGGACGACCGGGCCCAAGGCGCTTGCGACCACCCGCACGACGTGCACTTCCCACGAAGTCGGCAAGAGCGTCACGCAGTTTGCCCGCATTGCCCGAGGAAAGGTCGATGGTGTAGCTGACACCATCCAGTCCGAACTCGACGGTCTCCTCAGCGGTGGAACCGTCCAGATCGTCGACGAGGGTCACCGTGACCTTCTGCGCCATGCGTATCCTCCTGGACCCCGAATGCGCGGTCACCCGCGTCGCCAACTAAAGCCTTCTGCGACGCAGGTTAGCGCACAGATGCCGCATTGCACCTATCGACATCCGGAAAGTTACTCATTCAGGGCGAACGAGCGGGAACAAGATGGTCTCCCGGATACCCAGACCCGTGAGGGCCATCAGCAGCCGATCGATACCCATTCCGACGCCACCACTCGGTGGCATTCCGTACTCCAGTGATCGCAGAAAGTCTTCGTCGATCGGCATCGCCTCGTGGTCACCGGCCGCGCCAAGACGCGCCTGTGCTTCCAGGCGTTCCCGCTCGATGACCGGGTCCACCAGTTCGGAGTAACCGGTTCCGAGTTCGAATCCGCGGACGTACAGATCCCACTTTTCGGCGACACCCGGCTTGCTGCGGTGCTGCCTGGTCAGCGGAGACGTCTCCACCGGGTAGTCGCGAACGAACGTCGGCGCGTAGAGCGAGTCGCACACCAGGTGCTCCCACAGCTCCTCGACCAGCTTGCCGTGCCCGAACTTCGGGTTCACCTCGAGTTCGTGACGGTCACAAAGCTTCCGCAGCGTCTCGGCGGGCGTCTCGGGGGTGATTTCCTCACCAACCGCTTCGGACAACGACTCGTAGATGCTCAGAGTCGTCCATTCACCCGAGAGGTCGTACTCGCTGCCGTCCGCCAGTGTCACGATCTGAGAACCGGTCACGGCTTCCGCCGCTTCCTGGATCAGCTCACGCGTCAGTACGGCGTTCGAGTCGTACGTGGCGTAGGCCTCGTAGTACTCCAGCATCGAAAACTCGGGCGAATGCGACGAGTCCACACCCTCGTTGCGGAAGTTGCGGTTGATCTCGAAGACCTTCTCGATGCCACCGACGACGCAGCGCTTCAAGTACAGCTCCGGCGCGATGCGCAGGAACAGGTCGATGTCGAGCGCGTTCGAGTGCGTGATGAACGGACGCGCGCTCGCGCCACCCTGCAGCGACTGCAACATCGGCGTCTCGACTTCGAGGAATCCGCGCCGGTGGAACGAGTCGCGCAGAGAACGAACGACGTTCGCACGGGTCCGAACAGTGTCGCGCGCCATCGGCCTGAGGATCAGGTCGACGTATCGCTGACGAATACGGGTTTCCTCGCCGAGTTCCTTGTGCGCGACCGGCAACGGACGCAGCGACTTCGACGTCAGCTGCCACCCGTCGGCCATCACGGAAAGCTCGCCGCGGCGCGAGCTGATGACCTCACCGCTCACGAAAACGTGGTCACCGAGGTCGACGTCGGTCTTCCACTCGGAAAGCGCTTCTTCACCGACACCGGCGAGGCTCAGCATCGCCTGCAGTTCGGTGCCGTCGCCTTCGCGCAACGTCGCGAAGCACAGCTTTCCGGTGTTGCGCATGAACATCACGCGCCCGGTGACGCCGACGATCTGACCGGTCTGGGTGTCGGGTTCGAGTTCGGGGTGCGCGTCGCGAATCTCGCGCAACGTGTGCGTGCGCGCGACTTCGACGGGATACGGCTCCTTGCCGGAAGCGAGCAGCCGCGCACGCTTTTCCCGGCGCACGCGCATCTGCTCTGGCAGGTCTTCTTCGCTGGTCACGAGGTTTTGCTTCGGCTGCTCACTCACGCCGAGAAGGGTACGGAAGGGCTCATGGGCGAAGCGAACCGGATACCCCGCCGGATACCCGACACCCTAAGTTGGGGTGATGGATCTACACGCGAGGCGAGCGGACTCGTTCGGCGCGCAGGCCGAGGCCTACGCCGAACACCGGCCTGACTATCCCGTGGCGGCGATCCGGTGGGCACTGGAGCCACTGGGCAAGACCGAGCAGCTGGACGTGCTCGACCTGGCCGCCGGCACCGGAAAGCTGACCGCGGGACTGGTCGCGGAAGGCCACCGCGTGACAGCCGTGGAGCCCAACGAACAGATGTTGTCCGAGCTGGTCCGCCGCGTGCACGGCGTGCGCGCGTTACCCGGTCACGCCGAGCACATCCCGGTCCCGGACCAGACTCTCGACGCCGTGTTCGTCGGCACCGCGTTCCACTGGTTCGACCAGGAGAAGGCACTGCCGGAGATCGCCCGCGTGCTGCGGCCCGGTGGCGTCCTGGCGGCCCTGTGGATCGACCACGACTCCGGTTCGGAATGGCTGACCGAGTTCGAGCACGTGTCGTCGACGAGCGTCGAGTCGCAGCGGCAGGACCCGTCCGGGGTGATGACGCACCCGTTGTTCGGCGCCGTCGAACGCGGGACCTTCCTGCACGCGCATCGCAGGGACTCGCCGGAAGCGCTCGTGGCGACGATCAACACGCATTCGCGCATGCTCGTCATCGACGACGAGGAGCGCGCCTCGATCAACGAGAAGATGCTCGCGTTCCTGCGCGAACGCCCGGAGACGTCGAACGGGCCGTTCGACGTCCCCTTGCGCTCGGAGGTCTTCCGGTTGGTCCGCGTCAGCGAATAGCGGGCATGTTGCGCTCGAACACCATGCGCAACCCCAGCAGCGTCAGGTCGGGCACGTGGTGCGCGATCGTCGAGGACTCCGACACGACCAGCGGCGCGAGGCCACCGGTGGCGATCACCGTGACCGGCCCCGGATCGGTCTGCTGGAGCTCCTCGGTGATCTTGCGCACCAGCCCGTCCACCTGGCCGACGAACCCGTAGACGATGCCGGACTGCAGGCACTCGACGGTGTTCTTGCCGATCACGTTGCGGGGCCTGACCAGCTCGACCTTGCGCAGCTGGGCGGCACGGGAGGCGAGGGCGTCGACCGAGATCTCGATGCCCGGTGCCAGCGCGCCGCCGAGGAACTCGCCGCGCGACGAGATCACGTCGAGGTTCGTGGACGTGCCGAAGTCGACCACGATGCACGAGGTCGCGTAGAGGTGGTGCGCGGCCAGCGTGTTGATCACGCGGTCCGAGCCCACCTCCTTCGGGTTGTCGACGAGCAGCGGGACGCC
This sequence comes from Lentzea sp. NPDC092896, assembly GCF_044754905.1. NCBI lineage: Bacteria > Bacillati > Actinomycetota > Actinomycetes > Pseudonocardiales > Pseudonocardiaceae > Lentzea > Lentzea sp. NPDC092896. The sequence goes on from NZ_JBIVPX010000003.1 coordinate 260,106, forward strand.
GGTCTTCACACCGGGCTCGACCAGGATCTTCGGCACCGCGTCGTAGTAGCGGCCGAGCATGACCCGCAGCTCGCGCAGCACGGCGGGCACGGTGGACAGCGCGGAGATGCCGGTGATCTTGTCGGCGTACTCGCCGAACATGCCGCGCATGGTCAGCGCGAGCTCGTCGGCGGTCATCCTGGCGTCGGTGCGCATCCGCCAGTCGCGCACGAGCGGGGCCGAGTCGCCGACCCCGTCGTACAGACCGAGCACGATGTTGGTGTTGCCGACGTCGATGGCGAGCAGCACGTGATGTTCCTCAGTTCTCGGCCTGGATCAACGCGTCGAGCGCGGTCGCCTCAACGGTCTCAGAAGAAGGCGCGCTCGTGGAGCCGTTCACCAGACCGGACCCCTCGGGGGCGTGCGCGGGGTCGGCGCCGAGGTCGACGACCTTGTTGTCGGCGTCCACGAACACGACGCGCGGCTTGTAGGCGCGCGACTCGGCGTCGTCCATCTGCCCGTAGGCGATCAGGATCACGATGTCGCCGGGGTGCACCAGGTGCGCCGCGGCACCGTTGATGCCCAGCACGCCGGTGCCGCGCTCGCCCGGGATGACGTAGGTCTCCAGCCGGGCGCCGTTGGTGACGTCGACGATGGCGACCTGTTCGCCCGCCAGCAGGTCGGCGGCCTCCATCAGGTCCTCGTCCACCGTCACCGAGCCGACGTAGTGCAGGTCGGCCTGCGTCACGGTGGCGCGGTGGATCTTGGACTTCAGCATCGTGCGGAACATGGCATCCCCCTACTCGTCGCTTTCGCCGAGCAACACCGCGATGTTGTCGATCAGGCGGGTCGTACCGACACGGGCCGCGACCAGCAGCCGGGCGTCGCCGTTCTCCGGCGCGGCACCGAGGTCGGTCCCGCGCAGTTCCAGGTAGTCCACTTCGACCTCGGGCACCTGCGCCAGCACGTCGTGCGCGGCCTTGAGCACCGCGTCCGCGCCCTGCGACGACACGTGCGCGCCGGCGGTGAGCGCGGCCGAGAGCGTCACGGCGTGGTGGCGCTGTTCCGGCGTCAGGTAGGCGTTGCGCGACGACAGCGCGAGGCCGTCGTACTCGCGCACGGTCGGCACACCGACGACGTCGAGCGGGAAGTTGAGGTCTCGCGCCATCTTGTGGATGAGCTGGAGCTGTTGGTAGTCCTTCTGCCCGAACACCGAGTACGTGGGCTGCACGATGTTGAACAGCTTCGAGACGATCGTGAGCACGCCCGCGAAGTGGCCGGGCCGGACCGCGCCCTCGAGCTCGTCGCCCAGCGGTCCGGGGTGCACGGTCACCTGCGCGCCCTCGGGGTACATGTCCTCGGTGGACGGCGCGAAGACGATGCCCACGCGCTCCTCGCGGCAGATGTCCACATCGGACTCGAACTGCCGCGGGTACTTCGCGAGGTCCTCGTTCGGCCCGAACTGCAACGGGTTCACGAAGATCGACACGACGACCACCGTGTTCTGCATGACCTGCGCCTCGCGGATCAGCTGCCGGTGGCCCGCGTGCAGGGCGCCCATCGTGGGCACCAGCGCGACGTTGCGCCCGGCGTTGCGCAGTGCCCTGATGACCCGGTTGAGGCGAACGGGGTCGCGGTGCACCGTGACGTCGTCCGGGCGGTAGTCGTCCTTGGTCAGTGGCTTCGTCACTTCAGTCCTCAAGAGTGGTGCGAACGTCGTTGGCCGCGTCGGGCTTGAGCAGCCCGGAACGTTCGGCCCGCTCGGCGGTGCGGCGGGCGAGCACGCGGTAGCTGGGCAGGGTTTCGGGTGCCTGCTCGGCCAGCACGTCGAGGTGCTTGCGCAAGGTACCCGTGTCGCCGCGGGCGACCGGACCGGTGAGGGCGCGGTCACCGTGGCGCAGCGCGTTGTCGAGCGCGGCGGACAGCAGGGGGCCGAGCAGGCGCTCGGCGTTGGCGACGCCGGCGTTCGTGAGCAGGTCGGCGGCGTCGCGGACCAGCGTGATCAGGTGGTTCGCGCCGTGGGCCAGTGCCGCGTGGTAGAGCGGGCGGACGGCCTCGGGGACGCGGATCGGCTCGGCGTCCATCTCGACGACCAGCGCCTCGCCGACGCTCCAGGCCACCTCGTCGCCGTCCGCGGCCGTCACGCCGACGCACGCCGCGGTCATCCGCAGGAGGTCCTCCTGGCGGCCGGTGAAGGTCATGACAGGGTGCAGCGCGAGCGTGAGCGCACCGAGTTCGGCGGCGGGTTCGAGGACCTTCACGCCCTGCGCGCCACTGGTGTGCACCACGATCTGGCCCGCGCGCAGCGACTCGGTGGCGATGAGGCCCTTGACCAGGCCTTCCAGCTCGTCGTCCGGCACGGCCAGCAGCACCAGGTCGGCACGCTGGGCGACCTCGGTGGGGTCGGCGATCGGGACGCCGGGCAACAGCTCATCCGCACGGTTGCGGGAGGCCTGGGAGACGGCGGAAACGCCGGTCACCACGTGGCCCGTCCTGGCCAGCGCGGCGCCCAGCACGGAGCCGACGCGGCCTGCCGAGATGACACCGACGGCGAGCCTCGCCGGACGTGGGGTCGCGTCCATGCGACTAACTCCTTCTGACGTTCCAGTCCCTGGTGCGGGTACCGGACGACGACGCCGAGCGTAATCCCGCCACTGTCTCGTGCACCTGGTCGGTGACCGGACTCACCGGCGGGCGGCCGCCCTGGCGGCGTGCAGGCTGTCGAGCAGCACCCCGTGGCGTTGCTCGGCGCTCAGACCGGCCGTTCCCTGCTCGATGCGGTGCCGCAGGAAGGCCAGTTCGGTGACCGCGATCTGGTAGCTCCTCACGGCCTTGACCGACGTGTCACCCGACTTGCGCTTGACCGCCCGCAGCCAGTTCCTGCGGCCGTTGAGGCTGGCCAGCAGGGCCACCTCGCTGTTGGCGATCCACCGGTTCTGCGCCATCGCGGCGAGCTGGCCCGCGACGATCCGCTGTTCCCTGCGGCGCTGCCACACCACGATCGAGACGGCTCCGGCGAACACCGGCACCATGATCAGGAAGTACAGGTTGATGAACTCGGCGCCGGTGCCGACGGTGGTCGAGAAGTTCCACAGCGAGTGCAACCCGACGGCCGTGAGGTAGCCGCCGATCGGCGCGAGGATGCGCACCGTGGCGTTGCTCGTGGTGGCCGCGATGCCGACGCCGATACCGGTCATCGCCGTGAACAGCGGATGCGCGAACGGCGAGAGCACCCCGCGCAGGATGAACAGCGCGATCACGCCGCCGCCCATGTTGCCGAGCCCGTCCTCCAGGAAGACCCGGCCGAAGTACCAGATGTTCTCGGTGAACGCGAAGCCCGCGGCCGTGATGCCCGCGTAGACCATGCCGTCCACGACGCCGTCGAACTCGTGCCGGCGACGGACGAACACGGCGATGAGGAACGCGGCCTTGGTCGCCTCCTCGACGATCGGCGCCCCGACCACGGCGGTGAACGTCGTGCCGTCGTTGGTCAGCAGATCGCCGAGCACGCGGCTCGTCTGGTTGAACGCGAGCGAACTGATCGTCGCGCCGCACGCACCCCAGACGAACGCGAAGAGCAGCATCTTCGCCGGCTCCGGTTCCCAGCGGTCGATCCACAGGAACGCGGTCACCACGAAGGCGACGGGGATCAGTGCCGCGGCGGCACCGACCAGCAGCGGTTCGATGCCGATGCTCGACGTGCCCAGAGCGAACAGCACGAGGCCCGCCGCGGCGAGCGCGATCAGCGCCACGACGGGGAACAGGACGGTCCAGCGGCGTTGCTCGATGCGCTTCTTCGTCGGCGTCGGCGTCAGGTCGGCGTCGGTCACGGGAAATGACCTTAGATGCACACTTGTCCGATGTTCGACTGGGAAGCCGCTTGGCACGCCGCGTTGTACGGCCCCGGTGGCTTCTTCGCCCGCGGCGAGAAGCCCTCGTCGCACTTCCGGACGTCTCCGCTGGTCGGTCCGGAGCTGGCCGCCGGGCTGCTGGAGCTGCTGTCGAGGGTGGACGCGGCGCTTGGATTTCCCCCGGTCGTGGACTTCGTGGACGTCGGGGCGGGCGGGGGTGAGCTGGCGTTCGCGGTGCGGTCGCTGGCGTCCGGGTCACTGGCTGAGCGGCTTCGGGTGACCGCTGTCGAGGTCGGGCCGTTCGTGGAACTGCCAGGGGTTCGGTGGACCACCTCTGTGCCGTCGTGCGTCGGGCTGCTGGTCGGGCACGAGTGGCTCGACGCGATCCCCTGCCCGGTGGTTCGCGGGCCTTCCGCCGATCCGTGGATCACCCGGTGGTGGCCGTCTCTTGAGGACGGCTCACTGGCCGAGGTCGGCGCGCCCCGGGATGCGGCGTGGGCTGCGGCCGTGTCCTCGGTGCGCGGGGCGGCGCTGGCGATCGACTACGGACATCTCGTGTCGTCGCGGCACTTCTCGGTGACCGGATATCGGGACGGGCGTCAGGTTCCCGTGGTGTTCGACGGGTCCTGTGACATCACCGCGCACGTCGCTCTGGACGCCTGTGCCGCGGCGGCCGGCGGGGACTTCGTGCTGGTGTCGCAGCGGGATGCGCTGGCGGCCTTGGGTTTGACCGGTGAGGTCGGGGGTTCCGGGTGGGACTGGCTGGAGTCCGCTGCGCGGGCCGGGCGGATCGCGGAGCTGCGCTCGCCGGCCGGGCTGGGGGCGTTCGGATGGCTGCTGCACGGGCGCGGGGTGGCGGTGTCGGACCTGCTGCCGGCGCTGCCGCCCTGGCGTCCGAATCCCGCCAGATTTTCCGGTGACTGACGACGATCGTTGGGGTCATGCGAATCCACACCGTGTCGCCGTCCGACTCGTTCTCCGACCCCGGCCGCGAGTACCGCGCCTCCGAGCCGGGTGTGCCGTTGCGCTGCTGTCTGCGGAAGTCGCTGCCCGACGAGCCCGTGTGGCTGTTCCGCTACTCGCCAACGTCGGGCAAGGGCCCGTACGCCGAGGTCGGGCCGATCTTCACGCACGTGGAGTGCTCGGAGGAGCCCTCGTTGGATCGTCTCCCTGTTGAATTGTTGAACAATCCCCGGATCCTACGTTCCTACAACGCCGCAGGTCAGATCCACGACGGGGAGGTCGTCGAGCCCGGATCGTTCGATCGTGCGGTTGAAGGATTGTTGAACGATCCCTCGATCGAGTCGCTCCAGGTCCGCAGCGTGTCGCACGGCTGCTTCTTCTTCGCGATCACGAGGTCCTGAGGCGGCTGGCTCGTCTTCATGGTCACGAGGTCGTGAGGCGGCTGGCTCCTCTTCACGGTCACGAGGTCCTGAAGCGGCTGGTTCACGGTCACGAGGTCCTGAAGCGGCTGGTTCACGGTCACGAGGTCCTGAAGCGGCTGGCTCGTCTTCACGATCACGAGGTCGTGAGCCACGTCCCGGCACCTTCCCGGCACCGTGAAACCATGCTCGGGTGAGCGAGCAGATCACCGTCGGCGTGGGCGCGGGCGCCCGGTACCTGGGCGTGGACCGCGTGATCGACCTGGGGCCACTGCACCCGTCGGCCCACGGCGCCTACCGCCTGCGCCTGACCGTCACGCCGGACCTGCTGATCACCGCGGCCGAGCCGCTCGTGGGCCACCTCCACCGCGGCGCCGAGAAGCTGTTCGAGGTGCGCGACTACCGCCAGGTCCTGACGCTCGCCAACCGCCACGACTGGCTCTCGGCCTTCTGCAACGAGCTCGCCGTGGCGTTGGCGGTGGAACGCATGACGGGCATGGACGTGCCGGCCCGCGCCCAATGGCTGCGCGCTCTGCTGTGCGAACTGAACCGCCTGATGGCGCACATGGTCTTCCTGACCCCGTTGTCTCCCAACGCAGCCACGTACCGCGAGGGCGTGCAGGCGTTGATGGAGGAGGCGTCCGGCGGCCGGATCCACTTCATGTTCAACCGGATCGGCGGCCTGCGCGAGGACGTCCCGGCGGGCTGGACCTCGCGGGTCGCCGAATTCCTGTCCACTGTGGACGTCGCGCGGCTGCCGATCGACTTCGGGACGCTGCAAGGGCTTGGCGTCCTGCCGCACGAGGACGCGCTGGCGTACGGCGTCACCGGCCCGATCGGCAGGGCCAGCGGAGTGGACTTCGACCTGCGCCGCGACGACCCGCTGCCCGCCTACCGGACGCTGGGCTTCACCCCCGTGGTCCGGACCGAGGGCGACGCGGCGGCACGCGTGCGGTGCCTCCTGGACGAGGTGCAGAAGTCCGTCGGGCTGGCGGGGGCGTGCCTGGAGCAGCTGCCGCAGGGCCCGGTGAACGTCCGGCTGCCCAAGGCCATCAAGGCTCCCGAGGGCTCGGTCTACACGCGGGTGGAAGCGCCGCTCGGCACGTCGGGCGTGCACCTGTCGTCACGCGGCGAGAAGACGCCGTGGCGCCTCAAGCTCCGCACGCCGTCGTTCAACAACGTTCAGGCGCTGTCCGCGCTGCTGCCCGGCACGAAGGTCGACGACCTGCCGGCCGTGCTGAGCTCGTTCGCCGTGATCGTCGGCGACATCGACAAGTAGCCAGGTCGGGTCCGGCGACAGTGGCAACCGAGGGACCCGAACACTCCCCGCGCTGCGGCAGCACCGCCTCCGGGTCGCTCGCCCGCGCCTCTCACCGAACGAGCTTGCAGGACACGACCTAGTCGTCGCGCCGGCGCCGGCGGCGAGGCGCGTCGCCTCCACCGAGCGAGGCCAGCAGTTCGCTCACCGACTTGCCGTCCGCGTGCGCGCCGGAAGGGTCTTCCGGTGCGGCACGGCGGCCGGTCGAGACGGCGGGCAGGCGCGTGGACGAGTCCTCGGCCACGCGACGTCCGGAGACCGGGGCCTCGTCGGCAGGGGAACGACGGCCTGGCGAGACCGCCGGGAGCCTGGTCGACGACTGCTCCGAGGCCGAACGGCGCCCCACCGGAGGCAGCGACACCAGCGAGTCCTCGGAGGCGGTGCGACGGGCGGGCGGGTCGTCGGCGCGGCGACGGCCGGCGGGGGTGGCGGCGGGAGCGTCCGGCTTCAGGGTCTCCCACGAGCCGCTGTCCTGCACTGGAGCCGGGCGGTCGTCGGCCCTGCGGCGGCCGTTGCCACCGGTGGCCTGCAACGCCTTCGGGTCGATCATCTCGGTGCGCTCGGCCACGCGGGACCGCGGTTCGGGCTTGCGGGTCTCCACCGACTTCATGACGGCCGCGGGAGCCTTCGGGGGCTGCTCCGGGCGCGACAACGCCTCGGTGCGGGCCGGGGGCTGCGGCGGGCGGGGCACGCGCTCGGTCCGGTGGACCTGTGCCTGCACGGGCTGGGCCTGGACCGGCTTGGCCTTCACGGTCGGCGGCGGCGGGGGCTTCTGCGGTGCCGGGGCTGGCGCGGGGCTGGCGCCGCCCAGCCTGGCCGAGACGGCGGCCGCGGCGGAAGGACGGGGCTGCGGCCTGACCGGTTCCTGCTTCGCGGCCTTCACGGGCTCGCGGCGGACCACGGCGGGCTGCGGGCGGGGCGAGTTCCTGGCCGGATCCGGGCGGACGGGCTCGGGGCGCAGCGGTTCGCGGCGGGGTGCCTGCACCTTGGCGTCGTGGGCGACGCGCTCGATCAGTTCGGTGCGCTCGGACGGCTTCTCCGCCGACGCGGACGCGGTGATCGCGGGCTTGGCGTTGATGATGCGGTTCTCGGGAATCCCGGCCAGCCGCGCCGCCTCCGAACCCAGCGAACGCAGGCGGGTCGACTCGGCGCGCAGGGCCACGCGTTCGACGAGGACGTCTCCGCCGAGCAGCGCCTGGAGGTTGTCGCGCAACGAGTGGAGATCGGCGCGCAGGGCCTCGATGTCCGCCCGCGACTCCTCTTCGATCCGCTTGCGGGTCTCCGACTCGATCTCGAGTTCGTACTCGCGGCGGGCGGCCACTTCGCGCTCGAGTTCCAGCTCATAAACGGACTGGAGATCGGCCACTTCGTCGTCACGTTCCGTGACTTGTTTGCGGTATCTGGCGGCGAGAAAAGCACCCACCAGTGCCGCCCACAACGCGGCCACCACGGCCAGACGCAGCATGCGGGCGCTGTCACTCAGCACGAGCACCGCCGCGGCCACCAGGGCGAGCGCCAATGCCGCTACTAACAGCAATCGCCCTGAGCCACGACCGTGATCTTCCTGCTCGTCGTCGATCGACGCGCCTCGCCCGGTCATGGGCACTACGGTACCGCGTAGTTATGCGACTGAGACCTACGGCCGGGTATCTATTCGTTCCCGGAACTCTCGCGCGGCGTCTTGCAGCAGTGCTCCAGCCACAGCGCGGCCGCCGTCAACGCGACCGCCGCGACGATCCCGACGATGGCCGCGACCAGGTCGTTCGAGGCCGCGGCGAACGAGTCGCGGACGGGGATCACGAAGATCAGCACACCGGCCCAGGCACCGAACATCAAAGCGCCCAAAACGGACGAAGCCTTTGCCAACGCGACGGCTCGGGCGGCGGTCAGCGGCTGCACCGGACGCGCACCCGCGCGGCGCTGGATCCTGGCCCGCAACGAGAACGCGAACACGAACTCCACGACCGCGATGACGAACAACGTCGACCCGGCCAGAACGGGCAACGGCGGCAACGTGTCGTAGGCGAGCCGCAGCAGCAGATGGGCCAGCAACGCGCCGACGAGCGCGACGGCCGCCAGGTCTCGGGGACTGGTGAACCTCACTCGTCCATCCAACCCGAAAGCACGAGATCGTCACGCCGCCGCACACCCTCGGCCGAGAACTCCAGGCCCGCAACGGGTCCGTGACCCGCCAGCACCGCACCCGGCTCGACGTCGAGCCACGGGATGAGAACTGTTGCGCGCTCAAACGCCCCAGGATGCGGCAGAAGCAGCTCGGGGTGGTCGGAGGTCACCCCGTCCACCGAAACCACGTCCACGTCCAACGTGCGCGGTCCCCAGCGCTTCTCCCGCACGCGCCCGGCGGCGTTCTCCAACGCCTGACCGCGGCGCAGCCAGCCCCACTCGTCCACGTCGTCCGAGGAGACGATCACGATGGCGTTCAGGAAGTCCGGCTGGTCCTCGACTCCCCAGGCCGCCGTCTCGTACACCGGCGAAACGGAGACGACGAAGGGCCGCAACCCGTCCACGACGGACTGCAGGAAGGCGAACCGGTCGCCGAGGTTCGAGCCGATCGAGAGAACCGCGCGACTCAACGGGTTTCCTTCGGCAGTGGTGCGGCGAGCCGGCGCGAGCGGCGGATCGTCACCGACACGTCGTCGAAGGTCAGCGGGATCGGCGCGGACGGCTTGTGCACCGTCACCTCGACCGCGTGCAGCCGCGAGTCCGTCATCGCGGCGTCGGCGATCTTGCCCGCCACCGTCTCGATGAGGTCGTACGGTTCGCCGCCGATGATCGCCGCGGCCATCTCGGCCAGTTCGCCGTAGTGGTACGTCTCTTTCAGGTCATCGGTGCGAGAAGCCGCGCTGAGGTCCAGCCACAGCGTGACGTCCACGACGAACTCCTGCCCGTCGCGCTTCTCGTGCTCGAACACGCCGTGGTTCCCGCGCACCCGCAGGCCGGTCAACGCGATCCGGTCAGCCATGTCCCCGCCTCCACGCACCGGCGACGGCGACCGCGTCCAGCGTCCGGTCGACGTCGTGCACCCGCACACCCCACGCTCCGTTGAACGCGGCCAAAGCTGACACCGCCGCGGTCGCGTCCTCCCTGCCGTCCGGTGGACGGTTGCCGAGCAACGTGCCGAGGAAGCGTTTGCGCGACGCCCCGACCAGCACCGGGAAGCCCAGCTCGACCAGTTCGTCCAGGCGCTGCAACAACTCCCAGTTGTGGTCGCCCAGCTTCGCGAAGCCCAGTCCGGGGTCGAGCACGATCGACGACTCCGCGACACCGGCGGCCAGCGCGGCCTCGACGCGCTCCAGCAGCTCCGAACGAACGTCCGTCACCACGTCGTCGTACGTCGCCAACGCGTCCATCTCCGTGCTGTGCCCACGCCAGTGCATCAGCACGTACGGCACACCCGCGGCGGCGACGACGGCAGCCATCTCGGGATCGGCCAGGCCACCGGACACGTCGTTCACGATGGACGCGCCGGCCTCCAGTGCCGCAGCCGCAACGGAAGCACGCATGGTGTCCACGCTGACCGGCACGCTCTCGGCGACCAGCGCGCGGATCACCGGCACGATCCTGGCGATCTCCTCGGCGGGTTCGACGCGCCCGGCGCCGGGCCGGGTCGACTCGCCGCCCACGTCGATCACGTCCGCGCCGCGCTTGAACATGTCGACGCCGTGCGACACCGCGTCACGGCGATCGATGTAGCGGCCGCCGTCGGAGAACGAATCGGGCGTCACGTTCAGCACGCCCATCACGACGCACCGGCCGGGGCGGGGCAGACCACTCACCGGAGTCGGCCCCTGATCAGCTCGATGGCCTCCGCCCTCGAAGAGGCGGACGTGCGCAGCAGCCCGCGCACCGCGGACGTCGTCGTGCGGGAACCGGGCTTGCGCACACCGCGCATGCCCATGCACAGGTGCTCGGCCTCGATCACCACGATCACGCCGCGCGGTTCGAGCCTGCGCACCAACGCGTCCGCGACCTGCGACGTCAGCCGCTCCTGGACCTGTGGCCGCTTGGCGTAGAGGTCGACGAGCCTGGCCAGCTTGGACAGCCCCGTCACGCGGCCCTGCTCGTTCGGGATGTACCCGACGTGCGCGACGCCGTGGAACGGCAGCAGGTGGTGCTCGCAGAAGCTGAACATCGGGATGTCGGTGACGAGGACGAGCTCTTCGTGGCTCTCGTCGAACGTCTTCGCGAGGACGCTGTCCGGGTCCGTGTAGAGGCCCGCGAACAACTCCTGGTAGGCGCGCGCCACCCGTGCGGGTGTCTCGCGCAGACCCTCCCGGTCCGGATCCTCACCGCACGCGATCAGAAGTTCGCGTACCGCAGCCTCTGCCCGCGACTGGTCGAAGACCCGCCGCGCGGAGACGCCGGCCTCCCCGTGGTGGGTGAGGCCGGCGTCTCCGTCGAGCTGTTGTTGCTCGGTCACTGCCGCTCGTCCTGGTCTGGCTGCGGCTTCTTCGGCTCCCAGACGTTGTGCGGCTTGCCGCCGGGCACGGTCGCCGGGGTCCATCCGGGCGGGGCGCCGTAGTTCGGCGGGCCCGACTGGTTCGAAGGCTGACCTGGCTGGTGCGCGCCGTTCGACCCGTTCGGCGACGGCAGCGCCTCCGTGGCCGGTTCCGCGGCGGGCTCCGCCGGCGTCTCCGGCTCGTCGTCGAGGGTGTCCTCGACGACCGGCGGCCACGGCTCGCCACGTTCCTTGGCGAGCTCGCCGGGCGTCTTGATCGGCGGGATGTCGGACGGCGTGCGATCACCGAACTCGTTGAACTGGGTGATGCGCGGCCGCTTCTCGACCCTCGCGAAGATCCGCTCCAGTTCCTTCTGGTGCAGGGTCTCCTTCTCGATCAGCTCGAGCGTGAGGTCGTCGAGGACGTCGCGGTAGGTGACGAGCACCTCGTACGCCTCGGTGTGCGCGGCCTCGATGAGCTTGCGCACCTCCTCGTCGATCTCGTGCGCGACCTCCAGCGAGTAGTCCGCCTGGCGACCGGCCGAGCGGCCGAGGAACGGCTCACCCTGCTCCTGCCCGTACTTGACCGCACCGAGCTTCGCGCTCATGCCGTACTCGGTGACCATCGCGCGGGCGATCTTGGTCGCCTGCTCGATGTCGTTGGACGCACCCGTCGTGGGCTCGTGGAAGACGAGCTCCTCGGCGGAACGGCCACCCAGTGCGAACACCAGTCGCGCGATCATCTCGGACCTGGTCATCAGGTCCTTGTCCTCTTCCGGCACCGAGAGGGTGTGACCACCCGTGCGGCCGCGGGCGAGGATCGTGACCTTGTAGACCGGGTCGATGTCCGGCATCGCCCACGCGGCCAGGGCGTGCCCTGCCTCGTGGTACGCGGTGATCTTCTTCTCCTTCTCGGAGATGATCCGGCTCTTGCGGGCCGGACCGCCGATCACGCGGTCCACCGACTCCTCGAGCGCGGCACCGTCGATGACGTGGCCGTTGTGGCGCGCGGTGAGCAGTGCGGCCTCGTTGATGACGTTCGCGAGGTCGGCGCCGGAGAACCCGACGGTGCGCTTCGCGAGGCCGTCGAGGTCCGCGTCCGCGGCCAGCGGCTTGCCCTTCGAGTGCACCCGCAGGATCTGCTTGCGGCCCTTCAGGTCCGGTGCGGACACCGGGATCTGCCGGTCGAAGCGGCCGGGGCGCAGCAGGGCGGGGTCGAGGATGTCGGGACGGTTCGTCGCCGCGATCAGGATGATCCCGCCGCGCGAGTCGAAGCCGTCCATCTCGACGAGCAGCTGGTTGAGGGTCTGCTCGCGCTCGTCGTGCCCGCCGCCGAGGCCGGCGCCGCGGTGGCGGCCCACCGCGTCGATCTCGTCGACGAAGATGATGCACGGCGCGTTCTGCTTGGCCTGCTCGAACAGGTCGCGCACACGGGAGGCACCGACACCGACGAACATCTCGACGAAGTCCGAGCCGGAGATCGAGTAGAACGGCACGCCCGCCTCGCCGGCGACGGCTCGGGCGAGCAGCGTCTTGCCCGTTCCCGGCGGGCCGTACAGCAGCACGCCCTTCGGGATCTTCGCGCCGAGCGCCTGGTAGCGGCCGGGGTTCTGGAGGAAGTCCTTGATCTCTTCCAGTTCCTCGACGGCCTCTTCGGCACCGGCGACGTCGGCGAACGTCGTCTTGGGCATGTCCTTCGACAGCTGCTTGGCTTTGGACTTGCCGAAGTTCAGAACGCGGTTACCGCCGCCCTGAGCGTTGTTCATCATCCACATGAGCAGCAGCAACAGCAGGCCGAGCGGCACGAGGTAGATCAAGATCTGCATCAGGATGGACTCCTGGCTGACCTTGGTCTCGACGGTCGGCTTGTTGCCGGCCTGGTCGAGGACGGTGAAGATCTCGTCCGTCGAACTGGCCGGGAACTGCGTGATCAGGCGGTTGCTGCCCTCGAAGGTGGTGCCATCGGTGAGGGTGAGTCGGAGACGCTGCTCCTTGTCCTCGATCGTGGCTTCCTTGACCTTGCCGTCCCGCACCTGTTGAAGCGCTTGAGACGTTTTCACGGGGTGGTAGCCCCGCGAGTCGTCAAAGAGGACGGTGAAGACGAAGTAGAGCAGCAACACCGCAGCGATCCACAGCAGCGGGTTGCGAAGCAGGCGCTTGCGGTCCATGCACTTACGGCCGGGGGCGGCCTCGACCCTCCCTGACTTGCGCGTCGGGCAGTGGAAGACCCACATACCGCGTCCGACCAGCCTACCGCTCGCTGGCCGGGTACTGAGCAACCAACGGGCGGGGGCGTTCGCGGGTTCCCGCGGGTGACCCCCACCACGCATGTTCACGCAGTTTGGTTCATCCGGAACAAATACCGCCGTCCAGACGAGTGACGCAGGTCACGCTGTCTCATTACGTTTGGGGGTCACATGTCATCCTCATCTATCCCCCGAACGTTTCCCTCGCCACTCGAAAGAGTGAACACGTGACCGAAGGTAAGTAACTGTATGTCAGCACGTCATACGTCCCCCGGATTGTTCCGGCGGGTGGCCCTCCCCGTGGGCGCCCTGCTCGGAGTGGTCGCGGCGGCAGGCGTCACGGTCGTGGCACTGCGTGTCACGAGCGGCGCGGACTGCTCCGGCGCGCTGCCGTTGAAGGTCGCCGTCACCCCCGCCGCGTTGGATGTGGTGAACGCGGCGGCGCAGGACTACCAGCGGTCACAACCAGTCGTGAACGGCCGGTGCGTCCAGGTCCAGGTCGAGTCGCGCAACGCGGCCGACGTGGCGAACGAGCTCCCCACCGCCCAGATCAACCCCCACTCCCTCTGGATCCCCGACTCCTCGATGTGGGCCGCGGAGGCCCAGCGCCAGGCGGCGGAGACCGGCCCGGAGGCCCCGAAGCTGGACATCAAGCCCTCGCTGGCGTCCAGCCCGCTGGTGATGGCGGGCTCGGAACAGGCGATGTCGAAGATCGGCTTCCCGGTCACGCCCGTCTCGTGGGCGAAGGTCGTGGACCCGAAGGTCCAGATCTCGATGAGCGACCCGACGATGACGTCGGAGGGCCTCGCCTCGCTGTTCGTCATCCGTACTTTGCTGGGCAATCCAGACGGAACGCCCAAACCTGAACTCGTCGGCACCCTGCTGCGCGTGGGCCGCAGCGCCGTCCCGTCGGTCCGCGACGCCTTCGGCAAGGTCACCACGGACGCCGACAAGGCCCCGCTGTTCGCCGCCACCGAGCAGTCCGTCGTGGCGAACAACCGCTCGGTCAAGGACAACGCCGTCCTGGGCGCCCCGCCCAAGGAGGGCACGCTCTCCTTCGACTACCCGCTGGTCAGGGTCTCCCGCCCGAACGAGCCGGAAGGCATCGGCGAGGCAGCGGCGGAGTTCGAGAAGGTCCTCCGCTCCGCCGACACCTCCAAGCGCTTCGGCGAGGCCGGCTTCCGCACCGTCCAGGGCGCGGCCCCCGCGAAGTGGTCGACCGACGTGGAAGGCGTCCAGGCAGGCGACGTCAAGCTGATCGAGACCCCCGGCGCCGACCAGGTCTCCGAACTCCTCCGCACCTGGGGCGCCATCAGCCTGGACATGCGGATGCTGACGGTCATCGACGTCTCCGGCTCGATGATCGAGAAGAGCGGCAACGGCAAAACCCGTGTCGAGGCCGCCACCGAGGCGTCCATGACGGCCCTCTCGATGCTCCCGGACACCACGGCGATCGGCCTGTGGGCGTTCTCCACCGACAAGAAGCCGCCGAACGACTGGATCGAACTGGTCCCGATCGGCCCGCTGGGCGAACCCCTGGCAGGCGTGACCCGCCGCAAGCGCCTGGAAGCGGGCGCCTCCCAGCTCCCCGGCCTGGTAGGCGGCGGCACGGCCCTGAACGACACCACCCTGGCCGCGTACCGGCACGTCCTGTCCGGTTACGACGCGTCGAAGGTCAACTCGGTCGTGCTCATGACCGACGGCCGCAACGACGACATCTCGTCGATCGACACCGCCGCACTGATCGAGACCTTGAAGCGGGAGTCCGACCCCGCGAAGCCGGTCCCGATCATCATGGTCGGCCTCGGCGACGAGGTGGACATGGACGCACTCCGCGCGATCTCCGCCGCGACCGGCGGCAAGGCTTACCAGGCGCGGAACCCGGAGGACATTCGCGGCGTGCTGCTGGACGCGGTGTCCCAGCGCCGGTGCCGTCCGAACTGCTGATTTCCTCAAACAACAAAGCCGGGTCTCCTACGGGAGGCCCGGCTTTGTCTTTGTCTTTGTCTTTAAACGCGACCAGACACGACGACCGGCCCGCGCGGTGCCACCCGGCGCCCGGCAACGCAAGGCGACCTCTCACACGGAACGCGACCAACCCCGCTGGAACAGCAACGGCCCGTCCGCAACCCGCACCGCACGGCTCCCGCACGGCAACGCAAAACGGGGACGCTGCCACCCACGGCAACGCCCCCGTCTCAGCCAAACCACTCAGTTCGAGTAGACCTTCGGATCCAACGTCCCGATGTAAGGCAGATCGCGGTACCTCTCCGCATAATCCAGCCCATAACCGACAACGAACTCGTTGGGAATGTCGAACCCGATGTACTTGACCGGAACCTCGACCTTCACCGCATCAGGCTTCCGCAACAAAGTACAAACCTGCAAAGACCGAGGCTTCCGAGACTGCAAGTTCTTCAACAGCCAAGACAACGTGAGCCCAGAATCGATGATGTCCTCGACGATCACCACGTTGCGGTCGGCGATGTCGCGATCGAGGTCCTTCAGGATCCGCACAACGCCCGAAGACGAGGTCGAGGACCCATAGGACGAAACGGCCATGAACTCGAGCTGCACCGGAACGGGCAGCGCGCGGGCGAGGTCGGCCATGAACATCACAGCGCCCTTGAGCACAGTGATCAGCACGAGGTCGGAGTCACCTTCTGGGTGATCAGCCGCGACCTGCTTGGCGAGTTCGGTGACCTTGTCGCTGATCTCCTGCTCGGTGATGAGCACGGATGCGATGTCGCCGTCGTACACGGACAGGTCCCCTCTGCTTAAGACTGTGGTTCCACAACGAGCCTGCCATGCGCGCGCCGCACGACAAAGCCGCCAGGTAGCCAGACACCGCCCTGACCGCGCCATTCACTCACCAGTGCGTCAACTCGTCGCAGGTGCGAATCGGACAGTTCAGGCACGGCTTCGCCGATCAGCCACGCCCTGAGCACTCTGCGCCTCAACGCGACCGGCAGCTCGGAGATGTCGTCAACAGCACAGCAGTCGCCGGCGAACGCCTCCGCGAGAGCGTCGAGCGCGTCACAGTCCTCGCGCAGCTGGGCGGCCGTGCGCGCCAACGACGCCGCAACACCGCCCTGCAGCACGGACTCCAGCAACGGCAGCACCTCAGAACGCAGCCGCACACGCGTGAACGACGGATCGACGTTGTGCGGGTCCTCCCACACCTCGATCCCCTGCTCCGCACAGGCAGCACGGGTGGTCGCCCGCGACACGCCGAGCAGCGGCCGCCCCCACGGCGCGTCAAACGCACGCATGCCGGCGATCGACCGCGGCCCGGACCCGCGTCCCAGCCCGAGCAACACCGTCTCGGCCTGGTCGTCGAGGGTGTGGCCGAGCAGCACGACACCGGACGACGGCCTCAGAGCCGCGTAGCGGGCGTTGCGAGCCGCAGCCTCGGGACCACCAGGCCCGAGGACCTGCACAGCCTCCACGCGAGCCACAAGCCCGAACGAGGTGCACTGCTGAGCCGCCCGCGAAGCAACGTCACCCGACCCCGGTTGCAACTGGTGATCGACGACCACGGCCGACGCGCCGGGCACCAGCCGCCCCACGCAGGCGGCCAACGCCAGTGAGTCGGCACCACCCGACACGGCGACGGTCACCGCGTCAGGCCGCACCTCGTCCAGGAACCGGCGGACCGCGGAACGGATCTCCGCGACCGGTCCGTTCACGGCGACACGCGACGCAGCCAGCTCATGGGCTCGGCGATCTCGGCGCGGGTCGGCAACGTCGCAGCGGACGTCCAGATCGAGTTGAAGCCGTCCATCCCGACCCGCTCCACCACGTACGAGGTGAACTCCGCGCCCTCCTCGTACTGGCGCACCTTCGCCTCGACGCCGAGCAGCGTGCGCAGGATCCGGTCGAGCAGGCCGCCGCCCTTGCGCCGCGCGCTGAAGCGGCTGCGGATCGTCGACACGGACGGCACGACCGACGGGCCGACCGCGTCCATCACGTGGTCGGCGTGGCCTTCGAGCAAAGTGGACAGTGCGATCAGCCGGTCCAGCACGAGCTTCTGCTGCGGTGACTGGATGAGCTCGACCAGTCCCATCGGGCCGTCGCCCTCGCGCAGCTTCTGCCGGAAGTCGCGGATCACGTCGGACAGCGGCGCGCGCTCTTCGTCCATTGAGGACAACAGCGCGGTGACCTGGTCGGAGAAGTACTTGCGCAGCCACGGCACGCCGGTGAACTGCAGGCGGTGCGTGCACTCGTGCAGGCACACCCACATGCGGAAGTCGTCGTCCGGCACGTCCAGAGCCTGTTGCGCGCCAACGATGTTCGGCGCGACCAGCAACAGGCGTCCGGCCAACTGGTCGTTCGGGCTGAACGGGTCGTACTGGCCGAGCACCCGTGAGGACAGGAACGCCAGCACGACACCCGCCTGCACGCCCGCGGTCCCGGCGAGAATGCCCGCCATCGGACCTGTCTGGCGTGGCATCGCGGGCGCTGTCAGCGCGGCGAGTCCCTGTGCGGCGGCGGCGACCCACGCCGGTCTGTCCACGACCTCGCCCGGCAGCAGAGGCAGTCCCTGACCGAGCCCGGTCAGCTCGCGGACGTGCACCTCCGCCTGCGGCGCCAGCTCGCGAAGCCTGCCGACGACGTGGTCAGCCTCGTTCTTGCCGATCACCGGTCCCGGCCGGACGAGGCGCGTGGCGGTCGAGACCGCCAGCTCCCAGTCCACCGGGCCGAGCTCTGCCTCCGTCGCCCCGTTCACGCTTCCGACGCTACCTGCGCACGGCCCGCTACGAACAGCCACAACCCCGCAACGCAGCGGCCATCACGTCCAGTGCGGGCCGCACCTCGGTCTCCGGGTTGCGGTTGCTCGCGGACATGAACGAGAACACGAGCACCCGTCCGTCCACGTCGACGACCATGCCGGCGAGCGCGTTGACCCCGGTGAGGGTGCCGGTCTTGGCTCGCACCCAGCCCTTGCCCGGTGCCGCGATACCGCCGTAGCGACCGGCGAGGGTGCCGCTGCCGCCCGCGACCGGGAGCGCCGTCAGCAACGGCCGCAGCTTCGCGGTGCGCGCGTCGTCCAGCGTGGGCTTGGCCGCCGCGGTGAGCACCTCGGTGAGCAGCTTGGCGGGGATCTTGTTCGACGCGGACAACCCGCTGCCGTCCACGAAGTTCGCGGTGGTGAGGTCGAACCCGTTCTTGGTCAGCACGTCCCGGACGGCCTTGACCCCGCCCGCGAACGACGCCTCGTTGCCGGTCTTGATCGCGATCTCCCGCGCGATCGCCTCGGTCAGGACGTTGTCCGAGATCTGCATCATGTTGTCGACGAGCTGCTCGATCGGCGCCGACTTGATCTCGCCGAGCACCGGCGCGCCCGCGGGAGCCGCGCCCGCCGTGGCTCCAGGAGCCCCGACGCGCTGCGCGAACGCGTCCGCCGCCGCCTGGCCGGGACTGCCGGTGCGCGCGCCGTTGACGTTGGACTGGTCGACCCGGCCGCCGTCGAGCATGAACGGCACGATCGGCGCGACCGAGCCGCCGCCGATGTCCGCCGACTCCCACTGCGGCCCGAGCGCCTCGCCCGTGTACCGGCTCAGGTCGAACTGGACCTTGGTGACCGGGCCCTTGGCCTTGACCTGGTTGACCAGGTCGTCGAGCGTCGCGGCGCCGGGGTAGACCGACTTGCCGGGCACGCCGGAGATCGTGGGGTCACCGCCGCCGACGATCACCACGGTGCCGGGCTCCGCGCCCTGGACGACCTTGGTGGACAGCTGGTCGGTCTTCTCGAGGCTGAGCAGCGCCGCGGCGGCCGTGAGGATCTTGAGGCTCGACGCCGGGGTCGCGGGCGTGGTGTCGCCCTGCTGCCACAGCGCGGTGCCGCTGGCGGGGTCGACGACACTGCCGGTGAGCGTGCCCAGCACGCCGTTGGCCGCCGGTCCGGCGAGCGCCTGCTTCACACCCGCGGGGGTCGGTGCCGGCGCACCCGCGGTGACGGCCTTGACCAGCGGCTGGACGTTCGCGGGCGCGGCCGGGGGCCTGGTCTCGATCGCCTTGGTGCCGCCGAACTCGTTGACCGCGTAGAGGGTGGCGCCGGCGAGCGCCGCGACGACCAGCAGGCTCAGGACCACGACGAGGGACTTGCGGCTCTTCTTGGGCTCGTCGTCGGTGGCGAGGCGGTCCTCGGGCTCCTCCTCGTAACCGGTGACCGGCAGCTCCTGGCGAACGGGCTGCGGCTCCTTCCGAGCAGGCGGAGGAGGCGGCGGCACCGGACGCTGCTGCTCCTGGCGCGGCGGTTCCTGACGCGGTGGTTCCTGGTGCTGGAGCTGGTCGACGCGCTTGGTCTGCTCGGGACGCGGCCGGCGCTGCTCTGGCGGCTGTTCGGGTCTGGTCTTCTGGTCGAACCACGACGGCTCGGAGTTCGGCAGCTGGTCGACGCGCGCCGTCTTGGCGTTCGGAACGGAGAGCTCCGTGGTCTTCTGCTCCGGCCTCGGCACGACGCGGGTCTGGTCGTTCTTCGGCTCGATCCGCACCGGGGTGGCCCGAGGTTGGCCGACTTCTGGACCAATCGTCGCGTGAGACTTCCCACCGGCGGATCCTCCGGAAGGCCCGCCGGAACCGCCGGAGCCGGTCGTTGGCACACCTGACGGGGAATGACCGGACCCCACACCGTTCGGGGCGGAACGGACCGGCGACGACCGCAGAGGCTCCTGAGTGGACGGTGCCGACAGGATCGCCGCGAGCGGGAACCGCATCGTCGGCTGGTCGACGGACGGGCGGCTGACCTGCACCGTCGACTCCGACGCGGCTGGGGCCGACCCGGCGTCGTCGTCCTCGGTCGGCCACTGGGGCTCGTCCGGCAAGTGGACCTCCGTCAGCTCGGTACGGGCAATCTCACACCCACCAACCACCGCTCCGATGAGGGTTGACAAGGCGTTGTGGTCCACACTAGTGGGCATCACGAATGGGCTACATGAGCGAGGACCAGTGGAATTCGACGTCCTGATCGAGATCCCCAAGGGCGTGCGCAACAAGTACGAGGTGGACCACAAGAGTGGCCGCATCCGCCTCGACCGCACGTTGTTCACGTCGACGCAGTACCCGGCCGACTACGGGTTCATCGAGAACACCCTGGGTGAGGACGGCGACCCGCTGGACGCCCTCGTCCTCGTCCAGGAACCGACGTTCCCCGGCTGCCTGATCGCCGCTCGTGCGATCGGCATGTTCCGCATGACCGACGAGAAGGGCGGCGACGACAAGGTTCTGTGCGTCCCGGCCTTCGACCCGCGCCACGAGCACCTGCGCGACATCCACCACCTGGCGGAGTTCGACCGCCTGGAGATCCAGCACTTCTTCGAGGTCTACAAGGACCTGGAGCCCGGCAAGAGCGTCGAGGGCGCGAGCTGGGTGGGCCGCACCGAGGCCGAGGCCGAGGTCAAGCGCTCCTACCAGCGTCTGAAGGACGCCGAGGCGCGCGGCGAAACGCTGCACTAGGTAACGACGAAAGAGGGGGGCCGCTCGGAGCGACCCCCCTCTTTTTCGTTTTCGGTTCTAGACCGCGATGGACTCCGCGTCCGCCACGCGCTCCAGGCCGGACCTGGTCGACAGCGGCTTCTCGCGCAGGAACCACACGAGGACGAACGCCGCGATCATCACGATGCCGCCGGTCAGGAAGACCGTGTCGATCGCGCTGGAGAACCCGTCGAGGAACGGCTTCGCCAGCACGGGGTCGAGGCCGTTGAGGAACTCGGTGTTGTTGATGTCCACACCGGATCCGCCACCGCCCTGCAGCATCTTCGCGAACTCCGGGTTCTGGCCCAGAGCGATCTTGAACGCGTCGGTCTGCGCCGCGGCCTTGAGGCCCTCCGCGATCTTGTCGCCGACCGTGGTGAACAGGATCGACAGGAACACCGCGGTACCGACGGTGCCACCGATCTGGCGGAAGAACGTAGCCGAAGCGGTCGCCACGCCCATGTCACGCGGCTCGGCGTCGTTCTGGATCGCCAGCAGCAGCGTCTGCATGCACTGACCCAGGCCGGCACCCATGATGAACATGAAGACCATGACGAGCCAGCTCGGCGTGTCCGTGCCGATGGTGCTGAGCAGGAACAGCGCGACCGCCATCAGACCGGCGCCGATGATCGGGAACACCTTGTAGCGCCCGGTCTTCGACGTCACCTTGCCCGCGATCGCGGTGGCCGACATGATGCCGAACGTCATCGGCAGCAGCATCAGGCCCGACACGGTCGGCGTGACGCCCTTGACGATCTGCAGGTACAGCGGGATGGAGACCATGCCGCCGAACATGCCGATGCCGAGCACGAAGTTGATCGTGTTGCCCAGCGAGAACGTCTGGTTGCGGAACATCCTGATCGGCAGCAGCGCCTCGTCGCCCATGCGGTTCTCGACCCACACGAACGCCACCAGGCCCAGCACACCGATCACGTACATGGCGATCGACGTCGCCGAGGCCCAGCCCCACTCACGGCCCTGTTCGGCCACGATCAGCAGCGGCACGAGGCCGACGGTCAGCGCGATGGCGCCACCGAAGTCGATGCGGTGGTTGACCCGCTGGTGCGGGATGTTCAGCACGCGGGCGACGACGAACAGCGCGAGCAGCGCGATCGGCACGTTCACCAGGAACACCCAGCGCCAGCCCGTGACACCGAGGAACGAGGTGAGACCGGCGAACACGCCGCCGATGACCGGCCCGAGCACGCTGGCCGAACCGAACACGGCCATGAAGTAGGCGGAGTACTTGCTGCGCTCACGCGGCGAGATGATGTCGGCCATGATCGCGAACGCGAGCGACATCAGACCGCCGGCGCCGAGACCCTGCACCGCGCGGAACGCGGCGAGCTCGTACATCGACGTCGCGATGCCCGAGAGCAGCGAACCTGCCAGGAACAGCGAGATCGCCGCGAGGTACATCGGCTTGCGCCCGTAGATGTCCGACAGCTTGCCGTACAACGGGGTCGTGATGGTCGCGGTGATCAGGTAGGCGGTGGTCGCCCACGCCTGCAACGTCTGTCCGTGCAGCTGGTCCGCGATGGTCTTCATGGCGCTGGCGACGATCATCTGGTCCAGCGCCGCGAGGAACATGCCCAGCAGCAGACCGGACAGGATCGTCATGATCTGGCGATGCGTCAGGGAGACCCCTGGCGTGGGTGTCGCATCGGTTGTCGTTGACATTTCTAGTCTTCCCCTCCTGCGCGGGTCCCCGTCCCGCGTTCGGTCAAAAGCGCCGGAATCGTGCGCTCGTAGTCCTGCACGAAGCGTTCGAACAGGTCCGCGAAACCCTTGAGGTCCTCATCGGCCCAGTCCGCGAACACCTGCTGGATCGCCTCGTTGCGCTTCCGGCGTCGGTTCAAGATCAGCTCGCGGCCCGCTTCGGTGACCGCGAGAACGCTGGCCCGGCCGTCAGCCGGATCAGCACGCCTCTCGACGAGCCCGTCCTTCACCAGTCCGGCGACCTGCCGGCTGACCGTGGACGGGTCGGAGAGCACCGCCTCCGCGAGCGCACTCGAGCGGCACTCTCCGAGACCGGAGAGAGTCGCGAGGAGCACGAAGGCGGACTTGTCCATGCCCTGCTTGGCCATCTGGTGGGCGACCTGGGCGTGCATCTTGTTCATGCGCACCATCGCCATGCCGATTCGGTCCGCGAGCTCGTGCTCGGGATCGATGCCGGCGCCCAGGCACCTGCCCGGATCGACCATCTGACACCTCGTTGCTTGTATCACCCAACTAGTTGCTCGGTACAAGCATCCATCCCGGTCCACCGAAATGCAAGTGAGTTCCGAGTCTCACTCCACAGTGGAGTGGTACGAACGCGGCGAGTAGTGGTTACCGACGGGTAGCCGTGTGGGTTACTCGTCGGTAGCATCCCTCCCATGAGCCAAGACGTGTCGTTCGTCGCCGATGCCCTGAAGCAGGCCGTGCCGTACGTGAAGACCACGGGCATCGAGTTCGAGGAGGTCTCCGCCGACCGCATCGTCGCGTCGCTGCCGGACGAGCCGACGCTGCACAACCACATCGGCGGCCCGCACGCCGCGATGATGTTCGGCCTCGGCGAGTCCGCGTCCGGCGCCGTCGTGATGGCCGCGTTCGCCGCGCATCTCGGCAAGGCCACGCCGCTCGCGGTCCGCGCCGACATCTCCTACAAGAAGATCGCGATGGGCGTTCTGCGCGCCGAGGCCGTTCTCGGGCGTTCGGCGGACGAGGTTCTGGCCGAGCTGGAATCCGGTACCCGTCCCGAATTCCCGGTCACCATCACGATCACCAACGCCGAGGGCGTGATCACCGGCGAGATGACCGTCGTCTGGACGCTGAAGCCCGCACGCTGAACTGGGCATCTCCGTATTTCAGTTCGAAACTGCGGTGAACCGATCCGGTCGAAATACGTAACCTTGGCCACTCTCCGTCCCGAGGGCACTATCTGGAGTTATGTCGGGGTGGAGAACTGTGGGCGGAGTCTTGCTGGTCGCACTGACCGCGGGATGCGCGGCGCAGGTGCAGCAGTCGAGGCCTGTCGCCGTGGAGAAACCGGCCGAGGACACGCCGGTGACCGCGTCATCGGCCACGGTCCCACCTGCCCAGCTGGGCATCAGCGTGGCGTCGATCGTCGACGGCCGTGCCGTGATGCTCTCCGACGGCTCGAAGGCCGAGGTCACGGGCCTCGCCCAGCCAGGACCGTGCTGGGCTGAGGCCGCCGCCGGCTTCGCCAAGGCGATGCTGCTGGGCCAGCAGGTGCGCTACGACAAGACCACGGGCGCGCTGACCCTCGCCGACGGCACGGACTACGCGTTGCTCGCACTGGGCAACGGCGCCGGCCGCAGCGCGGGCACCCCGACGCCAGGGCAGAAGGAAGCCGAAGGCGCCGCGCAGCGCGTTCCGATGGGCCTGTGGGGAACGCCGTGCGGTGGCAAGGACGCCCTGGAGACCTCGTCTGCTCCGCCTCCTCCCCCGCCGCCACCCGTGACGACCACCAAGCCGAAGGTCACGACCACGACGCCGAAGCCACCGGCCCCCGTCTTCTTCGCGACCTGCGACGACGTGCGCAGGGCCGGCAAGGCGCCGCTCTACTGGGGCCAGCCGGGCTACCGCGTCGAGCTCGACGACAACCGCAACGGCGTCGCCTGCGAGTCCCGGTACGGATACCGGTGACCCAATAACCTCAGCTCCATGAAGCTGGACAGCAGTGCCGTCGACTACACCCCAGGCGAGGCCGGGGCGATCGCGAAGCGGGCGGAGGACCGGGGCTACGACGGGTTCTGGCTCGCCGAGACCAAGCACGACCCGTTCCTCGCGCTGGCCGGTGCCGCCGCGGCGACCGAGCGGATCGAGCTCGGCACGGCGATCGCGGTGGCGTTCGCGCGCAACCCGATGACCGTCGCGACCACGGCGAACGACCTGCGGCTGCTGTCGGCAGGCCGGTTCAACCTCGGGCTGGGCTCGCAGGTCGAGGCGCACATCACCAAGCGGTTCGCGATGCCGTGGAGCAAGCCGGCCGCACGCATGCGCGAGTTCGTCCTCGCCATCCGCGCGATCTGGCACGCCTGGGAGACCGGCGAACGGCTGGCGTTCCGCGGCGAGTTCTACAAGCACACGCTGATGACGCCGTTCTTCGATCCGGGCCCGAACCCGCACGGCACCGCGCCGATCTACCTCGCGGGCGTCGGCGGACTGATGACCGAGGTCGCGGGCGAGGTCGCGGACGGCTTCCTGTGCCACAACTTCACGACCGAGCGGTACCTGCGCGAGGTGACGCTGCCCGCGTTGGAGCGCGGCCGGGCGAAGGCGGGAAAGACGCTGGAGGGCTTCGAGATCAGTGGCCCGGTGTTCGCCGCGACCAACGACGAGGAGATCGCGGACGTCAAGCGGCAGATCGCGTTCTACGGGTCGACGCCCGCGTACAAGCCGGTGCTGGACCTGCACGGCTGGGGCTCGCTGCACGAGGAGCTGCACCGCATGTCGCGGCGGCAGCAGTGGGCGGAGATGAGCGAGCTGATCACGGACGAGGTGCTGAACGAGTTCTGCGTCCTGGGCTCCTCTGAGACCGTCACGGACGCGCTTCTGGCTCGCTACGGCGACGTCGTCACGCGGATCTCACCGTCAGGGGACGTGCTTCAGCGCCCCGAGAAGTGACTGAGCCCCTGGCGTGCCAGCTCGGCGTGGAAACCGCGGAGCTCGGCGCGCACTCTCGCGACGCCCCTCTTGCGGATCCAGCGACGTCTTCCGACGTTGGCCGCGGTCAGGGCGAACGGGAGTGCCAGCAGGGTCAGGGCCAGCATCATCATCATGTCGTCTCCTCAGGGGTTGCGAACAAGCAACGACCAATCGAGACGTCGCTTACGGTACCGGCTCGAACGCCACCCAGGTGGAGCAAAGTTACCGACAGCAACTCAGTTCTTGACTAATTTTGTTTTCGGTGTGACGCTGAGGCCATGTTCGATGTGGCGGTGATCGAGGACCCTTCCGCGGCCGAGGTGTCGCTGGACCCGGTGCGGGCGAGGCTGCTCGCGGAGCTGGTGGAGCCAGGATCGGCGACGATGCTCGCCGCGAAGGTCGGCCTGCCCAGGCAGAAGGTGAACTACCACCTGCGCACGCTGGAGCAGCACGGCCTGGTGGAGCTCGTCGAGGAACGGCGCAAGGGCAACGTGAACGAGCGCCTCATGCAGGCGACCGCCGCGTCCTACGTCATCTCCCCGACGGCGCTCGCGGCCGTGCAGCCCGACCCGGCGCGGTCGCCCGACCGCTTGTCCGCGCGGTGGCTGCTGGCCGTCTCGGCGAGGCTGGTGCGCGACGTCGGCACGTTGATCACGGGGTCCACCAGGGCGAAGAAGCGGCTCGCGACCTTCGCGCTGGACGGCGAGGTCCGGTTCGCCACCGCGGCGGACCGCGCGGCGTTCGCCGAGGAGCTCGCCGGCTTCATGACGCAGCTGGTCGCCAAGTACCACGACGAACAGGCAGAAGGAGGGCGTCCGCACCGAGTCGTCGTCGCCCTGCACCCGAGTGTGATCGCGTCCAAGGAGGAAGAGTCGTGACCCACGAGTTCGAGATCAGCAAGGAAGTCGAGGTCGACGGGACCCCCGAGCAGGTCTGGGACGCCATCGCGACCGGACCGGGCATCGACTCGTGGTTCATGGGCCCGCACACCGTCGACGGACGCGTGGGCGGCCGCATGACGCTCGACCTGGGTTTCTTCCAGGAGTCCTCGACGATCACCTCGTGGGAACCCGGAAAGCGCCTCGCCTACGAGAGCGACAAGGGCGAGGACGGCACGTTCCACGCGATGGAGTACCTGATCGAGGGCCGCGACCAGGGCACGACGGTGCTGCGGTTCGTGCACACCGGCATCCTCGCCGACGGCTGGGGCGACGAGTTCGTCGACCAGCAGTCGAAGGGCTGGGACATGTACCTGTTCACGATGGCCGAGTACGTCAAGCACTTCGCCGGCAGGCCGGGTACCTACGTGTTCGCCCAGTGGCCGGAGCAGCCGGAAGGCGCCGACAACTGGCCGGTGCTGCTCAAGGCCCTCGGCGTCCCCTCAGATGCCGAGGTCGGCGACGAGGTCACCCTCGAACCGTTCGGCATCAACGGGGTCGTGGACTATGTCGTCCGTCACGACCTGCACAACTTCCTCGGCGTGCGCGGCCCTGAGGGCATCTACCGGTTCCACGGCACCAGCGCTTTCGGTCACCACGTCTTCGGCGACGCGACCGGGCAGGCCGAGAAGTGGCAGGCCTTCCTGACTCAGACCGTGGGCGGGCAGACCTCGTAGACGTAGTCCTCGTGCCCGTACGGCACCACGTTCCGGTCGCGGCGGATCACCGAGACCCGTCCGCCGCGGTCGGTGCAGGACTTCTTGAACCCCTCGTCGGTGTACTCGATCTGGAAGAAGTCGTTGCCGAACGCCTCGGCGTAGGAGCCGCACTCGTCGCGCGCCTGGCAGTCCTCGGTGATGGCGAAGTCGAAGCCGATCTCCTTCTTGCCCGCGGTGCCCAGTTCGGCGGTGTTCTTCTGCGCGACGGCAAGGCCCTGTTCATGTGCGTATTTGACGAACGCCTTCATGAACTCCTTGGTGGCGTTGAGATCGAACGCCCCCTCGGCGCGCGTGTAGGAGTCGAGGTTGTCCGGCTCGACGCCCTTGAACATGGACGTCTTGCAGTCCTTGATCCACTTCTTCTGGATCTCCAGGATCCTGTTTCTCTTGTCGCCGTTGGAGATGTCGAGGATGCCCTCCTGCCACTCCGGGTCGATCGCGACCTCACCGCCCGGCTTCTTCACGAGCAGGTCGTCGTGGTTCTTCCGCCACCAGTCCAGCCCGCCCTCGGCCTCGTTCGGCTGCGTCTGCAGGGCGTTGAGGTAGCAGATGTTGTAGCGCCGGCCGTCGATGATCTTGCTGCGGTCCCGCACGACGATCTTGACCGGCACATCGGGCTGGTAGGCGCCGCCGAGCTGGTAGTCGAGCTGCCCACCGGCGGGCGGCATCTCCCGCGGCGGCAGGTCGGGCTCGTCCGAGCAGGAGGTGACCAGCAGGAGCAGGGCGGCCACCACCGCGGCGGTTTTCATGCGCGGGAGTGTGTCACTCACGGGGTAGCGCAGGCGTAACAGCACAGCACTCCATTGCTCATAAATGAGATTTAGCTTCCGTCAGGTGAAAAGTCGGTCGCTCTTCCTGCAGCTCCTCGTGGCCGTGGTCGCCGGTGTGCTGGTCGGTCACTTCTTCCGCTCGTTCGGCGCCGACCTGAAGCCGATCGGGGACGGCTTCATCAAGCTGATCAAGATGGTGATCGCACCACTGATCTTCTGCGTGGTGGCGACGGGCATCGCGAAGGTCGGGGACCTGCGCGCGGTCGGCCGGATCGGGTTGAAAGCGCTGATCTACTTCGAGGTCGTGTCGACGGCCGCACTCGCGTTCGGCCTGCTCGTCGGCAACGTCGTGCGACCCGGCGACGGCATGAACGTCGATCCGTCCACATTGGACGCCTCCGCCGTGGAGGCGAAGACGCAGGGCGGCCACCTCCCCGGCGTCGTCCAGTTCCTGCTCGACCTCATCCCTTCCAGTGTGGTGGACGCGCTGGCGCGCAACGCGTTGCTTCAGGTGCTGCTGTTCGCGGTGCTGTTCGGCTGCGCGCTGGCCCAGCTCGGCGAGCGCGGCAAACCCGTCGTGGACCTGTTGGAGCGCATCAACCTGGCGTTCTTCGCGGTGCTCGGCTACATCATGAAACTGGCGCCGCTCGGTGCGTTCGGCGCGATGGCGTTCCTGGTCGGGCAGTACGGCCTGGGGTCGCTGCGCACGTACGTGTGGCTGATCCTGGCGTCCTACGGCGCGGCCCTGCTCTTCTGCGCCCTGCTCGGCGTGATCGCGTGGGTGTTCGCACGGGTCAACCTCCTGCAGTTCCTGCGCTACACCAAGGAGGAGTTCCTGCTGGCGCTCGGCACCGCGTCGTCGGAAGCCGTGCTGCCGCGGATGATGGTGAAGCTGCAACGCGCCGGCTGCGCACCCACGTCCGTCGGCCTGGTGCTGCCGACCGGGTACTCGTTCAACCTCGACGGCGCCTCGATCTACCTGTCGCTGGCGACGCTGTTCCTGGCGCAGGCACTGAACATCCCGCTGGACCTCGGCGACCAGCTGACGATCGTGCTGGTGCTCGTGCTGACCTCCAAGGGCATGGCGGGCGTGCCGGGTTCCGCGTTCCTGGCCCTGTCCGCCACCGTCGCCGCGGTCGGCTCGATCCCCGCTGCCGCAGTGGCGTTGCTGCTCGGCGCCGACCGGATCATGGACTCCATGCGCGTCTTCACGAACCTGCTGGGCAACTGCGTGGCGACGTTCGTGGTGTCCCGCTGGGAAGGCATGCTCGATCTCGACCAGATGCGGTCGACGCTCGGCTCGCGCGAACCCGACCTCGTGGAGGCCGAACACTAGTTACGCCGTTGGGCGGCCATCAAGCCCGTCCCGGCGGGTATGCCGTACCCATGCGGTGGCTATTGCTGATCATCCTGCTGACCGGCTGTTCCGCCATTCCCCTGGCGTCCACCCCAGGACCTCAGGTGGACCGGGTACCGACGGGCACCCTCGACGCCGCCACAGCGCGCACGACGCTCGCGGCCCTGCCCGTGGCCGTACCGGGCCGGATGGACGGGTACGTGCGCGACTGCTCGGACGGCAAGGCGTGCGTGTTCGGCCAGCCCTGGTTCGACACCGACGGCGACGGCTGCGACCAGCGCAGCCAGGTCCTGGCCCGCGACCTGACCGAGGTCGAGCGCAAGCCGGGCCGCTGCGGCGTCCAGGCGGGCAACCTCGACGACCCGTACACGGGCACGCGGATCAGCGGTACGTCGAAGATCCAGATCGACCACGTGGTGCCGCTGGCGGAGATGTGGCGCAGCGGCGCCTCGGCCTGGGCTCCCGAACAGCGCCTGGCCGCGGCCAACGACCTGCGCAACCTCGTGGCGGTCTCGGGCAAGGTCAACCAGTCGAAGAGCGACAAGACGCCCGACGAGTGGATGCCGCCCAACGCCGGGTACGCGTGTTCGTACGGGCGGATCTACGTGACGGTGAAGGCGGCCTACGGGCTGAGCGTGGCGGCGGCGGAACGTTCGGCACTGGAGCGCGCACTCACGACCTGCGGTTGACGAGGTCGCGAGGAAGAACGTGTTCAGTCGCACGAGCACAAAGCGATCGGGCTTACCAGCGCCCGGTCGCGAACTCGTGCGCTGACCTGCGCCGCACGACATAAAGAAAGACCCAGGTCAGGAAGCCTGACCTGGGTCTTATCTCACCGAGCCGCCTATCGGAATCGAACCGATGACCTGCTCATTACGAGTGAGCTGCTCTGGCCGACTGAGCTAAGGCGGCGAGACGCGATAACTATAACCGACCCGCAAGCGCGTTACTCACGGGGGTCGGCATCGTTGTACGGACCGTGACTGACGTCACCACCTCCCCACCGTCGAGGAGTGGTTCATGCGCCGTTCGTTGTCCGTGCCGCTGGCCGGGTTGTTGCTAGCGCTGGTCGCGGCTCCCGCGCTCGCGCAGCCGCCGACCACTCCGGTGCCGGGACCGCGCGATCCGAACCAGCCGCCGGCGTCGGCACCGAACGGGCCGCAGCCGCTCGCGCACGCCGTCGGGGATGCCGGGACCGGGCTGAGCGTGGTCCGGCTCGGGCCGCAGGGGGTGCCGACGAACACGATCCTGCCCGGGCTGGGCGAGCAGTTGCCGAAGCAGTCGGTGACCGAGTTCGGGCTGGGGCTCGCGAGTGCGCAGGTCAACACCGAGGCGTTCCTGAGCACCGAGCGGGTGGTGACGCAGGCCAATCCGTTCGGGTTCGCGGTGGCCGGGCGGTCGCCGCAGTCGCCGGGGACGCTGGTGCAGACGGCGATTCCGGACAACCCGCAGCCGACGAACGGTGGGCTGCCGATTCCGGAGACGCCGCTCGCGAAGCTCAAGCTGCTCAACGGCAGCGTGCACGCGCGGTGGGACGAGAAGGTCGGGCCGTGCGTCAGTCCGCTGGCCACGGCCAAGACGTCGCTGGCGGGCCTCGAGGTCCTGAGCGCGTTGCCGGCCGAGGTGCCGCTGCCGGTGAAGACCAGTCTGATCAGCATCCAAGACGCGTTCGAGGCGAGCTCGGTGGTCAAGCTCGTCGACCTGCCGGGCAGCAGGAACAAGGCCGTCGAGTCGACGTCGACGATGCGCGCGGTCAGCGTGGAGCTGGCGGGTGGCATCAAGATCGACGTCGCGACCCCGCCGACGCTCACGGCCACGGCGACCGGCGACGAGAAGACCTCGACGATCACGTACACCGCGCCGGTGCTGAAGGTCAGTCAGAACGGCAAGGAGCTCGGCACGCTCGACGCCGCGCACCCGACCCTCGACATCCCGTTGCTGCTGGACCTGGTCGTGATCAAGCTCCAGATCGCCGGGCTCAACGAGAAGAAGGCGGCCTTCACCGGCAACGGGTTCAGCGGGTTCCAGCTCGGGGCCACCGCGCGGATGCTCGACGTCCAGGTGCTGCCGACGGACAAGCTGAAGCTGCCGAACCTGCCGACGGCGCTCGCGCAGATCTCGCTGGGCGAGCAGATCGTGCGGGCCGCGGCGCCGCAGGGTGGCGTGATCTGCGGGACCTCGCAGCCGCCGCAGACGACCGTGCCGCAGCAGCCCGGCGCGCCAGCGGCGCCACCCAAGGGGGCACCGCCGCTGGCCTACACGAACGCCGCGTACAACTCGATCCCGCTGTTCTGGACCGGCACGGCGCTGCTGCTCGCCGGCGTGGTGATCTTCGCCGCGCTGCCTGCCCGGCGCAGGTCGAGCTAGGGCACCATCCAGCCGAGCACGGGCGTCGACTGCAGATAGGCGATGACGCACATCGCCAGCAGCAACACCAGACTCCAGCCGAAGACCTTGCGGAACAGGTCTCCCTCACGGCCGACCAGACCCGCGGCGGCCGTGCCGATGGCGAGGTTCTGCGGCGAGATCATCTTCGCCATCACGCCGCCGGAGCTGTTCGAGGCGCCGAACAGGAACGGTGACGCGCCGAGTTGCTGTGCGGCGGTGACCTGAAGGCCGCCGAACAGCGCGTTGGAACCCGCGTCCGTGCCGGTGATCGCGACGCCGAACCAGCCGACGACCGGCGACAGGAATGCGAAGAACGCGCCGGTCCCCGCGAGCCAGAGGCCCAGAGTCGTGATCTGGCCCGAGTAGTTCATGACGTACGACAGCGAGAACACCGCGAGGATCGCCACGATCGCCCAGCTGAACTGCTTGATCGTCCGGCCGTAGATCTCCACGCCCTTGCGTGCGCTGATGCCCAGCAGCACCAACGTGATCAGGCCGGACACGAACAGCAGCGAACCCGTCGCGGACGCCCAGTTCAGCGCGTACTCGACCTTGATCGGCTTGCCGTTCGGCGCGACGAGGTGCATGCCCGGCCACGCGAACTTGTAGGTCAGCGAGTCAAGGAACTTCTTCACCGGCACGATCTGCGCCACCGAGAAGATCGCCACGATGATCGCGTACGGGCTGAACGCCATGATCACGTCACGTCGTGTGTCGGCCACCGCACCACCGGCGATGACCGGCGGGATCGAGCGTTCCGGCTGCCAGACCCGCACCAGCGCGATCAGCGCGAGCACCGAGACGACGGCCGCGATGATGTCGCACAGCTTGTAGGACCAGAAGTTCGACACCAGGTACTGCGTGACCGCGAACGAGCCACCCGCGACCAGGGCGGCCGGCCACGCCTGCTTGATGCCGCGCTTGCCGTCCACCACGAAGACCAGCACGAACGGCACGAGCATCGCCAGGATCGGCACCTGCCGGCCGGTCATCGCGCCGAACGTGTCCGCCGGCAGCCCGGTGACCGTGTTCAGCACCGTGATCGGGTTGCCCATGCCGCCGAACGCCACCGGCGCGGTGTCCGCGATCAACGCGAGCGCCACCGCCTTCATCGGGTCGACGCCCAGCGCGATCAACATGACCGAGCAGATCGCGACGGGACCACCGCCGCCCGCCAGGGCTTCGAGCAGCGCGCCGAACGAGAACGCGATGACGATCGCCTGCACGCGCTGGTCGTCGGAGATCGAGCTGAACGACCGCCGCAGCACGTTGAAGTGTCCGCTGTGGACGGTCAGGTTGTAGATCCAGATGGCGTTGAACGTGATCCACAGGACCACGAGCACGCTGGTCGCCGCGCCGAACGCCGCCGAGTTGAGCGCCTGGCCCAGCGGCATCGAGTAGCCGAAGAGCGCGACGCCGATCGCGAGCGCGAGGGCGGTCAGTCCCGCCCAGTGAGCCTTCCACTTGAGCCCTCCGAGCAGCACCAACACTGCGACGAGAGGGATCAGCGCGAGCAAAGCCGACAGAAACAGCGAGCCCGTCGGATTCGGGTTCTGCTGGTACACCAAGGCCGCCTTTCATATGCCTGAACGCGTCTCCGGCGGCGGGGAGGCGATGGGCTTGTTCCGTTCCACGGAACGTAGTTCCATGGTCGGCGGACATCGTGTCACTCCGCCGCCCCGACCGGAAGGCATCAACTGATGCAGATCAGGCACTCGACCCATCCGGCGCAGTTGCCGGGCTTCGACACGGACGGGCTGCGGCAGCACTACCTCGTCGACGACCTCTTCGTACCGGGCGAGATCCGGACCGTCTACACCCACGAGGACCGCATCGTCCTCGGCGGCGCGACCCCGTCACCAGGCAGATCACTGAAATTGGAAAGCGCTTCCCCTCTGCGTTCCCAGTACTTCCTGCAACGACGCGAACTGGCCGTGCTCGCGATCCGCGGGACCGGGACAGTTACCGTGGACGGGACCGAACACAAACTCGGTACGCGCGACTGCCTCTACGTCGGCCAGGGCGCCGCCGACGTCGAGTTCCACGCCACCGACGAGGACACCCGCTTCTACCTCTTCTCGACGCCGTCACACGCCTCGTTCCCCACCGCCGTCGCTCGCTTCGACGAGGTCGACGTGCTGAAGCTGGGCGACCAGAGCACCGCGAACGTCCGCGAGATCCGCAAGTTCGTGCACGCCGACGGCATCCGCTCGTCGCAACTGGTGCTCGGCGTGACCTCGCTGGCGCCGGGCAGCGTCTGGAACACGATGCCGCCGCACACCCACGACCGCCGCACCGAGTGCTACCTCTACTTCGACCTGCCGGAAGAGCACCGCGTCGTGCACCTGTGCGGCGAACCGCAGAACACGCGGAACATCGTGGTGCGCAACGAGGAAGCCGTCATCTCGCCGTCGTGGTCCGTCCACAGTGGAGCGGGAACGCACTCGTACACGTTCGTCTGGGCCATGGGCGGCGAGAACCAGGCCTACGACGACATGGACCCGGTCGCCGTGACGGAGCTGCGGTGAGCTTCTCCCTGGAAGGCAAAACCGCGCTGGTGACCGGTGCTCGCACGGGCATCGGCGCGGCGATCGCCCGCGGCCTGCACGACGCCGGCGCCCAGTTGATCCTCGTCGGCCGCGGCGACCTCTCCGCCGTGGCACCGGCCCTGGCCACGGTCTCCGTGGACCTGGCGCAGCCGGAGTCCGTCGAACCCGCGCTGGCACCGGTGCTGGCCGAGCACCGCGTCGACGTCCTCGTGAACAACGCCGGCACCATCCACCGGGGCGCCGCCGTCGACGTCTCGCTGTCGGACTGGCAGCGGATCATGGCGGTCAACCTCGACTCGGCGTTCGAGATCTCGAAGCTCTGCGGCCGTCAGATGATCGCCAACGGCGGCGGCAAGGTCGTGAACATCGCGTCCCTGCTGTCCTTTCAGGGCGGAATCCTCGTCTCGGCCTACACCGCCTCGAAGCACGCCCTGGTCGGTATGACCAAGCTGCTCGCGAACGAGTGGGCGGCGTCGAACGTGCAGGTCAACGCCATCGCTCCTGGCTACATCGAGACGAACAACACCGCTCCCCTGCGCGCGGATCCCGGCCGCGAACCCGCGATCCGTGATCGAATCCCGGCAGGCCGCTGGGGCACACCGGAAGATCTGGTGGGCCCGGCGGTGTTCCTTTCGTCCGCCGCGTCCGATTATGTGACCGGACACGTACTGGTCGTGGATGGAGGCTGGCTGGCGAGATGACCGATACCGCCGTCGAAAAAACGCTCGCCGTGCTGGAGGCCCTGGCCGACCACACGCGCATCACGGACATCGCGCGGGTGACCGGCCTGCCGAAGTCGACGGTCCACCGCCTGCTGCAGGCGATGGTGGACCGCGGCTTCGCGACCATCAGCTCGGACGGCTACCTGACCGGGCCACGGGTTCTGGCCCTGGCGGGCAAGGTCCTCCGCCCGATCGACACGGTGGAGCGAGCACGGCCTTCGTTGCGCGCACTGCAGGAGTCGACGAGCTGCACCGTGCACCTGGCCGTGCTGTTCGGCGACGAACTGGTCTACGTGGACAAGATCGAGGCCGACAAGCCTTATCGCATGGCGTCCCGCCTGGGCATGTCTCTCCCGGCCCACGGCACCGCCATCGGCAAGGCAGTGCTGGCCTCGCTCTCCACGTCCGAACTGAACGCCTACATCTCCCGCACCGGCCTACCGGGCCGCACGCCGCACACGATCACCTCTTCTCCTCGCCTGAAGTCACAGCTGACGCGGGTGCGCCGCTCGCGGTTCGCGCTGGACGACGAGGAGAACGAGGTGGGCGTGCGCTGCGTGGGCGCCGCGATCCGGGACCACGCGGGCACGGTGATCGGCGGGCTTTCGGCGTCCTCGCTGGCGATGGAGCACTCGCTGCCGGAGCTGATCGCGCTCGGGCCGCGGGTGCTGCGGGCGGCCGACGAGGTGTCAGCGGCGCTCGGGTGGCTCTGAGACCAGGTCGGGTACGAGGTCGAGCAGCCGGGCGATGTCGTGGAATCCGCGCGGGCACGCCGTCACCACGGCCTCGTGCCCACCGGCGGTCCGCGCGTACTCCAGCAGGAAGGCCGGGTCGATCTGGTCCGGGTAGTAGATCTGCGCCTCCACGACCACGCCGGTGTCGCTCTCGCAGCGGTAGTGCGGGTCGTGCCAGTGGATCCACCACGTCTGACCACCGACCTCGACCTCTTCCAGGAGGTCGTCGTCCAGGTCGGGGTTCGGCAGCGCGCCGACGAGCATCCGTGCCAACGCGCGGAACTCGGCGATCAGCCGGGTGAGCTCCGGCCGGAGCCGGGCAGCCGTCTCCTCGGTGATCGTCACGTGGAAGTCCACGGTCTCACCCGCGGTGCAGCGTCGTCACCATCGCCTCGATGGCGATCCGGGGCTTCACGTTGACCTCGATGGCCTCCCGGCACGCCAGCACGGCCTCCAGCCGCCGCAGGATCGACTCGGACGACCAGGTGGCCGCGGCCGTCCGCGAGTCGTTGGACCGGTCCGGGTGCATCAACGCGGCCTCGGACCCGGTCTTCACCACCAGCGCGTCCCGGTAGAAGCCGGCCAGGTCGACCAGGGCCATGTCCAGGGAGTCCCGCTGGGTGCGGGTGGCCCGGGACTTCTGCCGCTTCTCCAGGTCCTTCAACGCACCCTTGGCGCCACGCGAGGCGGCCGCGGTCCCCTTGCCGGTGCCGCCCGCGCCCATGGCGGTCTCCAACGCCTCCCGCTCGGTCTCGTTGCGGGACTCGTTGGCGGTGGACGCGTCGTCCTCCGCGGCCTTGATCAGCTCGTCGGCACAGGTGAAGACGTCGGCAGGTTTCCGCAGCGCCAACGGAATCCGCAGCACGGCCTCGCGCCGGGAACGCGACTGCTCGTCAGCGGCCAGCCGCCGGGCCCGCGCGACGTTCCCGCCGCAGACCGAAGCCGCCCACTGCGCCATCTCCAGCGAGACCCCGTCCACGTCCTCCAAGGCCGACGCGATGGCGGCCGGCCGAGGCGACCCGAGGGACACCAACCGGCACCGGGAGCGAATGGTCACCGAGACGTCGTCCGGGTGGTCGGAAGGCGCGCACAGCAGGAACACCGTCCGCTCCGGCGGCTCTTCGACAGCCTTCAGCAGAGCGTTGGCCGCACCCTCGGTGAGCCGGTCCGCGTCCTCGATGATCACGACCTGCCACCGGCCGGAGGTGGGCCGGCGGGCGGAGATCTGCACCAGCGACCGCATCTCGGCGACGGAGATCGACAGGCCCTCGGGCGCCACGACGCGAACGTCGGCGTGCGTGCCGTGCAACGTGGTGCGGCAGCCGGAACACTCGCCGCATCCAGGCCGGTCGTCCGTCACCAGGCACTGCAGCGCGCCGGCGAAGGCGCGTGCGGCGGAGGTGGGACCGGACCCAGGAGGGCCGGTGAAGAGCCAGGCGTGGGTCATCACGCCGGGAGCGGGGGTGCCTCCCGCGACGATCGTGGCCGCGGCTTCCGCGGACGCCGCCAGGGTCGCCACCGCGTCGGGCTGGCCGACCACCTCGTCCCACACGCTCATGGGTGCAGTCTTCCAGCGAGCGGTCAGACCGCGGCTTCGGGGACCGCGCGCCTGCGACCGGCGAGCAGCGGCACGACGGCGGAACGGACTCGGTCCGCCACCTCGTCGACGTCGCCCTCGGCCTCGACCACCACGTAGCGGTCCGGGTCGGCGGCGGCCATCTCGCTCAGCAGCCTCTGGACGCGCCAGTGGTGCTCCGGGCCGATGCCCTTGCCGTCGGTGACCGGGCGGTCGAGCAGGATCGTCAGGTCCGGGCGCAACCGGCCGGTGGCCCAGTCGACCAGGCCTTCGAGCTCCTGGTGTTCCAGCGAACTCGTGGCGCTGAAGTGCGCGAGCGGCGAGTCGACGTAGCGCTCCATCACCACGACGGAGCCGCTGTCCAGCGCGGGGCGCACCTGCCGTTCGACGACGTCCGCGCGGACGGCGGCGGCTACGAGGGCCTGGGCGCGCACGCCGGCCAGTTCGGCGGACGACAGCATCGTGCGCAGGCGGCGTTCGTCGTGTTCGGGGTCGGCGGCCAGCAGCACTTCGAGGCCTTCTGCGCGCAACACCGCGGCCAGGCGGCGGGCCTGCACCGACGTGTCCTCCCGAGTGTCGCCCTCGACCGCGATCAGCATGCCCTTGGTGGGCCGGCGGCCGCGGATCGCCGCGAACAGCGACGACAGCACCGGCTCCTCACGACGGTCGTCCATCTGCCGGTACGCGACGAGGCCCAGCACGATCGCGATCACCGCGCCGCCGAGCATCACCGGACGGCTCGCGTCGACCTCCATCGGGTGGCCGAACACGCTGACCTGCCGCTTCTGCAGCAACGTGAGCAGCAGCGGCGCACCGGCCGACGAGCCGAACAGCACGACCTTCAGCAACGTCTGGATCAACGCGACCGTGCGGCCGCGCATGTCGTCCTCGACCTGCGATCCGACGATCGTGAGACCCGTCAGGAACGCCACGCCCGCGCACGCGCCGACCAGCGCCACCGTCAGCAGCGCGATCCACAGGTGCGGGGCCAGCGCGACCAGCGCCAGCGAGATGCCGGCGAGCACGATCGTGACGCCGAACAGGCGGTTGTAGGCGAGGCGCTGCGCCAGCCGGGGTGCCGTCGCCATGCCGACCGCGAGCCCGAGGAACACGGCCACGAACAACAGGCCGAACGTCGAGGCGCCGCCCAGCAGCGACAACGCGTATAGCTTGGCCGTCCCGATCACGGCACCGGCCGCGGCGAACGCGCCGATCATGCCGATGAGCAGGCCGCGGACCAGCGGCGTCTTGCCCGCGAACCTCAGTCCGTCGCGGAACATCGCGATGAAACCGGGCTTGTCCTCGTCTTCCCTCTTGCGGGTCGAGACGACGCGGCCGGAGAGCTCCGGCAGGCGGGTCGCGACCAGGACCGCCGAGGTGAAGTACAGCAGGCCGTTGATCACCACCGCGATCGTCGCGATGTTGAACTCGAGGTTCCCGCCCTGCAGGTTCAGGTACGCG
Organism: Lentzea sp. NPDC092896; assembly: GCF_044754905.1. Taxonomy (NCBI): domain Bacteria; kingdom Bacillati; phylum Actinomycetota; class Actinomycetes; order Pseudonocardiales; family Pseudonocardiaceae; genus Lentzea; species Lentzea sp. NPDC092896. Next base: position 298,684 of record NZ_JBIVPX010000003.1, read on the forward strand.
GGGATGCCCGAGATCAGCGAGTAGAGACCGAAACCGCTGATCGTCGAGATGCCGTAGGTCATCACCAGGCCGAGCTGGTTCGCCGACTCCACCTGGTCGGGGCGGCGCAGCAGGTTCGGGACCGCCGACTCCTTGGCCGGGATCCACAGCATCGCGCAGCAGCCGACCAGGAAGTTCGCCACGAAGAGCCAGATCGGAGAGCCGATCAGCGCGATCGAGATGAACAGCGACCCGCGCAGGACGTCGCAGACCACCATCACCTTGCGGCGGTCGAACTTGTCCGCGAGCACGCCACCGATGGGCGCGAAGAGGATGCCGGGCAGCAGCTGGGTCAGCACGACGAGAGGCAGCGCGAACGACTGCCACTCGTAGCTCTTCATCATCGCGGAGACCAGACCGGTCAGCGCGAGCAGTGACAGCCAGTCACCAACGCTGCACAGGTAGGTGACGAGCCAGAGCCGCCGGAACGGGCGGATGGCGAGAACTGACCGAAGCCGGTGAACGGTGGACACGCTGGACTGGGCCTGCCCTGCCTGGCCTGCCTCGGTCACCGGTGTGTCCGCGTCCTGAATTTCAGTCACCCCTAAATCGCCACTCCCGTGCGGTCAGCGTAACCGGATGTGGTGAGTCAGCACGCCGGACTCACAACACGGCTAGCTGAAGATCGCTCCGAGAATGCTGACCAGGATCAGGACGAAGAACCCGATGACGACCAGGCAGCCGATGAACGCGGCGACGCCGCTCGTCTGCCTGGCGGGTTGCTGCGGTTGCTGTTGTTGTTGCGGCGCAGACATTTGGTACGTCGGCGCGAACTGCTGGACGGCGTACGGGTGCGCCTGCTGCGGCTGAGGTGCTCGCTGTGCCCTGCCCCGCGGCCGCCGTTGCTCCTGCTGCATCTGCGACCAGACGGCCTGCCGCGCTTCCTCAGTCGGCTCAAGAGGTGTCGGCACCGACACACGTGAGCTGAAAGACGTCCATTGAGGAGCGACGAAACTGTCAGCCGTCACCAGGCCCGCGAGGGGGTCGGGGAACAGCCGGGGAGGCGGCGGGGCCTGAGTCCCGTCCGGACCGAACTCGTTGATCGGCACCGCCACCCCCTGCTCAGCTCTTGGTCTTGGCCGGAGCCTTCTTGGCCGCCGGCTTCTTCGCCGCGGCCGGCTTCTTGGCCGGAGCCTTCTTCTTGACCGGCCCCTTCGCGCGCTTCTCGGCCAGCAGCTCGGCCGCGCGCTCGTCGGTGATCGACTCGACGCTGTCGGTCTTGCGCAGCGACGCGTTCGCCTCACCGTCGGTGACGTACGGGCCGAAGCGGCCCTCCTTGATCACCATCGGCTTGCCGGACACCGGGTCGTTGCCCATCTCGCGCAACGGCGGAGCGGCGGCGGCGCGGCCGCGCTTCTTCGGCTCGGAGTAGATCTTCAGCGCCTCGTCGAGCGTGACGGTGAAGATCTGGCTCTCGTCTACCAGCGACCGCGAGTCCGTGCCCTTCTTCAGGTACGGGCCGTAGCGGCCGTTCTGCGCGGTGATCTCGGCGCCCGTCTCCGGGTCCTTGCCGACCACGCGCGGCAGCGAGAGCAGCTTCAGCGCGTCGTCGATCGTGACCGTGTCGAGCGACATCGACTTGAACAGCGACCCGGTGCGCGGCTTCGGCGCCTTCTTCGGGGCCGTGCCGTTCTCGGCCGGCTCGGGCAGGACCTCGGTCACGTACGGGCCGAAGCGGCCCTCCTTGGCCACGATCTCGTTGCCAGAGACCGGGTCGGTGCCGAGCGAACGGCCCTCCTGCGGCGTCGAGAACAGCTTCTCGGCGATCTCGTTGCTCAGCTCGTCCGGTGCCAGGTCGTCCGGCAGGTTCGCGCGCTGCGCGGTGCCGTCGACGTCGCGCTCCAGGTACGGCCCGAAGCGGCCGACGCGCACGACGACCGTGCGGCCCTCGGAGTCGCTGAACAACGGGATCGAGTTGACCTCACGCGGGTCGATGTCCTCGACACCCGTGCCGACCAGCTTCTTCAGACCGCCGGAACGGCCGATCGAGCCGTCGGGGCCGACGCTGCCACCGAAGTAGAACCCGGACAGCCACGTCGTGCGCTGCTGCCGACCGGCGGCGATGCCGTCCAGCTCGTCTTCGAGAGCGGCGGTGAAGTCGTAGTCGACGAGCCGGCCGAAGTGGCCCTCCAGCAGCCCGACCACGGCGAACGCGACCCAGGACGGGACCAGCGCCGCGCCCTTCTTCCACACGTAGCCGCGGTCCTGGATGGTGCTGATGATCGACGAGTAGGTGGAGGGACGGCCGATGCCGAGCTCCTCCATCGTCTTGATCAGCGACGGCTCGGTGTAGCGCGAGGGCGGCGAGGTGGTGTGACCATCCGCGGACAGCTCCGCGATCGTCAGGTCCTGGTCCTTGACCAGCAGCGGCAGGCGCGACTCCGCGTCGTCCGACTCGCCGCCGGCCTCGGCGTCGACGGTCTCGACGTAGGCCTTGAGGAAGCCGGCGAACGTGATCGTGCGGCCGGACGCGGCGAACGTGACCTCCTGGCCCGTGCCCGCACGGCCCTGGATGCGGATGCTGGTCGTGTTGCCCCGCGCGTCCGCCATCTGGGAGGCGATCGTGCGCTGCCAGATCATCTCGTAGAGCTTGAACTCGTCCGAGTCGAGCTCGGCGGCCACCTGACCAGGCGTGCGGAAGACCTCTCCTGCCGGCCTGATCGCCTCGTGGGCCTCCTGCGCGTTCTTGACCTTGCGCGTGTACTGGCGAGGCTGCGGCGAGACGTACTGCGCGCCGTAGAGGTCCGTGGCCTGCGTGCGGGCCGCGTTGATCGCGGTCTCCGACAGCGTCGTGCTGTCGGTACGCATGTAGGTGATGTAGCCGTTCTCGTACAGCTTCTGGGCCGTGCGCATCGTGCGGTCGGCGGAGAACCGCAGCTTGCGGCCCGCTTCCTGCTGCAGCGTCGAGGTCATGAACGGCGCGTACGGCTTGCGCGTGTACGGCTTCTCCTCGACGGAGGCGACCTTGACCGGCGCGTTCTGCAGCCCGGCCGCGATGGCGCGGGCCTGGGCCTCGTCCAGCACGACGACGTCGGCCTTGCCGGTGAGCTTGCCGTCCGAGCCGAAGTCGCGGCCCGTGGCGAGACGCGTGCCGTCGACGGCGACGAGACGCGCGCCGAACTGACGCGGCGCGGCGTCGGCACCGGCGTCCATCTGCGCGGAGATGTCCCAGTAGCTCGCTGAGACGAACTTCATCCGTTCGCGTTCGCGTTCCACGACCAGACGCGTCGCCACGGACTGCACGCGGCCAGCCGAGAGCTTCGGCATGACCTTCTTCCACAGGACCGGGCTGACCTCGTAGCCGTAGAGGCGGTCGAGGATGCGGCGGGTCTCCTGCGCGTCGACCAGGTCCTGGTCGAGGTCGCGCGGGTTGGCCGCGGCTGCCTGGATCGCGGACTCGGTGATCTCGTGGAACACCATCCGGCGGACCGGGATCTTCGGCTTGAGCGTCTCCAGCAGGTGCCACGCGATGGCTTCACCCTCGCGGTCACCGTCTGTCGCGAGGTAGAGCTCGTCGACGTCCTTCAACGCTTCCTTGAGCTCGGTGACCAGCGACTTCTTGTCCGCGGAGATCACGTACAGGGGCTCGAAGTCGTGGTCGACGTCGACGCCGAGCCTCGCCCAGGCCTGGCCCTTGAACTTCGCGGGAACGTCGGCGGCACCGCGCGGCAGGTCCCGGATGTGTCCCCTGGAGGACTCCACGACGAAGTTGGCGCCGAGGTACGAGGCGATCTTGCGCGCCTTCGTGGGCGACTCGACGATCACCAGTCGTCGGGTGCTACCCCCGCCTCCGCTGCTCTTCTTCGTCCGTGTCGATCCAGCCACTCGCCGTCCCGCTCTCTTCCAAACCCGGTTCCCAGGCCCGCCAGTGTTGCCCAGCGTCGGCCGAAAAGCACACCATCCGTCATGTCTCCGCGACGCCCGTACGACGAGACAGAGTGACACAACCTTGCCCGACCGCCCCGCTCAGGCCGCCGGCCAGGTGCTCATCGCCACTCCCTGAGGAGGGCTTCCGACCAGCTCAGCGAGCCGTGCCAGCCTTCGCCGGCCGGTCACCCGCAACGCGGGTGCCCCTACCAGGGTGCACGGAAGTCCGGATGCGAGCAGCGCATTTTGCAACGGTGCGTGTGTCTGCGGTGCGTTGGGGTCCAAACCGAGCAGGTACGCGGACTCCATCCAGCTGCCCGCCGCCAGCGCCCAGACGCGCAGCACTGCTCCGTTCAGCTCGAAGTCCGGCGGCACCGTCTTGACGGTTCCGTCCAGCCAGCGGGCGGCCAGAGGAGTGAGATCGGTGCGGAACGGCGTGCGGACGAAGTGCGTGCCCGCCTCGTTCACGCACAGCTCGGTGGTGACGCCGCGCTCGGCGCAGGCCTGTTTGAGAGGGCGCAGTCGCCAGTCGTCGCGCAGCTCGGTGTACACGCGGGCGGCTGTACCGCGCGCGAAGCTGACGGCCTGCCCCGGCCCGCAGAGGAAGCCGGCGAGGTCCGCCTTGGCCGGGGTTCGTGCCTCGGCCGAGAAGAAGGACAGCTGCCCCACCACGGCCCACAGGGTAGAACAGACGTTCGAGTGTGACCAGTGGGACAGTTGTTACTGACCCAGTTCCTGGCCCTTCGACCTGATCTCCGAGCACGGTGTCGACTTGCCTATCGCCGCTGCGTACTTCGGCCGCTTCTGCAGCTCCTGGAAGGTCGCGCGGAGATCTTCCGGGCTGGTCACGACGTTGGTGTCGGCCAGCACCTTCTCGGCGCCTTCCAGGAACTGGGCGTTCGGTTCCAACGCCTGGACAGGAGCCTGCGCGTCGCCGTACGACTTCGCGGACTCCGTGACGAACGTGACCAGCCGGTCGTGCACGCCCTTGAGGTCGTCCTCGGGCGCGCCGAGCTCCTTCAGCTTCTTCTCGGCGGCGGAGAACGCGGTGGTGTTGGACGAGACGAGTTTCACGTACCCGTCCTTGACCGCGGCGAAGTTCGCCGGGTCCTGTTTGCGCAGCTCAAGGCCCGCTTCCATGCCTGGCAACACGCCACCGCAGAACGCGTCCACCCACTGCCGTTGCGCGTCGGTGATCGGCTTGTCCGCATCCGTTCCACAGGCGGTCAGCACGACGGCACCGGTCAGCAGGGCAGCGAGCAGACGTGTCCTCACCCGGACCAGTTTCCCCCGGACTGCTTCGCCAGCCCCTGCCAGGCCTTGCACACCTCGTTCGCACGAAACGCCTCGGCGTACTTCGGGCTCGTGTCCAAGATCTGCTTGAACAACGTCCCGACGGCGTCACCGCTGCTGCCGACCATGATCTGCTCGTACCGCTCGGGGAACTTGTCGTCCGCCGCCTGCGCCCGCAGCCGCGCCGAGCTGTCGTCGAAGGTCTTGGCCTCGTTCCGCAGCGCGCTGACCAGCCGTTCGTGCAGGCTGCGCACGTCCGAACCCAACGGGCCGAGCTTCTCGAGCTCATCGGCCATGTGCCGGTCCGACACCGCTGCTCCCGCCGTCCAGGCGACCACGGCCTCCTTGACGGCCTCCATGCCCTCCTGAGCCTTGCCCTGGAGCTGGAGTCGCGCGGTCTGCGTGACGCCCATCGGGCCGCAGTAGGCCTCGAACCAGGCCACCGGGTCCGCGCCGGGCACGTCCGCCGTCGTGGTGGTGGTCGGTGCGGCCTGCTGGACCAGAGCGGGTGGCTGCGTGCCGCAGGCGGTGATCGCGGCAGCGCTCAGCACGGCCGCGACCAGGCGAAACGTTGTCACTGCCCGAGCATCTTCCCGAGCTTGGCGCGCATCTCGGTGCACTCCGGCGCCTTCGCGACGGCGTCCTTGAACTTCGGGTCCGCGTCGAGCTTCTTGATCTGGTCCGAGAGCTTGGACGGGTCCGCGGCGTCGCCACCGACCTTCTCGACCTGCGTCATGAAGTCGGGCGCGGTCGCGTCGATCTTGCTGATCTGCTCGCGGACCGTCACGTACTCCTTGGCGCCGTCGCCGAACATCTTGACCAGCTCGTCGTGCATGGCCTGGTTCTCGGGGCCGGGCGCGCCGACCTCCTTGAGCTTCTTCTCGGTGTCGGCCATCGCCTTGCCGCCGGTCTCGAGCAGCTTGAGCATGCCCTCCTTGATGGCGGGCGGGTTCTCGGCGTTGGCCGCGACGACGGTGATGAGCTCGATCGCTCCCGTGAGCACCGGCGTGGTGCCGGAGCAGAACGCGCCCACCCACTTCACCGGGTCGGCGGCGGGCGTGGTGGTCGTCGTGGTCGTGGGCGCGGTGCTCTGCGCGGACGGCGCGGCGGTGGTGCCGCAGCCCGTCACGGCGAGAGTGAGGCCTGCGCAGGCAGCAGCGATCGACAAACGTGCGTTCACGGTGAAATCCCCCAGGAAATGACTAACCGGACCGCCGAACAGTACACGTTCGGGCGATCCGGTCAGCCGGGCTTTCCCTCGTCAGGAAGCAGGGGGAGACGTCTGAAGACCCTTGCAGTTGCCGGCCTTCTGCGCGGCCGAGGCCAGGCCCGTCTCGTCGAACTTCTTCTGCACGTCGGCGCCCGCCTTCTCCAGTTCGCTCGCCCTGGCGACCATCTCCGTGAAGGCGGTGATGGCCTGGGTGGCGTCCGTCGAGGCGTCGAGCTTCGACCTGGTGTCCGCGAGCAGGGTCCTGATCTGACCCATGCCGTCCTGCGCGGCGGTGGCCAGCTCCTTCGACTTCGGGTGCGGGCCGTTCTCCAGGCCCTTGAGGTCCGAGATCGACTTGTCGACCGCGGCGACCTTGGTGCCGAGCCAGTCGGACAGGCCCGTCTTGAGCTTCGCGGGGTCGCTCATGTCGATCGGCGGCTCGTCGGACATGGCCTTCACGGTGCCGTCGACGGCACCGCAGACCTTGTCCATCCACGCCACGACGTCGGCCTCACTGGCGGTGGGCGAGGTCGAGGTGGAACCTCCGCTGCTGCACGCGGTGACCGCGAGCAGACAGCACGTCAGAACTGCGAGGACTGTGCGGCGCATGGGCCGGAAGTTACTCCGGACGGCCCCGCTCAGCTCGTCGGCGTGACGTTGAGGCGCTGCATCGCCTGGCACTGCTGCGCGGACTGCGTGGCCTTCTGCAGCTCGGGAACGTCCTTGAGATCGCGCAGCGGGTCGGCGAGCTCGGAGAGCTTGGCGATGGCCTCTCCGGCGGCCTGGAGGCCTCCGTTGGCGTTGTTGGCGTCCGCCTGCTCGACCTTGGTCTTGGCGTCGGTGAACACGACACCGAGCGAGGTGAACGTCTCGGCCATCTTGTTGACGGCCGCCTCGCCACCCGCGACGGGTGACGGGCCGACGTTCTTGAGGCCCTCCGCCGACTTGGTGAAGGCGTCGGCGAGCTGGCCCATGTACGCGGCCATGTCGGCCTTGAGCTTGGCGGAGTCGCCGGCGTCGAACTTGGGGGCCGTCTTCTCGATCTTGGCGAACTCGGAGGCCGCGCCGCACACCTTGTCCATGTAGGCGACGGCCTCGGGGCTGGCCGCGCCGCTGGTGGGCGTCGATGAAGTGCCGGAGTTGCCGCCGGTGGTGCACCCGGCCAGCGCAAGGGCGGCAACAGCGGCAGTGGCGACGAGGCTGCGCCTCATGTCGTAACTCCTCGGTCGGGGTACGTCGGGGGAAGACCCGAACGTACCCCGACCAGAGGTGGATCTACGCGGCGCCGTTGCTGACGGACTCCGCGGGGGTGTCCGCGATCGCGGTGCCGCGACGCTTGGACACGATCACCGCGCCGGCGATGACCAGTGCCGCGACCACTGCGATCGCGATCCGGATCGGGTCGGACGCGCTGTCACCGATGGAGAAGGTGACGATGGCCGGCGCGATCAGCACGGAGACCAGGTTCATGACCTTGATCAGCGGGTTGATGGCCGGACCTGCGGTGTCCTTGAACGGGTCGCCGACGGTGTCGCCGATGACCGTCGCGGCGTGGGCGTCGGAGCCCTTGCCGCCGTGGTTGCCGTCCTCGACCAGCTTCTTGGCGTTGTCCCAGGCACCACCGGAGTTGGCCAGGAAGACCGCCATGAGCGTGCCGGTCGCGATGGCACCGGCGAGGTAACCGGCCAGCGGGCCGACGCCGAGGCCGAAGCCGACGGCGACCGGGGCGAGCACCGCCATCAGGCCAGGAGTCGCCAGCTCACGCAGCGAGTCCCTGGTGCAGATGTCGACGACGCGGCCGTACTCCGGCTTCACCGAGTAGTCCATGATGCCTGGGTTCTCGCGGAACTGACGGCGCACCTCGAACACGATGGCACCGGCGGCACGCGTCACGGCGTTGACCGCGAGGCCCGAGAACATGAAGACGACGGCCGCACCGATGGTGATGCCGACCAGCACGTTCGGGGTGAACACGACGAACGAGAACGACGACGCGTCGCCCACGACCTCGCCGGTCTTGAGCAACGCCTGTTTGATGGCGTCGCTGTAGGAGCCGAACAACGCCGTCGCGGCGAGCACCGCCGTCGCGATCGCGATGCCCTTGGTGATGGCCTTGGTGGTGTTGCCGACCGCGTCGAGCTCGGTGAGGATCTGCGCGCCCTCGCCGTGCACGTCACCGGACATCTCGGCGATGCCCTGCGCGTTGTCCGAGACCGGGCCGAACGTGTCCATCGCGACGATGACACCGACGGTGGTCAGCAGACCACAACCGGCCAGCGCGATGGCGAACAGCGCGACGACGGTCGATCCGGAGAGCAGGAACGCGCCGTAGACGGCCGCACCGATGACGAGCGCGGTGTAGACGGCCGACTCGAAACCGACCGAGATGCCGGACAGGATCACCGTGGCCGCACCGGTCAGCGAGGTCTTGCCGACCTCCTGCACCGGCTTGTGCTCGGTGCCGGTGTAGTAGCCGGTCAGCCAGAGGATGACGCCGGCCAGCACGATGCCGATGATCACCGCGACGGACGCGATCAGCGCGGGGTTGCCGCTGACGCCCTTGATCTCGTCGCTGATGCCGTTGAGGTCGGCGAACGAGCTCGGCAGGAACGCGAAGGCCGCGATGGTGCACAGCACCGCGGAGATGACCGCGGAGATGTAGAAGGCGCGGTTGATGGCCGCGAGGCCGTTCTCGCCCGCCTTCGCCTTGGTGGTGTAGACGCCGATGACCGCGGTCAGCACGCCGATCGCGGGAACGATCAGCGGGAAGAGCAGACCCTGCGAACCGAACGCCGCGGTGCCGAGGATCAGCGAGGCGACCAGCGTGACGGCGTAGGACTCGAAGAGGTCCGCGGCCATGCCGGCGCAGTCACCGACGTTGTCACCCACGTTGTCCGCGATGGTCGCGGCGTTGCGGGGGTCGTCCTCGGGGATGCCCTGCTCGACCTTGCCGACCAGGTCGGCACCGACGTCGGCGGCCTTGGTGAAGATGCCGCCACCGACGCGCATGAACATCGCGAGCAGTGCGGCGCCGAAACCGAAGCCCTCCAGGACCTTCGGGGCCTGACCCGCGTACACGAGCACGACCAGCGCGGCTCCGAAGAGACCGAGACCGACCGTGGTCATGCCGACCACACCACCGGTGCGGAACGCGATGCGCGTCGCCTTTTCGCGACCGCCTTCTTCGTTCGCGGCGGCGGCGACACGCACGTTGGCGCGCGTGGACAACCACATGCCCAGGTAGCCGATAGTCGCCGAGAACGCGGCACCGACGAGGAAGAACAAAGATCGGCCGATTCGCTCGGCCAAATCATCCGCCGGTAGCGCGAACAGCAGTACGAACACGATCACGACAAAAATGCCGAGCGTGCGGAACTGCCGGTTGAGGTAGGCCGCTGCGCCCTCCTGAACCGCCTTGGCGATGTCCTGCATCTTGGGGGTGCCCTGACCGGCGGCCAGGACCTCCTTGAGCAGTACGTACCCGACGGCGAGAGCAGCCAGGGCGACCACGGCGACCACGGCTACGACGCCGCGATCACCCCCGGAGAGCTCGAGGCTCTCCGCGAGGAATTGCCGGGACATCCGTCCTCCTGGTGAGTTGCCATGTGCAGCGCCAAGGCAGTCCAGCCGCCCAGCGCGACGTGACGCATCCCTCATTGGATGCGATGAGCGGGGAGTCTAGGGGGTGGTTGCAACGAGGCAACGAAACGTCCCGATCCGTGCACACACCGTTATCTGCGCAGGAAGTCGAGTACGGCCCGGCCGGGACTGTCGGTGGTGTATGCGAAGCTCGATCTCGTGGTGGATCAGGGACGCCGGTTGCTGGACCGCGTGCTGGCGGGCGTGCCCGCCGGGGAGTCACCCCTCACGCACGCGCGCGATCTGCCGTTGCGGCAGGCAGATCACGTGGAGTGGCCTGCGTGGACGGCCCTGCCGGTCGTCGAGGCGTTCGTCGAAACGGGTGTGCGCGAGCCGTGGCGGCACCAGGCCGAGGCCGCTTCTCTGGCGTGGTCCGGGCAGCACGTGGTCCTCGCGACGGGCACGGCGTCGGGCAAGTCACTTGCCTACCAGTTGCCCGTGCTTTCCACTCTTTTGGCGGACACGAAGGCCACCGCGCTGTACCTGTCCCCGACCAAAGCCCTTGGCGCGGACCAGCTCCGGTCGCTCGAGGAACTGGGGATCAAGGGGGTGCGCGCGTCGGCCTACGACGGTGACACCCCGATGGCCGAACGCGACTGGGTCAAGGCGCACGCGAACTGGGTCTTCACCAACCCGGACATGCTGCACCGCGGAATCCTGCCGCAGCACCCGAAATGGCTGCGGTTCTTCCGCAGGCTGAAGTACGTGGTGATCGACGAGTGCCATTCCTATCGCGGCGTTTTCGGTTCGCACGTGGCGTTGTTGATGCGTCGCCTGCGGAGGGTCGCCCGCAAATACGGCGCGGATCCGATCTTCGTTCTCGCATCGGCCACAGTGGCTGATCCTTCCGGGTCGGCGGAAAGATTGCTCGGCGTTCCCGTTTCCGCTGTCGTGGACGACTTTTCGCCGCGTGCGTCGCGCACGGTCGCGTTGTGGGAACCCCCGCTGACCTCTCTGGAGGGTGAGAACGGCGCTCCCGTCCGGCGCTCGGCGGGCGCGGAGACGTCGCGGATCCTGGCCGACCTCGTGATCGAGGGCGCACGGTCGCTCGCCTTCGTGCGCTCGCGGCGTGGCGCGGAGCTGACGGCGATGGGCACCCAGCGGATTCTGTCCGAAGTGGACGGTGAGCTGCCGGGCCGGGTGGCCGCGTACCGGGGCGGGTTCCTGCCGGAGGAGCGGCGCGCGCTGGAGAAGGCTCTGTCCACGGGCGACCTGCTCGGCGTCGCGACCACGAACGCGCTGGAACTCGGCGTCGACATCGCCGGGCTGGACGCGGTGGTGGTGGCCGGTTTCCCCGGCACGCTGGCGTCGTTCTGGCAGCAGGCGGGTCGTGCGGGCCGCTCAGGGGACAGCGCGCTGGTCGTGTTCGTGGCGCGCGACGACCCGTTGGACACGTACCTGGTGCACAACCCGGCCGCCGTGCTGGACAGGCCGGTCGAGGCGACGGTGCTGGACCCGCTGAACCCGTACGTGCTGGGACCGCAACTGGCCTGCGCGGCGTCCGAGATGCCGTTGACGCCGGCCTGTCTGGACGACTTCGGCGGACCGCTCGCGGAAGCGGTGCTCGCCGAACTGGTGGCGGAGAAGCTGCTGCGCAAGCGGCCTGCCGGGTGGTACTGGGCGTCGCACGACCGGCCGCACGCCGGGGTGGACATCCGCGGCTCCGGCGGCGACCAGGTCGCCGTCGTGGAGTCGGACTCCGGCCGGATGCTCGGCACCGTCGACCCGGGATCCGCCTGCTGGCAGGTGCATCCCGGCGCCGTGTACCTGCACCAGGGGCGGGCGTACGTGGTCGACGAGCTCGATCTGGACAGCGGGCTCGCGATGGTCCACCGCGAAGACCCGGAGTGGACGACGCAGCCGCGTGACTGCGTGGACATCACAGTGGTGCGCGAGATCGAGCGCACCGACTTCGGCGGGGTGTCGGTGTGCCTGGGCGAGGTGGAGGTGACGACGCAGGTCGTCGGCTACCTGCGGCGGCTGCCGTCCGGGGTGGTGCTCGACCAGATCCCGCTGGACCTGCCGGAGCAGACGCTGCAGACCCGCGCGGTCTGGTACACGGTCGACGAGTCGCTGCTGTTCGACGCGGGCGTGGAGGCGAAACGGATCCCCGGTGCCCTGCACGCCGCCGAGCACGCGGCGATCGGTCTGTTACCGCTGTTCGCGACGTGCGACCGGTGGGACATCGGCGGCGTGTCGACGGCGGCGCACCCGGACACGGGGATGCCGACGGTGTTCGTGCACGACGGCCATCCCGGCGGCGCGGGCTTCGCTGATCGAGGGCACACGGCGCTGCGGGCGTGGCTTTCGGCGACGAGAGCGGCGATCAGCGCCTGCGCGTGCCCGATGGGCTGCCCGTCCTGCGTGCAGTCGCCCAAGTGCGGCAACGGCAACGACCCGCTGGACAAGACCGGTGCCGTGCTCGTGCTGGACGTGGTGCTGGGCAAAATCGCCTGACCGGGTGGCCTCCGCCCGGCTACCTTGATGCCGTGACCGCAAGCAGCTGCAACGCCACCGACCGGACCCGTCGCGCCCAGCGCGGCTGAGCCCGGACGCTTCGCCGCGCCCGTCCCCCACTGGCCACGGGTTCATCGGAGTCTGCTTTGTTCACGCCTTTTGCTGATCTGAACGCACTTCTCGCCGACCTCGTCTCGTCCGTGCGCGAGATCCTCGGCCCCACCTACGTCGGCGCATATCTCCAGGGCTCCTTCGCCCTGGGCGCCGGTGACCTCCACAGCGACTGCGACTTCATCGTCGCCTGCACCGAACTCCCGTCCGGCGATCGCGAGGCCGGGCTTCGCGGCCTGCACGACGAGATCCCGACCCGTCCCGGCCGCTGGTCGACCGAGATCGAGGGCTCGTACGCCGACGTGGAGTCGCTGCGCTCGGTGGCGGGCCTGGGAGTTCCGTGGCTGTTCAACGACCACGGCACGCGCACCTTGGTGTGGGACCTGCACTGCAACAGCCCGCACGCCCGCTGGATCCTGCGCCACCACGGCATCGTGCTGGACGGCCCGCCGATCACGTCACTGGTCGACGAGGTGCCGGCATCCGCGCTGCGGTCGTCGATGCGTGCCGAACTCCCGCACGTGCTGTCCGGCATCGCGGAGTGGGCGCCGATGGGCAACGCCTGGTCACAGCGCTACATCGTCTCGGCGTACTGCCGCACGCTCTACACCATCCACACGGGAGAGGTGGAGTCCAAGCGCGGCGCCCTGGTGTGGGCGAAGAAAATGCTCGATCAGCGGTGGCACCCGCTGATCGAGCAGGTCTTGCAGGACCGGGAACTCGGCTGGGACGCCGATGCGGTTCCGCGGCCCGGATCCATGGAGGAGACCTTCGCCTTCGCTTCCTACGCGGAAACTCTCCAGCTCTAGGTCTACCACTTGTCCGTGGGGCGCGGCGGGGGCTCACGGGTACCCCCGCCGCGCTCTCCACGTGCCGAACACTGTGTTCCCGCCTGCTACCGCTTCGTGACCGGATCCCTTGGAACATCGGTGGAATCTGGTTCGTTCGTCTCGACAGGACACGCGGGAGGCGACGGTGTCGACTGTCTGCTGACGAACTCCGGGGAGGAGCCGGCTTCACCGACCGCGGCAGAGCTGGCGCTCTGCCACTAACGTCCTCGGTCCGGTCACTGTTGCGGGAGGCTGTCCTTCGGGGTGCGTGTTCGGCTTTCTCGCCCGGTCCTCCGACCACCCCCGACGTGCGGGGTGCGGGGGCCGATCATCGGATCGGGCTGTGGTGGAACGGCCGTGCAGGGCATCGCCTTCGGGGTTGTCGGGGAGAGTCCACGACGACACCCAACACGGCCGGGCTTGGATTCAGTTGTAGGTCAGACGGTTTCGAGCTCGAAGCGCGCCGGAGCGTGCACGGCCTCGACGAGTGCGTCCTGCACGACGTGAGCCTCCGGCAGGTTCCAGCCGCAGACCTGCGGCTTGACCCGCCAGTGCACGACACCGTGCGCCATGGTGGTGGGGGGCAGCGGGATGTACTCGCCCTTGCCGTAGAGGTGCACGTCCGCGTTGTTGGCCAGCTCGGCGTTGAGCTTCGAGCCGGACTTCACGAGGAACATCCACCGGCCGGACGGGGTCGCGGCGATCGGCACGGGAACACCGATCTGCCGCAGTGCGACGGCCGCGCGGTGACCGAGGCCGGCGCCGACCTCGATCGCGTCCACCACGTGACCGGTGGCGACGAGAAGGCTGTAGGAACGACCCGCCCACCACGTGGCGACCTGGTCGGGACGAGTCCCGATGCGGTCCACCCAGTCGCGGTGCACGGGGATCGGGCCGTGCAGCTCGAGGCCGCTGCGACCGGCCCACTGCGTGACGCCGTTCTCAGTACCGGCCGGATAGGTGCCGGGCAGTACGGGCCAACCGCGGTACGCGAGGCTCACGGCCTCGGCACGCAGTTCGATGCGGAAGGCCCCGCGCCAGCTATCCGACCAATCCATCTTTCGTCGCCTTCTTCCCAGGCTCTGACTCGACATCGACAAGGTGTCGGTTTTCGTAGGACACCGCGTCGGTGCCGCCACTACAACTAACGACACCGGCACCGGCCTCCGTAACCCCCGCTCGACAACTGGTAGCTACGGGACGGCGAACGTCCTTTGCTTGACCGGGCAACTGAACTGTTCGCGTTTGGTTCGATCACCGTTCAGCATGTCCGGGCACCGATGTGAGTCCGCTCACCGCTGTGAGCCGACCGCTCGTCGTGCTCCAAACGCTTCGATCTTCAGCCGGACCTGCCCTGGCGAGTGCGTTCACCGGGCCGAACGGCGTAACCGCCGAGACCTCCACAACCACCTCCCATCCACTCACCGTGCAGCTCGTCAGCTCGGCCCGGTTCTCCGAGGCCACGCGTTTTGCCTGCTCACAAGCACTTTCAGCGCTTTCGGTGAGACGAGCGGCGGCCGCGAGCGCCGCCAGATCGGCCGCACCGGTGACCCGATGCCGCGCGACGACCGCCGACCCGATCCGCGCACCGGCCACCGTGACGATGATCAGCAACAACATCGCCACCACACCGCTCACCGCAGCCGAACCGCGATCGCCGCCGGACCGCTCGCCGTTCATCGCGGCTCCGGCACGGCGAACGCCCGCGCGCTGAGCGGCAAGCCCAGCGGTCCGCGTTTGCTGACGACGACCTTGATCGCGTCGGCTTGGACGTCGATCACGACGTTGGCACCGGACACGATCTGTGCGGCCGCCTCCACACCGCGCTGCTGTTCATCGCGCGCCACGAGCCGTGCTGCTTCTCTCGCCGCATCGGCGCACCGCATCTGCTCGGTGACCGCCGCCAGCCCGTTCGCCCCCAGCCACACGGCCATCAGCAACGCGCTGACCGCGATCGCCGCCTCGACCGTGGCCATGCCCCGGTCATCAGACCGAAGACAACGCACGCTGTATCAACCCTTGTAGCTGGTTCTGCATGAAGTCGCTGGTGAGGAGCACGTACAGCAGGCCGGCGAACGCGGCCGCCGCCAACGTCCCGATCGCGTACTCCACCGTGCTCATGCCGCTGTCGTCGTCGAGCAGGTCCATCTGCTTCTCCTAGTTGAGGAATTGGCCGGCGAGGCCCAGCACCACCGGCGCGACGCCGAGGCACAGGAACGCCGGCAGGAAACACAGTGCGAGCGGCGCCGCCACCGCGACCGCGGCCTTCTGCGCCTTCGCTTCCGCGTCGTCGCAGGCTTCCGACCTGGTGCGCTCGGCGAGTTCGGCGGTCTGCCTGGCGAGTGCCGCCCCGGACCGCGCGGTCCGTCTCGCGGCCCTCGCGAGCAGCGCGGTGGCGGGCTGGTCGAGCGCGGACGCCCACGCCGTGACGGGATCAGCGCCCAGCTTCAGCAGTTCGGCGACCTGGCTCAGTTCCTTCACGTCGACCGCCTGGATCGCGGTGGGCACCGGCAACCCGGCTTTGAGGCACGCGGCCAGCAGATCCCAGGCCGCGGCCCGTTCGAACGGACCATCTGGTTTCTTGTTGTCGTGCGGCGGGTCGTGGGCCCGGGGCGTCAACCGATCAATCGATCGTCGCGGCGAAGGTGCGAGAAGGACCGCCAGCGCGAGAAGCAGGAACGTCACGGCTCCACCTCCGTGATCCGCTGCGTCCACCACACCCCTGCCGCCACGAACACCGCTCCCAGCGCCAGGAGGAACTGCCCGGCCACTGTGCTCGTGAGCACGTGAAACGGCCGCGCACCACTGAACTCACCCAGCAAAACGCCGACCACCGGCAACACCGCCAGCACCGCCGCACTCGCCCGCGGCCCGGCCATCCGCGCGTGCACCTGCCGCGCGAACGCCGCCCGTTGATCGAGATCACGCCTCGTGGCGTCCAGCACCTCGGCCAACGCCACACCGTGCTTCGCCGACACGTGCCACGCCTTGGCCAGCTGGTCCACCGCCTTGCCGAGCAACGGCTGCCGCAGCTCACGCAACGTCCGCTCCACGTCACCGCCGAGCCTCGACGTGGCCGCGGCCGCTTTCAGCACTTCCTTCGCCGGTGCCGGGGTGTCCTCCGCCGCCCCTTCGGCCGCCTGGGCGGGGTGCGCGCCCGCTCGCAGCTCGTCGACCACACCGCCCAGCCCGGTGCTCAGCGCTTCGGTCGCCCGGCGGAGTGCGGTGTTTCGCCTGTGCTGCTTGAGGATTCTCCGGCCCGTCGCTCCCAGCACCACACCGGCGACCAGCCCACCGACGCCCGCCACGAGATAGGTGACCGTCGCCGCGGCCGCCAGCCAGAGGTACGGCGGCACAACGATTTCCCTGTTGCGGCGCGCTCTGAGCCTGCGGATCGGTTTGAGCTGCGGCCACACGATCAGCGCCGTTGCGAGAAGCAGAAGACTCAGCACAGCAACTCCTTCTCGTGCCAGCCGTGCTCACGCGTCCAGACAGGACGGACCGCGAGACCGTCGTTCCGCTCGAACACCCCGATTTCGTTGAGGTACCGGATGTTGTTGTCCCGCCGCATGTGCAGCACGATCCGCACCGCCGCTGACACCTGACTGTGCAACGCCTGCGGCGAGAGCCCACCCAACGCGCCGAGAGCTTCCAACCGCGCGGGCACCTCGGCCGGCGAGTTGGCGTGCAACGTCCCGGCACCCCCTTCGTGCCCGGTGTTCAACGAGGTGAGCAACTCCCGCACCTCGGCCCCGCGCACCTCCCCGACCACGATCCGGTCGGGCCGCATCCGCAAGGCCTCCCGCACCAGTTCCCGCGTGGTGACCTCGCCCGCGCCCTCGACGTTCGCCGGCCGCGCGGTGAGCCGCACGAACTGCGGATGGTCGGGATTCAGCTCACCGGCGTCCTCCACGCACACGATGCGTTCCTTCGGCGAGACGCACCCGAGCAACGCCGACAACAACGACGTCTTGCCCGACCCGGTGCCACCGACCACCAGAAACGCCATGCGCCTGCGGACGATCGCGCGCAACGTCTCCGCGATCTCGGCGTCGAACGTGCCGAGTTCCTGCAGCGCCGGGAGGTCGTGCGTCGCCGGTCTGAGGATCCGCAACGACAGGCAGGTGCGGTCCGCGATGGGCGGCAACACGGCGTGCAGCCGGACCCCGCTGCCCGGCAACCACCCGTCGACGCACGGCGAGGCGTCGTCGAGCCGCCTGCCCGCAGCGACCGCCAGACGTTGCGCGAGCCGCCGGACCGCGTCTTCGTCAGGAAAGGTCACGCCGGTGCGGCGCAGGCCCGTCGTGCCGTCCACCCAGACCTGGTCCGGCGCGGTGACCAGCACGTCGGTGGTGCCGGGGTCGGCGAGGAGCGGGTCGAGCGGGCCGGTGCCGCTGAACTCCTGGCGCAGCACCTGGAGTGCTTCGAGGACGTCCGAGTCGGCCAGGACGCCGCCCGCCTCGGAACGGACCGCGTGGGCCACGACGGCCGCGGACAGCTCCATGTCGGCGCCGGCCAGGCGGTGGCGGACGCGGTCGATCAGGGCGGAGGTCATGTCGCGGCCTCCGGGCGGCGGGCGTGCCGGCCGTAGGTGATCTCACGGCCGGTCAGGCGGAGCCACGTTTCCTGGCACCAGATGAGGAAGCGGTTCACTTCGGCTCCTCCTTGTCCTTCTTGAAGATGAAGCGGGGTGGGTAGAGGCGGCGGTAGACGACGAGGTTGCGCAGCATCCGGCACAGGATGTGGAGGCGGATCACGGCTGGAGTTCCTTCCGTGCGAAGGGAATCCCGTGGCGGCAAGGAAATGCGGAGTCGCAGGCCACGGGTGAAGGCGCCCGACCGCAGAGGTCAGCCAGGGGGTAGAACGACGGCCTGAGTCGAAGACCCTTCTGTGGCAACGAATCGACCAGGAAGACGGGGTGGCGGGACCTGTCCTCGTGTCTCACGGAAAACCGGAACGCAACCGCAGCCGAGTGGGTCGATCGGCACGGCTTCCACGTCGCCCGACGAAAGCGCGGCGTACTCGGCCTCGTCCGCCATCGCAGCCTCGTCCGCACCAGGCGGCGCGGCCGTGTGCGCCTCGGGCGGGACGGTCATGGGCGGAGCTCCTTCAGCACCACGCGGGCTGCCGTGGCGAGCGGGCCCTTGGGGTTGCGCGGGAAGCGGCCTCGCTCCAGCACCTCGGCCAGGCCCGGCTCGGCGCGCATGGAGGTCAGCAGCGGGATGCCGATCACGTCGGCCATCTCGCCGGGCTGGAGGTTGCCGGGTGACGGGCCGCGGACCACCAGGCGGAGGTTGCGGCCGTGCGTCAGGAGGCGGGAGGCGACTCGGCCGGCGGCCGCGGTGGCGCGGACTTCGGCCGGCACCACCAGGATCGTCAGGTCGGTGCGGTCCAGGGCCGCTGACGCGGAGGCCGTGGGGAAGCGCGGCAGGTCGCAGATCACCGTGCAGCCCGCTCGGCGGCCCGCGTCGAGGACTGCCGCCACGGCTGCCGGTTCCGGGTCCGGGGCGGCGCGGTCGCAGGCCAGGACGCTCAGGTTGCCCGAGGTGGGCAGGGCCGCGCGCAGGGCCGACATCGGGACTCTGCCGCCGGTGGCGTGCACGCCCGGCCAGCGGGCGCCCTGGTCCGACTCGGTGCCCAGAGCCAGGTCTATGCCGCCACCCAGCGGGTCGCAGTCGACGAGCATCGCCTCGCCGCCGGACTCCACCGCCTCGCGGCCGCACGCGATGGCCAGAGTCGACGCGCCGGCGCCTCCCCTGCCGCCGATGAACGACACCACCCGGCCCCGGTCCGAGGGCGGGCCCTCTCCCAGGTCGGTCAGGGCCGTCACCAGGGAGCGGCCTTCCACCGGGAGCTCGAGGACGCCGTCCGCGCCCAGGGCCACGGCCGGGGCCCAGGGCGGGTCGCCGCCGTGGACGACCAGGACGCCGGTGCGGCGGGGGAAGCCCGCGTCCAGGCAGGCAGAGACCGCGGCGGGGTCCAGCAGGACCAGCGGCGCGGTGTGCCACTGCGAGCGCAGCGACGTGACGTCCGGGGCGCAGGAGAGCGGGCAGTCGGCCGCGGCGGCCACGCGGAGGACCTCGTCGAGGAGGTCCTGGTCCGTGAGCAGGGCGATGGGGTGGGTCATGGGATCAACGGTGGTCAGTCGTGAGGAACGACACAACGGGCGTAGATCCACATGTGGACAAGTCGGCGGCTGTGGACAAGTCGCGATCTTGGAAGCCTTGCCAGGGCGGAAGTGTCGGACCCGTGTGCGACGCTGGAGGGTTGGGCGCACGAGCCTCGGGCAAGGGCCGCAGAGGTCCAGTCGCACCCGCCTGGAAACGGGGTCCGGATATGGGACGACCCCCGCCAGGGGGGAGGGACGGGGGTCGTCAATGGTTCAGTCCCGGGGGGTCGGACTGAACCCGTCCGTCGAACCGGACTCACCTACTGTATCCCCATGCGCCAGTGCCGCGCGCAACTTCCGCAACAGCTGCGGGCCAAGTTTCGGTAACCGTGCAGCACAACGGTTTCGTACACGAACGAAATGCCGCCCGAACGGCCTACTGACGAGTACACCTAAGCTGAGGTACATGAGCCGGATCGCCGCCTTCTTCGACCTCGACAAGACCGTGATCGCGAAGTCGAGCACGCTGGCTTTCAGCCGACCCTTCTTCCAGGAGGGGCTGATCAACCGCCGCGCGGTGCTGAAGAGCGCATATGCGCAGTTCGTGTTCATGCTCGCCGGCGCGGACGCGGATCAGATGGACCGCATGCGGGCGCACATCACGGCGCTCGCCGCCGGCTGGGACGTCGAACAGATCCGCAGCATCGTCAGCGAGACGCTGCACGACATCGTCGATCCACTCGTCTACAAAGAAGCGACGCAGTTGATCGCCGACCACAAGGCGGAGGGCCACGACGTCGTCATCGTGAGCGCGTCCGGCGAGGAACTGGTCGCGCCCATCGCCCAGATGATCGGGGCGGACTACAGCGTCGGCACGAAGATGGTGATCCTCGACGGCCGCTACACCGGCGACGTCGACTTCTACTGCGCCGCCGACAACAAGGCGGTCGCGATCAAGCAGCTCGCCGCCGAGCACGGCTACGACCTCGCGAAGAGCTACGCGTACTCGGACAGCGTCACGGACCTGCCGATGCTCGAGGTCGTCGGCCACCCGACGGTCGTGAACCCTGACCGCGGCCTGCGCCGCATCGCCGTCGAGAAGGACTGGCCGGTGCAGCAGTTCGTCGACCCGGTGAGCCTGCGCTCGCGCATCCCCACCCCGTCGGGCAAGGCGGTCGCGGTCACGGCCATCAGCATCGGCGCCGTCGCGGCGGCCGGCGCGGCCTGGTACGGCCTGCGCCGGAAGCGCACCCGCGGCTGAAGTCAAGGCCTCGCAACAAAAAATCACCGAAGGTGGCCGGTACCGGTGAGTAGCGGCAACGCCGCGCGCACGTGGTGCCCGCGTGAGTGCACGACAACGCCCTGGCAGCGGTACCCGAACGCGAATAGAACCTCACAAATCCAAGAACGCCAGTACTTTCACTACTGAACGTGGCTTGAACGGTGCACCCGTCCGAGCCCTTGCTGTGACCGGGCCCACGCACTTAAATGGGTGGTGCGGACCTCGGGTCGGCCAGGGACCAGACGAAGAGAAGTCAGGATCCACCCCGGCCAAGCTCCGTGCGCGGACTTCGAGTACCCACGCGCAGCACGCCGCGGGAGGCTTGTCGTCTAGGGCCTGCGTACCGGGACGCCGGACGCCGAGGCCAGGGTTGTACGACTGGAGTTGCACGCTTGGTAACTCGCAAGCCCGCGCTGAAGACGGGGCACCCTCTCGAGGGTGCCCCGTCTGCTTGTTAGGCCAACTTTTGCCGACGAACGGCAGAATGTGCGCCCGTTGACCCACCACGCAGTCGTGAGTAACTTGCGAAATACGCCAGTTACCTGTGGGAACATCACCGGGAGGCACGGACAAGTGCGGAAGTTCGCCGCGTTGACGCTGGTCACAGCCATGGTCGCCCTCACGCCGGTGGCGAGAGCGGACGCCTCCGTGACCACGCTGCGCGGGATGTCGCTGGAACAGAAGGTCGGCCAGCTCTTCGTCACGTACGTCAACGGCCAGGCCGCCGACGTCCCGCACCCCAAGAACCAGGCCGACTTCGGCGTGGCCACGCCCGCGGAGATGGTGCGCAAGTACCAGCCCGGCGGCGTCATCTACTTCAACAACTCGAGCCGCGACAACATCGACACACCGAAGCAGATCGCGCAGCTCTCCAACGGCCTGCAGAAGGCCAGTCGCATCCCCCTGCTCATCTCCACGGACCAGGAGATGGGCCTCGTCACGCGCATCGGCCCGCCGGCCACGCAGTTGCCCGGCAACATGGCCCTCGGCGCCGGCCGCAGCACGAAGGACGCCGAAGAGGCCGCGCGCATCACCGGCCAGGAGCTTCGCGCGATGGGCATCAACCAGAACTTCGCCCCGGACGCCGACGTGAACTCCAACCCGGCGAACCCGATCATCGGTGTGCGCAGCTTCAGCAGCGATCCGAAGCTCGCGGCCGACATGGTCGCGGCGCAGGTCCAGGGCTACGAAGGCCGCCGCTGGTTCGACCTGAACTCGGTCACCTCGACCGCCAAGCACTTCCCCGGCCACGGCGACACGTCCGAGGACAGCCACACCGCCCTGCCGGTCTCGAACCGCAGCCTCGACCAGTGGCGCCAGATCGACGCGCCGCCGTTCAAGGCCGCCATCGCCGCCAAGATCGACTCGATCATGACCGCGCACATCCAGGTGCCGCAGATCGACCCGTCCGGCAACCCGGCCACGCTCAGCCCGAAGATCATCACGGGCCTGCTGCGCGACGAGCTGAAGTACGACGGTGTCGTCATCACCGACTCGCTGGAGATGGCGGGCGTCCGCAAGCTCCACTCCGACGCCGAGATCCCGGTGCTGGCCATCAAGGCGGGCGTCGACCAGCTGCTGATGCCGCCGAACCTCGGCCTCGCGATCGACAGCGTCATCAAGGCCGTCCGCAGCGGTGAGATCACCGAGCAGCGCATCGACCAGAGCGTCCTGCGCATCCTGAAGATGAAGCTCCTGCGCGGCGTCATGCTCACGGCCGAGGTCGACGAGAACAAGGTCGACCAGGTCGTCGGCTCCAACGCGCAGAGCGCCCAGGCCATCGCCGACCGCACCATCACGGCCGTCCGCAACGACGCCCAGGCGATCCCCCTGAACGCCACCGCTCCCCTGGTCGTCGGCACCAGCGACGCCACCACGGCAGCCCTGGCAACGCGGCTCAAGGGCACCAAGGTCGTCACGGCGACCAGCCCCACGCCCGCGCAGATCCAGCAGGCGGTGGCCGCGGCGGCCAACGCGGACAAGATCGTCGTGCTGACCAACAACGCGAGCACCCGGCCCGCCCAGGTCGACCTGATCAACCAGCTCGTGGCCACCGGCAAACCGGTCATCGCGGCCGCCACCGGCAACCCGTACGACGTCGCCCACAGCAACGCCAAGACGTGGCTCGCCACCTACTCGACCACGACGGTCTCGATGGAGGCGCTGGCCAGGATCCTGCTCGGCGAGGCCAAGCCGCAGGGCAAGCTCCCGGTCGACGTGCCAGGCCCGACCCCCTACCCGTTCGGACACGGAGTGACCTGGTGAGAAGGCGGAGCTTCATCGCGGCAAGCGCCCTGTCCGTCCCCCTCGTCAGCACAGCGACCGCCCACGCGTCCCCGAAGCTCGCCACCGCCTCCGAACAACTCGCGCAGGACGGCTGGCGCACGCTCAAGGGCCGCAAGGTCGGCGTGCTCACGAACCCGACGGGCATCCTCGAGGACCAGACCCACGTCGTCGACTCGATGGTCGCCCACGGCGCCAAGCCGACCGCCGTCTTCGGACCAGAACACGGCTTCCGCGGCACGGCCCAGGCAGGCGGCTCCGAAGGCGACTACGCGGACCCGCGCACCGGCATCCCGGTGTACGACACGTACCAGGCCACTCCCGCGAAGATCCAGGCGATGTTCACGAAGGCGGCCATCGACACGGTCGTGTTCGACATCGCGGACGTGGGCGCGCGCTTCTACACCTACATCTGGTCGCTGTACCAGGCGATGGAAGCGGCCAAGGACCTGGACTTCATCGTCCTCGACCGCCCGAACCCCATCGGTGGCACCGCGAACGGCCCGCAGCTCGACCCGGCCTACGCGACCTTCGTGGGCCTGAAGCCGATCGTCCAGCAACACGGCATGACGGTCGGCGAACTGGCCCGACTCTTCAAGGGCGAGTTCGACCTGACCACGAGGCTGGAAGTGGTCAACGTCCGGAACTGGCGGCGCACCCAGCTCGACACCGGCCTGCCGTGGGTCCCGCCGAGCCCGAACATGCCCACCCAGGACACCGCGCTGGTCTACCCCGGCACGTGCCTGTTCGAGGGCACGGTGCTGTCCGAGGGCCGCGGCACCACCCGCCCGTTCGAAACGGTCGGCGCGCCCGGCATCGACTGGCGCTGGGCCGAGTCCCTCAACGCCCTGAACCTCAGGGGAATCAGGTTCCGCGAGACCTACTTCTCGCCGACGTTCAACAAGTTCCAGGGCAAGACCTGCGGCGGTGTCACCCTGCACGTCACCAACGCAGCTGAATTCGACGCCATCAAGGCGGCCGTCGCCATGCTGATCACCGCGAAGTCGTTGTACCCCGGGGTGTTCGCGTGGCGTCCCGACAACTGGATCGACAAGCTCAGCGGCTCCGACCGGCTGCGCACGATGATCGACGCCCAGGCTCCACTGGACGAGGTCACCGGCGCGTGGCAGCAGGAGCTCCAGCAGTTCCGCCGCACCCGCCTGCCCTATCTGCGCTACCGGTGAGGACGCCATGCTCATCCCTGCACTGGCCGTCGCACTCGTGACGACGGCAGTACCCGGCCACTTCGACCAGCCCCAGGACGGCTTCGCGCACCGCTGGACGACGCTGCGCGAGTCGAACCCGTACTTCGCGAACCTCGACCCTGAGCCGATCAACGCGGCCCTGCGCCAGCTCCGCGAGTTCCAGAAACCCCAGGCCAACGGCAAACCGCTGTTCGCCGGCGCCGTCACGATGTACGTGCACGACGGCAAGATCGTCACGCACGACCGCACGGGTTACGCGGTTCTGTACAAGGACCAGCAAACCCAGCTGCCGGAAGAAGAACGCGTCCCGATGCGCAAGGACACGATCTTCGACTTCGCCTCGATCTCCAAGCTCTTCACCTCGATCGCGGTGATCCAGCAGGTCGAGCAGGGCCGGGTGAGCATTGACGAGAAGGTCGCCACCTACCTGCCCGAGTTCGGTGTGAACGGCAAAGAGAACATCACCGTCAAGCAGCTCCTCACACACACGAGCGGGCTTGAGCCGTTCATCCCGTTGTGGCAGAAGTACCCGGACATCCCGTCACGCATCAAAGGCGTGATGGACGTGAAGCCGAAGTCCACGCCCGGCACCACGTACGTCTACTCCGACCTGAACCTGATCACGCTCGGCGAACTCGTCTTCAAGGTCAGCGGCAAGAAGCTCGACCAGGCGGTCAGCGACGGCATCACCAAGCCGCTCGACATGAAGGACACCGGCTACAACCCGAAGGCCAAGGACCGCACGGCCGCGACCGAGTTCCAGACGGCACCGCCCCGCGGCATCGTCCGCGGCGAGGTGCACGACGAGAACGCGTGGTCCCTCGGAGGAGTAGCGGGCCACGCCGGTGTCTTCGGCACGGCCAAGGACCTCGCCGTACTCGGCCAGACGATCCTCAACGGCGGCACGTACAACGGCCGGCGCATCCTGTCCGAGCACTCCGTCGAGCTGATGCTGACGAACTTCAACCAGCAGTTCCCCGACAACGCCCACGGCCTCGGCTTCGAGCTCGACCAGCGCTGGTACATGGGCGGGCTGAGCGGTCCGGGAACCGCAGGTCACACCGGTTACACCGGCACGTCGTTCGTGATCGACAAGGCCTCGCGGTCGATCGCGATCCTGCTGACCAACCGCGTGCACCCGAGCCGTGACTGGGGCAGCGTGAACCCCGCGCGGAGGGTCGTCGCCGACGGCCTGGCCAACGCGCTCGCGGTCCAGTCACGCGGAAAGCAATGGCGCGCAACAACTTCCGGCGGCACCCTCGTCGCGGAACGCCCGGTCGAGGTCTTCGTGGACGTCGACAAGGGCGACAAGCTGACCATCCAGCACTGGAACGGCACGGACTGGCAGGACGCGCGGACCATCACGACGACCGAACGTCGTTGGGTGCCAACGGAATCCGTGAAGACCAGGTTCGTCTACACCAAGGCAGGCCTCTACAACGGGCGCGGCGTCTACGTGCACGCCCGTGGCGACGTCACGGCCGAGGGCTGGTCAGTGGCACGCCGCTAGCACCTCGATGAACAGCGGGAGCGCCCGTGGAAACGCGGGCGCTCCAAAGCTCACCACGACCCCCGTGCGGTCGTCGTCGCTCAGCTCGTGCCGGAACGACGAGAGAGGGTTGACCTCGATCCCACGTTCGCGCGCGGTCTGCACGATCGCCTCTTCGTGCGGTGTGTCGAGCACGGCATGCATTCCAGCCGCGATACCCGACACCGACGCGTACGGCGAAACAGCCTCCACCAGCCGATCGCGCCGCCGTTGGTACTTGAGCCGCATCCGCCGCACATGGCTGTCGTAGGCGCCGCATTCCAGGAAATCAGCCAGGATCAGCTGATCGAGCATGCTGATGTGCTGCTCCCGGTCGGTCTTCAAGGCCAGGATCGGGTCCACGAACCGGTCCGGCAGCACCATCCAGGCGATCCGCAACGCCGGCGACAACGCCTTGCTGGACGTGCCCAGGTAGACGACGTGCTCCGGATCCAGTCCCTGCACGGCCCCGACCGGCTGACGGTCATAACGGAACTCGCCGTCGTAATCGTCTTCCAGCACAAGGCCGTCCACGCGCCGTGCCCACTCCACGGCCGACGCGCGCCGCCGTGGGTGCAAGGGACCGCCCAACGGGAACTGGTGCGCGGGCGTCAACACGCACGCACGCCGGTCGTCGGGCAACTGCTCGGTGTTCGCACCGTGGTCGTCCACCGCCAACGGCACTGTCGACCTCCACATCGAACGGTGGAAGTCCAGCCCGTACTCCTCGACGACCACGGGCGGTTTCAGCAGTCGGTCGAACATCTGGATGGCGCCACCGAACCCCGAGCACAGCACGATCCGTTCGGGATCGGCCCGCACGCCCCGCGCCCGCGCCAGGTACTCGGCCAGCGCCGTCCGCAACTCGATGCGCCCCTGCGGATCCCCCGGCCCGAACGCCTCCGAGGGCGCCGCCGTCAACGCCCGCCGCGTGGACCGGATCCACTCGGCGCGCGGGAACTCGGTGACGTCGGGCGTGGACACCGTCAGGTCGAACCGCACCTCGGCGCCGGGCACCGGACGCTTCACCGGTGCAGGTGGCGCGACCCGTTGCGCGACAACGGTTCCCGATCCCTGACGCGCGGTCAGCCAGCCTTCCGCCACGAGTTCCGCATAGGCCTCCGCGACGGTGTTCCGCGCGATTCCCAGGTCGACGGCGAGCGACCGCGAGGCGGGCAGGCGAGTCCCGGGCGGCAGCCGCGCCGACCGGACCGCTTCCCGCAGCGACGCCGTCAACCGGTGTCGCAGTCCACCGGGACCGGACAGGTCCAGGTGGAAGTCAAGATTGGCCCACGATTCCACGATCAGATTGCACCATGCCCAGGGCCAATCAGCGTCATAGGTTTTAGCCATGACGAACCGCATCGACCTCGCCAAGAAGGCGCCGAAGGTCTACCGCGCCATGATCGCCCTCGACGCCGCCGCCCGCGAGGGTCTCGACGAGCAGCTCGCGGAGCTCGTCCGCATCCGCGCCTCCCAGCTCAACCACTGCGCCTACTGCCTCAACATGCACACGGTCGACGCACGGAAAGGCGGTGAGACCGAGGCCCGCATCTACCTGCTCAGCGCGTGGGAGGAAGCCGGTGACATCTACACCGAGAAGGAGCAGGCCGCGCTGCGCCTCACCGAGGCCATCACGGTCCTGAGCAGCCACGAGTACGTCAGCGACGAGGTCTACGAGCGCGCCGCGAAGCACTTCGGCGAAGAGGAACTGGCCCAGCTCATCGCGCTGATCTTCACCATCAACTCGTGGAACCGGATCGCCGTCTCCACCCGGAAGGTGCCCGACGTCCACTAGGACCTGCCGAGAGAGTGACTTTCGGACACACTCCGTTGACCCTCGCAGTGGCGGTTAGTAAGTTTCCCACGTGTCCACTGATAGCAGTGCCGAGTCCAGTCCACTGGTGAAGATCCGGTCGTTGCTGCCGGGTCTCGCGCGCGCCGAACAGCGCGTCGCGAAGGTGGTGCTGGAGAACCCCGGAACTGTCGCGCACCGCAGCATCACCGAGGTCGCCGAGCAGGCGGGCACCAGTGAGACGACGGTGACGCGGTTCTGCAAGGCCATCGGCGTGGGTGGATATCCGGAGCTGCGCATCGCGCTCGCCGCCGACACCGCCCGCAGCCAGGCCAGGGCCAACCACGACATGGGTGGCGACATCGGACCGGGCGACGACCTGAAGCAGGTCGTCGGCAAGGTCGCGTTCGCCGACGCCCGCGCCGTCGAGGAGACCGCGGAGCAGCTCGACATCGAGTCGCTCGACAAGGTCGTCCAGGCGGTCGCGGGCGCCCGTCGTGTCGACGTGTACGGCTTCGGCGCGTCCGCGTTCGTCGCGTTCGACATGCAGCAGAAGCTGCACCGCATAGGGCTCACCTGCTTCGCGTGGAACGACACGCACATCGCGCTGACGTCGGCGGCCGTGCTGACCCCCGCCGACGTCGCCGTGGGCATCTCGCACACCGGCTCGACCGCGGAGACCGTCGAGGCCCTCCGCGTCGCTCGCGAGACCGGCGCCACCACCGTCGCGCTGACCAACTTCCCGCGCTCGCCGATCACCGAGGTCGCCGACCACGTGCTGACCACGGCCGCGCGCGAGACCACGTTCCGCTCCGGCGCGATGGCGAGCCGCATCGCCCAGCTCACGGTGATCGACTGCCTGTTCATCGGCGTCGCCCAGCACCACGTGGACTCGGCGAAGACGGCGCTGGAGGCGACCTACGAAGCGGTGTCCGGCCACCGGCTCGGCGCCAGACCAGACGGCCGGCGACGGCCGCGGGAGACGACTAAATGATCTCCCCCCGGAACGGTGTGGTGGTGCGCGTGGAATCTCCGACCGAGCAACGGAACCCCCGCACCACGGACATCGACCGGGTATCCACGATCGACGTGCTGCGCATGATCAACGACGAGGACCGCACGGTCCCGGCGGCGGTCGCTGCGGCACTGCCGGACCTGGCCCGCGCGGTGGACCTGGGCGTCACGGCGATCATGTCCGGCGGCCGCGTGCACTACGTCGGCGCGGGCACGTCCGGCCGGCTGGCCACGCTGGACGCCGCTGAGCTCGTGCCCACCTTCAACGTTCCCGGCGACTGGTTCGTCGCCCACCACGCCGGCGGTCCGGAAGCCCTCGTCCGTGCCGTCGAAGAGGTGGAGGACCACTCCGGCGCCGCCCAGATCCGCCGCCACGCCACCGGAAAAGACCTGGTCGTGGGCGTGACGGCGTCCGGACGCACGCCGTTCGTGATCGGCGCCCTGCAGGAGGCGCAAGCGCTTGGCGCCCACACGGTGCTGGTGTCGAACAACGCGTCGGTGCCGTTCACCCCGGACGTCCTCGTCACGCTGAACACCGGCCCCGAGGCCATCGCCGGCTCCACCCGGATGAAGGCGGGATCGGCCCAGAAGCTGGTCCTGACCTCGTTCTCCAGCGCGGTGATGATCAAGCTCGGCCGCACCTACTCGAACCTGATGGTCAGCATGCGCGCCACCAACGCGAAGCTGCGCGGCCGGACGATCCGGATCCTGCACGAGGCCACCGGCCAGCCGGAGACCGCGTGCGAGCAGGCGCTGGCCGACGCGTCCGGCGACCTCAAGGTCGCGTTGGTGCACCTGCTCTCCGGCGCACCGACCGAACGTGCGGCCGCTGCCCTGGAGGACACGAAGGGCCACGTCCGCAACGCCCTGGACCGGCTAGCCGGCTGACACGACGTCCGGTCCGAACACCTCGTAGTGGATGTCGGTGACGCCCGCCTCGAGCAACTGGGCTCGCACGGCGCGCAGGAACGGCACGGGCCCGCACAGGTACGCGGTCGTGTTCGGCGGGATCTCGACGCCGGTGAGATCCACGTACCCGGTCTGCTCGGCAGGCCACTCCCCGATCGGCCGTTCGTAGAAGACGTGCGCCCGCGCGTCCTCCAGCTTGGCCACGAGCTGGGCGAGTTCGGCGCGGAACGGGTGCGAGAGCTGGTCGCGGTCGCCGTGCACCGCGACCACCTGCCGCGGCGAGTCCGTGGCGGCCAGTTCGGCGAGCATCGAGATCATCGGCGTGCAGCCGATCCCGGCCGACACGAGCAGCACCGGGCCGTCACCGGGTTCGAGCGTCACGTCCCCGCTGGGATGACTGAGCTTCAGCGTGCTGCCCACAGGCGCGAAGTCGTGCAGGCGGTTCGACACCTCGCCGTCCCGCTTGACCGAGAACTGCAGCGCGTCGTCGGTCCGTCCGGAGAGGCTGTACTGGCGGATCTGCCGGGCGCCGTCGGGCAGCGGCAGGTGCACCGACACGTACTGGCCCGGCTTGCTCGGGGGCACCGGCCCGGAGACCGGCCTGACCACGAACGTCGCCACCTCGTCGGTCTCCTGGAACCGCGCGATCACCCGGTACTCCTGCTGACCCCTGGGCAGGAACCGCTCCAGGGAGATCAGCGTGTCGGCCATCAGCCAGTAGACCTCGCTCCAGGCCGCGGCGATCTCCGGCGTGACGTCCAGGACCTCGGCGACGGCGCCGAGCAGGTGCTCGTGCACGACCGCGTATTGGCCGGAGGTGACGCCGATCGAGACGTGCTTGTGCGCGATGCGGCGCAACATCGCCTCCGGCTGCTGCCCGGCGAGCAGTCCGGTCGCGAAGACCGCGATCGACCCGGCCAGCGCCTGGGCCTGCGTGCCGTTGGCCTGGTTGCCGCGGTTGAACATGATCCGAAGCAGGATCGGGTGCTCGGCGAACAGGCGGTCGTAGAACAGCCGGCTGATCTCTCCGATGGCGGCGCCGACCGCGGGCAGCGTGGCCTCGACCAGTTCGGCGGACTTCGGGGACAGCATCGACGAGCTCCTCACTTCTGCCCCAGGCTGAGCAGAACCGGGCCGGTGGGTTGAGCGACGAGGTCCCCGACGGACAACGGATCTAGTGAGGCGTAGAAGGCTTCCTGAGCCTCGCGCAACGCGTGCCGCAACCGGCAGGCGGAGCTGAGCGGGCAAGGCAGCTCGCCTTCGCAGTCTACGACGTCACCGACGCCCTCCAGGTCGCGCATGAGGCGTCCGATCGAGCTAT
This sequence comes from Lentzea sp. NPDC092896, assembly GCF_044754905.1. Classification (NCBI taxonomy): domain Bacteria; kingdom Bacillati; phylum Actinomycetota; class Actinomycetes; order Pseudonocardiales; family Pseudonocardiaceae; genus Lentzea; species Lentzea sp. NPDC092896. The sequence goes on from NZ_JBIVPX010000003.1 coordinate 329,576, forward strand.
TTCGGCCCGCGTCGGTGAGTGTCAGCCCGCCTCCCCGGCCACGCCGCGCCTCGACGACGCCGAGGTGCTGCAGCTGCGCCACGACCTTCGCCGCGTGGGTGTACTGCACGCCCATGACCTCGGCGACTTCGCGTGTGGTCGGGTGACTGGAGTCGTCGACGACGGCCAGCCGCATGACGATCCGCAGCGCGATGTCCGTGCTCTTCGTCAGCCTCACGTGATCGAGGCTAGCTTAATTGGAGTCTGAGATGCATGTTATCCGGGCAACACCGGACGCCACGGGATCGGGCAGATGGACTGGCGCCCGCCAACGCACGGGTGCCACCCGCACGGTCCGGCGCGCGGTGCCAACCCGACAGTCGGCAACGCGACCCAGCCACGCACGCAGCCTGACGTGGCGACGCGAAGCGAGCCGAGCGGACCTTCACGGCCGGGCAGCGGTTCCGCACCCTTCAAGGCGATTGGGGCTTGACCTTGAGGGGCGGAATGCCAACCTGTCCGGTCCGGCCGGGGCGCTTCTCACCCGGCTCGTGAAGGCCGCCAAGCATTCCGCCAGAGGCTCGAGGTCAAGCCCCAATCGCAACCCCGCGAAGTTCCGTCTCGACCTGCGCGACCACCCTCGCAAGGTGACCGTTCGCGCGCGACGCACCCCACTTCGCTGGAACAGCCACCAGCAAACGCAACCCAACCGAGGACCAGACTCAGCCGGGCAACACCGGACGCCACGGGATCGGCGTCGACAGCACCATCGCGCTCGACGTCTCCCCGTGCGACGCCAGCCGCACCAGCAGCCGTTCCAGCTCCAGGATCGACGTCGTCACGACCTTCACGACCGAGCAGATGTCGCCGGTGAGCCGCACGACCTCGACCACCTCCGGGCAGTCGTCGAGCAGCTGCGGGTGCACGGTGATGCACCGCGGGCCGTAGCACTTCATGCGCACCAACGCGACGACCGGACGTCCGACGACGGTGGGATCGACCACGGCGCGATAGCCGGTGATCGCGCCCATGTTCTCCAGCCGGCGGACCCGTTGCGCGACCGTCGGCGGCGAGACGTGGACTCGGCGGGCGAGCTCGTTGTACGACAGGCGCGCATCCTCTTGGAGTGCCTCCAACAGGGCCTTGTCCACCTCGTCCAACATGAACGCAAAGCTACCTGGCGATCTGTTTTGCAATCAGAAGAAGTTCGGCGCGAACGCCTTTCGTCGCCCATTCAGGTGACGGGCCGTTCCGGCGACGATTGACCCCATGAGCTGCCCCGTGTCCCCCAAGCTGGATTTCGGCGGCACCACGCCGTACGAGGACTACGTGCACGCGTCGGTGTTGCACACCCTTCAACAGCAGTGGTCCAAAGATCCGCGCGAGATGTCGTTCCTGGTCATCACGCAGGTGATGGAGCTGTACTTCGGCCTGCTCTGCTTCGAGTGGCGGCAGGCCCAGACCGAGCTTCGCGCCGACGACGTGCGGGCAGCCGTGCGCACGCTCCGGCGTTCCGACCTGCACCTCCAGGCGCTCTCCGCGGCCTGGCGGCCCATCGCGCGGATGACGCCGACCGAGTTCAACTCGTTCCGCGACGCGCTCGGCGAGGGGTCCGGCTTCCAGTCGGGCATGTACCGCGAAATGGAGTTCCTGCTCGGCGAGAAGTCCGCGTCGATGCTGGTGCCGCACCGGGCGGTGCCGGCGATGCACGAGCAGCTGGAGAAGTCGCTGGCGCTGCCGTCGCTCTACGACGACGTGCTGGGCGCGTTGAAGCGCAAGGGTTTCGACGTCCCGCAGAGCGTGCTGGACCGCGACCTGACCAAGGCCTACGAGCCGTCGGCCGAGGTCGAGCAGGTGTGGGCGGCGATCTACCGCGGCAACGACCGCGACCTGCTGGAGCTGGGCGAGGCGCTGACCGACATCGCCGAGGAGTTCGCGCGCTGGCGCTACGACCACCTGCTCGCGACCCGGCGGTCGATGGGCTCCAAGGTCGGCACGGGCGGCTCCGCTGGTGTTGCATGGCTGGAGAAGCGCACCCAACGAGCGGTGTTCCCCGAGCTGTGGACCGCGAGGAGTTACGTGTGAGGCGCGAGCTGTTCGATCTCCCCGAAGGCGTCGTCTACCTCGACGGCAACTCCCTTGGCGCACCACCGAAGCACGTCGCCGCGCGCATGCAGGAAGTGATCGGTCACCAGTGGGGCACGCGGCTGATCCGGTCGTGGAGCGAAGGCTGGTGGGAGACGCCGCAACGGGTCGGCGACCGCGTCGGCCGGCTGATCGGAGCGGCGGAAGGTCAGGTCGTGGTCGGCGATTCCACGTCGGTCAACGTCTACAAGGCGTTGATGGGCGCGGTGAAGGGCACCGAACGCACCGAGATCGTGTGCGACGAGTCGACGTTCCCGACCGACGGCTACATCGCGCAGTCGGTGGCCTCGTTGACCGGCATGAAGATCCGCGCCGCGCATCCGTCCTCTTTGGACCTGACCGTGGACACCGCCGTGGTGTTGCTCAACCAGGTCGACTACCGAACCGGCGCACTGCACGACATGAAGGCACTCACCGAGCAGGCGCACACCGTTGGCGCACAGGTGGTCTGGGACCTCTGCCACAGCGCGGGCGTGCTGCCGATCGAACTGGACGCCCTCCAGGTCGACTTCGCGATCGGCTGCACCTACAAGTTCCTCAACGGCGGACCGGGCTCACCGGCGTTCATCTACGTGCCGCACGCGAAGCAGGCCACGTTCGAGAACCCGTTGTCGGGCTGGAACGGCCACCGCGAACCGTTCGGCATGAAGCCGTCCTACGAACCGGACGCCGGGATCGCCAGGGCACGCGTCGGCACGCCGGACATCCTGTCGATGCTGGCGCTCGACGCCGCGCTGGACGTCTGGGACGACGTCGACCTGGCCGAACTGCGGCAGCGCGGCCTGGCGCTGACCGCGTTGTTCCGCGAGCGCGTCGAGAAGCTCACGAACCTCGAGGTGATCACGCCCGACCAGCGGGGCAACCAGATCTCGGTCCGGTGCCCCGACGCCAAGTCCGTCATGGACGAGCTGATCGCGCGCGGAGTCATCGGCGATCACCGGCCGCCGGACGTCCTCCGCTTCGGGTTCGCCCCGCTCTACGTCACCGACGAGGACGCGATCAAGGCGGCCGAGGTCCTGGCCGAGATCGTCAACTAGCTTGCGCGGCGTCCGCGATGCTCTTGGCCTCGCGGGCGCCCGCCTCCAGCGACGAGCACACGAACAGGATCCACTGGGTCAGGCCCTCCAGAGACCCCGACGCGAACGCCACGGAAGCGGCCTCGTACTCGGACGAACGCCGCAGGCACGCCACCTCGGGCACGCCGAGCCCCTTGGGATCGAGACCGGTGGAGATCGACGTCATCCGGGCCGCGGCACGGGCGATCACGCCGTTGGCGACGTCGAACGGCGCCAGCCCGAGCAGTTCGCCGTGCACGACGGCGACGACGATCGGCGCCGGCACGGACGTTCCGCCGGTGACCAGCGAGCCGAGCAGGTCGAGCCGAGCCGACACGTCCGCGGAGACGCGCGGCCGTCCGACCTCGGCGGAGAGATCGGCGGCGGCGAGAACGTGCAACCGCGCGAGGGCCTGCAACGGCGCGCGCTGCCAGGTGCCGACGAGCCCGCCCAGCGCCTCGGCGATCCGCAAGGACCCGGCCAGCACGGGATCCGAGACCTCGCCGGACTCCGGGATCTCGGTCGGCCCGCCCTCCAGAGCGGCCGACGCACGGGCCGCGCGGACGGACGCCTCCGCCGCCGTCGTGGCCCAGCCACGCAGGTTCACCCGATGGCGGTGCACCTGGAAGACGGCGTCCTTGGCGGCGTTCGCGGCGTCAGCCACGCCCGGCAAGGAAAGCAGCGGAGCGAGAGGATCGGTCACGGTGGCGCAGAGTACCTGACCAGGTGAAACGCGTGACCCAGCTCACTGAGCCAACCGCTGAGCGCGCAACTGCGCCCGTTCAACGCGCCACACGTGCCCGGACCAGACAAAACGGGTTACACAATGACAGCCGTGTAACCGACCTCCCAAGATTGGTCTGAACCTTTCTGGGGAGGAGCCTGTTGGAAGTGAGCTGGCTCGCACTACGGTCAGTACCCGCATCCCCAACCGGTCTGGACATTCCAGGAGGTCTCGCACCATGACGCAGTCGCCAGGCCAGGGCAACGCTCTGGACAACCTGCTCACGGAGAGCAGGACGTTCCCGCCTTCCGACGAGTTCGCGGCACAGGCGAACGCACAGCCCGAGCTGTACGAGGAGGCGAAGGCCGACCGCGAGGCGTTCTGGGCGAAGCAGGCGGAACGGCTGCACTGGGACACCAAGTGGGACCAGGTCCTCGACTGGTCGGACGCGCCGTTCGCCAAGTGGTTCGTGGGCGGCAAGCTCAACGTGGCCTACAACTGCGTCGACCGCCACGTCGAGTCCGGCCACGGTGACCAGGTCGCCATCCACTGGGAGGGTGAGCCGGGCGACTCCCGTGCCATCACCTACGCCGAGCTGCAGCGCGAGGTCTCCAAGGCCGCGAACGCGTTGACGTCGCTGGGAATCGGTGCCGAGGACCGCGTCGCGATCTACATGCCGATGGTCCCCGAGGCGATCTTCGCGATGCTCGCGTGCGCCCGTGTCGGCGCGCTGCACAACGTCGTGTTCGGCGGCTTCTCCGCCGAAGCGCTGCGCACCCGCATCCAGGACTCCGAGTGCCGGCTCGTGATCACCACCGACGGCCAGTACCGCCGCGGCACCCCGGCTCCGCTCAAGCCCGCCGTGGACGAGGCCGTCGCCGACGCGCCGTCCGTGGAGAAGGTCATCGTCGTCAAGCGCACCGACACCGAGGTCGCGTGGACCGACAAGGACGTGTGGTGGCACGAGCTGGTGGACTCGCAGTCCGACCAGCACACCCCTGAGGCGTTCGACGCGGAGCACCCGCTCTTCATCCTCTACACCTCGGGCACCACGGGTAAGCCGAAGGGCATCCTGCACACGTCCGGCGGCTACCTCACGCAGGCGTCGTACACGCACCACAACGTGTTCGACCTCAAGCCGGACACCGACGTGTACTGGTGCACCGCGGACATCGGCTGGGTCACCGGCCACAGCTACATCGTCTACGGCCCGCTGTCGAACCGCGTGACGCAGGTCGTCTACGAAGGCACGCCGAACACCCCGCACGAGGGCCGCCACTGGGAGATCGTGCAGAAGTACGGCGTCTCGATCTACTACACGGCGCCGACGCTGATCCGCACCTTCATGAAGTGGGGCGCGGACATCCCGGCCAAGCACGACCTCAGCTCGTTGCGCGTGCTGGGTTCGGTCGGCGAGCCGATCAACCCTGAGGCGTGGATCTGGTACCGCGAGAACGTCGGCGGCGGCACGGCCCCCATCGTGGACACGTGGTGGCAGACCGAGACCGGCGCGATCATGATCTCGCCGCTGCCCGGTGTGGTGTCGACCAAGCCCGGTTCGGCGCAGCGCCCGCTGCCCGGCATCGGCGCGAAGGTCGTCAACGACGAGGGCGTCGAGGTTCCTGCCGGTGGCGGTGGCTACCTGGTGCTGGACGAGCCGTGGCCGTCGATGCTGCGCGGCATCTGGGGCGACGAGGAGCGCTACCGCGACACGTACTGGTCGCGCTTCAAGGACCAGGGCTTCTACTTCGCCGGTGACGGCGCGAAGTACGACGCCGACGGCGACATCTGGCTGCTCGGCCGCGTCGACGACGTGATGAACGTGTCCGGTCACCGCATCTCGACCACCGAGGTCGAGTCGGCGCTCGTGTCGCACCCGACCGTGGCCGAGGCCGCCGTCGTCGGCGCGTCCGACGACACGACCGGCCAGGGCATCGTGGCGTTCGTGATCCTGCGCGGTGGCGCGGGTGCGGACGCCGGCGGCGCGGACGCGATCAAGGCGCTGCGCGACCACGTGGCCAAGGAGATCGGCCCGATCGCGAAGCCGCGTCAGATCATGGTCGTGCCGGAGCTGCCGAAGACGCGCTCGGGCAAGATCATGCGCCGCCTGCTGCGCGACGTGGCCGAGAACCGCGCGGTCGGCGACGTGACGACGCTGGCCGACTCGTCGGTCATGGACCTGATCTCGGCGGGTCTGCAGTCGGGCAAGGCCGAAGACTGATCTGTTCCAAACGTGACGGGCGTCCTCACTCGAGGGCGCCCGTTCGCGTTAAGATCGCATCTAGGTGAGCCGGGAAGTCTGGTCGGCACGAGTATTCGTGTACCTGTCGACCGCCCTGGGAGCCCTGTGTCTCGCAAGATCACCGATTTCGCCCGTTACCTGCGCACGGAGACCGTGGGCGGCACCGTGCTGCTCGGCGCCACCGCCATCGCGTTGCTGTGGGCCAACTCCCCGCTCGCGCCGGGCTACTTCGCGTTGCGGGACCTCCATCTTGGACCGTTGTCGGTCGGTGACTGGGCCAAGGACGGCCTGCTGGCCATCTTCTTCTTCGTCGCCGGGCTGGAGCTCAAGCGCGAGCTCGTCGTCGGTGAACTGTCCAACGTGAAGGCCGCGGTCCTGCCGATCGTCGCGGCGGTCGGCGGGATGATCGTGCCCGCGCTGATCGCGTTGTCGATCGGCTGGGGGCAGCCGGGGATCGAGAAGGCGTGGGCGATTCCGGTGGCGACGGACATCGCGTTCGCGCTCGGGGTGCTGGCGCTGACGGCGTCCGGGCTGCCGTCGAGCCTGCGGGTGTTCCTGCTGTCGCTGGCCGTCGTGGACGACCTGGGTGCGATCATCCTGATCGCCGTCCTGTTCACCGCGCAGTTCAACCTGCTCGCTGCCGGCGCGGTCGTGCTGCTGCTGGCGCTGTACTGGTTCCTGCAGCACAAGAGGATCACCAGCGCCTGGATCTACGTGCCGATCGCGCTCGCCACCTGGTGGTTCATGCACGAGTCGGGCGTCCACGCCACGATCGCGGGCGTCGCGCTGGCGTTGCTGACGCGGGTGCGGCGCGACCCGTACGAGCAGGACGCGCCGGCGGTCCGGCTGGAGCACCGGCTGCAGCCGTTCTCGGCCGGGGTGGCGGTGCCGGTGTTCGCGCTGTTCGCGGCGGGTGTGCCGGTGGGTGCGGAGGCGTTCGGGAAGCTCTTCTCGGACAAGATCGCGCTCGGGGTGATGGCCGGGCTGGTGATCGGCAAGGTGATCGGGATCGTCGGGGCGTCGGCACTCGCGGTGTGGTTCAAGGCGGCGGTGTGGCCGTCCGGCGCTGGGCCGCGGGACATCGTGGCGGTGGCCGTGCTGGGCGGGGTCGGGTTCACCGTCAGCCTGCTGATCGCGGACCTCTCACTGGCCGAGGCGGAGACCGCGAAGGCGGCTGTGTTGCTCGCCTCGATGATCGCGTCGCTGCTCGCCGCGGTGTTGCTCATTCGCCGGAGCCGGGCGCATGGCACCATGTCCGAGTGACCACCAGGGAACACATCGCGTCGATTCCGCTGACCGCAGACGACCCGACGGCCGAGGCGTCGCTCGGCGGTCTCGTCCGTGATGCGACCGCCCACGTGTCGACCTTGGTCAGAGCAGAGGTCGAGCTCGCGAAGGGCGAGATCACGGCCGAGATCAAGAAGGGCGTGAAGGGCAGCGTCTTCTTCATCGTCGCGCTCACGATCCTGTGCTTCAGCCTGTTCTTCCTGTTCATGGCCCTCGGGTTCGGCTTCGCCGAGTGGTTCGGGTGGGGCTACTGGGCGGGCTTCGGGCTCGTGTTCGGCGTGATGCTGCTCAGCGCCGTCGCCTTCGCCTTCCTCGGCTACCGCAAGGTCAAGAAGATCAGGGCGCCGGAGAAGTCGATCGCCGCCGCGAAGGACACGGTCGCGGCCCTGACGCGCAGGGGCGACGACAACTGAGCCGCAAACCCGACCCGTCCGTCGTGCGGGTCGCGGGTCCGTGGACGCACCGCGACGTCTCGGCCAACGGCATCCGCCTGCACGTCGCCGAACTCGGCGAAGGACCTCTCGTGCTGCTCCTGCACGGGTTCCCCGAGTTCTGGTGGTCGTGGCGGCACCAGCTGACCGCACTGGCCGAGGCCGGTTATCGCGCGGTGGCGGTCGACCTGCGCGGCTACGGCGACTCGGACAAACCCCCGCGCGGCTACGACGGATTCACACTCGCGGGTGACATCGCGGGCCTGGTCAAGGCGCTGGGCGCACAGCGCGCACACCTGGTGGGTCACGCGTGGGGCGGCGCCACGGCGTGGACCGTCGGCGCGATGCATCCGCGCGTGGTGTCGTCGATCTCCGTGCTGTCCGCACCGCACCCACTGGTGACGCGCCGGGCGTTCCGCAGGCATCCCCGGACGAACTCCCACGTGCTGCGCTTCCAGCTGCCGGTCTACCCGGAACGCTGGCTGACCGGCGAGAACGGCCTGCAGGTCGCCAAGCTGCTCTCGGCGTGGACCGGGCCGAAGTGGCGGACGGCGCCCGAGTTCGACGAGGTCATCCGCCGCTGCCGGCAGGCGATGACGATTCCGGGCGTCGCCCACAGCGCGCTGGAGTACTACCGCTGGGCGGTGCGCTCGCAGCTGCGCAGCGACGGCCGCCGGTTCGCCGAGGCCGTCGACAAGCCGATCCAGGTGCCGGTGCTGCAGATCCACGGCGCGCTGGACCCGATCGCACCCGAGGCCTCGGCGCTGGACTCACGGCCGTGGCTCGGCGCGGGGTCGGAGTTCCGGAGCCTGCCCGAGGTGGGGCACTTCCCGAACCAGGAGGCGTCCCACACCACGAGCAGGTTGATCACCGAGTTCCTGCAGAAGACGAGCTGAACGCGCTCTTCAGGGTGCCGGTCGGGTCGTCGGGCAGGTCCGTCGAGCGCCAGGCGACGTAGCCGTCCGGCCGGACCAGCGACGCGCCCTTCGCGGACAGTCCGAACACGTCCAGTCGCTCGACCCGTTCGTAGTGGACGTTCAGGCCCGCCGCGGCCTCCTCCCACTGCGGGTGGTCGGCGACGAGCACCCAGCCGCGCTGGAACAGGTCCAAAGTGGACTTGCCCGGCTCGATCCAGACGTGCGGGGCGCGCGTGCCCGGCTGGCCGTTCCACTGCTCTGGGAGCTGGGCCCGCGGGAGTTCCGGACCCGCGCCGAGCACCGCGTCCGAGCGGTAGAGGACGCCGTAGTGCATCGCGTTGTTGTCGATCAACGGCGCGTCCTCCGGCTCGCCGTCGCGGTTGTGGCCGTCGTTGCGCGCGAAGATCTGCTGGTGGCAGAGGGTCGCGACCGGGCGCCGTTCCGCGTCGTAGGTGTCCAGCAGGGACGGTCGTGACTCGCCGTTGATCACCGCCGCGAGCTTCCAGGCGAGGTTGTGCGCGTCCTCGATGCCGACGTTCGCCCCGAACCCGCCGCGGCTCGGCGGCAACGTGTGCGCGGCGTCGCCCGCCAGGAAGATCCGGCCCTGCGAGAACTGGTCGGCGACACCCGCGCTGATCGTCCAGCGGCCCGTCGTGATGATCTCGATCTCCAGGTCGTCGCGGCCGATGGCCTGGACGATCTTCTGCCGCAGTTCGGGCTCGGCGTACTCGCGGTCGTCGAGCATCAGCACCCAGCGGCCGTCGCCGTAGGTGGTCAGGAAGCCGACGTCGTCGATGACGAACTGGCCGATGCCGTCCTTGAGGTACTCCTGCAGCGGCGCGCGGAACAGCACGCTGCGGGAGGTGTGCATGAAGCCGCGGCCGGTGCGCGTGATGCCGAGCTGTTCGCGGATCGGGCTGCGGTGGCCGTCGGCCGCGATCAGGTAGTCGGCGTGGATCTCGTACGGCTCGCCGTCGCCCTGCACGACCGCCGTGACGCCGTCGCCGTCCTGCGAGAACTCCAGCATCCGGGTGCTCATGCGGATGTCCGCGCCCAGCTCACGGGCCTTGTCCCGGAGGAGCGGCTCCATCTTGTCCTGGGCCACCCCGACGCCCTTGGACGGCGAGTACTCGATGTCGGAGAGCTGCGCCGGTGGCGTCCAGAAGGTCTCGTCGTACTTCTTCCCGACCAGGCTCTCCGCCCGGACCCGCCGGACGCCGAACCCCTTGGTCATCCTGCTCACCGGCAGCTCGCCCTCCAGGCCGACCGCGCGCAGCAACTCACCCACCCGAGCGTTGAAGCCGACCGCTCGCGGGTGCAGTGAGCTGCCCGGATGCTTCTCGACCAGCACCACGTCCACCCCGCGCCACGCCAGGAACAGCGCGGCCGACGTCCCAGCCAGTCCCCCGCCCACCACCAACACCGAAGTCTTCATCGCATCCTCCCGATACGCCGTATCACTCAATACACTGTATCGCGGCCAGACGGTGTATTGTCCAGTCCGATGTCGAACGAACTCGTGTGGGACCGCCCAGAGCCGCCCAGCAAGCCGTCGCCGACCCCGTTGAGCAGGGATTTGATCGTGGAGGCCGCGATCAGGCTCGCCGACGGGGGCGGGCTCGACGAGGTGTCGTTGCGCAAGGTCGCCGCCGCGCTGAACGCCGGCCCGATGCGCCTGTACGGCTACATCGAGACCAAGGACGAACTGCTCGACCTCATGGTCGACGAGGTCTACGGCGAGATCGCGCTACCGGAACCGGGCACCGAGTGGCGCGAGGCCCTGACGCGGATCGCCCACGGCATCCGCGCGGCGGCGAAGCGGCACCCGTGGCTCATCGACCTGCTCGGCGGCCGCCCGCACCGGGGCCCGAACTCACTGGCCCACATCGAGGCGACACTGGCCACCCTCGACGACAGGCCCGAGTTCCCCACCATCGACGACGTGCTCGGCGCGGTCGGCACGGTGATGGCGTTCGTCCACGGCGCGGTCCGCAACGAGATCGCCGAGACCCGCGAAGAGCAGGCCAGCGGCATGACCGAGGAGCAGTGGCAGGCCGCCTCTGGCCCCTACATGCAGCGAATGCTGGCCACCGGGAGGTTCCCGAGGCTCGCCAGGGTCATGTACGAGGCCGAGCACACGAACGCCGCGTCGTGGTTCGACACCGGCCTGAGCTACGTGCTCGACGGCATCGCTACGAGGCACAACCCTGCGTGGACGCCCGCTTCGTCAGCGTCGGCGCCTTCTGCACCATCGACTGCACCTGCTGGGCAGTGAGCACGAAGCCCGTCTCCGGGTCGTCGACCGCGGCACCGAACACCACGCCCATCACCCGGCCGTTCGGGTCGACCAGCGGGCCGCCCGAGTTTCCTGACCGGACCTCGGCGCGCACCGTGTAGACGTCGCGCGTGACCGTCTGGGCGTCGTAGATGTCCGGGCCGCGCAGGAGCGGAATCCGCTCGCGCACCCGTGCCGGCGAGGACTTGTACGGGCCGTCGAGCGGGTAGCCGAGCACGATGCCGTCCTCGCCCGGCTGCACCTCGTCGCTGCGGAACTGCAGCGGCGTGGCCTCCAGGTCCGGCACCGCGAGCACGGCGATGTCCGTGCGCGGGTCGTAGGAGACGACCGTCGCGTCGAACTGGCCGCGGCCGACCTCGACCGTCACCTCGTTCGTGCCTGCGACGACGTGCGCGTTCGTCATGACCCGCTCGGGCGCGATGACGAATCCCGTGCCTTCCAGCGCACGTGAGCACGACGGCGCACGACCGCGGACCTTGAGCACGCTCGCCTGGAGCCGTTTCGCGACCGGGGAGTCCGCGAGCTGGCTGTTCGGCGGCTCGACCTCCTTGAGCGGCGTGCGGTTGAACGGGTCCATCGCCTGCGGGAAGCCCGAGACGTCGAAGAGCTTCTGCAGGTCGCCGGACAGCACGCGGGCGGCCTGCGGCATGGTCTGGTCGACCTTGCCGAGGATCACCGACTGCTTGAGCGACGAGGTGAGGTCCGGCAGGCCGACGACCGAGGTCAGCGGGAGCGCGATCATCCAGGCGACGATGAAGACGACCAGGCCCTGCACGATCGCGCCCAGGGCGTTGTCCGCGCCCTTCAACGGCGACGCGTTGACCCTGGCCTTGATCGTCCGGCCGATGTAGACGCCGATCGTCTCGCCGAGCGCCACGAGCAGCACCACGACGCCGACCGCGAACACGACCTTGGTGACGACGTTCTCGAACTGGGACACCAGCAGCGGAGCGATCTGTGTGCCGAGGATCAGGCCGACGAGCACGCCGACGAACGCAGGCAGCGCGACGACCATGCCTTGCCTGGCCCCGGACACCGCGGCGATCACGGCAAGGCCCAGCACGAGCAGGTCAACCCAGTTCAACCCGAAACCTCCGCCTCACTGTGTAGCGCGCAACGCTAGTTCAAGGTCACGCACATCGGTCGCATCCCACGGCTGTTCCCAGCCGCCGAGTGCGATCAGGCCGTTGACCAACCCCGCGGTGAATCCCCACACCAGCATGCCCGGCGCGGAGAAGGCCGCTGAGACGTAACCCGCGGGGTGACGCACCCGGAACCTGTTGGCAGGATCGGCGAGGTGCGCGACCGGCACCCGAGCGACCGCGGCGGTCTCCGCCGGATCGACTGGTGCGACGGGGCCCGGCTGTTCCCAGTAGGCGAGCACAGGCGTGACCACGAACCCGGACACCGGCACGTACAGCTCCGGCAGCAAAGCAAGTGGTCTCACTCCTGACTCAAGTACACCGGTCTCCTCGTAAGCCTCGCGTAATGCCGTGCCCACCGGCCCGTCGTCGGTGTCGTCGGACGCGCCGCCGGGGAACGCGACCTGGCCCGGATGCGAGCCGAGCGTGTCCGAACGGCGCAGCAGCAGGAGGTCGGGCCCGTGTTCGTCGGATTCCCCGAAGAGCATGAGCACCGATGCCTTGCGATAGGCGCGCGCCGGCGGGCGGGGGTCGCGCATGAACGTTCGCGCGTCGATCTCCCCAGTTGCCTTGACCAGGCGCTGCATCCACTCGGGTGGCTCCGTCGCCTCCGTCATCGAACCGCCTTCTCCACCTGTTCCGGTGCTGTGAAGTACGGCGGATCGGTGATCTGCCGGACCTGTCCGTCCGCTGATACGTAATACGTAGCGGGAAGCGTTATCGGCGCCTTGACTCGCTTGCGCAGTTCATCGGCCTCGTCGTGAACGGACGGCAACCGCACGCCGAGGCGGGCGAGCAGCTCCAGGCCGTCCGCGTCCCTGCTCTCCACGAGAACTGGGACGACCGGCACGGCACCTGGTTGCTTCGCATAGGTGTCCAGCACGGGCAGCTCCTCCTGGCACGGCTGGCACCAGGTCGCCCAGAAGTTGATCAGGAGCGGGCCTTTCAGCGCGAGGTCCGTCCGGGTGCCGTCGCCGAGGCACGTCACGCCCACACCGCCCTCCGCCCCCGGCACGCAAGGCCGGAGCTGGGCCTGCGCGCGCAATGCGGCCACGTCCTGCGTCGGGCGGGCGGACGTGGGCGGTGGCGGCCCCGGCGAGTCGTCACGGGGCCACAGCGCCACGACACCCGCCACGCCGAGGACGAGCACGACGGCGAGCCAGCGCGTGCGGTTGTTCACCCCCCTAGCTTCTCACCGGCCCGTACTCGCTCGGCGAGCTCGATCAGGTGGGGCTTCTCGTCGCCCTTCACGAGCTTGGCCGCTTTGTCCGGGTCCTCCGGTCCGAGGCCGTACGACGGGCAGTCCTTCATCAGCAGACAGGCCCCGCACGCAGGGGTTTTGGCGTGGCAGACACGGCGGCCGTGGAAGACGATCCAGTGCGAGGCCATGGTCCAGTCGCGCTTCTCGATCAGCTCGCCGATGGCGTGCTCGACCTTGACGGCGTCCTCGAGATCGGTCCAGCCCCAGCGGCGCACGAGGCGGCCGAAGTGGGTGTCGACTGTGAGCCCGGGCACATCGAACGCGTTGCCGAGAACCACGTTGGCCGTCTTGCGTCCTACACCAGGGAGCTTGACCAGCTCCTCCATGTTGCCCGGCACCACCCCGTCGTGATGCTCCACAAGAGCAGCACCGAGACCCATAAGAGACGTTGCCTTGTTCCGGAAGAAACCGGTGGGGCGGAGCATCTCTTCGAGTTCCGTCCGGTCGGCGCCGGCGTAGTCGGCGGCCGTCGGGTACTTCATGAAGAGCGCGGGAGTGACCTCGTTGACCTTCTTGTCGGTGCACTGCGCGGACAGAATGACCGCCACGACGAGTTCGAGCGGCGTGGTGAAGTCCAGCTCGCAGTGCGCGTCGGGGTAGCCCTCGGCCAGCACGCGCACCATCCGGCGGGCCCTGCGGGTCAGGCCGAGTTTGGTTTCCGGTTTCTTGGTTGCGGGCACTGATCCAGAGTAGTCAACACGCCGGACCCACCCCCTAGATCCGCACTCGAATCCCTCATGCGCCAGACTTCGGAGCATCATGACTGCCTGGTTTGTGATCGTCGTTCCGATCGTGATCATGTTCTTCGCGCTCTTCATGGAGCGCGTCGAAGCGAAGCTCCGGCACGTCGCCGTGCAGGAGAACGAGGTCGAGGAGTTCCTGGAGTCCGCCAGGCCCGAAGAGGTCAAGGCGCTCTACGGACACGGCATCGGTCGCGCCCTTGACATGTTCCGCCTCCGTCGCCGTGGCCGCGGTGGCACGCGCAAGCGCGTTCGCTGATGGCCCCGTGCTGACGTCCACCCGAATGGCGTAAACTGGCTCGTTGGGCTCTGGATCGCTTCAGTCTTGTTGTTCCTAGTAAGACGGCGAGCCGAGCGGCGATCCACTACGTAGCCCTTAGACTGCAACGCAGTGATCGGCGGCACGGCGCTGACTCCACCAAAGATGGTGGTAGGCGTGCCGTCGCGTCGATTAGGAGGGACGAGGTGGACGAGACCCTGGCGCGAGCGGGCATCTTCCAGGGGGTGGACCCGGCGGCCGCAGAGGCGCTGGCGACGACCCTTGAGACGGTGGAGTTCCCGCGTGGCCACGTGATCTTCGCGGAGGGTGAGCCGGGCGATCGCCTGTACATCATCCAGTCCGGCAAGGTGAAGATCGGCCGCAAGTCGCCGGACGGCCGCGAGAATCTGTTGGGGATCTTCGGGCCCTCCGACATGTTCGGCGAACTGTCCATTTTCGATCCTGGCCCCCGCACGTCGACTGCGACGACGGTGACCGAGGTGCGCGCGGTGTCCATGGACCGCCCCGCGCTCCGACAGTGGATCACCAACCGGCCGGAGATCGCCGAGCAGTTGCTGAGGGCCCTGGCCCGCAGGCTGCGCCGGACGAACTCCATGCTGGCCGACCTGATCTTCACGGACGTGCCCGGCCGCGTCGCCAAGGCGTTGTTGCAGCTCGCACAGCGCTTCGGCTCGCAGGAGGCCGGCCTGCTCCGCGTCACGCACGACCTGACGCAGGAGGAGATCGCGCAGTTCGTCGGCGCGTCCCGCGAGACCGTGAACAAGGCTCTGGCCGACTTCGCGCACCGCGGCTGGCTGCGCCTGGAGGGCAAGAGCGTGCTGATCCTGGACCCGGAGCGCCTCGCGCGCCGCGCCCGCTAGTCAGAACGCAAAGCACGAAACGCAACGGAGCCCCGGGCAGTCAACGGGGCTCCGTGCGCGTTCGGGCTATGAGCGCGCAAGCAACCCCACGCAGGGCAAGCACGCGACGAGGTTCCGGCCAGCGCGCCAAGAGCTTCGCCCAGTTCCTCGGCGAACGAGCCCGGAGTCTGCGGAGCAGCGACCAGACAAAAAGGACCGGGCGCCACCCCCGACGTGGCGCACCGGTCCTTTGTGTTGCACGGCCCATCCCCCGACGAACCGTGCCTTCCATCCCTCTGGCGCACAGGCCCCGACCCTCAAGCCAGAGGTTGGTCTCGGTTGGCGAGTCAACTTTCGCATGTCGCCACCCCGACTGCTCAAGCCCTTTCACCCTCAAGGACCTCGTGTGTGGCCGATTCGTTGCATGTTTCACCCGGTCATCCCATTCCCGTGACCCAATCGCAATCATCGTGACCCTGGGCACCCGATCTGGTACATCCGTACCAACTTTGGCATACTGGTACACATGTCCCACTCCGCCCGCCTCTCCGACTACCGCGCTGCCCTGACGACCCCCGGCATGCGCGGCCCCGTGGTCGCGTCTCTGCTCGCCCGCCTGCCCATCGCGATGGTCGGGCTCTCGCTGCTGCTCTACGTGGAGCGCGCGACGGGATCGTTCGCGGTCGCCGGCATGGTCTCGGCGGCGGCGCTGACGGGTGTGGCTCTCGGTTCCGTCGTACAGGGCCGGCTGATGGACCGCTTCGGTCCCACTCGCCCGCTGCTCGCGGTGACCGGGCTTTTCGCCTTCTTCGTCACCGTGTCCGTGCTCGCCGTCGAGGCGGGTGCGTCGGTGTTCGTGCTGGTCCCGCTGGCCCTCGGCGTCGGCGCCACCGAGCCGATGGTGGGCTCGGCGTCGCGTGCGCTGTGGGAGCGGATGGTCCCGTCCGGCCCGACTCGGATGGCGGGCTACGCCTACGAGGCGATCAGCATGGAGGTCTTCTTCATCCTCGGACCGGGTCTCGCCGGTCTGCTGCTGGCCGCGCCGTGGGCGGGCACCGGTGTCCTCGTCGGTTCCGTGCTGATGGTCGTCGGCGCGCTGTGGTTCGCGTTCAACCCGGTCGTGCGCGCCTGGGGTCCGGTCGTGCAGGCTCCGCGCCCGTTGCTCGGCGCGTTCGCCTACCCCGGCATGCGCACGGTGGCGCTCGCCGCGCTCGGCTTCGGTGTGACCATCGGCTTCGTCGAGGTGGCCGTGCCGGCGTTCGCGAAGGCCGCGGGCCACGCCTCGATGGGCGGCCTGATGCTGTCGCTGTGGTCGATCAGCTCCGTGATCTTCGGCGTGCTGTACGGCATGCGCCCGTGGCCGCGCCCGATGCACCTGCGCCTGCCGGTGCTGCTGGGCGGCTTCGCGCTGCTGGCGTTCCTGCTGGCCATCCCGGCCACGCTGATCGGCCTGGGCGTCGCGCTGTTCCTGGTCGGCACGCTGATCACGCCGCAGTCGACCGCGCACTCCGCGGCGATCGAGCAGGTCACGCCGAACGGCATGGCCGCGGAGGCGTTCGGCTGGGTGATCACCTCGGTGACCGTCGGCCTCGCCATCGGCCAGGGCCTGTCCGGTCAGCTGATCGAGCACTTCGGCACGCGGCCGGCGTTCATCGCGTCCGGTATCGCCGGACTGCTGATCGCGCTGGCGGTCTGGCTGCTGCGCGGCACCGTGCAGCGCGGCGTGCCCGCCGAGGTGCCCGCTCGTTCCGAGATGGAACTCGCGGCCCGCTGAGACTCGCTCGGGGAAGGGCTCGGAGGCTGTCGCTTCCGGGCCCTTTCGCGTCATGCCACCGAGCGCATCGGCACCACGAGGTAGGTGAGTTCGACGCCGTCCTCGCCGGGCGTCGACGTCAGCACCGTGGAACGCAGGCCGTCCTGGATCTTCAACTCGATCCGGCGGCCTGCGAACGCCTTCAGCGCGTCCGCGAGGTAGCGGGCCTGGAACGTCTTGGTCAGCCGGTCGCCCTCGACCGTGGCCTTGACGAACTCCTCCGACTCGCCCTGCTGCGGGTCGCTGCCCTTGACCCGGATCTCGGAGTCCTCGACCTGGATGGTCACGGCCTGGTGCGGGCCGCCGTAGGGCGTGGCTCTGCGGACGGCGCGAGCCAACGCGTCCGCGTCCACGAGCACCGTGCTGTCGATGACTGCCTCCAGAAGTCGGCGCGCGCGGTCGTCCGGGAACGGAGCGGCCAGGAGCGCGGTGGAGATCGAGTTGTTGCCCCAGGCGAGGCCGATGCGGTCCTCGTTCGCGTGCAGGGCGACTTCGCCCGTTGCCTGCCGGGCCGCTTCGACGATGGCCTTCGCAGGTACCAACAGGTCGAGTTGACCATGTTGTTCCCACGGGAGTGTGGCGTAGGCCATGCGGTAGCGGTCGGTGGCCATGAAGTGCAGCTTGTGGGCGTCCGACTGGATCCGGATGCCGGTGAAGATCGGCAACGCGTCGTCCTTGCTCGCCGCCCCCGCGACCGCCGCGATGGTCCTGAGCGTGGCGGCGTCCACGTGGCCCTGCAGCGGCGGCAGCGCCGGGACACCGGGGTGGTGGGCGAGGTCGAGCAGCGGGATCGCGAACCTCGACGTGGGCGTGCGGATGGCCAGCCGCTGCCCCTCGACCTTGAGCCGCACCTGCGGCTCGTCGAGCGCCTGAAGGGTCGCGGCCAGCGGCTTCGCCGGCACGAGCACCTCGCCCTCGGTGTGCACCGTCGCGTGGACGCTCAGGCGCACACCGTGTTCCTGGTCGCTGCCCGCGACCTCCACGTCCGTGCCGGCCTTCAGGCGAAGCCCGGCCAGCACCGGGTCGAGCACGCGGGTCGGCAGCAGCCGCGCCACCTCGGCGGCGGCACCGGCGAGCTCGGCTGTCGTGGCGGTGAGGTCCATGCTCTGGACGCTAGCGGGCACCCCTGACAATTTTGGGCGCCCTGGTCGCGGCTGGACGGAGCTGGGTTGTGGACGAGTGCCTGATCTGCGCGAAGCACCTCGGTTCCGGGCCGCTGGCCGGGCCGGTGGTGTTCGCCGACGTCGTGTGGCGTGATCGACATCGGCGCCGGAGGGCGGGGCCCTGCCCACAGCGCGATTCGATCGGACGGCCTGTGCGTGAGGCTCCGCCGCCACTTCCCGTAAGACGTCAGGCGCCTGCCTTGCGGCGCGCCAGGTCGATGATCCGCTGCAGGTGCAGGCCGCGCCGCACGTCGCACTCGTGCGTCGTGGTGCCGCTGTCCGCCATCGCCACGAAGTCGTCGAGCAGGTTCGTGAAGCACTCCAGCGCGGGGGTGTCGCGGTTCGTCAGGGTGCGGTGGCCCTCGGTGCCGAAGACGGTGAAGTCCGCGAACGGTGGCTGCATCGGCAGGGACAGGCACAGGGAGACGGTGCTGGTGGCGCCGCCTTCGTGTTGCAGGATCAGTTGCCACAGGCCGGTGTCGTTGACGTTCGCCGCCAGCACGTCGGTGATCTCGCCCAGGGCCGCGTCCAGCAGGTCGAACGCGTGCGGGCCCACGTCGTCCAACGCGCCCTTGTCGTGGCGCCACGGGGAGTTCGAGAACGGGCCGTCCAGCAGCGCGCCGGAGATCCAGCGGCTGTCGGCTCCGGTCCAGCCGCCGGTCCGGTGGAGCTGGGCCAGCATCTCCTTCGTCTCCGGGGCGTAGCGGCGGGTCAGGACGACCAGGGACGCCACGCCTGCCTCGGTGACGGCGTCGGCCAGTTCCGAAGCGACCTCCACGGATTCCGCGATCGGCTTCTCCAGCACGAGGTGCTTGCCGGCACGGGCGGCCTCGATCGCCATCGGGCCCTGCACGCCCGGCGGCACGCAGAACGCGACTGCGTCCACAGTGGACAGCATCGCGGTGTAGTCCTCGAACGGTTCCGCGCCGAAGGAGGCCGCCAGCGCCGCGGCTGCTTCCGGGCGCCGGGCCCACACGCCGGTCAGGGAAGTGCCCGGATGGTTCGCGATGCCGGGTGCGTGGATCATCTCGGCCCACGGGCCCGCACCGACAAGTCCTACGCGCAGCTGTTCGTCCACTCGCACATCCTGCCTCAGGAGTAACTCGCCTTGGGGACGAAGATCTCGCCCCCGTTGTCGAACTTCAGGCGCAGGCCGGCGTCGCTCGACTCCCGCTGCGGGTCGTGGTCCCAGCCGGCGGGCACGGTCACCACGTGGCCGCGGTCCGGCGTCGGACCCAGCCAGATCTCGTAGTGGGTGCCGCCCACGAGCTGTTCGACCTTCTTCACGTACACGCCCGGCGAGCTGGAGGTCGGATCCACGCTGATCACGGTCGTGCGGTCCGGCACGAACATCACCACGCCCGCCACCGCTGTCAGCCCTGTGCCCAGCACAGCGCCGAGCAGGAACAGCAGGGTCTGCACCAGACAACCGGAGACCTTCGTCGCCATCACACCATCCTCGGGTTAGCGCGGTCGTACGCTCGGAGGATGCCCGACGACATGACCTTGCCGGGAAACCTGGTACCCGCACGGCCGGTCTCCCAATCCGATCAGCCCGCGCAGGCGCGGGACGCCGTCACCGTGGTCCTGCTCCGCGACGGCGCCGCAGGCCTCGAAGCCTTCCTGTTGCGCCGCGTGAAGGGCATGGCGTTCGCGGGCGGCATGACCGTCTTCCCCGGCGGTGGCGTCGACCAGCGCGACGCCGACACGTCCGTCGCGTGGACGGGTCCGCCGCCGCAGTGGTGGGGCGAGATCTTCGGCGTTGACGCGGCCACGGCCCGCGCGTTCGTGTGCGCCGCCGTGCGCGAGATGTTCGAGGAGTCCGGCGTTCTGCTCGCGGGCCCTGACGTCAACTCGGTCGTCGCGGACACGAAGACCTACGCGAAGGCCCGGCAGCAGCTCGTCGACCGCGAGATCTCCCTGGCCCAGTTCCTCGCCGCCGAGAACCTGGTCCTGCGCGCGGATCTGCTCAGGCCGTGGGCGAACTGGGTCACCCCGTACGAGGAGCCCCGCCGCTACGACACCCGTTTCTTCGTCGCCGCCCTGCCACAGGGCCAGAAGGCCGACGGCGAGACGACGGAAGCCTCCGACGCGGCCTGGCAGACCCCCGCGGACGCCATCGAGGACGCGCAGGAGGGTCGTCGCATGCTCATGCCGCCGACCTGGCGCACCCTCGACGAGGTGGGCGCTCTCGGCAACGTGGAGAAGGTCATGGCCGAGGAACGCAGCGTCGAGAAGATCATTCCCAAGCTGATCCGCGACGGCGACGTGATCCGGGTGGTGTTCCAGTGAGCGGCTCCCCGCTGATCGGCGCCCGCGCCGCGCACCCGCTGTACGGCGAACTCCGCCAGGTCACCGAACATGCCGCCGTGCTGCTGGCCGACAACCCGTCGCCGATGACGCTCGACGGCACCAACACGTGGCTGCTCAAGGCACCGGATGCGACGTCGTACGTCGTCATCGACCCGGGCCCGCTCGACGACGCGCACCTCAAGCGCATCGCGGCAGTCGGCCCGATCGCCGAGATCCTGCTGTCCCACGGCCACCCGGACCACTCCGAGGGCGCCCGCCAGTTCGCAGAACTCGTCAAGGCTCCGGTGCGCGCGCTCGACCCGACGCTCACCCACGGCTCGGAAGGCCTCCGCAACGGCGACGTGATCACCAGCGCCGGCCTGGAACTCCGCGTCCTGGGCACGCCCGGCCACACCAGCGACTCGCTGTGCTTCGTGATCGACGGCGAGGCCGTGCTGACCGGCGACACGGTCCTGGGCCGCGGCACGACGATCGTGGCCCACCCGGACGGCAGGCTGGGCGACTACTTCGAGTCGCTCAAGCTGCTCGCCGAACTGCCGGAGAACACGGCGGTGCTGCCCGGCCACGGCCCCGAGCTCGCGGACGCCGGAGAAGCCGCCCGGACGTACCTCGCCCACCGCACGCAACGCCTGGAACAGGTCCGCGAAGCCGTCGAAGCGCTGGGCGGCGCACCGACCCCGCGACAGGTCGTCGAGGTCGTCTACGCGGACGTGGACAAGGTGCTGTGGCCCGCGGCCGAGTGGTCGGTGCGGGCCCAGCTGGAGTACCTGCGGACGGGCTACTGAGGCTGGTGGCCGTTGTTCGTGGCCCCGAACGCCGACGAACGCGACGAGGACCTGTCGATCTGCCAGCGACCGCTGTCAGGTCCCTTCGCCCCGGTCTGCTCCCGCTGCGCCAGCTCCTCGTGCAGCTGCTGCAACAGGGCCCGCTCGCGCTCGCTGAGGTTCGCGTCCACGGAGGACGGCTCGGCGGGCTCGGCGAGAGCGGCCTGAAGAGCCGCCAACTCGTCGGGCTTGAGCTCGGTCGTGATCTCGGCCCGGTTGATCGGGACGGGTTCGGGAAGCACCTCGATCTCGGGCTCCACGGGGGCCCTCGGGATGCGCTTCACGGGCTTGGGCGGGAAGGGCTGCGAGCCCTCCAGCGTCGTCGGTGCGGAACGTGCGCGTCGTGAGCCGGTCTCTTCCAGTTGCTCCGGCGCCGGTGTCGGCTCGGCCACCGGCGCCGGAGCGGGAAGCTCCTCGGCCGGCTGGTCGAACCAGGCTTGCTGCTGCTGCGAGATGTGGTCGGCCATCATCGGGGCGGCGGCGCCGGAGATCGGCACCGCCATCGACGACGTCACGGCGGACGCGTGGTAGTCGCTGAGCTGCACACCGGTGGTCAGCACCTCGACCGACGCGCGGACGCCGGCCTTGCGCAGCACCGAGTCGACCCGGTAGGCGGTCGCGGGCGCGAAGCCCTGCGGACCGATGTCCACCAGCACGACCCGCTGCGGCAACGGGCCCGGCGTCGAGCCCGTGGGCGACGAACGCCAGACACAGCGCACCGAGCGGATGTCCGGCAGCACCGACACCGCACGGGCGAGATCGCCCGCGATGTCCGAGGCCGGGTCCGTCTCGGAGGTGAAGCGGTGCCTGATGAACGGCAGCATCTCGACCACCGGCAGGCGGTCGGTCAGCGCCGCGTCCGAGCGGACCTCGTGGAGGATCCACGTGATGGCCGCGCGCTCGTCCGGCAGCACCGGGATGCCGCCCGCGAGGAGCGTGCCCAGGAGCAGCTCGATCGAGCGATCCAGTTCTCCGACCGCGAGGAACTCGCGGGCCTGCGACAGGGCGGCGTCGTCGACCCGCCCGGCCATCGACAGCAGGAGATCGTGGAGACGGACCGGCAGGCCGACACCGTCGTTCGTCACGTCAACTCTCCTTAGCTGAGCACCAGGTGCTCCTCGGACTCGGCGCCGGCACACACCAGCTCCGATGCCGCCAACGCCGCCCGGTGGTAGGGCGGAAGGTCCATGCCGGACGGCACGATCTCAACGCACGGGTCGTGCTCGCCCAACGCCCGCAGAACACGCTGCAACTCACCAGTCAGCCGGGCGTGGCCGGTGGTGGCCGCCACCAGCAGGACGCGGTTGATCCCGGAGGGACCGATGCGCCAGCAGGAGCGAACCTCCCCGACCCCGTGCCGGCCTCGCAGCGTGGCTCCGAGAACGACGGTCGCGGAATCTCCCATCGGCACCCGATCGGGTGATTCCGGGGAAAAGGTGTAGTCGGTGGGTGGCAGTTCGTCCAGCCCTTTGACCGAACTGACAGCACCGGGTTCCGCCCCGTAGGGCACCAGCGCGTCCTGCAAAAGGCGCAGTTCGTGATCAGTCAGAGGGATGCGTCCGTGCAGCAGAGTGCGCGGCAGCGACCGCGCGAGCACCGCATACGCGTCCGAAGCCGCCCAGTCCCGGTACCGCCACAGCAGGTCGTCCGGAAGGCGTCCGGCGAGCCTGAGCAGCAGTTCGTGGCACGTGTCCGACATGTCACACCTCGACGATCAGTTCGATCTCCACTGGAGCGCCGATCGGCAGCTCTGCGACCCCCACAGCCGACCGGGCGTGCTTGCCCTCTTCACCGAAGATCTCGCCGAGCAGCTCGGAGGCGCCGTTGATGACACCAGGCTGTCCCGTGAAGCCCTCGGCGGAGGCCACGAACCCGACAACTTTCACGACTCGCTTGATCGAGTCAATCCCCACGAGCGCGTGGACGGCCGCGAGAGCGTTGAGGATGCACGTCGCGGCGTACTGCTTGGCCTCGTCCGGGGAGACCTCGGCGCCGACCTTGCCGGTGGCGGGGAGCTTGCCCTCGACGAACGGCAGCTGGCCGGAGGTGAACACCCACGGGCCGCTCTGCGTGGCGGGCACGTAGGCGGCGAGCGGGGCGGCGACACCGGGGAGCTCGATGCCGAGCTCCTTCAGGCGGTTGCTCCAGGTGCTCATGCCTTCGCCCTCTTCAGGTACGCGACGTGCTGCTCACCCGTCGGGTTCGTCAGCACGGTGACCAGCTCCCAGCCGTCGTCGCCCCACTGGTCGAGGATCTGCTTCGTGGCGTGGATCAACAACGGCACGGTCGCGTACTCCCACTTCGTCATGCGCGGAGCCTAACTTGCCACCCGATCGCCCTCTGCGCGGTTCTCGCACTTCGAGCTACCTTGATCACATGGAGACCTGGCGGATCATCGCCACCAGCCTGTTCGCGGCAGGTGGGCTGGTGATGGTGCTCGTCGCCATGGCCCAGGTGCGTGACCGCAAGCACAGCCGGCGCACGGAGGTCGTCCAGGCCGGACTGATCGGCCTCGTGGTCGTGGGCGTGATCACGCTGAGCATCGCGCTGTGGCTTCCCTCGGTCGTCGCGTGGGCGTTGGTGGCCGCGACAGCGATCGCCGTTCTCTTCCTCACCATGGTCGATTGACCGACCGATCCACGTTCGACCGATTTCACACATAGTCTGGACATGTGACGTCGTGGACCGAGGAGCTGACCCGAGCCCGTCTGCACGTGGTCTCCGGCAAGGGCGGCACGGGCAAGACGACGGTCTCGGCCGCGCTGGCGCTCGCGCTCGCCACCGGTGGGCGCCGGGTGCTGCTGATCGAGGTCGAGGGCAGGCAGGGCATCGCCCAGCTCTTCGACCGGGCCCCGCTGCCCTACTCCGAGGAACGGATCGCGTCCGCGCCGGGCGGCGGCGAGGTGCACGCGCTCGCGATCGACGCGGAGGCCGCGCTCCTCGAGTACCTGGCGATGTTCTACAACCTCGGCTTCGCGGGCCGCACGCTGCGCAAGATGGGCGCGATCGAGTTCGCGACCACGCTCGCGCCCGGCCTGCGCGACGTCCTGCTGACCGGCAAGGTCAAGGAGTGCGTGAACCGCACCGGACCGGACGGCCGCCACCTCTACGACGCCGTCGTGCTGGACGCGCCGCCCACCGGGCGCGTGGTCAAGTTCCTCGACGTCACCAAGGCCATGGCCGACCTCGCCAAGGTCGGGCCGATCAAGGGGCAGAGCGACGGCGTCGTGCGGCTGCTGCACTCCGGTGACACGGCGGTGCACCTGGTGGCGCTGCTGGAGGAGATGCCGGTGCGCGAGACCCTGGACGCCGTGACCGAACTGGACGGCGCCGACCTGCGTCCGGGCGCGGTGCTGGTGAACAGGGTCCAGCCGGTCCGGCTGCCCGCGCGTTCGCTGCCGGTCGCGGCCGAGGGCAGGCTGGACGAGTCACGGGTGCGGGCGGGGCTGAACGCCGCCGGGCTCGACCTCGACGAGTTCACGCTCGAAGGTTTGGTCGACGAGACGGTGGAGCATGCCATCCGGGTGCAGTCGCAGCAGGAAGCCAAGGAACTGCTCTCCGAGTCGGACCTGCCGACGCTGGAGCTGCCGGACCTGACGGACGGGGTGGACGTGGCCGCGCTCTACGAACTGGCCGAGGCGCTGGTCGCGGCGGGTGTCCGATGACCACCAGGCTCGACTTCGACCCGTTGCTCGACGACCTGGAGACGCGCGTCCTGGTCTGCTGCGGCTCCGGCGGCGTGGGCAAGACGACGACCGCGGCCGCGCTGGCGTTGCGCGCGGCCGAACGCGGCAGGCGCGTGGTCGTGCTGACGATCGACCCGGCACGGCGGCTCGCGCAGTCGCTGGGCCTGCGGGAACTGGACAACCACCCGCGCGAGGTCGTCGTCGACGGCTTCGAGCCCAAGGGCGAGCTGTTCGCGATGATGCTCGACATGCGTCGCACGTTCGACGACATGGTGCTGACCCACGCGGGCCGCGACCGGGCCGACCAGATCCTGTCGAACCCCTTCTACCAGACCATTTCCTCGTCGTTCTCCGGCACGCAGGAGTACATGGCGATGGAGAAGCTGGGCCAGCTGGTGGCGCAGGACGAGTGGGACCTGATCATCGTCGACACCCCGCCGTCGCGGTCGGCGCTCGACTTCCTGGACGCGCCGCAGCGCCTGTCGACGGTGCTCGACGGCAGGTTCATCAGGATGCTGTCGGCGCCGGCACGTGCGAGCGGCCGAGGGCTGCTCAAGATCGTCGGAACCGGTTTCAGCCTTTTCACCCGTGCTGTGTCGACGATCGTCGGCGGCCAGCTGTTGCAGGACGCGTCAACTTTTGTTCAGGCGTTCGACAGCATGTTCGGAGGATTCCGCGAACGCGCGCAGCGCACGTACGAACTGCTCCGCTCGCCCGGAACCGGTTTCGTGGTGGTAGCGGCGGCGGAACCGGACGCATTGCGCGAAGCGAGCTATTTCGTGGAACGGCTCAGCGCCGAGAACATGCCGTTGTGCGGGCTCGTCGCGAACAGGACCCATCCCGTGCTCGCGGGGGATCTGCCCGCGGCGAAGGCGGTCGCCGCAGCGGATGACCTGGACCGCTCCGGTGACGCGCCGCTCGCCGCGGCAGTGCTCCGGCTGCACGCGGACCGGGTGGCAGTGGCCGATCGTGAGAAGCGGCTGCTGGCCCGGTTCACGCGTGCACACCCCGGCGTCGCGCTGGTCGGCGTGCCCGCATTGCCTGCTGACGTGCACGACCTCGACGGCCTTCGGGAGATAGGTCGTCGACTCGCCGGCGAATAAGCGCCTAGCTGACCCTCGTGTCTTCGACGTGCTCTTGACGTGCGTTGTCGAGCAGTTCGAACCACGAGTCAACGTCTGGACGACGACGCAGCAGAGCACGGCGTTCGCGCTCGGTCATGCCTCCCCAGACCCCGAACTCGATCTTGTTGTCCAGCGCTTCGGCCAGGCATTCCATGCGCACCGGGCATCCCAGGCACACGAGCTTCGCCTTGCGCTGCTCCGCACCTCGAACGAAGAGCTGGTCCGGCTCTTCGTCACGGCACGAAGCGTTGATACGCCAATCCCCCTGGTTCATATCCCCCACTCCTCAGTGCTGTCCAAATGTGGAAATCCGCCACACCCCTGCCACGGATGCCGTAGCGTTCGAGCCACGGCTGCATTCCTTGGACGTTGACGGACTGTAGTGCTGTTCGGTTCCCTGTCCAAGCCTGGGTCACCCGACTGTTACCTGTCTTGCGTATGTCTACTCATGCTGAGTAACGGCACTTACTGATCACCTTCACCCGTTCGTGTACGGCGTACGCTGACCCGCGTGCGAGTCAGGAATGGCGTGCTCAAGATGCTCGGCCTGTGCCTGCTGGCTGGGGTTCTCCTCGCCGGCATGCTGTTCCCAGTCGTGGGTGCGACAGGCCTCGTCTCGAACAGAGCCAGCGACACTGTGGACAGCATCTCGGCCGACCTGGTGACGACGGATCCCCCGTTGATCACCACGGTCACGGACAAGGACGGCGCCCCGATCGCCTACCTGTTCGACCAGTACAGAGTCCTGACACCTCCCGAGAAGATCTCGCCGACCATGAAGGCGGCGCTGATCTCGGTCGAGGACCGCCGGTTCTACGAGCACCAGGGCGTGGACTGGAAGGGCACGATCCGAGCCGGGCTGACGAACCAGGTCAGCGGGTCGGTGTCGCAGGGCGCCTCCACGCTGACCCAGCAGTACGTCAAGAACTACCTGGTCCACGTGGTCGCGCGGAACAACAAGCTGGAGCAGGCCAAGGCCCAGGAGCAGACCATCGCGCGCAAGATGCGCGAGGCCCGGATCTCGTTGCAGCTGGAGCGAAAGCTCGGCAAGGAGGAGATCCTCGCCCGGTACCTCAACGTCGTTCCATTTGGTTCGACCATTTACGGCATCGCGGCGGCGGCGCAGGCTTACTTCAACACGACGCCGGACAAGTTGACGGTTCCTCAGGCCGCGATGCTCGCGGGAATGGTGAACAGTCCGTCAGCACTCGACCCCGAAGCGTATCCGGACAAAGCTTTGGAGCGGCGCAACAAAGTGATCGACCGGATGGTCGAGAACGACAAGCTGTCGCGTGACGCGGGTGAGGCGGCGAAGAAGGAAGGACTGGGTCTCGCGACTCCGGTTCGCACACCACCGAACGGTTGTGTCGGCGCCGGTCCGGAAAACGGCTTCTTCTGCTCGTACGTCGTGAACTACTTGCAGCGCGCGGGTTTCAGCGAGGAACAGCTGCGCACCGGCGGTTACACCATTCAGACCACTTTGGACAGAGCGGTCACCCAGCAGGCGAAGGCGGCGGCCGAGGCCGGCGTCGGCAAGGGCACCGACGGCATCGCGAACACGATGGCGATCGTGAAGCCCGGCAAGGACCGCCACGACGTGCTGGCGCTGGTCGCGAACCGCGACTACGGCCTGAAGGCCGACCTGCGGCAGACGACGTACGACCTGCCCAGCGGCGTGGAGAACAAGTTCGGCGCCGGTTCCGTCTACAAGGTCTTCACGGCCGCGGCGGCGCTGGAGAAGGGTCTCGGCATCGAGAACGTCATCCCGACGCCGACCTCGCACACCTCGCGGGTCTTCAAGGGTGGCGCCCAGCGCTGCCCGAGCACCGGTGAGCCCGGCACGCGCTGGTACTGCCTGTCGAACTTCGACTCGAGCTACCCGTCGTCCATGACGCTGCAGCAGGCACTCGCGACCTCGCCGAACACCGGCTTCGTGATCCTCGAGGAGCAGACTGGCATGGACGCGGTCGTGGACATGGCCTCGCGGCTGGGCATGCGCGAGACGATGGCGACGAACCTGCAGGGCACGAGGCCCGACCCGAAGGCCAAGGACAAGCAGAACCGCGTCTCGCAGACCGAGTTCTACAAGCAGAACGGCGGCAACGCGTCGTTCACGCTCTCGCCGGCGCCGGTGTCCACTCTGGAGCTCGCGAACGTCGCCGCGACCATCGTGAGCGGCGGAAAGTGGTGCCCGCCCACGCCGATCACGAAGGTGCTGGACCGCAACGGCAAGCCGATCCCGGTCAACGAGGCGCCGTGCGAGCAGGTCGTCGCCGAGGGGCTCGCGAACGGCCTCGCGGTCGGCATGAGCAAGGACGACGTCGGCGGAGGTACCGCCGCGGCCGCCGCCCGTGCCGCCAAGTGGACCCGCCCGATGATCGCCAAGACGGGCACCACCGAGGAGTACAAGTCGGCGGCGTTCATCGGTGCGACCCCGGACTTCGCGGGCGCCGTTCAGACGTTCAACGACGGCAACTCGCCCCGCCCGATCTGCGTGGGCGCCGCACCCCGGTTGTGCGGCAACGGCAACATCTTCGGCGGCACCATCCCGGCCAAGACGTGGTTCGAGACGATGTCGAAGATGCACGCGAACCTGCCGGTGGCCCAGCTGCCGCAGGTGGAGCAGCGCTACCTCAAGGGCGGCCGCGAGATCCAGGTGCCCGACGTCGTGGGCAAGCAGTCCAACGACGCCGTGCGGATCCTGGAGCAGGCCGGCTACAAGGTCAGCCAGCAGTCGGTGAACTCGGAGAAGTCGAAGGGCACGGTCGTCAGCCAGTCGCCGCGCGGCAACGCGTTGCGCGGCACGGTGATCACGCTGTCGGTGAGCTCGGGGTACGTGCCACCGCCGGTGGCCACGGAACCGCCGGCGCAGCCGCCGCCCAACCCCGGCAACCCGAACGAGCCGCCACCGATCACGCTGCCGACCGAACCGGAACCCCGGTAGCGCTCAGCCGAGCAGCGCTTTGAGGCGCTGCACGCTCACGTCGACGTGAGCCCGGATCTCGGCGACCGCCCTGTCGCGGTCGCCGAGGCGGATGGCGTCGACGATGGCCTCGTGCTCGGCCACGACCTCCTCCGGCGTCTCGGACTTGCTCAGGACCGTGAGGTAGAAGCGCAGTTCCTTGGTCAGCGAGGCGAAGAACTCGTCCAGCCTCGTGCTGTCGAGCAGCGCGACGATCGTCTGGTGGAACGCGAGGTCGCGGTCGACGATCCCGTCGCCGGTCCGGGCGGCTTCTACGAGGGCGTCGAACGCCGTGGTGATCGCCTCGAGCTGCTCCGGGCGCGGGGTGCGGGCGATCGCGGCGGTCTCCAGGCGTTCGCGGGCCGTGTAGAGCGCCTCGATCTTCTCCGGCGTGGGCGCGATGACGACGGCGCCGCGGTTGACCTCGTAGCGGACCAGTCCGGTCAGCTCCAGGATCCGGACGGCCTCGCGGATGGTGTTGCGCGCGACGCCGAGTTCGGCCGCGATCGCGCTCTCCCTGAGCCTGTCACCAGGGCCGAAAGCACCGGCCATGATCCGTTCGGAGAGGCCGTCGGCCAGCTGCTGGGCCGTGGTGGTGCGGCGCACTTCGAGGCCGTCGAGGGCTGACATGTGGCCAGTTTAACGGGTTGCCCTACAGTTGAACTGTACTACAGTTTGAGTCATGGACCTGACAGCGTTCAAGGCGCTCAGCTTCGACTGCTACGGCACGCTCATCGACTGGGAGACCGGCATCGCCGCGGTGCTGTCACCGTGGGCGCGCGAACAGGGGCTCTCGCTGTCCGACGAGGAACTGCTGCTCGCATACGGGAAGCAGGAGTCTGCGGTGCAGGCGGCGACGCCGTCCTCGCTGTACCCGGACGTCCTGGCCACGGCCTTCCGGCAGACCGGCGCCTCACTGGGGCGCGAGGTGAGCGACGAGTGGGCGCGGCGGCTGGGTGACTCGGTGCCGGACTGGCCCGCGTTCCCCGACTCCGCGGACGCGTTGGCGCGCCTGGCGTCCCACTACCGGCTGATCATCCTGTCGAACGTGCACCGCGCCGGGTTCGCGGGCAGCAACCGGCAGCTGCGCGGGGACTTCGCGGCGATCATCACCGCGGAGGACGTCGGCGCGTACAAGCCCGCCGAGAACCACTTCCGGGCACTGGATCGCGAGTTGGGTTCGCTGGGCGTGGAGCGTTCGGAGCTGCTGCACGTGGCGCAGAGCCTGTTCCACGACCACGTCCCGGCCAAGCGGGAGGGGCTGCCGTCCGTGTGGATCAACCGGCGGAGCGACCGGCCGGGCTGGGGCGCGACGCCGGAGCCGTCCGGTGACTTCAGCTACGACCTGGAGTTCGGGTCGATGGGCGAGTTCGCGGACGCGGTCGGCAAGGCGTTCTGAGCTGGGGTGCCGCAGCGGTCGATCACCGCTGCGGCACTGCGTTCTAACCGGCGAGCCTGGCCTTCACCGCGGCGGCCACCCGGCCACCCTCGGCGCGCCCGGCGACCTCGGCGTTGACGGCCTTCATGACCTGGCCCATCTGCTTCTGCCCCGGCGCCTCACCGAGCTGCGCGGCGACGGCGTCGTACGCCTTGTCCACAATGGACTTCAGCTCCGCGTCGTCGAGCTGCTTCGGGAGGTAGATCTCCAGCACGGCGAGTTCCTGGCGCTCCAGGTCCGCCTTCTCGGCCCGCCCGGCGCCGTCGAAGGCCTCCGCGGCCTCCTTGCGCTTCTTCGCCTCACGCGCGAGGACCTTCACGACCTCGTCGTCGGAGAGCTCACGGGCCTGCTTGCCCGAGACCTCCTCGTTCGTGACGGCCGTGAGCGCCATTCGCAACGCACCGGCCGTGACGGTCTCCCGTGCCTTCATCGCGACAGTCAGGTCGTTCTTCAGCCGCGTCTTCAAGTCCGCCATGGCGCAGAACGGTACCGCCCTCCGGATGCCGCGCCGATCGAGTTAACGCCCTTCCGTACCCTTGACGCGTGAACAAGCTGGGCCGCGCCCTCCTCGCCACGACCGCTCTCGGCGCCGCGACCGTCGCGTACGCGGCGGGAATCGAGAGAAGGCACTGGACCCTGCGCACCGCCACGGTGCCGGTCCTGTCCCCCGGAGCCAAGCCGATCCGCGTGCTGCACATCTCAGACCTGCACATGACGCCGAACCAGGTGTCGAAGCAGCGCTGGGTGGCCGCGCTGGCCGACCTGAACCCGGACTTCGTGGTCAACACAGGCGACAACCTCGCGCACAAGGACGCCGTCCCCGGCACGTTGCGCGCGCTCGGCCCGTTGCTCGACAAGCCGGGCGTGTTCGTCTTCGGCAGCAACGACTACTACGCGCCGAGGCTCAAGAACCCGGTCCGCTACCTGCTGCCGTCCGCCAAGACCAAGCGCATCCACGGCGTGACGCTCCCGTGGCGCGACCTGCGCGCCGGCATGATCGAACGAGGCTGGGAAGACCTCACGCACCTGCGCAAGACCATCATGGTCGGCGGCCAGGCCATCTTCTGCGCGGGCCTCGACGACCCCCACCTGAAGCGCGACCGCTACGCCGACATCGCCGGCGCCCCGGACCCGTCAGCAGCCCTGCGCCTGGGCGTCACGCACTCCCCGGAACCGCGCGTGCTCGACCCGTTCGCCGCCGACGGCTACGACTTCGTGATGGCGGGCCACACGCACGGCGGCCAGCTCCGCATCCCGTTCTACGGCGCAGTGGTGACGAACTGCGAACTGGACCGCGGCCGCGCCCGCGGAGTTTCGCGCTGGGGCTCGCACATGTGGATGAACGTGTCCGCCGGCATGGGCACTTCGCCGTACGCGCCGGTGCGGTTCTGCTGCCCTCCGGAGGCTTCCCTGCTGACCTTGGTTCCGCGGCCCGTTACGCCTGGTCAGGGGCGAAATGAGGGGGTCCGATTCGGAGCTGGCGCGGACATGATGTAGAGTTCTACATGTTCCCAGCCGGGGTGTGGCGCAGCTTGGTAGCGCGCTTCGTTCGGGACGAAGAGGTCGCAGGTTCAAATCCTGTCACCCCGATTGAATAACACGAATCAGCTCCTGTTCGCAGAAATGCGGATGGGAGCTGATTTGTTTCTGCAGCCGTTTTGGGGCGACTTCCGAATCTCATGCCCTCCACTCGGCGGGGAAGTCGCCCTCAAGCCGCTCGACCGTCGCGTCGAGCATCGAGGCGACGTTCCCCAGAGCCGGCAGCGGGACCAGTTCACGCCCAGACCATCTCGCACGACCGGCCCGATCTCGGCTCAATTCCATCCCGGAGTGGAATCGAGGCGTTTTCTTTCGTCGTGAATTTGTCTCGCCTTTTGTTTGTCGACAAGTCGACCAGAAGGTCCCTTCGCACACAGGGTCGAAGGTCCTTCGCGATCACCGCGAAAAGTCATCAACGTTCCCGATAAGTCACTCGATCGTGTGACGCGTCTCGACACGGGCAGCCGTAGACGCCACCGTCGTTGCATGACACTGCGCCATCGTTCCGGATCAAATCATACGGAACGACCACGTAGCGTTAACCCTTACGAGTGAAGGTTGACGGTTCAACTGACGTTGCGTAACGGGAGTCTTGATCCAAACGACGAAGGCTGTGGTTCAGCCGCCGTTGAATAAGTCGGGAGATGTCAGTGATGGACTCCGCCTCCGCCGCCAATGCTGCTTCCAGGTCGTGGATCGTCATAGCGGCCAAAGCAATTGTGGTGCTGCAGTCCCTGGGGATCGTTTACATGTTCACTTCCGCTTGGGTGACGGCCGTGGTGGCCGTCGGTCTCATCGTCGTTTTCATCGCGGTCAGGGCGTTGTCGCGGGCTTCGCGGCAGGTCGACCGGATCTTCGACGAGGAGCTCGGGCGGCAATAAGCTCGGCACCATGCTGACGCGGGTGTCGGAGGCTCTGGTGAAGCCGGGCCGGGAGCAAGAGTTCGTCGCACGGGTGCGGGATCTCGTCAGGACGTTTCCCGAGATCCACGACGGGCTGGTCGGGCACGAGGTGCTCGTCGACCTCGACGACCCGCTGCGCGTGCAGTACGTGAGCCGGTGGCAGGACGAGCAGGCCCTGGAGAACTACGCCGGGCCTGGCTGGCGCACCGATCCGGTGACGTTCCCGGACGAGGACGAGTACCTGCAGCGGCCGTTGACGCTGCGGCACTTCCAGGACGTCAGTTGATGAAGCCCCGTGCGGGCAGGCCTTCTGGGAAGCGTTCCAGGGCCTCGCCGGCGGCCAGGGCCAGTGACTCCAGCGTTTCGGTCTCCGCAGGGGTCGCGGTGTGCGGGACGGCCCAGTAGCAGCCGATGGCGCCGAGCGGTTCCGGGCGCAGGATCGGGGCCATCAGCAGGCTTCGCACAAAAGTCGGCCGATACGCTTCCTGAGGGATCCTCGAATCGAAGCGGATGTCCCTGATCGCCACGGTTTGACGATTCAACATCGCCCATCCGCTGATGCAGTTCACGGCGGGGAAGCGCTGGCCCTTCCACAGCGGACTCATCGAGTCCTCGTCGGCGTAGTAGCAGAGGTCACCGTCGAGCAGCACCAGCGTCGCACCGTGCGCGGCCAGCGAAGACCTGGCCGTGGTGCGGACGACGCGTTGCACTTCCTCCAACGTGGCGGCCCCGGCGAGGCGATCCATCGTTTCGGACATGCATCAACGTTAACTCTCGCGGGACCCCACACCTAGAATCTCTGACTCGATTCAACTAATCAGCGGCGGTTGCTCGGTCTGTGGCCTTGCGACAAAGAATGTTGATGCCTTGCGAATATCCACCGCTTCACGGCCGGGTGCCCTCGCCAGCGGGGCTGCGCGGGCTTCGGCGGCAGCGGTGGCGCACCCCACTGTGGTGGTTGTGTCACGTGGATTCCCCCTGGAACCGGCCACTGACTCTAGTGTTGAACCGTGACGACGCACCCTTCTCCCGACATTCCGGAACAGCTCTTCGAGGACCCGGCCGCCGAGACCCGGTGGCGTGAGCGGTTCACCGCTCCCCGCATGAGCCTGCCCGGATGGGCCGACGACGCACCGGACCGCACCCTGTACGTCTCCAACGCGAGCGGCGTGTGGGAGATCTACTCCTGGGACCGCGCGACGGACGAGCACCGCAAGGTCACCGACCGCCCGAACGGCACGTCGCACGCCACGCTGAACCCGGACGGCACCGAGATCTGGTGGTTCGACGACCACGACGGCGACGAGTTCGGCGTCTGGGTGCGCGAGCCGTTCAAGGCCGACGGCAGCAAGGCGGAGCCCGCGGTCGCCGACGTGACCCCCGGCTACCCGGCGGGTCTGGAGATCGGCCGCACCGTCACGGCCGTGGCCGCGTCGACCGACGACGGCACCACGGTGTGGCTGGCGCGCAACGGCAAGAGCGAGGTGCTCTACCAGCACGTCAACGACGCCGGCGTCACCGCGCTGTCGAAGGACGAGTCGATCGTCGTGATCGCGCACTCCGAGCACGGCGACAACAGGCACATGGCGCTGCGCGCGCTCAACGCGGAGAACGGCGAGACCATCGCCGAGAAGTGGGACGGCAAGGGCAAGGGCCTCGACGCCATCTCGTTCAGCCCGGTGCGCGGCGACCAGCGACTGCTGGTGCTGCACGAGCGCCGCGGCCGCGAGGAACTGCTGATCTGGGACGTCGCCGCCGGCACCGAGCAGGAGATCGTCCTCGACCTGCCGGGCGAGGTCTCCGCCGACTGGTACCCGGACGCGTCCGCGTTGCTGATCGTGCACACCCACCACGCCCGCAACACCGCGCACCGCTACGACCTCGCGACCGGCGAACTGTCCACTCTGGACACCGCGCCCGGCGTGATCGGCTCGGCGGGCGTGCGCCCGGACGGCACGATCGAGTACTCCTGGTCGTCCGCCGAGAGGTCCACGGTCATCCGCGCGCTGGCGACCGACGGCACCGAGCGCGTGCTGGTCGAGCCCGCCGGCGCCAAGCCCGCGACGTCCGCGCCACTGGAGGACGTGTTCGTCGGCGACGTGCACGCGCTCGTCTCGAAGCCGGACGGCGAGGGCCCGTTCCCGACGGTCTTCCTGATCCACGGCGGCCCGCACTCCTCCGACGAGGACCGCTTCTCCGCCTACCGCGCGGTGTGGCTGGACGCAGGGTTCGCCACCGTGCACGTGAACTACCGCGGCTCCAGCGGCTACGGCTCGAAGTGGCGTGACGCCATCGAGGGCCGTCCGGGCATCACGGAACTCGAGGACATCGCCGACGTGCACGACTGGGCGGTCGAGTCGGGTCTCACCGACCCGTCGAAGTCGGTCCTCAACGGCGCCTCGTGGGGCGGCTACCTGACCCTGCTCGGCATCGGCACCCAGCCGGAACGCTGGACCGTCGGCGTCGCGGGCGTCCCGGTGGCGGACTACTTCGCCGCCTACGAGGACGAGATGGAACCGCTGCGGGCGTTCGACCGCGCGCTGTTCGGCGGCTCCCCGGAGGAACTGCCCGAGCTGTACGAGGAGTGCTCGCCGCTCACGTACGTCGACCAGGTCACCGCGCCCGTGCTGATCCTCGCGGGCGAGAACGACCCGCGCTGCCCGATCAGGCAGATCGACAACTACCTCGACGCACTCGCGGCCCGCGACCACGCCTACGAGATGTACCGCTACGACGCGGGCCACGGCTCGTTGGTCGTCGCCGAGACGATCCGTCAGACGGCGGCCGAGGTGGACTTCGCTCGGCGGCACCTGGGCGCGAAGTAGGTCATGATCGCGAGTTGTCCACAGGCTGCCGATTCGCTGACCAGCGGTTATCCGAACTCGGGTAGCCTGTGGACAGAGCGGGAACCAAATCCGGGATCCGCGCGTTGCGTCATGAGGAATCGCGCGGGGAGCGGTGTGCACGGCGCTTGGCCACGCTGACATGGCCGGTGTGGCACGGCGACCTGGCCGGTGCGACATGGCTGGAGCGACACGGCTGGAGCGACACGGCTGATGCGACACGGCCGGAGCGACACGGCCGGAGACGACCTCGGAACGGCCGACGCCGGCTCCGGAGATCGTCGGCGATGAACCCTGGGAGGCGGTCTCGGGATGGCTGCGAGGACGGCTGCCCAGGACGGCTGCGGAGCGCTCGTCGTGCGGTGACGCCCGCAGTAGCATGGGTGACGGCGCTGCCGAGCGCCTCACCTCCTGATCGGTCACCCACGCTGGCCGGCGTTGCGGAGGCAAAGGGGACTCCTGTCCTTCCGGCGCCGGTCAGTCGTGTCAGTCGTGTGCACGAACGCAGCCCGGACGAGCGGAGTCAGGCGTGGGGAACGGCTCCAGCGCGTCCGTGAGAGGCACGCCATGACCGAGCAGAAGTCGTTCAAGCGCCTGGTTCGCGCCCGGATGGAGCGCACCGGCGAGTCGTACACCACCGCGCGCAGGCACGTGCTGAAAGACGCGCGGCCGACCGGGCAGATGCACGACTCCTGGCTGCTGCGGGAGATGCTCGACGACGAGTGGTCCGAGGCGATGCTCGCCGGGCTGGGCGGCGGCATCGGGTTCATGTACTTCGTGTTCGAGTACAAGGGGCACACGCCGACGATGACGATCGTCGCGCGGCATCACCCCGCGCCGTTCATCCCGACCGCGCTCGCGCACGCCGGCATCGCGCACGACGTCACCAGCACCACGTCGGCGCGCAAGGCCGAGCAGCAGTTGCGGGCGGCCGACGGGCCGGTGATCTGCTTGCTGGGCAAGGAGAAGCACCCGGTCGGGGTGCTGGGAGCGGACGGCGACGTGGTCACCGTGCACAACCACGGGACGCACGTGCAGCCGCTCGGCGCGTTCATGGCGAGTTGGGGGCAGGGCAGGCACGAGATGATCAGCATCGGCGAGCGGACGGGCGAGCCGGACGTCGCTGCGGCCGTGCGGATGACGTGCGAGCACCTCACCGGGCCGGTGCTGGGCAACAACTTCGACGTGAACTTCGGCTTCTCCGGCATGCGCAAGCTCGCGGAGCAGTTGCGCGACAAGGGGAAGAAGGGCTGGTCCCAGCGCTGGGCCGACGATCCCGGGTTCGTGAGGCAGAGGCTGCGCGACTGCCTGGAGGTCGAGTACACGGCGCCGGGCGCTACCCGGCCGCTCTACGCCGAGTTCCTCGAAGAAGCCGGGCTGCCCGGGGCGCAGGAGTTCCGGGCGTCGGGCGCGCTCTGGTCGGAGATCGCCAACGGTGGCGACTACGACGAACTGGCCAGGAAAGTGGACGAGGCCCGTTCCATCGAGGAACGGGCCATCCGTCAGCTGATGCTCTGAGCTGTCAGGCCGACTGAGCCGACTGAGCTGTCAGGCCGGGTCAGGCCGACTCGGCTGTCAGGCCGACTGCGCCTGCCACATCCAGTGCGCCTGCTCCAGCTCCTGCGTGATGCCGATCAGCAGGTCCTGGGTGACGAGGTCGGGCTTGTCGGTCTCGTCGATGCGGGTGCGCATGCGGGAGATCAGCGACGCCAGGGAAGTCGTGATCGACTCGACCACCTGGTCCTCCTTCAGCCAGCCGGACGCGATCTCGGGCACGCCGGACGACGCGGCGATGGTCTTCGCCGTGCCGTTCGGCGTGACGCCGAGAGCGGCCGCTCGCTCGGCTACCTGGTCGGCGGCGTTGCGTGCCAGTACGACCAGTTCGTCGAGCTGAAGGTGGACGCTGCGGAAGTTCTTGCCGATCACGTTCCAGTGCGCCTGCTTCCCGATCAGGGACAGGTCGACGAGGTCTACGAGCGTCGCCTGCAGGATCTTGCCCACCGCGTCGCGGTCGGCGTCAGCCAGTGGGCTGGTGATCGGGTTCTTGGCCATGGTGAAACGCGCCTCCTAGACGGTGACGGTGAGCGCCACCTCGATGTTGCCGCGCGTCGCGTTGGAGTACGGGCAGACCTGGTGGGCCTGCTCGACGAGCTTCTCCGCGACCGCCTGGTCGAGTCCGGGGATCTTCACCGCGAGTTCGACGGCGAGCTGGAAGCCGCCGGCGCCGTTGGAGCCGATCCCCACCTTGGCGGTTACCTCAGAAGACGGGACCTGAATCTTCCCGGCGCGCGCGACGGCTGCGATAGCGGAGTTGAAGCAAGCCGAGTAACCGGCCGCGAACAGCTGCTCCGGGTTGGTCGCGTCGCCGCCGGGGCCGCCCATCTCCTTGGGGACCGACAGGACCTCGTCGATCACACCGTCGGACGAGCGAACCTCGCCGTTGCGGCCTTCGCCGTAAGCAGTCGCCTCAGCCGTGTACAGCGCTTCCATTCCGCTCTCCCTTGAGTCAGTGGGCTAATTGCCTTTCACTGAGGGAGAACGCATCGCGCACGACTTAAATGCCCCGTCGTGACTCAGTTCACGTCCAACTGAGACGCCTGCCGGAGCGCGAACTCGGCGACCTGGCGGCCGATCACCCGCAGGTTCCGGTCGACGTCGGCGTCTGAGCAGGCACCATCGCCGTCGAACTTGACCTGCGCGGAGTTGATCGCGGCGCCCAGCGGCGTCGGCCAGCCGCGCAGCGCGTGCACGATCGAGCGGACTGCCGCGAGCGTGTTCACCGCGGCCTGCCAGCCGTACGCGGCGGTGATGGTGCCGACCGCGCGGCCGTCCAGGTACGGGCGGTCGTCGTCGCGGAGGTCCTCGATGTAGTCGAGGGCGTTCTTGACCAGGCCGGACACGGTGCCGTGGTAGCCGGGCGACACGACGATCACGCCGTCGCACCTGCGCAGGTCCTCGACCATCTTCATGGCGATGTCCGTGCGGTCCGGCACCGACGGGTCGTAGAACGGAAGCACCAGGTCAGGGCCGCTGTATTGGATCGTCTGCGCGCCAAGTTCGCGCGCGCCCTCCAGGGCCACCCGCAGCGCCCGCTCGGACTGCGAGTCGGACCTGATCGAGCCCCCGATGCCCACCACCGTCACCGTCATGACAACGATCCTTCCACCTCCAGATACCTGGAGATCCAGCACTACTCGCGAGTAACCTGCAACACATGTCGAACTTCCAGGCGGCCGTGATGGCCGGTGCTCTGCGCTTCGCGTTCGGTCTCCCCGGCCCTGTGCGCCGCCTCATCGCCGGCAGTCCGATCCGTTTGGACGGCCAGGACCTGCACCCCGAGGCGCAGCTGCTGCTCAGGCTCCAGCAGTTGTCCGGGACGGAGTGGCGCACGAAGACAGCATCCGAGAGCCGACTGGACCTGGAGTTGAGTTCGAAGCTCGTGGCCGGCCCGAAGATCACCGGGGTGGGTGCGCGGGAGCTCACGATCGGGGAGTTCGCCGGGCGCCTGTACACGCCGGACGGCCTCGCGAGCGGCTCAGCGCTGTTGATCTTCTACCACGGCGGCGGCTGGGTGACCGGAAGCCTCGACAGCCACGACAACCTGTGCCGTTTCCTCGCCAGGGAGGCCGGGGTCCGCGTGCTGGCGGCCGACTACCGGCTCGCCCCGGAGGCCCGGTTCCCGGCCGCGGCCGACGACGCCGCCGAGGTGCTGCGGTACGCGATCGCCAAGGCCGAGGACCTGGGCATCGACCCGAAGCGGATCGCGCTCGGCGGGGACAGCGCGGGCGGCAACCTCGCCGCGGTGACCGCGCACGCCGCCGAGATCGACCTGGCGTTCCTGCTGCTCTTCTACCCCGGCGTGGACGCGTCGGTGCGCCGCCGGTCCCGCGAGATCTTCGGCAACGGGTTCTTCCTGACCGACGAGAAGATGGACTGGTTCCTCGACAAGTACAGCGAGGGCGGCAAGGACCGGCACGACCCCCGCCTGTCGATCATGCTGGCCGAGGACCTGTCGAAGCTGCCCCCGACCTACATCGCGACCGCTGGCTACGACCCGTTGCGCGACGAGGGCGAGGCCTTCGCGGAACGGCTGGCCGCCGAGGGCGTGCCGGTGGTGCTGCGCAGGCACGAGGGCCTGTTCCACGGCTTCGCGAACGTGCTCGGCGTCGGCGGGATCTTCCGCGAGGCCGTGTCCGAGGCGGTGGGCGCGCTCCGCACGGGCCTCGCGCTGGCCAACTCCGCTCAGGACGTG
Organism: Lentzea sp. NPDC092896; assembly: GCF_044754905.1. Classification (NCBI taxonomy): domain Bacteria; kingdom Bacillati; phylum Actinomycetota; class Actinomycetes; order Pseudonocardiales; family Pseudonocardiaceae; genus Lentzea; species Lentzea sp. NPDC092896. The sequence continues at coordinate 369,773 of NZ_JBIVPX010000003.1, forward strand.
GCCGAGACCGCCTGACGCTGCCGCGAGAACGCCCAGCCGAGGCCCGCGATCACGAGCCCGGCCACGCCGGCGACGAGGAAGCCGAGCGGGGGTCCGCTGTGGTCCACAGCAACCCCCGCGAGCGGCTGACCAGCGGCGACACCGAACGTGAACGCGGATCCCTGCAGCCCGAGAGCCAGCCCGCGAGCCGTCGGCGGCGCACTCTTGGCGATCAGTTCGGACGACGCCGTGATCGTCGGCGCGCACGCCAGGTTCATCGGGATCAACGCGAGCGCCAGCAGCCACACGCTGCCGTCGCCGAGGCCGACCGGTATCTCCAGCAACGCCATGCAGGCCAGCAGGACCACGCCGGTCGGCACGCGTCGCAGAGTTCCGTAGAAGAGCCCGCCCAGCGCCGACGCCGCGCACATCACGAAGAAGATCAGCCCGAGCCAGCTCTGCTGACCCGTGCGCTCCAGCGAGGCGATCGCCGAGATCTCCATGCCGGACAACACCATCGTGGCGCCGAACGGGATGATCAACGCGGCGATCATCGGCCCGCGCAGCCACTCCCGCAGCCGGGGAGGCGAGCCCTCGATGACATCGTCCTCGTGCAGCAGCACCGGGTTCACGGCGAAAAGCACCGCGCTCGCGGTCAGGATCGCCAGGCCGATCACGACGAGCGCGGTGCCGGTCGAGAACTTCGTCGCGATCAGCACGCCCGCCGCGGGCCCGACCATGAACGACAGCTCGACCGAGATCGAGTCCAGCGAGAACGCGGGCCTGCGCTGGGGTTCGGGCACGATCGCGGTGAGCGCCTGCCGCCCGATCGACATCACCGGCACCGCCACGAGCCCGTTGGCGAACGCCAGCACGAGCAGCACGTAGTAGTCCATCAGCGGGGCCGTCAGCCAGAACGCGCCTTCGAGCAGGCTGAGCGCCAGCACGAACCGCAGGCCCTTGCTGTCGACCAGCTTGCCCATCAACGGCGACCCGAAGCCGAGGCCGATCATGGTCGCGAAACCCACCGTGCCGGCCGCCGCGTAGCCCTTGTCGAGCGTGGTGACGACGTGCAGCGTCACCGTCACGCCCGCCGCCGTCGGGGGAATCCTGGCGAACAGCATCAGCAGCATCAGGGGACGAACCCCCGGCAGCGCCAGGACCGACTTGAACGGGGCGAGGTTCACGAGGACATCGTCACCCCGGTGGCAACCGGTTTGCTCTGCCGGGCGAGCAGCCAGGCGACGCCCGCGACCAGCAGCCCGACCACGCCGACGATCGCGAACCCCGCCGGAGCGCCACCCCGGTCGACCGCGACACCGGCGAGCGGCTGGCCGATCGCGTTGCCCACGGTGAACGCCGACCCCTGCAGACCGAGAGCCAGGCCACGAGCGGTGGGAGGCGCGAGCCTGCTGATGCGCTCACCAGAGGCAGCGATCAACGGAGCGCACATGAGGTTCATCGGCACGAGGAGTAGGCACAGCAGCAGCACGTTGCCATCGCCCAGACCCACCGGAATCTCCAGAGCGGCCATGAGCACGAGCAACACCAGGACACTCGGCACCCTCTTCACGCCGCCGTAGACCAGGCCGCCCACGATCGACGCCGCGCACATCGCGAAGAACACCGCGCCCAGCCAGCTCTGCTTGCCGATGTGCTCCAGCGACGCGATCGCCGAGACCTCCATGCCGCCGAGGCACACCGTCGCCCCGACGCACACCACCAGCACGCCGACGATCCGCCCGCGCATCCACTCGAACACGCGGGGCTGCGGCCCGTCGACGACCTCGTCCTCGTGCACCATCGGCGGGTTCGCCCAGTACAGGAACACTCCGGCGACCAGGATCGAGCCGCCGATGAACAGCAGCGCGGCGTTCGTGGAGAACTTCGTCGCGACGAACACGCCGAGCGCGGGCCCGCCCATGAACGACAGCTCGACCGAGATCGAGTCCACCGACAACGCGACCCGGCGCCGGCTCTCCGGCACGAGCGCGGTGATGACCTGCCGTCCGATCGACATCATCGGCACGCCGAGCAGCCCGACGCAGAACGACGTCACCAGCAACGTCCAGTAGCCCATCAGCGGCGCCGTCAGCCAGAACGCCGCCGAGGCCGTGACGCTCACGGCCAGCATCGACCGCAGGCCGCGTTCGTCGATCAGCCTGCCCATCAGCGGAGCGCCCAGCCCCATGCCGATCGTGCCCGCCGCCCCGACCAGGCCCGCCGCGCCGTAGCCCCGGTCCAGCGTGACCGCGACGTGCAGCGTCAGGATCACGCCGGTCGCCGCCGGAGGCATCCTCGCGAAGAACATCAGCAGTGCGAACGGACGGACTCTGGGCAGCATCAGCACGTGCTTGAAGGGGGCGAGGTCCACACAGCCATCCTCACGCGGATGGCAAAAGGTTTTCTTTGCTAACGATGTGATTCGCCGTACAGCTCTTCCAGCGCCCGGTACGCCTTCACCACGAACGGCCGTGCGTTCGCGTACCTCTCGATGGCGTCCTCGTCCGGTGTGATCGTCTGCGTCGGCTGCACGAGGTCGACGGTCAGCGATTCGATCTCACCCAGCGCCCGCCATGCCAGCAAAGCAGCTCCCACGGCCGAACCGCCGCTGTCCTCGGTGAGGTGCAACGGCATGCCGAGCGTGTTCGCCAGCGTCTGGGCCCAGATCGGGGCGCGGAACGCACCGCCGGTGATCCTCAGCGAGTCGACCTGCGGCACAGCGTCCAGCACGAGCGCCAACTGCTGACACACCCCCTCGACCAGTGCCTTGGTGATCTGCGCAGGGGTGTGTTCGCGCCGGAGGCCGAGCAACGCGGCGTGCGCGGTCGGATCCCACCACGGCGCACGCTCGCCCAGCAGATACGGCAGCGCGACGAGCCCGTCGGAGTCGACGTCGGCAGCCTGGGAGAGAAGCTTGCCGACCGGGACGTTGAACGTCTCCGCGGCCCACTGGGCGACCACGCCACCGTTGCTGATCGCGCCGCCACGAACCCACAGGCCCTCGCCGATCGCATAGCTGAAGGTGCGGCCCTCTTCGTCGACACCAGGCCCCTGCTGCGCCACGCGGAGCGCGCCCGACGTACCGAGCGAGACCGCGCCGGCTCCCGGGGTGGCCGCGCCGACGCCGAGGTTGCCCAACGGCCCGTCACCACCGCCGACGATCACCGGAATGCCGGGCCGCAGTCCTGGGATCTCGGCGGTCAGCGGCGTCGAGTGGGTGGGCTCGACCAGCGGCGGCAACTGGTCCGCGGTGACTCCGGCGAACTCCAGCGACGGCTCGTGCCACTGCAGGGTGTGGATGTTCATCAGGCCCGTGCCGGAGCCCGACGAGTGCTCGTTGATCAACGAGCCGGTCAGGTGCAGGTGCACGAAGTCCTTGATCTCGCACCACTTCGCGGCGCGGATGCCGTTCTCGTGGAACCAGGCGAGCTTCATCAGCGGCGTGAACGAGTGGATCGGCGCACCGGTCTGCTGGTGCAGTTCACGTCCCTCTGCCGTGCCCCGCAGGCGTTCGGTCTGCTCGACCGCGCGGTTGTCGGCCCAGCTCAGGGCGTCCGTGACCGGCGTCAGGCCGGCGTCCAGGCCCATGATCGAGTGCATCGCGCCGGTCAACGCGATCGCGCGAACGTCCTCCGAAGCCAGTTCGCGGATGGCGTCGAACGCGGCGTCGAGCACCTGCCGCGGGTCGTGCGTGGCTTCGAGACCACTGGTGCGCATGGGATAGGCGCGTTCGGTCGACGCGACGACACGAGCCTGCGCGTCCACCGCCACGACCTTGGTCGCCGTCGTGCCTAGGTCCACCGCGAGAACGAGCATGACCCACCCTAGGACGGCGGATACCGGACGAACCACTCCTGTCCCACCGGCGCGGCTTGGCTGGTCTCCAGTTCCCAGTCCGCCACCATCCGGTCGACGACCTCGCGGAACTGCACGCGCTCGACCCAGTCCGGGCGGATCTTCTCGACGCCGTGCAACGCGCCGGCGAGGTTGCCGCACATGGACGCCGTCGAGTCGTTGTCGCCGCCGTGGTTGACCGAGAGCAGCAACGCGTCGTTCGGATCGTCGGTGACCAGCACCGAGTACAACGCGATGGCGAGCGCGGTGTCGCCGACACCGCCACGCCCGAGTTCCTCGACGCGCGCCACGCTCGGTGAGCCGAGTGCCGCGAGTTCGACGGCGTGTTCGATGGCCGCGACGACCTCCTCGTGGCCTTCGCGCCGGACGAGCGAGTCGACGGCGACGTCCAACGCGTCCGGCAAACCCTTGCCGCGCAACAGTTGGTGCACCAGCACGGCGAACACGCCCGCCGACAGGTAGCCGCTCGGGTGGCCGTGCGTCAGTGCCGCGTTGGCCGCCGCCAGCGCGAACACGACCATCGGATCGTCGTCGACGAGAGCGACCGGCGCGACCCGCATGACGCCGCCGCAACCCTTGGAGTTGTTGACGGGCTTGGTGATCGTGGCCTGCTCGCCGGTGCGGGCGTACTCCTGCAACGCGCTCGTGCAGGTGAGTCCCGGCGCCCGCATGCGGAAGAGTTCCTGGTGCGAGACGAGCCAGCCGTCCGGTTCATCCACAGTGGAATGGATGCCACGGGCCTTGTCCCACGGCGTTTTCTGCGTGTGCAGCCAACGCTGGTAGGCGTTCTGGGTGATGCCGGTGATCTCACGCTCGCCGGTGATCCGCTGCCGCACGTGCGACCGGATGATCGCCTCGAACGTGAACAGCGTCATCTGCGTGTCGTCGGTGATGTCCGGCTTCTCGGGCAGGTCCGTGATGCCGTCCGGCCCGTGGCGCTCGTAGACGACCTCCATCGGCAGGTTTTCGGTGTTCGCACCGAGCGCGTCACCGATCGCGCCCCCGATCAGGCAGCCGCGCAGCCGCGAGCTGTCCTTGTGCGGAACCACGAAGAACCGGCGGCCCTCGCCGTCGACCCAGCGGCTGGCCTCCCGCGTGGCGGTCGGCCGTTCCCCGCATCCGCAGATCCGCATGTGCTGCGCGGCGGCGTCGGCCAGTTCCACGAAGTCGAACTCGGCCTCGAACGGCAGACCCGGGTTGAAGTGCAGCTTCGGTTTGCTCGAGATGAGCCTGCTCAGGACCGTGTGCAACGGCAGGCGGATCCACTGCTCGACGCCCGCCGGCAGCCGGGACTCGTCCGTGTAGACGTCGAGGACCTCGCGGTCGCTCATCAGGACTTCGCCGGGAATGAGCAGCTCACCGTGCGCGGCGTGGTGCCCGAAGCCGTTCACGTTGTCTTCGTGCTCGTGCAGGAGCTGTTCCATCGGAGCCAACGCCCTCACCAGGACCTCCGGTACAGCTCTTCGGCGACGAGCCGGACTTCGTGCTCGGGTCCGCCTTCCAGTGCGCCCGCGATGGCCCGCGCGACCCCACGACCCTCACCACGAACGGCCTGCGCCAGCGCACCCGCGGCCGTGAAGACGTCAGCGTCCGGTGGCTCGAGCTTCGACGGCGTGAAGAGGTGCGAGGCCAGCATGATCACGGAGTCGGCGGCCGCGGAGTCCGGACCGTGGGTGAGCTCGACCAACTCGCGGATCCGGTCCTCGCCGAGCCGTTGCGCGGCGGCGGGCAACGCCCAGATCAACGCACCGGACCCCTGTGACCTGATCTTGCCGCGATAGCTGTTCTTGACCAGGTCACGGGCACTTTGCCAGGACACCAGGTCGGGCTGGACGGCAGGCTCGGACGCCCACTGCGCCAGGGCGGCGGCCGGATCCTCCGCCGAACACGCGACCAGTTGGCCGACGAGTCCTGTTCGGACACCCGCGCCGAAAGCGAAACCCTGATAGGCGGCCACGACCTCTGCGAGCCGAGGCGGCCTCACCCACTCGATCTCCCCCATCGCCGTCAGACCCTACCGGGCCCGACGGCGACAGGAGCGACGATCTACAGGCGCTTCGCGAGCTCTTCCGCGACCTCGTAGGTGTTCAGCGCGGCACCCTTGCGCAGGTTGTCGCCGCACACGAAGAAGTCCAGCGTGTTCGGGAAGTCCAGCGCCTGACGCACGCGGCCCACGTACGTCGGGTCCTCGCCCACCGTGTCCGCGGGCGTCGGGAACTTCTGCGCGGCCGGGTCGTCGACCAGCACGATCGTCGGCTGCGACTCGAAGATCTTGTGCGCGGCCTCGACCGTGATCTCGCGGGCGAACGTCGCGTGGACGGACAGCGAGTGGGTCGTGACGACCGGGACACGGACGCAGGTCGCGGAGACCTTCAGGTCCGGGATGCCGAGGATCTTGCGGGCCTCGTTGCGGACCTTCAGCTCCTCGGACGACCAGCCGCCGTCCTTGAGCGAACCGGCCCACGGCACCACGTTCAGCACCAGCGGAGCCGGGAACGGCGAGTCCTCTGCGGACAGACCGGCGGCGGCGAGCGCCTCGGCCACATCACCCGCGGACACACCCGCCTCCTTGCCCGCCAGCGCCGCGATCTCGGCGTACAGGCGGTCGATGCCGGACTGACCGGCACCGGAAGCGGCCTGGTAGGAGGCCACGACGAGTTCCTTGAGCTCGAACTCGCGGTGCAGCGCGCCCAGCGACGCCATCATCGACAGCGTCGTGCAGTTCGGGTTCGCGATGATGCCGCGCGGACGATCGTTGATCTTGTCCGCGTTCACCTCCGGCACGACCAGCGGCACGTCGGCGTCCATCCGGAACGCGCCGGAGTTGTCGATCGCGACGGCACCGCGCTCGGCGGCGATCGGCGCCCACTCGGCGCTGACCTCGTCCGGCACGTCGAACATCGCGATGTCGACGCCGTCGAACGCCTCGGGCGACAGAGCGATGACCGTGACGTCCTGGCCACGCACGTTGATCTTCTTGCCCGCCGAGCGCGGGGACGCGATCAGCCTGATCTCGCCCCACGGCACGGAGGAACGGGTGTTGATGATGTCGATCATCACGGTGCCCACGGCACCGGTCGCGCCCACCAGCGCGAGAACGGGGGCGGTCATCGTCCAGTCCCTGCGTAAACGACGGCCTCTTCGTCGGTGCCCAGGTCGAACGCGTCGTGCAGGGCACGGACGGCGTCGTCGAGCTGGGTGTCGCGGCAGATGACCGAGATGCGGATCTCCGAGGTGGAGATGATGTCGATGTTGACGCCGGCCGTGGCCAGCGCCTCGCAGAACGTCGCCGTGACGCCGGGGTGCGAGCGCATGCCCGCGCCGATCAGCGACACCTTGCCGACGTGCTCGTCGTAGAGGACCTGGTCGAACCCGATCTCGCCGCGGGCCTTCTCCAGCGCGGCCACCGCACGCGGGCCGTCGACCTTGGCCAGCGTGAACGTGATGTCCGTGCGGCCGGAGGCGGCCTGCGAGACGTTCTGCACGACCATGTCGATGTCGAGTTCCGACTGCGCCACGACGCGGAAGATCTTGGCCGCGATGCCGGGGTGGTCGGGAACTGCCGTCACGGTGATTTTGGCCTCGGACCGGTCGTGCGCGACGCCGGTGATCATCGCCTGTTCCACGGGAAGGTCCTCCACTGAACCGGACACGATGGTTCCGGTCTTGTTGCTGAACGAAGAGCGGACGTGCACGGGCACGTTGTAGCGCCGGGCGTACTCCACGCAGCGGAGCATCAGCACCTTGGCGCCACAGGCGGCCATCTCGAGCATTTCCTCGTACGTGATCGTGTCGAGTTTCTTCGCGTTCGGCACGATGCGCGGGTCGGCGGTGTAGACGCCGTCCACGTCGGTGTAGATCTCGCACACGTCGGCCTTGGTCGCGGCCGCGAGCGCCACCGCTGTGGTGTCGCTGCCGCCACGGCCGAGCGTCGTGATCTCCTTCGAGTCCTGGGAGACGCCCTGGAAGCCCGCCACGATCACGATCGCCCCCTCGGCCATCGCGTCCTGGATCCGGCTCGGTGTCACGTCGATGATCCGCGCTTTGCCGTGTGCCGACGTCGTGATCACGCCGGCCTGCGAGCCCGTGTAGGAGCGCGCCTCGGCACCGAGCGAGTTGATCGCCATCGCGAGCAGTGACATCGAGATGCGCTCACCGGAGGTGAGGAGCATGTCGAGTTCACGCGCGGGCGGCACCGGCGAGACCTGGCGGGCGAGATCGAGCAGCTCATCAGTCGTGTCACCCATGGCGGACACGACGACCACGACGTCGTTCCCCGCCTTCTTGGTCGCGACGATGCGCTCGGCCACGCGTTTGATCCGCTCGGCGCTTCCAACCGATGAACCGCCGTACTTCTGGACGACGAGCGCCACCGACCTGACCTCCTTCGCGCGACTAAAACCCCACGTCGAAGGCAGCCTACCCGGACCACCTGGTGAGACTCTGGAGCCGTGACGCGCGTGACTACTCTGTCCGGGTGTCGTCGAGTGCCGATGTCGTGGAGGCCCCAGCAGCCGTGCAGGAGAGCAGTGCGCGCTCACGGACGGCCGAGGCGCTCAGACATCCGGCCGCGCTCTGGACGGCTCCCGCGCTGATCTACCTGATCGTCCGCCAGGTCGGTCTGTTCGTGCTGCAGCTGGTCGTCGAGTACCAGAACAAGCTCACCGGCAAGGCCGACACCTCGGTCGACAACCTGAAGTCGTGGGACGGCGACTGGTTCCTCGGCATCGCGACGGGCGGCTACAACGGCGTCCCGTCACCCCCGTACGACGCGTTCGGCCGGCGCACCGCCGAGACCCCGCTCGCGTTCTTCCCGGGCTACCCGGCGTTGATCAGGTGGGTCGACGGCCTGCCGGGCGTGGACGTGATCGGCGCGGCCTTCGCGGTCAGCCTGATCAGCGGTGTCTTCTGCGCCTACGGCCTGTTCGTCCTCGGCCGGGTGGTCCGCGACGGCTCGAACCGCACGGGCCTGATCTTCGTGACGCTGTTCGCCGCGTCCCCGATGGCCGTCGTGCTCTCGATGACCTACTCCGAGGCGACGTTCTGCGCGTTCGCCGTCTGGGCCCTGGTGGGCGTGGTCAAGAAGCGCTGGATCCTCGCCGGTGTCTGCTGCGCGGCGGCGGGCCTGGTCCGCCCGACCGCGGCGGCGTTGATCGTGGCGGTCGGCCTGGCCGCGCTGGTCGCGGTGATCGCCGACAGGAAGGACTGGCGGGCCTGGGCCGGTGGCGTCGTCGCACCGCTGGGCCTGCTCGGCTACCTGGGCTGGGTGGCCGTCCGCACCGGCGACCTCATGGGCTGGTTCGGCGTGCAGCAACGGGGCTGGGGCTCGAAGTTCGACGGCGGCGCGGCCACCTGGGAGTTCGCCTGGGGCCACCTCGGCAACCCGCGCTCGATCCTCGAGACCGGCACGGTCTGGCTGCTGGTGCTGGCCATCGTCCTGGTCTTCTACGCCTTCCAGCGCCGCCTGGAGTGGCCGCTGATCGTCTACGGCATCGGCGTCCTGGCCATGGACCTCGGCTCGAACGGCCTGATGAACTCGAAGGCCCGCCTGCTGCTGCCCGCGTTCACCCTGCTGCTTCCCCTGGCTCTGGTCCTGGCGCGGCGCCGTCCGTCCACGGTCCTGACGGTCCTGGGCATGGCGACGCTGTTCAGCGCGTGGTTCGGCGCCTACTCCCTGGCCGTTTGGCAGTATGCGATCTGATGAACGAGCTGATCTCGAAGCGCTGGAGTCCTCGCGCTTTCTCCGCTGACGCAACGGTTTCCGCCGACGAGCTGCGCACCGTGCTGGAGGCGGGCCGCTGGGCCCCGTCGCACGGCAACAGCCAACCGGCCCGGTTCGTGGCGGGTCACCGCGGCACGCCGACGTTCGACGCGATCGTTGAGACCCTGACGCGCGGCAACAAGACCTGGGCACCCCGCGCCTCGGTGCTGCTGATCGGCTGCGTGCTCACCACCGACGACCGCGGCGACATCCCGAACGTCGAGTTCGGCCTGGGCCTCGCCATGGAGAACATGGCGCTCCAGGCCGTCGACCTCGGCCTGATCGCGCACATGATGGGCGGCTTCGACAAAGCAGCCGCGCACGCCGCGTTCGGCATGCCTGGCGACGTTCGCCCGCTGGTCGCCATGGCCCTCGGACGGCACGGCTCGCTCGCCGACCTCCCGGAGGACCTTCAGGCCCGCGAACAGCGGGAACGCCGGCGCCTGCCGCTGTCCGAGACGGTCTTCACCGGTACCTGGGGTCAGTCAGAGTTCAGTTGAGAAGTACTTGGTCGCGACGTCGTTGTGCAGCGGGAAGGCCAACGGCACGCACTCGAAGATGATCGCCCGTTCGGAAGCCTCGTCGTTGGGCACGAACGGCGGCATGTCCTCGGCGTTGATCGCGGGCGCGGTGGCGAACATCAGCACCGTTCCGCCATCCGGCGTGGACACGAAGTGCAACGGCCGCAGGTCGTCCGGCGGGATGCGCACGCCGGCTTCTTCTTCAAGCTCGCGCACGGCACTCTGCTGCCAGGACTCACCGCGATCCATGAACCCGCTGACGAACGCCAGCTCGCCGACCGGCGGAATCGCCCGCCGCACGGTGAGCAGCCCGGTCCGCGGCCCGTCCTTCACCGGGACGAGCAACACCACGACCGGAGAGGGATTCGCCCACACCATGTGCCCACAACTGGCGCACCTTCGCGGGTACGCGGCCGTGTCGGCGTACTGAGAGCCACAGCTGTTGCAGAAGTCGTCGCGCGCCATGCTTCGAACCTAGTTCAGGCGCCTCACGAGTTTAATGACGATCGCTCGAACGGCCAGCCAGAACAGGGCGGCGAGGCCGAAGTTGACGATCACTCGCAACTTGGCGTCCTCGGGCGAGAAGAGGTCCCTGAACGCGAGCGCCAACGGCTCGGCCAGGGACTTGACCGTACTGGTGATGGGGTTGTCCGGGTTGGCCCCGCCGACGGTGAGCACGACGTGAACGACGAGCACGACCGCCAGCGCGAGGCCGACCCAACTGACAACTCCGGCGGCGATACCGACCACACGCGTCCGCATACCGCCGGAATCTACTACTCAGTAGCGTGACACCGCACGCGCGAGCAATCCGGTCACGACCAGCCAGAACACGGCGGCAAGACCGTAGTTGAGGAAGACGTCGAGGTTGTAGTTGCCAGTGTTGAAGAGACCCGGGAAGAACAGAGCAAGGGGCTCGGCCAGGGACTGGATGAACTTGAAGAACGCGTTCGCCTGGTTCGCGCCCAACACGATCATCAGGATGTACAGCACTTCGATGAATGCGAAGAGCGCGCCGATGCCGCTGATCACGCGGGAAGCCGTGCCGCGGCCACTGGTGGTACGTAATCTGGACATACATGAACTTTTCCCGGGTACGCGCGCGTCAAAACTTGCAAAGTCACCATCTTCAGCAATCGTGACCTGCACGTATCAACCGGTTGCGCCGTTCCGCGCAACGACGCGGCCGACTGGACCAGCGGCAGCCACGAAGCCGAAGGCGAGCCGTCTTTACCGTGCGGTCCGGGTGGGGTGGCTTCGTCACGAGTCGTGCCACAGCTCTTGCTGCATGCGAGGAGGGGTGTCAACTCGACACGCTTTTCGTCGAGTTGACACCCCTCCTCGCATGTGGCCCGCTCTTGGCTCGACTCGTGACGAAGCCACCCCACCAACGCGCCCCACAAAGCAACGCGCCTCCGCCCAACGCAACAGGCGTGCCATCAACCCGCGCATGGCGTAGACCCCGGCTTTTGATCAGATTGGCGGGGTCTGGGGCGGAGCCCCAGGAATCAGCCGCCACAGAACGCCCTCAACCCAACCACCTACGAACTCGCAACGCGCAGCCGCCAACGCAACCGGGGGACGACCCACAAAACCGACGCGCCCGCGACACGGCGGATCCCACGATCCGGTCCCTGAGTTTCCATCCCGCCCCGATCTGTGACTACTCTGTCCGACGTGTGGCGTTCCCTCCTGCTTCGCTGCCGTGACGGGGTCTGATCAGACCGGCCCCCCGTCGCGGGCCTCAGCGTTGCCGCCGGTCGTTCCCGTAAACGACCCGCAGGAGCACAAAAATCATGACCTCAGACGAGGCCTTCACCACCACCGCGTTCGAGTCGGCTGACGCCTACACCTCGGGCACGAGCCGGATCCGCAAGCCCTCCCGCCCGGCCCCGGACACGCAACAGTCCTGGAACCGCCAGCTGGGCAGCAGCATGCCGTTCCACCGCTACCGCCCGTTCAGCGAGCTGGTCGAGGTCATCGACGTACCGGACCGCACCTGGCCGACGAAGAAGATCGATAAGGCCCCGCTGTGGTGCGCGGTGGACCTGCGGGACGGCAACCAGGCCCTGATCGACCCGATGTCGCCCGCGCGCAAGCGCAAGATGTTCGACCTGCTGGTCCGCATGGGCTTCAAGGAGATCGAGGTCGGCTTCCCCGCGGCGTCCCAGACGGACTTCGACTTCGTCCGGGAGATCATCGAGGACGGCGCGGTGCCGGACGACGTGACGATCCAGGTGCTGACCCAGTGCCGCGAAGAGCTGATCGCGCGGACCTTCGAGTCGCTGCGGGGCGCGAACAAGGCGATCGTCCACTTCTACAACTCGACGTCGATCCTGCAGCGCCGGGTGGTCTTCCGCTCGGACCGCGACGGCATCAAGAAGATCGCCACCGACGCCGCGAAGTTCGCCAAGCAGCAGGAGCAGGACTACCCGGAGACCGACTTCCGCTACGAGTACTCCCCCGAGTCCTACACGGGCACGGAGCTGTCGTACGCCCTGGAGGTCTGCAACGCGGTCAGCGCGGTCATCCAGCCCACGCCGGAGAAGCCGCTGATCATCAACCTGCCGGCGACCGTCGAGATGGCCACGCCGAACGTCTACGCGGACAGCATCGAGTGGATGAGCAGGAACCTCGACAACCGCGAGGCGATCATCCTGAGCCTGCACCCGCACAACGACCGCGGCACCGGTGTCGCGGCCGCCGAGCTGGGCTACCTGGCCGGGGCGGACCGCATCGAGGGCTGCCTGTTCGGCAACGGGGAGCGCACCGGCAACGTCTGCCTGGTCACGCTGGCCATGAACATGTTCAGCCAGGGCATCGACCCGCAGATCGACTTCTCCGACATCGACGAGGTCCGGCGCACCGTCGAGTACTGCAACCAGCTGCCGGTGCCCGAGCGCCACCCGTACGGCGGCGACCTGGTCTTCACCGCGTTCTCCGGTTCCCACCAGGACGCGATCAAGAAGGGCTTCGAGGCCCTGGAGGCCGACGCCAAGGAGGCCGGGCAGCACGTCGACGACTTCCTGTGGGAGGTCCCGTACCTGCCGATCGACCCGAAGGACGTCGGCCGCAACTACGAGGCCGTCATCCGGGTCAACTCGCAGTCCGGCAAGGGCGGCGTGGCGTACCTGATGAAGCAGGAGCACCACCTGGACCTGCCGCGGCGCCTGCAGATCGAGTTCTCGAAGGTGATTCAGGAGGTCACCGACACGCAGGGCGGCGAGATCAACCCGAAGGAGATGTGGGACGCCTTCGCGGACGAGTACCTGCACGGCCGGGTGCCGCTGTACCTGCTGAAGCACAAGGCTTCCTCGGACGGCAGCGGCCGCGAGGAGATCACCGCGACGCTGCTGATCGACGGCGACGAGCAGGAGATCACCGGCTCGGGCAACGGTCCGATCGCGGCCTTCGTCGACGCGCTCGCCTCGGTGGGCTACGACGTGCGGGTGCTGGACTACGCCGAGCACGCGCTGTCCGCCGGTGACGACGCCCGCGCCGCCGCCTACGTCGAGTGCGCTGTGGGCGACCGCGTGCTGTGGGGCGTGGGCATCGACAGCTCCACGGTCGCCGCGTCGTTCCGCGCGATCGTCTCCGCGATCAACCGCGCTAACCGATAGCGAGGGACGGGGAGGACGCGTGCGGCACGAGTTGCCGCGGCGCGCCCTCCCCGTTCGCCTGCACGGCCCAGATGCCCTCACCCGGCAGGCCGTAGGCGATGGTGTCGTTGTCGAGCCACACGACCTGGTCGTCGATCCCACGGGTCTCGGCCAGCGGTGTCTCCACCATCGTGGTCAGGTCCAGCACGTGCTGCCGCCACGGGCGTGCGCCGTCGCCGAGCACGCGCTTCTTGAACGCCACCCGCTTGCCGTCCGGCGAGAGCGACGGACATTCCACGTTCTCCCGCAACGTCTTCGCGGACTCGTCGGAAGCATCGCCCTGGATCAGGTGCGTCTTCCCGCCGCTGCTCATCGTCGCGTAGTAGGTGCGGTCGTCGGAACTGAAGGTCACGCCCCAGAAGTTCATGTCGTTGACCGTCTTCACGCCGGCGATCCGGGTCCCCTCGATGTTGCTGGAGTACACGTCGGTCTCGGTGTCGAGGATCGCCGTACGCGTCGAGAACGTGCCGGCCTGCGAGTACGAGTCGCCGGTGACGAACGTCGTCCACGACGCCATCCGCCCGTCCGCCGACAGCTTGGCGCGGTTCGGGACGCCGTCGACCTCCACGCGGCGGCGTTCGGCCAGCCCGCGATCGACGAACACGGCGGTCGCGCCCGGCAACGGGCCGGAGGCGTCCGCAAGGCACAGCCCCTGCCCGGCCGCCGTGTAGAAACGCTTGCAGGACAACGAACTGAGCCTGCGCGGACCGGTCGGGTCGGTCAGCGGCACTGAGGCCACCTTGCCGCTCACGTCGTCCACGAACAGCAGCCGTCCGGAGGACAACTCGACCGGCCCCTGCTCCACGGCGACGGAAACAGCGTCCGGAGCGCGCAGGGCGTAGGCGGTGGCGCCCGCGCCCAGCGCGATCACAGCAAGTACGACGATCAGGATCCTCACCAAGCGAACCACGTCCAAAGAGCGCCGAACAGCACGGAAGAGGTAGCACGGGCCAGCACCTGCCCGGTCTGGAGCAGGGCCAGACCGGACGTGCGCAGCTCGTCGGGGATCATCGGTCCGGCGACGGCCATCAGCACGCCGTCCGTGCACGCGTAGAACAGGCCGTGCAGCACCAGAACACCGATGAGCAGGGAAATCCCGGAAACACCTGCCAGCAGCACGTACGCGCCGAGCAGCGCGAGATGCCCGACCAGGAAGATCCGCCACCGGCCCACGCGATCGGCCAGTGAGCCCAGCGGCACGGCGGCGAGCAGGTACACGCCGGCCGTGCCGAGGGGCAGCAACGCGATGTAGGCGAGCTCGACGTCGAGCTTCTTCTGCAGCAACAGGTAGATGAACCCGTCGCCGAGCGTCAGGAACCCGAGCCCGCACGCGACCAGGCAGACCCGCCGGAACGGCCTGGACCGCAACAATCCGAACGCCGACCGCAGCGACACCGCGACGCGTGGCAGCACGTCCCGGTGATCACGCACGAACAGCACGAGCACCAGGAAGCCCAGTGCCGCAAAGCAGAAGCTCACCACGAACACCACGTCGTAACGAGCCGGAAGCGTCCACAAGAGACAGAACGCCAGCAGTGGGCCGAGGAACGCGCCCACGGTGTCCATCGCTCGATGGACACCGAAGGCACGTCCCAACGCCGAAGGCTCGCTGCTCAACGTGATCAGCGCGTCCCTCGGCGCGGTGCGCAAGCCCTTGCCGGTCCGGTCCCCGGCCAGCACGAGCCCCATCGCGGTGGCCGAGGTCCCGGCGGCGAGCAGGCCGAGCTTGCCCAGCGCCGAGATCCCGTACCCGAGACCGGCCACGAACTTGCGCCGTTGCCAGCGGTCCGCAGCGTGACCACCGACAACGCGAACCAGTGCCGTCACACCGGTGTAGATGCCGTCGAGCACACCGAACTGCAGCGGGGAGAACCCCAGCCCCAGCACCAGGTACAGCGGCAGGATGGCGGTGACCATCTCGGACGAGACGTCCGTGAGCAGGGACACCGCGCCCAGCGCGAGCACGTTGCCCGCGATCCTGCCGGTGCCACCAGAAGCCGGAGCTTGCCTTGCGGTTGCGATGTACACGACGGCCTCCGATCAACGGTCAGACACGACTAGCGGCAGTTGTAGGGACCGGCCTTGTCGCGCACCTTGCCCGCCGTGTCGATGACCTCCCACGAGTAGGAGCGACCGGACAGGGTGAACTTCACGACGCCGTGCGAGTCCGCGAACCACTTCTCGACACCCGTGCGCGGCTTGACGTTGTCGTACAGGTAGTCACCGCCGATGCCGACGATCGCGGCGCGCAGACCGTTGGCCTCGTCGACCGCACCGCTCTTGTTCAGCGGCTTCAGCCGCTCGTAGTGGTGGTCGTGACCGTTGAGCACCAGGTCGGCCTTGGCGTCCGCGAACGCGTTCCACACCGGGGCCATCACGGACTTGTCGCCGTACTCGCCCGAGTTGAACCTCGGGTGGTGCCAGTAGCCGACGACGCACGCCTTGGTGTTCGCGGCCAGGTCGGCCTTCAACCAGTTGAGCTGCGTGGAGTCGGCGCCGGTGTCGTAGAGCTTCTGCGAGTCGAACGACACGAAGTGGAAGTCACCGGCTTCCCAGCTGTAGTACGGCTTCCCGTTCGGGAAGGCCTGGGCGCCGAAGTACGACTTGTAACCGTTGAGGTTGTCCTCCCACTCGTGGTTGCCGGTCGCGGGGTGCGTGATGTTCTTGAACTTGCCCCACGACTTGTCGTAGTGCGCCTTGAACTCCGCGATCGTGCCGCTGTCGTACTGGTTGTCGCCGACCGTGAGGACGTGGTTCGGCTTGATCTGGTCGATCAGCTTCGCCGTCTCGTAGTGCTCGGTGTTCGTCAGCGACGCGATGTCACCGGCGGCGACGACCGTGATGGTGTCGCCGGGCGCCGCTGGCAGCGTGGTCGCCTGCACCGAGTTGCTCGCCGGGCCGAGGTTGCCGGCCGCGTCACGGGCCTTGACGGTGTAGGTGAACGCCGTGCCGGACGCCAGCCCGCTGTCGGTGAACGTGGTGCCGGTGGGCGTGCCGACGACGCTGCCGTTGCGCAGGACGTCGTAGCTCGTCACGCCGATGTTGTCGGACGCGGCCGTCCACTGCAGGCTGACCGAGCTCGACGTGGTGCCGGTGCTCGCGAGCCCGGACGGCGCGGTCGGCGCCGAGGTGTCACCACCGCCGGAACTGCCCCAGACCTCCAGCTCGAAGAGCGAGTAGCCGTAGGCGGTGCCGCGCTTGGTGCCGTAGATCCGCACGTAGCGGCCCGACGCGGTCAGGCTCGTCTCGTCGACGCCACCGTTCTGACCGGTGAGGGTCTTCTTGGTGCTCCACGTCGAGCCGTCGGCCGAGGTCTGGATCTTGTACTCGGAGGCGTACGCGGCCTCCCAGTTGAGCTTGACCTTGGAGATGGTGGCCGTGGCGCCGAGGTCGACGGCGATCCACTGGGGGTCGACGCCTTCGAGACTCGCCCAGCGGGTGGTCGAGTTGCCGTCGACGGCGTTGGCGCCGCCGAAGGTCTCGGCCTCTGCCGACGAGATGGTGGTGGGCTTGTTGGCGGAAAGCAGGGAATCAGCCGCGTTAGCCGTGCCTGAGGCTGCGATCTGAGGGACCACCAGCGCGAACAGGGCTATGGCGACACCAGCTCTGGTGTGCTTTTTGATCACTTCGTTCCTCCTGGGCGAAGGGCGGCGGTTCGAAGGATTGGTAAACAAGCTTTCCAATTGAGTTCGGACGTTAACGGCGGCCGAACGCGCAGGCCAACGGCAGAAGCCGGGCACCAACCCCGGACAGGGACACCAGAGGGCACATGACCTGCATCACACCTGGCAGGCGGCACCGCGAGTCATCCGCGCGAACGACGCGCGTCACGCCCAGTCATGCCCTTTCGGGCAACGGACGGGGCCGTTCGGCGGAGCCGTGTGTGGTTCCTGTGGGCACGCTGAAGAAACACCCAGGTCGGGATTGTTCACCTGGGTCACGTACGTTCACCGATCATGAGCACCGCAGCCAGCCTCGTAGTGCTGTTCCTGGTCGCCGTCGTGCCGTTGGCACCGACGGAGGCCGTGCTCATCGGCGCCGGTGTCCTGGCCGCGTCCGGTGAGGTGCCGCTGTACCTGGTGGTTCTCGTCGCCGCGGCTGGTTGCCTGGTCAGCGACTTGATCAACTTTACCGCAGGGCGCCGGATGGGGATGCGGGCCCTCGACAAGGTCAACAAGAACACCAAGGCGCGGGCCATGGTCGTGTGGACGGCCGACCAGCTCGCAACCAAGGGCGAGACGATCCTCATCGCGGCGCGGTTCCTGCCCGCCGGCGGCATCGTCGGGGCACTGCTGACGGGCGCGCTGCGGTGGCCGCTGCGGCGGTTCGTGCCGGTCGCGGCGCTCGGGTCGGCGCTGTGGAGCCTCTACCCCGCCACCGTCGGGTACATCGGCGGTCAGCTCGTCGACGAGGCGTGGCTCGCGATGCTGTTGTCGTTCGCCGTGGCCACGCTCATCTCCATCCCGGTCGGCATGGCGATCCGTGCGCGCAACGCCAGCCGCACTCTCTCGTACGCCGAGGCGTCGTCGTAGAGCACCGCGAACCGGTCCGCCGCCGCCAGCAGGGCGTCCACCTCGAACGCCATCTGGGCGTCGCCGCACAGCCGTTCCAGCAGTGAGATCCAGCGCAGGTTGAAGAGCATCAACGCGTCGCGCACGCGGCCGGGGCGGGCGGCGAACTCCGAGCGGGTCACCACGAAGAAGCAGCCTCCGGGGAACACGCGGCGCTTCGAGTAGTCGAGCCAGCGGTCGGCGAGGTCCAGCAGCCCACCGCCCGGCATCACGACCTCGTGCGCGAAGATCTCCGCCGCCGTGTGCACGGTGCAGATCTGCAGTTCTTCCTTGGCGCCGAAGTGCGAGAAGACCCCGCTCTTGCTCATGCCGAGCTCGACCGCGAGCCGCCCGATCGTGACGCCCTCAAGGCCGTCGACCGACGCGATCTCCGCCGCGCGAAGAAGGATCGAGCCACGACTGTCCATCCACCGAGAACAGCGGACGGCCCTGGAGAAACGAACGGGGCCACCTCGAAGTGAGGTGGCCCCGGCCGGAGAACGAGTACTACGGGTTCAGCGCTTCGGTCACCGAAGCCGGTCCCACGAGCGGGACGTCGGGCGACAGGCCGTCGTCCTCCTCCACCAGGATCGGCTTCACCTCGTGCGCCTGGATCTCGCCTGACCGGATCTGCTCGGCGTAGTGGCACGCCACCTTGTGACCCGGCTTGAGCTCACGCAGCACGGGACGTTCGGTGTCGCACTTCGTCGCCTGCCGCCACGGGCACCGGGTGTGGAACCGGCAGCCGCTGGGCGGGTTCGCCGGCGACGGGAGGTCGCCCGCGAGCAGGATCCGCTCACGCCGGTCCTCGACCACGGGGTCGGGCACCGGGATCGCCGACAGCAGCGCCCGCGTGTACGGGTGCAGCGGCTCGGCGTAGAGGTCCTCCGAGGAGGCCTCCTCGACCAGGCCGCCGAGGTACATCACGCCCACGCGGTCGGAGATGTGCTTCACGACGGCGAGGTCGTGCGCGATCACCAGGTAGGTCAGGCCGAACTGCTCCTGGAGCTCCTCCATGAGGTTCACGACCTGCGCCTGCACCGACACGTCCAGCGCGGACACCGGCTCGTCGGCGACGATCAGGTCCGGCTCCAGTGCCAGCGCCCGCGCGATGCCGATGCGCTGCCGCTGACCACCGGAGAACTCGTGCGGGTACTTGCGCAGCGCCGTGGTCGGCAGGCCGACGGCCGTGAGCAGCTCGCGGAGCCGCTTGTTGGTCGACTCCTTGCCCTTGTCCAGGCCGTGCGCCCGCAGGCCCTCGATCAGGATGGACTCCACGGACTGCCGCGGGTCCAAAGAGGACAGCGGGTCCTGGAACACCATCTGGATCCGGCGCCGCATCTTGCGCAGGTCCTCGCCCTTGAGCTCGGAGAAGTCCTGCCCGTCGAACACCATCTTGCCCGCGGTCGGCTCGTTGAGCCGCAGCATCGCCCGCCCGAGGGTGGACTTGCCGCAACCCGACTCGCCGACGAGGCCGTACGTCTCGCCGCGCTTGATCTCGAGGTCGACGCCGTCGACCGCGTAGACGTAGCCGACGTTGCGGTCCATGAACACGCCCCGCTTGATCGGGAAGTGCACCTTCATGTCCTGCACGGAAACCAGGGTCTCGCTCATACCGGCACCTCCTCGGTGGCGGGAGTTCCCGGCACCACCGGGTTGTGACAGCGGAGCAGGCGACCCAGCTGGTCTTCTTCCGCAGGGGTCTCCGTGCGGCAGATGTCCAGCGCGTTCGGGCACCGGGGTGCGAACGCGCAGGCACTCGCCCACGGGATGTTGTCCGCGACGGAACCCTTGATCGGCGTCAGCTTCGAGTGCCGAGCGGCGTCGAGGCGCGGGATCGAGGCCAGCAGGCCGTGCGTGTACGGGTGGCGCGGCTCGGCGAAGAGCTTGTGCCGCATGGCCTTCTCGACCACCTTGCCGCCGTACAGCACGTTCACCTCGTCGCACAGGCCGGCGACGACACCCAGGTCGTGGGTGATCATCACGAGCGCGGTGCCGAGGTCCTGCACCAGTTCCTTCATCAGCGACAGGATCTGGGCCTGGATGGTCACGTCCAGCGCCGTCGTCGGCTCGTCCGCGATCAGCAGCTTCGGCCGGCACGCGAGCGCGATCGCGATGAGAGCGCGCTGCCGCATACCGCCGGAGAGCTGGTGCGGGTATTCCTTGAGCCGCCGGTTCGGGTCCGGGATGCCGACCTTGTCGAGCAGGTTCTTCGCCTCGATCATGGCTTCCTTGCGAGGCATGCCGCGGTGCCGTTCGAGCACCTCGGTGACCTGGATGCCGATCGGGACGACGGGGTTGAGCGAGGACAGCGGGTCCTGGAAGACCATGCCGAGCTCGCTGCCGCGCTTGTCGCGCATCTGCTTGTCGGACAGCTTCAGCAGGTCCGTGCCGTCGTAGGTCACGCTGCCGGAGACCTGGGCGCCGCGCTTGGGCAGCAGACCCATGATCGCCAACGATGTCACGGACTTGCCGCAGCCCGACTCGCCGACGAGCCCGACCGTCTGGCCGGGCTCCACGTCGAAGCTGACGCCGTCGACCGCGCGGAACGGCTCTTCGCCCTTGCGCTGGAACACGACGGAGAGGTCACGTACTTCGAGCAGTGCCACGACGACTCACCGCCTGTTCTTCGGGTCGAGGGCTTCACGCAGGGTCTCGCCCATGAGCGTGAAACCGAGCGCGACGATGATGATGCAGATCGCGGGCCACGCGGCGAGGTGCGGATGGGTGTCGAACACCTTCTGCACGTCACCGAGCATCTGACCCCACTCCGGCGTCCGGTCGTCCGGGTTGCCGAGGCCGAGGAACGACAGCGCGGCCGCCTCGATGATCGCCGTGGCGAGCACCAGGGTGGACTGGACGATCACCGGGCCGAGCGAGTTCGGCAGCATGTGCCGGAACACGATCGCGCCCTTCTTCACGCCCAGAGCGGTCGCCGCCAGCACGTGGTCGCTGTGCCGTTGCGCCAGCATCGAGCCTCTGAGCAACCGGGCGAACACGGGGATCTGCACGATCGCCACCGCGAGGATCACGGTGAACTGGCTCGGCCGCGCGAACATCGCCGCGATCGAGAACGCCAGCAGCAGCGACGGCAGCGAGAGCATGACGTCGACGACGCGCATGACGAGCGAGTCGACCCAGCCGCCGATCGCACCCGCGAGCGTGCCCAGGATCAGGCCGCCGGACAGGCCGATGATCGTCGCGCCGATGCCGACGATCAACGTCTGCTGGGAGCCGATCAGCAGGCGCGACAGGAAGTCGCGGCCCTGAAGGTCGCCACCGAGCGGGTGGCCCGGCTGCGCGGGCGGGATCTCGTTGCGCGCCTTGATGACCTGGTCGATCAGCATGGGGGTGGCCGGGTCGTGCGGCGCGAGCCACGGCGACAGGATCGAGACCGCGACGAAGATGCCGATGATCGTCGCGCCGATCAGGAACACCGGGCTGCGCTTGAGCCGCTTCCACGCGCTGGCCGCGAGCGAGACACCCGCGGTCTCGGCGAGGCCGTCGATCTTGTCCTTCTTGGTCACTCCAAGTGCCACCGGTCTCACCTCGTCCTGATGCGCGGGTCGATGAGCGCGTACGAGAGGTCGACCAGCAGGTTGACCACGACGTAGACGCTCGTGGCCATGATGATCAACAACAGCAGCACCGGATAGTCACGCCGCTCGAACCCGATGGCGAGCGCCTCGCCGACACCGGGGAACGAGAACACCTTCTCGGTGAGCACGGCGCCGGAGAGCAACGCACCGGTCTGCAGGCCGATCGTCGTGACGACCGGGAGCATCGCGTTGCGCAGCACGTGCCGGCGGCGGATCACCGGTGCGGTGAGGCCCTTGGACTCGGCCGTGCGCACGAAGTCCTCGTCGAGCACGTCGAGGACGGCCGCGCGGGTGATCCGGAAGATCACCGCGAACGGGATCGTCGCCAGCGCGATCGCCGGCAGGATCAGGTGTTCCAGCGCGTTGAACGTCGCGTCCCACTCGCCGGTGATGATGCCGTCGAGGGTGAAGAAGCCGGTGACGCGCGTGGCGTCGATGGCGTCCTGACGACCGCTGGACGGCAGCCCGAGCGAGGACGACGCGACGCCCTTGAGCACGTAGGCCAGGAAGAACACCGGAACGGCGACACCGATGAGCGAACCGACGACGCTGAAGTTGTCGAACCAGCCGCCGCGGCGCTTCGCGGCCATGTAGCCGAGCGGAACGCCGACCGCGATCGCGATGACGATCGCGAAGAAGCTCAGTTCGAGCGTCGCGGGAAATCTCTGGATGAAGATGTCGAGCGCCGAGTCACCGGGCTGAACACCGGTGGAGACGCCGAAGTCACCGGTCGCCGCGCGACCGAGGAATTTGAAGTACTGCAAGACGATGGGCTGATCGAGGCCGAGCTGCTTGGTGAGCTCTGCCGCCTTCTCCGGGGTAGAACGATCTCCCAGGAGGGCCGAGACCGGCCCTCCTGGGAGTACGCGCAACCACGCGAAGAGCAGCAGCGAGAGCACCAGCACCACGCCGACCAGCTGAATCAGCCGTCGAATGGTGTAGCGGAGCACTTGAGCTACCCCGTTGTTCTCTTGTGGTGGGAGCTAGCCGGCTCAGCCCTTGGAGACTGGGCCGAACTTCTCGTCGGTCAACGGGCTGGGAACGAGACCCTTGATGTCCGACTTCAACACCAGAGCGGGCGGGGAGTGCGAGATCGGGATCGCGGGGAGGTCCTCCTCCATGATCTTCTTGTTGATCTCTTCGTACAGCTTCGTGCGGTTGGCCTCGTTCGGCTCGGAGTTGGCCTTGGCCAGGTCCGCCGCGAGGGTGGCGCCCCAGGGCGACACACCGGTGTTGAAGCGGTTGTCGGTGCGGCCGAAGAACGTGCCGACCCAGTTGTGCGCCGTGCCGTTGTCGCCGGTCCAGCCCAGGAGGAACAGGTCCGGGATACCGCCGTCGACGTCGGTCAGGTAGCCACCGTTCCACGGCTTGGTGACCACGTCGATCTTGATGCCGGCGGCCTGCAGGTCACCGGAGATCGCGCCGAACAGGTCCTTCGGGGACGGCATGTACGGACGCGTGACCTCGGACGGCCAGTAGAACTTCAGCGTCAGGTCGGAGGCACCGGCCTCGGCCAGCAGCGACTTCGCCTTGGCGGGGTCGTAGCCGACGGCCTTGAGGTCCTTGTTGTAGCCGTTGACGGTGTCCGGCATGAACTGCGTCGCGACCTTGGCGCCCTCGGGCAGCTGCGACTTGACCAGCTGCTCGCGGTTGATCGCGAACTGCAGGGCCTGACGGACCTTCAGGTCGGCGAGCTTCGGGTTGTTCTTCTGGTTGATGCCCAGGTAGAACACGTTGAACGCCGGACGGATCGCGACGTTGAAGCCGTCGGTCTTCAGACCGGCCCAGTCCGCCGCGTTCGGCAGGTCGTAGCCGTCGATGTCGCCGGCCTTGAGCGCCTGCTTGCGGGCGGTCTCGTCCGGGATGATCTTGAAGACGATCTTGTCCAGCTTGGCCTTGGTGCCGTGGTAGGTGTCGTTCTTCACCAGTTCCACGGTGTTGTTGGCCTTGTCGTACTTGCCGAACTTGAACGGGCCCGTACCGGTCGGGTGCTCGTTCGCGTAGGCCGGGAAGGTGAACGCGTCACCGGCGGCCTGGACGTTGTCCGCGTCGTACTTCTTCAGCGCGTCAGGGCTGGAGATGGAGAACGACGTGAAGCCGAGGACCGACGGGAACTGCGAGGTGACCTCGTTCAGCTCGACCACCGCGGTCTTGGCGTCCTTGGCCGTGCAGGCCTTGAACAGCGAGGGCTTGTCCGGCGTGCTCGCGAAACCGCCGAAGTTGTCCAGCCAGTACTGGGAGACGGCGTCAGAGGTGCCGGCGCCCTTCTGGTTGTACCAGCGGTTGAAGTTGAAGCACACGGCCTCGGCGTTGAAGTCCGTACCGTCGTGGAACTTCACGCCCTCCTTGAGGGTGAAGGTCCACGTCTTGCCATCTGCGCTCGGCTCGTACTTCTCTGCCAGCGCGGGCTCGACCTCGGCGGTACCCGGCTTGAAGCCGACCAGACCCTCGAACATCTGGCGGGAGACCCGGAAGGTCTCACCGTCGGTCGCGTAGAACGGGTCGAAGAGCTTCGGCGCACCGGCGGCGCCGAAAGTCAGCGTCCCGCCTTCCTTGCCGCCGCCGCCTGAGTCGCGCTGGGATTGCGCGCAACCGGACAGGGCCAGCGCACTGACGCTGAGAAAGCCGATCACGGCAACCCAACGGCGGCGAGCCGTTACTGAGTGGACCATCAAACACCCCTTGGACAATCCGCACATCTCACGGTGTGGTCGCCGACCATAACCGTTGTACATACCCCCTCCGGGGCATCTCAGGTCACGATCCGGCCACTAGACCAGGCATTCTGATACGTCCGGCGCACGGCCGCTGACCCAACGTGAGCACTGCAGATGCGTCAGACGCTCTCCTAGGCTGTAGAAACAACAACGACACGCGGAGGAGGTCGCATGAGCAAGCTGGTCGAGTTCCGCGTGCTCGGCCCCCTCCAGGTCCTCCTCGACACCGAACCTCTGCTGGTCAGAGCCGGTAGACAACGTGCGTTGCTGGTGTCGCTGCTGCTGCGCGCGGGCACCTCGGTCTCCGTGGACGAACTCGCCGGAAACGTCTGGGGTGAAGATCCACCCGCACGTGCACGCGCGACTCTTCAGACATATGTGATGCGTCTCAGACAGCTGCTCGGACCGTCCGTGCCGATCAGGACCGTGCCCGACGGATATCTGATCGACGTCGACGAGAAGACGATCGACCTGATGCGCTTCGAACCCCTGATCGAACAGGGTGAGCAGGAGCGCGCCGCCGGGAACCTGCAGGCCGCCTCGGCCGCGTTCGCCGCCGCCCTCGGGCTCTGGCGAGGTCCGGCCCTGGTCGACGTGCCGTCGGAGATCCTGCACCGCGACGAGGTGCCGCGGCTCGACGAACGCCGCCTGCACGTGCTGGAACGCCGGGTCGAGGTCGATCTCGAACTGGGCCGGCACGGCGAGCTGGTCGCGGAACTGTCCCGGCTGACCAGCGAACATCCGCTGCGCGAGCGGTTCTGGGCGCAGCTGATGGTGGCGCTGTACCGCTCCGGCAGGCAGAGCGAGGCCCTGGCCGCCTACCAGCGCGTGTCGCGGTTGCTGGGCGACGAGCTGGGCATCGATCCCGGCGACGAGCTGCGGCGCGTGCACGGCCAGGTGCTGTCCGGGTCGATCGGCGCGGTGGCTCGGGTTCCGTCCGGCACGCCGGTGGTCGCCGCGAAGCCGGAACGGGTCGTGCCGTCGCAGCTCCCCGCGGACATCCCCGACTTCGTCGGCCGGGACGAGGCCGTGTCGCTGATCGTGGCGTTGCTGCGGACCGCGCAGGGTGTGCCGGTCGTCACGCTGGCCGGGCCGCCGGGCGTGGGCAAGACGGCGTTGGCCGTGCACGCGGCGCACCGGATGCGCGCCGACTTCCCGGACGGCCAGCTGTACGTCAACCTGCGCGGATACGCCCCCGGACCGCCGTTGAGCGCGGTGGACGTGCTGCCGCGGTTCCTTCGTGCGCTCGGGACCGAGCCTGATCAGGTGCCGCTGGACCAGGACGAGCAGGAGGCGATGTTCCGGTCCACGCTGACCGGTCAGCGCGTTCTGCTGCTGCTGGACAACGCTTCTTCCGCAGAGCAGATCCGTCCGCTGCTGCCGGGGTCGCCGGGGTGTGCGGTGCTGGTGACCTCTCGCGACACGTTGCGCGGACTGGCCGTCTCGCACGCGGCGTCGAACGTGCGGCTCGACGTGCTCGACTGGCACGAGACGAAGTCACTCCTCGCAGGCATTCTGGGTGCGGACGAGGTCGCGTCCCAAGAGGACGCTGCGCTGGAACTGGCGGCCCTGTGCGCGCATCTGCCATTGGCTTTGCGTATCGCGGCCGCGAACCTCGTGTCGCGTCCGGAGCTGTCCATCGCGGACTACGTGGAGGAGTTGCGGGCGGGCAACCGGCTCGCCGCGCTGGCCGTCGAGGGCGACGAACGGGTCGCGGTGCACGCGGCGTTCGACCTCTCCTACACGGCGTTGAAGCCTGAGCTCGCGCAGATGTTCCGGTTGCTGTCCCTGGTGCCCGGCACGGACTTCACGCCGGAGATGGCCGCCGCGTTGAGCGGGCTGACCACCCAGGACGCTCGGCGCCGGCTCGACCGCCTGGCCACCGCGAACCTGATCTCGAACCACGCGCCGTCGCGCTACCAGTTCCACGACCTGCTGCGCGACTACGCGGCCGAGCGCCTGGCGTTCGAGGAGGGCCGCGCGGACTCGCGTCTGTCGTTGCGACGGCTGCTGGACTGGGCGGTGCGCTCGGTCGACAACGCCACGTCCGCGATGAAGTCGACGCTGTTCCGCTTCCCGCGCCCCGCCCCGGTGGACAGCGTGGTGCCGCGGACGTTCAGCACCTCCACCGAAGCCCTGACCTGGCTGGACGTCGAGCGCGCCAATCTCGTCGCGTTGGTCGCGCACGCCGTAGAACGTGACCCGGAGAACTCGCCGTGGCAGCTGGCGGACGCGCTGCGCGGCTACTTCTACACGCAGAGCCTCACCGCCGAGTGGCGTGAGACCGCTCGGGCCGGCTTGTTGGGTGCTCGTGCGCCGCGGGACGAACTCGGCCAGCTCGCGATGCTGTCGTCGCTGGGCACGCTGTACTGGGTGACCGGCCAGCACCGGAACGCACTGGGCTACTACCAGCAGGCCATCGCCCTGCAGGAGCACATCGACCTGCCCCAGGCCGAGGCCGCCGTGCTGTCCAACGCCGGCAGCGTCTACATCGACCTCGGCGAGCTCGAACACGCCGCGGACCACCTCGAACGCGCCCTGGTGATCGCCCGCCGGGTGCGCGCGCCCCAGGTGCTCGCGAACGCCCTGTTCAACCTCGGCGGCGTCTACATGCAGCTCGGCCAGCTCGACCGGGCCGCGTCGACGTTCGAGGAGGCGCTGGAGGACGGCAAGCGCCTCGACTCGTGGATCCTGCAGGCGAACTCGATGCGCGCGCTCGGCGAGGTGCAGGCGTGGCGCGGCAAGCCGGATCTCGGCGAAGACTACTTCGTGCGCGCACGTGAGCTCTACGAGCGTGCGGCGGCCCGCAACTTCGGCCACACCATGCACGAGGGCATGGCCATCACGCTGATCATGCGCGGCCGCTACGAGGAAGCCGCTGTCGAGGCCTCCGCCGCCATGCAGATCGCGCAGGACCTGGAGAACGTCAAGAGCGTCTGCGACGCGCAGAACCTGCTCGGCCGCGCCCTGGAGGGCGGAGGTCGGTACGAGGAGGCGCTGGAGCAGTTCTCGTCGGCGCTGGCCATCGGCGTGGAGACCGGCTACTCGTGGGGCATCTGCTCGGCGCGGCGCGGCCTGGCCTCCTCGTACCGCGCGGTCGGCCGTTACGAGGAAGCGCTCTCCACCGCCACCGCCGCGCTGGTCGAGGCGGGCCGATCCCAGTTCCGCCTGGCCGAGATGGAGGTGCTGCTCGTGATCGGGCGCACCCACCTCGACACCTCGGACGCCGCCGGTGCGCTGGAATGCGCGTTGCGGGCCGCGTCGGTCGGTTCGGACTCCGGTCACCGCTGGGTGTTCGGACGTGCGCTGCAACTGGCCG
The DNA here is from genome assembly GCF_044754905.1 of Lentzea sp. NPDC092896. Lineage (NCBI taxonomy): Bacteria > Bacillati > Actinomycetota > Actinomycetes > Pseudonocardiales > Pseudonocardiaceae > Lentzea > Lentzea sp. NPDC092896. The sequence goes on from NZ_JBIVPX010000003.1 coordinate 397,736, forward strand.
GAGACGCGTCTTTCATGCTGGGTGACTCGGAGTCCGCTCGATCGCACTGGTCGTCGTCGCTGGAAGTGTTCAGCGCGATCGGAACTCCCGAGGCTTCCGTCGTCCAGGCTCAGTTGCTCGACGTGACAACGTAGTCAGCTCTGGCCCTGGTCTCGTCGACCGCGAACCAGCCTCTTTCGTATTGCTGCCAACGGATGAAGTGTTCGCGTTGGTGTTCGCCGTCGCGTTCTACCGCGCGTTCCAGCCGTTGCTGTTCGGTTCCGTGGTCCACGAAGATGGCGAGGCTCAGGCGGGTGTTCGCCTTCCTGGCGCTGGAGAAGCCTTCCAGGATGATCGTCCCTTGTGGAGCTAGGACGACCTCGTCGCCTTCTCCGATGCACGGAAACCCTTGGGACCAGTCGGTTTTCCGGTAGCGGCCTTCGCGGCCCTGTTCTACTTCGTCGAGCGCTTGCTGTAGCCGCGGCCACCACTTCGTCGTGGGGTCGTCCCAGGTGGCGAAGTGGTCGGTGCTGATCAGCTGGGCGTTCAGCTGGTGCGCGAGGTTCTTGGCGAACGTGGACTTTCCCGCACCGGACGGACCGTCCACCGCGACCAGGCGAGTGCCGCCCAGCCGCGATGGGGCCGTTGCTACATGCTCCGGCGACCAGATAGCGCACGCCCCAGCGTCAGCTCGTCCGCGAACTCCAGGTCGCCACCCATCGGCAGCCCGCTCGCGAGCCGCGTGACGGAGAGCCCCGGGAAGTCCCTGAGCATTCGCACCAGGTACGTGGCCGTGGCCTCGCCCTCGGTGTTCGGGTCCGTGGCGATGATGACCTCGGAGATGTCGACTCCGTCGGTCGCCGTGCCGATCCGGTTGAGCAGCTGCCGGATCCGGAGCTGGTCCGGCCCGACACCACTGAGCGGATCGAGCGCGCCACCGAGGACGTGGTAGCGGCCCCTGAACTCCCTGGTGCGCTCGATCGCCTGGACGTCCTTGGGTTCCTCGACCACGCAGACCAGCGCCAGGTCCCGCTTCGGATCGCGGCAGATCCGGCACCGCGTCTCCGCCGACACGTTGCCGCAGACGTCGCAGAAGACCACGCCCTCCTTGACCTTCTGCAACGCCTGCTGAAGCCGCTCGATGTCAGCGGGCTCCGTGGCGAGGAGGTGGAAGGCGATGCGCTGCGCGCTCTTCGGGCCGACGCCCGGGAGCCTGCCCAGTTCGTCGATCAGGTCCTGTACCGGGCCCTCGTACATCTCTTAGCCGAGCAATCCGCCGAGGCCGCCCTGGGCGAGCGGGCCGAGCTTCTGCTCCACGAGTGCCTGGGCGCTGGCGTTGGCGTTCTTGATCGCCGTGATCACCAGGTCCTGGAGGGTCTCGACGTCCTCCGGGTCCACGATCTTGGGGTCGATGGTGAGACTGACGAGCTCGCCGCCGCCGGTGACCGTCGCGGTGACGAGGCCGTTGCCCGCGTTGCCGGTGACCTGCGTTTCGGCCAGCTGCTGCTGGGCTTCTGCCATCTGCTGCTGCATGTTCTGGGCCTGCTGGAGCAGGGCCTGCATGTCAAACTGACCGGGTTGCACCGCTGGTCCTCTCGGTGGGGCTTTGGTTGTTGGTCCAGGGTACGGGGGTGGTGGCCGCCTTCGGCGGACGCGTCGGTTTTGTGGGTCGTCCCCCTGGTGGGTTGGCGGGTGCCGGTTTGTTGTCCGTGGGTGGGTTGGGTTGCGGGCGTTTGCTTGCGTTGATTCCTGGGGCTCCGCCCCAGACCCCGCCAATCTGATCAAAAGCCGGGGTCCACGCCACGCGTAGGTAGATGGCACGCCTGTTGCTTTGGGCGGAGGCGCGTTGCTTTGAGGGGCGCGTTGGTGGGGTGGCTTCGTCACGAGTCGAGCCAAGAGCGGGCCACAGCTAGGAAGGGATGTCAAACGGACGAAAAGCGTGTCCGTTTGACATCCCTTCCTAGCTGCAGCAAGAGCTGTGGCACGACTCGTGACGAAGCCACCCCACCCAGACCGCACGGTAAAGACGGCTCGCCTTCGGCATCGCTGGAGTGTCAGACCTCGTCGCTAAGTTGGGTCGCGGGGGATCCAACTTCGAAGGGGACCCCTGCGCCAGCATGCCGTCCGAGTCCCGCGCCGAGGCACCCTGCCGCCCGGCTTGCGGGCGGTTAAGCGTGGCGGTCAGGCGTGGGCGGTTAGGCCTTCTTCAGTGGGCGGGCGCCTAGTTCGTCGGCCAGGAGTTGGAGCATTACCGACTCCGGGTCCTTGGCCTGGACCTCGTTCACCTTGTCCGGGTCTGCCGGGCGGGCGGCCTCGGCCAGCATTGCCTCTTCGTCGTCCGGTTCCGGCGGGAGGGGGTCGTCGGGCTCCGGGGGCTCCGGCGGGGGTGGGACGTCGTCCATCGGCTGGCGCGGGGCCTGGGATTGTTGTGGTTCTGGTTGTGGGCGGGACTGTTGGTTGTTCTGGGCCTGGCTTGGGCGGGTTGGGGCTGGGCGGGCAGCCTTGGCCGGGGTTGATTGTTGTGCGGCCGCGCCTGGGGTGCCGTGGGTGCAGCGGACCTGCCAGGTGCCGCCCAGCACTGAGGACAGGGCCGTGGCGATGGCCTCGGTGTTGCGGGACTCAGCCAGGCGGCGCGCCAGTGGGGCCGAGGTGTGGGTGATCGTGACGACGTTGCCGTCTACCTCGCTGACCATGGCGTTGGTCAGCATCGCCTCGGTGCTTCGGCTCGTCGCTCGGACCGCGGCCAGCAGTTCGGACCAGATTCGGCGGACCGCCGTCGCGTCCATTGCGCCGCTGGCGGACGAGGCTGCCGGCTGCGGCGGTGCGATCGGTGCCGCTGCCGGGGCTGCCGAGGCGGCGGGCGTGGGCTGTGCTGGAGCAGGTGCCGCGGCGGGAGCCGGGGTCGGCGTCGGTGCCACTGCCGGTGCTGGAGTGGGAGTGGCGGGCTGGACCGGAGCCGGGGCCGCGGCGCGCGGTGGTTCCTGTTGCCTTGGCTGTTCTGGCTCTGCCGGCTCCGCCGGTTGCTGGGACCTTCGGGTGAAGACCGGGGCGCCTGCCTGAGCCGGGGCTTCGCCCGGAGCTGCTGCGATGGTGGCCGGAGGGCGGCGTTCCAGCTGTTCCAGGCGTTGGAGGAGGGCCGCTTCCGACTGGCTCACCGACGGCAGGAGCATGCGGGAGACGAGCAGTTCCAGCAGGAGGCGCGGGGCGGTGGCTCCTCGCATGTCGACCAGGCCGGCGTGGACGATCTCGGCGTAGCGGGTGAGGGCCGCCGGGCCGATTCGTTCTGCCTGGGCCGACATCGTGGCCACTTCGTCGTCCGGGGCGCTGACCAGGTTGCGTTCTGCCGCGTCCGGGACCGCGCAGAGCAGGACCAGGTCGCGGAGGCGGTCGAGGAGGTCCGAGGCGAAGCGGCGGGGGTCGTGGCCGGCGTCGACCAGGCGGTCGATGGTGCCGTAGACGGCGGCGCCGTCGCCTGCGGAGAGGCCGTCGACGACGTCGTTGATCAGGGCCGAGTCGGTGACGCCCAGGAGTGAGATGGCTCGTTCGTACTTGACGCCGTCCTCGCCCGCGCCGGAGAGGAGCTGGTCCATCACGGACTGGGTGTCTCGGGCCGAGCCGCCGCCCGCGCGGATCACCAGCGGGAAGACCGACGGTTCTACGGCCACGCCTTCCGCGGCGCAGTTGCGCTCCAGCAGGGTGCGCATGACGCCGGGCGGGATCAGGCGGAACGGGTAGTGGTGCGTGCGCGAGCGGATCGTCGGGAGGACCTTGTCCGGCTCGGTCGTCGCGAAGATGAAGATCAGGTGCTCTGGCGGCTCTTCCACGATCTTCAGCAGGGCGTTGAAGCCCTGCGTGGTGACCATGTGCGCCTCGTCGATGATGAAGACGCGGTACTTCGACTCCGCCGGGGCGTAGAAGGCCTTGTCGCGCAGGTCGCGGGCGTCTTCCACACCGCCGTGCGAGGCCGCGTCCAGTTCCACGACGTCGACGCTGCCGGTGCCGTTCGGCGCGAGGCCGATGCAGCTGTTGCACTCGCCGCACGGGTCGGGCGTCGGGCCCTTCACGCAGTTCAGCGAGCGGGCGAGGATGCGGGCCGACGACGTCTTGCCGCAGCCGCGCGGGCCGCTGAACAGGTACGCGTGGTTCACCCGGCCTGCCGACAAAGCGACGCGCAGCGGATCGGTCACGTGCTCCTGGCCAACGACCTCGGAGAACGTGGCCGGACGGTACTTGCGATACAGAGCGAGCGCCACGCCCGGAACAGTACCGGTGGCCACCGACACAAAAAGGGGACCCCGTGCACCCACCAGAGCCCGCTTATCCTTGCTGCCTTCCGGCCCTGGGGAGGTTCGCGAGATGTGTGCCGCACGAGGTCCGACGCAAGTGTAGCGAACGGGTCTGATCGAACACACGTTCGAGTTGCCCACAGTGTTGTCCCCAGCTGTGGACAACCGGCCACACACTTACTGGACACGGCTCCTGCACACTGATCGACATGCGCAGAACGGGCCTCGTGGTGGCCGTGATCGTCGTGGCCGCGACCGCCGTCGCCGGGGTCCTGATCTACCGGCCCAAGGGTGACGCGGTGCCGAACCGCGCGACCGACGTGACGGTGTGGCCGACGCCTCAGACGCTCGAACGAGTGACTGCGGACGTACCGATCCCCGCCTCCGTGACCATCGAGGGTGACGTCGAGGCCACCACGAAGCAGATCGTCGAGAAGGCACTCGCGGGCGGCACCGGCAGCGCCGCGCTGAAGATCCGGTTCAGCACCGACAAGGCGCTGTCCGCGGAGGCCTACCGGATCACCGTCGGGTCGACCGAGGTCAGCGTGTCGAGCGCGGACTCCTCGGGTGCGTTCTACGCCGCGCAGACCCTCCGCCAGCTGGTGCGGCAGGGCAAGCTCGCGGGCGTGAAGATCGACGACCGGCCGTCGCTGCCGCAGCGCGGGATCGTCGAGGGCTTCTACGGACGGCAGTGGACCTACGCCGAGCAGCAGGCCCAGCTCGACTTCGCCGCGACGGTCAAGTTCAACTCCTACGTGTACGCGCCGAAGGACGACCCGTTCCACCGCGACCGCTGGCGCGACCCGTACCCGGAGGACCGCCTCGCGCAGATCGCCGAGCTGGCGAAACGCGCCGCCGCCGGGCACGTGAAGTTCACCTACTCGCTCGCTCCTGGCCTGTCGATCTGCTACTCGAAGGACGCCGACCGTGACGCCGTCCAGGCCAAGCTCACCCAGCTGCACGGCGCGGGCATCAGGTCGTTCGCGCTGCTCCTGGACGACATCGACTACGCCAAGTGGAACTGCCAGGAGGACCGCGACACCTACGGTCCGCCCAACCAGGAGAACGCGGCACGCGCGCAGAACGACCTGCTCAACGACACCGCGCTGACCATCCGCGACCAGCTGCCGGGCTCCGGGCCGTTGATCACCGTCCTCACCGAGTACGGCGACATCAACCAGACGCCCTACAAGAGGGTCTTCCGCGACAACCTCGACAAGTCCGTCGTGGTCATGTGGACCGGCACCGCCGTCATCCCCACGACGATCACCAGGGACCACTCGAGGCGCGCCGAGCAGCTGTGGGGCCGCAAGACCCTGATCTGGGACAACTACCCCGTTGCCGACTACCCGGACGCCAGGGGACGGCTGCTGCTCGGCTCGTACTCGGGCCGCGAACCGGGGCTCAGCGTCGTCGGTCTGCTCTCCAACCCGATGAGCCAGGCCTACGCGAGCCGCGTCGCGATGTTCGAGATGGCCGACTACGCCTGGAACGACGCCATGTACGACGAGGACGCGGCCGAACTCGGCTACGCGAACCTCCTCGCCGGCGGTGACGAGCAGGTGCGGACGGCGCTGCTGGCGTTCTTCGACATGAGCTCGTGGACGGCACCGAGGCTCGCCGCCGAGCTCAGGGAGTTCCAGGACAGGTGGAAGGCCGGCGACAAGAAGGCCGCCGTCGCCGACCTGCGCACCTGCGCGAACGTGCTCGCCGGTGCCCCGAAGACGATCAGGGAACGGGTCGACAAGGGGTTCGCCGCGGACTCCGAACCCTGGCTCGCCCAGACCGAGCTGTACGGCAGGGCGCTGCAGGCCACGGCGGACGGACTGGACGGCAGGCGCGAGCGGTTCACCGAGTCGGCAGAGCTCGTGAAGCAGCTCGACAAGAACCTGAAGCTGGGCGACGGGACCCTCGACAAGTTCCTCGCCGCGGCCCCCAGGCTCTAGATCGAACGTGTGTTCGAGTTGTCCACCGGGCCATCCACACCTGTGGACAACTCGCGTCCCGTGGCCAGCATCAGCAGGTCAGGGGCGGGCAGGTCCGGGATTCCCGACTCGCGGAAGCGCTTGCGCGCACCCCAGAACGGACTCTTCAACACGTGCTCCAACGCGGCCTGGGCCGGTTCGAGCGGCATCTCCCGGACGCGTCCCAACGGCCGTGCGATGTCCTGGCCGTGCACGAGGAAGTCGACCAACGGATCGATCGGCGCGGCCATGGGCGCGCGCTTCGGCGAGCCGGCCGTCTCGCGGATCTGCGCGGTCAACTCCGATCGAGTGAACTTCGCCGCGATCGTGCGGGCCTTGTCGTCCTCCATGCGCTCCCAGTCGAAGCGCGCCTTCACCACGCCGGTGAGCACGTCCCGCCAGCCGGTGCGGGTCGACGTGGTCAGGTGCGCGGCCATCTCCTGCATGGTCCAGCCGGTGCAGAGGGTCTCGCGCCGCCACTCGTCGTCGGTCAGGTCCTCGATGAGGTCGGCGACGCCCAGGCGTTCCGCCTCCAGCCATTTCATGATCATGATCGCCCCTCGATGACGGCCAGCCTGCGGCGCAGGAAGTCCTGTTCGGATTCGGTGCCCGCGAGCGCGATGGCCTCGCGGTAGGCCTGGGCGGCCTCGTCGTCACGGCCCAGGCGGTGCAGCAGGTCTGCGCGGGCCGCCCGGTACGGGTGGTAGTCGCGGAGCTTGGGCACGCCGGCGAGTTCGTCGAGCAACGCGAGTCCGGCCGCCGCCCCGTCGCGCATGGCGATCGCGGCGGCCCTGTTCAACGCGACCACCGGGGACGGGCTGAGTTTCGCGAGCACGTCGTAGAGCGCCACGATCTGCGGCCAGTCGGTGCCGGCGAAGTCCGGCGCCTCGTCGTGCAGCGCGTTGATCGCCGCCTGCACGCCATAAGGGCCGTGTCCGCCCGTGAGCGCCCGTTCCGCCAGTGCGCTGCCCTCGTCGATCAGGTCGCGGTCCCAGAGCGTGCGGTCCTGGTCCTCCAGCAGTTCGGCGCGGGCGTCGCGGCGGGCGTGGATCAGCAGCATCAACGCCAGCAGCCCCGTGACCTCGCGTTCGGGCAGCAGCCCGTGCAGGATTCTGGCGAGCCGGATGGCCTCCTCCGCGAGATCGGCGCGCTGGGCCGCGTACCCCTCGGTGAAGATCGAGTAAACGGCCTGGAGCACGCCCGGCAAGCGTTCCGGCAGCTCGCGGCGATCCGGCACGCGGAACGGGATGCGCGCCTCCTTGATCTTCTTCTTCGCGCGCACGATCCGTTGCTGCATGGTCGGCACCGGCACCAGGTAGGCCCGCGCGACCTCCGGCGTCGTGAAGCCGGCCAGGCAGCGCAACGTCAGCGCTCCCCTGTCCTCCTCGGGCAACGCGGGGTGCGCGCACGTGAAGAACAGCTCCAGCCGCTCGTCCGGCATCGGGTCGGTCGCGGGCGGATCAGTCCGATCGACCTCGACCTGCAGCAACGCCAGCCGTGCCGCGTGGACCTGGTCGCGCCGCAGCCGGTCGACGGCCTTGCGGCGCGCGGTCGTGAGCAACCACGCGCCGGGCCGGTCCGGCACCCCGTCCACCGGCCAGTGCCGCAGCGCCGCCTCGATCGCGTCGGAGGTGACCTCCTCGGCCAGGTCGAGGTCGCCGAACCGCTTGACCAGGGTGGCGAGCAGCCTGCCGCGTTCCTCCCGGAACACCTGCTCGACGTTCATCGCGGACTCAGAAGTCGAACTCGGCGATCGGCCGGACGACGACGGCCCCGCCGTCACGCGAGCCGGGACACTTCGCGGCCCACTCCAGCGCCGCGTCGAGGTCCGGCACGTCGATGATGTCGTAGCCGCCCAGCACCTCGCGGGTCTCGGCGAACGGACCGTCGGTGACGGTGCGCCTCCCGTCCTGTCCGACCTGGACGGTGGTCGCTGTGACGAGATCGGCCAGCGAGTGCCCGGAGACCAGGACGCCCGCGTCCTTCATCTCCTTCTCGTAGGCGATCCAGTCCTGCACGGTGCAGCTCGCCTGCTGGTCAGAGGCCGCGTAGATCAACAGCATGTACTTCACGATTGCCCTCCTCGGTCCGGTCCTACGGGATCACGACGAGCGGACCACCGCCAGATCGACACGGGCCTCGAACTTTTTTCGGCGACCCCCGTTTTGGGCCCCGGAACACCCGTCCGGTAAGGTTCTCGACGGAGGATTCGCATAGCGGCCTAGTGCGCACGACTGGAAATCGTGTTGGGTTCACCCCCTCACGGGTTCAAATCCCGTATCCTCCGCTCTCGCTACGAAGGGCGCCGAACTTCAACGTTCGGCGCCCTTCGCGCGTTAACGTTGCATGATGCTGCCCGAAGACCTGATGCTGCTGTTCCTCGACGAGGAAGACGGCCGGGTGTTGCTGGACTCGACGTCGATCCACAACGCTCTGGCCGGTGCCGTCCTGCTGGAACTGGTCAGGTCCGGGCGGGTCGCGTTCGAGGCGGACGGCAGGAAGCTCGCCGTGGTCGACCCGGCGCCGTTGAGCAACGAGTTCCTGCAGGAATCGTTGACTCGTCTCAACAAGCCCTTGAAGCCGCAGCGGGCGGTGGAGCGGTTGCGGACTCACGTGCGGGACAACGTGATGGCACAGCTCGAAGGCCAGGGTGTGCTGTCGGTCGAGAAGACCAGGATGCTCGGGATCTTCCCCACCAAGAGTTATGTGATCCAGGACCATCAGGCGATCAGCGAGATTCGCGACCTCGTGGGCAACGTCGCGCTGGGCCACACGGCGCCGGACGACCGCACCGGAGCGCTGATCTCGTTGCTGTACGCGGTGAACGCGCTGCACAAGGTCTTCAACGGCGACAAGCGCGAGATGAACGCACGTGCGAAAGAGATCTCCGCGGGGAACTGGGCCGGTGTCGCCGTGAAGAAGGCGCTGGAGGCGGTTCATGCCGCGGTCATGGCGACGATGGTGGCCTCGACGGTGGCCGCCACTTCGGTCGGAGGGGGTTCCAGCTGATGTTGCACGAAGATCTGATGCTGCTGTTCATCAACGAGCAGAACGGAAAACTGCGCGCCGACTCGTCGTCGGTGGAGAACGCGCTCGCCGGTGCCGTGCTCATCGAACTGGTGAACTCGGGGCGCGTCGCGTTCGAGCCCAACGGCAAGAAGCTCCAGGTCGTCGATCCGACGCCGCTGAAGGACCCGGTGCTGCAGGAGTCGGTGACGCGGATCGACAAGCCGATGAAGCCGCAGCGTGCGGTCGAACGCATCCGGAAGCAGTTGCGGGACAACGTGGGCGCGCATCTGGAAGGCCGTGGCCTCGTGCGGGTGGAGTCGCGGAAGGTGATGGGGATCTTCCCGGCGAAGAGCTACGCGATCACCAAAGAGGCCGCGCAGAACGAAGTGCGCAAGGCGGTGGCCGAGGTCGCGCACGGCTATCGGGGAGCGGATGCGCGCACCGGGTCGTTGATCACGCTGCTGTACGCGGTGAAGTCCGTGCACAAGGTGGTCGAGGGCGACAAGCGCGACATGAACAAGCGCGCCAAGGACATCGCGGCCGGCAACTGGGCGGGCGACGCCGTGCGCAGGGCGATCGAGGCGATCCAGGCCGGCGTGGGTGCCGCAACGGCAGCTGCCGCCGCCGCGTCGGGTGGATGACGCGGCGACGGCAGCAGTAGCAGCGGTTACTTCTTCAGGCAGTCGAGAATGTCTTCCAGGGCGAACACGATCCTGTCGACGTTCGCGTCACCCGTGGACGGGCGGGCGCGGACGATCTGCGGGTCGTGGTCGCTCGCCTGGTCGGCGAACTCGGCGTTGATGTGGACCACGTCGTAGCTGAAGCGCGTGATGTTCTTGCTCATCACGAGGTGGTCGAGCGTCTGCGAGTTGCCCTCGAAGACGTAGCTGTACCGCTCGTTCACGGGCAGCGTGTCGATCAGCGCCTTGAGGTTGCCGTCGCCGGTGAGGGCCTTGACGGCGGGCGAGAACTGGTAGTCGTTCAGGTCGCCCGCGAGCACCACGTTGGCGCCCTTGTCGATCGCGCGGATCTGCTCCGTGAACGTCTTCAGCGCCGCGGCCTGCTTGGCGCGCTGCACCTCGGACGAGCGGTTCGGCGGCTGGTTGCGGCCGTGGACGGCCTCGTCGCCGCCCTTGGAGTTGAAGTGGTTCGCGACGACGAAGACCGTGCGGCCGCGGAACTTGAACTCACCGGCGAGCGGCTTGCGGCTGCTGGCCCACGCGTCGTTGAGCGGGTCGATCCGGCCCGGTGACACGGAAAGCGCCGCACGGCCGTTCTTCTTCACGACCTGGACGGGCGTCTTGAAGTCGCCGCCCGGACGGTCCACGAAGGACACCCGCTGCGGGTTGAAGAAGAAGCCGACGCGGATGTTGCCGCCGGGCTCGCCGCCGTCCTTGAGGTTCTCCGGGTCGATCTGCCGCCACTGGTAGCGCGGGCCGCCCTTGGCGAAGATCGTGTCGGAGAACTTCTGCAGCGTCTGGTCCGCCGCGACGACACCGTCGTTGGTCGCGCCGTTGTTGTCCTGGATCTCTTCCAGCACGACGACGTCCGGGCTGCGCAGGTTCGTCGTGACGCCCTCGGCGAGCCGGTCGAACTTCTCCTGCGGGTCGGACGGGTCGAGGTTCTCGACGTTGTAGGTCGCGACCGAGAGCTCGGACTCCTTCTGCTGCGCGGTGATCTCGCGCTGCAGATTGGACGACGCGTGGGTGCCGAGGTTCAGCGCCGCCAGCGTGTAGCCGCCGAAGTTCGTGTACTCGATGGCACCGACGGTCGCGCCGGCGAACACGTCACCGACGTTCGAGGCGGGCAGCGTGCCCGCGGTCTTGATCTTCAGGCGACCGCTGTTGGCCTGGTCGTAGCTCGTGTAGGTCGTGCCGCCGCGCAGGTTCTTGTTCTGGTCGGGGTTGACCGTCACCCAGACCTCGCCGAACGTGTTGCTCGGGCCCACGACGCGGGCGTCGTCGACCTGGACGAGCGTGCCCTCGAGCGACTCGAAGTAGTCGAGGCCGTACTTCGCGGGCTCCAGCGGGAGCTGCTCGATGCTGCCGCCGGGAGCGGGCAGGTAGCCGGCCGGGATGTTCTTCACGACGACCGGCGCCGGGACGGGGTTGCCCTTGGAGACCGTGATCGTGGTGGGCGCGGTGATCTCGGTGAGGGTCTGGTTGGAGCCCGTCTCACCGCCCGGCCGGTACTCCGCGATCGTGCCGCTGACCACGACGCTGTCGCCGACGGCCACGGTCGGCGCGGTGCCCGCCGTGTAGACGAAGACGCCCTCGCTGGTGCGCGGGTCGTTGTCCGGGGCCGTGTCCTGGATCCAGAAGCCGCGGTCACCCGTGGCGCGCGTGCCGGTGACGACACCGGGGACGTTGGTGACCTTCTGGCCGTTGAGCGGCGAGATGCGCGAGACACCCTGGATGTCGTGGATGCGCTTGTCGCCGGGGGTGGGGTCCTCCGGGTCGGGATCCGGGTCGCCGCCGCCCGGAGTCGTCTCGCCCTTGGAGTTGGTCGGGGTGGGGCCGCCGACGGTGAAGTCCGCGGAGTTGTCGTCCGTGTCGACGAGCCCGGCCTTGCGCGACGCCGAGGTGGTGTTGCTCAGCGCGCCCGTCGCGGTGGCCTCGCGCACCACCGCAGCGCCGAAGCCGACGAGGTCCTTGATCCGCGTGTCGGCGGCGCAGTCGGCCGCCGTCTTGCACGTCAGCGCCGCGGTGCCGTTGACCAGCGCGATGGTGCCGCCGGTGGCGCTCATGGCGATCGTGCCGGTGGCGTCCGGGGCGGGCAGCTCGACGGTACCGCCGGTGCCCTTGGCCTCGGCGACGAGGAACGTCTTGCCGGGCGCGATCGAACCGGCCAGCGGGGTGACGCCCCACTGCGTGCTCGCGCCGGGCGTGGCCGAGATGTACTGGACGCTGAAGCCGTCGAGCGCGATCGGGGTGGTGCCCTTGTTCGCGAGCTCGACGAAGTCCTGCTTGAGGGTGGCGCCGGAGTTGCCGCCGCCCCCGTAGACCTCGGAGATCAGCGCGTCTGTGCTGGGTGCGGCGACGGCGGGGACGGCGGCGAGCACGAGTGCCGCCACCGCTGTCCCGACGACGGGCAGGGTGGGTCTCAAAACTTCCTCCAGGGGATGCGGCGGACCGACGCATCTTTCCCCGATCGAGTGAGCTTTGGTAGCCGTTGTTACTAACGGTTAACCGGTTGGCCCATCAATGATCACTCGAACAAGTGTTCGATCATGGTGTATGCTCCATTTCGGAACGTCGGCCGGTGGGCCCCTCCCAGGCACCGGCCGACGTCCCTACGTTGAGGGCATGAAGATGCTGAGCTACGAGCGTCGCTGCGCCGAGATCATCCACCAGACTTCGCTGCTGACCTCGTCCCTGGACGGCGCTGACCTGGGCATTCAGGTGCCGTCGATCCCGGACTGGACGCTCAACCAACTGCTCCGCCACCTCGGCCACGCGCACCGCTGGGCCGACCTGATGCTCCGCGAGAGACTGCCGGAGGTCGACTACTCCCGCAACGAGGCGCAGCAGCTGTCCTCGTATGTGGGTGAGCCGGCGTCCGTGCTGGTCCCCTGGCTGGACGAGGGCGCCGCCTCCCTGTCGGAGGTGCTCACCGAGGTCGACCCGGACGAGATGATCGCCTCGCTCGCCGGCCACCCCGGCCCGCGCGTGTGGTCACGCCGCATGACGCACGAGACGGTCATGCACCGCTGGGACGTCGCGAACGCGCTGGGCGTGCCGTTCGAACTGGACCTGGAGGTCGCCCACGACACGCTCTCGGAGTGGACCGCTCTCGCTCTGCCGTACGCGTTCATGCGCTGGCCCGCAGAGACCGCGGCCTTGGTCGGCCCCGGCCACACGGTGCACCTGCACGCGACCGACGCCGAGGCGGAGTTCGTGATCGATCTCACGGGCCCGTCGCCCGTCGTGCGGGAGGGGCACGAGAAGGCCGCGGTGGCGTTGCGCGGCCCGCTCGTCGAGCTGGTGCTGGCCGTCTACCGGCGCCGCCCGGTGGAGGGGCTGGAGGTGTTCGGGGACGCGGCGCTGCTCGACCTGTTCCTGGACCGCGTACGTTTTTGACCATGGGGTCGCTGAGCTACCAGGAACGTCTGGCCATCATCGTTTCCGAGACGTCGCTGCTGGTCACCGGGATCGAGGGCGCCGATCTCTCGATCCCGGTGCCGGCCACTCCGAACTGGACGCTGAACCAGCTGCTGCGCCACCTCGGCTACGCGCACCGGTGGATCGCGCAGATGGTCGGGGAACGGTTCCCGGAGATCGACAGGTCGTTCAGCAAAGCGCACTCGGTCTCCGAGTACACCGGCGAGACCGCCGCGGAGCTGGGCCCGTGGCTGATCGAGGGCGCTGCGCTGATCTCGGACACGATGCTGCCCGTCGACCGCCGGGAGATGATCGCGGTGCTGCGGCCCGGCGAGCCGGGGCCGGACTTCTGGTCGAGGCGGATGGCGCACGAGACGGTGATCCACCGCTGGGACGCCTTCGACGCGCTCGGTCTGCCGTTCGAGGTCGACGAGCGGGTCGCTCACGACACGTTGTACGAGTGGATGACCGCGATCGCGTGGATCATCTTCGACCTGCGACCGGCCGCGGCCGAACTGCTCGGCTCCGGCGTCCTGCACTTCGAGACGACGGACACCGCGCAGACGTGGACGGTCGATCTTCGCGGGTCCGCGCCTCGGGTGACGGACGACGAGGAGAAGTGGTCGGTGGCGGTGCGCGGCCCCGTCATGGACATCGTGCTCGCGCTGTACCAACGGCGTGGGACGGAAGGTCTCGAGGTGACCGGGGACGCCGGGCTGCTGGCGAAGTTCCTGGACGCGATGAGGTTCTGAAGACGCAAGAAGGGCCCCGGATCGCTCCGGGGCCCTTCAACAGCGGTGGCGGTGGGATTTGAACCCACGGAGGCTTTCACCTCACACGCTTTCGAGGCGTGCTCCTTCGGCCGCTCGGACACGCCACCGATAAGAACAATACACAGCCCGCGCGACTGGCTTAACGCTGGGTCCGGAAGAAGCGTTCGAGCAGGTCAGCGCACTCCTTCTCCAGCACACCGCCCTGCACCTCCGGCCGGTGGTTGAGCCGGCGGTCGCGCACGACGTCCCACAACGACGCCACAGCCCCGGTTTTGGGCTCCCAGGCGCCGAAGACGAGACGCGAAACACGGGCGAGCACGAGGGCGCCGGCGCACATCGTGCAGGGTTCCAACGTCACGGCGATGGTGCAGCCGTCGAGCCGCCAGCCGTCGCCGTACTTCGACGCGGCTTCCCGCAGCGCCAGGATCTCGGCGTGTGCGGTCGGGTCGCCCAGGGCTTCGCGCGCGTTGCAGGCCTCGGCGAGCACGGAGCCGTCCGGTGCGAAGACGACGGCGCCGATCGGGACGTCCGTACCGGCGTTCGCGGCCGCGCGAAGGGCCGCTCGGACCATGTCCTCTGCGGAGATCACGCTTGGATCGTGTCGAGCAGCTTCGTGAACTCGTCGATGAAGCCGATGCGCTGGGCGATCATCTGGAGCTGCTCGTCCGGGTAGAGGTCGACCTCGTCGACGATGATCTGGAGTTCGTGCGAGGGCATGCCGAGGTCGGTCAGGACGCCGAGGTCGCCTTCCGGCCAGATGTCGTTGTCCTCTTCGTCCGGTGGTTCGACGCGGAGGAGGTCGAGGACGTCGGCCGCGATGTCGTAGTCGAGCGCGGCGGCCGCGTCGGACAGCAGCAGGGCGACGCCACCCGGCACGGGACGCAGGATGATGAAGAACTCGTCGTCGACGGCGAGGAGACCGAACACAGCTCCTGTCGACCTCAGTTGGCGCAGCTCCGTGATAGCCGCGTCCAGCTCCGACAGCGCGGAGCTGTCCATCCTGCTGCACCGCCAGCGGCCGTCCTCTCGGACGACCGCGACCGCGAAGCCGTTGACCGGCTCCTGCTGTGTCATGTGCACACCGTAGGGCCCAGACGACCTTCCCGGTAGCCGAGGTGGTGGCACCATCGGTAGATGAGCACAACTACGCCGGACCCCCGTCTCGCCGGATTGCTCGAAGGGGCTCGTTCGCTCCAGCCCCGCACGGTGGCGCTGCGCCGTCAGATCCACCGGCACCCTGAACAGGGACTTCACCTCCCCAAGACGCAGGCCGCCATCCTGCACGCGCTGGAGGGGTTGCCTGTCAAGGTCACGAAGGGCGAGTCGTCGACCTCGGTCGTGGCGGTGCTCGAAGGCGACCAGCCGGGGCCGACGGTGCTGCTGCGCGGCGACATGGACGGCCTGCCGCTCCAGGAGGAGACGGGCCTGCCGTTCGCGTCCGAAGTGGACGGCAACATGCACGCCTGCGGTCACGACACGCACGTGGCGATGCTGGCTGCCTCCGCCCGGCTGCTGGCGGACCGGCGTGACTCGCTCAAGGGCCGCGTCCTGTTCATGTTCCAGCCGGGCGAGGAGGGCCACCACGGCGCCCGGCACATGATCGACGAGGGCCTGCTCGACGACGGCGTGGAGAAGGCGTTCGCACTGCACATCACGTCCACGATGAAGTCGGGCGTGGTGACGTGCCGCCCAGGCCCGATGATGGCCTCCGCCGACTCGTTCCACGTGCACGTGAAGGGCCGCGGCGGTCACGGCGCGATGCCGCACAACGCACTGGACCCGGTGCCCGCCGCGGCCGCGATGGTCGGCGCGATCCAGACGATGCTCGGACGACGGGTGAGCGTCCACCAGCCCGCGGTGGTGACCGTCGCGCAGATCCACGCCGGCACCACGACGAACATCATCCCCGAGGTCGCGACCCTCGACGGGACGATCAGGACGTTGTCGGAGGAGACGCGCGCGCTCGTGCACAAGGAGCTCAAGCAGGCCATCAAGCACACGGCCGCCGCTTACGGGTGCCATGCCGAGGTCAGCATCGTGCCGGGGTATCCGGTGACGGTGAACGACGACGTCGTCGGGCAGCACGTGGTGGACCTGGCGGCCACGGCGATGGGTGCCTCGTGGAGCGAGCCGATGCAGGATCCGCTGATGGGAGCGGAGGACTTCTCCTACGTGTTGCAGCGGGTTCCCGGCGCGCTGGCGTTCCTCGGGGCCTGCCCGCGGGGCGTCGACCTGGAGGAGGCCGCGCCGAACCACTCGAACCGGGTGCTGTTCGACGAGGCCGCTATGGAGCACGGGGTGGCGATGTACGCGGCGTTCGCGCTGGACGCCCTCCGCTAGTTACAGGTACGCGTCGCACGGAATGATGGGCGCCGTGCGAGACGTGTGCGTGATCGGACTGGGACTGATCGGCGGCTCCGTGCTGCGGGCCGCCAAGGCTGCCGGGCGCACGGTGTGGGGTGCGACGGCGAGCAAAGAGGACGCGGACAACGCGCGCGCTGAGGGCTTCGACATCGTGAGTGTGGACGAGGCCCTCAGCCGGAACCCCGAGGCGCTCGTCGTGCTCGCCGTGCCGATGCCCGCGCTGCCCGACCTGCTGCGCAAGATCCCCACCGGCACCCGGCTCACGGACGTGACCAGCGTCAAGGGGCCCGTCCACGACGCCGTGCACCGGTACGCGCCGGACGTGCGCTTCGTCGGCGGCCACCCGATGGCCGGCACGAGCAAGAGCGGGTGGGGCGCCGGCAGCAGGACGCTCTTCGAGAACGCTGCCTGGGTCGTCACGCCCGAGGAGGCCGACGACCACCTCAACGACGTCATCCAGCTCGCGCTCGACCTCGGCGCGCACGTGGTGCCGACGACGCCGGAGGAGCACGACGAGGCGGTGGCCCGGATCAGTCACCTGCCGCACATCATGGCGGCGATCCTGGCCGCGGTCGGGGCCGATGGCGGGCCGCTCGCCATGGCGCTCGCGGCGGGCAGTTTCGGGGACGGGACGCGGGTCGCGGGCAGCAGGCCGGAGCTCGTCAGGGCGATGTGCGAGGGGAACCGGGACGCGCTGCTGATGGCCGTCGACGACGCGCTCGGCAGGCTCGGCGCGGCGAGGGGTTCGCTGGCGTCCACCGGCGGTCTCGCGAAGACCATCGAGGCCGGGCACGAAGGCCGGAACGTGCTGGTCAACCAGCCGCAGCGGACGAAGATCACGATCGATCTGACCAAGCCGGGAGCACTGGCGGCGTTGCGGAACCTTGGGTCTCGTGGCGGACGTGTGGTTGGGCTGAACGGCAGCACCGCGCAAGCGGAAACGTCGTAGGGTCGCCGAGTGGATCGACGGACGCTCGCCGGCGGACTCGGTGGACTCGCGCTCGTCGTGGCCGCGGTTGTGGCGCTCCGGGCCGGTGACGCGCCGGACACCCTCAAGAAGGAAACGGCTGACGGTGTCGAGGTCGTCGCGCTCCAGGAGCCGATGAAACCGTCCAACGCCAGGGCTCAGGCGCTGGACGTGGACGCGCTGCAGATCGCGTGGAACGGGTCGGCGCCCGCCTACGAGGTGCGCTGGAACGGCAACGAGCAGCTGGTGCCCGGTCCCGAGGTCGAGCTGCCGAACCTGAGTCCCGACACCCAGACCGAGGTCGAGATCCGGGCGGTCAGCGCGACCGGCAAGCGCAGTGAGCCGCTCAAGATCGCCGCGACGCCCAAGGACGTCTACAACGGCAAGTGGGAGGACCAGCTCGTCGGCCAGGCGGACAGGTTCGACGGCCCGGAGGCGCTCGATCCGCGGAAGTGGCGGGTCGAGGCGGAACCGGAGTGCCTGGGGCTCCGGCCGTTCGGGCAGAGCAAGCGCATCGACGTCGACTGCCCGATGGCCGCCTTCCAGAGCAACACCCCGATCCGGTTCGGAGTGCCCGCGAGTGATGGCGCGACCGGCCGGGCGATCATCAGCGTCGCGGGCGCGGTCGAGTCGAGTCACGTGCGGCTGACCTTGCTGCCCGATCCGTGGCAGTACCTGAAGGAGACCGACGCGCAGCCGAAGGGCGCGGTCAGCCTCGACATCACGACGCAGGGCACGCGGATCGTCGCCGACCCCGACCTTCCCCGCACCGGCAAGCAGATCGACCTGGGCGACGCGCCGATGACCGGGCTGACGGCCGGCGTGCGGCACCGCTGGGAGATGCGGGTGCTGCCCGAGGCCGTGGTCGCGCTGCGGGACGGCGTCGTGGTCGCCTACGAACCCGTCGCGATCAGGGAACGGCTGGTGCACCCGCGGATCCGCATCGACGGCGGCGGCTTCCTGGACGCGTTCGGCGTCGGGGGCGTGCCGGAACGCGTCGTGCCCACCGAGGTCATCCCGCTCGACAAGGACGTCGAACTCCCGCAGGACGCCGTGGCCGCGAAGCTCGTCAAGCCGGACGCCGGCCAGGTCATGGTCACCAACGTGCCGATCAGCCCCAGGACGGTCCGAGCCGCCCAGGAAGCCCAGCTCGTCGTCATCCGCAAGCCCGAGAGCCGCCCCGGCACGCTCCCCCGGCTCGCGGACCGGCCCGGCGGCATCAAGACCGGCGCGCCGCGGCTGCACGTCATGCACGAGGACGGCACCAAGCCCCCGCAACCGTTGCCCGGCAAGGGACGCGTCCTGATCACGGCCGAGGTCAACGCCATCGGGCACCGCGGGATCGAGCTCGAACTCGACGGCAAGCGGATCGTCTCGCTGCCCACCAACGAGCAGGGGCCCGGCGTTCCCGGCAGGCACGAGTTCTGGCTCGACACCAGGACGCTGACCCCCGCTGCGCACGCTCGGCTCAAGCTCAGCGTCCTTCCGGCGGACGGTGGCGAACCCGTTATCGCGGAAACCGTGTTCGAGCTGGGGTGAACGCCTTAGCGTGACGCTATGAAGCGGGTCGCCTTCGTCGTCGTGGGCCTCGCGCTGGTGGCGGGCGTGATCGTGCTGCGCGACACCGGCGGGAGCGACTCGGGCCTGCCCGTCGCTCCCCCGGCGCCGACGAAGCTCAAGCCGTACGTGGCGGAGCAGGTTCTGGTGCCGGGCCCCCAGGGCCGCCCGGCCACACCCGCGGGAGTCGTCGCGCGCGCGGGTCACCACAAGATCCAGCTCACCTGGACCGGCGACGCGCCCGCGTACGAGGTGCGGTGGGGCGACAAGGTCAAGCTCGTCACGCGCCCCGGCACCCAGCTCAACGGCCTCGAGAACGAACGCGAGCAGCAGATCGACATCCGCGCCGTCGACGCGTTCGGTCAGCGTTCGCAGCCCGCCAGGACCAAGGCGACCCCGCGCGCCGACAACGCCCCGTACACGTTCGTCGACCGCTTCGACTCCTCCGACGAACCCGACCTCCAACTGTGGAGGCTCTCCAAGCGCACCGACTGCGCCCGCGCCACCAGCGGCGACGAGGACGACCACGACCGGCTCGTGATCAGCAGCAGTTGCGGCACCCGCGCGGTGACGCTGAGGTCGCGCACGCCGTTCGTCCGCGGCGACGACGAGAGCCGGCTCGTGATCGAGACCGACGCCCCCGGCACCGGCGGCAAGCTGCTGCTCGACCTCGTGCCGGGCCCGGTCAGCGTGCAGGGCGAACCGGTGCCGCCGAACACCATCCGCGCCACGGTCTCCACCGACAACTCCGGCAACTCGATCGTCGAGCTCGTCCCGAACGGCACGTCGGTCAAGCCCGTCCCGGCCGCGCTGCCCGGCGTGACCGTGCGGTGGGAACTCGTGCTGACCCCGGCCGGCGTCCAGGTCGTGCGCGACGGAGACGTCGTCGCCACCTCGCCGTTCGTGCCGCAGTGGCGCGAGGCGACGGCCCTGGTCGGCGTCGCGGCGCTCGCCGGCGACCGGATCCGCGCCGGAGTCGACCTGATCGGCTACCGCACCGCCAAGGCCGACGCCCCGCTCGCGGGCCCGACGCCGCAGGTCCGCGTGGACGGCCCGGCGAGCGCGAGCGCCACTCCCATCGCGGACGTCACCGCAGGTCAGCTGCGCATCGCCCTGATCCCGTCGCGCGAAAGCGAGCCGGTTACCGCGGTGAAGGTCAACGGCATCCAGATACCGCTCAGGCCGGCGATCGAGGGCACGCCCTGGAAGCCGGGCGCGGAGTACCCGGCCGTCGCCGACCTGCCGAGGGAGGCCTTCACCGACAACCTGAACGTGCAGCTCGTCACCCAGGAACGCATCCAGGTCACCCACACCGACGTCGAACTGACCGGCCCGAAGAAGGAACCGCGCCGCCAGCCCGGCACACCGCTGGTGGACGCGAAGCCGACGCTCGCCGACCCGATCCCCGAGGTCCTGGACGCGAGCGGCCAGCCAGTCGAGAACGGCGCAGCCTTCAACCGCGGCCGGGTCGTGCTGGAGGTCCGCGTCAACGCCCTCGACGTGGCCGTGGCGGGCCTCGCCGGGTTCGAGATCAGGCTCGACGGCAACCACGTCGCCACCGTGCCGACGACCGCCGACGGACCCGCCGCCGCAGGCCGGTGGCGGATTTCACTCAACACGGGCGCGATGACCGCGGGAGCGCACGCCATCGAGGTGAAGGCGTTCAGCACCGATTCAGAGGTGAGCCCCGAGACGGGTTACGTTCCCTTTTTGCTCAAGCCGTGAGTGCCGCGGCTCGAAATTTGCCGGGTCAATTCGCGGTCAGACGGGTGGATCGTGGTGCCGCCCCCGCGTCCTCATACTGGACGTATGGGGGCGCGGGGGCGGTGCCGCGAGCCGCCCTGCTGAGCGTGAATTGGCTCGCCAAATTTCGGGCCGCGGCACTCCTGCTCCAAGATGGACGTATGGCACGCGCACTGATCATCGACGCCGCCCGCACGCCGTTCGGCAAGTACCGGGGAGGTCTCTCCGGCATCCGGGTGGACGACCTCGCGGCGCTGCCCATCGTCGACCTGCTGCGCCGCTACCCGTCGCTCGACCTGGCGCGCATCGACGACGTGCTGCTGGGTGACGCGAACGGAGCCGGCGAGGACAACCGCAACGTCGCCCGCATGGCCGCGTTGCTGGCGGGGCTGCCGGTCTCCGTGCCGGGCGTGACGCTGAACCGGCTGTGCGCCTCGGGTGGCGAGTCGATCATCCAGGGCGCGCGGGCGCTGATCACCGGTGACGCCGACCTGATCGTCGCCGGTGGCGTCGAGGGGATGTCACGGGCGCCGTTCGTGACGGCGCGCCCGGACAAGGCCTTCCCGGATCGGTTGGAGACCGTGTCGACGGCGCTCGGCTGGCGGCTGGTGAACCCGCGGATGCCCAAGCACTACACAGTGCCGCTGGGCTTGGCCGCCGAGAACGTGGCCCACGAACTCGGGATCACCCGCGAGCAGATGGACAACTTCGCGCTGCGCTCGCACCGCCGCGCCGCCGCGGCGTGGGATGCCGGTGTGCACGAAGGTTTCGCGTTCCCCGTGCAGTTGCCGGACGGGACGGCGATCCGGCGCGACGAGAACGTCCGCGCCGACACCAGCCTCGAGAAGCTCGCGAAGCTGAAGCCCGCGTTCTCGGAGACCGGATCGGTGACGGCGGGCAACGCGTCACCGCTCAACGACGGCGCGTTGGCTGCTTTGCTCGGCACGGAAGCGATCGCGTCCGAACTGGGCGTCGAGCCGCTGGGTGAGGTGCTCGGGTCGGCGACCACCGGCGAGGAACCGCACCGGTTCACCATCGCGCCCGTGTCGGCGATCCGGAAACTGTTGAAGCGCCTGCACATCGAGGCCGAGCAGGTCGACCTGTGGGAGATCAACGAGGCCTTCGCCGCGATGGCTTTGTCGGTGGTGCACCACCTTCCCGAGATCGACAAGGAGAAGGTCAACGTCCACGGCGGCGCGATCGCCTACGGCCACCCGCTCGGCGCCTCGATGCCGCGCGTGATCGTCGACGTGTGCCGCCACCTGCGGCAGCGTGGTGGCGGCATTGGCATCGCGGCGGCGTGCGTCGGCGTCGGTCAGGGTGTGGCCGTGGCGGTGCGCGTCTAGTCCTTGGGGTGCAGGATGTCGCGGGCCTGCTCGGCCGCGCGGACGATGCTCTCGCTGACGAAGTCCAGGAACCGCGCGATGTTCTCCAGCCTGGTGGAGGCCGGGGTGCCGGAGCCGAGGACGCCGGAACCCTGCCGCGCGGCCTCGGCGAGCTTCGTCGTGCCGGCGGCGCTCGCGATCATCGACTGGTACCAGATGTCGCCTTCGTCGACGACGTACCGCTCGCGGCGGCGTTCGTCGCGCTCGCGCGCGATCAGGCCCTGACCTTCCAGGAAGGACATGGCCTTCGAGACCGAGGCCGGACTGACCTGCAGGTGTCCCACCAGTTCTGACGCGGTCAGGCTGCCGGAGTCGGTCGCGTAGAGGCTCGCGAGCACCCTCGCCGGCATCTTCGACAGGCCCTGGCCCATGAAGATGCCGGCGAACATCTCCTCGAACTCCCGCACCGCCTCCAGGTCACGACCGTCCGCGCGCTCCGCCACCGGTCGGCGAGGTGCGGCCTGCTTGCGCCGCTGCGCACGGCGTTCGGTGGCGAGGTGGGCGATGTCGGCCTTGTACCCGGCCGGACCTCCGTTGCGCATCACCTCGCGCGTGATCGTCGAGGTGGGCCGGTCGAGGTTTCGCGCGATCTCCGCGTAGGCGAGGCCGTCGGACAGGCCGATGGCGATCTGACGGCGTTCCTGCTGGGTGAGTCGACCTCCTGGCATGCCCAGACCATAGCTTTCACCTTCACCTCATTGCAACAGTCGTTGCATTAGATCTACATCCTGTTGCAACGATCTTGCGGCTTTGAGCTGCTGTTATGCGCTTCCATCGCAACGAACTTGTTGTCCAGATCTGGAAACGCAACGTAGCTTTTCTCTCATCAGAAACAACGAGCCACAGGAGCCCGAGATGCAGACCTTCACCACCCCCGCCCCCATCGCCGCCATCCTCGACATCCCCGCCGGGCGCGTTCAGTTCATCGCCGCCGACCGCGCCGACACCGCCGTCGAGGTCCTCCCGGCCGACGCCGCGCAGAGCCGCGACGTGAAGGCGGCCGAGAAGATCGAGGTCGACTACGCCGACGGCGTCCTGCGCATCACGACCGAGTCGGGCAACAAGATCCTCGGCTCGTCGGGAGCCGTCGAGGTCACCGTCCAGCTGCCCGCCGGTTCGCGGGTCGAGGCCAAGGCGGCGAGCGCCGAGTTCCGCGGCGTCGGCCGGCTCGGTGACGTCGCCTTCGAGGCGGCGCAGAGCGACATCAAGATCGACGAGGCCGCGCACGTCCGCCTCGTGACGCAGGCCGGTGACGTCACGGTCGGTCGCCTCAACGGTTCCGCCGAGATCACCACCCAGAAGGGCGACATCAACGTCAGCGTCGCCGCCGGCCTCTCGGCCGCACTCGACGCCGGCACCTCGTACGGCCGCGTCAACAACGCGCTGCGCAACGCCGACGCGCCGGACCTCACCATCCGCGCCACCACGTCGTACGGCGACATCACCGCCCGCAGCCTCTAAAACCGCTTACGCACTGGGGAGAGACCATGAGCACCACCGCCCACTACCAAGCCGCAGAACAACTCCTCCGCCGCCCAGCCGCCCCCGGCGAACTGGTCGTCGCCGACAAGGTCCGTCCACAGTGGATCGAGGACGGAAACCGCTTCTGGTACCAGCTCCGCGACGGCGCCGACCGCCAGTTCGTGGTGGTCGACCCGGCGGAGGGCACCCGCACCCCGGGCTTCGACCCGATGCCGTTCGTCGCCGCACCCGGCAACCCGCTGGAGGTCTCCTCCCCCGACGGCAAGGTCGCGGTCTCGCGGCGCGGCCACGACCTGTGGGCGCGCTCGGGTGAGCGCGAGTGGGCGCTGACTTCGGACGGCGTTCCGGGCCACGGCTACGGATACGGCCCGGACGCCATGAGCTACGGCACGCTGATGCGCAAGTTCGGCCTACCCCACATGCCACCGGCTCTGGCCTGGGCGCCCGACTCGTCGAAGGTGCTGGCCCACCGCACCGACCAGCGCAACGTCCGCCAGACCCACCTCATCGAATCGCGCCCGGCCGACGGCGGCGCCCCCGTGACGCACACCCAGCACTACGCCTACCCCGGCGACGAGCACATGCCGTTGGCCGAGTTGGTCGTGTTCGACATCGCCGAAGGCAAGGCGGTGCACGCCCAGTGCGAACCGCTGCTCATGCCGGAGTTCTCCCCGATCATGGCCGGCTGGGCGTGGTGGTCCGAGGACAGCACGGCGGTCTACTTCCTCTCCCGCCCCCGTGACCAGCACACCCTGACCCTGAACCGGATGGACGCCTCGTCGGGCGAGGTCACGGTCGTGATCAGCGAGACGGGCTCCAACCGAGTGGGCCCCAACCAGCTGATCTACGGCGCGCCCATCGTCCGCGTGCTGGCTGACGAGGTGCTGTGGTTCTCGCAGCGCGACGGCTGGGGCCACCTCTACCGCTACGACCTGCACACCGGCTCGTTGCTCAACCAGGTCACCACGGGCCAATGGCTGGTCCGCGAGATCCTGCACGTCTCCGACGGCGTCGTGCACTTCACCGCGTCGGGCCTGGTTTCCGAAGACCCGTACCGCCGCACGGTGTGCCGCGTCGCCTTGGACGGCACCGGTTTCGCCGTCGTCACCGACGACTCGCTGGACCACGTCGTCACGGTGTCGCCCAACGGTTCGTACTTCGTCGACTTGGCGTCCACTGTGGACACCCCGCCGGTGACGGTGGTGCGTTCGTGGAGCGGCGAGGTGCTGGTCTCGTTGGAGCAGGCCGACATCAGCCGCCTGCTCGCCACGGGCTGGACGCCCCCGGAACGCTTCCGCGTCAAGGCGGCCGACGGCACCACGGACATCTACGGCGTGCTCTACAAGCCGCGCGACTTCGACCCGTCCGCCAGCTACGCCGTGGTGGACAACGTCTACCCCGGCCCGCAGGTCAACCGCGTCGAACCGTGCTTCGACCCCGGCGGCATGGGCCTGGACGCGGAACCGTTGGCAGCACTCGGTTTCGTCGTGATCGCTCTGGACGGCCGCGGCACGCCGGGTCGTTCGAAGGCCTTCCACGACGTCTCGTACGGCAACCTCGCCGCCGCGGGCAGCCTGGAGGACCACGTCGCGGCCCTGCACCAACTGGCCGAGTCGCGACCGTGGATGGACCTCGCACGGGTGGGCGTGATGGGCCACTCGGGCGGCGGATTCGCGGCGGGACGGGCGGTGCTCGCCCACCCGGAGACCTATCGCGCCGGTGTCGCGCTGTCCGGCTCCCACGACGCCCGGTACATCGGACTGGGCTGGGCCGAGACCGTCGACGGCCCGGACAACCCTTCGGCGTGGCTTCGCGCCTCGAACGTCGAGATCGCGGACCGGCTGGAAGGCAAGCTGCTGCTGATCCACGGCGAACTGGACGACACCGTTCATCCGGACCACTCGCTGCGGATGGCGGACGCGTTGATCGCCGCGGGCAAGGAGTTCGAGCTGGTGATCGTGCCCGGGGCCGAGCACCTGTTCATCGACCGGATGGCTTACGTGCGCACGAAGGCCTGGGACTTCCTGGTGCGCTCGCTGATGGGGGTCGAGCCGCCCGCGTATCGTCCGGCGCCGATCGTCATCGACCCCGAGGTGCTGGGCGAGATGGTCTGACGACCTCAGCCACGACCGCCGACCGCCCTTTCACCGACACAGGTGAGGGGGCGGTCGACGAAGCGGTTCTAGATCCGCTTCGAGATCAGCGGGTACTCGAGCACCAGGCCGTTCGGGTCGACCTTGACGTTCTGCTCGAACCCGCCGCTCTTGAACCGCACCACCGAGACGTCGTCCGCGACGGACACCGTCTTGTAGGTCTGGGTCACGGCCTTCACCGACAGGTCGGGCAGCGACACCCGCACGACGGGCAGCGCGTGCTCACCCGGCTCGCGGTGCAGGCCCAACCTGCGGATGGGGATGGCGTTGAACAGCACGGCGAACTGGACGTCGACGTCCAATGCGTCGTTGAACGTCTCGCGCTTGCTGCCCTGGCCGTGGTCGACCAGCCAGGCGCCGTCCTCGGTGCGCGACAAGGAGCACTGGCGCTCCTCCAGCACGGTCGCGGTGCGGAGCAGGAGCCTGTTCACCTGGCCGCTCTCGCCCACGGACACCTCGAAGGAGGCGTTGAACTGCTCGTCGGGGCCGGCGGCGACCAGGCGGCCAGACGCGCGGAGGCGTTGGTCGCTCGAGAGGAGCAGGCGCACCTGCTCCAGCCGCGGCTCGTGGATGCCCTGCCAGGTGATCATCTCGGGCCTGCGGGCAGAAGGAGAGCGGGTCTCTCCGGTGGAGGTGACCCGCCCCGCGTCAGTGGCGTTGAAGGAGTTCACTCATCCACCTGGAAGGATGTCCTTGATCTTCTCGGCAACCGAGTCGACCTGGTCTGCGTGACCGAACTTGCCTGCGACGAAGTCCGCCGCGGCATCGACGCCCTGGTCGACCTTCTCGTGGTTCTGCTCGGCCAGGTCCAGGGCCTTGTTCTTGATCTCGTCGAAGTTCATGTGATGCTCCTTCGTCCCTGACGCAGGGTACCCGAGTGGGGCCCGCGTGTTGATAGCCAGCGATCACGCTAACTCCGCCTGGACAAGTTGGCTCGGCGACAACGAAGATGTCGCTACCGCCGCCTGGTCGGCCGCCGTCGCGGTCAGAACCAGGAGGAAGTTGCATGACACGGCTCCTGCGTGGAGTTATGTCCGCAGTACTGCTGTTGCCGCTCGTCGCGGTCCCCTCGGCCAACGCCACGGCCGATGTTCAGGGGAAAGCGAAGTTCACGGTGACGACCACGGCCACGAACGTCGCGGCCCGCAGTGACCGGCGTCCGGTCGCCGGTGGGGTCTACGACAAGAAGGCCGGCAAGACGTTCATCTCGTGGGCGGGTCAGTACGAGGACAGCTACGTCCAGGCGTACGACCACCGCAAGGCCACCTGGTCCACGCCCAACCGGGTCGCGGACGGTGACTCGGACTCGCACAACTACCCGACCATGGTCCAGGCCAAGGACGGGCACCTGCTGGTCTTCCGCGGCATGCACAACATCGAGCTGCGCATGTCCCGTTCGCCGCAGCCCAACTCGGCCGACGGCGTCTGGGAAGAGACGCTGATCTCGAAGAACGCGGCCACGTACCCGATGCCGTTCGTCACGCGCGACGGCACGATCTACGTCTTCTACCGCGAGACGACCCGCGACCTCGACAAGGTCACCCCCACGGACACCCGGCCGATGCTCTACGTGGTGTCCAAGGACAACGGCAAGACGTGGAAGACCTCCACGGAGCTGACCGGGGACAGGTTCGCGATCGGTTCGACCTCCCGCGCGGACAACATGAACGAGATCTACATCGGTCAGCTGCGGCTGGAGGACAACGGCCGCGTGCGGATCGTGTACACGCTCGCGGGTGGTGGCACGGAGGGACATCTGCACGACCGGTACCACCGCAACATCTACTACACGTGGTTCGACCCGAAGAACCGGCACTTCTACTCGGCGTCCGGCAAGGACCTGGGCACCCAGATCGACGACGCCGACCAGGAGACGCACCTGAAGGTCGCGGAGACCCCGCTGACCCTGCCGAACGCCGTGAAGTCCCCCGACTACATCCAGCAGGTGGGCACGACGCTGGGCAAGCCGTTCCTGTTGTGGTTCATGGGCGACGAGGACAAGGGTCCGCTGCGCAACTACCTGTCCACTTGGAACGGTCGGAGCTGGGAGACCAAGGAGGTCGCACGGGGACTGCGCACCCGTGAGATCGAGGAGGTCGACCTGTTCACCTGGCGGGTCTACGCGACCGAGGACGGCAAGCCGAACGTGAACACCTACCTGGTGCGGTTCGGTCGTTTCTGGTCGCCGGAGTCCGTCATCCCGACGGCCAAGCCGGTGCAGCGCGTCGAGATCGTGGAGAACTTCCGCGACCCGGCCCGCGCGATCTTCTCCGGGGCGTCTTCCGCCCGGGACGTCGCGATCGCCGACGGGGACATCTACGTGGCGGGCGTCAGCCGCCGGTAGTCCCTTCAGAAATGGCAAACGCCCCCTGCTCCGGCGCGGAACCAGGGGGCGTTCGTCTGGGGGCTGGCTGCCTGGATCAGGCGCCGGCCTTCTTGCGACGGACCACGAACAGCGCACCGACACCGGCGCCGACGAGGACCAGACCACCGATCAGCGGCCACATGATCGACGCACCGGTCGACGCGAGGTCGTCCTCGCCGCCACCCGGAGCCGGGTTGGCCGGGGTGGAGGACGTGGTCGGCGTCGTGGTCTCGGGGGTCGAGGTCGGCGGCGTCACCGAGGAGGACGGCGTGCTCGAGGTGGGCGGCACGACGGCGGCCTTCCAGTCGGCCTTGGCCTCCTTCTCGACCTTGGCCTTGGACGGCTGCGCGACGACGAGCGACTGGGACTTCTTGGTCTCGCCGTTGTCGGCCTTGTCCTTCGCGATGAACAGGCGGCCGACCTGCAGCGTGGCCTCGGCGGAGAGCTTGAACGACGCCTGGCCGTCCTTCGCACCGGCCGGGACGTTCACGAAGAACTCGGAGACCTTGTCGCCCGTGCCCTGGACGGCGAGCTTGTCGTCCTTCTTCTGCACGGCGAGCGGGTTGCCGGCGGCGTCGGTGATGGTGACGCCCTCGGGCAGGTTCGCGGTCAGCTTGACCTCGGAGGCCGTGGTCGTGACCTTGAACGGGCCGATCTTCTCGCCGGCCTTGCCGGACTGCGAGACGGGCTCGATCTCCAGCGTCGGCTTCGGCTGGTCCTTGATCTCGTTCTTCTCGGCCTGCTCGACGAGCTTCGCGTAGAGGTCCTTGACGTCCTGCTTGTTGCGGCCGTCGTTGGTGTCCAGCTCAGCGCCGTCGGTGAAGTGCCAGATCGCGGTCTGCGTGGCCGCGATCGTCTCCTCCTTGGAGAACTGGCTGCCCCACTTGGTCTTGACCTCGTCCATCGAGATGCCGGGGAACGAGTTGGTCAGGACCCAGAGGACCTTGCCCGCGTTCGCCGGGAACTTCGACTTCGGGTTGGGGTGCGTGCCCCACGGCGTCTCGCGGAGGTTGTCGCCGTCCTTGAGCGGGGTCGGCAGCTCGACGCAGTACGCGTAGACCTTGGACTCGTCCTGGTCCTTGATGCGGAGCTTGATGACCGAGGTGTCGAGGTAGTTCTCGCCGTGGTCGGGAAGGTTGCCCACGCCCCGCTTCAGCGCGACGTGCTCGCCCTTGGGCTGGTCGCCACGATCCGGGGTGATGACGACCTCAGCGGACGCCGGAAGGGTGGTCATTGCCAGGAGGGCGGTGGCGCCGAACAGCGCTGCGCCGATCCTCAACCGGGAAGCCATGGGTCTCCTTGCTCGCTGAAATTAGCCCGAACGCGGCGGGAAGTCAGTCATCCGTCGGGACGGTCGGCACGTCGTCATCGACACTGAACCGACAGGAAGCGAGCGGGACGTTAGCCGATGGGGTGACACACGTATGGGTGAGGTATGGCGAGCACCCAACACCGGGCGTGAGCAGCGCAAACATACTCACGGTGTCCACAGTGGATAGGCCTGCGATGCATTCATTCCGTCAGGTGACGTTAAATTCGTTGCCGAACAGTTATCAATAGCGGCGTCCCGCTACGGATGATCACCCAGGTCGGTTCAGAGACCTACGCCACCATTTCGGTAACTTCTGCCGGACGAATGTCGCCAGGACGCAGCGAAGTGCCGCGCAGGCACATCTCCTTGGGTTCCGGTCGGCGGCCGGTGAGAATCCAGCGGGTCAGTCCGGCCAGCTGGTAGGCGATCAGCGGTGGAACAGCGTCTCCGACGTGCCGATACGCGTTCCCGAGAATCGAGACGTCGAAGCGGAACTGGCGCGGAAACCCTTGCAGGAGGGCCATCTCGCGGACCGTGCAGAGGCGGTGCTGGACGGGGTGGGCATATCGCCCGTTGCCGACATGTCCGCATTCCCGCTTGATGGTCCGAGCCGGTTCGTCCCACCACAACCGGCCGTAGACATCGGGGTGCGAACCCCAGTTCTGCTGTTCGACGATCTTGCGTTGTGCAGGATTCAACAACTCCGCGGTCTCCGGTGAGCGGAGCAGATCAGCCCACGATCCGCCGTTCGCAGGAATTGCACGCATTCTTTCGAGACTGCGGTCCTGGGAAAAGGTCGGCGACACGTGAATGGGGTCTTCCAGGTCCGCCACCCCCGCCGCGACGACCGGCAGCTTGCTGATCGCGCGCCGGACCGTGATGGCGGACGGGCGGATGACGCGGCCCGCCCACAGGTCGTCCAGCGTCAGCAACGGCAGGCCGCCGTCCACGGCGACCATCAGCGTCCGCTCGCGCAGCTGCGGCAGGCCGAACCTCGACAGCATGTGCGTGCCGCCCCAGACCGAGTACCCGAGCCGGGTGAGTTCCTGCGCGAGGCTGTCGAAGTGGTGGCGCTGCTTGCCTTTGACGAGCTCGCGGGCGTTCTCCATCAGCACGACCTTCGGGCGCAGCTCCTCGGCGTAGACCGCGATGCGGCCGACGAGGGAGTTGCGCGGGTCGTCGCGCAGGTGGTTCTGCGAGGTGATGCGGCTGAAGCCCGAACACGGCGGGCACGCGAGCAGCACGTCGAGTTCGCCGCGCTTGAGGCCCCAGACCTCGCGCAACGCCGCCGGCGAGACTCTCGCGAGGTCGACCTCCAACGGGTCGACGCCGATGTTCGCGCGGTAGGTGTCGTTGCAGCGCAACGAACCCAACTTCGAACTCGGCTTGCCGATCTGCGCGTCGGCGGCACCCACGACCCGGAAGTCGCGGTGGGCGTGGAAGCCGAAGCTCATGCCGCCCGCACCCGAGAAGATGTCGGCCACCGAGAAGGACACGGCGAGATCGTACGGGCGAGGCGCCGAGGACCTTTCCGTGACATCCCGTACCTTTCCCGCCTATGGAGCTGCCGCGCGCCTGGCAACGGCCTGACCCGTTGCGCGGACTCGACAGGATTTCCTGGACCGAGGTCTACGACGGCCGGGGTGGCGCCGGCCGCGTGCCCCGTCTGCTGCGCTCCCTGATGGACCCCAGCGAGGACGCGCGGCAGAACGCGCTCTCACAGCTCGCTGACCGGCTTCTCACCGACGACACGGTGTCCGAGGCCTCGTTCTGCGCCGTGCCGTTCCTGGTGGAGCTGGGGGCGTCCTACAAGGTCGCCGGCGACGTGCGGGACCGGGTGATCTTCCTGCTGGCCGCTATGGCGTTGGCGGGCAAGGGCTTCACCGAGGACGGACGCCGCACGCACCGCAGGTGGAACGCTCTCGGCCGCGAACTGCCCCGCACGGCCCCCGACTGGCTGACGCAGACCCGGCACGCCGTCGCCCAGGGCGCGCCGAAGATCTTCGAGGCGCTCGCGTCCGAACGGGTCGCGTGCCTGGTCGCGCTGGCCTGCGCGGTGCCGGAGAAGCTGCCCGCGTTCGTGCACGGGCTGATCACGGACATGATCGACCTGCCGGGCGAGGAGATGCTCGCGGACGCCGCCGAGATCGGGGTCGCGCTGCTGAAGGACTCGCCCGAGTTGCTGGGCGTGGACCAGCCGAAGGTGCTGGGCGAGGGGCTGGTGCGTCCGGTGCACCAGCCACCAGAGGTCGCCGCGGCCCTGATGGGCTACCAGTTCGCCCTCGTCTCCGCGTACGGGGACGAGGGCGCCTGGTGATCTTCTCTAAGCGGTGACGGCCTCTTCGATGGCCTGCTCGACCTGAACCTCGTCCTCGACCGCGACGGCGGGTTCCAGGGCACCGAGGCCCGTTCCCCACTCCTGGTCCGCGAGCGCGAACGCCGCGACCGTCAGCGCCGCCACGGGGGCGCCCACGGGCATGTTCTCGCGGTGCAGATCAAGATCGAGGCGGCCGCCGATCGGTGACGGGCTCAGCCGCAGCGTGGCGTGCGCGGGCTCGTCGGCGTGCGCGAGCCGGCACGCCCAGCCGGTGAAGATCACGCGGCGTTCGTCGACCTCGGTCGGCTGCACGGCCCGCACGTTGGCGCCCACGGCACCGGCGCGGTGGTTGTCCGCGGCCTGCAGCACGAGCTCCTCGAACTCCATCGAGGAGATGCCCAGGTTCCAGCCGGCGACCAGGGCGACCTGCACCAGCGCGAGCGGCAGCGTCGGGACGGCGTCCTCGAAGCACACCATCGCGCCGCCGTAGCGGGTGTTGATCTCGGTCGGCAGGAAGCCGTCCTCGGTCGCGATGCCGTCCAGCGTGAACGTGCCGCGGTAGCCGACGGTCTCGCGCAGGTGCTCGCCGACGCGGCGGGCCAGGTTGCGCATCTCGTCGCGGATCCACACGGGCGGGTCGTAGTACGACGCGCAGCCCGCGTAGAGGAACTTGGCCTGGCCCTGGCGGCGCGGCACGACCATCTCGATCGGGCGCAGCACAGCGGTGCCGTCCGGGAAGACGATGCCGTGCACGCTGACCGGAATGCCTTCCAGGAACGGCATGACTCGGACCTGGTCGCACTTGGGCGCGAGCACGTCGAAGGCCTCCATGGCCTCCTCGTACGACCGCACGCGGCGCACGAAGTTGGCACCGCCGTTGATCGCGGGGCCGTCACCGGACCAGACGACGCCGGCGCCGCGGTCCAGGATCTCCGAGGCGCCCCAGAGACGTTCGAAGTCGAGGTCGAACACCATCGCGGGCGCGCGGCGGGCGGACAGTTCGTCCCACAGCGCGTCGATGGTGGTCTTGTTCTCCAGCGCGACCCACTCGGGCTCCCGCGCGTTGAGCACGGGGCGCCCCTGGAACGAGCTGATCTCGTTGTAGGGCGTGCTGATCACGACCGCTTCGCTGCCGGGGTCGAAGTCGCGCAGGATCGCCTTGACCTCGTTGCCCGGCTTCGTGAGCAGCTTGCCGAGACGGCGCTGCTCGACGGCGACCAGGCTGCCCTTGATGCCCAGCGACACCCAGCGGGCGATCACGGAATCATGAAGCGGGGCATGATCGTCGGTATCGAGCACGAGCGTATGGCGAGCGCCGAGCGTATGCAGCTCATGCGCGCGCTTAGCCAGACGCGTGCCACCGGCCAGAACTACCAGCCGGTCACCGAACAACCTGCCGAGGCGCTCGTTGAGCGCTGAGAGGACATGATTCATCGCCGAAAACTCGCTTAAGAGAAGCGGAGGACGTGACCGGCGATCGCCGGGTGACGCGTAGCGTAGAGCCACCCGGTATGTGTGTCGAAGCACGGTCCGGCAACGGCCGGATGAATCTTGCGACGGGCCTGTCGGCTCAAGCCTCGAAGCAAGTGGATCAGTCGTTGGTACGGGTGCTCACAGAGAGCGGGCCGCGTCCCGAAGGACCTGGTCAACGCGGGCGAGGAAGCTGCGCTTGGGGTTGATCGACGGCAACGGCGTGGTGAGCTCTGCGGGACCGGGCGCGGGTGCGGCTCCCACGATCTCGGCCACGTTGCGCAGGAACTCCTGCCGCTTGAACTCGTGCACGGCGTGATCGTGCAGGAGTCCGGCGATGCTCGTGTGCACAGCGCGATGGGGGTAACTCACTCGTGTGTTATCGGCGCAGTCTCCGTCGACCTTTAGGGTCAACTCGTGCGAGTTCTAGTGACCGGTGCCACTGGGTACGTCGGCAGGGTCGTGGTGCGTGAGCTGCGGGTTCATGGTCATGAACCGGTTTCGTCCCGTCAGCGGCTGTCAGAGCCGTTCGAGTTGGCCGATGTGGACGCCGTCATCCACTTGGCCGCGGTCGCCCGTGTCCGGGAGTCGTTTCTTGATCCACTCCCGTACTACGAGACGAACGTGGGCGGGACGCTGAATCTGCTCAAAGCCCTGAAGGGCCAACGATTCCTGCTCGCGTCGACTGGCACGGTGTACCGGCCGTCGGACGCCGTCCTGACCGAGGAGTCGGTCCGGGAACCCTCCTCTCCGTACGCCGCCTCCAAGGCCGCCGCGGAGGACCTCGTGGCGTGGGCAGCACAGTCAGGACAGATCGGGGCGACCACTCTCCGTTTGTTCAACGTCGCTGGAGGTGGTGACGCGGACACCAGTCGGGTGATCACCCGGGCTGTCGCGTGCGCCGCCGGAACCGTGCCTGGAATGGAGGTCTACGGCGACGGCGGAGCCGTGCGCGACTTCGTGCACGTACGCGACGTTGCTGCTGCCTTCGTCGTGGCTTTGGAGGCTTGTTCCGTGGGCACGTCGGCGGTCTACAACGTCGGGGCGACCGCCGCTTCCGTTCGGGACGTGCTGGACGCCGTTGCCGACGTGACGGGGCGGGCCGTGGACGTGACCTGGAAGCCCGCGCACGCCGGTGAGATTCGATCACTGCGGGCCGACTCGTCACGGCTGCGTGCGTTGGGCTGGGAGCCGCGTTCGTCGGCGTTGGAGGAGATCGTCAGGGACCAGTGGCTCGCTTCGGCACCGGGACCCGGTCCAGGTCCTTCGCGATGACGATCTCGCCGTCGAACTCCGCGGCCGCCTCGGCGTAGAACTCGGCGGGGTCCTCGTAGCGCTGGGAGAAGTGGGTCAGCACGAGCTTGCGGACCCGGCAGTCCTGCGCGACGCGGGCGGCCTGCTGGGCGGTGAGGTGGCCGTGGTCGCCGGCGAGCTTGGTGTCGCGGGCGAGATAGGTCGACTCGATCACCAGCATGTCGGCGTTGTCGGCGAGCTCGAAGACGTTGTCGCAGAGCCTGGTGTCCATGACGAACGCGAACCGCTGGCCCTTGCGGGGTTCGCTGACGTCCGCGAGCTTGATGCCGTTGAACTCACCCTCGGTCTGCAGCGTGCGCACCTGCGGGCCCTGGATGCCGTGCTCCTTGAGCTTCTCGGGGAGCATGCGGTGGCCATCCGGCTCGATCAGGCGGTAGCCGACGCTGTCGATGCCGTGGTCGAGGCGGTAGGCCTCCAGCGTGCCGAACTTCCCGTTGGCGATCTCGCCGTCGTCGACCACCGGGACCTCCTTGACGTCCGCGGCGTCGTAGAAGGCGCTGGCGTAGCGGAGGCGTTCGAAGAAGTGGGCGCCCGACTGCGGGTAGTGCGCGTGGACGGTGTGCGGGACGCGGTCCAGGGACAGCCGCTGGACGATGCCGGGGACGCCCAGGCAGTGGTCGCCGTGGAAGTGCGTGATGCAGATCCGGGTGATGTCGCTCGCAGCGGCGCCTGAGCGCAGGAGTTGCCTTTGGCTGCCGTCGCCCGGGTCGAAGAGGAAGCCCTCGCCGTCCCACCTGAGCAGATAGCCGTTGTGGTTGCGCTGGCGCGTGGGAACCTGGCTGGCCGTTCCCAGGACGATCAGTTCCCGGACTGTCACACCCTGACGTTAACGTCTGTCCCATGCGGAGCGTGGAAGTGGCGGCGTCGTGGCCTGTCGAGAACGTGGCGGTGGCCGTGGTGGCGCCGGACGGCGTGGTCGGCTCGTTGGGTGATCAACAGCGCGTGTTCCCGCTCGCGTCCGTCACGAAGCTGCTGACCTCGTACGCCGTGCTGGTGGCCGTCGAGGAGGGCGCGGTCGAGTGGGACCAGCCCGCCGGTCCCGAGGGTTCGACCGTGCGGCATCTGATCGCGCACGCGGCCGGTTATGCGTTCGACAAGGCCGAGGTGCAGGCCGCTCCCGGTACCCGCCGGATCTACTCGAACGCCGGGTTTGACGTGCTGGCCTCTTTTGTGGGTTCGGCGTGCGAAATGCCGTTCGCGACCTATTTGCACGAGGCTGTTTTCGCGCCGTTGGGGATGAATTCCTCGGCTTTGGTCGGCTCGGCCGGTGCCGGAGCGGAGTCCTGTGCCGCTGACCTGGCGTTGTTCGCCGCTGAGTTGTTGTCGCCGCGGTTGGTCTCCGCCGATCTGGTGCGGGAGGCGACTTCGGTCGTGTTTCCCGGACTGAACGGGGTGCTGCCCGGTTATGGCATGCAGAAGCCGAACGACTGGGGTCTCGGCTTCGAAATCCGCGATTCGAAGTCGCCGCACTGGACCGGGACTTCTTTTTCCGCGAGCACTTTCGGCCACTTCGGGCAGTCCGGCACTTTCCTGTGGGTCGACCCGGAGATCTCCGCGGCCTGCGTCGCGTTGACGGACCTGCGTTTCGGGCCGTGGGCGGTCGAGGCGTGGACGCCGTTCTCCGACGGCGTCCGCGCGGAACTTCTCAGTCGGCGAGCCTGATCGCGAGCTGACGCAGGACCTCCTGCACGTCGGCTTCCTCGTAGTCGTTCTCGTAGGCCTGCGCGACACCGTGGAAGGCGTAAAGCAGTCCTGCGGTGAACCAGCCGAACTGCGACAGCACCTGGTCCATCGCCTGCTTGAGGGCCTGCTGACCGGCCTCGTTCAGCTCGCCGTCGACCTTGACCTCGTAGCTGAACACGCCCTCCTGCAACGACTTGAGCGCCATCCGCAGGTAGTCGTTGGACCCGGCGCCGTCGTAGGTGAGCGTCAGGACGCCGAGCGCCCGCTGCATGATCTCCCGCTGCTCCACGCCGCCACTCTGCCTGGTGATCAGGCGTGCGTCACCTTCCGACACCCCAACGGACCCAGGCGGGGTCCTCGGGTTCGAGCCGCTGCTCGAAGGCCTCGGCGATCGCGTCGACGTCCCACAGGGCGTTCTCGAGGACGGGTTCCTTCGGCGACGTCTGCCCCATGACGTGCAGGCGCCCGTTGGCGAGCCGGATGAGCTGCCCGGTGACCTTCGCGGCGCGGTCGCTCAGCAGGTACGTGACCAGCGGCGCGATCGTCTCAGGCGGCCCGCCGGGCTTGGCCAGGGTGTCGGCGGCGGCCATGCGCGTCCAGGCGACGGGGCACACGGCGTTGACCCTGATGCCGCGCTCGTGGAGTTCGGCGGCCGCCCCGGCCGTGATGCTCGCCACCGCCCCTTTGGAGGCGCTGTAGGTGAGCGCCGTCGGCTGCCCCGCCATCGCGACCGAGCCGAGGTTGACGATCGACCCGCCGCGCATGCTCCTGACCGCGGCGTTGGTGCAGTAGAGGGTGCCGAGCACGTTGATCTCGACGAGTTCGCGCATGGCACGGGGGTCGTCCTGGCCGATCTCGGCCTGGTAGCGGATGCCGGCGTTGTTGACGAGCCCGTCGATCCGGCCGAACGCGGCCGTGCAGGTGTCGACCATCGCCTCCGCCTGATCGGAGTCCGCGACGCTGCCGGCACTGACGACGGCCTTGCCGCCCTTGAGCGTGATGAAGTCGGCGACCTGCCTCGCGAGCGGCTCGTTCACGTCGTTGATCACCACCGCGGCCCCCTCGGCCGCCGCGTGGGTGGCGAACGCCCGCCCCAATCCCTGCCCGGCGCCGGTGATGACCACGGCCTTGCCCGCCAGAATCGCCATACCTCGAGTGTGGCCATGCGGGCCGCCCGTCACGTCGGCGAACAGCCGCTGCCCTCGCCGAACGGCGTGCGTGAAGCGGCGACCGGTCCCGGCACACCCCGTGGCGTGCCGGGCCTGTCAGTCGTCAGCCAGGTTTGCGCGCGACCCACCGCGCGACGGAGAAGACCCCGGCGGCACGTGCGGCGTCGAGCACGCGCTTCCCGTCGTGGATCACGGAGTCGTTCTCGCCGGCCGTGTACTCACCCCAGCCCTGACCGTCGTCCGGCGGCGTGCTGCCCCAGCACTCGACGTCCGGGTAGAGGTCCTCCGCGGCCTCGATGATGAACCCGGAGGCCGACATCATCTCGCGGTACTCGTCCAGCGTGCCGAGCTCGGGAATGGAGATGACCTCCTGCACCGGCCCGATGAACGGCGCGATCTGCTCCTCGGTCCGGTACTCGCCGAACGGCCGCCGAATCCAGTCCACCCCGACCAGGCAAGCACCGGGCTTGAGGGCGCGGAACGCCGCGGCGAAGAAGGCGGCCTTCTCCGGCAGGTGACACACCGACTCGTAGAAGCTGACCATGTCGAGCGACCCGTCCGGCCACGCGATCAGCGACTTGTAGTCCTCGTCCCCCACAGTCAGAAACGCGGCCCGCTCACTCATCCCCTGCTCGGCCGCGTATGTGCGCGCTTGTGCCGAGAGCCACTCGTTGTTGGAGATGCCGACGACGTTCGCCCCGGAGATCTCGGCCATGTAGACCGCCGTGCCACCGACACCGCTGCCGAAGTCCAGCCCGGTCCCGCCAGGACGCAATCCCGCGGCGTCGACCTGCTTGCGCGCCAACGCCTTCGCCGCGTCCTCGGGCGACAGGCCGGCTCGTTCGGCCTCCAGGTCCCCGTGGTGCCAGAACTGCCCCATGAGCGCGTGGTAGGCGGGCCCTGCGTGGTCGTAGTACTCGCGGACCTGTTGCTCGACAGTGGTGTTCACCAAACCCGGCCTTTCGTGATCAGCCCGTCCGGACATGGATTCGCCGGTGCAGGGAGGCCCGCACCGGCGAATCCCAACGCTAGTGTCCGCTCGTCGGCGTTGTCCACGATCCCGGTCGACACCCGGAGCGGGCCGGATCGCCGCACCACAACCAGAAATGCGTCAGGGCCCTGCGGAAACTTCTCCACAGGGCCCTGAGTCAGTGCGCTCGGCAGGATTCGAACCTGCAACCTTCTGATCCGTAGTCAGATGCTCTATCCGTTGAGCTACGAGCGCGTGTATTCAATTATAACCGATCCCCTAGAGGCTCGGCCTTGCGGAGGCTCCGGGATTTGAACCCGGGATGGGGGGTTACCCCAAACCGCATTAGCAGTGCGGCGCCATAGACCAGACTAGGCGAAGCCTCCCGGGACCATCCTCGGCCACGGGACATAGGTTACACAGGTCGTCATCCGAGTTGCAAAACGCCCCCCTCCTTACTCAAAACCTGCTGGTCAGAGCATGTTCAGAGGGGTGGAGAGGGGCGTTAAACGCCTGGTCACCGCGGACGGAGTGACCTAGATCATTCCGCGGCGAGTTCCAGGAACGGTTGGAGGGACTCGGGATTGCGGAGTGCGCCTCGGCTGACGGCTCGGTCCGGGTCCATGCCGGCCAGGATCTTCTTGACCGGGACCTCGCACTTCTTGCCGTTCAGGGTCCTCGGGATCTCGGCGACGGCCACGAAACGGTTCGGGACGTGGCGGGGTGAGAGGGACGCTCGCAATTCTCGGCGCAGCAACGGTTCCACGTCGGCCAGCGGCACGCCGTCGAGGACCACGAAGCAGAGGAGTTCGCCTTCGGTGACGCCGCTGGTGTCGATGACCAGGGAGTCGACGATGCCGTCGATGGACTCGACCACGCGGTAGAACTCCGAGGTGCCCATGCGGACGCCGCCTCGGTTCAGGGTCGAGTCGGAGCGGCCGTAGATCACCGCCGAGCCTCGTGGGGTGATGCGGATCCAGTCGCCGTGGCGCCAGATTCCCGGGTATGTGTCGAAGTACGCGTCGCGCAGCTTCGAGCCGTCCTCGTCGCCCCAGAAGAAGACCGGCATGGACGGCATCGGCTTGGTGATCACCAGTTCGCCGACCTCGTTGTCCAGTGGGACGCCGGCGTCGTCGTAGGCGTGGACGGCGGCTCCCAGGGAGCGGCAGGAGAGTTCGCCCAGCCAGACCGGGCGGTCCGGGGAGGCGGCCACGAACGCGGTGCAGACGTCGGTGCCGCCGGAGACCGAGGCGATCTGGACGTCCTTGCCCACGGCGGAGGCGATCCAGCGGAAGCCTTCCGGGGTCAGAGGTGCGCCGGTCGAGCCGACTACGCGCAGGCCCGTCAGGTCGTAGCGGGACGACGGGTCGAGGCCTTCCTTCAGGCACGACTGGACGTACGGGGCCGAGGTGCCGAAGTAGGTGACCCGGTGTTGTTCGGCCAGGTGCCACAACGTGTTCAGCGACGGGAACGCCGGGCTGCCGTCGTACAGGACGATGGTGGTGCCGACCATGAGGGCGCCCACCAGGTAGTTCCACATCATCCAGCCCGTGGTGGTGAACCAGAAGAACCGGTCGCCGGGGCCGAGGTCGCTGTGCAGGCCGAGCATCTTGAGGTGTTCCAGGACGATGCCGCCGTGGCCCTGGACGATGCCCTTGGGCAGGCCCGTGGTGCCGGACGAGTAGAGCACCCAGAGCGGGTGGTCGAACGGCACCGGCGTGAACTCCAGCTCGGCGCCCTCGTGCGACGACACCAGCTCGGAGAACGACAACGTGTCCGGCAGCGAGGCGCCGTTGTCCAGGTAGTCGATCAGGACGGTGGCGCGCAGGCCGGGCAGTTGCGCGCGGATCTCCTCGACCACCGGGCGGCAGTCGAACGACCGTCCGTTGTAGACGTAGCCGGAGACGGCGACGAACACCGCCGGCTCGATCTGGGTGAAGCGGTCGGCGACGGCACGCGCGCCGAAGTCCGGGGAGCAGGACGACCACGTGGCGCCGAGCGAGGCGGCCGCCAGGAAGGCGATGAGGGCTTCTGGGGCGTTCGGGACGAGTGCGACCACCCGGTCGCCCTGGGAGACGCTCAGAGAGGCCAACGCGGCCCGGAAAGCGGCCACGCGGGAGCGAAGCACACGGAACGTCAAAGAAGAGGCGACGCCGTCTTCGCGATGGAAGATCACGGCCAGGTCGTCGTCGGCACCGCGGCGCAACGCGTGCTCGGCGTAGTTCAAAGTCGCGCCGGGGAACCACTCCGCGCCGGGCATCTCCGTGGACCCCAGCACGCGCGAAGGCTCGTCGTGGAACCGGACGTCGAAGTACGAAGCTATGGCGCCCCAGAATCCCTCGAGGTCGGAGACTGACCACTCCCACAGCGACTCGTAGTCGGGGAAGTCGTGTCCGCGGCCTTCGAGCCACGTCCGGAAAGCGGACATCCCGTTGTCCCTTGTGGGGTCCGGGCGCCACAGCAGTTCGACGTCGGTGTCGGTCATGCCCCATGTCTAACTGAGGCACAACCGAACGTCCATGTGTGATTGGCGGACTTGCGGTAGCCCGCTGGTGTGGAACTATCCCGCCGCGATCAGTTCGTCGACGGCGCTGGTCAGCCGGGAGGCGTCGGCGGGAGCCAGCACCAGCCAGCCGTCCTGCCTGCGCAGGAGGTAACGGCCCTCACGCGTGTCGAGCCACGAGACCGAACGGCCGGTCGGTCGGGGCACGCCGTCGCGGTTGCGAGCGGTCAGGCCCAGTTCGCCGCCGCCGATGCGGGACGTGACGATGCGCATCAGGTTGTGCGCCTCCGGCTCGCGGATGCCGACACCGCGCAGCACGTCCAGGAACGCCTGCTTGCCGTCCTGCTCACCCGCCTGACCTGCGCGGACGTAGTCGTCCCAGCGCACGTTCACCGCACGGCCGGAGCCCGGCGCGAGGCCTGGCAACGATGACACCGTGGCGGAGGCCAGCGACGTCGGGTGGAACGGGTACAGGTGCACCTCGCCGTTCACGCGGGCGGCGAAGGAGCCTCCCCAGCCCGCGCAGGCGATGCCGCGAGCCAGTTCGGTGCCCTTGAAGTACGCGATCTCCAACGCCCGGTCGAACTCGCCGAGACCGCTGACCAACGCGCGGAGATCGGGATCCGGACGCTGCACCGTGCCCAACCGACGAGCCTGCAACGTCTGCGAGCTCTCTTCGACGAGACGCTGCCGCGCCGCCCGAGTGGCCCCGAAGTGGGGCGTCCCGAGCGGCACGACGCGGTCCTCGCCGTGCACGGCTTGCCACAGCAGGAAGAACTCCTGCGAGCTCACCGTGAACTGGCGTTCTCTCACTGACCGATCACCGGCGGGGCCGCCTTGCGGTCCAGGCCGAAGACGTTGTCGTCCTCTTCCAGGTAGCTCGCCGTCTTGTGTTCCTTCGAGTCGTTCTGGCCGCCGGCCGCACCGGGGGCACCGGCCATC
This sequence comes from Lentzea sp. NPDC092896, assembly GCF_044754905.1. Taxonomy (NCBI): domain Bacteria; kingdom Bacillati; phylum Actinomycetota; class Actinomycetes; order Pseudonocardiales; family Pseudonocardiaceae; genus Lentzea; species Lentzea sp. NPDC092896. Next base: position 439,543 of record NZ_JBIVPX010000003.1, read on the forward strand.
GGCGCGCCGCCCATCGCGAGCGGGTTCTGGAACGCCTTGGTCGTGTTGCCGGGCGCCGCCGAGGCAGCGGCCGCCGCACCACCGGCGCCACCACCACCGCGCGAGCCCTCGCTCACGCCGGCCGTGCCACCACCGGACGCGGCCGCGCCTCCAGCGCCACCGCCACCGGAGCCCTGGTTGCCAGAGTTGGAGCCGAACGGACGAGCCATTCCGCCGCCGAAGCCACCGAACCCGCCGGCGCCACCACGACCCGCACCACCGAACCCACCGGCGCCACCACCGCGAGAGGACGCGTTCGTGGTGCCGCGGTTCTGGTTCTGCGTGCCGGTCGCGACGGGACCACCGGCGCCACCAGCGCCACCGGCGTTGGTGCCGTCCGGCCCCGTGTGCGAGCGGTTGGTGAGATCCGTGCCGGTCGGCGTCGGGTTGATCGGGTTCACCGGAGGCGTGAACTGCGATGGCACGGTCTGGTCGACCGCCGCCGAGTTGCGCTGGAACGCCGCCATCACGTCCGCCGCGAGACGGTGCGAGGCGTCGTTGGCCGCGAGGGTCTCGACCGGGCTGGCGCCGACGGTGTCGAAGCCCGCGAACGCGCTGGGGTTCTTGGCGACCAGGGCCGGGTTCTGCAGGGCCGTCGCACCGAAACCGTCGACCTGGTCGACCATCACCAGCCGGTCCGACGAGTTCAGGATCGGCGTCGGCAGCTTGGTCTCCGCGGGCACCGGTGCCGCGGGCGCCTGGGGAGGCGGCGGCATCGCGGCACGCGCGGCCTCGACGTTGCTGGTCTCGGTCGTGATCGCGGCCGACACCTTCGTCGCGTAGTTCGCGGTGTCGTCGACCCAGTTGGTGACCTCGGTCAGGCCGTCCCGCGCGAGCCGCGCGGAGTCGCTGTCCCAGCCGACGGACGAGTCCTCGACGGCCTTGAGCAGGCTCGTCCGCACACCGGCGATGTCCTCGCCGATCTTCTGCCAGTTCGTGGCGGCGGCCTGCGCACCGGCGAGGTTCACGCCCGTGTGCACCATGTTGTAGAGCTGCTCGTGCGTGTACGTCATCCAGTCGACCGGCTCGTGCAGGTCGTTGCGGTCGTACTTGTCGTCGTCATCGTGGTGGTTCGACGACTTGTTGTCCTTGTCGCCGTTGCCCTTGTTGTCGTGCGATCCGTGACTCACCAGGACCCCCCGGCGTTCTTCATCGACTTCTCGGCTTCTTCGTCGGCATCGCGGATGGTGTCGCGGTTGCGGCTCAGGGCGTTGCTGATGTCGTCGAGGACCTTGAAGAGGTCCAGCAACGCCTTCGCGGCGCCTGAGTCCTCACCGACCGCCAGGTCGGAGAACCGCGCGCTGATCGCCTTCGCGACCGGGTTCTCCCCCAGTTGCAACGGTGTGGCGAGCTGATCGGTCGCGCGCTTCCACAGGTCCATCACCTGGTCCCGGGCCGCATCGACGGCCTTGATCAACGCGTCCGCCGCGTCGACGTCGAGCGTCAGCTTGCCGCTGTCCGCCGCCGCGTCGAGTTTGGCCGCGGCGTTGCTCGCCTCCGCCTTGTCCACCAGCAGACCTTGCTGGAGAACAGGTTTCGCCGCCGCCAGCTGTTCAGCCGTGATCGGCGCGGTGACCGACGTCGTGACGTCGGGTGTCACCGGCGGGGTGTCCGCGCCAGTCGTTCCGGTGGTCCCTGTCCCAGTTCCTTCAGCCATCCGTCATAACCCCCTGCACTGCATATAACTCGTCACCGCAGCACTGGGCGTTACTCACTGCTACACCCAGTCAGCCGTCCGAAGCACTCCTTAGATGTACCCGGACGACGGTTCGGTTCCAATCCGCCGTAAAGACCCTTACCTCATGTGAGCGTCGAACCAGTTCAACGCACGAACCCACGCTTCGTCACTGGAAACGTTGAAACGGACCAGATCTGACGCGGTTTCGGAGCTGATCACAGCATCGCGAAGCTTGCTCACTTCTTCCGAGTCCTCGTCGCTGAAAATTCCAAGCCACGGGCACGTGAGGTCGCCGGCCACGTCCACCAGCGCGGGAAGACCGTCGGAGAGCGGTTCGAGGATGCCGGGCGCCTGCACCGTGACCGCGGCGCCGATCGTGCGGCTCGCGGCTACCACCATGGCGACGGTGCCGCCGATGTCGAACCCGACGACGCCCATCCGGTCGGCGCTCACGCCCTGCTGGCCCAGCCAGACGAACGCGACGTCGGTGTCGGCGAGCAACCGGTCGCCGGAGAGCTTGCTGACCTGGTCCTTGATGTCGTCGCCGTGCACGCGGTCCTCGTTGTAGAGGTGCGGCGCGATCGCGAGCCAGCCCTCGTCGGCGAGGCTGCTGACGAGCGTGCGCACGCCCGCGGTGATGCCACGGGCCTCGTGCAGCACCACGAGTCCGCCCCGCACTGCGGAGTCGGGTTCGGCGATCGTCACCCGCAGCTCACGGCCGTCGGTGAGGGAAAGCGTCTCGATGCGGGTACTCGTCATCGCCCTACCCTTCCACGACGGGGTGAACTCCAGTCAACGTGACCAATCGGACGGAGCAATGCGAGGATCGGGGACATGACCGTGCGAACCCGTGCTGACCTGGCGTCCCTGCCGTCCTACGTGCCCGGCAAGAGCATCCCCGGCGCCATCAAGCTCGCGAGCAACGAGGTGTCCGCCGGACCGCTGCCGAGCGTCGTCAAAGCGATCTCCGAGGCGGCCTCCGGCATCAACAGGTACCCCGACTCGGGCGCCGTCGAACTCACCGGACGGCTGGCCGACAAACTCGGCGTCCCTGCCGACCACCTCGCGATCGGCTGCGGCTCGGTGACCCTGTGCCAGCAGCTCGTCCAGGCCACCTGCGCCGACGGCGACGAGGTGCTGTTCGCGTGGAGGTCGTTCGAGGCCTACCCGATCGTCACGCACGTGGCGGGCGCACAGCAGATCCGCGTGCCGTTGAACTCGGAGCACACGCACGACCTGGACGCGATGCTCGCGGCGATCACGCCGAAGACGCGGATGGTCTTCGTCTGCAACCCGAACAACCCGACCGGCACCGCGCTGCGCACCGAGGAGATCGAGGCGTTCATCGCGAAGGTGCCGCGCGACGTGCTCGTGGTGCTCGACGAGGCCTACAAGGAGTTCGTCGACGACGCGCACGTCCCGGACGGCGTCGAGCTCGCGAAGCAGCAGTGGGCCGCGGGCCACAACAACGTCGCGGTGCTGCGGACGTTCTCTAAGGCGTACGGCCTCGCCGGCCTGCGGATCGGCTACGCGGTCGCGCCGCCGGTCGTCGCCGACGTGCTGCGCAAGGTCTACGTGCCGTTCTCCGTGAACGCACTGGCGCAGGTGGCCGCGATGGCCTCGCTGGACGCCGAGGACGAGCTGATGGTCCGCTGCCGCGCGATCGTGGCGGAACGCGGCCGGGTGCGCGGCGAACTGCTCGCGATGGGCTACGACGTGCCGGAGACGCAGGCGAACTTCGTGTGGTTGCCGCTGGGCGAGCGCACGGCCGCGTTCAACGAGCACTGCCTGGCGCACAAGGTCGTCGTGCGCGCCTTCGTAGGCGAGGGTGCCCGCGTGACGATCGGCGAGCCGGACGAGAACGACGCCTTCCTGGCCGCCGCCCGCGCGTTCACTTCATGAGCAGCTGAACGATCGCCGCGACTCCCACCACCACGATGACGCCGCGCAACACGGCGGGTGGGAGTTTGCGGCCGATCTTGGCGCCGATCTGGCCGCCGACCACGGACCCGACGGCGAGCAGCAGCACGACCAGCCACGCCACGTCGGCGATGAAGATGAACATGACCCCGGCGACGAGGTTCACGAACGCGGTCAGCACGTTCTTCAGCGCGTTCATCCGCTGCAGGTGCTCGCTGACGAGCACGCCCATGATCCCCATGACCAGCACGCCCTGCGCGGCACCGAAGTAGCCGCCGTAGATGCCCGCGGCGAAGACGCCGAACCACAGCAGCAGACCGCCATCGTTGTCGTTGCGGCGGTGCGAGAGCTTGCGGTTGAGCCACGGCTGGATGACCACGAGCACCAGCGCGATCACGATCAGCACCGGCACGATCGCGGTGAACGCCTTGGCGGGCAACGTGACCAGCAGGATCGCCCCGACGATGCCACCGAGGATCGACGCGGGCAGCAACCGCTTGATGCGGTCCGCCTGCCCCTTGAGCTCCTCCCGGTAGCCCCACGCGCCGGACAACGAGCCGGGCACGAGGCCGAGGCTGTTGGACACGTTCGCGACCACAGGCGGATAACCGACGGCGAGCAACACGGGGAACGTCACGAGCGTGCCGCTGCCGACGACGGTGTTGATGCCGCCTGCGAACACACCCGCGATCACCACCGCGACTGCTTCCCAGACCGTCATGTCCACCCCCGTACCCACTGGTTAGCGACGCTAACACTCCACTCGGGACGACAGAGTGTGGCGCTAATGACAGCAGGCCCGGCACTCAGAGTGAGCGCCGGGCCTGCCCAGGAGATGTTCGGCTAGGCGGTCCTGCGCCTCATCGCCGCGCCCGTCATCACGAGCAACGCGCCGAAGAGCACGAGTCCGAGCACGCCCACGCCGGTGTTCGCCAGCGCGTCCGTGTTCCTGGTCGCCGGCGCCAGGATCGTGCCGTTGCTCCAGCCGCCACCGTTCCCGCCAGCGCCTCCGGGAGTGACGACCGTCGGGTCGGTGACCTCAGGGCCGCGCTCGATCCAGATGTACGACGGCCACTGGCGACCCCGGACGTTGCCGAAGGGCTCACCCTCGCCGAGGTCGATGACCTTCCACGGGCCCACCACCAGCGGGACGTACTCGCCGACCGGCAGGTCCGGGAAGGTCCAGGCACCCTGGGCGTCCGTGGTCGTGCTCACGACCGGCTTGCCGGTGTGCGGGTCGAGCAGCACGAGCTTGACGTTCGGCACCTTCTCGGGCGCCATCCAGTCGCCGGTGACCACGAAGCCGGTGAACGTCTCCGTCGCACCGGGCACCTTGCTCGTGGCGGACGCGTGCGGGTTGCCGCCGCCGTTCTCCGGCCCGAACGAGCAGCCGACCGTGACGTAGCCCCAGTCCGGCGACGACGCGGGCAAAGCGGTGCTGAAGTGGACGTCGAACGTCTGGCCCGCCGCGATCTGGACACCGGCGGCGCCCCTGCCCAGCTGACCCCACTCCGGAAGGTCGTTGCCGAGGTAGGGGCCGTAGCTGCCGCCCCCGCACTCCCCCTTGACCTGCAACGACTTCGTGGTGCCGTTCGTGATCGACACGGAGACGCCGACCGCGTCGCCTGCCTGGTACTCCGGCTTGTCGAACTTGATCGACGCCTTCAGCTCGTCCGACAGCGGCCGGACCAGCCGCACCCGTGCCGTGCCCTCGTCGCCGGGGTTCACCACGGCGAAGCGATCGGCCTCGGGGGTGTCCTGGAGCCAGCCGGAGTCGCGGTCGTACTGATCCGAGGCGGAGTACGTGCCCGCGGGCACGTCGGTGACGCGGATCCGGCCGGAAGCGTCGGTCGTCGCCTCCTTGTTCACGTGCGGCTTGCCGCCGCCGACCCGAACCTTGCGGTTCGCGAGCTCCTCGCCCGCGTCCGGCTGCCCGTTCAGGTTGCGGTCGCCGTACACGAGGACCGCCAAGGAACCGGTGCCCCAGCTGACGTCCGCCCGCGCCTCGGCCTTGTTGTTGTCGCGGTTCGGGTCTGCGGTCTGGGAGCCGACCTCGGCCACGTAGCTCACCTTGCGGAGCTTGTCGGCGTTGTCGCCCCCGTCCTTGAGCCGGCCGATGAACGTGGCCTGCTTGTTCTCGCCCGGGTAGAGCACGATCTCGGGGTCCAGGAACTTGCGGAGCTCCGTGTAGTCGAAGTAGGGCTCCTGCTCGTTGTAAGGCGTGCCGTTCCAGCGACCCCGCGCCGGCTCCGCGCCGGTGCCGATGTTCTCGACCTTGAGCGTCATGCGCACCATGTCGGAGAGGTCGTAGTTCGACTTGTCGAACGAGACCGAGACCTTCAGGTCCGGTGCGAAGACCGTCGGGTCGTTCACGACGGGACCGCTCACCACGTCGAGGTCGGCGACGACCTCCTGCTCGGCGATGACGTCGACGAGCCGGTGCGCGCTGCCGTCCTCGAGCTTCCAGCTGCCGACGACCTGGAAGGCGACCTTGCCCTGCCGCAGGTTCTGGATCCGCCACGAGCCGTTCCAGTCGGTCCACGACTGGCCGACGATCCTCTTGGTCGCGGGGTCGATCGCGACGATCTTGGTCGAGGCGATGCCGGAGCCGTCCACGCGGAGGTGGCCGGAAACCGTGCCGTAGATGCCGGCGACGTCCGCCCCGACCGTAAGGCCGGGGTTCGCGGAGCCGTAGCCGGCGCCAGGACCGTCGGCGTTGCGGCCGTCGACGCTGAACGCGCAGGCGAAGTAGACCTTGCCGTTCGGGAAGTCGACGTCGGGCACGGTGTCCGTGACCGTGAACGTCTTCGTCTCACCCGCGGCGATCGTGACGCCACCGCGGTCCGGGCGCAGGTCGCCCCAGCCGTCGCCGGTGCCGTCGAGGGTCGCCGGGTCGTTCTCCGGGTCGCAGACGGTGACGAGGTCGGTGATCGGCGCCGTGCCGTTGTTGCGCAGCGTGACGCTCACCGAGATCGGGTCGCCCTTGGCGTACCTCGGCTTGTCGAACGAGTGGCCGGAGATCCACAGCGAACGCGAGAGCGCCGGCACGGCCTGCAGCGCGACCTCGGTGGTCTCGCCCTGCTTGACGGTGATGAACTGGCCGGGCTTGACCGTCAGGGAGTTGGGGCTGCCGGGGCCGCTGCCGGTCCAGCGCACCTGGTAAGTGCCAGGCGGAACGTCACGCATCGTGAATTGGCCGCCGTTGTAGGTCTGGCCGGAATTCGGGAACGCGGGACCACCGCTCAGCTTCAGCGTCTGCCAGTCGATGCCCTCGCCAGGGCCAGCGACGCCGTTGCCGTCGCGGTCCTCGAACAGCACACCGCTGATCTGGCCGCCGTTGCTGACGATCTTCGTCTCGGCTCGCGACAGGTTGTCGTTCGGCGTCTTGTCGGTCGCGCCCTCGGCCCAGGTGCGAACGGTGAGCGCCACGTTCGGGACGCCCCACTGCGCCGTGGCACCGAGCTTGATCACCTTCTCCTCGCCGGGAGCCAGGCTCGGGCGGGAGATCAGGTCGTCGACGCCCGTGGTCAGGTTCATCGACAGGACCTCGCTGGCGAACCGGATCTGGTTCGCGGCCACGTCACCCTCGTTGCGAAGGGTCACCGTGACGCCCAGCGGCTCGCCCATGGCGTACTCGGCGCGGTCGAACTTCACGGAGATCTTGAGGTCCGGTGCGGCCTGCTGCGCCGCCTGCTTGGGCTCTTCCGCCTTCGCGGGCTCGTTGGGCGGCGTGACCGGCGTGCTCGGGACGGACGTGCTCGGGACGGGCGGGTTCTCCTGCGGAGGCGTCGAGGTCGACGGCGGAGCAGGGTCACCCGACGGCGGCGGGACCGATGGGTCGCTCGACGCGGGCGGCTCCGGCTCGTTCGACGGCGGCGGCGTGCTCGGTTCGGTCGTCTGCGTCGGCGCAACGGTCGACGTCGGTGTTTCCGGCTCCTGCGCCTGCGCACCGCCGGTGGCGGTGCCGAACGCGAGGACGGCAGCGGTGGTCAAGGCCCCGAATCTGAGCAGGGCACGGCTGACCGATCTCTCGGACACTAGGAATCCCCCATAGACCCCGTAGGAATGGTCTGCCTGAGCATCAAGCCCCCGCACGTGCCCGGCAGACTCGGGCAAAGTACCGGATCAAAGACATTTCAGGAAATGATTCCTGTCTCAGTCAGGTCCTCCGGCGACCGGCGACCCGAGCACCGATGCCGAACGCCACGAGGAGCGCGGCGAGCAGACCGAGTCCGAGCACGCTGGCGCCGGTCTTGGCGAGCGCGCCCTTCGTGCCACCGTTGGAGTGCTGCTGAGCGGGCGGTGGCGTGGCTTGCGGCGCGGGCACCACGAAGAAGTCGCGTTGCGTCAGTTCGCCGCCCCTGATGTCCGTCTGGCCCTCGTCGCCCTCGAACCTCCACGGTCCGTCGACCGACGCCCAGAACACACCGGGCGGCAGCTCGTCGAAGCGCATCACCCCGTCCGCGTCCGAGACCGCCTCCGCGAGCTGGAAGCCGTACTCCTGGTCGGTCATCAGCAGGACGCGGGCGCCGGTGACGGCCTCTCCGGGGTCCACGACGCGGTTGTTGTTGCGGTCGTGCGCGAGCCTGCCCTTCAACGAACCGGTCCCGCTCTGGACAGCGGCCCAGTCGAAGGCGAAGGGCACGTCGTTGTTCTCGGTGGGGTCCGGCCCGAAGCGACAGGCCAGCGCCGCCATCTGCCAGATGGCGGCGCCCGCGGGCACCGCTTCCTCGACAACGACCGTCTTCGTCCCGCCGGCGGCGAGCGTGACACCGGGACTGTCCTCGCGGAGGTCTCCCCATCCCGGCGGCATGAGGTTGTCGAAGTTGCCGCCGAAGTGGTGCACGTCGCCGTTGAAGTTGCACATGGCCTTGATGCCGCGGATCTCGCGGCCGGTGGTGCTGGCGAACCTGATGGTGATCTTGGCGGTCTCCCCCAGCACGTAGGAGGTCTTGTCCAGCTCGGCGGTCGCCGTGAACAGTTCGGTGTACGGGCGCTCCGCCCGGACGGTCAGGTCGAGCGGCTTGCCCGGTTCGACCCGCACGTTCGGGTCTTGGCTCTCGGCGTGCACGATCCACCCGCCGGCCAGCCGGAAGCTGATGATGTAGTCACCGGACGGGATGCCCTTCGCCGAAAACCTGCCCTCGGAGTCCGTTACGACTTCACGGGAGTCGTGCGGAGCGCCGCCGCTGAGCGAGACCACGGCGTCAGGGGCCGCCTCGCCCTCGTCGATCCGCCCGTTGCCGTTCTTGTCGGTGTAGACGACGCCACCGAGATCGCCCTTGGTCTGCACGACCTCGGCCGTGGCCCGGAAGCCGGAGAGGTTCCGCATGCCGAGGTGGGCGACGGCCCCCACCACCGCGAGCTCGCCGTCGGCGATGACGCTGATCCGGCCCGAGGCGCTGAGGGTGCGGGACTCGCCGGCGGGAATCCGCCCGCCGGCGAAGTACGGCCTGAACTCTCCCCACTGCTCGGCGGGCAGCGACAGTCCGTCGAGCCATTCGACCCAGACCTGTTCGGCTGTCTGACCACCGATGTTCGTGATGGTCAGCTCCAGGTGAACCGTCTCGTGCGACTCGTAGCGAGGTTTGTCCAGCTTGACCTCGACCCGCAGTTCCGCAGGAATCGCGGACTTCAGGAACCGGACCCCACCGCCGCCCTTCCCGGTGATGACCACCTGCTCCTGTCCCGCGTCGGCGAACGTCCACGGCCCGTGGATGACGGCCCGGTACTCACCGATCGGCAGGCCGGCGAACTCGATCCGGCCGTCCGCGCCGCTGACGGACTCGGTGGCGAACTTCCCGGTCCGGCCGTCCAGCAAACTGACCTGGAGGCCCTCGACCGCCTCGTCCCCCTCGATGCGCGAGTCGGCGTTCCTGTCCTCGCCGAACACCATGACGTACGCGCCCGCACCGCCGCTCGCCCGCGCCTGGACGCTGATCATCGGACCGTCGGTGTTCCAGCCGGCGTTGGGAGCGAATCGGCAGACGAGACCCACCGCGCCCAGCAGGCTGGCCGCTTCGGGGATCTCCTCGTCGATCGTCATCGTGAACCTCTGCCCGGCGTCGAGCGTGAGGCCGTTCGCCAGGAGCGCGTCCCAGCCCTTGCCGCGGCCGAGTGCCTCCGGCCTGCTCCGGCTCTCGCACTGCGGCTTGATTCCGTAGATCTTGCGGTTGCCGACGTTGTGGAAGTTCAGCGTGATCCTCGCGGTCGCCGGAAGGCGGTAGTTGTCGCGGTCGAACGTCGCGCTGACCTGGATCTGCTCGCTGTACGGCCGCTCCGCACGCGCCGTGATCAGGGTCGTCTCGTTCGCCCTGACGTCGATCAGGTCACCGCCGGGGTCGACGTGGTGAACCACCCAGCCGTCGTCCAGCAAGTAGGTCGGCGCGTACGTGCCGGGCGCGAGGTCGCGGAAGACGAACTTCCCGTCCGCGTCGATGGCCGTGGTGCGCTTGGCTATTTCGCCTGGGCCCAGGAGCTCCACGAAGCCGCCCGAGACCGCCTCGCCGGGGTCCTGCACTCCGTTGCCGTTCTTGTCGGCGTACAGCACGCCGGAGACGCTGTCCCGCTGAGGAGCCTGGGCCAGCGGCGGTGGCGGCGGGGGCTCCGAGGACGACGGTGCGGATGTCCCGGTGGGCGCGGGCGGTGTGCTCGCGGGCTCGGACTGCGCGAAGGCGGTGCTGCTGAAAGCCAGTGCCACAACGGTGGTGAGAACACCGATCTTGAGCACGGCACGGCTGGCAGATCTATCGGACAACGGTTCCCCCCGAGTCCCAGTGACGTGCGGAAAGTACCGCAGGAACAGGAGTGCCGAAAGGGTCGGAGGCAGGCCGGAAATGCGTTCAAGATTTTCTTCGGCCAGGGCAACCAATGGCGCGCGGGAAGCGTGAGCATCGCGGGGACTCGTCTGCGCTCACGGCGGTGGCATGCTGGTGTTCGTGACGCCGGAGGACCTCGCGCACCTGCGCCGGGCGCGTGACCTGATGGACCGCGAGTACGCGCGTCCGTTGGACGTGCCCGCGATGGCCCGTGCCGCGCTGATGTCGCCGTCGCACTTCGCCCGCCAGTTCCGCGCGGCCTACGGCGAGACGCCGTACGGGTACCTGATGACGCGGCGGATCGAACGGGCCAAGGCGTTGCTGCGGCTCGGAACGTTGTCGGTGACGGAGGTCTGCGTCGAGGTCGGGTGCACGTCGCTCGGCTCGTTCTCCGCGCGGTTCACCGAACTGGTCGGGGAAACGCCGTCGGCCTACCGGGCACGTGCCCACGATTCGCTGGCCGCGGTTCCCGGATGTCATTTGATGGGGCTGACGAGACCGAGCAGATTTGGAGAAGCGACGCGTTCGCGGCGTGCCTAGGGTTTCGCCCATGAAGCTCTCGCACACGTTCCTCTTCGTCCACGACCAGGACGCCGCGCTGAAGTTCTACCGCGACGTCATCGGGCTCGAAGTGCGCACCGACGAGTCCATCGAGGACTACCGCTGGCTCACCGTCGGGCCCGCCGCCCAGCCCGACGTCGAGATCGGTCTCTCGCACATCGGTCCACCCGTCCCGCCGACCGACCACGAGGCGCTGCACGCGTTGCTGGCCAAGGGATCGCTGCACGGCGTCATCTTCGTGGTCAACGACGTGGACGCGAAGTTCGAACAGGTCCGCGCGGCGGGCGCCGAGGTGCTGCAGGAACCGGTCGACCAGTTCTACGGCGTTCGCGACTGCGCGTTCCGCGACCCGTCGGGCAACATGATCCGCTTCTCGTCGCCGCGTTCGGCCCAGCCGTAAAAGCACTTCCGATCTACGTGCTGGACGTGCTTCAGTAGTGCCTTCAGACGTTCTCGAAGACAAGGTCGATGCCATGGGCAGCCCCGGACACACCGGGTGCCTTCGCAGTACCCGGTGACTCTCGCGTTCTGTTTCTCGCGATCACCAGGAGCACTACCTTGACGTGGTACACCTCGTTCTTCACCGATCTCGCCAACACCTTCTGGCGTGGCGCCGTCCCGGCTTCCGTCACCTCGGCAGAGATCGACTTCATCACCGGTTTCAGCGCGGGACCGCGGGTGCTGGACGCACCGTGCGGCAGCGGCAGGCACAGCATCGAACTGGCCCGCCGCGGCTACACGACCACCGGCATCGACATCTCCGCCGAGGCCATCTCCCACGCCCGTGCGCTGGCACCCGAGCTCGACTGGCGGCAGGGCGACCTGGCGGAACTGGGCTCGTTCGGCGTGACCGCCGATCTGGCCCTGTGCCTGGGCAACAGCTTCGGTTACCTGTCGCACGCCGGTTCGCAGCGGTTCCTGGCAGACCTGGCCGCCGCGGCACCGGTTCTCGTCATCGACTACGGCTGCACGGCCGAGTCGATACTGCCTTCGCTGCCGGGCGAGCTGCGCATGTCGTTCGGTGGCGTGGACTGCGTCGCCGTGAACCAGTACGACGTCGCTTCAGGGCGGCTGCTGATCGACTTCACGTTCACCGACGGGGAGCGGACGCAGCGGTCGATCTGCGAACAGCACGTCTACACGGCCGCTGAGCTGACCCGGATGCTGAACGCCGCCGGGTTCTCGTCGGTCGAGCTGTTCGGCGACGTCGACGGAAGGGCTTTCCGCGTGGGCGACCACCGGTTGCTGGCCGTGGCGCGCCGCTGATCGACTGTCTCACTTGGCCCGGGTGGTAGCGCTCTCATGACCACCCGGGCCAAGGTCGATCACATGCGTGCCAACATCGCGGTAGCTGCCCTCGCCTCGTCCATGGTGCTGCTCGGCTCCACAGCGAGCGCCGCCACCGATCCCGCCCGCGACCTGTCCGCCCGAGTCAGCGCGGATGGCGCGCACCGCCACCTGATCGCGTTCCAGCGCATCGCCGACACCCACGGCGGCAACCGCGCCGCGATGACCAGCGGTTACTCGGCCAGCGTCGACTACGTGGCCGGACGGCTGCGCGCCGCCGGGTTCGACGTGACCACGCCGGAGTTCGAGATCAAGCGGAAGGTCGACGACGCGGGCCGGGCGTCGGTGGGAACGGCGTCGCACGAGCTCGTGCCGTTCGGCGACACCCCGAACACCCCGGACGGCGGCCTCACCGCGCCGCTGCGGACGGTGCCGGAGGACGGCACGCCGGGGTGCGAGGCCAGCGACTTCGCGGGTCAGGACTTCCAGGGCGCCGTCGCCCTGATCCGGCGCGGCACCTGCACGTTCGTCAGCAAGTACGCCAACGCCGTCAACGCGGGCGCCGCCGCCGTGATCATCTCCAACAACGTCGACGGCCACCTCGACCTGCGCATCCCCGGCGCGATCCCGGGCGGCAGCGCCTCGAAGGCCGACGGCACCGCGCTCGCCGCCCTGGCAGGACAGACCGTCACCCTCGACCTGCGCCACCACGACGAGGTCCACCTCGACCGCAACGTCGTCGCGCAGACGCGCACGGGGCGCACCGACAACGTCGTCGTGGCCGGCGCGCACCTCGACAGCGTCGACGCCGGTCCCGGCATGAACGACAACGGCTCGGGATCCGCCGCGCTGCTCGAGGTCGCGCTGAAGATGGGTGCCCGGCCCAAGCTGCCCAACGCGGTCCGCTTCACCTGGTGGGGCGCGGAGGAGGCCGGCCTGATCGGCTCGCGCGCCTACGCCTCGGCGCTGTCGTTCGAGCAGCAGCTCGACATCGCGCTGTACCTGAACTTCGACATGGTCGGCTCACCCAACCCCGGCTACTACGTCTACAACGACCCCGGCCTGCCGTACGGGTCGAAGCACGTCGAGCAGGCGTTCAGCGACTTCTACACGGCGCGCAACCTCGGTCCTGAGGGCCTGAACGTGCGCGGCGCGAGCGACTACGGCTCGTTCACCGCGCTCGGCATCCCGGCCGGCGGCATCATCTCCGGCGGCGGCGAGGTCAAGACCGCGGCGCAGGCCGCGAAGTGGGGCGGCACGGCGGGAGTGGAGATGGACCCCTGCTACCACCGCGCCTGCGACAACCTCGGCAACATCAACCGCGAGGCGCTGGGCCGCAACGTCTCCGCCGCGGCCCACGTCATCGCCTCCTACGCCGTCACCACCGAAGGAGTGAACGGCGTCCCGTCCCGCCAGGAACGGGCCTCGCTGCGTTAGCCCAGGTTGTTCGTGTCGAACGTGTTGCAGCGGGCGGGGTCGCCCGTCTCCAGCCCGGTCGTGAACCACTTCTGCCGCTGCGCAGAGCTGCCGTGGCTGAACTTGGTCGTGTCGACCCGCCCGCCACCGAGGTTGCTCTGGATGAAGTCGTCACCGATGCGGGCGGCCGCGTCCAGGGCGGCGTTCACGTCCTCCTGGGTGATGTTCGAGATGAGGGGCTGGCCGTTGGCCGACGGAATCGTCGTCGCGGCCTTGCCCCAGGCGCCCGCGTAGCAGTCGGCCTGCAGTTCGAGGCGCACCGAACCCGAGGTGGGACCGGTCTCCCGGCCGACCCGGTCCGAGGTGCCGAGCAGGTTCTGCACGTGGTGGCCGTACTCGTGGGCGAGCACGTAGGCCTCGACGAACGGTCCGCCGGTCGCGCCGAACTTGGTCCGCAGCTCGTTGAAGAAGTCCAGGTCGATGTACACCTGGGAGTCCGCGGGGCAGTAGAACGGACCGACCGCGGAGGTGGCGTTGCCGCAGCGGGTGTTCACGCTGTTGCGGAAGAAGTTGGTCTTCGTGACCTGATAGGTGTTGCCCGAGCGGGCGAACTGGTCGGTCCAGAAGCCCTGGATCGAGTTGATCGTGGCGACGACCCGGCAGTCGCTGTCGCGGTTCGCGTCAGCGCCGGTCTTGCACTTCTCGAGCAGCTGACCGGACTCGACCTGGGTGTTGTTGCCCATGCCCTCGAGCCCGCCCGCCGGCAGCTGGATGCCGGTGAACTGCTGGATCAGGAAGTAGATGATGAGGCCGACCACGCCGAGACCACCGCCGACGCCGGCGACTCGGCCGCCGACACCTCGTTGGTCGGACACCTGCGAGAGGTCGAGTTCCGCGCCTTCGTTGAACTGCACCGCGTGCCTCCATGCCAAGGACCCGTAGGCGGCACACGATAAAGCACAAAAGACGCCCAGGTGCGGGACCCGACGTCGGGGCACCGCACCTGGGCTTTCCCATTTGGAAGTGACGACTACGGCCCACGAAGGTTGGCGTGGCGCTCAGCCGGTGACGCCATGAGACGACACCGATGCCGAGCTCAACAGCGTCGAAGTGCGCCGAGCGACGCCTGATGGCGCCTGGGCACCCGAAACCTCGTGTCCATCGCTACACAGTCGCGACCGGACCGGTCACGTCCAGTCCGTTCGCGGGGATGCGACAGACCGCGTTTCGCCACAGCGAGGAGATACCTGCACAGCACCACCTACCCCTTCTGGGCGTGGCCTCCGGGTGGTCTAGTTCATTCACCTACCGGTTGCCAGCTCGTTATCGACTATGCGCTTGATCGCCGCATTTCTCAACACCTCACGCAAAACCTGAATTGGTGAAGTCGGACGGGTGACCTGCGGAGATCGACACTGCAGACAGCAATCGCCCGGCGAGAGAATCTCTCGCCGGGCGATTGGGAAAACGATCAGATATTGATCAGGATCAGGCCTTGGTGATTCGACGCGCACCGCGGCGAGCCATCACGCCGGCGGTCATCAGGCCGAGTCCGACCAGCAGGAACTCGAGCGGGTCGGCGCCCGTCCTCGACAGGTTCGGGATGACCGCCGAGGCGTGCTGCGAGGCCTTGTCGCCGGTCCGCGGGGTGCCGGCGCCGGAGTCGTCGCCCGTGTTGCCGCTGCCGGAGTTGTTGTTGCCGTTGCCGTTGTTGCCGCCGTTGTTGTTGCCGCCACCGGGGTTGCCGTTGCCCGGGTTCTCGTTGCCGGGGTTCTCGGGGTTCTCACCCGGCTGCTCGGGGTTCTCGCCCGGCTGCTCCGGCTGCTCGGGCTGCTCCGGCTGCTCGGGGGTCTCCGTCTTGCCGCAGTCGCCGCTCGCGGTGCCGAGCACGGCCGCGCTGGTGCCGCAGACCGTCACCGGGGCCTCGACGGTGCCGTTGGGCTCCTGGGGCTTGGTCTCGCCGCAGCTGCCGGTACCGCCGCCGGCGACGCCGACCGAGTTGCCGCACACCGTGACGGGCGCGGAGACGAGGGCCTTGTCGGCCTGCGTGCGCGCGGCGGGCTTCTCCTCGCAGGTGGCGTCGCTGTTGCCCAGGACGTTGATCGCGTTGCCGCAGACCTTGACCGGGACGCTGACGAGGTTGCCGACGCGGACCTCGTCGTCGATGTTGAGCGGCACGGGGATGGCCTGGGCCCATCCGGCGGACGCGACCATCAGGCCGCCGGTGAGCAGAGCCGCGGACATGGTGCGGTTGAGGTTCTTGCGCATGACTGTTCTCCCTGAAATGTGGTGACTGATCCCTCTGCTGGTGCGGCAGGCGGGATCAGTCCGGGGAGAACGTCGGTTCCTCCGCGCGCACGGTGCGCGGCACGTCCTGCTGTTCGGTGCTGATGAGAGACGCTGTGGTGGTGGGCGGCCGCATCGCGTGCGGCAGCGTGCCCGCCGGAATCTGGGTGCTCGTGGCCGAACCCGCGCCGCTCTGCGGGAGCGTGCCGGGCATCGGCTGCTCGGCCTGCGGTTGCGGCTGGTGCGGGACGGGCACGGGGTTCGTGGAACGCGTCGTCAGCGGCGCCGGTGGCGGCTGTGGTGCTGCCTGCTGCTGGAACGTCTCGGCCTGAACGGGCACTTCGACGGGCCGCGCCGGCGTGGGTGCCGCCGGTGGTTCCGGTGCCTCGACGCGCGGCGCCGGCTTCGGCGGGACGGGCGCCTCGGGTTGCTGCTGCGGCCTGGTCTCGATCGTGAGACCGATGTCGGCGACGGGGAGCTTGACCTCGACCTTGAGCTGGTCGATCTCGACCCGGACGTCGGCGTTGGCCTGACCGGCGGCGCCCAGCAGCCAGGCGCCGGTCACCAGACCGGCGAGCAGGAAGAGCCGACGCAACCACGACATCGGCCCTCACCCTAGATCAAATGGAGCAGTCAGGCACGCAAAAAGGCCATCCCGGCGACCTGCGTCGCGGGGATGGCCTTCAGCAGCGTTCTGCGGTTACGGCAGCTGCGTGATGCGGTCGAGCGCGGGAGGCGCCTGGTTCGGGTGCGTCGACAGGTACGCGGAGAACGCGTCCAGGTCGATGCCACCACCGGTGATGTTCGTGCCCTTGGTGAACTCGCTGAAGCCGTCACCACCGCCCTGCAGGAAGCTGTTGATCGTCACGCGGTAGCTCGCGGCTGGGTCGAGCGGCACGCCGTTGAGCGTGACGTTCGAGACCTTCGAACCGAACGGCGCGGAGACCGACCAGCTGTACTTCAGGCCGGACGACGGCTGGAGCACGAACTGCCTGGCCGCGGTGAACTGCTGCTCCAGCACCGCCTTGATGTTCGCGCCGGTCAGCGTGACCGTCTGCAGGATGTTGCCGAACGGCTGGACGGTGAACGTCTCGCCGTAGGTGGCCACGCCGTTGCCCTCACCTGCGGGCGAGCTGGCGTACGTGAGGTCCGCACGGACGCCACCGGGGTTCATCAGCGCGAGCACCGCGCCGTTGCCCTTGGTGAGCTCCAGCTGCGAGTCGGCGATCAGGTTGCCGAGCGGCGACTCACCGGCGGGGTTCTGCGCCCGCACGATGTCCGCGCTGATCGTGCCGACCTGCCGGTTCGCGATCGGGGCCGACTTCGTCTTGGCGAGGTCGATGATCGACTGGATGGCGGGGTCCGGCGTGACCGTGCGCGTGACGATCTTGTTGTCGGCCTTGGTCTCGCCGCGGACCACGTCGCGCGTCCGGCGGTCGATCTTGAGGTCGACGACGCTCAGCTCACGCCCGAAGGCCAGGCCCTCGATGAACGGCCGCGGGTTGCCGGCCGGGTCCTTGACCACGCAGTTGTAGTGCTGGTGGCTGTGGCCGGAGAAGACCGCGTCGATCTTCGGGCTGACGTTCGCGGCGATGTAGCTACCGGGGTTGTTCGGCGCGACGTTGCACGCGTTGGGCCCACCGGTGGTCGCCGTGACCTGGTCGCCCTGGTGCACGAGGAGCACGATCGACTTGATGCCGATGGCGTCGAGGAGGTTGGCGTACTTGTTGGCCGCCTTCACCTCGTCGCCGAACTTGATGTCCTTGATGCCGTTCGGGTCGACCAGGATCGGCACGTCCTTGAGCGGCATGCCGATGAAGCCGATCGGAATCCCGTCGCGGATCTCCACCCAGAACGGCGGCAGAGCCGGCAGCCCGTGCTTCGCGTCCGTGACGTTCGCACCGAGGATCGGGAACTTCGCGCCCTCGTACTTGTCGCGGAACTGGCACCCGTCCACGGGGTGGCAGCCACCGCGCTGCATGCGCAGAAGCTCCTTGTAGCCCTCGTCGAACTCGTGGTTGCCCGCCGCGGTCGCGTCCATGCCGACCTTGTTGAGCACCTCGATCGTCGGCTCGTCGTGGAACAGCGCGGACACGATCGGCGACGCGCCGATCAGGTCACCCTGCCCGACGATGACGGAGTTCTTGACCTCGTTCTGGAGGTTCTTGATGTGCGTGGCGTTGAAGGCGGCACCACCGGCGTCGACGGTCGTGCCGTCCGGCAGGATGACGCGCCCGGACGACCCGGTGGGCGGCTCGATGTTGCCGTGCAGGTCGTTGATACCGATCAGGCGCACGTCAACCGTGCCCCGACCGCGCAGTGACTGGGCATCGGCCTGGGCTGCCCCGGTAGAGCTGATGACAGTGGCCGCGGCGGCGGTGATCGCCAGAACGGAAAGCCGTCTGAACGAACTCATGCGTGGAGCCTTTCGATGGCGTGGTTAACGCGCGTGTACGGCGGAGGAGTCTGCCTTCCGAACGCCACGTTTTCCAGAGCAATGACTGGATCGTCATGCTCAGGACTAACCTTGTTCGCGTGACACCAAGTGAGCAGGAGCCGCACTGGCTCGACGAGGGCGAGATGCGCGCCTGGCGCACCTACGTGAACGGTTCGTCCATGCTCATGGACCGCCTGCACCGAGAGCTGCAGGACACCCACGGAGTGTCACTGGCGGACTACGAGATTCTGGTCAGATTGTCCGAACAGCCAAACCGGCGCATGCGAATGACGCAACTCGCCGAGGACGTCGCCTCCTCGAAGTCACGCGTCTCCCACCAGGTCGCGCGCATGGAGAAGGCCGGCCTCGTCTCCCGCCGCGAGTGCACAGAGGACGGACGAGGCGTGCTCGCCGAACTGACCGCCGCCGGCATGGCGCAGCTGGTCGCGGCCGCCCCCACGCACCTGCGCGGCGTCCGCGAGCACATCGTCGACCTGATCACGCCCGAGGAGGGCGAGGTGCTGGCGAAGGTGTTCGACCGGGTCATGACACACCTGCGGGAGTCGAACGGCTAGGCTTTGTCGCTGACGCCAGTGGCGTCGGGGAAGCGTGGCAGAGCGGCCGAATGCACCCGCCTTGAAAGCGGGAGACGGGCAACCGTCCGGGGGTTCAAATCCCTCCGCTTCCGCAAGCGATCTTTTGGTATTAGTCGCGGCATGCAGACACAGGTGTGGCCCGCGATCCTTTCTCTGGTCGGAGTGCTGCTCGGCGGCGGTCTGTCCTTTCTGGTGCAGACCACCGTGCAGCGTCGCGTCGAACGCAATGAGCAGAGAAAGCTGGCCACCGAGCGCGCCGATGCGCGGCGCGTGGAGCAGTTGGAGCTGTTGCGGCAGTTCATCCGGGCCGGGCAGCAGGCCGAGCGGGCGGCTGAGGATCGGGACGACACGGCTGCGTGGAAGACGGCGGCGTTGGACGTCGTCGACGAGTTGTGGGTGTGTGAGCGGATGATCCACGTGCTTTTTGTGTCGTCGTTGCACGAGTTGGCGCGGGCGTATGTGAAGGCTCTCGATCACGTTCTTTGGCAGGAGCCCACCAATGGCTCGCTGTGGGATCACCTCAAGGGGCCCAAGGTCGCGTTCCTCGGCGCCGCGCGGGACGAGTTGAGCCGCTGAACGAAACGGCGGCGGCGCCCGCAGGCACCGCCGCCGTCATCGGATCAGCGAACTACGAGACGGCCAGGTGCGTGTGGTCGTCGTGTGCGGCGGTCTTCTGCAGTGCCGCGGACTTGCGGGCCTCTGCCCGCTTCGCGCGTGGCGGCACGCCGTTGACGTCCTCGGTCGAGACGCCGTAGGCCGCGGTCACGAAGGCGATGGCGCCCGCGTTGCGGCCGAGGGCCACTCGGTCGATGTTGCCGAGGTTGTCGCACTTCGAGTGGTAGCACGGGTCGTAGGCGACGCCTGCCGTGCCGCCCCACTTGGCTGCCTGTGCTGCGGTCTTGACGCCTTCGGCGCCGGTGAAGAGGCCGCCGGCCGGGATGCCCTGCGCGATGAACTCGCCGTAGTCGGAGCGGCCGGAGAAGTCCGTGCCTTCGGTCGGGACGCCCTTGGCGGTGAAGTAGTCGGCGAAGGCCTTCTCGATCTGGGCCGAGCCGTACGGGCCCGGGCCCGCGCCGGTGGCGTCGGAGTCGTCGCCGTCGTAGATGAAGTACGCGGCGTTCGGGGAGCCGACCATGTCGAAGTTCAGGTACAGCGCGATGTCGAGCTGCTGTTCGAACGTCTGCTGGCGGACCCACTCCTCGGAGCCGATCAGGCCGCGCTCTTCGGCACCCCACCAGGCGAACCGGATGGCGTTGTCGACCTTCGGGCGGGAGCCGAGCTGCAGGGCGGTCTCGAGCAGCGCGGCGGAGCCGGAGCCGTTGTCGTTGATGCCGGCGCCGAGTTCGACGCTGTCGAGGTGCGAGCCGGCCATGACGACGTTGTTCTTGCGGCCCGTGCGGGTCTCGGCGATGACGTTGCGCTGGGTGCGGCTCTCGGTGTGGAAGCGGAAGTCCACGGTGACCTGGGAGCCCGCCTTGCCGGCGAGCGTGGTGCCGTCGGCCTGGGAGACGCCTGCGGTCGGGATCTTGCCGGGGTTGGTCAGCGTCACGTTCGACAGCGGGCCCGCGACGTTGTTCGACACCAGCACGGCGATGGCGCCGGCGGCGAACGCGTTGAGGTGCTTCTGTTCGAACGTGCACGCGCCTCGGCGGATCAGGGCCACCGAGCCGGTGAAGTCCTGTCCGGCGAAGTCACTGGCCTCGCAACCCGGAGTGGCGTCCTCCGGGACCACGCGCAGCGGGCCGGTGATGCCGCCGGCCGGGGTCTGCGGCGACGCGGTCAGGATCAGCGCCTGGTAGTTCACGCCGTCGACGCGGGCGGTCTCGGCGTCGGTCACCGGGATGTCGAAGGTGAAGTTCGGCGTCGTGACGATGAAGCCCTCGTCGCGGAGCTTGCCCGCCACGTAGTCGACGCTGGCGTCGTAGCCGGGCGTCAGGGCCGCGCGGTTGCCGCCGTTGCGGTCGGCGAGACGCTGGAACGCGATCAGGTGCCGGTTGACACCCTCGACGGTCACCTTCTTCGCGAGCTTCTTGGCGAGTGCGGGGCCTGCCGGATCAGCGGCGGCGGACGCCGTGGCGGTAGGGGCTGCGACTAGTGCCGAGATGGCAAGCACAGTCGCCAGCTTGGTTCTGCCGGACATGAACGTTCCCCTTCGTTCGAGATGGCTGAACCCTCACAAAAGGGAGACCCACGACACAATCCGTCGGTCGGCGGGAGTTCAGCTGGTGATCAGCTGAACACACTCCGCTAGCCCGTCGACAGCGACCTTCCACTCCGGTCGCACGAAGTTCGCCTCGTCCAGACGCAATCGCACGTGCTCAAGGCGTTCGCCGCGCGGTGCTGCGCCGATCGTGCCGTCGTGCACGTAACCGAGCTTGGCGCTCACACGGTTGGACGCGTGGTTTCCCTGCCAAGCCGCCGAACGAGCGATGTGCGCGCCCAGGTGGTCGAACGCGAACTGCAGCACGGCGACACGCATCTCGGTACCGAAACCGTTGCCCTGGAACTCCTGGCCGAGCCACGAGCCGGTGTTCACCTCGCGCAGCACGCCGAAGTCGCGCGCGCCGACGTCCTGCACGCCGATCGCCCTGCCCTCGTGCCGGACGATGAAGCTGATCACCCAGTCGTTCGCGGCGAGCTTCGCGCGCTGACCCCAGAAGTGCTGGAGCAGGCCGCGCCCGCGGTCTTCGGGAAGCGTGTCGGTCCACGGCACGTAGAACGGCATCTCGGCCGGGTCGTGCACGCCCGCGAGTGCCACGTCGATGAGCTCGAACAACCCGGAGTCGTCGTCCGGGCGCAGCTCCAGGCGCGGAGTGCGGAGGACCAGATGTCGTAGCGGCCAGGCGTCCATGATCCGATGGTGCCGGACGTGTCGAGCGGTATTACGGTCGACTGCATGCGTGCCATCACTGTTCGCGAACCCGGCGGCCCGGACGTGCTCGAGTGGACCGAGGTCGCCGACCCGGTGCCCGGCCGGGGCGAGGTGCTGATCGACGTCGCCGCGAGCGCGGTCAACCGCGCGGACCTGTTGCAGCGGCAGGGTTTCTACCCGCCGCCGCCCGGTGCACCGGACATCATCGGGCTGGAGTGCTCCGGCACGATCTCCCAGCTCGGCGAGGGCGTGACCGGCTGGAACGTCGGCGACGAGGTGTGCGCGCTGCTGGCCGGCGGTGGCTACGCGGAGAAGGTCGTCGTGCCCGCGGCCCAGCTGCTGCCCGTTCCGAAGGGCGTCGACGTCGTCACGGCGGCCGCATTGCCCGAGGTCGCGTGCACGGTGTGGTCGAACGTCGTGATGGACGGCCGGCTCAAGCTCGGCGAGACGTTCCTGGTGCACGGCGGCGCGGGCGGCATCGGCACGCACGCCATCCAGGTCGCCAAGGCGCTCGGCGCGACCGTCGCGGTCACGGCCGGATCCGACGAGCGACTCGCGAAGTGCGCCGAACTCGGCGCGGACATCACGGTCAACTACAAGACCCAGGACTTCGTGGCCGAGGTGAAGAGCGCCGACGTCGTCCTCGACAACATGGGCGCCTCCTACCTCCCCCGCAACATCGACGTCCTCGCCCCCGACGGCCGGTTGATGATCATCGGCATGCAGGGCGGCGTGAAGGGCGAACTGCCGATCGGCAAGCTGCTGCAGAAGCGGGCGTCCGTCATGGCCACCGGGTTGCGTGGGCGCAGCATCGACAGCAAGGGCGCGATCGTGGCGCAGGTCCGCGAGCACCTGTGGCCGCTGATCGAGAGCGGCGCGGTCAAGCCGATCGTCGGCCAGGTGGTGCCGATGTCGAACGCAGCCGAGGCGCATCGCCTGCTGGAGGCCAGTGACGTCTTCGGGAAGGTCCTGCTCAAGCGGGAACGGTAGCCATGGCCAGCGAGGTCCGGGGAGCCGTGCGGAACTCCAGCCCGAACTCCTCGGACCACCGCGCCAGCACCGCCTGTTCGTCCGGCCGGTCGACGTCGTCTGCCAGCACCGTCGCCCCCGGCGCCAGCACGGCGCGCAGCACGGGCAACGCCGGATAGCGCGAGTCGCCGAACCCCGGCCCGTCGGCCAGGAGCAGGTCCACCAGCCCGAACCGCTCGACGTACCCGAGCACTTCGTCGTGCACCTGCTTCGGCGCGTACCACTGACCGTGCCGCGACAACGCCGCCGGATGCCTCGACAACGGCGCGTGCACGACACGGGCGACCGAGCCCAGACCTTCACGTCGTAGTTGCGAGGCAACGAAAGCGGCGATGCGCTCGTCGTGCTCGATCGACAGCAGGTGCCCGAAACCGCGCTGCTGCAACAAACGCGCCAGCAGAACCGAAGAAGTGCCACAGCCCAGTTGGACCAGGACAGTCCGTGCGCCGAGCACGATCTCGTCCATCACCGCGACGAGAGCCGCCGGCCGCAGGTCGCCGGACAGCACCGGCAGGTACTCGGTGTTCAGCGAACCGATGCGTTGCAGGGCCGAGAGATCAGCGAGCTCGCGAGCAAGCGAGTCGTCCAAGAATGATCTCCAAGCTCTCAGCCCAGTTCGGCCACCGCCCGCACCAGGTCGTCCATCTCGACTGCGTTCGTGTAGTGCGCGAGCCCGATGCGGATGGCGCCGCCGATCTCGCCGACACCCAGCACCGAGAACACCCCGTGCTGACCGGGATCGGCGAACGCGCAGACGCCCCGCGAAGCGAGGTGTTCGACGCCGTCCTCCGCCTTGACCCCGGCGATCGAGAACGCCAGCGCGGGCACCCGCCGCATGGCGTCGCCGATCACCATCACGTGCCGCAGCGAACGCAGTTCGTTGATGAGGTTAGCGAGCAGCCCGGCCTGGTAGGCCTTCACCGATCCCAACGACGTGAGCAACCGTTCACGGCGCGTGCCGGACGCCGCGTCGTCGAGGTCCGCGAGGTACTCGACGGATGCAACGAGACCGGCGAGCATCGGGTACGCGTGCGGGCCGAGCTCCAGCCGTTCCGGGCCGCGGGCCATCGGGTCGACCGAGACCGACGGCAGCCGTTCGAGCACCGACGGGTCGCGGAACACCAGCGCGCCGACCGGCGGGCCGCCCCACTGGCCGGCGGACAGGGCCACCACGTCAGCGCCCATGCCAACGATGTCCAACGGCACGAAAGGCGCCGCGGCGGAGGCGTCCACCACCATCAACGACCCGTGCGCGCGAGCCACCGCGGAGATCTTGCCGAGGTCCGGGCGGGTGCCGACCACGCCGGACGCCGCCGTGATGGCGATCAGCTTGGTGCGGTCGGTGACCAGTTCGTCGAACTGCCAGCTCGGCAGCTCGCAGGTCTCGATGTCGATCTCCGCC
This sequence comes from Lentzea sp. NPDC092896, assembly GCF_044754905.1. Lineage (NCBI taxonomy): Bacteria > Bacillati > Actinomycetota > Actinomycetes > Pseudonocardiales > Pseudonocardiaceae > Lentzea > Lentzea sp. NPDC092896. Next base: position 463,884 of record NZ_JBIVPX010000003.1, read on the forward strand.
CACTTGACCGCGCTGCCGGTGCGCTGGGTGGCCCGCAGCCACGGCGCGATGTTCGCCGGGTGGTCCAGGCGGGAAACCAGGACCTCGTCGCCCATGAACCAGTCGTCGGTCATCGCGTCGGCGAGGCGCTGCAGCAGGACGGCGGAGGAGGGGCCCAGCACGACACCAGCGGGATCGGCCCCGACGAGGTCCGCCACGGACCTGCGAGCGGCGTCCACGATGCCCTGGGCCCGCTGGGAGGCCGGGAAGATGCCACCGGGTCCGGAGACCGGGGCGCGCAGCGCGGTGGAGACGGCGGTGGCGACCTGTTCGGGCACCTGCATGCCGGCCGGTGCGTCGAGATGGACCCAGCCGTCGCCGAGCGCGGGGAAGAGCCCTCGTACTCGTGCGACGTCGAACGCCATGACACACACCGTACGTATGCGAGCAAACACAGCAACGACCAGCCCCACCCGCTTTAGGGTCAAAACGTGAATCACGCGAGGATGGAGACCATGAACCAGGAGCAGCCCGTCGTAATCGTCGGCGGCCAGGACGGCGACATCGCCGACCTCGTCGAACAGCCGGCCAAGGTCATGCGGATCGGCACGATGATCAAGCAGCTGCTGGAGGAGGTCAGGGCGGCACCTCTGGACGAGGCCAGCCGCAACCGTCTCAAGGAGATCCACAAGCGGTCCATCGAGGAGCTCGAGGACGGCCTGGCGCCGGAGCTGCGCGAGGAGCTGGAGCGCCTGTCGCTGCCGTTCACCGAGGAGGGCACCCCGTCCGACGCCGAGCTGCGGATCGCGCAGGCTCAGCTCGTCGGCTGGCTGGAGGGCCTGTTCCACGGCATCCAGACGGCGCTGTTCGCCCAGCAGATGGCTGCTCGCGCCCAGTTGGAGCAGATGCGCGGCCGTGCCCTGCCCGCTGGCAGCGGTGGCGAGGGCGCCGAGGGTGGCATCACCGGGAAGGGCACCGGCCAGTACCTCTAGCCGGGACACCCGGTGGTGGTTCTACGATGCGCTGAACTTCCTGGGAGAGGAGCCATCGTGCTCGAGCAGGTGCGCCGTGCCCTGTCGGCGAAGCAACTGCGCCACAAGCTGCGTGTGAAGGCGATCGAGATCGTGGCGGACGCCGTGGCCCCCATCCGCGCGCAGGTCGACGACCTGCAACGCCAGGTGGACGCCCTGGGCCGGGAGGTGCGCGACGAGATCCGGCACCAGGGCGACCGGGCCGTCGACCAGGCCCGTCAGCTGGAGATCCGCACGCGCCGCGACCTGGTGTTCGCGGGTGAGCAGGAGGCGGCGCTGCAAAGCGCCAGGTTCGTGCGCGACAACATGCCGCACGCCCCTCAGTTCGGCCACCCCCACGAGACGCTGGAACACGCGCTGACGCTCGCCCCCGAGGGCGGGCTCGCGCTGGAGTTCGGCGTCTACCAGGGCACCACGCTGAAGATCATCGCTACCGCGCGCGGCGGCGAGGGCGTCTTCGGCTTCGACTCGTTCGAGGGCCTGCCGGAGAACTGGCGCAACGGCTTCCCCGCCGGCGCGTTCAACGTCGACGGCCTGCCGGAGGTGCCGGGCGCCGAGCTCGTCGTCGGCTGGTTCGACGAGGTGCTGCCGGAGTTCCTGGAGAAGAACGAGGGGCCGGTCACGTTCCTGCACGTCGACTGCGACCTCTACTCCTCCACGAAGACCGTGCTGGAGCTGGTCGGCCCGCGCCTGGTCGAGGGCAGCGTCGTCCACTTCGACGAGTACTTCAACTTCCCCGGCTGGATGGACCACGAGCACAAGGCGTGGACCGAGTACGTCGAGCAGACCGGGATCGAGTTCAGCTACGAAGCGTTCACCTACGACAACGAGCAGGTGACCATGCGGGTGACCAAGATCCCCGCTCGTTGACCACTCCGTGACGTACCGGCGTCCAGGTCCGATCTGAGACGCCGGTACGCTCAGTCCTCGTGCAAGCCACCAGTACCCTCGACCACCCCGAGGCGCCGCCTGCCATCTCCTCGCGCAGCTTCAAGCGCGCGTTCGCCGATGTGCGTGAGGCGTGGGACCACCGCGAGCTGTGGGGCCACCTCGGCTGGCAGGACATCAAGCAGCGCTACCGGCGATCGGTCATAGGTCCGTTGTGGATCACGATCTCGATGGGCACGACCGCCCTCGCGCTCGGCTTGCTGTACTCCGTGCTGTTCGACACGAACGTCCCGACGTTCCTCCCGTACGTCACGGTCGGCTTCATCGTCTGGAACTTCATCCTCGGCTGCATCACCGAGGGCACCGACGTGTTCATCGCGAACGAGGGGCTCATCAAGCACCTCCCCGCGCCGATCACCGTCCACGTGATGCGCATGGTGTGGCGCCAGGTGCTGTTCCTGCTGCACAACCTCGCGGTCTACGCGATCGTGCTGGCGATCTTCTTCACCTCGCTGAACCACCAGTACCAGATCAGTGAGGGCGGTCCCGTCCATCCTGGCCTGAGCTGGACGATCGTGCTCGCGATCCCCGGCTTCGCGCTGCTCGCGCTCAACGCGGTGTGGGTCGCGCTCGCCTTCGGCGTCATCAGCACCCGCTTCCGCGACATCCCGCCGGTCGTGACCAGCTTCATCAACCTGGTCTTCTTCATGACGCCGATCGTCTGGGACGCGGGCGTGCTGCAGAAGGTCACCGGCGGCGGCAGCAACGACTGGCGCATCCTGATCGCCGAGCTCAACCCCGTGTACCACTTCGTCGAGGTCGTCCGCGCCCCGCTGCTCGGCCACGCGGTCGACTGGCACCACTGGGCGATCGTCGGCGGCTTCACCGTGGCCGGCTGGGGGCTCGCGATGGTCATCCTGCGCAACTACCGCGCCCGCGTTTCCTACTGGGTCTAAAGGAGGTCGACTAACCATGGTCAGCATCGACGTCTGGAACGCATCGGTCGACTTCCCGATCTTCGACGCCAAGTCGAGGTCGCTGAAGAAGCTCGCGTTCGGCAAGGTCGGCGGCAAGATCGGCTCCGAGGGCCGGGTGCCGATCATCGAGGCGCTGCACGACATCTCGCTGTCGCTCAAGGACGGCGCGCGCGTCGGCCTGGTCGGCCACAACGGCGCCGGCAAGTCCACGCTGCTGCGCCTGCTCGCGGGCATCTACGAGCCCACGCGCGGCCAGTCGCGCATCGTCGGCAAGGTGGCGCCGGTCTTCGACCTCGGCGTCGGCATGGACCCGGAGATCTCCGGCTACGAGAACATCATGATCCGGGGCCTGTTCCTCGGCATGACCCGCAAGCAGATGGAAAAGCGCGTCGACGACATCTCGGAGTTCACCGAGCTCGGTGACTACCTGCAGATGCCGCTGCGCACCTACTCGACCGGTATGCGCGTGCGGCTCGCGCTCGGCGTGGTCACCTCGATCGACCCCGAGATCCTGCTGCTCGACGAGGGCATCGGCGCGGTCGACGCGGCGTTCATGGCGAAGGCCCGCGACCGCCTCAAGGACCTCGTCAAGCGCTCCGGCCTGCTGGTGTTCGCGAACCACTCCGACGAAACGCTGCTGGACTTCTGCGACAGCGCGATCTGGATGGACGAAGGCCGTGTCAAAATGCACGGCGGTCTGCGCGAGGTGCTCACCGAGTACAAGGGCTTCGACCCGTTCGAGCGGATGAGCACCGACCAGCTGGCCAGGCTCGGCTACTCCACTCCCGTCCTCAGCGGAAACGGCGGCGAATAGACAGTGAACCTCGAGGCACTGCCCAAGGGCTCCGTCGTCGCGGTGGTGGTCACCCGCCACCGCAGGGAGCTGCTGGCCGAGTCGCTGAAGGCGCTGGCCACCCAGACTCGCGTCCCCGACCACCTCGTCGTGGTCGACAACGGCCCCGACCAGCCGGTCAACGACCTGGTCGAGCAGTGCCCGCTGCCCACCACGTACCTCGCGTCGCACCGCAACCTCGGCGGCGCGGGCGGTTTCGCGCTCGGCATCCTGCACGCGCTCTCGCTGGGTGCGGACTGGGTGTGGCTGGCCGACGACGACGGCCGCCCGGCCGACGAGAACGTGCTGGCCGTCCTGCTCGAAGAGGCAGAGCGCCGCAACCTCGCGGAGATCTCGCCGGTCGTCACGAACATCGACTCGCCGGACAAGCTCGCGTTCCCGCTGCGCAGGGGCCTGACCTGGAAGCGCTCGGCCGCCGACCTCGGCACCGACTTCCTGCCGGGCATCGCCTCGCTGTTCAACGGCGCCCTGTTCCGCGCCTCGACGCTCGACGTCGTCGGCGTGCCGGACTACCGCCTGTTCTTCCGCGGCGACGAGGTCGAGGTCCACCGCCGCCTGGTGCGCAGCGGGCTGCCGTTCGGCACCTCGCTCAAGGTCGCCTACGTCCACCCGGACGGCTCGGACGAGTTCAAGCCGATGCTGGGTGGCCGGTTCCACGCACAGGACCCGGAGAACCAGATCAAGCGGTACTACACCTACCGCAACCGCGGGTACCTGCTGTCGCAGCCGGGCATGCGCAAGCTGGGCGCCCTCGAGGTGTTCCGCTTCGGCCTGTACTTCCTCGCGGTGAAGAAGGACCCGAAGGCGTTCGTCGAGTGGCTGAAGCTCGTGCGCCTCGGTCAGCGGGAGCGCTTCTTCCGCAAGTGACGTGATCTGCTGAGGGCGGAATCGCTGCGAGCGGAACCGCCCTCAGCACGGCACCGGAACGCGGTTTGCTGAACGCATGAGCCGACTCGTGCTGTTCCTCGCCGCCAATCCGAACCCCATCACCCTCACCGTCACCGACGAGACGCGCGACGACCTCGCGTCCCGGTTGACGCAGATCGTCCGCAACGGCCACACGCAGCCGATCGCGGCCCCGGACGGTCGTGAGTACGTCGTGAACTTCTCCAACGTCGTCGTAGCGCACTTCGAGTAACCGCTCGCGCACCCGACGTGATCGGAGTAAGACGGGATGAGTGATCTCCCGACGCAGACTTCTCTCTCTGGCCGGCGCGAGCGCGCTGCTCGCGGCGTGCGGTTCGAACACCGGCAGGGACGGCAGCGGCCAGGCCCTCAAGCAGTGGTACCACGCGTACGGCGAGCCCGGCGTCCAGCAGGCGGTGGAGCGCTACGCCAAGGCGTTCACCAAGACCCCGGTCGACGTGCAGTGGAACCCAGGCGACTACGACTCCAAGCTCGCGACGAGCCTGCTGTCCGACGGCGGACCGGACGTCTTCGAGTCCACCCCGCAGATCAGCTCGGTCCGGGCGGGCCAACTCGTGCCGCTCGACGACGTCTTCGGCGACGCGAAGAGCGACTTCACCGACTCGATTCTCGCGACGCACACCGTCGACGGGAAGATCTACGGCGTTCCGCAGGCCGTGGACATGCAGATGTTGTTCTACCGCAAGAGCTTCCTCCAACAGGCCGGGGTTCAGCCACCGTCCACTGTGGATGAGCTGATCGACGCGTCGAAACGCCTCACGAAGGACGGGGTGAAGGGGCTCTTCGCCGGCAACGACGGTGGCGGCGGCGTGCTCGGCGGGCCCGCGCTGTGGTCGGCGGGGCTGGACTACGTGCGCGACCACCAGGTCGGGTTCGACGATCCCGTTGCGGCGCAGGCGATCGGCAAGCTGCGCGAGCTCTACTCCAGCGGCAGCCTGCTGCTCGGCGCGGTGAAGGACTGGGCGGAGCCGGACGCGTTCACGCAGGGGCTGGTCGCCATGCAGTGGACCGGGTTGTGGACCGTGCCGGCGATCCAGAAGGCACTGGGCGACGACTTCGGCGTGCTGCCGTTCCCGAAGTTCTCGTCGTCCGGCAAGGCCAGCGTGCCGGTCGGGGCGTTCGGCGCGATGATCAACGCCAGGTCGAAGCGGATCGACGAGGCCAAGGAGTTCGTGAAGTGGCTGTGGATCGAGCGGACCGACTACCAGGAGGACTTCAACCTCAGCTACGGCTTCCACATCCCGCCGCGCAGGAGCATCTCGGAGAAGGCCTCGAAGCTGACCACCGGTGCGGCGGCTGACGCGGTGAAGTTCGTGCGGGACAACGCGAAGGCGTCCAACCCGCCGGACTGGACCTCGGTCATGCGGACCGCGTTCAACGACGCCGTGTCGCGGGTCGTGCGGGACGGCGCTCCGGTCGACGCCGAGATCAAGACCGCCGCGGGCAAGGCACGGGACGAGCTGAAGCGCCTGTACGGATGAGGCACGGACGCGCGTTCTGGTTGTTCGTCGGACCGTTCGCGGCAGGACTGCTCGTGTTCGTCTACGTGCCGATCGGGTGGAGCCTGCTGCTGTCGTTCTTCGACGCCCGCAACACGGTGACGCCCACGTCGTTCGTCGGGCTGCGCAACTACGCCGACATGCTGACCGACGAGCCTTTTCTGCGCAGCCTCGGCACGTTCAGCGTGTTCGCGGTGTTCATCGTGCCGCTGACGTTCGTGCTCGCATTGGCGCTGGCGTTGCTGGTGAACCAGATCAGCTTCATGAAGGCGTTCTTCCGGTCGGTGTTCTTCCTGCCGACGGCCTGTTCGTACGTCGTGGCGTCGCTGGTGTGGAAGCTGTCGATCTTCAACGGCGTGCGCTTCGGCCTCGCGAACACGGTGCTGGGGTGGTTCGGCGCCGAGCCGATCGCGTGGACGGTGTCGACGTCGCCACCCTGGTACTGGCTGGTGCTCGTGACGTTGCGGCTGTGGCTGCAGCTCGGGTTCTACCTGATCCTGTTCATCGCGGGCTTGCAACGAATTCCGCAGCACCTCTACGAGGCGGCGTGGATCGACGGGGCGTCACGCGGCTGGCAGACCCTGCGGTACATCACGCTGCCGCAGCTGCGCACGACGTCGATCGCGGTGCTGTTGTTGCTGCTCATCGCCGCGTACCAGGCGTTCGACGAGTTCTACAACGTGCTGGGCACCGACCGCGGCTACCCGCCGTTCGCACGGCCGCCGTTGATCTACCTCTACTACACGGCGCTCGGGTCCGGCGGGCAGGACTTCGGGCACGGCAGCGCGGGCGCGGTGATCCTGACCCTGCTGATCGCGGGCGTGACGTTGTTGCAGGGCAGGGTGATCACGCGATGAAGCTTCTGCGTTATCTCGCACTGTCGCTGGCGGCGGTGCTGTTCCTGATTCCGTTCTACCTGGTGCTGCGCAACGGTTTGGCGACCGAGCAGGAGATCACCGCGCCGACGTGGACGTTCTGGCCCGACGAGATCCACTGGGAGAACTTCGTTTCGCTGTTCTCCAACCCGGCCGTGCCCATGGTGCGCAGCATGGTCAACTCGCTGGTCGTCGCGGTGCTGCAGACGGCCGGTCAGCTGCTGCTGTGCGGACTCGCGGGGTACGGACTCGCGCGGATTCCGTACCGGTACTCGAACTTCGTGCTGTACCTGGTGATCGCGACGCTGATGATCCCGGCCGCGGTCACGTTCGTGCCGACGTTCGTGGTCGTCTCGACGCTGGGCTGGGTGTCCGACCTGCGCGGGCTGGTGATCCCGGGGCTGTTCAGCGGATTCACCACGTTCCTGTTCCGGCAGTACTTCCTGAACTTCCCCCGGGAATTGGAGGAGGCCGCGCGGATCGACGGGCTCGGCCACTGGGGCACCTACTGGCGGGTCGTCGTGCCGAACTCGAAGGGGTTCTTCGCGGCGCTCGGCGTGATCGCGTTCGTGACCAGCTGGAACCAGTTCCTCTGGCCGTTGGTGATCGCGCAGGACCAGGACTCGTGGACGGTGCAGGTGGCGCTGTCCACGTTCCTGACCTCGCAGTCGATCGACGTGACGCAGCTGTTCCTGGCGGCCGCCGTCTCCATCACGCCGTTGGTGGTGGTGTTCGTTGCGCTGCAACGGTTCCTGGTGCGCGGGGTGACGGAGACGGGGATCAAGGACTGATCAGTGGGTGACCAGCAGGAAGATGCTCGGCCCGAACCTCATCCTGGCCAGCGCGGGCTGTGCCGCCTTCTCCAGACCGAGCAGCACGCGGTGCGGCACGACCCTCTTCAACGCGCCCGACCGCAGGTTCGACACCGAGAGCGAACGCACGACCCGCAGCCCGGTGTCGGAGAGTTGCCTGGTCACGGTGTCGAGGTTGTGGTTGACGAACGGGATCTCGTCGTCGTGCCGGTTCTCCGGTGACCGGATGTCCACGGGCTCGGCGGGAACTCCCCTGCCGAGCCGGCGCAGGCGGTTGCGCGCGTGCCCGAGGTTGGCGACCTCGACGACGGCGGTGCCCTCCGGAGCGAGGATCCTGGCGATCTCGGCCAGTTCCGCGGTCGGGTCGGGCAGGTGGTGCATGACCCGGATCATCGTCACCAGGTCGATCGAGCCCGTCGCGAACGGCAGCCGCGCGGCCTGCGCCTGCACCCGCTCGATCCCCTTGCCGAGGAACTTCGCCGCCATGTCGAGCTGGCGACTGCTCGGCTCGGCCAGCGTCACGTGGTCCGCGTACTTCGGCAGCAACGCGGTGATGCGGCCGTAGCCCCCGCCCACGTCCACGGCGCGCGCGAAGTGCCGGGCTGCCAGCAGCCGGTCGATGGCGACGCGCTCGGCATCGTGCTCGTAGTCGCGGCCCTTCCAGTAGCCCAGGTAGTCGTGGGCCGGTCCGTCGTAGAAATCTGCTCTCCTGATATCCCCCATGCATCCCGGACGCCTGGCCGCGGGGTGAGGTTGCTCAGCGAAAAAGGCCCCCCGAAAGTTCGGGGGGCCTTTTGCACAGACGAGATCAGCTGTTGGCTTCGAACACCTTGCGCCACGACTCGACCGAGGTCAGCTCGGGCAGCGCGTCGCGGTACACCTTCTGCATCCGCGGCCACTCGGCCGACAGGCGGCGGTAGTTGCGGACCGCGCGCTTCATCAGCTGGCGGAACTCCTTCGGGTCGCGCTTGCGGAACGCGACGCCGCTGCCGTCGGCGTTGGACACGGTGGCGCTGTCCAGGTTGCCGAGGAGGAACCAGCGGGCATTGGACGCCGGCACGTTGATCTGCGGGCGCTCCGCCGTTGCCGCCTGCGGCTCGCGCAGGTTGTGCATGAGCGCCTTGGCCGCCTCGGACGCGATGGTGACCGGGTTCGTGGGCGGCGTCAGCATCTGCTCGGCGCGGACCATGTCGAACGTCGGCGCCGGGAACTCGCGCGCGGACGGGAGGACCTGGGCGTCCGAGTAGTGCTTGCGGAGCTCGCGGATCTCCGGCAGGGCCGTGCGCAGCGAGTCGAACAGCTTCGACGGGCCGGCCAGGAAGTCCTCGATCGCCTTCTGCTGCACGGCGACGGTCGAGTACTCCATGGAGAGCAGGTGCCGCAGCGACAGCTTCAGGCCCTGCTTGAGGAGCGTGGAGCGGACGTCGTACGGGCTGTGCAGCGCGGCGAGGACGAGCCGGTTGCGGGTGTGGAAGTACGCCTGCCAGTCGGTGGCGTCGTTCTTGTCCGTCCACGGCATGTGCCACACGGCCGAGCCGGGCAGCGAGACCGTCGGGTAGCCGCGCTCCAGGGCGCGCAGCGAGTACTCCGCGTCGTCCCACTTGATGAACAGCGGCAGCGGGTAGCCGGTGCGCTGCACGACCTCACGCGGGAACAGGCACATCCACCAGCCGTTGTAGGTGGCGTCGATGCGGGCGTGCAGTTCCTCGGTCTCGCGCAGCGACTCGGTGCCGAAGTCGTGGTCGGTGAGCGCGCCGGGTGCTGCCCGCCAGTAGCAGGTGCCCAGGTCGACGACCTCGCCCATGCTGTGCAGGCGGGAGCGGGCCTGGAGGTTCAGCATGTGCGAACCGACGATGACCGGCTGGGCGGCGGCGCGCGCGAACGCGTTGGAGCGCAGGACGGCGTCCGGCTCCAGGCGGATGTCGTCGTCCATCAGCATGATCTGGTCGGCGTCGGTGTGCTCGATCGCCTCGTACAGACCGCGGGTGAAGCCGCCGGAGCCACCGAGGTTGTCCTGCTCGATGATCTCCAGCTTGTCGCCGAGGGCCTTGACGGCCTCGTCGTAGCCGGGGGTGTCGCGGACCTTCACGGAACCCTGGTCGGCGACGAAGACCTTCTTCAGCACCGCGAAGACGGCCGGGTCCTCACCGAGGGCGCGCAGCGCGATGACCGCGTCGACCGGGCGCATCGTCGTCATGCCGATGGCGACGGTCTGCGCCGGCAGCGGCTGCTCGGTGGTCCACGCGGCGTCGTCGATCTCCATCGTGGTGTCGTCGGTGAAGACGTCGAACCAGATCCAGCCGCCGTCCTCGAACGGCTTGAGCGACACCGTCAGCGCGACGTCGAACCACGCCTTCGGGCTGCGGATGACCTGGCCGTCGAGGTGGATGATGTCGCCGTTGGGCTTCGAGCGGTAGACGTCGATGCGACCGGCGCCGCGCACGCGCATGCGCAGCACGACCTCTTCGACGACCGTCCAGCGCTTCCAGTAGCTCGCGGGGAACGCGTTGAAGTACGAAGCGAACGACACCTTGGCCGAGGTCTGAACCGTCACCGCGCGGCGGCCCGAGACGTGGCTGTGCACGTTGGCCGGCTCGTCGAGGTAGAGCGGACGCACGTCCAGCGGGTCCTCGTCCCGCGGCATGATCACCCGCTGAAGAACCTGGGTCGGGTTGATCTTGGTGGCGCTTGCGGCTTTGGCCTGCTCGGTCACGTGCTTCCTCCGGCGAACCGAATTCGGGCGGTTCGGGTCAGCTTCATGGATGGCTACCGCCACAGAGAGTCGTGGCGCGGCGCGTCAAGCGCCCATAGTACTCATTGTCCAATGACGAACGCCCGGCCGCACAGGTTGTACGGCCGGGCGAAATGCGTCTAAACCGACATCAGTCGAGGTCGCCGTTGATGGCGGAACCCTCGGTCAGGTGCGGCGCGATCTTGTTGTCGAACGCGCTCAGAGCAGCGCCGATCGCCATGTGCATGTCGAGGTACTTGTAGGTGCCCAGACGGCCGCCGAACAGCACGTTCTTCTCGGCGGCTTCCTTCTTCGCCAGCACGCGGTACCGCTCGAGCTTCTCGCGGTCCTCGGCGGTGTTGATCGGGTAGTACGGCTCGTCGTCCTTCTCCGCGGCACGGGAGAACTCGCGGACGATGACCGTCTTGTCCTTCGGGTAGTCCCGCTCCGGGTGGAAGTGGCGGAACTCGTGGATGCGGGTGTACGGGACGTCCGCGTCGTTGTAGTTCATGACCGGCGTGCCCTGGAAGTCGCCCGTCTGGACGACCTCCTGCTCGAAGTCGAGCGTGCGCCAGCCGAGCCAGCCCTCGGAGTAGTCGAAGTAGCGGTCGACCGGACCGGTGTAGACGATCGGCGTGCCCGCCGGGATCTCGTCCTTCACGTCGAAGAAGTCCGTGTCGAGGCGGACCTCGATGTTCTCGTGCTCCGCCATCTTCTCGAGCCACGCGGTGTAGCCGTCGACCGGCAGGCCCTCGTAGGTGTCGTTGAAGTAGCGGTTGTCGAAGTTGTAGCGGACCGGGAGGCGGCTGATGACCGCGGCCGGCAGCTCCTTCGGGTCGGTCTGCCACTGCTTCGCGGTGTAGTCGCGGATGAAGGCCTCGTACAGGGGGCGGCCGACCAGCGAGATCGCCTTCTCCTCGAGGTTCTTCACGTCCTTGCTGTCGATCTCGGACGCCTGCTCCGCGACCCACGCGCGAGCCTCGTCCGGGGACAGGTACTTGCCGACGAACTGGGTGATCAGCCCGAGGCCCATGGGGAACTGGTACGCCGTGCCGTTGTGCATCGCGAACACGCGGTGCTGGTAGCCGGTGAACTCGGTGAACTGGTTGCAGTACTCCCAGACCCTCTTGTTCGAGGTGTGGAAGAGGTGCGCGCCGTAGCGGTGCACCTCGATTCCTGTCTCGGGCTCAGCCTCCGAGTACGCGTTGCCACCGATGTGGGAACGACGTTCCAGAACGAGCACCCGCTTGTTCAGCAAGGAGGCGGTGCGCTCGGCAACGGTCAGCCCGTAGAAACCGGAACCGACGACGATGAGGTCAAAACCAGCGAAGCTCACGAACGTGGAGGGTACCGGCCCTCCCAGGCGTGTTCCCAACACCCCCTCCGCGAATCGCACTGCCCTTGATCAGCTAAAACGCGTGCGACAGGCCGTCGGACGGCGTTCAGCCCGTTCGGGATAGCCTTGCCGGTGTCATTCGCGGGGCCATCCCGCACATCCACTTGCAGAGCAACCATGGGTGGTCTTGTGCCGACCGAAGCGAGCACGTTGCTGACCGTGGCGACGATCGGGACGTATCTCGCCGTCCTGTGGCTGCCGGGCGGACTCGCCGCCGCGGCAGCGGGTGTGCGCGGCTGGGCGCTCGCCGCCAGCGCGCCCGTGTTCACGTACCTGATCGCGGGCCTCGCCGGTCCGTGGCTGTGGAAGATCGGGATCCCGTTCAACGTCTGGACGTTCCTGGTCACCACGGTGGTCGTGATCCTGCTGTTCGCCGCCGCGCGCTGGTTCGTGGTGCGCCGCAGCGGTCCGATCGAGCGCACGCCGTCGCCGTGGAACCGCAGCGCGCACATCGCAGTGGCCGTGACGCTGCTGGCCGCCGCCGTCGTCGGGTTCGCCGTGCTGATGGCCGCGATGCGCTGGGACCTCAACTCGATCCCGCAGGACTGGGACGCCGCCTACCACGCGAACGGCATCCGCTACATCGCCGAGACCGGCGAGGGCAGCCTCTACGCGACCGGCAAGGTCAACTGGTACGAGCTTCCGGACGGCGTCTTCTACCCGAACGCCTACCACCTGGTCGGCGCGCTCGTGTTCAAACTGACCGGTGCCGCCGTGCCGGCCGTGCTGAACGCCAGCACGATCATGTTCCCCGGCATCCTCGCGCTGACCCTGGTCGCGATGATCCGGCACTTCAACGGCCGTGCGATGACCGCCGCGTTCACCGCGCTCATCACCGTCGCCTGCACCAGCGCCACCTACGACAACCTGTGGCGCGGCCCGCTGCTGACGTTCACGCTCGGCATCGCGGTCATGCCGGTGCTGGCCATCGCGATGGACGCGTACCTCAAGCGGGCGGCACTCGACACCGGCATCTTCTTCGGCGGTGTCGCGGTCGGCCTGCTCGCGATCCACTCCAGCACGTTGTTCGGCGGCATCCTGTTCGTGCTGCCGATGTTCATCCAGCGCTGGTGGGGCCACCTCGGGCTGATCTGGCGGGACGCGCTGAAGCTGATCGTGCCCGCGGTCGTGGCGATCGTCGTGACGCTGCCGCACCTGCTCGGCGCGCTCGCGGTCGGCGGCAAGATCGCGATCGTGGACTGGCCGTCGACGTTCCCGGTGAGCCAGTCGGTCGGCTCGCTGCTCACGTTCCAGCACGTCATCGCGTTGCCGCAGTACTGGCTGGCGCTCGCGCTGTGGGTCGGCCTGATCTTCGCCTCGCGTCTCGGCGAGCTGCGCTGGCTGCTCGGTTCGGCGGCGTTCTTCGGCGGGGTGTGGGTGCTGACCGCGTCCTACTCGCAGCCGTGGGTCGCGAAGCTGACCAGCCCGTGGTGGAACGACCAGTGGCGGCTCATCGCGCTGGCGTGCGTGCCGCTCGTCGTCGTGGCGGGGCACGGCCTGGCGCAGGTGTACGACTTCGTGAAGGCCGGCGCGGCTCGCGTGAAGGTGCCCGCCGGTGTCTCCGGGTACGTCGCCGGTGGCCTGGTCATCGCGGTGTTCGCGCTGGTCAGCCAGGGTCTGTACTTCAACCTCAACGCGAACCAGGTCAAGCAGGGCTACGGCAACCAGCCCGGCGCCGACCGGCACGACATGGTGGTCAGCCCGACCGAGGTGCTCGCGTTCCAGGAGCTCGCCAAGCTGGTCAAGCCGGGCGAGCGGGTGCTCAACGACCGCAGGGACGGCACCGTCTGGATGTACGCGCTCGCGGGCGTGCAGCCGGTCGTCGGCCACTACGACGGGTCGGCCGAGTCGCCGGCGGTGCACACGCTGCAGGCCGAGTTCAACGACTACGCGAACGACCCCGCCGTGCGTGAAGCGGTGAAGCACCTCAACGTCCGCTACATCATCGTGGACGTCGGCTACGTGCACGGTGGCAAGGACCGCGTGGACGGCCTGGAGAACCTCGACGGCAAGCCGTTCGTGCAGAAGGTCTTCTCCAACCAGGACTCGACGATCTACAAGCTGGTGCCGGAGCCGGGCGCTCCCGTCAGTCCCTGAACTCGAAGTCGACTAGGCCGGGGAGGACGTCCCCGGCCACCTGCTCCAGCACGGTCTCGTGGCCGAAGTAGACGCCCTCGCTGCGCGGCCAGTGCACGATCAGGTCGGTGAACCCGAGGTCGCGGGCCCGTCCGGCGGCGTCCTGGAACGCCTCGACGCTCGTCAGCGAGTACACCGGCGACGAGTCGAGGTTCAGGTACCTGTCGATGGTGCCCTTGGCCCGGTTGATCGAGGCGAGTTCCTCGTTGAACCGCTTGGTCACCTTCGCGACGCCACGCCACCAGGTCTCGTAGTCGGGGCTGTCGAGCTGCCGGGAGCCGGTGGTGATCCAGCCGGTGCCGTAGCGGGCGGCGATGCCCATGGCCTTGGGCCCGTCGGCGGCGATGACGAACGGGACGCGCGGCCGCTGCACGCAGCCGGGGTGCCCGCGAGCCTCGTCCGCGGTGAAGAACTCGCCCTTCCAGGTCGTCTTGTCCCTGGTCAGCAGCAGGTCGAGCAGCTCGACGAACTCGCCGAACCGCTGGGTGCGCTGCGGGGCCGTGAGCTCGGGGGCGCCGATGGCGTCGGAGTCGTAGCTGCCCGTGCCACCGGAGCCGATGCCGACGTTCAGGCGGCCGTCCGAGAGATCGTCAAGAGTCAAGATCTCGCGCGCGAACGGCACCGGGTGCCGGAAGACGGGTGAGGCGACGAGCGTGCCCAGCCGGATCTTCGACGTGACCATCGCGGCGGCGGTGAGCGTGGGCACGGCGGAGAACCACGGGCCGTCGACGAGCGTGCGCCACCCCAGGTGGTCGTACGTCCACGCGTGGGAAAAGCCCAGCTCCTCGGCTGCGCGCCACTTCGGCTCCGCCACCCACCAGCGGTACTCGGGGAGGATCACCACACCAACTCGCACCGGCTGACATTAGCGAACGAGTTACGTCGACCGGCGAATCCGCCATCAGCGAGGATGGACGTCGTGGAGAAACCGGCACTGGTGGCATCGGACGTCGACGGAACGATTCTCGGCACGAACGAGCAGGTGAGCGACCACACGGCCGGGGTGGTGGGCAGGGTGCTCGCGGACCGCACGCCGTTCGTGCTGGTCAGCGGCCGTCCGCCGAGGTGGATGCCGCGCATCGCGAACGCGCTGGGCGTCTCCGGCTACGTCGTCTGCGCGAACGGCGCGGTGCTCTACGACCTCGACGAGGACCGCGTGATCTGGCAGCGCGGCATCAGCCCGGTGCGGCTGACCGACCTGGCCCACGCCCTCGACACGGCGATCCCGGGGTGTGCGGTGGCCGCGGAACGGGTCGGCGAGCGGGCCGCGGACGTGCAGGCGTTCGTCGCGGAGAAGGAGTACCGGCACGCCTGGCCGGAGGCGCACGACCTCGCGCCCCGGGCCGAGGTGCTCGGGCACACGGCGATCAAACTGCTGGTCAGGCGCGTGGAGATGACCAGCGCCGAGATGGCGGCCGCGGCGACGGCCGTGCTGGGTGACGAGTTCGCCATCACGTACTCGACCAACGCGGGCCTGATCGAGGTGTCCGAGAGGGACGTGACCAAAGCCACCGGCCTGGCCGACGTCTGCGCACGGCTGGAGGTCGCGGCCGAGGACGTCATCGCGTTCGGGGACATGCCGAACGACATCCCGATGCTGCGGTGGGCCGGACACGGTGTCGCCATGGCCAACGCGCACCACGAGCTGCTGGAGGTGGCCGACGAGGTCACCGGCACGAACGACCAGAACGGCGTGGCCCAGGTCCTGGAGCGCTGGTTCTAGAAAGCAAAAAGCGCCGCACCCGTCGGGGTGCGGCGCTTTCGTCGTTCGGTCAGTCCTCGGCGGGAACCGGCACGGGAACGCCGCGCCGCTTCTGCACGTAGGCCACGAGCGTGGCCGAACCGGCGGCGGCCAGGTCGGCGATGGTGAACATGAGGCGCGAGACCAGCGCCAGCGCGATGGCCTGCGGCAACGGCAGCACGGTCGCGATGGTGCCGGTGATGACGAGCTCACGGGCGCCGATGCCCGACGGCAGGAAGAACGCGAGCAGGCCCGCGGTCATCGACAGGGCCATGGCGCCGGTCGACAGGATCAGCGTGTCCCAGCGCGGCGAGCCGAGCGAGTTGACCAGCAGCCACAGGTGCACGCCGTAGCAGAGGTAGATGGCGACGGCCGTGCCCAGCGCCTTGAGGATCTCCTTGCCGGTGAAGCGACGCTCGATGGGCGCCTTGCGCAGGACCTTCAGCACCAGGTTGACCGACCAGGTCAGCAGGCGCGGGTGCAGGAACGGCAGGCCGACGAGCAGCAGCAGGAACAGCCACAGCAGCTGGTTCGCCTCTGGACGGCCGGACAGCATCACGGGCAGCGCGGCGAGGCCGGCGATCAGCGACGCGAGCACGCCCATGCCGGTCGCGACCAGGCCCGCGGTGAAACTGCGCGCCCGGTTGACGCCCGCCTCACGGGCGAGCTCCATCGAGAGCAGGACGGCCCAGACGGCGCCGGGGACGTACTTGCCCAGCTGGCCGACGAGGTAGAACTTCGACGCGTCGGCGAACCGGACGGGAGCGCCCAGGTCGGACAGCACGATCTTCCAGACCAGCGGGCCCAGGAAGATGCCGACGAACACCGCGACCAGCGACAGCACGACCGACTGCCACGGCAGCTTGACCAGCTCGGGGTAGACCTTGTCCCACTGGGAGTAGACCGACCACGCGGCGGCGGCGAGCACGGCCACGATCAGCACGCGCTTCGCCCAGGCGATGACCACTGCCTTGCGTGTGTTGGCCGGAGCCGGAGGTTCGACCTTCTCAGCGTCGGTGGCAGCCACGTCGGGCTCGACGGTCATCGGTTCTCCGCTTCCTGCTTCGCTTCCCAGCGACGAGCCGGGCACGGCGGGCTGGGCGTCCATGAGGGGGTCGTACTTCCTACGACGCGGATCCACAACGGACCCTGAAAAGGATCACTCCATCAGGCAGGTAGCCTGTGGTCCGCGCCTGGTCTGCACCTGGCAGTAACACCGGGGTAACTGTACCGGACGCATCCAACCGTCTCCGGAAGTGGAAAGTCTGCTGCATGATTCCGATTACCGTCGTCGACGTCCAGGACGCCGAGCCGCTCGTGCTGGAAGTGCTCCGCTCCGGTGTCATCGCACAGGGACCGATGGTCAAGCGGTTCGAGGACGCTTTCGCCTCCGTTGCGGGTGTGCCTCACGCGGTCGCCGTGAACAACGGCACGACCGCGCTGGTCGCGTCCATCCAGGCGCTCGACCTGCAGCCCGGTGATGAGGTCATCACCACGCCGTTCACCTTCGTGGCCACGCTGAACGCGATCCTCGAGGCCGGCGCCACCGCTCGGTTCGCCGACATCAGCGCGGTCGACTTCAACCTCGACCCGGAGAAGGTCAGCGGCGCGGTCACCGACCGCACCAAGGTCCTCATGCCGGTCCACCTGTACGGCCAGATGGCCGACATGGGCCGTCTCGTGCCGCTCGCGCAGCAGCACGGGCTGACGATCGTCGAGGACTCGGCGCAGGCGGTCGGCGCGACGTTCGAGGGCAAGCCCGCCGGTTCGTTCGGCATCGGCTGCTTCTCGCTCTACGCCACCAAGAACATCACCACCGCAGAGGGCGGCGTCATCACGACGTCGGACGACGCGCTGGCGGACAAGCTGCGCGTCATGCGCAACCAGGGCATGCGCGCCCGCTACCAGTACGAGATGGCGGGTCACAACTACCGCCTCACGGACCTGCACGCGGCGCTGGGCATCCCGCAGCTCGAGAAGCTGTCGCAGCTCACCGACGCGCGCCGGCGCAACGCCGAGGCGCTCTCGAAGGGCCTCGAAGGCGTGACCGGCCTCACCGTGCCGGCCGTGCTGCCGGGCCGTGAGCACGTGTGGCACCAGTACACGATCCTGGTCGGCGACGACGCCCCGGTGACCCGCGACGAGCTCGCGGCGAAGCTCACCGAGAAGGGCATCGGCAACGGCATCTACTACCCGAAGCTCGTGTTCGACTACGACTGCTACCGGGACAACCCTCAGGTCATCGCCTCCGACGTGCCGGTCGCGCAGAAGGTCGCCGAGCAGGCGCTCTCGCTGCCCGTGCACCCGAAGCTGACCGACGCAGAGCTCGAGACCATCGTCTCGTCCGTCCGGGAGGTGTTCGGCGCGTGACCGCCCGTCCCAAGGTCGCCCTCGTCGGCGCCGGCACGATGGGCTCGCTGCACGCCCGCGTGCTGTCGCAGTCCGATCGCGTCGACTTCAAGTTCGTCGTGGAGCAGAACGCCGAGACCGGTCAGGCCATCGCCGACCGCTTCGGCATCGAGCACACCAGCTCGCTGGACGGGCTGAAGGACGTCGACGCCGTCGTCATCGCGGCCGCCACCGAGGCGCACTACGCCATCGCCAAGCAGGCGCTGGAGCTCGGCAAGCCGCTGCTCATCGAGAAGCCGCTGGCCGCGACGTACGCGCAGTCCGAGGAGCTCGTCGCCGAGTCGGAGAAGCGCGGCCTGCCGCTCGTCTGCGGCTTCCTCGAGCGCTTCAACCCGGCGATCCTCACCGCGAAGCAGTTCGTCGGCGAGGTCGTGCAGATCAACGCGATGCGGCACTCGCCGTTCGTGCCGCGGATCAAGACCGGTGTCGCGGGCGACCTGCTCATCCACGACGTCGACCTCGCGATCCGCTTCGTGGGCAACGCCCCGGCCGCGGTGAAGGGCTCGTTCGGCTTCTTCCACAAGCAGTCGCAGGACAACGGCTCCGAGGACTCCGCGGACGCGACCATGTCGTTCGAGAGCGGTGCCCTCGCCACGATCTCGGCGTCGCGGATCAGCCAGCGCAAGGTGCGGCAGATCTCGGTGCTGGAGATCGACCGCCTGATCGAGATCGACCTGCTGCGCCGGGACATCACGATCTACAAGCACGTGGCGGACTCGCCCGCGGCGGACGGCGTCGGCTACCAGTCGCAGACCGTCATCGAGCTGCCGACGATCCTGCAGAGCGCCGAGCCGCTGGCCGCGCAGCTGAACCACTTCCTGAACCTGCTCGAGCTGGGCGCCGGTTCGGACGAGGTGACCGCTGAGCGCAACGCGATCCTCCCGGCGCACAAGGTCGTGCACGAGGCGACCCTCTCGGCCACCAACGGGAAGGCCTGACGCGATGCGCATCGCGATCATCAACAACTTCTTCCCGCCCCGGATGGGCGGCAGCGCCTACGTGTCCGACACGCTGGCGCGCTACTACGCGGCGCAGGGCCACGAGGTCCTGGTCATCACCGCCGCGTACGGCGGTGCGCTGCCGGTGGAGGAGCGCGACGGCATCAAGATCGTGCGGCTGCCGTCCTGGACGCTGCCGGAGACCCGCATCTCGTTCAACTTCGACATCACGTTCGCGTTGAAGTGGGGCAACCGCAAGAAGGTCTTCAAGCTGCTGGACGGCTTCAAGCCGGACGTCGTCCACCAGCACGGTCAGTTCTTCGACCTGACCTGGCAGAGCGGTCTGTGGGCGCGCAAGCGCAACGTGCCGTCGGTGCTGACGCTGCACACGCGTCTGCAGAGCCCGATGAAGCCGATCCACGCGGTCTTCCGGATGCTCGACGCGATCGTCGTCAAGCCGATCACGTCGTACAACAAGCCGACGAAGCTGATCGCGATCGACACGATCTTCTACGAGTACATCAAGAAGCGCTACAAGACGCCGGACGAGCGCATCGAGAAGCTGGCCGTGGGCGTGGAGCTCGACCGCTTCCACGACCTCGACCACGCCACCGAGCGCGCCAAGATGCGCGAGCGGTTCCCGGAGATCGGGGACGGCCCGGTCATCGCGTCGCTCGGCCACGTGATCCCGGTCCGCGACCGGATCAACCTGGTCAAGGCGCTGCCCGAGGTGCTGAAGAAGCACCCGGACACCAAGGTCCTGGTCATCGGCGGCCTGTACAACACGGAGTTCCTGGAGATCGCCAAGCAGCTGGGCGTCGAGCACGCGCTGATCTGCACCGGCACGCTGCCGAAGGCGGAGATCCCCGGTCTGCTCGCGGGCGCCGACATGGAGGTCCACGACCTGCAGGGCTTCGGCATCGGCATCGCGTCGCTCGAGGCGATGGCGGCGGGCGTCCCGACCGTCATGGCCGAGCGGGCCGACTACTTCCCGAACGCCGTGATCACCAACGGCACGGAGTCGCTGCTCACCAAGCCGGGCGACCACTCCGCGCTGGCCGAGTCGATCAACCGGCTCATCGAGGACGAGGGCGTCGCCAAGAAGATCGGCGAGGCCGGTCGTCAGTGGGTCTTCGACAACTTCGACATGCCGAAGATCTGCGAAGCCAACCTCGACATCCTCAAGAACGTGTCGGGCAAGGCCTGACGTGAGTCACGTCGTCGTGATCGGCGGAGGGATCCTCGGACTCTCCGCCGCTCACGAACTTCTCCGGCGCGGTCACGACGTGACCGTGCTGGAGAAGGAGTCGCACTGGGCGGCGCACCAGACCGGGCACAACAGCAACGTCGTGCACGCCGGTCTGTACTACAAGCCCGGTTCGCTCAAGGCCCGCATGTCGGTGGCGGGCAACGCTTCCATGGTGGCCTTCGCCAAGGAGCACGGCGTCCCCGTCGACGTCTGCGGCAAGCTGGTCGTGGCGACCTCGCCCGACGAACTGCCCCGCCTGAACGCCCTGGCCGAACGCGCTGAAGCGAACGGCGTTCCCGCCAGGATCATCTCCCCCTCCGAGGCTCGCGAGTACGAGCCCGAGGTGTCCGCCGTCTCCGCCCTGCGCGTCGAGTCCACGGCGATCATCGACTTCCCGGCCGTCTGCCGGGTGCTCGTCGGCCTGCTGTCCGGTGCCGACCTCCGTCTGAACTCCCCCGCGCTGGCCATCCGTTCCACGGACACCGGCGTCGCGGTGGCCACGCCGCAGGGCATCGTCCGGGCCGACGCGCTGGTGAACTGCGCGGGCCTGCACAGCGACCGCGTGGCCAGGCTCGCCGGCCTGCGTCCCAAGGCGACGATCGTCCCGTTCCGCGGCGAGTACTACGAGCTGCGGCCCGAACGGCGTGAGCTGGTGCGCGGCCTGATCTACCCGGTGCCGGACCCGGCGCTGCCGTTCCTGGGCGTCCACCTGACCCGGATGCTCGACGGTTCCGTGCACGCGGGTCCGAACGCGGTCCTGGCGCTGCGCCGCGAGGGTTACCGCTGGGCCCAGGTCAGCCCGCGCGACGTGGTCGACGTGCTGCGCTTCCCCGGCACCTGGAAGCTGGCCGCCCGGTTCGGCCGGACCGGGCTGGACGAGGTGCTCAGGTCGTTCTCCCGCAAGCGTTTCGCGGCGAGCCTGGCCCGACTGGTGCCGGCCGTCGGCGAGGACGACATCGTGCGCGCCGAGGCGGGTGTCCGCGCCCAGGCGATGCTGCCGGACGGCTCGCTGGTCGATGACTTCCTGATCGAGTCCGCACCGCGCCAGGTGCACGTGCTGAACGCGCCCTCCCCTGCCGCCACCAGCGCGCTGGAGATCGGCCGGCACATCGCGGACGAAACGGTCGCCACGCTCGTTTGAGCAGGTCAACACACCTGTAAGAGTCCTGCAAACCGCCTGTAGATCCTGTCGCAGCGAGTTTGCAGATGGCTTGCAGGCCATACCCGCAGAGTTCTGGCTGTAAACAAAACAGCCCGAAATTCTGGGGGGCACGAAAATGCGACTGCGACGGATGGCGACCCTGCTCGCTCTGGTTGCGACGGCGGTGACGTTCCTGGGGCCGATCGCCGGCCAGGCGGCACCGGAGCCCGGCACGCTGGTCACCGACGGCGGATACGCCAAGCAGGGCAAGGAACCCGAGCCCGGCTTGAAGATGGCGGCGAACAACCCGATCGCGAGATCGGAGGTCATGAAACGGGCCGAGACCTGGTTGAAGGCGCGGGTCCCGTACAGCCAGTCCTCCTGGTACGCCAACGAGTACGGCAGCTACCGCCAGGACTGCTCCGGCTTCACGTCGATGGCGTGGGGCATGGACAACAGCTACACGACCTACTCGCTGCAGCCGTTCATGTACTCGATCGCCAAGTCGGAACTGAAGCCCGGCGACGTGCTGTGGAAGCACAACAGCGACCAGCAGCACATCGCGATCTTCGTGCGCTGGGCCGACGGCGCGCAGACCCAGGCAGTGGTCTGGGAGGAGTGGGACTTCGGCCAGGTCGCCGAGCAGCGCACCTGGAGCGCTTCCTACACGGCCTCCTACGCGGCCAAGCGCTACAACAACATCGTCGAGGACTCGGTGGGCCAGACCGGTTCGTCGTTCTCGGGTGACGCGAAGACCGACGTCGCCGCCGTCCTGCCGAGCGGCGAGGTGAAGGTGTGGCGCAACGGCCGCGGCTTCGCGGAGAACCCGTGGGACGCCGACGCCGTGGTCGCCTCCGGTTTCACCGACGAGAGCGCCCACTTCGCCGACCTGGACGGTGACGGCGACAAGGAGATCATCACGGTCCTGCCCGACGGCCAGGTCAAGGCGTGGCGCAACGGCCGCGGTGTCACCGCGTCCCCGTGGGACGCCGAGGCGATCATCGCCACCGGCTTCACCAACCAGTCCCTGCACTTCGCCGACCTCGACGGCGACCGCAAGGCCGAGATCATCACCGTTCTCCCCGACGGCCAGGTCAAGGCGTGGCACAACGGCCGCGGCTTCGCGAACAGCCCGTGGGACGGTGACGCGATCATCGCTTCCGGCTTCACCAACGAGTCGCTGCACTTCACGGACCTGAACGCCGACGGCAAGGCCGAGATCGTGACCGTTCTCGGCGATGGTCAGGTCAAGGCGTGGCGCAACTACTGGGGCTTCAAGGCGAACCCCTGGGACAACGAGGCGATCATCGCCACCGGCTTCAGCAACCAGTCGCTGCACTTCGCCGACCTCGACGGTGACGGCAAGGCCGAGATCGTCACGGTCCTGCCCGACGGCCGTGCGAAGGCCTGGCACAACTACCACGGCTTCGCGAACGCCCCGTGGGACAACGAGGTCATCTTCGCCAGCGGTTTCACCAACACCAGCCTGCACCTGATCTAGCCCGCCACGAGTCTGGAAAGGACAGTCATGAAGAAGCTGACCGCCACCCTGCTCGCCACGGCGTTCGCAGGTCTGGTCACCGGTACCGCCTACGCCGCGCCGCCGGAAACCGAGTCACAGCAGGAAAACCGCGACAGCGCCCTGAACACGATGGTCGCCGCCGGTCTCCAGGACGACTACGTCAACGTCGCCGGCCCCGCCGCCCAGGCCGTGCAGGCCGAGTTCCGGATCCCGGCCTCGGTGACCACCTCGCAGTCGATTCTCGAATCCGACTGGGGCCGCAGCAGCCTCTCCGCCAACGACAAGAACTACTTCGGCTTCAAGTGCGTGAACGCGTCGAGCCCCGGCCCGATCGCGATCGGCTGCCACGCCTACCAGACCACGGAGTGCACGCCGACCTGTCATCCCGAGACCGCGTACTTCCGGGTCTACCGCTCGATGACCGACTCGTTCCGCGACTACGGCCGGCTGATCACCACGAGCGGCATCTACGACAGCGCCCTGCCGTACCGGGAGAACAACCCCGACCAGTTCATCCGCGAGGTCGCGAAGAAGTACGCGACGGACCCGAACTACGCCAGCAAGAACATCTCGTTGATGCAGAACTACAACCTCTACCGCTTCAACACCGGCGGGCCGTCCGTCTCGGCCGGGTCCTCGTTCTCGGGTGACGCCAAGACCGACATCGCGTTCATCTCCGCCGACGGCAACGTGAAGGTGTGGCGCAACGGCCGCGGCTTCGCCCAGAACCCGTGGGACGCCGACGCCATCGTCGCCAACGGTTTCACCGACGAGAACGCCCACTTCGCGGACCTCGACGGCGACGGTGACAAGGAGATCATCACCGTCCTGCCCGACGGCCAGGTCAAGGCGTGGCGCAACAACGGCACCTTCGGCGCGAACCCGTGGGACGCCGACGCCATCATCGCCACCGGCTTCACCAACCAGTCACTGCACTTCGCCGACCTCGACGGCGACCGCAAGGCCGAGATCATCACCGTCCTGCCGGACGGCCAGGTCAAGGCGTGGCACAACTACCACGGCTTCACGAACAGCCCGTGGGACAACGAGGCGATCATCGCGTCCGGCTTCACCAACTCCTCGCTCCACTTCGCCGACCTGAACGCGGACGGCAAGGCCGAGATCGTCACGGTCCTGCCCGACGGCGCCGTGAAGGCGTGGCGCAACTACTGGGGCTTCCAGGCGAGCCCCTGGGACAACGAGGCCGTCATCGGCTCCGGCTTCACCAACGAGGGCCTGCACTTCGCCGACCTCGACGGTGACGGCAAGGCCGAGATCGTCACGGCGCTGCCGGACGGTTCGGTCAAGGCGTGGCACAACTACCACGGCTTCGCGGCGAACCCGTGGGACAACGAGGTCGTCTTCGCGACCGGCTTCACCAACGCCAACCTGCACCTGATCTGACGACTGGCTCGAAGTGTGGCCGCACCGGACTCTCCGGTGCGGCCTTTTCGCAGTTCAGGGCCCTGCAGCAGATTTGCAGATGATTTGCAGGCGGGCCCGGCAGAGTTCGTCCTGTCAGCATCGTCGTGCCCGCCCCGCTGGGGGTGGGGCGGGCACGACAGCATTCCCGGGGGGAAGAAATGAGCCGCTCGTTCATCTTCGTCACCATCGCCGCCGTGCTCGGCCTGACCGCGTGCACGTCCGCACCCGCGCAGAACGCCACCGCCGACCGGCCGGCCGGCACCGCCGCGACCACGATCACCGACCAGCCGAAGAACGTGGTGAACACCGACACCCGCCTCGGCTACGGCTCGCTCAAGCTGGGCATGACCCTGGAGGACGCGCGGGCGACCGGCCTGACCGATCTGACCTGGGACAGCGACGGTGACGGCGCCTGCGTGGGCGACGACTCGGTCGCGATCTCCAAGCGGTACGGCGTCGTGCGCATCACGCTGCCGGCGGAGGCCAAGACCTCCAAGGGAATCGGCATCGGCTCGACCTACGCCGCGGTGAAGAAGGCGTACCCGACCGTCTCCGCGTTCCGCGCCGGCTGGTCGGCGAGCATCGCCGAGAACGCGGGCTACTCCTTCATCGGCAGCTCCGAGACCGACCAGTTCGCCGACACCGACAAGGTCGTCCACATCAAGCTGCACACGTACAACGCCGACTGCTCGATGTACCTGCTCTGAGTCAGCAATCCCTGGGGGGAAAGAAAAATGAAGCGTTCCATCGTTCTCGTCACCATCACCGCCGCGCTCGGCCTGGCCGCGTGCACGTCCACGCCCGCACCGGAGCAGACCGCCGCACCCACGTCGTCCAGCACCACGACGCCGCCGGCCGCCCAGGTCGTCACCACGGTCGTCACCCAGACCGTGACCAACCCACCGCCTCCACCGGCCAAACCGGTGATCGGCTCGTTCGGCTACGGCGAACTCAAGCTCGGCATGACGGGGAAGCAGGCGATCGACGCCAAGCTGATCGGCCCGGTCAGCGGGCCCGGCGGGCCCTGCTCGTCCCACCAGATCCTCGGCACTGGCCAGTACGTCTGGGTGTCCTCGAAGCTGGGCGTCGCGAGCATCAGCTTCACCGCGGACATGACCGCTGACGGCGCGGGAATCGGCGCGACCGAGGAAACGCTCAAGGCGGAGTACACGAACCTCGAGCCGACCGGCCCGAACTACAGCTGGGTCGCCGACGCCGACAACAACCCGGCCGCCAAGTTCATCTTCGGGGTGGACCAGGACAAGAAGGTCGTCGCGGCGATCCTGTCGCTCAAGGGCCAGGACTGCCACAACTAGGGCCTGTATCGAAGTCTGGTTCGATGAGAGCTGCGCTTGAGGCGGTTCGTGGTGGTGCGGCCGAATGGCCCGCGTACCGGTGTTGTACGTGGGTCGTTCGGCCGTGCCGCCAGGAACCGCCTCGGGCCCGGCTGTCGCGGATCAGACTTCGATACAGGCCCTAGCCCGGAAACGACGAAAGCCGCACCAGGCTCCAGTGCGGCTTTCGTCCTCTGTGGACTGTCAGCTTTGGACGGTCACCAGGCGGGTGAACTCCGCGGGAAGGTTGAAGCCGTCCCAGTGGTCGGAGAACGTCAGCGCGTTGCCGAACGGCACGATGCGGTCGATGCCGCGCCCGGCCAGTTCGTGCGCCAGCGTCTCCAGCTCCTCCTGCGAGAAGCCGAACACCGACAGCGTCTGGTCCTTGCGCTGCACCATGGGCACCAGCGCGGACAGCGTCGGCAGCGTGGCGAACGGGAAGGTGCCCGCGCCCAGCCACTCGCGCGGCACGTCCGCCGCCTCCGTCAGCTCCAGGGTGGCCACCGCGTTGCCGTCGAACGAGATCGACTTCGCGTGGCCGTCCGCCGCGACACCGTAGGCGGAGACGCGCTTCTGCACGGCCATCGCGGGCTCGACGACGTGGTTCTTCGCTTCGAGCACCGCGGTCAGCTCTGCCCGGAACTCGGTCCGCGCCTGCTGGCCCGCGACCTCGTCACCGACCCAGAACAACGCGCGTGGCGACGAGCAGGCGGCCTGGTCGAACCAGTACGAGTCGTTGTAGAAACCGACGGCCACCTCGCGCTTGCGCTCCGGCGTCGCGGAAACCCAGCCGTCGACGGAGATCAGCGCGAACGAGGCGCGGTCGGGGAACGTGACGTCGCGCGCGTGCGGCGCGAGCGGCATCTTGCGCACCTCGTTGACGGCGCGGTCGCCGCCCCAGATGACGCGCAGGTCGCACGCCGCGGACAGCGCGGCGGTCACCTTGTCGTCGCGGTCGTAGGTGACCATGACCTGGGTCTGCGCGACCGCCGGGTGCGCGTCCTGCAACGCGTCGTTCAGCGCCTCGACGACGGCTTCCGCCGCACCGGCCGAACGCGGCGAGATGCGCACGACGTTGCTGTTGCCGGACAACGCCGACAGCGCCCACGAGTACACGAAGATCGTGTCGACGTTGGCGGGCGGGATGTGGAAGACGAGACCGCGGCCGAAGCGCAGCACGCCCTCCGGGGTCTCCAGCTGGCGCAGCACCTTGTTGATCTCGCCGCGGCGCAGGAAGAAGCCGAGCGACGCGAGTTCCGGGTAGCGGCGGGCCATCTGCGGGGCGAGCAGCTTGCGCGCGAACTTCACCAGGAAGTCGACGATCCGCTCGTCGCCGACCTTCAGCCGGCCGCCGGTGGGCTCGCCGGAGATGCTCGCGAGGAGCTCGTCGACCGAGGAGACGTCAGATCCTGCCGGGAAACGGCGCTTCATGAGGCCACAGCTCCAGAGAAGGTGTCCGAACAGCCGCGTGCCTCGGCCCGCGGGAGCCTGCCGAGCACGGAGAACCGCTTGCCCGGCCAGTCGCCGTCGTCGACGCCGTGCACCACACCGAGGTCCTCGGTCAGCAGCACGTGGCCCGGGTAGCTGCGGGGCAGCGTCGAGACGACCTCGATGACACCGGGAACGCCGACGGGCTGCTCCTCCCAGGTCTCCGGGTTGCGGATGATCACGTCCGCGAAGTCCGGGCAGTACAACGAGTTGCCCGACTTGCCCTCCAGGAAGACCGTGCCGATCTGCTCGATCATCCCGTAGTAGTTGTAGATCTGGGTCAGGCCCGTGTCCTCGGCGAAGCGCTTGCGGAACTCCGAGTTGTCGACCGCGATGTCGATGAGCTTCTTCCAGCCACCGGAGTGGATCAGGATGCCGTTCGACAGGTCCAACTTGTGCTCACGCGCGACCTCGTAGAGGTACTGCCACACCATGAAGGTGAAGCCGAAGATCAGGAACGGCTCTGAGCCGTGCTTGGCGAGGAACTCCTTGATCGCCTCGACGTCCGGCTGGTCGTTCTCGTCCAGCGCGTAGACGTGACTGCGGCCGAACGTCGCCATGCCGAGCACGCCGGCGCCGCGAGCGGAGAACGAGCGGCGGTTCTTGATGATGCTGATGGTGTCGACCATCAGCATCGGCAGCCGCTTGCCGCCGAGCACCTCCTGCAGCGTCGCGCCGAGCTGCCGGGTCTGCACCGCGGCGGCGTCCTTGTCGAGGTAGATCCGGGACGCGCCGCCGCCGGTCGTGCCGGACGACGTGAGCACCTTGAAGACCTCGGAGTCCGGAATGGACTTCAGCTCGTGCGTCTTGAACATGCGCACCGGCAGCCACGGCAGGTCGTTCAACGACCCGAACTTCTCGCCGGACTTGATACCGAGTGACGACAGGATCCGGTCGTACTGCTCGGAGTTCGCGCGGTGGTGCTCGGTCAGCTCGGTCAGTTCGGCCAGCAGCGCGGTCTCGCGCTCGGCCTGATTGCGCCCGAAGACGCTCATACCTGTGCCTCCAGTGACCGGTAGTCGATCTTGCCGCTGGGCAGCTGCGGGAAACCCTCCGCCGGACGCACGTCGAAGCCCGTGACGTGCAGGTGCAGCGTCTCGGACAGCAACTTCGCGGCCTGCTTGCAGGTGTCCTTCTCGGCCCTGTCGAGGAAGACGACGACCTTGTCGCCCGCGGGTACGGCGGCGGCTGCGCCGAAGCCCTTCACGATCTGCTCCAGGTCGTCCAGGTTGACCCGGTTGCCGAACACCTTGCCGATTCGCTTGAGCCGGCCGGTGATGTAGAGGAACCCGTCGGCGTCGAGGTAACCGAGGTCGCCGGTGACGAGCACGCCGCCGGTCTCGTCGCCGAGAGCGAGCTCGGCTTCGGACTCGGCGTAGCCCATCATCACGTTCGGCCCGCGGTACACCACCTCACCGGCAACACCGGATTCGGCGATTTCGTTCCCGGCCTCGTCGCGGATGGCGAACGTGCCGCCGGGAAGCGCGGGACCCGCGGAGCCGACCTTCTCGGCGAGCCGGTCGGACGGCACGGTGGCCATCCTCGGCGCGGCCTCGGTCTGGCCGTACATCACGAACATCTGCCCGCCGGCGGCGCGCATCTTGTCGTTGAACTCGCTGACCAGGTCGGTGCGGAGCTTGCCGCCGGCCTGCGTCAGCGTGCGCAGCGTCGGGTACTTGGCCGGGTCGAACCGCAGCCTGCGCAGCATCTCGTAGTGGTACGGGACACCTGCGAGCGACGTCACGCCGTACTGCGTGACCGCGTCCCAGAACGGCCGCGCCACGACGCCGGAGCCCTCCAGCAGCACCGTCGCGCCCTTGCGCAGGTGGCTGTTGAGCACGGACATGCCGTAGCTGTAGTGCAGCGGCAGGGTGGTCGGCGCGACCTCGTTCTCGTCGATGCCGAGCACCTCGGCGATCGCGTCGGCGTTCGCGAGGATCGCCGAGCGGGACAGCCGCACGAACTTCGGGTTACCGGTGGAGCCGCTGGTCGGCAGCATCACGGCCAGATCGGGGTGCGGGGCGACGCCGTCCGCGTCCTCGCGCACCCAGTCCTGGGAGTACCCCGGCGCGGGTTCGTCGTCGATGCCCAGCACGACCGCGGGGCGGAAGCGGGCCACGAGCCCGTCCAGCACCTCGCGGTCCTGCGCCGGGTCGAGCAGCGCGACGGCGCGGCCCGCCTCGAACGCACCCAGGTACCGCAGCACGCTCGTCAGGTCCAGGCCGACCCGGAGGAACAGCACCCCGGACGGCAGATCGGCGAGTTCCTTCGCCGCCTCGGACACGCGACCGGCGAGCTCGGCACCGCCGAGCAGCTCACCGGTCGCGGCGTCACGCAGGCGGGCCTGAGCGTGCAGCAGCGTCACAGCACCAAACCTCCGTCGATCCCGAGCACCTGACCGGTGACGAACGAGGCGTCGTCACTGCTCAGGAATCGGATCACCTTGGCCACTTCTTCCGCGGTGCCGAGCCGGCCGAGGGCGGTGTCGCCCTTCACCCGCTCCAGCACCTCGTCGGACTGCTCCGAGATCAGGTCCGTCTGGATCACGCCGGGCGCGACCGCGTTGACCCTGATCCCGTGCCTGCCGAGTTCCTTCGCCGCGGACTTCGCCGCCGCGACCAGCGCCGCCTTGGACGCCGCGTAGACCATCTGACCGGCGTTGCCGCGCTCGCCGACGATCGAGCCGATCAGCACGATCGAGCCGGTGCGCTTGCGCATCATGGCCCGCGCCGCCGCCTGCACGGAGTTGATCGTGCCGGCGACGTTCGTGGTCAGCGTCCTGTTGACGTGGTCGTCGGTGAGCATGCCGATAAGGCCGCCCTCCAGCACGCCCGCGCTGGCCACGAGCACGTCGATGCGCCCGTGCTCCTTCGCGATCGCCTTGAAGACGTCCTTGATCGCGGCGGAGTCGGCGACGTCGAGCGCCACGCCGTGGACGCGTTCGCCCAGCTCGGCGGCGCGCTTCTCGGTCGTCTCGCGGTCGCGGCCGGTGATGACCACGGTCGCGCCCGCCTCGGCCAGCGCCGCGGCCGTGGCGAAGCCGATGCCGCGCGTGCCGCCGGTGACGACCGCTACCTTGCCGGCGAAATCACTCACCCGCGCCGAGGCCCTTCAGCATGTCGACGGCGACCTTGAAGCTGCTCATGTCGATGACCTGCTCGGTCTCGAACTGGACGTCGAACTCGTCCTCGATGGCGGCGACGAGCGCCATGTGGCCGACCGAGTCCCACTCATCGATGTCGCGGTACTTCAGGTTCTCGACGTCAACCGAGTCGTCGAGCTGGAGGGCGTCCACGAAGACACCACGAAGACGGTCGTTCAGGGACATCGTTCTCTCGTTCTCTCGGACGGTCTGGGTCAGTGCTCGTTCGAACGCTCGGTCCACGCCTTGAGCAGCGCGGCGAGCTCCTCCGGCAGGCCGGCGGGAACCTCCGCCTCCTTGCCGGTCAGGAAACCGGTGAGAGCGGCGATCGCGTCCTCGTCGGCGCCGCGACGCGACAGGCCGATGACGTTGACGCCGGTCGTGCGGGCCGGGTTGCCCAGGGTGATGGTGAACGCACCGACCTCCTTGCGGATGGCCGAGCCGAGCCCGATCATCGCGCCGGGACCGATCTGCGTGCCCTGGTGCACGACGGTGCCGAGGCCGATGTT
This sequence comes from Lentzea sp. NPDC092896, assembly GCF_044754905.1. Lineage (NCBI taxonomy): Bacteria > Bacillati > Actinomycetota > Actinomycetes > Pseudonocardiales > Pseudonocardiaceae > Lentzea > Lentzea sp. NPDC092896. The sequence continues at coordinate 494,886 of NZ_JBIVPX010000003.1, forward strand.
GGAGCCGCTCCACACGTGGCAGTGGCCGGCGATCTGCACGGCGCTCGTGATCACGACGCTGTTGTCGATGACGCAGTCGTGCGCGATGTGGGCGCGGCCCATCACGTAGTTGTCGTTGCCGACCCTGGTCGGCTCCTTGGCGCCCTGGTTGATCGTGACGAACTCGCGGATGCGGTTGCGGTCGCCGATCACCACGCCGGGGCCGTCGTTCTCGCCGTCCCAGCCCGCGAGGTGCGGCGCGCTCAGGAACTCGGCGGGGCCGCCGATGCTGACGTGCGGGCCGATGAAGTTGCCGTCACCGATCCGAGCCGGACCTGCGATGACCGTGTACGGCCCGATCACGTTGTCGTCGCCGATCTCGACGTCCTTGCCGATGATCGCGGTCTCGTGAATGCGGTTCGCCACTGATCCCTGTCCTGCCCGTGAGTTGATGTGTAACCCACGTCACCAGGGCACTTCCACCCGACGGGGCCGGTAGGCCACTCTACTTCACGGGCAGAACAGGGCCTGACCGGCCAGTGGTGTGGCCTGGAACGTTGCCGGGCGACTTCGCGGTCAGACGGGTGCGTCGCGGTGCCGCCCCCACGTCCTCGTACTGGTGGTACGGGGGCGTGGGGGCGGTGCCGCGAGGCGCCCTGCTGAGCGTGAAGTCACCCGCCAACGGGCCTGGTCACGCCACTGAGTTCAGGAGATTCAAACTCGCGTCCAGGACGATCCGCTCAGTGGTGCCTGCGGCGGGCGTCGCCGTGTCCGAGTACTTCAGCGGACCAGGCCACGCGTAGGAGACGCAGTAGCTGCCGAGTCCCGCGATGGCGTTGTCGCCCTGGTTCCACCCGGCCTCGTAGCCCGCGTGCAGGTTGCCGCCGGAGCGCAACGTGTCGTTGTCCGCGATGTAGCCCTCGCACTCGTTGGCGTATCCCGCGACCCAGAGGTTTCCGGAGAACGCCGCGTGCAGCTTCACGTCGTAGGCGGACACCGGCTCGTGCGCGAGGGCCAGGATGCTCAGGCCGCCGAACCGCCAGCGCTGGATCGGCATCGGCATCGAGGTGGGCAGCTCACCCGCGTCGATCAGCTTGACCATCAGGGCGGCGTGCCGGCGGTTCGGGTCCGTCTGCGGCATCACCTTGAGCCGGAGCTTGTACTTCGCGCGGACCGCGGCCAGCACGTCCGGGTCGGCGGTGTTCGTGTGGAACGGCAGGCTGACCTCGGTCATCGCCGTGCTGACCGGTCCCGTGACGGCGTCGAAACCGTCGTCGCCGAGGACGTCGAGGACCGCCTGGCCCAGGACGGTGCCCAGCTGCTCGGTGGTGGCCGGGACGTGCGGGTCGTTCGCTTCCTGGTCGCCGCACGCGCCCTGGACGAACAGCGCGGGCACACCCAGCTCGTTCTCGATGAGCTCGGAGGCGACGGCCGGGAACTCGCCGTCGAACACCTCGTCGTTGCCGCGCGAGACCGGGTGGCACGCCGCTCCGAACACGACCGCGAACAGGTCGCCGTCGGTGTTGTCGAGGCGCAGCACCGGCACGGTGTCCAGCACGGCGAAGTCGTCCGCCACGCGGTTGTGGCCGATCTTGGCCTCGCCCTCGGCGTAGGACAGCGTGACGTCGGTGCGCTCCAGGTCCAGCGTGTCGCGGACCAGCTGCACCAGGGCGTCGGTGATCAGCCACGTCGTGCCGTTGACCGCGTCGACGTCGGCCTGACTCAGGCCCATCATCACCTGCGGGCTCGGCTTGGTGTCGCCGTACAACGGGCCCGAGTGCGTGTGGCTCGCCAGCAGCATCAGGTCGTTCGCCGCGACCAGTCCCTCGCTGACGAGGGTCCCCCTGATCGCCTGGTTGACGTCCCTCGGGATGCTGACGAGGTCCGCGCGCAGCAGGACCTTCGGCACGCCGCCGTCCCAGAGCACGAGGCACTGGGCGCGTAACCGGCGGGCGATCGCGCCGTGGTTGCCGCGCGGGCTCCACCCGTACCCGCCCATCCACAGGCTCGGATAGGGCGGGTTCACCGGTGTGATGTCGACTTCGCCGACCGCTGCTTCAAAAGACATGACAACTACCCCCTACTTGCTGGACACCACACCCCCATGTGGTGTTCTGCAAGGAAGACGTCGTCAGGCCCGGAGAAATACAGGTTTTGGAAAAGTTTTACCTGAGAACTTCCAGGCCGCCCATGAACGGACGCAGCGCTTCGGGGACGACCACGGAACCGTCGGCCTGCTGGTGGTTCTCGAGGATCGCCACGATCCACCGGGTGGTGGCCAGCGTGCCGTTGAGCGTGGCCGCGATCTGCGACTTGCCGTTCTCGTCGCGGTAGCGGATGTTCAGGCGGCGCGCCTGGAACGTGGTGCAGTTCGACGTCGAGGTCAGCTCGCGGTACTTCTGCTGCGTCGGGACCCACGCCTCGCAGTCGAACTTGCGGTGCGCCGACGTGCCGAGGTCACCCGTCGCCGTGTCGATGACGCGGTAGGGCACCTCGATCTTGGCGAGCATCTCCTCTTCCCACCCGAGCAGCCGGGCGTGCTCCGCCTCGGCGTCCTCGGGCTTCACGTAGGAGAACATCTCGACCTTGTTGAACTGGTGCACGCGGATGATGCCGCGGGTGTCCTTGCCGTACGACCCGGCCTCGCGGCGGTAGCACGACGACCAGCCCGCGTACCTGCGTTCCCCGTCGAGGATCTCGTCGGCGTGGTAGCCGGCGAGCGGCACCTCCGACGTGCCGACGAGGTACAGGTCGTCCGCGGGCAGGTGGTAGATCTCGCTCGAGTGCGCGCCGAGGAACCCGGTGCCCGCCATGATCTCCGGCCGCACCAGCGTGGGCGTGATCATGAGCTCGAACCCGTTGGCCGTGGCCTGCGCCGCCGCCATGTTGAGCAGCGCGATCTCGAGCTGGGCGCCGACGCCCTTGAGGAAGTAGAACCGCGAGCCGCCGACCTTCGCGCCGCGCTCCATGTCGATCGCGCCGAGCTTGGTGCCCAGGTCGAGGTGGTCCTGCGGCTCGAAGTCGAACACGCGCGGCTCACCGACGGTCTTGACGACCACGAAGTCGTCCTCGCCGCCGACCGGCGCGTCCGGGTGCACCAGGTTCGGGATCCTGGCCAGGAGCTCCTGGACCTCGTCGTTGGTGGCGTGCTGCTCGGCCTCGGCGGCCTTGACCTCGGCGGCCAGGTCCTTCGCCTTGACGAGCAGGGCGGTCTTCTCGTCGCCCTTGGCCTTGCCGACCTCCTTGCCGAGCACCCGCTGCTCGGCGCGCAGGGTGTCCGCGCGGGAGATGGCGGACCGCCGGCGCTCGTCCGCGGACAGCAGGCTGTCGACGACGCCCTCGTCCTCGCCACGAGCACGCTGCGACGCGCGCACTGTCTCCGGGTTCTCGCGCAACACCTTGAGGTCAATCACCCTGGAAAGGGTAGTCCCCGCCTGATCCGCACTTCATCCGGATATCCCGTTCGCGCTGTTCAACGGACGACGGCGCGGTGGCGTTGAAGTGGCAGGAGGTGCGCGATGACGAACGAGGTTCCGCACGACTTCGACCACGAGAAGTTCCACCGGGAGGCCTCGCGGAAGCCGAACCCGGTCCTGGCCTTCGCCGGTGGCCTCGTGGCCGCACTGCTGGGATTTCCGCAGGAAACGGCGAGACGGGCAACGCCGGGCCGTCCGTCCGCGTCCTGAAGTTCGTGACGCCCGAACCCAAGGGAAACGGACCGGCCTTCACGCTGTTCGCAGGCATCGTCCTGTTCGTCGCAGGTGCGATCCTGCTCCCGGACGCGGTCCAGGACGCGGAGGGTGGCGTGCCCGGCACCTACAACGTCCGGGACGGCACGTTCGTCAGTGACGACGGCATGGTCACGCTGTCCGGCATGTACCTCGCCACCGGCAACCCCGTGCAGGACGAGACCGTCCGGGTGATCAACGCCGACGACCGGCTGTACGAGTTCGGAAGCCGTCCTCAGGGCCCGCTGGTGCTGGTGCCGCCGATCCTGCTCGGAGTGGCGGGCCTGGTCACCTCCGGCCTGGGGATCCGGCGCCTGCGCCAACGAAGAGGACCCGGCACCTGAGCACCGGGTCCCTTCGCGAAGCGCGTGTCTAGAAGATCGCGAACGCCACCACGAGACCGAGGGCCACGTGGGCCGCGGCGACGACGACGGAGGCCGGTGCGAACTTGTCCGACTCGATGATCGAGCCGATGTCCAGGCGGGTCACCCACTCCAGCAGTCGCACGGCCGCGACCTGCACGATGATGCCGACGATGCCGTAGATCAGCGACGTGAGCAGGCCCTCGTCGAGCTTGCCGACGGCGCTGAGGATCGCGACGACGACGATGAACGCCATCGAGACGAGGCCGGAGGCGGTGACGATCACGGCGTTCGGGGCGCCGTTGCGGACCAGGAGCGACAGCTTGCCCGGCGTCGTCCAGTCGATCGCGTAGAAGCCGAACACCATGAGGACCAGACCGACGACGGCGTACAGCGCGATCGCGCCGATGCCCCGGCCGATCGCCGAGCCGAAGCCGGGGTCCAACGCGAGCTCGTACATGTGCTGTTCCCTTTCGGAGTCTTACTCAACAATTCGATGCGGCACGAACGCCGCGCCATCGTCGGTCACCAGACCGACCGTTTCCCGGATGCCGAGGCCTGCCGCCGTGTCGCCGACGACCCAGGCACCCAACGCGGGGCGGTAGCCGTCGAACTCCGGAAGCGGATCGAACAGCTGGTACACGAAGCCTTCTTTGCCGTACACGCCGCCGGTCTGCGTCTCGTAGCCGGGAGCGACGATCTGGATGTTCGACCCCTCGCGGCCGAGCAGCGGCTTGCGCACGTACTCGGTGAGCATGCCGGGGTCGTTCAGGAAGGCGGGGAGCAGGTTGGGGTGGCCCGGGTACATCTCCCACAGGACCGCGAGCAGCGCCTTGTTGGAGAGCAGCATCTTCCACAGCGGCTCGACCCACAGCGTGCCGGGCAGCGACTCGACGGCGTGGCGGCCGAACTGCTCCTCGACCACCCACTCCCACGGGTAGAGCTTGAAGACCGTGCCCATCGGGGCCTCTTCGAGGTCGACGAACCGGTTGAGCAGCGTGTCCCAGCCGACCTCCTCGATCGCGAGGCCCACGGTGTTCAGACCGGCCTCGGCGGCCGTCTCCTGCAGGCAGGCGATCGTGAGGTGGTCCTCGCCGGACGGGTCGGCACCCGACCAGGTGAAGTGCAGCTCACCGGAGGGCAGCTTCGCGCCGATCTCCGTCCACCGCTCGACCAGGCGCTCGTGCAGCGAGTTCCACTGGTCGTCGTCCGGGAAGACGTCTTCCTTCCAGTGCCACTGGATGTAGCCGGCTTCCAGCAGTGACGTGGGGGTGTCCGCGTTGTACTCGAGCAGCTTCGCGGGACCGGAGCCGTCGTAGCGCAGGTCGAAGCGGCCGTAGACGTGCGGGTCGCGGCGGCGCCACGACTCGGCGATGTGCGGCCACACCCACTCGGGGATGCCGAAGTCGCGGTACCGCTCGGTGAGCACCACGTTGTCCACCGCGTCGAGGCACATGGAGTGGAGCAGCTCGACGTCGGCTTCGAGCGAGAGGATGTCGCTCATCTCGAACACGTAGTGCACCGACTCGTCCCAGTACGGGCGGTCGGCACCGTTCGCGTACTTCGCGGGCAGGCCGAACACCAACCCCTGGTCAGAGACCGTCCGCTGCCAGTTCGGCCGCGGCTGCGAGGTTTCACGACGCAACTGTGCTCAGCCTCCGCTGCTGGAGGAGCCGCTGCTGACGCCGAAGCCGCCGCGCTGCACCGACGTGCCCGACTTGGTGCTGACGTTCGCACCCTTCGGGATCGTGTAGCTGCCGCCGGTCACCTTCTGGCCGACCGCGCCCGAGCCGCCGTAGTTGTAGCGGTACGAGCTGCCACCGATGTAGATGAAGCCGCCGCTCGAGTAACCGCCGTGACTGCTGTAGTACGACTGGTCGCAGTAGTCGTCGTCGACGATCACGTTGTTCGAGTCGGTGCACTGCGCCGTGACGTTCTTGGGGCTGGCGGCCGCGTACCAGATCGCGACCAGCGCGATCACGCCCACGGTCACGCCACCGCCGATGAGCAGGCGCTTGCGCGTCTTGCGCTTCTTCTCGAAGGCGGCGGACTCGGCGGCGAACCGCTCCTGCTGCGCCTTCAGCGCGGCGGCACGAGCGCGTTGCTCGGCGACCGTCGCCTGGCGCGGCTTCGTCATGCCGGCCTGTTGCTGGCGCACCTTGCCCTTGGCAGGCGGCTGTCCCGGCTGGTTCTGGCCAGGCTGAGGAGCCGCCGGCTGGTACGGCGGCGGCTGCTGGCCTGCCTGCTGAGGCTGGCCGGGCTGTTGCGGCTGGCCGGGCTGTCCCGACGGCGACCCAGGCTGGGGCGTCGGCTGGCCAGGTCCTGGCAGGTTGTTGTCAGTCATCACCACTCCCGCGGGCAAGGTACCTAGCGAGACAGCTGAAACATGGCCAATTCAGTGACGAGTGTCCTAATAGCAACACTCGACCCCAACCCGGCGCACAGCCGCCTCACACGGCACGGGCATCATGGTTGAGATGTCTCCGAGCGCCGGTTGGTTGAGTCGATCTGGTCACATCCGCGACACGCGGCTTGTGATGGTCGGCGCTTTCGTGGGCGCGTTCGGCTTGTTGATGTTGTCCGCGTTCACGTCTGTGCTGGCAGGAGGACCGCTCGGGTCCAAACGCGAGCTCGTCAACGCCGCGTACCAGGCCGTCGCGGGCGAATGCCTCAACTGGGAGAAACCCGACCTGTCGGACGCGCAGAAGGTCGACTGCACGGCCGCGCACAAGTTCGAGGTCAGTGGAACGGCCGACATCACGGCCGCCTACCCGAAGGAAGCGCCGTTCCCGAACGGCGAGGCCTGGGAGAAGATCGCGCAGGACAACTGCGCGCAGGCGTCGACCACCTACATGGCCGGCAAGCTCGACCCGAAGGGCAAGTACGGCGTCAGCACCCTGAACCCGGACGAGAGCCGCTGGTCGAGCGGCTACCGCCAGCTGCGGTGCGGCCTGCAGGTCACGGCCCCCTCCGGCGCCGCCCTGCCGTCGTTCGGCAGCGCGAAGACCCAGGACCAGTCGAACGTCTACGACCCCGGTGTCTGCGTCGCGCTCGCCGACAACAACACGGTCGGTGACCCGATCGAGTGCGCCAAGCCGCACGCGTTCGAGATCGTCGGCGTCGTGCAACACCCCGAGGGCGCGTTCGTGGCGCCCGAGCAGCAGGACACCGTGATGTCCGAGAAGTGCGCCGCGATAGCCGCCGACTACACCGGCGGCGCCGACCTGAAGGCGAAGAACCTGCTGATCACCTGGGACACGCGCGCAGAGGAGAGCTGGGCCGTCGGCTCGCGCAAGGCCAACTGCAAGATTGGCGCCGTCCCCCAGGGAGAGAAGCTCGTGGCGTGGGAGGGCACCGTCCGCAACCCCAACGGCGCGCCGCTGACCACCGCGAACCCGCCGCAGACCACCTCGGTCAAGGCTCAGGCCGAGCCCACCGGCGCCCCGCTGCACTCCGAGTCCGGCCAGCCGCCCTCGGGCGAGTCGGGCAAGCCCTCCGACTCCGGCAAGCCCGACAAACCGTCCTCCAGCGCGCCCCCTTCGAGCACTGAGAACCGATGACCGTCGAGATGACCCGAGCTCGCTTCGACGAGCTGGTCGAAGAGGCCCTGGACCTGGTCCCGCCCGACTTCATGCACGCGATGAACAACGTCGTGGTGCTGGTCGAGGACCGAAACCCCGACGAGCCGTCACTGCTCGGGCTCTACCAGGGCATCGCGCTGACCGAACGCAACTCCGACTACGGCGGCGCGCTGCCCGACCACATCTTCATCTACCGCGAGGCGATCCTCGACGTCTGCGACACCGAGGACGACGTGATCGAAGAAGTGATCATCACCGTCGTGCACGAGATCGCGCACCACTTCGGGGTGGACGACGCCAAGCTGCACGAGCTGGGCTGGGGCTGACCTGCGCCTCACCCGTGGCCGCGTAGCTTCGCGCGCATGGGGAGAGTGCTGGGGGCGTTCTTGCTGGTGCTGGTGGCGGGCTGTTCGGCGCCACCACCTGAGCAGCCCTCGCCGAATGCGATCACCACCATTCCCGAGGAACCGACCTATCCACCGGAGTTCCGGTCCGCTGAGGAGGTGGGACCGTTGACGCCGACGGACTGGCTCTACATCGGCGGCGGGGCCGCGCGGTTCGGGCCGCCGCTCTACCCGCAGTACCGCCACCGCATCAGGTACGGCGGACGTCCGACGAAGCTGATGGTCCACTTCCACAACGCGGGCGACGTGACCGTGACCGCACCGACCATCGCCTTCCGGCTGCTCCCCATCGAGTGGGACACCGAGACCATCGTCATCGGCGCTGACGGCGACGGGTGGACCTGCGAGACCACCGAGGAGTCGGCGACCTGCCGCACCGCTGCCGAGGTCGCCCCCGGCGAGGTGCTGCCTCGAATCGCCGTCGAGGTGACGAAGCACCCCGACTCGGTCAGCGGCGGGCCCGGCAACGGCCACGACTTCACCGCCACGTTCGACGACATCGTCTACGAGGGCCACCTCGACTGGGACACGAGCGTCTGAGTCACTGGTCGAGCGCTCGCTCGATCGCCCGGCGCGCCCGGCCGACCGCAGCCTGGTCGTGCTGGAGTTGCATAGCCGCGTTCAGCGCGAGCCCCGCGGCCAGGATCTCGAACAACGCCTGGTCGACGTCGAACCCGCGCGGTAGCTCGCCGCCCTCCACCGCCGCGACCAGGTCCGCCCGCAGCTGTCCCTGCCAGCGCGACCACACCTGCGCCACCGCGTCGCGCACCGCGCCGGGCCTGCCGTCGTACTCGCTCAGCGCCGCGGTCATCAGGCAACCGCCGGGCAGCAGCGGTTCCGCCAGGTAGTCCACGGAGTTCGCGCACACCACGCGCAGCCGCCGCAGGCCGGGCGGTTCGGTCAACGCAGGTTCGACCACGCGGTGCCAGAAGTCGACGAACGCCTTGTCGAGCGTGTCGATCTGCAGGGTCTCCTTGGTGCCGAAGTGCTTGTGCACCCCGGACTTGCTCATCTCGAGCTCCTCGGCGAGGCGGCCAATGGTGATGCCGTCGAGGCCCTCCTCCGAGGCGATCTCGGCGGCGCGGCTCAGGATCCGGCCTCGGGTGAGGAGCGCGTCGGCTGCGGAGCGTCGCGGGGACATGTGACGAGAATAGCGTACGCACGTTCGCTATTGATTTGGCGAACGCTCGTACTCTAAGTTCGGCTCACCGACGTGAGGAGTGCGAGATGCGAGTGCGACGACTGGGCTGGGCAGGCATCGAGGCCGAGGCCGGCGGGGCGCGGCTGGTGATCGACTACGTGCAGGACCTGTCACCGCTGTTCACCGGCTGGCGGCCGGGGATCGGGCTGACGAGGCCGGGCGGGAAGGTCACCGCCGCGCTGGTCACGCACCTGCACCGCGACCACACCGACGCGACGGCGCTCGCCGACGTGCTGACGCCGGGGGCCCCGGTTCTACGCCCGGCGCCCGGACACGGCGACAACGTGGACAACGTGACGACGTTGCTGAGCGAGCACGAACTGGCCGAGCACCGGCTGGCCGCCGAGGTGGTGGACACCTGGTCCGAACGCGAGATCGGCCCGTTCCGCGTCACCGCCGTCCCGTCCGTCGACGGGCTGGGCGATCCCCAGCTGAACTGGGTGGTGGAGGCGGACGGGCAGCGCGTCTTCCACGGCGGCGACACGATGTTCCACGGCTGGTGGTGGCTGGTCGCGCGGCGGTTCAGCCCGTTCGACGCGGCGTTCCTGCCGGCCAACGGCGCGGTCGTGAACGCACCGCACCTCCAGCCGCCGAGCCCGGTGCTCGCCGCGATGGACCCGTTCCAGGCCGCCGCCGCGGCGACGATCCTCGGTGCCAGGCACGCCGTGCCGATGCACTACGAGCAGGAGCAGCCGGTGAAGCTGCCCGGCTACGTCGAGGTCGCCGACCCGGAGGGTGAGTTCCGCGAGCACGCGGGGCAACGCGCGCACGTGCTCGCCCTCGGGGAATGGCTCGACCTGGGCTACTGAACCTCGACGCCCGCCCACGACCGGCACACCCAGCCGTCGCCGTCGGACTCGAGCACCACGACGCCGGTGTTCGGCAGCAGGTTCTCCGCGAGCTCCACCGGCACGTTCGACGCCAGCGCCAGCGCGCCCATCCGCCCGGCGCCACCGTGCGTCACGACCATGACGGTGCCGTCCTGCGCGATCGACTCGACCGCGCCCAGGAACCGGTCCAGCACCTGCTGCCCGGACTCGCCGCCGTCGGGAAACGCCACGTCAAGGGCGCCCTCGGCCCACTTGATGACGGTTTCCAGGTAGGTCTGGTAGGCCTCGGTGTCGTTGCGGCCCTCCAGGGAGCCGACCTGGATCTCCTCCACGCCCTGCAGGATCTGGACGGACAGGCCGAAGCGTTCGGCGGTGGGTGCGGCGGTCTGCTGGGCGCGCAGGCCGATGCTCGCGTAGACCGCGACGATCTCCTCGGCGGCGAGGGTGTCGGCCAGTTCGCGGGCCTGTTTGCGGCCCAGTTCGGTGAGCGGGGGACCTGGCATGGCCGTGTCCAGCCTGCGTTCGATGTTCGACGCCGTCTCACCGTGCCTGACCAGCAGCAACCTCACCCGCGCTCGCCCTTTCTGACAGCATCGACCCAGGAGGCGGCTGCGGCGAACTCGGCGTTGTGAGCCTCGACGGGCCCCTGGTCGGCCTTCGGGAAGGACCCGAGGAACCGGATCTCGCGCGAGTGTCGGTGCAGCGCGGCCAGCGCGTCACCGATCCTCGGCTCTGCGATGTGCCCCTCGACGTCGATGTAGAAGCGGTACGTCCCCAGTTTGCCCTTTTGGGGGCGTGATTCGAGGCCGGTGAGATTGATGCCACGCAACGCCAGCTCGGTGAGCAGCTCGGACAGCACGCCCACGCGGTTCGGGGTGGTCACGACGACGCTCGTGCGGTCGGCACCCGTCGGTTCCGGCAACTGACCCGGACGCTGGAGCAGCAGGAACCTCGTGCGTGCGTCGGGCACGTCCAGGATGTCCGTCGCGTACTCGTCCAGCTTGTAGTGGTTCACGGCAACAGGAGCGGACACGGCCGCATCGAACTCGCCGCGCTCCACAGCCGCAGCGGCGGCCGCAGTCGACGAGGTGGCGATCGAGGTGACGCCGGGCAACGAGGCGGCGATCCACTCGCGGACCTGGGCCAGCGCGTGCGGGTGCGACGCGATGGTGCGGATCTCACCGGTGCCGGGACGCACCAGGACGCTGAACCGGACGTCCAGCACCGTCTCGGCCACCGCGACGACCGGTTCGTCGCGCACGAGCGCGTCCAGCGTCGCCGGCACGGCACCCTCGACGGAGTTCTCGATCGGCACGCACGCGAAGTCGGTCGACCCGTCGCGCAACGAGGCGAAGGCGAGCGGGATGGTCTCGACGGGGACGAGTTCACCCTCGAACCGCATCGCGGCCTGCTCGGTGAAGGTCCCCTGTGGTCCGAAGTACGCAATGCGAGGCACCCGCACACAGTAGAGGCGCGAATCACGCCTGTGTCGGGGGCCAATCCTGGGTTCCGCCGGGACCGTTCGAACTGGAATGCTTGGGGCGTGCCCGCTCTAGCGCCAGAACTCGTGTTGTGCGCGGTCGACGAACCGATGGCGAACGCCTGGCTCGCCGTGGCGAACGGCCGCGCCGGGGTGCGGGTGCATCGCGGGTCCGTTCTGGACATCCACGCGCAGGCCATCGTCAGCCCGGCCAACTCGCAGGGCTGGATGCGCGGTGGCATCGACGCCGTCTACGCCACGGCGTTCCCCCAGGTCGAGAACAACGTCCGCAGCGCCGTCCTCGCGCTGCACGGCGGTGAGCTCCCCGTCGGCGAGGCGCAGATCGTGGCGACCGGCGAGACCGAGCCGGCCTGGATGATCAGCGCGCCGACCATGCGCCTGCCCGGCGAACGGCTGCCGGTCGACACCGTCCACCCGTACCTGGCCGCGCGCGCCGTGCTGATGCTCTGGCTCACGGGACGCCTGGAGGACGGCACGCCGGTGCGCGACGCCGTCCACACCATCGCGATGCCGGGACTCGGCACCGGGGTGGGAGGCGTCGCACCGTCCACGTGCGCCCATCAGGTCGCCGCCGCGTGGGACGAGGCGTTCAACCCGCTGCACGTGTGAGTTCCGGTTGTGCACAACCCTGTGGACAGAGCTGTGGACAGCTGTGGACTACTGCCGTGGCGCGACCCATCGTTCCAGGTCTATCTCGTCTGTGATGGGGATGCCGAACTCCCCCACCGCCGGGATCTCCGGCTTGAGCTTGCGCGCCTCGCGGACCGCGTCCGGTCTCAAGGCCGCCAGTTTGAAGCCACGGCGCTGGTAGAACCGGACCGCGTCGAGGTTGTCGTTGGTGGTCGTCAGGCGCACCCGGTTGCATCCGAGCGTGCGTGCCTGGCGAACCGCGGCGTCGACCAGCGCGGTGCCGACGCCCCGGCCTCGCCGAAGCGCGTCGATCGTGACGATCTCCAGCTGGTGGTTCGCCACCGCATAGGTCAGCAGACCCAGCACCTGACCCTGCTTCTCCACGAGGAAGCCCGGCAGACTCGCCGGGAAGAACACCTCGCCGTGCGCGACGGCGGTGTGCGCTCCCCATAGCTCGAGAACCAGTCGGGCGACAACTATGCGATCTGCTTCCTCGACCGGTCGTACCGAGCCTTCTGCCATGACAAGAACTGTGCCAATTTGAGTCACACTCAGGAACAGCCATTCGACGTACGGTGGATTCGTGCCAGTGCGAGTTTTGTTGGTTGACGATCACGAAGTAGTGCGCAGAGGACTGCGCGAGATGCTCGACGACGAGTCGGACATCTCGGTCATCGCCGAGGCGGGTTCCGTCACCGAGGCGGTGACGCGAGCAGGAGCGAACCCTCCCGATGTGGCCGTCGTGGACGTTCAACTGCCCGACGGCAGCGGCGTCGACCTCTGCCGGACGCTGCGGGACCTTGGCATTCGTTGCCTGGTGCTGACCGCATTCGACGACGAAGAAGCGCTCGTCGGCGCGATCATGGCCGGGGCGTCGGGCTATCTGCTCAAGCAGGTTCGCGGTCAGGACGTCGTCACGGCCGTGCGCGAGGTCGCGGCTGGACGGTCCCTTCTGGACCCCGCGACCACAAGCCGAGTACTCGAACGGATGCGCAATCCGTCCCCGGTTGGCCTCACCGACCAGGAACAGCGCGTGCTCGAACTCATCGGTGAGGGCCTGACGAACCGCCAAATCGGTGAACGGCTCTTCCTCGCGGAGAAGACCGTGAAGAACTACGTGACGTCCGTTCTGTCCAAACTCGGCATGGAACGCCGCACGCAAGCCGCCGCGTGGGTGGCTAAACGGGGACGGACCAGGTGAGCGTCGTCCCGTTCGGCGAACTCACCACGCGGAAATCGCCACTCGCGGCCTTCGCCCGTTCGGCGAGGTGCCGCAGCCCGCGCTGAGTCACGCCGGACGGGATGCCGCACCCGTTGTCGGCGACGCGCAGCAGCAGGTGCTTCTCATCGCGCCGTACGTCGATCTGGACGTGCGTGGCGCCGGAGTGCCGTACGACGTTCGACAACGCCTCACGCAACGCCGCCCGCGCGTCGTCGGCGTGCTTGCGCGGCACGTTCGCCAGGTCGCCGGCCACGTGCAGGCGCGGCGGGAAGCCGAGCAGCTCACCGGCCGTGCGGACCTCGGCCTTGATCGAGTCGTGCAGGTCGGCGGAGTCGGCCGGGTCGGTGTTGCGCAGCTTGCGGACGGTCGCGCGGACCTCGGCGATCGTCTCGTCGACCAGGTCGACGGCCTCCTCGATGCGGGCGCGCTGCGAGGTGTCGAGCTTCTTGCCCAGGCGCCGTTGCAGCAGGCTGATCTGCACGCCGGCGCCGTAGAGCCGCTGGATGATCACGTCGTGCAGGTCGCGGGCGATCCGTTCGCGCTCCTCGTAGACCGCGACGCGCTGCCGTGCGGTGAAGCCCTCCGACAACACCACGGCGAGGCCTGCCTGCGCCGCGAACGCCGACAACACGTCCACCGTCTCCTGCGTGAACGGCGGCTTGTCCCTACGCCGGTACACGGCCAGAGCGCCGATCTTGCGGTCCGAGGTGCCGAACGGCGCCACGGCGAACGGTCCGTAGTTCCGCAGTGCCTGCGGCACGTACGGGGCCGTGCGCGGGTCGTTCGCGACGTCGTCGGCCATGACGGGAACGCCTGTGCGCGCGGCTTTGGCGGCGGCACTGCGCGGGCTCAGCGTCGCGACGACCGGCTCACCGCTGGACGCCTCGACGGTCAGCGTGCCGTCGTCGTCCTCCGTGGCGAGCATGGCCAGGCCGAGGTCGGCGTCCGCGATCTCCGCGGCCGCCTTCACCACGAGCCGCAGCACGTTCTCCGGGTCTTCCAGCGCCGCCGACGTGATCTCGGTGGACGCGACGAGCACGCGCCGCGCCAGAGAGGGGTCCATGGTCCTCAACGGTATGCGGGTGTGCCGAGGTCCAGCACCAGGTCCGCCCTCGCCGCCTCGTCCGGGCGGTGCGTGATGTGCAGAACGGTCCTGCCGTCCTGCCTGAGCTGCCGCAACAGCCTGCGCGCGGTCGGTTCGTCGAGGTGCGCGGTGGGTTCGTCGAGCAGCACCACGTCGGCGTCGTGCAGCAACGCCCGCGCCAGCGCCAGCCGTTGCGCCTCGCCGCCCGACACCTGGTCGGGCCTGATCACCGTGTCGAGCCGGTCCACCCACTCCGGCAGACACGCCCCCCGCAGCGCCTCGCGGAGAGCCTCGTCGTCGTGCTGTCCCGACATGCGCAGGTTCTCCCTCACCGTCGTGCTGACCAGCATCGGCTCCTGCGGGCACCAGGTCGCCCTGGGCAGTTCGACGATGCCGCGTTCGGGCTGCAGGAAGCCCAGGAGCAGCGCGAACAGCGTCGACTTGCCGCTGCCCGACGGCCCGACGATCGCCACGTGCGTGCCGGGCTCGATGTTGAGGTGGAGGTCTTTCAACGTCGGCTCGGTCGCGCCGGGCCAGCGGACGTCGACGTTCTCCAGCCGGATCCGCTTGCCGCGCGGCTGCTCGGGGCGTTCCGGCGCATCGAATTGCAAGCGCGCACTTGCTTCTCGCAGTGCCCTGCGCTGCTGAGCGGCCAACGGCAGCGCGGCCAGCGGTTCGGCGAGGGCGAGCGGGACGAGACCGAGCACCGGGTTGCCGGTGGTGGCGCAGATGAGGGCCGCCGCACCGGTCGCGAGCAGGACGATCGCCGTGGCCGCGCCCGTGCCGAACGCCTGCCGGCGGGTCTGTCCCGCGAGCTCGACGTCCTCGGCGTGCAGTTGGGCCAGCAGGCGGTGGTGGGCGTCGTGCGCGATGAGGTCCGGTGCGGCGACGAGGGCGTTGATCGTCTCGCTGGCGACCTTGCGACGGCCCCTGGAGAGCTTCGTGCTGGCCCGCCGCTCGGTCCACACGGCGACGGCAGGTGCCGCGAGCCCGGCCGCGAGCAGCAGACCGCCCAACGTCAGCGCGGCGACCGGGTCGATGAACGCGAACAGGACCGTGGTCGCGATGCCCGCACCGATCGCCACGACCGGCGGCACCAGCACGCGCGGCACCAGGTCGCGGACGGTGTCGACGTCCTCGACGAGCCGTTGCAGACCATCGCGGCGTTGCGTGCGCACGAGTCGCAACCAGAGTTCGGCGCGCAGGTCGTTGGCAAGGCGGAACGTCTCGTCGTGGGTCACCAAGCGCTCGACGTAGCGGAGCACGCCCTTGCTCAGCGCGAACGTCCGCACGCCCACGACCAGCACCGACAGCGTCAGGATCGGCGGCATCTCGGCAGCACGGGCGATCAGGTGGGCGGCCAGGGCGGTCAGGGCGATGCCCGCTACGGCCGCGAGGATGCCCAGGCCGGCGCCCTTCCACGGGATCGGCAGGCGCTTCGGCCGTTCCTGCTGGGTCTCCTCGGTGACGACCCTGGCGAACGTCTCGTCCTCGGTCGTCTCCTTCTCACGGTGCGAGGCGAGGACGACAGCGGCCGTGTCGCTAGCTCTCTTGATCGCTTTGTCGACTTTGCGACTTGTCACCGGGTCGAGGTGCGCGGTCGGTTCGTCGAGCAACAGCACCGTCGCGCCGTGGCGAACCCTCAGCAGGGCGCGCGCAACTGCGACGCGTTGGCGTTCACCGGTTGAGAGGTCGGTGATCTGGCGGTCGAGCAGATGCGCGGCCACGACCTCGTGGGCGACCTGCTCGATGTCCTCGGCGCCGGGAACCGTGAGCTCCAACTCGGCGCGCGGGGTGGCGGCGGCGAACGCGGGCTTCTGCGGCACGTAGGCGATGTCCCCGGCGACGAACGCGGTGCCGTCCGTCGGCTCCACGAAGCCCAGCAGCACCTGGAACGTCGTCGACTTTCCGGCACCGCTCGCGCCTTCAAGTCGATGAATCTCCCCCGGCCGCACGTCGAAGCTGATGCCGTCCGGCGCGAAACCTCCGCGCCGGAGCACCCGCAGGTTGTCGACGTGGACCGAACCGCCGGGCAGCCGCGGCCTGGTCTTGTCCTCGTGATCGACGACTTCAGCGACGCGCCGAACCGCTTCCAGTCCGTCCTCACTGGCGTGGTGAGCGGCACCGGCGGCGCGCAACGGCAGGTAGCACTCGGGCGCGAGGATCAGCACGACCAGCGCGGTCATCAGCGTCATGTCACCGTGCACGAGCCGGATGCCGACGCCGACCGCGATCAACGCAACGCTCAACGACGCCGCGATCTCCAGCACCAACGCGGACAGGAACGCGATCCGGAGCGTGCCCATCGTGGCCTTGCGGTGCTGCTCGCCGATCTGCCGGACCGCACCCGCCTGCTGCTTGGCGCGGCCGAAGACGGTCAGCACCGGCAGGGCGCGAAGCAGTTCGAGGAGCTGGGCCGAAAGCAGCTCGGTGACGTCGGCGGCCTTGCGAACGCGCTTCTCGGTGTACCAGCCGATCAAGGCGGCGAAGACCGGGATCAACGGCACGGTCACCGCGATCAGCACGGCCGACGGCCAGTCGGTGAAGAGGATCCACGCACCGGCCAGCGGCGGCACGATCACGGCCGTGACCAGCGCGGGGAGGTAGCGGGTGAAGTAGGCGTCGAGCGCGTCGAGGCCCTTGGTCGCGAGCACCGACAGCTCGGCCGTGCCGCGGTCGGCGATCCAGCCGGGGCCGCGTTCGAACGACTTGGCCAGCAGCTGGGTCCGCAGCTCTTCCTTGGCGCCGGCGGCGGCGCGGGCGGCGGCCGATTCCGTCGCCCACGACAGGCCCGCGCGCGCCAGGATCGCCACGGCCAGCAGCGGAAGGCCTTCGCGGGTCGTGATCACCGATGCCAGCGCGACGGCCTGGGCGACGAGCGCCAGGGCGTTGAGGAACGCCAGCGCGCCCACCCCGACGAGGGCGCGCCTGGCGTTCCTGGAGAGCTGGGGCAGAGCTCCCAGCGGGCCTCGCTTCATCAGTGCGCTGCCGGGATGTGCTGGACGCCGATGCGCTTGCGGAACACCCAGTACGTCCAGCCCTGGTAGACCAGCACCGCGGGTGTGCCGAAGGCGGCGACCCACGTCATGACCTTCAGCGTGTAGGGGCTCGACGCCGTGTTGGCGACCGTGAGCGACCACGCGTCGTTCAGCGTCGACGGCAGGACGTTCGGGTACAGCGTCCCGAACAGCACCACGACGCTCGCCGCGATCGCCAGTCCCATCAACGCGAACGACTGTCCGTCGCGGTCCACGGCCAGCCTCCACATCGCGAGGCCGAGGATCGCCACGACCACGGCGGCCCAGAGGCCGGCGGCGATCACGAGCAGTGCCACGAGCGGCAGAAGTGCGACGGGCGCAAGGACCAACGCAACCCGGCGAGCTCGTTCGCGGATCTCACCCTCGGTCTTCAGCGCCGTGAACACCGCGCCGTGCACCAACGCGTATCCCGCGAAAGCGAGCGCCCCCACCACTGTGTCGAGCCTGATCGCCGCGAACGGACCGCCGACGCGGTCACCGTTCGCGTCGATCGGCAGGCCCAGCACCGTCGTCGAGATCAGCAGGCCGACGCTGAGCGTGGCGACCCACGAGCCCACCACGATCGTTGCGTCCCAGGCCTTTCGCCAACGCGGGTTGTCGACCTTGCCGCGGTAGTCGAACGCGACCCCACGCCCGATCAACGCGATGAGGAACAGGGTCAGTGGCAGGTATGCGGCGCTCAGCAGCGCCGCATACCAGCCGGGGAAGGCCGCGAACGTGGCACCGATCGCGGTGATGAGCCACACCTCGTTGCCGTCCCAGACCGGCCCGATGGTGTTGATCATGACTCGGCGTTCGCGGTTGTCGCGTCCCAGCACGGGAAGCAGCATGCCGACGCCGAAGTCGAATCCTTCGAGGAACAGGTAGCCGAGCCACAGCACGGCGATCAGAACGAACCAGAGCGTTTCCACGTCGCCTCTCCCCTAGTACGCGAACGCCAGGGCGCCGTCGTCGGTCTTCTGCGGCAGCACACCGGGAATCCCGCCTCGGACGTACTTGCGGATCAGGTAGAACTCCACGACCGCCAGCACGGTGTAGACCGCGGTCAGCGCGATGAGCGAGGTCAGGATCTCGCCGGGCGTGGACTGGCTGACCGCCTGCGCGGTGAACATCCACACCCCGTCGACCCCGCTCGGGTTCGGCACCACGACGAACGGCTGCCGCCCCATCTCGGTGAAGATCCAGCCCGCGCTGTTGGCCAGGAAGGGAGTCGCGATGCCGGCGAGACCGAGTGCCGGGAACCACCAGCCGGTGGGCGTCCGGTTCTTCCGGGTCAACCAGAGCATGAGGACGCCCAGCCCGGCCGAGATGCCGCCGAACCCGATCATCAACCGGAAACCCCAGTACGTCACGGGAAGCGCGGGCACGTAGTCGATCGGCTTGCCGCTGAGCTCGCCGAGCCGTTCGTCGACGGGGTAGAACTCGCCGTAGCGCTCCTGGTACATCGGGACGAGGTCCTGGATTCCCTTGACCTCGCTGCTGAAGTCGTTGTGCGCCAAGAAGCTCAGCAGTGCGGGCACCGTGATGCTCTTGACGTTCTCGCAGTCGGGCCTGGTGACGTCGCCGATTGCGAAGATGCTGAAGCTCGCAGGCTGTTCGGTGTGGCACAACGCTTCCGCGGCGGCCATCTTCATCGGCTGCTGTTCGAACATCAGCTTGCCCTGCAGGTCACCGGTGATCGCCAGGACGCTGAACGCGACCACGCCGACCCACGTGCCGAGCTTGAGCGAGCTGCGCCAGACCCGTTCCTCCTCCGACCTGCGGTGCAGGTGCCAGGCGGCGATGCCCACGAGGAAGGCGGCCGACACCGCGAACGCGCCCGCGATGGTGTGCGGGAAGGCGGCGAGCGTCGTGTTGTTCGTCAGCACGGCCCAGATCGAGGTGAGGCGCGGACGGCCCTCGTGCATCTCGATGCCGACCGGGTGCTGCATCCACGAGTTGGCGGCGAGGATGAAGTACGCGCTGGCCATGGTCGCGAGGCTGAACGCCCAGGCGCACGCCAAGTGGATCTTCTTCGGCAACTTGTCCCAGCCGAAGATCCACAGCCCGAGGAACGTCGACTCGACGAAGAAGGCGACGAGCGCCTCCATCGCGAGCGGAGCGCCGAACACGTCACCGACGAACCGCGAGTAGGCGCTCCAGGCCATGCCGAACTGGAACTCCTGCACGATGCCCGTCACGACACCCATGGCGAAGTTGATCAGGAGGAGCTTCCCCCAGAACTTCGTCATCTTGTAGTAGCGCTCGTCGCCCGTGCGCACCCACGCGGTCTGCATCCCCGCCACCAGCAGGGAAAGGCCGATCGTCAGCGGCACCATCAGGAAGTGATAGACGGTGGTGATGCCGAACTGCCACCGCGCGAGTTCGAGTACGTCCACGTTGACGAGCGTATGTGTGGATCACGACCACTATCAGGTACGACGGTCCCGTTCGGACTCGGGACCTAAGTCCCGTGCGCGAAGTCACGCCTTTCGGGTGACATGCGTCGGTTACGATGATTTCGCCAGAGGGGAGTAGTTCCCGCCGGAGTACGTTGCCGGTGGCGTGGTGATCGACATACTGATCCGCCTTCGAGTGGATCCGGTCCCACACCCGATGCTTGTGTCGGGCGAACGAGACCTCCGGCCGGGTTGCAGCATGCCCGGTCGGGGTCTGTTGCGCCTCCGTCCGGGTTCGTATTCGGACGTGGAGGACCTTCGTGGCCACATCACTGCTCGCGTTCATCACCGCCTTCGCGGTGGTGTTCCTCGTCGAGCTCCCGGACAAGACCATGGTCGCCACCCTGGTGCTGACCACGCGTTATCGCGCCTGGCCGGTGTTCGTCGGCGTCGTCGCGGCCTTCGCCGTGCAGAGCGTGGTGGCCGCCGCGTTCGGTTCGGCCATCACCCTGCTCCCCGACCGCCTGGTCGCGGGCGTCGTGGCGCTGCTGTTCGGCATCGGCGCGTTCATGCTCCTCCGAGAGGGCTTCTCGAAGGACGAGGACTCCGCCGACGAGGCCGGGGCGAGCGCTGCCGTGCCGTTCTGGCGGGCGGCTCTGACCTCGTTCGGCGTGCTGTTCGCAGCCGAGTGGGGCGACGCCTCGCAGCTCGCGACCGCCGGCATCACCGCCCGCTACGGCGCACCGGTCGCCGTCGGTCTGGGCGCCTGGCTGGCGCTGGTCGCCGTCGCCGGGCTGGCCGTGCTGGTGGGGCGCAAGCTCGCCGGGCGGTTGCCGACGCACTGGATCCAGCGGGTGGCCGGAACGATCTTCGCGGTGTTCGCCGTGATCGCGCTGACGCAGGTGTTCTAGCCGGTCACCAGACCGGACGGAGCCCTGGTTGGTCCTCGCCGTGGACGTGTCGCAGGTACGCGGCGAGGCCTTCCTTGATCGTGACGAGGGTGTCGTCGCCGATCGCCTCGGCCATCTCCGCTTCCAGGTCCGACCAGAGGTTGTCCGCGAACTTCAGGTAGTCGCGGCCCTTCGTGGTCAGCGTGACGTACTGGGCGCGCTTGTCCGTCGGGTGCGGCTCCCGCAGGACGTAACCCCACTCGTCGAGCTCGGTGACGATCTTCGCGGCCGCCTGCTTCGTGACGCCGAGGTGCTGTCCGATGTCGACGGTCGTCGCGCGCCTCTCCTTGAGGAACCGGAAGACGTAGCCGTGGGCGGGCCGGAGCGGTTCGAGGCCGATCTGCCGCAGGCGGTCGTGGAACTGGTCGCCCATGGCGCGGTACGTCATCGCCAGCAGCATCGGCACCGGTTCCATCTTGCTTCCCCGAACTAGGTAGACAACCTGGTTGACCTTATTCTAAGGTTAGACAACTTGGTTGACTACTTTGGAGGTTGTCTTGCTGGTCACGGGGGATTCCGCGGAGCTGCACGAGTTCGGCGGGTTCGAGTTCAGGTCGCTGGCCGTGCCGTCGCGCGGCAGTTCGGAGATCGCGCTGTGGACCGTCGACGTGCCGGAAGGTGGCGACGGAACGCCGCATCGCGCGTCGAAGGAGGAGGTGTTCTACGTGCTTTCCGGGTCGGTGACGATCCAGGGGCACCACGCCGGTGTCGGCGACGCCGTCGTGGTGCCGCCGAACACCGAGCTGGCGCTGACCGGCGGGCCGGCGCGAGTGCTGGTGGCCACGTCGGTGGGCATCCAGGGCACGCTGGCGGACGGGCAGACGATCACGCCGCCCTGGTCGGTCTAGTTCGCCGCGGAGCCTTCTTCACGAGGAGGCTCCGGCGTCGTGTCCGGGACCTCCTCGCGCAGCTCGCGGGCGAACTTCTTGGCGTCGTCGATGAGTTCCTGGGACTCGTCGAGGCGGCTCTCGTCAGGCGGGGTGAGTTCGGTTTCGGCCGACGTCGTGAGGCGGTCTTCGTCCGGTGTGGTCACGGCTCTGGGATCGGCGAATCCGCCGATCGTGAAACTCCGGCCATCAGGCCGCGGACGTGCGCGGCCAGGCGTTCGGCGATCTCCAGGTCCCACTCGTCGTCGGCGGCCGGTTGAGGGGTCTCGCCCGCCACCACGCGTTCGCCGAGCAGGCGGCGCTCGGCGGGCGTGAAGTCGGTGATGGCTCGGCGGAGCAACGGGAGGGCGTCGTCGAACGCCTCACCGCGCAGGCCGCTGAGCCATTCGTCGATCAGGCCGAAGAGGCGTGGGTCGGCGGCCAGGAGGGTGGCCGAGCCGCGGAGGAAGCCGGCCACGAAGGCGCTCGCGACGTTGCGGTGCAGGCGGGCAGCCACGTCGTCGCTCGTCAGTTCGCCCGCTTCCCAGAGCAGGCGGGTGGCCCTGCCCGTCGGGAGGCCGTGGGCCTCGGCTTTGACGAGGGCGTGCAGGGCTCGCCACCAGGTCTTCTGGTGGTCGTCGTCGGCCGCCAGGCGGGTGGCCTCGTGGGCGCCGTCCACCACCTGGAGGGCGTGTTCCGCCGTTTCGTCGTCGACGTTGCGGCAGGCGATCGGGAGGCCGACGGCCCCTCGGGTGAGCAGGCCGTGCAGGGCCACGCGCAGCAGTTCCGGGTCGGTGCCCCGGACCGAGCCGTAGCGGACCGTCCTGGCCAGGTCTGGGAGTGCGGCGAGCAGTTCGAGGGCGTCGGTGGCCATGGCGGCGCAGCGGTCCAGCGCCTGGCGCGCCTCGGTCACGGCGGCCGGGAGTTCGCAGCCCACGGACTTGGTCAGCGTCGCGGCGGCGTCGGCGACCCGCTTGGCGTCCTTGGCGGCCTGGGTGAGGACGTTCTCCGCCGCCGTGTGGACCGTGGTGCCGTGGCGGGCGGCCACGGCGACGGACACCGCGAAGATCGGGTCCCAGCGCAGCTGCCAGACCTCGGCGAAGGTGCCGAGCGAGTTGGAGCGGTCCGGCTTGCCCCACGGGACGCCGAGGACTTCCAGGCGTTGCAGGAGTTTCGAGCGTTCGCGGTCGGTGTCCTTGCGGAGGTCCAGCTTGAGCGGCTTGGGCTGGACGTCCGCGGGGAGGCGGAGTTTGCGTTGCAGGCGTTGGAGATCCGCGGCCAGGGGCGAGCGCGGGACGGCTTCGCCCACCTCGCCGAGGCGTTCGCCGACGACGAGTTTGCGGTGGACCAGCTGGAGCGGGATCTCGTCGCCGCCGCAGAGGACCGCCAGCGCCGCCTCGTTCACCTCGCTCAGGCCCGCCGACGGGCGTTCCCGCAGCGCGGCAAGGGTTTCCGCGAGGCGAACGGCCTCCACGGCGCTCGCGGTCGAGGCCGGGAGGTCTTCCGCGCGGAGCACGGCCGCGGCCTTGGCGAACCAGCGCGGGACCACGTCGGCCTGGTGCTGCCAGAGGTGCGCGTACCAGCCTGGGGAGTCGACGCCGGCGCCGTAGCCCGACTCGGCGGCCAGCTGACCGTGGCTCCACGGGACCCAGGTGCCGGAGATCTTGCGGCGGCGCAGGCCTTTCAGCAGCGCGGTGTCGGCGGCGACGGTCGGCTTGGTGAGCAGCGCCGGGACGTGCCACGCACCGCAGACGACCGCTATCGGACCGTCGGTGTCCTTGCGCGCCTTGCGGATCGTCTGACGCATGAACGCTTCTCGGCGCAGAGTGCGTTCGCCTACTTCGCCTTCGAACTCCTTGCGCACGGAGACCATGGCCTCGGCGATGGCGTCCGCGAGATCGAGCGGGTCCGACGCGCTGTGCTCGACCACGTCCTCCCACCAGCGTTCCGGGTCGTCGAAGCCCGCGGCCTCGGCGAGCAGGCCGATGGGATCGACGTTGCCGCTTGGGCCGTCGTCTCCGATCGACGCCGCCGCGGGCAGGTCGAAGAAGCGGGCCCGGACGCCGTTCTCGGCCGCGTAGCGCAGGGCCTGCCACTCCGGGGAGAACTCCGCGAACGGCCAGAAGGCGGCGTTCTCGGGTTCCGTCTCGTCGTGCAGCAGGATCGCGACCGGTGGGGTGAGGGCGTGGACGTGTTCGAGGAGCGAGTCCGCCTCGGGTGGCCCTTCGATCAGGATGAGCGCCGGACGCGTCTGCTCCAGCGCCCGCTTGACCATCCTGGCCGAGCCGGGGCCGTGGTGCCGGATGCCCAGCAGGACAGGCCCGGAGTCAGGCTCAGTCACCGCTGGCGTCCAGGCAGGCCCGGTAGAGGTCGCGCCACTCGGAGCGCTCCTTCAGCACCGTCTCCAGGTACTCCTGCCAGACCGTCGCGTCCGACACTCGGTCCTTGATCACGGACCCGATCAGGCCGCTGGCCAGCTCGTCCGCGCCCAGCGTGCCGTCGCCGAAGTGGCCGGCCAGCGCCATGCCGTTCGCGATGACCGAGATCGCCTCCGCCGTGGACAGGCTGCCGCTCGGCTTCTTCAGCTGGGTTCGACCGTCCACGGTGGAACCGTTGCGCAGCTCGCGGAAGATCCGCACGACCCGGCGCACCTCGTCGAGGGCGGGCGGCTCGGCCGGCAGCTGGAGCGCCTTGCCGAGCTGCTGGGACCTGGTGAGGACGATCTCGACCTCGGCGTCCTCGGTCGCGGGCGGCGGCAGCACGACGGTGTTGAAGCGCCGCGCGAGCGCCGACGACATCTGGTTGACGCCCCGGTCCCGGTCGTTGGCCGTCGCGATGACCGTGAAGCCCGGCACGGCCTGGATCTGCGTGTTGAGCTCCGGCACCGGCAGCGACTTCTCGCTCAGCACCGTGATGAACGAGTCCTGCACCTCGGACGGCATGCGGGTCAGCTCCTCGACCCGCACGACCGTGCCCAGCTGCATGCCGCGCATGACCGGGCTCGGCACGATGGCGTTCTCGCTCGGGCCCTCGGCGATCAGGCGGGCGTAGTTCCAGCCGTAGCGGACCTGGTCCTCGCTCGTGCCGGCCGTGCCCTGGACCACCAGCGTCGAGTCGCCGCTGATCGCCGCCGCGAGGTGCTCGGACAGCCACGACTTCGCCGTGCCCGGCACACCGACGAGCAGCAGCGCCCGGTCCGTGACCAGGGTGCCCACCGCGACCTCGACGAGCCTGCGCGCGCCCACGTACTTCGGCGAGATCACGGTGCCGTCGGGCAGCGTGCCGCCCAGCACGTAGGTGACCACGGCCTGCGGGGACAGCCGCCAGTTGGGCGGCCGCTGCCGGTCGTCCTGGGCCGCGACGGCTTCCAGCTCGGCGGCGTACTGCTGTTCGGCCGTCGGCCTGAGCACGGCGGTCACTGGGCCTCCTGAGGCGGTGCTGGTGCGAACGATTCACGCAGTCGGATGCGGAGGCGGAGAACCTCCAGTTCCAGGGAGTTCTCCGGCCAGCGACGGGTCAGAGCCTCCCAGCTCGCGCCGAGCAGGTCCGCGTCACCCCGTGCCAGCAGCACGGCCGGCGGACGCCCCGCCCGCCAGCGCGGGTCGGGCAGAGCCGCGTACCGGTGCAGCAGCGCGCGGGTGGTCTCGGGCGACCACGGCGCCGGGAGCTGGGCGCAGGCGTGGTCGAGGAGGTCGTAGTGCCAGTTCTTCGACACGGCGACGACCGCCTGCTCGGCGACCGCGGCCGGCAACGCCGCGAGCATTTCGAGCTGTTCCATGCCGGTCAGCGTCTCGGCGGCGGCCACCGCCCACGGCCGCGGGTCCGCTGCCGCGGCCAGCTGGTCTGAGATGCCCCGGAGGAGCGCACCGGCCCACGGGCCCCTCCTGACCATGTCGGCGGCTTTCGCGTCGTCTGCCTTGAGGGTCGAGGTCCAGTACGACGGCGGCACACTCGCGGCCGCGGCCCGCATGCGACCAGCCACGCCCTTCTCCGAGCCGTCGCGCATGAGGTCCCGCTGCTCCGCCGCGTCGGGCTGCCCGGTCCACAGCTCGTCCGGCCGGACGTCGAGCCCGTCCGCGGTCAGCCGGAGCCCGTGCCGCAGCCGGTGTGCCGCGCGCGCACCGAGGCGCGTGGGCGACAGCTTGCGGAGCAGGCGGAGGGCCTCGTCGTGGACGGCCGCCGCCTTGTCGTCGAGGGCGGCTTCGAGCAGGCGCTCGTCCTGCGGGCCGAGGCCGGTTTCCAGGGCGCTGATCAGGACCTGGCGGTCGGCTGATCGGCGGGACTCCACGAACTCCCGCGCGATGAACGCGCCGACCCCGGCCGGGTCCGCCTTGCGCTTGCGACGCAGGGCGCGAACTCGTTGGGCGCTGGGCAGGTCGAGGATCTCCTGAAGCGGGACCTCGTCCACCAGCGGTGCGGCGCCACTCGCCCAGGACCAGCCGGGACGGGTGCCGGCGAGCCAGCGGCCGCGCGTGCCCAGGACCTCGACCACGGCGGCGCGCAGACCGGGCCGGGCGGTGCCGAGGGCGAGCAGGGCGGGCAGCATGCGGTGCTCGGCCACGACGGTGTTGGCCTTGGCCAGCGCGCACCACTCGGTGAGCAGGACCTCGTCGTCGACGCTCATGATCGCGTCCAGGACTGCTCTGGCGGCCGGCCTGGGGAGCTGGGCGGTCTCCGGTGGGGCCAGCGGCACCGGGTCGGTGGTGGCCTCCTGCGGGAGGGTGGCGCCGAACGCGGCCACGCCCAGGGCGGCGCAGTCGGACAGCAGGGCCGTCGGGTCGCCGCCGCCTCTCGTGGTGCCGATCAGGAGGTCCTGGACGGTCTGGGACCACTCGGCCTTCACGCCACCACCTCCAGGGCGCCGTCCAGCGCGATCGCTCCCAGGCGGAGGGCGTGGCCGTCCCAGAGGCCCCAGGCGTCGAACGGGGTGCCGCCGGTCAGCGCCAGCGCCATGTCCAGGCCGGTGTCGTCGCGAACCGGCAGCGCGTGACCGGAGGCGTCGACCAGAGAGGCTCCGTGCGGGCGGACGGTCGCGCAGCCCAGCGGGAACAGGCGCTGCCACGGATCGGCCATCAGCATCGGTTCCAGCGATGCCAGCGACTCGCGCCAGGTCGAGGGGGCGGGAACCGGGTCAGGGGCCCGAGAGCCCTCCAGTTCGCCCAGCGCCACTCGGTCCGACGCCGGGTACGGGTGGACCAGTGCCGAGGACTCCAGGCCGTGGGGCAGCAACGGGACAGGCGCTCCGACGGCGGAGTGGCGGATTGCCACCGCCCAGCGGCCCGTCTGACGGCCCCAGCACCACTGGCGGATGGTCCTGACCCTGCCGTCGTCGGTTTCCAGGCGCAGCAGGGCGACCCAGCGGTCGGAGATTCCTGGAGAGGCCTTCACCGTCTCCTCGGGCACGGTGACGCCCAGGCGGGTGCGCGGCTGCACGAAGCACAACAGGTGCAGGCCGCCCAGGCGGTCGGCCACGTCGGCCGTCCAGCGGGGGCCCGAGCGCGCGACGATCTCCTGGATCTCGGTGACCGCGGCGGCCACTCCTGGCACCTGGGCGTCGATCATGCGGGCGGTGAACGCCTGCCACCACGAGGCCGGGCGGCCTGGCAGGGACGCGATGCCGGCCGAGGCGACGTCGAGGAGCCAGTCACGCAGGCCGTCGATGCCGGAGGACATCGCGGACGCGCGGTTCGCCGCCGTCTTCTCCCGGGCACGCAACCGGCGGGCCACGGCCTCGGGTGAGGAATCCAGCTCACGAGCCGCACGCCGCTGGGTCCACTCCTCCACCCAGTCGGGCGGCAGCGCGTCCGGGATGTCCAGCTCCTGCAGGCTCACGGCGTGCTTGCAGGGGAACTTGCGGGACGGGCAGGTGCACTTGGCCGAGCCCGCGGCCAGGTCGACGCACACGCGGTACGGCAGCGAGCCGGAGCCCGTGTAGAGGCCCCACAGCACCGGCAGGGCCTTGCCCAGGCCCTGCCAGCGCATCGGAACGGCTCGTGTCCTCACCAGACCAAAGTAGCGAGGACCCCCGACAGAAAATCAGGCCGGACCGCGACGGGCCCACGTCCAGGCGTATGCCGGGTCCTCACAGGCCTCCGCGGCCTCGCCCAGTTCCAGCGGGCGGAACGTGTCCACCATGACCGCGGTCTCGTCGAAGTAGTCCAGCCCCAGCGAGGCCTCGACGGCGCCGGGCTGCGGGCCGTGCGTGCAGCCGGACGGGTGCAGCGACATCGAACCGATGCCGATGCCAGAGCCCTTGCGCGCCTCGTAGTTGCCGCCGACGTAGAACATCAGCTCGTCCGAGTCGACGTTCGCGTGGTTGTACGGCACCGGCACGGCCAGCGGGTGGTAGTCGACCTTGCGCGGGCAGAACGAGCACACGACGAAGTTCGGGCCCTCGAACGTCTGGTGCACGGGCGGCGGCTGGTGCACGCGACCGGTGATCGGCTCGAAGTCGCGGATGTTGAACGCCCACGGGTACAGGTGGCCGTCCCAGCCGACGACGTCGAACGGGTGGTTCGCGTAGGTGAACTTCGTGAGTCCCGCACGGTGCCGCACGAGCACGTCGACATCGGTGCCCTCGACGAGCAACGGCTCGGAAGGCCCGCGGATGTCCCGCTCGCAGTAGGGCGAGTGCTCCAGGAACTGGCCGGCCTTCGACAGGTACCGCTTGGGCGGCCCGATGTGCCCGGTCGCCTCCAGCACCAGCAACGACATCGGCGCCGACGGCACGACCCGGTAGGTGCACGAGGTCGGGATCACGACGTAGTCGCCGTCACCGACCTCGATCGCCCCGTAGATCGTCTCGATGACACCCGAACCGCCCTGCACGTACAGCAGCTCGTCACCGAAAGCGTTGCGGTACAACGGAGAAGGCGCGGAGGCGACGACGAAACCAATGGTCACGTCCGGGTTCGAGAACAGCTTCCGGCGGCCGGTGACGGCGTCCACGTCATCAGAAGCCCAGGTCAGGTCCGTGGTCTTGAAGTGGCGCGGCTTCAGCGGCAGGTTCGGCGCCGCATTCCCGCGCTCGTCCTTCACCGTCTCCGCGTTCACGATCGCCGTGGGCAGGTACCGGTGGTAGAGCAGCGCCGAGTCGGCCGAGAAACCCTCGACGCCCATGAGCTCTTCCGCGTAGAGCCCACCGTCCGGTTTGCGGAACTGGGTGTGGCGCTTTCGGGGGATCTCTCCCACCTGGCGGTAGTAGGCCATGAGTGCTCTCCGGGTCCTTCCAAGGCGTTCGACTATCGGACATCTTTGTTCAGTTGGCGGTACACGGCTAGCGTGTCAGCCGTGTCAAGCGCTGTCGAACTCCGTGCGCCCGGTCCGCGCGGTACTCCGCCCCTGCTCGCGAGGCTTGTGGACGATGCCGCGCTGTTCCCTCCGGGGAACGCGTCGATGCCCGACGCGGTGCGCGGTCACCTCGACGGACGCGTCGGCGAGTGGGCTGGCGTCATGGGCCTCTTCCTCTGTCCTGCCTCCCGTCTCGCCGAGCTGATCACCGAACTGATCAAGGTCAAGCCGGCCAAACCGATCGCTCTGAGTCTCGTGATCGACACCGGCCTCGGCGGCGTGCCGAAGGCCGTCTCGATCGTCGAGAGCCGAAGCGAGCTCCTGGCACTGCGCATGGTCGAGATGCCCGCACCGTCCGATGTGGACGAGGTGTGGCTCGAGCGCGTGTCCGAGTTCGTGCCCGAGGACGTCATCCGCGTCGTCGAACCCCGCCGCGGCGGTGCCGAGTGGCTCGACGGCGTCCGCCGGGTCATCGAGCACGGCAGCTGGCCCAAGCTGCGTTGTGGCGGTCTCTCCCAGGAGAACTTCCCCAGCGTCGAAGAGGTCGGCGACTTCCTGTCCGTCGTCAGCGGCGGTGGCGTCGCGTTCAAGGCGACGGCGGGCCTGCACAAGGCCGTCCGCTACACCGACGAGCAGGGCTTCACCCACCACGGCTTCCTGAACCTCCTCGTGGCCACCGCGCGCTCGCTGAGCGGCCGCGACGTCCGCGAGGCACTGGCGAGCACCGACGCCGAGGCGCTCACCGCCGAGGCCAAGGCGCTCAGCGACCAGGCGGCGCACGCCGTGCGCGGTGTGTTCGCGAGCTACGGCTCGTGCTCGCTGGCCGAACCCGTCGCCGACCTTGAGGGGCTTGGACTTCTGTGAGCTGGATCAGCGACCCGAACTTCTCCGAGGACCAGCCGTTCGGACCGCAGACCCTGCCCTACGGGGTCGTCGACGGGGGCGTGGCCGTCCGCGTCGGCGACCGGGCGTTGCTCCTGGGGAGCCTCGCGCTGGGCAAGTGCAGCGAGTACGTCCAGGGCGACTCGCTGGACCCGCTGCTGCAGGCCGGCAGGCCGGTCTGGAGCGTGCTGCGCGCCAAGCTGCGGGAGATCGTCACGGCCAGTTCCGCCCCCAAGGGCGCGGAGCTCGTCGGGATCGAGACCGCGAAGCTGCCGTTCACGGTCGGCGACTACGTGGACTTCTACTCGAGCAGGCACCACGCCGAGAACGTCGGGAAGATGTTCCGCCCCGACGGTGACGCGCTCACGCCGAACTGGACGCACCTCCCGATCGGCTACCACGGCCGCGCGGGCACGGTGTACGTCTCCGGCACGGAGATCGTCCGCCCGAACGGCCAGAAGCGCGGCAGCGAGGGCCCGAAGTTCGGCCCGTCCGAGCGCCTCGACATCGAGGCGGAGGTCGGGTTCGTCTGCGGTGGCCCGAAGGCGGCCAACGTGAGCACCAGCAGGGCCGCCGAGCACGTCTTCGGCGTCACGCTGGTCAACGACTGGTCGGCGCGTGACATCCAGGCCTGGGAGTACCAGCCGCTCGGCCCGTTCCTGGCCAAGTCGTTCGCGACGTCGATCGGCGCGTGGATCACGCCGCTGGAGGCGTTCTCAGTTGCACGCGTCCCGACGCCGCCGCTGCCGAACAAGCTGCACGACTACCTGACGTGCGACCAGCCGTGGGGCCTGGACATCACGATCACGGTGGAGCTGAACGACACCATCGTCGCGCGGCCTCCGTTCCGGGAGATGTCGTGGTCATTTGTGCAACAGCTGGCGCACATGACGGTGAACGGGGCTACGGTGCGCCCAGGTGATCTGTTCGCCTCTGGCACGGTCTCCGGACCGGAGAAGGACGAGCGCGGCTCGTTCCTCGAACTGAGCTGGGGCGGCAAGGAACCGTTCAAGCTCGACGACGGCTCCACGAGGTCCTTCCTGGAGGACGGCGACACGGTCAAGCTGACCGCCACCGCTCCCGGTGAGGGCGGCTCCGTGGTCGGTCTCGCCGAGGTGGTGGGAACAGTTCGGAGTGCGTGATGGTCGGAGCGACGAAGGAGAGCTCGCTGACCCTGGAAAGGGGTCTGGCGCTGCTCCAGGCGGTCGCTGAGGCGGAGTCCGAGGCACCGTCGATCTCGGAGCTCGCCACGGCCATCGGCGCGTCCAGGGCCGCGGTGTACCGGCTTCTCGTGCCACTGCAGGCGCGCGGTCTCGTGCGCAGGGAGGGCTCGAAGGTCCGGCTCGGCCTCGGCGTGCTGCGCCTCGCCTCCAACGTCCTCCCCCAGCTGCGCATGGCGGCCAACCCGGCGCTGCGCGAGCTCGCCGAGAAGGTCGGCGCCACCGCGCACCTCACCGTCGCGGACGGCACCGAGGCCCAGGCCGTCGCTGTCGTCGAACCGTCGTGGACCGCTTTCCACGTGGCGTACCGGGTGGGTTCCCGCCACCCGGTGCACCGCGGGGCGGCCGGCCGGGCGATCTCCACGCCCGGCGAGATCTGGGTCGTCTCCGCGGGTGAGCTGCAGCCGAACGCTTTCGGCGTCGCGGCCCCTGTGCGCGGGGTGCCCGGCCTCAGGGCGTCCGTCGGCGTGGTGGCACTGGAAAAGCTCGACGCGGACGTGGTCGGTCCTCACGTCGTGCGGGCGGCCGAAGAAGTGGCGGCAGCGCTCAAATGACCGAAGAGCGGCTACGGCGCTGGCGGTTGCTCCTGGGCCCCAGCGCGGAGGACGTGTCCGAGCTCGGCGAGGACGACCAACGGCGTGATGGCGCGCTCACGGGCCTCTACGGCGGTGGCGGCGACAGGGGCGCGGGCCTCGGCGCCAGCTCACCGCAGCTGCACCGCTGGCTCGGCGACGTCCGCAAGTACTTCCCCACCTCCGTCGTGCAGGTGATGCAACGGGACGCGGTCGAGAAGCTGGGTCTCAAGCAGTTGCTGCTCGAACCCGAACTGCTCCAGGCGGTCGAGCCGGACGTGAACCTCGTCAGCACCCTGCTGCAGCTCTCCCGGGCCATCCCCGCCCGCACCCGCGACACCGCGAAAGCCGTGGTGCGCAAGGTGGTCGAGGACATCGAGAAGCGCCTGCAGGACCGGCTGATCGAGGCCGTCAGGGGCGCGGTCGACCGGTCGCGGCGCACCAGAAGGCCGCAGCTGCAGGACGTCGACTGGGCGACGACGATCAAGGCGAACCTCAAGAACTACCAGCCGCAGCACAGGACCGTGATCGTCGAGGACCTGATCGG
Source organism: Lentzea sp. NPDC092896 (assembly GCF_044754905.1). Classification (NCBI taxonomy): domain Bacteria; kingdom Bacillati; phylum Actinomycetota; class Actinomycetes; order Pseudonocardiales; family Pseudonocardiaceae; genus Lentzea; species Lentzea sp. NPDC092896. Next base: position 527,151 of record NZ_JBIVPX010000003.1, read on the forward strand.
TCACCGCAGGCGCAGCCGCACCGCGGCGATGCGGGACGTGATCCTGCTCGTCGACCAGTCCGGTTCGATGGCGGAATCCCTGGTGCACGCGGCGGTTCTGGGCTCGGCGCTCGCGAGCATCCGGTCGATCTCGACGAAGCTCGTCGCCTTCGACACCGAGGTCGCCGACCTGACCGACCAGCTCAGCGACCCGGTCGACCTGCTGTTCAGCGCGCAGCTCGGCGGCGGCACGGACATCAACCGCGCGGTCGCCTACGCGCAGACCCAGGTCCGCAGGCCCACCGACACGGTGCTCGTGATCATCAGCGACCTCTACGAGGGCGGGTCGGAGACCGAGCTGCAGCGCCGGGTCCGCGAACTGGTCGCGAGCGGCGTCACGGTCGTGAACCTGCTGGCGCTCAGCGACTCCGGCACACCCGCCTACGACCACGAACTGGCCGCGAAGCTGCACGCTCTCGGCGCGCCGGCGTTCGCCTGCACGCCGGACAAGTTCCCCGAACTGCTGGCGGCCGCGCTGCGCAAGGACGACCTCACGCAGTGGGCCGAGGGCGAAGGCATCGCTACCGGTCGATGACCCGGCCACGGGTGAGGAACGCGAGGCCGCGCGTCATCACGACGACGCGTCCTCGTTCGTCCGGGCCAGCGATCCACACCCGGCCGGTGTGCCGCACCAGCACCCGCGCGCGTTCGGGAAGCTCCGGCAGCCGCAGGTTCTTCTCCGAGTCGTCGACCCGCAGGTAGGCGGACCGGCCGATGCGCCGTCCCGCCACGAAGTTCACCGACACCGGGCGCCACGGGAACTTCTCGATCAGGGCGGTCGTGCCGCGGCGCGTGAGGAAGTGCCGCAGTCCCGGCGCGGCCAGTTCGAGCACCACCGGCACGGACAGCACGGTGAGCCAGATCCAGCCGATCACGAGCACGACGCCGAGCACCGCGAGGGCGAAGAAGATGTGACCGATCGCGCGCCGGTCTGCCCGCGCGAGGCAGGTGTCACTCCACGCCGTGGTCACGTGCACGTCCATTGACATAGCCATCTAGATGATCATCGAAACACGCGGGCGGTGATGAGCTGCGGAACTCCCCTGAACGTCACAACGGTGTTCCCCGCGGCGTCCGGCGGAACGAACCACACGCGGCGATGCCGGGCGATCCGTCCACGCAGCAACGGACCCACCCTCAGAGTCAGCAACAGCGGTGGTGACCCCAGCACCACCAACCGGCCGCCCTCCCACCGGGCCTGCGCGAAGATCCACGGCTCCCCTTCCGGCAAACGCACCGGACGTCGTCGCGTGACCGTCCAGAGAACGGCCGCGGCGAAGAACAACAACACCAGCGCCACCGGTGAGGACCAGGACCACACGAGCACCAGCACGAACTGGAGCGCGAAGGCCGCACCGGCAACCACAGTCCACATCAGTGCACGGCGGCTCGCCCGGTCGACACAGTGCCGGGTCCACCGATCGTCGAGCGCCGTCACCTCGGTGGACGGCTTGTTGGGCACGACCACCCGTCCACCGTACAGGTGACGCTTCCCATGACGCGCCAAGCTAAGTTAGGCTTGCCTAACCTTCGAGGAGGTGCAGCGGTGACCGACACCCAGACCAAGCGCCCGCCGGCGCCGCACGCCGCAGAGCGCGCCCGCACGATCGCGGCCCGGCACGGTTCTGCCGCACTGCTTCCTCAGTCCGGTTCCCGCACGAGCCCGTTGTTCCACCACGTGCACCCGTGCGGCACCACGATCCTGTTGCTGCCCGACGAACACCCGCTGGTCGGGCAGTTGTGGCAGACCCCGCGGGCCGAGGTGACGGCGATGCTCGAGATCGCCGACCAGGCGCCGGTTCCGTTGCGCGAACCAGTCCGCGGCCTGCTGTGGCTCACCGGCTGGGTCGCCGCACTGGACGACGAGGAGGCTCGCGACGAGATCCTCGCGGTCGCCGACGTGCGTCCGGACCACCGGCTGCTCGATGCGGGTCACGGCGCCTCGGTGCTGCGGCTCACACCCGCGTCGATGGTGATCGCGGACGCCGAGGGCACGTCGTCGATCAGGCCGGAGCAGTTCGCGAGCGCGGCACCGGACCCGTTCTGCGGCAACGAGGACCACTGGCTGCGGCACCTGGAGGCCGCGCACAGCGATGTCGTCGACCAACTCTCCCGCCACCTGCCGGAGGAGCTGCGGACCGGTCACATCCGGCCGCTCGGGCTCGACCGGTTCGGGCTGCGGCTGCGGATCGAGGCGGAGTGCGACGACCACGACGTGCGGATCGCGTTCTCCAAGCCCGTCAGCACTCCGCAGGAACTCGCCGCGGAACTGCGGCGGTTGATGGGCTGCCCCTTCCTGTCCCAGAGGTAGCGTCTGGCTGGTGACCTTGATTCCCGCCGAAGAGAAGCGCGGTTACCAGCTCGAACTGCTGATCGTCTTCAGCATGACGCTCGGGCTGTCCGGGCTGCGCAGCCTCGTGCGGCTGATCGACAGCCTGCTGCAGCCGACACCGCTCAACCAGCAGTCCGTCGCGATCAACGTCCCGCAGGCGCGCGCCGACCTGCTGGACCTCGTGGCGCAGCTGCTCGGCGTGCTACAGCTCGCCGCGTGGGGCGGCATCGGGCTGTACCTGTTGTGGCGCACCGGAATCAAGCTGCGCGTCATCGGTCTCGACGGCACCCGCAAGCTCGCGGACTCGCTGGGTGCGCTGGGACTGGCCGCGATCATCGGCATCCCCGGGCTGGGGCTCTACTTCGCCGCCTGGGCGCTCGGGCTCAACCTCGCCGTCCAGCCGTCCACTTTGGACAACCAGTGGTGGATGAGCGCGGCGCTGATCCTCGCCGCCGCCGGCAACGCGTGGGCGGAGGAGGTGCTCGTCGTCGGGTACCTGATCACGCGGCTCGAGCAGCTCGGCTGGCGGCAGTACACGGCGTTGTTCGCGGCGGCCGTGCTGCGCGGTTCGTACCACCTCTACCAGGGCTTCGGCGGGTTCGTCGGCAACGTGGTCATGGGCCTGGTGTTCGGCTTCTACTGGCAGCGCACGAAGCGGTTGTGGCCATTGGTCATCGCCCACACCATCCTCGACGTGGTCGCGTTCATCGGCTACACAATGTTGCGCGGCAAAGTGAGCTGGTTGCCGTAACGATTCCACGGTAGATTCCATAATTTACCGCCATTCGTTGCGATTTTTGGCTCGCGGACGGCGATTTGTGCTGTTCAGGGTTACGCTCGTCCGGTGACTGCGCACACGATCGCTGAGACCGAAGCACTTCCGGACGCCGCGCCGCGCGTGGACAGCGAGGTCGGCCCATTGCGCACGGTGCTGCTGCACCGGCCGGGCAACGAGCTCAAGAGGCTCACCCCGCGCAACAACGACCAGCTGCTGTTCGACGGCGTGCCGTGGGTCGGCAGGGCCCAGGAGGAGCACGACGCCTTCGCCGCGACGCTGACCTCGAAGGGCGTCGAGGTCCTGCTGCTGGCCGACGTGCTGGTGCAGGCTTTGGAGGACAACCGCGCGCGCATCGCGGGCATCCACAGCGCCGTCAACGAGCGCCGCCTCGGCATCGACCTGGCCGACGCGCTGCGCAGCCACCTCACCTCGCTCGACGCACCGCAGCTCGCCCAGGTGCTGATGACCGGCATGACGTTCGAGGAGATGCCGGCCGCCGAGGGCGCGTCGCTGGTGCGCAAGATGCACCTGCCGATCGACTTCGCCGTCGACCCGCTGCCGAACCTGCTCTTCACCCGCGACTCGTCGGTCTGGGTCGGCGACCGCGTGGCCATCACGTCGCTCGCGCTGCCCGCCCGCGACCGCGAGACGACGCTGACCGACCTGATCTACGCCTACCACCCGCGGTTCCGCCGCACGGGCCGCGCGTACGGCGCGCACTCGGCGCCGTTGGAAGGTGGCGACGTGCTGCTGCTCGCGCCGGGTGTGATCGCCATCGGCGTCGGCGAGCGCACCACCCCGGCGGGCGCGGAGTCGTTCGCCCGCTCCGCTCTCGCGGACGGCCTGGCGCACACGGTGCTGGCGGTGCCGATCGAGCAGGAACGCGCCACGATGCACCTCGACACCGTCTGCACGATGGTCGACCGCGACGCCGTGGTGATGTACCCCGCGATCCGCCACACGCTGACGGCCTACCCGTTGCGCGCCGACGGCAACGGTGGCGTGCGGGTGGACGGCCCCGTGCCGTTCCTCGAGGCGGCGGCTGAGGCGATGGGCATCGAACGGCTGCGCGTGATCGACACGGGCCTCGACATCGTCACCGCCGAGCGCGAGCAGTGGGACGACGGCAACAACACGCTTGCCGTGGCGCCTGGTCTCGTCGTGGCGTACGAGCGCAACGTCGAGACGAACGCGCGCCTGGAGGACCAGGGCGTCGAGGTGCTGCGGATCGCCGGCTCGGAGCTGGGCTCCGGCCGCGGCGGACCCCGCTGCATGTCGTGCCCGATCGACCGCGCGCCATTGGTGTGATCGTTAGGAACGCCTAACCTTTGTTTGGATCACCTTTCCAAACAAAGGTTAGCTTTTCCTGGAATGCGAAGATCTTTGTTCTCGGCTAACGTACTCCGCATGGCCTCGAACGTGAAGAAGATCCTGTCCAAGAAGTCGAAGTTCCACGAGCTGCTGCAGGCTCAGGTCGGCAACGAGTTCTCCGCTTCGCAGCAGTACATCGCACTCGCCGTGTGGTTCGACAACGAGGACCTCCCCCGCCTCGCGTCGCACTTCTACAGCCAGGCTCTCGAAGAGCGCAACCACGCGATGATGATCGTGCAGTTCCTGATGGACAACGACATCGCCATCACCATTCCCGGCGTCGAGGCACCGTTCAACGAGTTCAAGTCGCCGCGCGACCTCGTCGACCTGGCCCTGCGCCAGGAGCAGCAGGTCACCGACCAGATCGTGGGCCTCGCCAAGGCCGCCCGCGAGGAGGGCGACTACATCGGCGAGCAGTTCATGCAGTGGTTCCTGAAGGAGCAGGTCGAGGAGGTCTCCTCGATGAAGACGCTGCTCACGATCATGGACCGCGCGGACGGCAACATGTTCTACGTCGAGACTTTCCTGACCCGCGAGAGCGTGGGCGACGAGGGTGCCGACTCCGGCGCCCCGACCGCCGCGGGCGGCAAGCTCTGAGTTTTTCTTCGCACGCTTTGAGTGCCTGATCACAAAGGACCGCCTCACCTGACCGGGTGAGGCGGTCCTTTCAGTTGTTGAGACGGGCGGCCTGCCGCGTCAGGTATTCCCGCTCGGCGAGGTTCGATGCTTTCTCCGCCGCCTCGACGTAGAGTTTCGCGGCCGTCAGCGGACTTCCGTCGCGCTCGTGGAGATATGCGGCCACGGCCGAGTAGCGGGGCAGTGAATCGTCCAGTTCCGCCAACGCTTTCAGCCCGGCGCGCGGTCCGTCGGCCTCTCCCACCGCCACCGCGCGGTTGAGCCGCACGACGGGACTGTCGGTCAGCTGGAGGAGTTCGTCGTACCACTCGACGATCTGCACCCAGTCCGTCTCCTCGGCCACGGGCGCGTCCGCGTGCAGCGCCGCGATGGCCGCCTGCGCCTGGAACTCCCCCAGCCTGTCCTGCGCGAGCGCGGCCTGCAGGATCTCGACGCCCTCGGCGATCAGCGTCGTGTCCCACCTGCCGCGGTCCTGCTCGGCGAGCGGCACCAGACGGCCTTCGCTGGTCCGGGACGCGCGGCGGGCGTGGTGCAGGAGCATGAGCGCGAGCAGTCCCGCGACCTCGGGGTGGTCGATCACGGCCGCGAGCTGCCGGGTGAGCCGGATGGCCTCTGCGGCCAGGTCGACGTCGCCGGAGTAGCCCTCGTTGAAGACCAGGTACAGCACACGCAGCACGGTGGCGACGTCGCCGCGCTGGTCGAACCGCACGTCGCCGACCGTCTTCTTGGCCCGGCTGATGCGCTGGGCCATCGTGGCCTCCGGCACCAGGTAGGCCTGCGCGATCTGGCGGGTGGTCAGTCCGCCGACGGCCCTGAGCGTGAGCGCGACGGCCGAGGAAGGCGTGAGCGACGGGTGCGCGCACAGGAAGTAGAGCTGCAACGTGTCGTCGGTGTCCGACGCCGGCCCAGGCTCCGGTTCCGCGTCGATCGCGTCCTCACGCCTGCGCCGGGCCGTCGCCGCTCTCGTGGCGTCGAGGAACTTGCGCCAGGCCGCCGTGACGAGCCAGCCCTTCGGATCCCGCGGCGGATCCTCCGGCCACACCCGGACCGCCTCGACAAGCGCGTCCTGCACGGCGTCCTCGGCCGCCGCGAAGTCGGCTCCGCGGCGGACGAGGATGCCGAGCACCGCCGGCAGGAGGCTCCTGAGCAGTGCCTCGTCCACTCGTCACTCCGTGATCGTCGGCGCGTGGCCGTAGAACGGACGGATCTCCAGCCACTCGTGGATCGGCTTGCCGTCCTTGCCCGGCGCCGCCGACAGCTCGGCCGCGAGTTCGAGCGCGCGTTCGTAGCTGTCGGTGTCGATGATCATCCAGCCGGCGATGAGGTCCTTCGTCTCCGCGAACGGCCCGTCGGTGACCGGCGGCCTGCCCTCGCCGTCGTACCGGACCCAGGTGCCCTCCTGCGCGAGCGCCCGCTCGTCGACGAACTCGCCGGTGGTCCTGAGCCGGTCCGCGAAGTCGTTCATGTACTTCACGTGCGCGGTGATCTCGTCCTGCGTCCACTGGTCCATCGGCACGTCGTTCACCGCCGCAGGCGCGCCGCGGTAGTGCTTGAGCAGCAGGTACTTCGCCATCTCTGGTGTCTCCCTCGGTGCTGGTGCGACCCATCATGGTCACTTCCACCGCGGGGACGGAGCCGAAACGCGGATCTCGACATCGCCGGCTGAAGATCTTTTTTCCTAGTTGTGGCAGTCCTGGTTCTTGAGCGCGAGGTACGCCGCCCAGAGCGTCTTCTTCTCCTTGTGCACTCCGAAGACGAACGTGGCTGCCGGGTTGTTGTCGGCGTCAGCGGCCCAGGTGTAGTTCGGGCCGACTGGCCTGAGGTTGGTGTACTCGGCCTTCAGCTTCTCCTCGGTCGCCCCGATGCCGACGCCGTCCGACGTCATCTCCGGGGTGAAGGTGATGGAGGCGACGCCCAGCTTCTTGGAGATCGCCACGCTGTGATCGGTGCCGAGGATCCGGTGGCCCGTGCAGGCGCCGTCCGGAGGGCTCAGCAGATCAGGAGCGATCAGCTTGGTGTCGAGGGCCTGCTGGAGCGTCATGCCGAGTTTGAGCGGGCCGTAGCCGAACGAATCGATCACCGGCTTGGTGGGCTGTGGCGGCGGGTTGGTCACCGTCTGCGTCACGACGGTGGTGACCACCGCGGGCGGCGGCGCCGTGCTGGACGGCGCGGAACTGGACGTGGCAGCGGAAGTGGCAGTGGTGTCCGGCGTCGGCGTCGGCGTGGACGTGCACGCGGACAGGCCGAGAGCGGCGGCGATTGCGACGAGAATGACAGAGCGCTTCATTGCGATTTCCCCCCAGGAAATTTTTGCATTCGGGTGCCGTGCCCGCCCCACCCCCAGCGGGGCGGGCACGGCGGTTCTTGGTGAGACTCAGAGCAATGCCAAGGCGCAGTCGGCGTTGCTCGATCCCAGCTTGATGAGAACGACCTCGTCGGTGTCCGGGAAATGGTCGAGCTTGCCACTGCCGAGGAACGCGTAAGAGGCGTTGTCGCTGATCCTCGCCGACCAGCCCGAGCGGTATTCAGAAGCCGCCTGGTAAGCGTCCTTCACCTCGGCGAAGGTGGAGCCGACCCCGATTCCCTTGGAAGTCCTGGCGTCCAGGGGCAAAGTGATCCGGACGACGCCGTACTTCTTCGAGATCGCGACCTCGTCGTCGGCGACGCAGATGCCGTCACCGTCGCTGTCCCACGTCAGGTCGGTCAGGCCGGCCGCTCTCGCCTCGTCGAGCGTCATGCCCAGCTTGAGGGCGCCGTAGCCGGGGCGGTTGTCCACCTTCACCACGGCCTGAGGCGGGTTGGTCACCGTCGCGGTCACGACCTCCGTGACCACCGCGGGCGGCGTGGCGGACGGCAGTTCGGTGGCGGGCGCGGAATTCTGCTTCGGTGCCGGAGTGGACGTGCACGCGGCAATTCCGGAAACGGCCACCGCGACGATGAGCGCAAGCTTGACAGAGCTGTTCATTTCTATTTCCCCCATTGGTGACGAACCCCCATGCCCTTTCGGACATCCAGTAAGACGCCACCCGAGAAGCCAGGTTGCACAGTTCTGAGTCACGAAGAGATCACAGCGAATACGTCCGCAAACGGGTACGCCGAAGCCCCGCCGCACCCCCAATGAGCGGCGGGACTTCGACAAGATCGAATTGTCAGACGGCCGTGCAGTCGTTCGCATTCAGCCGCATGAACACGGTGGTCACCGTGCTTCCGTCACTCTCGAAGATGTACGACCACGCCGGTGTCGCGTTCATTGACACCACCACGTTGGAACCGCTTTGCGTGGCATTCGCATAGGCGGTCTTCACGTCGGCGACCTTCGAGCCGACACCGACGTTCTTGGGCGTCTTGGCGAAGCTCGCCAGCGTGATCCGCACGATTCCCCGCGCCGGTGAGACGATCACGGCGTTGCTGTCGGGCACCGACTTCGTCGCGTACGCCTTGCACCTGTTCTCGGAGTCGGCCGGGGTGCTCGGTTCGACCAGCGAGCCGGTCGCGAGCGCGTCGGCCTCGGACATCCCCAGCGCGAGCGATCCGTACCGGCCGGGCTGTGCCTCCGGTGTGGCCGGCGGCGGCAGAGGAGGATCCGACTTCTGGTCGCTCCTGGTCCCGGTGCCGGAGGTGTCGGGGTTGCCGCCGTTGGAGTTCGGCGGCGGGTTCGTCGTCACGATCACCGTCGAGGTGAACGTGCTGACCGACGTCGGGGGCGTGGTCGTCGAGCTGGTCGGGGTGGCCGTGGTCAGGTACGCGCCGACCGTGTCGTCCTGCCTGCCCTTGCCCAGCTGGGCCAGCCCGGCCCCGGCACCGACCAGGACCGCCACGGCGAACGCCCCGGTGACGGCGGCACGGCGGCGGCGAAGGCGGGCGGCACCGCGCACCACGGTCTCGGTGGTGACGGGTGGGGAGTGCACGTCGAGCCGATCATCGCTGAAGAGCTTGCGCAGCTGATCATCCAGTTCGTCCACCGGTCACTCCTTCCTTCGCCAAGCGTGTTCGCAGGCTCGCCATGGCCTTGCTGCTCTGACTCTTCACCGTGCCGCACGAGATCCCGAGCGCGTTCGCGATCTCGGCCTCGGAGAGGTTGTCGTAGTAGCGCAGCACGACCACCGCGCGCTGCCGTGGCGGCAGGTCGCGCAGCGCCTGCCAGAGCGGTTCGTTCTCGAGCCGGCTCAGCTCGGGAGCCACGGCTCCGCTGTCGGGGAAGTCCGCCACGAGGCTCTCCCGGCGACGTCTGCGCCAGATGCTGATGTGCGTGTTCGCCATCGCCCTGCGGACGTACGCGAGCGGGTCGTCACCCTTGCGCTGCACGGCGGCCCAGCGCGAGCCGACCTTCTCCAGCACGGCCTGCACCAGGTCGGCCGAGTCGTGCGGATTTCCCGTCAACGCGTGCCCGTAGCGCAGGAGTCCGGGCATGGACACGCGCACGAACTCAGCGAAGTCCCCCACGGCTTCCGCTCTTTCCCCGCCGCGCTCGGCGGCTGTCCCCAGCTGCAACACCGCCGTCACGGCACACCCCCTCCCCCAAAGCAGCACACTGGCTTCGAGAGATCCACGCCTGGGCGAGTCGAACGGTTGCCAAACTAAATCACAAAACGGCAACGGCTTCCGGCAGAACGAACGAACCGTCTCGCTCACCGGGGAACTCGTGCACCTCGGTCACCGCGGCGACCGGGATCGGCCCGTAGACGTGCGGGAACCACAGCGGTGAGTCCGCCACCGCCTCCCACCGGACGGGCACGCCCAGCAGCTTCGGGTCGACGACGAGCAGCAGCAGCCCGCTCTGCCCGTGGAAGAACTTCCCGGCCGTCACGTGCACGACGCCCCGGTCCGAGCAGTGCACGAACTCCTCACCCTCGGCGGGCGGGATCGACCCGGCCGACTGAGCAGCAGCCCAGCCGGCCGTCGTGATGATGTGCAGCAGCACTTATCCACAGCTCCCTGTGCACAACCATGTGGACAACCCGGTGGACTACCGCAGGGTGATCTGGCGGCCACGCAGGCCGTCACGGGCGCGGCGCTCGGCGTCGCTCAGCGGCTCGTCGACGGCCAGCGCCTCCAGCAAGCGCTTGCCCAGCGCCTCGGCCGGCTCGGCCCACTCGCGGGCGTGCATCTCGCGGTCGAGGTCCCAGACCGGCACGAGCAGGCCGTGCGCGCGGAACGAACCGGCGTAGCGCGAGCCCTCGCCGAGGTCGAGCTCACCGCGGGCGGCCAGCCGGGCCATCGCGGGCAGCAACTTCTCCTCGGGCTCCGGGCGGACCCAGCGCAGGTGCGCCTTGTCGCCCGCGTCGACCCAGTAGGCGGCCTTCACGCCGGGGGCGTCGAGGCGCTCGGTCGGCAGGATCGCCGCGTTCGCCCGCTCCAGCGACAGCGCGACGTCGCCCGTCGGCTCGGTGCCCTCGGGCATCCACCACACGAAGTCGGTGTGCAGCACCGGCGTGATGTCGGCGTCCGCGTCGAGCAGGTCCTGCAGACGGCCGGGGTCGTCGCCGTTGTCCGGGCCGACGACCGGCAGCACGTCACCGGTCTTCGCCTGCTGCGCCCACTGCAGCGCCCGCGCCAGGTCGCGGCTGATGTCGCCGGAGCGCGTCTGCACCTGCAGGCCCACGAACGGCACGTCGTCGCCGCGGATCAGGCCGGCGGCGGCCATCGGCAGCACGGTCGCGAGGGTGACCTCGCGGCCGTCCTTGGTCGGCAGCTTCACGATCGCCGACGGCACGAACTCGCGCAGCGCGATCAGCTCGCACTCGGCGGCGAGACCCTCGAACGGGCGGGACACGATGACGTCCGTCGCTCCGCCGGGCGCGCCGTGGCAGGCCTTGTAGCGCTTGCCGGACCCGCACGGGCAGGGCTGCTTCGGGTTGATCCCGTCCTTCGGTGCGTCCTTGACCGCGGTCCGCTTGGCCACCTTGGCCCTCCTCGTGCTCAGGCTTGTCTAGGTCGCCAAATTAGCCGTCAGCAGGCGGCGGGTGTTCGCCGGGGCATTGGTCGCGAGGTAGCGGACCCCCAGGTCACGGCACAGCGCGACGTCCTCGGCGTTGTCCACCGTCCACACGTACGTCTCGTGACCGGCGCGCCTCGCCCGATCAACGTAGCCGGGGTCGTTGCGCAGCAGGTGCAGACCGGGCCCGGTGTAGTCGGCGAACGACGGCAGCGAGCCGCCGCGGTAGCGGCCGAGGCGGTCGAGCAGCAGCACCGTGCGGATGTCCGGCGCGTGCTCGCGGAACGCCTTCACCGCGGTCGGCGAGAACGACATCATGACGATCTGGGCGCCGAGTCCGTGCTTCTTCAACGCCTCGGCGAGCTTGCGCTCGACCTCGTTGCGGTACCGGACCGGGTGCTTGGTCTCGACGAAGAGCTGCACGTTCTTGCCCTTGACCAGCTCCAGCAGGTCGTCCAGCACCAACAGCCCGGCCGGCTGACGGTGGCGGTGCCAGCTGCCGTAGTCGAACTTCCTCAGTTCTTCGAGCGAGAGCGCGCTGACCGTGCCACGGCCATTCGACGTGCGGGTGAGCGTGCGGTCGTGCACGCACACGATCTCGCCGTCCTTCGACAGGCGGATGTCGCACTCGAGGCCGTCCGCACCCTCTTTGAGCGCGAGCTCGTAGGCGCCGATGGTGTGCTCGGGACGGTCGGTGGACGCGCCACGGTGCGCGACGATCGCTGGCTGCTGCACAAGACCAGACGATAGTTCCTGCGCAACAATTTGAGTCATCAATCAAATGGGCGTGGACGAAACGCCGATCGCGACTTACCGTCCCGCCTTGTGACGTTCGACCAGCGTGATCCCGCGTTCATCGCCGACCCGTACCCGGCGTTCGCCGCCCTGCGTGAGGCCGGTGAGGTGCATCACCACGAGCAGATGGACGTCGCTGTCGCGGTCTCCCACGCGGCCTGCTCGGCGGTGCTGCGGCATCGCTCGTTCGGGCGAATCTGGTCGGACGTCAAGCCGGTCGAGCAGTTCATGTCCTTCAACCTCCTGCACCGCAACTCGCTGCTGGAGAACGAGCCGCCCACGCACACCCGCCTGCGCCGGCTGGTCGCCGCCGCGTTCGGCCGCGGTCACGTCGAGCGGCTGCGCCCGTGGGTCGCGGACCTGTCCGACCGGCTCGTCGACGAACTGGCCGCCAAGATCAAGGACCAGGGTCAGGCCGACCTGCTCGCCCACGTCGCAGCCCCGCTGCCGGTCGAGGTGATCGCGGAGCTGCTCGGCGTTCCGCAGCAGGACCGCTACCTGCTCCAGCCGTGGTCGAACGCCATCGTGAAGATGTACGAGTACGGCCTGCCCGCCGACCAGCAGGCCGCGGCCGAACGCGCCGCCACCGAGTTCGTCGCCTACCTGCGCGAACTGGTCGCGTTGCGCCGCAAGAACCCCGGCGCCGACCTCGTCTCCGACCTGGTCGCCGTCACCGACACCGACGGCGCCAGACTCACCGAGGACGAACTCGTCGCCACCGCCGTGCTCCTGCTGATGGCCGGCCACGAGGCCACGGTCAACGTCATCGGCAACGGCGTCTACGCACTGATGCAGCACCGCTCGCAGTGGGAGCGGCTCAGCCCCGAACTGATGCCCACGGCCGTGGAGGAGCTCATCCGCTACGACTCGCCGTTGCAGCTCTTCGAACGCACGGCCACCGAACGCGTGGAGATCGCCGGCCACGTCATCGAGCCCGGCGAGAAGATCGCCGCCCTGCTCGGCGCGGCCGCCCGCGACCCGCTGGTCTTCGAGAACCCGGACGTCCTCGACATCGGCCGCGAGAAGAACCAGCACCTCGGCTTCGGCATGGGCATCCACTACTGCCTGGGCGCGCCGCTGGCCCGCATCGAGGTGGAGGCGGCGCTGTCCTCGTTGCACCGCAAGCTTCCCGGCGCGGTGCTGGCCGAGGAACCCAACCGCCGCGCGGAGTTCGTGATCCGCGGCCTGCACTCGCTGCCGCTGGGCGCGGGGTGAGCGGCGAAGAGGAACTGATGCGCCGTGCCTATGCGGCACAGGCGATCCTCACCGGATCGCCGCTGGGCGAGGAATCGCTGGCGGCGGACCGGGCGTTGCAGGAGCTGACCCGCGACCGCGACTGGGAGGTGAGCCAGGCGCGGCTGCTCGCGTGGCAGCAGTGGGAGAAGAGCGGACCCGGCCAGCCGAAGGTCTGGTTGGGACGGTGGCAGCGCTGGATGGCCTGGGACATGGCGCGATCGGAGTTCTTCCGGATCGCCGACGACGCCGCGAGGAAGCGCTACCACGAGAACTACCTGAAGGAGCACGGAAAAGACTTCGAGGAGCTGGTTCTCGCGGCGACGGAGAAGTCCGACCGGTTGAAGGAGGACCGGGCCGCGGAGATCTCCGCGGCGGAGCAGGAGATCACCGCGATCGTCGTGGCCCTGCACCACGAACTGCGCTGGGCCCCGGAACGAATCGTCCGGCGGATGGGACTGACCTCGACTCAGGTCAGGACCCTGCTGGGCCTGCCCCAGCTCCCGCGCAGGCCCCACGGCTGACTAGCGGCGGTACTTGCGCGGCAACGGGAAACCCCGTTCCTGCATGACCTTCCGCAGCCGATCGGGGTAGTCGGTGATGATGCCGTCCACGCCGTCGTCGATCAGCTTGTGCATGGTGGCCGGGTCGTTGGTCGTCCACGGGATCACCTTGAGCCCCTGCCGATGCGCGTCCTGCACGAGCGCCTTCGTGGTGAACGGCACGTAGTCCGGGTCGCCGACCTTGCCGCCCTGCGGGTTGCCGTGCACCGGTGAGAGCGCCACCGCGCCGAAACTCTTCGCCATCTTCGCGACGCTGCCACCGAAGTCGGCGAGTTCGAGGCCGCCCGTCCACGGCGAACCCGGCCGCAGCATCTCCGGCTGGGTCAGCGCCACCAGCGGGATGCGCGGCTCGACCTCGCGCAGCCGCATCAGCGTGCCCCAGTCGAAGGACTGGACGGTCACGTTCGCCAGGAAGCCCGAGCGGCGGATCTCCCGGACGGCGCGCTGCACGAACTGCTCACGTGGCGCGGTCTCGTGCGGTGCGGCGGCCTCGACCTTGGTCTCGATGTTGAAGCGGATGCCCCACGCGCGGTGCTTGCGGGCGAGGTCGAACAACTCGTCCAGGGTGGGCATGCGGGCGCCCGGCGAGAGCTCCTGGTCCGGGTACTGCGACCACCTCGTGCTGCCGCAGTCCAGCGTCCGCACCTGGGCGAACGTCAGGTCCTTCACGTACTTGCCGGCGTAGGGGAACTCGGGATCGCCGGGGAACGCCGGCTTCGTGTCCAGGCACTTCGCCGGGTTCGTCTTGCGGTCGTGGGTGATGACCTCACGGCCGTCCCTGGTGATCTGGAGGTCGAGCTCCAGGGTCGTCACGCCGAGTTCGAGCGCCTTGCCGAACGCCTTGAGCGTGCTCTCCACGGTCAGGCCGATGCCGCCGCGGTGTGCCTGGAGGTCGAAGTCCCGGTGGTGCGCCTGAGCGACGCCAGGGGTGGCCATTGCGATCACCAGAGCCCCGATGAGTGTCCGCATTCATCCAACCTGGCACGGCCGGAAGAACGTCGGCAGGTCCAGCAGGGCGAACGTCGGTTGAACAGCGTCAGCGGGGCGAGCCGGACGCGCGCACCGACCGCAGCGGCGGTTCGGGGGCGTCCTTGACCTCGACGACCCGCATCAGCCGGACGGACGCGGCGTCCACCGGCAGCAGCAGCGTGGTGATCCGGCGGACGACCAGCGCCGTCGTCACCGCGACCCCGACCAGCACGAGGTCCTGGAACACGTGCAGCAGCACGCCGTTCGCCAGCGCCTGCGTGCTGTCCGCGAGGTTCCGCCACAGCAGGGTGATCCAGAACATCAACCCGGCCGCGACCCAGAAACCCCACCACCAGAGCAGGAGCTTCGACGGCCGGGGACGTTCGCCGACGGGGCGGCGCGCCACAGCGTGTTCCAGCTCGGCCAGCACCGAACCCGGGACGACCAGGTTGACGAACGGCGCGAGCAGGAGCAGGAGTGCGTTCACACCAGACCGGGACGGCCCGTAGCTCACGAGGTCCGCGGCCACGTTCCGCGCGCGCCGGATCCACACCAGCACCAGCACCAATGACAGCGCCCAGCCGACGAACATGACCGTCCACGAGGACACGACCATGGCGTCCGACGTGAGCACCACGTTCGCGTCCAGAGCGCCGAACCGGCTCATCACGAGCAGCACGTAACGCCAGATCTCGGACCCCGCCGCCCACAGGGCGACGAAGGCGACGACCCAGAGCGAGTTCTGCGCGGTCTTGCCGAGCCGGCGGACGTTGTCGACCGAGTCCGCCTGCTCGACCGTGCTGGCCACGGCCGTCGGCCAGCGCCACGCGAGCAGGGGGAAACCCCAGCGCGGCGGGACCGGGTAGTTCGGCGGGCCGCCGTAGGACAGCCGCTGCGACCGGTTCTGCGGTTGCGGATAGGCACCGGGTGGCGGAGTCGCCACCCAGTCCACGCGCATCGGCTGCAGCGGCTGCACGATCAGATGACCTCGGGCGCCATGCCGTCGGCGCCGCCCTCGAGCGGGCGACCGGCGGCCTCCCAGTGCTGCATGCCGCCCTCGACGTTGACGGCCTCCCAGCCGTTCTCGTTGAGGTACTGGGTCACGCGGGCCGAACGGCCACCGGCGCGGCACACGACGTAGAGCTGCACGTCGTTCGGCACCTCTTCGAGACG
The DNA here is from genome assembly GCF_044754905.1 of Lentzea sp. NPDC092896. Classification (NCBI taxonomy): domain Bacteria; kingdom Bacillati; phylum Actinomycetota; class Actinomycetes; order Pseudonocardiales; family Pseudonocardiaceae; genus Lentzea; species Lentzea sp. NPDC092896. The sequence continues at coordinate 542,975 of NZ_JBIVPX010000003.1, forward strand.
GGCACCGATCTCGCTCATCGGGACGTGCAGCGCGCCAGGCGCGTGGCCCGCGTCCCACTCGTCCTGCTCGCGCACGTCCAGCAGTACGGCGCCCTCGGGCAGCTGTGCCGGAACCTCGGCGATCTCCACGCTTGGAACAGTCACGCCGTAGATGTTCCCATGCCGGAGGTTGCACGGACGTGAACCTCCGGCACGGGACACCCTCAGGCCACCTCCGCGATGGCGGGCCCGAGCCTCGAGAACTGCTCCTCGGTCAACGGCAGGTTCGCCCGGCCGGGACCGGTGCGCTCCCAGTAGCCCTCCTGCGCCGCGGGACGCATGTCCTTGCTGCCGTAGTTCGCCAGTTCCAGCTGCAGCATCAGACCGTCCGGCCGGAACACCTCCATGACCTGCAGGAGCGTCTGGAACGGCTCGGCCGCGCGCACGCTGTGGAGCTGGAGGATCGTGCCGTCCGGCAACGTGGTCCGGTAGGGCGGCACGCAGTCGCCGCTGGTCCAGATGTTGTCGTCGGCGTACTCGAGCGGCGTACCCGCGAACCTGCCCGCGGTGAGCCGGACGCTGCCGGTGCCGCCGGAGTCGGTCAGGTCGACCGCGTACTCCAGGTAGGACGACTTGTCGAGCCTGGGCGACAGCTCGCTGACCTCCACCTCGGGCAGCTGCTCGCGCACCGTGCCGATCCACTTCCGCACGTACTCGTCGTTCAGCGTCAGGGAGCCGGCGTGCACCTTCATCGCCCACTTCCGCTGCTTGATGTCGCACCGCGGCATCGCGAGGATCGGACGTCCGGCGGGAGGCGGCGCGGTGGACGCGGGCGACCACGTCCCGTACGGCTTCTGCGGTGGCGTGTCGACCCGCGGCCAGCCCACCGCGTGCTCCACGGTGGCGGGGCCGAAGCTCGGCTGGTCCGCCTGCTGGGGCGGCGAGGCCTGGTTCAGCGTGGCGGCGCCGATGCCCACGCCGGCCACCACCGCGACCACCCCGATCATCGCTCCGGCTCGCTGAAGGAAGACCTGGCGCCGGCCGCGCTTCATGACCTGGTCCAGCGTTGTCGTGGGAGGCGGCGCGGAGATGTCGAGAGCTCCGCGCAGCTCGTCTTCGATGTTCATCGACCACTCTCCGAGTTGACCGGTTCGCCGTACGCCTCGCGGAGCGTCGCCAAACCCCTGGCTGTCTGACTTTTGACGTTGCCCACCGAACAGCCGAGCTCGGCGGCCGTCTGCTCGATGGACAGGTCGTGCACGAAACGCAGCACGAGCGCGGCCCGTTGTTTCGGCGCCACCTGTTGCAGCGCCGCGTTCAGCCGGGCGTCCGGATCGGCGAAACCGCCGCCGACGCCGTGTTCGGGCAGGTCAGCGGTAGGACGCTCGCGGTCGCGGCCACGACGTCTGCTGTCGAGGAACACGCGCGTCACGATGGTGCGGACGTAGCCCTCCGCCGTTTCGCGCTTGATGCTCGGCCACTTCGCGTACGCCTTCACGAAAGCGTTCTGCGCAATCTCTTCTGCCTCCGACCAGTCACCGCACAACGCGTACGCCGTGCGCCGGGCCCAGTCGAATCTGCTCGTGAAGAACTGCGAGAACTCCTCGTCTCGTCGCACTCCGGTCCCCCAAGTTCTGCCGCGTTCGCATCCAATACGCGGTCAGCCGGTCCAGGGTTGCACGCACGAAAAACGGGCCGCCCCCGTGAAGGACGGCCCGTTTCCCGGTGGTGCGTGACTAGTGCGCGATGGCCTTCTCGGCGCCCGCACCGGTGAGGGAGCGGACCTCCATCTCGGCCTGCTTGACCGGGTCGGCCTTGTCCTTCGACAGGATCGTGCCGATGTAGCCGAGCAGGAACGCGACGGGGATCGAGACGATGCCGGGGTTCGACAGCGGGAACAGGTCGAAGTCGGCGTTCTTGAACATCGAGGTCGGCTTGCCGGAGACGGCGGGCGACAGGACGATCAGGGTGATCGTCACGATCAGACCGCCGTAGATGCTCCACAGCGCGCCCGAGGTGTTGAACCTCTTCCAGAACAGCGAGTAGAGGATCGTCGGCAGGTTCGCCGAGGCGGCGACCGCGAAGGCCAGAGCCACGAGGAACGCGATGTTCTGGCCGTTGGCCACGATGCCGCCACCGATGGACACGAGACCGATGACGATCGCCGTGATGCGGGCGACCTTCACCTCGTCGGTCTTGTCCTCGGCGTCACCGTTGCCGTTCTCCCGGCCCTTCTTGATGATGTTGGCGTAGATGTCGTGAGCGAACGACGCCGACGCCGTGATCGTCAAGCCCGCCACGACCGCGAGGATCGTCGCGAAGGCGACGGCCGCGATCAGGCCCAGCAGGATCGGGCCACCCAGTTCCAGCGCGAGCAGCGGGGCGGCCGAGTTGGCCTTGCCGGGAGCCGCGTTGATCTTGTCCGGACCGACGAGCGCACCGGCGCCGTAGCCCAGGACCAGGGTGAACAGGTAGAAGATGCCGATCAGCCAGATGGCCCACACGACCGAGCGACGGGCTTCCTTCGCGGTCGGCACGGTGTAGAAGCGCATCAGGATGTGCGGCAGACCCGCGGTGCCGAGGACCAGTGCGAGGGCCAGCGACAGGAAGTCCAGCTTGCTGGTGCCGGTCGCGCCGTACTGCAGGCCGGGGCCGAGCAGCTTCTCGCCGGCCTTGGGCGCGGCGTCGACGGCGGCACCGAGCAGCGACGACAGGTTGAAGCCGTACTTGCCGAGCACCCAGACGGTCATGATGCCCGCACCGGCGATCAGCAGGACCGCCTTGATGATCTGCACCCAGGTGGTGCCTTTCATGCCGCCGATGAGGACGTAGGCGATCATGAGGGCGCCGACCACGGCGATGACGATCGCCTGGCCACCCGTGCCCGTGATGCCGAGCAGCAGGGCGACGAGACCACCGGCACCGGCCATCTGGGCCAGCAGGTAGAAGAACGAGACGGCCATGGTCGACGTGGCGGCCGCGGCGCGGACCGGACGCTGGCGCATCCGGAAGCTCAGCACGTCGCCCATCGTGTACTTGCCGGTGTTGCGCAGCAGTTCGGCGACCAGCAGCAGCGCGACGAGCCACGCCACCAGGAAGCCGATCGAGTACAGGAAGCCGTCGTAGCCGTTGAGCGCGATGGCACCCGCGATGCCGAGGAACGACGCGGCCGACAGGTAGTCACCCGCGATCGCGATGCCGTTCTGCGGACCCGTGAACGCGCGACCGGCGGCCAGGTAGTCGGCGGCGGTCTTGTTGTTCCGGCTCGCCCGGATGACCACGAACAGCGTGATCAGGACGAAGACGCCGAAGATGCTGATGTTGAGGATCGGGCTGGACTCGTTCACTTGCCGTCTCCCTCGATCTCGTTGCGGAGCTTCTCCGCCAGCGGGTCGAGGTTCTTGTTCGCGTGCCGCACGTACAGCGTCGTGATGACGAACGTCGACACGAACTGCAGCAGACCGAAGATGAGCCCGACGTTGATGTTGCCGAACACCTTGGTGGACATGAAGTCGTGCGCGTAGTCCGCGAGCAGCACGTACAGCAGGTACCACGCCAGGAACAGGCCGGAGACGGGGAATACGAACTTGCGCAGCCGATGCTTCAGCTCGGCGAAGTCATCGCTCGCTTGGACGTCGACCCACTTTTGCGCTTCTGGGGACGACTCAGACGGGGTGTGTTCAACGCTGCTCACAGTCCCCTCCTCGCGGTACTCGTCGTAGGTGTCAGCAACGTGACGTGCACGTAATGCCTCCAGGTGCGGTCTGTTCTTGGTCAGGAACCGTATGGAGACTTGAGTCACTCAGGTAAGACCCCGTTCGTGCCGTTGCGCCCAGCAGTCGGGTGATGCGACGAACGGTCAGTATGCGTAGACGAACAGCACTCTGCGTGACCTTGTTCACCGTTCACCGATTCGAGTGACCAAATTTCACCCATTTGAAACGGTGGCTACTCACCGTGTTCGACCAGCTCCCCTGCGCTTGTCCTCGGCCTGCCGGGCCTTCTCCTCCGCGGTCCCGAAGCGGGCGATGTCGCGGTCACGGATGAATCCCAGCGGGTCGGGGGCGTGCAGCCGCAGCAGGATCTGACTGACGTCCGCGGGCACCCGTCTGCGGGTCGCCTTGCTGACCATGATCATGATCGCGAACGCCACCGGGACCGTGATCAGCGCAGGTTGGGTGATGAACGCGGGCGCCCAGCGGCCGGTGTAGGAGCTCACGACGCTCACGACCTGAGCGGTGAGGACCATGCCGCCGCCGACCACGAGCCCGCACACGGCGCCCACCCAGGTGAGTCCTCTCCACCAGATGCCGAGGACCAGAAGCGGGCAGAACGTCGACGCCGCCAGAGCGAAGGACATGGCCACGGTCAGTGACGCATCAGAGCGCGGCAGGAGCAGAGCAAGACCGATTGCGACCAGTCCGGTGAACACAGTTGCCCACCGGAAGTCACGAACCTTGCCCGGCATGATGTCCGTCGAGACGACTCCGGCGACCGACACGACGAGTCCGGACGAGGTCGACAGGAAGGCCGCGAACGCGCCCGCGGCGACGATCGCGCCGACGATCTGACCGCCCAGGTTCGGCAGCATCGTCTCCGGCAGCATCAGCACCGCCGCGTCGGTCTTGCCGTTCACCAGCAGCTGCGGCAGGTAGAGCCGCGACAGCACGCCCAGCACCGTCGGGAAGATGTAGAACAGGCCCAGCAGGTAGAGCACGTGCAACGCCGTGCGGCGGGCCGCCTTGCCGTCCGGGTTGGTGTAGAAGCGGACCAGGACGTGCGGCAGGCCCATCGTGCCGAGGAACGTCGCGAAGATCAGCGAGTACGTCCTGATCAGCTCGGAGATGCCACCGGTCTGCGGCCGCGTCCAGTCGTAGTTGCTGGTCGGCGAGCCCTCGACCACCGGCACCGGGCTGCCGGCGGCGAACTCCATCTTCGTGCCAGGGCTCAGCTCGTAGACACCGCGGCCCCAGAAGACCGCACCGTCCGCGTTCCTGCCGTCGATCTGGCCGGTCACCTTCAACGTCAGCGGCTCGTCGACGCGGACCTTCACGACCTGCTCGGCCACCGTGATCGACTCGGCCTTCGGGAACCGGACCACGCCGTCGTCGCTGATCGGCTGCGTGCCGCGGTCGGGAGAGGCCAGGAACACCACGAAGAGCACGAACGTGGGCGCGGCGATCGCGAAGAGCTTGCCCCAGTACTGGAACGCCTGCACGAGCGTGATCGCGCGCATGCCGCCGCCCAGCACGTTGATCACCACGATGACCGTGACGATCAGGCCGCCGAACCACGCGGGCAGGCCGGTGATCGTGGTCAGCGTCAGACCGGCGGACTGCAACTGCGGCACCAGGTACAGCACACCGATGCAGACCACGAAGAACGTGCTGAAGTGCCGCACGTTCGACGATCCCAGCCGGGCCTCGGCGAAGTCCGGCAGCGTGTAGGCACCGGACCGGCGCAGCGGCGCGGCGACGAACAGCAGCAGCGCGAGGTAGCCGGCGGTGAAGCCGATCGGGTACCAGAGCGCGTCGACGCCGTCCTTGAGCACGAGTCCCGCGACACCGAGGAACGACGCCGCGGACAGGTACTCGCCGGAGATCGCGGCGGCATTGCGGGTGGCGGGGATCGCGCGGCGCGCCACCAGGAAGTCCGGGGTGGTGTTCGCCTTGCGCGACCCGACGTAGCCGAGGAGGAACGTGACGGCCGCAACGGCGACGATGGCGCTGAGGCTCCAGATGGTGGCGTTCACGTCAGCGGTCGACCATGTTCACGAAGTCGCGCTCGTGCCGTTCGGCCTGCCTGCGGAAGACCCACCCGACGCCGTAGAGGATCGGGAAGGGCGCGAGGCCGAGCACGAGCCAGGGAATGGGGATGCCGAGGATCTTGAGATCCCCGATCGACGGAACCAGGTAGAACGTGACCGGCAGCAGGCACATGCCGATCAGGACCGCGAAGGCGAGCCCGAACGCGGACTTGAGCTGCTGCCGGATGAGGTCGCGAACCAGCTTCTCACCGACGCTGGTCTGCTCCTCCAGCTCGATGATCGTGCGCAACGCCTTGCCGCGCGACTTCGTGGAGTCCGCGAGCACGACCCTGCGGCGGCGCGGCCTGCTGCCCTGCTCGCCGAGCCAGGCCTCACGGGCGGGCTGCTCGGGCTTTCCCGCGTCGTGCCTGCTCACCAGCCGCTCTTCGGCGGTCGCACGATCCGCTCCTTGAGCTCCTTCGTGTGCCGGCGGCTGACCGGGAGCTCCTTGGCACCCTCACCGGTGCCGATGACGACCGCGTAGCCGTTCGCCGTCATCCGCAGCTCGCTCACCAGCGGCAACGCCACCAGGTACGAGCGGTGGATGCGCACGAACCCCGCGTTGGCCCAGCGTTCCTCGAGCTGCGCGAGCGGGATGCGGACGAGGTGGCTGCCGTCCTGGGTGTGCAGGCGGGCGTAGTCGCCCTGCGCCTCGACGTACCGCACGGACGCGCGCGGCACGAGCTTGATGGTGCCGCCGAGCTCGACGGGGATGACCTCGTCGTCGGTCGGTTCGGCGGGGTTCTGGGCCGTGGCGCTCGACGCGGCGGTCGGTGCCGCCGTGCGTCCCACCCGGTCCGCGACCCGTGAGATCGCCTTGAGGACGCGTTCCTCGTTGATCGGCTTGTTGATGAAGTCGAGCGCGCCGACGTCGAACGCCGTCACGAGCGCGTCGCGTTCCTCAACGCCTGTCACGAAAACGAGCGCGGGCGGGTACCTGAACGCGCTGAGCACCCGCGCGAGATCCATGCCGGAGAGTCCGGGCATGTTGATGTCCGCGAACACCGCGTCGACCGGCGGAAGGCCGTTCTTGGTCCTCGCCATGACCTCCTGCTCGTAGTCACCCCTCAGGATGCGCAGGGCCTCGGCGGCGTCGAAGGCCGTGAGGACGCGCCGGATGTGAGGACTGCTCTCGAGCAGGAACTTGATCTCGCTCAGGCCAGGGGCCTCGTCATCGACTGCGAGGACGAGGAGACCGGCGTTGTCTTGGGTACTCACTGTGTCGGGCATCTTGCCCATCAATGTGCGGTCATGTCTACGCCGGGGTAGGCCTCGACACGCCCTGTGAAACCGAACTGATGCTCACAGCCCGAATCGGGACCAGCGAGCACGTTCCTCGACGCTCGCGAGCACCTGCGCCACGAGATCCCCCGATCGGGTGGACGCGCCGGTCAGTCCGAGCTTGGCCAACAACGGCCTGCGCGGCTCGGCGATCGTCAGTTCGGCGTCCGGGAAGCGCTTCGCGATGACGCTCCTGATCGTGCCGATGCCGTCGACCAGGCCGAGTTCCACGGCCTTGCTGCCGGTCCACACCTCGCCGCTGAAGAGGGCGGCGTCGGCGCTGAGCTTGGCGCCGCGGCGTTCGGTGACCCACGCCCGGAACTGGTCGTGCAGATCGGAGTGCAGGGTCTTGAGCCACTCGACGTCCTCGGGCTTCTCGGCCTGGAACGGGTCGAGCCGGACCTTGTTCTCCCCTGCCGTGTAGACGCGGCGCTCGACACCGGCCTTCTCCAGCAGGCCGTTGAGCCCGAAGCCCGCGCTCACGACACCGATGGAGCCCACGAGGCTCGTGCCGTGCGCGTAGATCTCGTCACCCGCGCACGCCAGCCAATAGCCGCCGGACGCCGCCACGTCCTCGCAGAACGCGAGCACCGGCACGTGCTTCTTGGTCGCGAGCTCACGGATGCGCTCGGCGATCAGGGCGGACTGCGTCGGCGCGCCGCCGGGAGAGTTGATGAGCAGTGCCACGGCGATGAGCCGCTCGTTGTCGAACGCCCGGTTGATGGCCGACTCGACGTTCTGGAGGCTGATCGTGTTGCGCGCGACAGGCGAGGACTGCGGGGTGATGACCCCGTGCAACCGCACCGCGGCGACCACCGGCGGCCGCTCACCCCGGTCCATGACCCTCGGGAGACGGGCCGCGATCTTCTCCGTGACGCTCATGTACTCGACAGTACGTGCGTTTCGCGGACACGCGGGAGCCCAACTGCGCTGTCGGTTGCTCCCGCGTGACCTGTGACACAAGATGCTAGGTTCGGGCTGTGACGTTCAACCCGATCCGCTGGCTCGAGCGGTATGTGGAGTGGTGGGACGACCGGGGCCGGCAGAACGCGGCCGGACCGACGCCCATGCACATCTACTGGATGTGGGTGAGCTGGAGCGTGTGCGCCGTCGTGCTGATCACGACCTTGGCGGTGGCAGCACGCTGAACCTCGTCCCCGTCAGCACTTGCAGCTGTTGAACCCCTTGGCGGTGCACTTGATGCAGACGCGGACGCGTTCGGGTGCTTGTTGTTCGTGCACTGGATGATGGCCTTTGCTCGCGGGCGGCGTCTGTTCGTTCAAACGGCCGGCTGTTCATTGGTCAACACCACAATCGGCACGATGCACGCCTGGGTTGAGCATGATTGACCCTGCAAGTTCAGGCGCGGATCGCCGGCTGCTCCGCCGTCATCGGCTCGTCGGTCATCTGCGACCCGATGTTCAGGTTCGGCAGCACGTTGCGGGCGAACTTCGGCACCTTGAGGATCACCTTCGTGCCCGCGTTCGGGGCCGTTTCCACGACCAACGCGTACTCGGCGCCGAACACCGTGCGCATGCGGTCGTTGATGTTGCCGATGCCGACGTGCGCGCCGGTCTGGTGGGCGTCCTTGATGTCGTCGAGCCGGTCGGGGTCCATGCCGACGCCGTCGTCCTCGACGCTGATCAGGGCCTCGTTGCCGTTGTCCTCGGCGGTGATGGTGAGCATGCCGCCGCCGGGCTTCTTGGCCAGGCCGTGCCGGACCGCGTTCTCGACCAAGGGCTGCAGGACCAGGAACGGCAGGACGACCTGCAGGACCTCGGGGGCGATGCGCAGCCGGACGCTCAGCCGGGCGCCGTAGCGGGCCTGTTCGATGGTCAGGTAGCGATGGATGTTGGTCAACTCATCGGCAAGGGTCGTGAACAAGCCGTCGGTGCGGAACGAGTAGCGCGTGAACTCCGCGAACTCCTGCAGCAGCTCTCGGGCGTGCGCGGGGTCGGTGCGGATCAGCGACGAGATCGTGTTCAGCGCGTTGTAGACGAAGTGCGGCGAGATCTGGGCTCGCAGGGCCTTGACCTCGGCCTGGGCGAGGGCCTGGCGCTGCTTCTGGACGACTTCCAGCTCCAGCTGCGTCGAGACGAAGCGGGCGGTCTCCTCTGCCATGCGGATCTGGCGCTTCGACGCGACGCCGGAGACCACGATCAACGTGCCGGCGACGTCGCCCTCGACAACCAGCGGAACCACGACAACGCTGTGCAGGGAGCACGGACCTTGCAGCTCGCAGCCGAGCTTGCGGTGGTCGACGTGTTCCTTGTGGCAGTTGTTGATGGCACGGGCGACCGTGTCGCGGAGGTATTCGTAGTGGTCGTTCGCGCCGCCGTCCCACGAGAGGACGGTGCCCTCTTCGTCGGTGATGGCGACCGCGACGCACCGCAGCATCTCGCGCAGGTGCGGTGTGGCCTTGTCGGCGGCCTCCTGGGTCAAACCCGCACGGAGATCGCTCGACGCCTTGGACATCCGGTCGAGCATGTCCATCACAGCATCCTCGACGGAGGTGCTGACTCGTCGAGCGCGGCACAGCATCACGAAGAGGCCCAGAACGGCCAGGGTCGCGATGACACCGAGCACGGCGCGCTCGGTCAACAGGTCGCCCACGGTGCACATGCTGTGCTGTGGGGCACCCCTATAGCAAGAGGCGCGCCCGGCGTACCCCCGTACGGTCCACCGATCCGGGTAGACATCCGATGAATTTGGGGAGAGGGTGTGCCCGTGAAAGTGGCTCTGTTCGCGACCTGCCTGACCGACACGTTCTTCCCGCAGACGGCCAGGGCTGTCGTGCGTTTGCTGGAGCGGCTCGACTGCACGGTCGAGTTCCCGCTCGAGCAGACGTGCTGCGGCCAGATGCACTTCAACACCGGCTACCGGGAGCTGTCGAAGCCGCTGGCGCGCAAGTACACCGACGTCTTCGGAAGCTACGACTACGTGGTTGCGCCATCCGGGTCATGCGCGGGCATGGTCCGCGAGGTCCATCCCACCCTGGGTGAGTCTCCGCCGCGCACGTTCGAGCTCGCGGAGTTCCTCGTCGACGTGCTGGGCGTGACCGACGTCGGCGCGTGGTTCCCCCACCGGGTCACCTATCACCCCACGTGTCACTCGTTGCGCATGCTGGGGGTCGGCGACAAGCCGTTGGCGCTGCTCAGGGCCGTGAAGGCACTCGATCTGGTGGAACTGCCGGACTCGACGCAGTGCTGCGGCTTCGGTGGCACGTTCGCGGTGAAGAACGCCGAGACGTCCACGGCGATGCTCGCGGACAAGATGCGGTGCGTGCTCGACACCGGCGCCGAGGTGCTGTGCGCCGGCGACAACTCCTGCCTCATGCACATCGGAGGTGGGCTCTCGCGACTGCGCACGGGCGTCCGGCCGGTGCACCTGGCGGAGATCCTGGCTTCGACGGAGGAGGACCCGTGGCGCGCAACCCCGTGACGTGGCTGGGCAGCCCGACGTTCCCCAAGGCCGCCAAAGAGGCGTTGAACGACACCCAGTTGCGGCAGAACCTGCGCAAGGCCACCGGGACCATCCGGGGACGCAGGGCCGCCGCGGTCGCCGAGATGACCGACTGGGAGATGCTCAGGGTCGCCGGCGAGCAGATCAAGGACGACGTCCTGGCACGCCTCGACACGTTGCTCGTGCAGCTCGAGGAGTCGGTCACGGCGCGAGGCGGCGTCGTCCACTGGGCGCGGGACGCCGAAGAAGCCAACCGGATCGTGCTCGACCTCTGCCGGGCGGAGCAGGCGACCGAGGTCGTCAAGGTCAAGTCCATGGCCACGGCCGAGATCGGGCTCAACGAGGCCCTCGAGGCCGGTGGCGTGCACGCGATCGAGACCGACCTCGCCGAACTGATCGTGCAGCTCGGCGAGGACCGGCCGTCGCACATCCTGGTGCCCGCGATCCACCGCAACCGCTCGGAGATCCGCGAGATCTTCCAGCGCCGCATGGGGGTCGAGGTCTCCGACGAACCGGCGGACCTCGCCGAGGCGGCGCGCGTGTACCTGCGCCAGAAGTTCCTCACGACCAAGGTCGCGATCTCGGGCGCGAACTTCGCCGTCGCCGACACCGGGTCGATCGTGGTGCTGGAGTCAGAGGGCAACGGCCGGATGTGCCTGACGCTGCCGGACACCCTGATCACCGTGATGGGCATCGAGAAGCTCGTGCCGTCGTGGCAGGACCTCGAGGTCTTCCTGCAGCTGCTGCCCCGCTCGTCCACCGCGGAACGGATGAACCCGTACACGTCGGTCTGGACCGGCGTGACGCCCGGCGACGGCCCGCAGACGTTCCACCTCGTGCTGATCGACAACGGCCGCACCGCGACGTTGACGGATTCCGTTGGGCGCCAGGCACTTCGCTGCATCCGTTGCTCGGCGTGCCTCAACGTCTGCCCGGTCTACGAACGCACCGGCGGGCAGTCGTACGGCTCGGTCTACCCCGGCCCGATCGGCGCGATCCTGACGCCGCAGCTGATGGGCGACCTGCACGACCCGCTGGCGGCCTCACTTCCTTACGCCTCTTCACTTTGCGGCGCCTGCTTCGAGGTCTGCCCGGTGCGGATCGACATCCCGTCGGTGTTGACCCACCTGCGCGCCGAAGTCGTGGAGGCCAAGGGACGCACGGCGGAGTCCGTCGCGATGTCGGCCGCCGCGTGGATGTTCCGGGAGGCCTCGCGCTACGAGAAGGCGCAGAAAGCCGGTTCCCTGGCCCGTTTCCTGGCGCGCGACGGCAAGATCACGTCGCTGCCGTGGCCGGGATCGAAGTGGACGTCCTCCCGCGACGTGCCCGCACCGCCGTCCGAGTCGTTCCGCGCCTGGTGGAGGAAGAACCGTGGCTAGCGCACGAGAAGAAATCCTTCAGCGCATCCGCAACGCACAAGTGCCGGCGGCCACGCCCGTCGTGCGCGGCTACAACCAGAAGGGCCCCGGCGGCGTCGAGCTGTTCGCTGAACGGGTCGCCGACTACCGCGCGATCGTGCACACCGTCAGCGACGTGCCCGAAGCGCTGGAATCCTTGAAGGGCAAGCGAATCGTCGCGCCGGCCGGCCTTCCGGACGAGTGGCTGATCGACGGCGTCACGTGGTTGCGCGAGCCGTTGTCGATCGACGAGCTCGACCAGGCCGACGGCGTGCTGACCGGATGTGCGGTGGCCATCGCGGACACCGGCACGATCGTCCTCGACGGCAGCGAGGCCCAGGGACGCCGCGCGCTCACGCTGCTCCCGGACTACCACCTCTGCGTGGTGCGCGAGGACCAGATCGCGGCCTCGGTCCCGGAAGCCCTTCAGCGCCTGGAGTCCACCCGGCCGCTGACGTTCATCAGCGGCCCGTCGGCGACCAGCGACATCGAGCTCAACCGGGTGGAGGGCGTCCACGGCCCTCGCACCCTGGAGGTCCTGATCGTCATTTGAGCAGGCGGGACAACCGGCGGTCGGCCAGCGGCTTGCCGCCGGTCTGGCACGTCGGGCAGTACTGGAAAGCCTTGTCCGCGAACGACACCTCACGAACCGTGTCGCCGCACACCGGACACGGCAGCCCGGTGCGTGCGTGCACTCGCAGCCCTGAGCGCTTCTCGCCCTTGAGCCGTGCCGCGTCCTGACCGACGGACCGTGCGACCGCGTCGGTCAGGGTGGTGAGCATCGCCTCGTGCAGGTGGTCCAGCTGTTCGGAGTTCAGCTTGCCCGTCGTCGCGTAGGGCGAGAGCCGGGCCATGTGCATGATCTCGTCGGAGTAGGCGTTGCCGATGCCCGCGATCAGGGTCTGGTCCGTCAGGGACGTCTTCAGCCGCTCGGTCCGCTTGTCGAACAGGTCTTCCAGCTGCGTGCGGGTGATCCCCAGCGCGTCGGGGCCCAGCCTCGCGACGCTCGGGATGGTCTTCGGGTCGCGCACGATCCACGCGGCGAGGCCCTTCTTCGTGCCCGCTTCCGTCAGGTCGAACCCAGGCCCTTGGCCGGGTGGACCGAGGTGCACGCGCAACGCCAGCGGCCCGCGCCCCTGCTTGGGCGGCGGTGCGGACATGTTGTCGGCCCAGCGCAGCCAGCCGGCGCGGGCGAGGTGGACGACCAGGTGCAGGCCGTCCGCGACTTCCAGGTCCAGGTGCTTGCCGTGCCGGTGCGCGGCCACGACCTCCTGGCCGTGCAGCGCGGTCCACGTCGGGTCGAACGTCTTGAGGACCTGCAGCGAAGCCACGTCGACGCGGTGCACCACACGGCCCACCGCGTTCTCACGCAGGTGATGGACCAGTGCTTCTACCTCGGGTAGTTCGGGCACCGGACCAGTGTCGCATCAGTCGACGGGTTGCAGCGGACCTTCGACGTCCGGCAGCGAGTGCATCTCGATCGTGCGGGCGACCCGGGACGCCTCCTGGCGCACCGCCATCGGGCCGCGGACCGAGCCGATCCACCGCTCGGGTGGCAGCTCGTCGGCCGTGGCCTTGCTCTCCGCGACCAGCGTGTGCGGGCGGCGCAGCGCCCAGCGGACCGGGAAGAACGCGAACAGGAAGATCAGCGCGAGGATCAGCCAGGCGGGGACGACGACCTGCTCCGGCGTCCAGGCGATCAGCACGACCACCATGACGGCGAGCATGCCTGCCATCATGATTCCGGGCAGGACACCACCGCTGACGTCGTGTTCGAAGTCGTCGGACTCCACCGGGTTGCGCCACTCGATGCGGCTGTGGACCGTCCACATCCGCCCGTCAGCACCGCGCACCAGCCGCGTCATGTACCCGTCTCCCACAGTCGGTCGGTCTTGGACAAACCGTACCTGGCCGAGGCAGAGCCTTGTGGGTGAACTCGGCTGAGCTTGATCGTCACCGTCAGTTTTCGATGGCCGGTTTCGGGTAGAGCGTGATCGTCGTGGCCGTGGTCTGCGGCGTCGAGCAGGGCTCGGAGGGCGGTTCGGACGAGGCCGACGGCGTGTCGAGCGACGTGATGTCCCGCCGCGTCGTGGTCACCACCGAGCTGACGACCTCGGACTTCTCCGACGACTCCACGATCTTCTCCGCCCGCTCCACCGGCGGGTCCTGGTGCTGGTCGCTGGTCGGCACCGGCACGGACGTCGTCCTGCGCACGGTCTCCTGCCGCTGCCCGCCGCCGGGGTTGATCACGTTCTCCTGCGGCTTCTGCTGGTGCTGTTCGGGCGGCGGCTGGGCCACCACGAGTCCCTGGCTGTGCTCGGAGCTCGTCGAGCCGGACGTGTTCATCGCGACGACCGGGTTCTGGTCCGGCTGCAGCACGGCGACACCGGGGCCACCGTTGAACACCGCGGCCATCGTCCCGAACAGGCCGATGGTCGCCACGCTCGCTGCCGCGACGGCCAGTTTCGCCTTCGTGAAGAACACCTTCCCGGCGAACGCGAGCCCGAGCGTGGTCGGCACGATCAGCAACGCCGAGCTGGCGCGCAACGTCGCGCAGACCTCGTTCAGCTCGGTGTAGAGCTGCGTGCAGGCGGAACAGGTGTCGAGGTGGGCGCGGATCCGGCGTTCCTCGACGCCCTGGACCCCGCCCGCGGTGTAGGTGCCGAGCTTCGACCGGATCGCCGCGCACGACGAACGTCCGTCGTCGGCCGCGAGGTGTGCCTGCAGGTACGCCGCACGCAACCCCTCGCGCGCACGGCGGGCCAACGCCGACATGGCGTTGGGCGAGAGTCCGAAGTGCGGTGCCACGGTGGCGGGGCGTTCGCCCTCCACCTCGACGCGCCACAGCACGACTCGCCAGCGTTCAGGCAGGCTGGAGAAAGCCCTGGTGATGAGGTTGTGCTCGGCCCGGCTGTTCGCGTTGTCGCTCACCGGCTCGACGCGCCGGCCCAGCTCCTCGTCCTCGACGGGCACGTCCCGGCGCCGTCCGCTCCACTCCCACGCGACGCGGCGGGCGACGGTCAACAGGTACGTGCGCACGTGGTCCGTGGGCCCGCTGCCGCGGCGAATCGCCTGCAGCATGCGGAAGAACGCCTCAGCGGTGAGGTCGTCGGCTTCAGCCGCCTCACGGACGTGCCTGAGAGAGAAACGGCGGATCGCGTCCGCATGCCGGGAGAACAGTTCGCCGTAGGCCGAGTCATCTCCCTCGCGCACTCTGGCGAGCAGGTCCCGGTCGACCTCGTTCTCGTCGACCATCACAGGCTTCAACATGCCACAAGGGGCCAGACCTGCTCCTGGATGAGAACAGGTCGATATACAAGACCATCCGTTCGGCGTGGGCTGATCAGCGCAACGCATTCGGTGACAGGACGGTCACAGGTGGGCGTCGGCCCGTCGGCGGAAGAAGATCCAGCGACTATCGTCACGCCCGTGGTGGACTGGCGAGAACGCGCCTCGGCCCTCGTGCCGGAACTTCGGGCTGTCGCCGAGACCGAGGAGTGGTCCTGCCACGTCTTCTTCTCCGAGCTGTACCAGCTGGCCCAGGAAGCGCACCGAGAGCAGGCCGACGACGTGCTCCGGCGCGTGTACGGCTTCGCGCACTGGTGCTTCCACCAGCCGGAGCAGTTCCTGGAGAACGCGGCGTTGATCAGCTTCTACGAGCACGTGTTCGACGACTGGGACCTCCGCGAGGAGGTCGCCGCGTGGCTGCCGGTCGACGTGCTGCCCAAGGTGCGGGCGCTGTGGGAGTGGCGGTGGCCGAAGGAGCAGTTGGACGAGGTAGATCAACTGCTGGCCGGTTTGGCACCCCCCTCGCAAGATGCTGTTTAAGCGCTGTTGTATAGTTCTCCCCCGTAAGGCAGTGCGGATGTAGCGCAGTTGGTAGCGCATCACCTTGCCAAGGTGAGGGTCGCGAGTTCGAGTCTCGTCATCCGCTCTCGAAAGAAGTCCGGTGCCCGTTGGGTGCCGGACTTCTTTCGTTTCAGCGGACCGCGGGGCCGATGGTGAGCGTGCCCGCGCCGGCGTCCAACACGGCCATTGGTCCAAGCGCGATCGACAACGGGTTGTCACCGTGGCCGACGTCGATGCCGCCGAGCACCGGCACGCCCAGAGGCTCCAGCCGGTCGCGCAACACGTCGAGGACGGTCCAGTCGCGGTCGGTGTAGTCCTCGAACCCCGGGAACCGGCCGAGCGCGACCCCGCTCAGTCCTCGCAGCGAGCCCGACCGGATGAGTTGCGTCAGCTGCCGGTCGACGTGACCCAGCCCGACGGCGCGCGTGGCCTCCAGGAACAGGATCGAGCCGTCCAGGTCCGGCAGTCCGGCTCCCACGGACCAGGCGAGGGTGCCGAGATGCCCGCCGACGAGGTTGCCCGTGGCCACACCGCCCACCCGGACGGCCGCCGTGAGCGCGTCCGGGTCGCGATGCAGCACGGCGGGTTCGGTCCCCATCAGCAACGACCGCGTCGAGGCCGCCGAGCGAGCGCCGGCCAGGAAGCCGTGGATCCCGGCGACGCGGCAGTGCCGCCACAGGGCCAGGTGCAGGTTGGTGATGTCGCTGAACCCCACCAGCGGTTTGGGGTCGGCCCGCACGGCGTCGAAGTCGAGGTCGTGCGCGATGCGGTACGCGCCCGCGCCGCCGCGGGTGGCGATCACCGCCCGCACTCCGGGATCGCGATAGGCGTCGTCGAGATCGGCCAGCCGATCCTCGTCGCGTCCAGCCAGGTAGCCGCGGCGGTCCAGCGCGTGCTCACCGACCTCGACGACCAGGCCCCAGCTCTCCAGCGCTCGCACGGACTCCGCGAGCTCCTCCTCGCTCGGGTAGCTCGCGGGCGACACCAGACGAACCCGATCTCCGGCAACGACACGCGGAGGCAGCACGACGTTCACACGACAGACTCTCGCAGTCCCGTCGAGTGGTTCTCAGGGTGATCTCCGAGCCCACCCGTGAAAGGGTGGACCTGTCCGCTCGCATCACCCCGATCGAGCCTGTTCGACAAGGACCTGGAGATCATGGCCATCAAGCAGACGGCAAACGCTCACTGGGAAGGCTCCCTCGTCGAGGGCAAGGGAAACGTCAGCCTCGCCACCTCCAACAGCGGCAGCTTCGACATCGACTGGAAGGCGCGCGCCGAGGAGGCGGGCGGCAAGACCAGCCCTGAGGAGCTCATCGCCGCCGCGCACTCCGCCTGCTACTCGATGGCGCTGTCGCACGGCCTGACCGGTGCCGGCACGCCGCCCACCTCGATCGACACCAAGGCCGAGGTGAGCTTCCAGGCCGGCGTCGGCATCACCGGCATCCACCTGACGGTTCGCGCCAACGTGCCCGGCCTGTCCCAGGAGGACTTCGTCACGGCCGCCGAGGGCGCCAAGGCGAACTGCCCGGTCTCCAAGGCGCTCGCGGCCGTCGAGAACATCACCCTCGACGCTGCCCTGGTCTGAATCGCAGCGCCGCGGGCCCGTGACTGATCAGGTGCCTGCGGTAGCGCACGTCGCCGGGCTGCTCGGCCACCTCGGACGAGCGGTCGAGCAGCTCTTCGGCGACGATCCGGCCCTCCAGCTTCGCGAGCTGGGCGCCTAGGCAGTAATGCGGTCCGTGCCCGAAGCCGAGATGGCCCGGCACGGACGGCCTTCCCGGGTCGAAGTCCTCGGTGAACACCTTCGGGTCGCGGTTGCCCGCCGCGTAGTCGAGGAAGAGGTGCTCGCCCTCGGCGATCTTCACCCCGCCCGTGGTCACCGGGCACGTCGCCGTCCGGAAGAAACCGATGAACGGCGTGTCCAGGCGCACGACCTCCTCGACCACGCCGCCCAGCCGGCGTTCCTTCGGGTCGAGGCGCAGCAACGTGCTGGCCAGCATGTTCGTGGTCGAGTCGGTACCGGCCACGACGACCGCGAGGCACAGCGACAGCCGTTCCTGCTCGGACAGCTGCCCGCCCCTGAACGCGTCGGAGCGGGCGAAGTAGGCGCAGAACTCGTTCATGCCCGCGAAGTACGACCCGAGCACGCGCTCGCTGACCTCCTCTCCGCTGGTCAGTTCCAGCACGGGTGCCACGAACTCGCGGAACAGCGGGAAGTCCGCCTCCGGCACGCCGAGCACGTCTCCGACGACGCCCAACGCGAACGGCGCGGCGAACTGACTGACGAAATCGGCCTCTTCCGGTAGTTCGTCGAGCAGAGTCCTTGCGCGTTCCCTAATTGTGTCAGCCATTTGGCGCACGGCCGTTGGAGTGAATTTCTGATTCGCCGCCGCACGAATTCGGGCGTGCCTGGTGCCGTCGGCCGCATTGAGCGAGGACATCAGTTCGAGCAATCGCCGCTGCTCGGGCGGCATCATCGCCGCCACGGCCGCGACCTGCGGGCCTGTCATGTTCCGGGAGGAGAACGTCACCGGATCAGCCAGCACGGCACGCAGGTCGGCGTATGCGGTGACGCGCTGGGCGTTGATTCTCGGGTCGAATTCCATTGCGATATCTTTGCGCGGTTCCAGCCTTTGTCGGGGGCTGACGACAGGACCAATAACGTGATAATCCGGCTGCTCGGACCGCTCGAACTCACCGGTCCGAACGGAGCAGTCCAGCTCAGCAGTGCGGGACAGCGAACCTTGGTGGCACGGCTGGCGCTGAACCCGGGAGAGACGGTGCCGAGGAGCGCGCTCGTGGACGCGCTCTGGTCGGGCGAGGCACCGGCGTCCGCCACGAAGACCCTGCACAGCCTGCTCGCCCGGCTGCGCGGCCAGATCCGCGACGCCGGACTCGGCGAGTTGATCACCACCCGCGAGCCGGGTTACGTGCTGAACGCGCCTGCGGACACCGTTGATGCCGCACGGTTCGAGGCACTCGTCGCAGCAGCACGGCACAGCGACGAACCGTTGCAGTCCGCGAAGATGCTGCGCGAGGCCCTGGCGTTGTGGAGCGGCGACCCGCTCGCGGACTGCCGGCCGGGCGAGTGGACCCGGCAGGAGTCCGCGCGGCTCACCGACCTGCGGATGGACGCGACCGAGGACCTGATGGAGGCGTCGCTGGCGCTCGGCGAGCACGCCGCGGTGGCGCCGCTGGTCAACTCGCTGGTCGACCAGCACCCGTTCCGCGAACGGCTGTGGGAACAGCTGATGATCGCGCTTTACCGGTGTGGGCGGCAGGCCGAGTCGCTGGCCGCGTTCCAACGGGCGCGCGGTGCCCTGGTCGACGAACTCGGGATCGAGCCCGGCCCGCGGCTGCGCGACCTCGAGCAGGCGGTGCTGACCGCCGATCCACGCCTCGACCTGCCCGAACGGACGCCGGTCCCGGTGCGCGGCAACCTTCCGGCCGACCGGTCGAGCTTCGTGGACCGCCCGGAGACGGAGCACGTCGCCGACCTGATCAGGAAACACCGGCTGGTCACGCTGATCGGCGTCGGCGGGGTGGGCAAGACGCGGCTCGCGGTGCACGTGGCGCGGGCCGAGCAGCCACCGGACGGCGTGTGGCTGGTGGAGCTGGCGGCGTTGCGCGACCGCGCCCTGGTCCCCCACACCGTCGCCGAGGCGCTGGGCGTGGTCGACCAGACCGGGCGCGGGCAGCTGAGCGTGCTCACGGAGTTCCTGGCCCGCAAGGACGCGTTGCTGGTACTGGACAACTGCGAGCACGTCGTGGACCACTGTGCGGTCCTCGTGGACACGTTGCTGCGTGTGGCTCCGAACCTCCGTGTCATCGCCACGTCCCGTCGCGCGCTACGGGTCTACGGCGAGCAGGTGTTGTCCGTGGCGCCGTTGTCCGTGCCCTACCCGGCGGCGACGTTGTTCGCCCAACGCGCCGATGCGGCGATTCCCGGCTCGTTCGTCATCACGCGCGCGAACGAGCAGGCCGTCACGGACCTGTGCAAACGGCTCGACGGCATCCCGCTGGCGATCGAGATGGCGGCGTTGCGGGTGCGCGCGCTGACGCCGGCGCAGCTGCTGGAACGGCTGGACGACAGGTTCCGGGTGCTGACCGACGGCGGGCGCACCGCGTTGCCACAGCACCAAACGCTGCTCGCGACGATGGAGTGGAGCTTCGACCTCTGCTCACCGCGCGAACAACTGCTGTGGGCGCGGGCGTCGGTCTTCGCCGGCAGCTTCGACCTTGCCGCAGCCGAGGCGGTGTGCTCGGACGAGTCGCTGACCGCGGACTTCATGTTCGACGCGGTCGACGGGCTGGTCGACAAGTCCGTGTTGCAGCGCGAAGAACACGCGGGCGTGGCGCGCTATCGGTTGCTGGAGACCATGCGCCAGTTCGGGCAAACGCGGTTGCGCGCGAGCGATGAAGAGCCACGGCTGAAGGCGCGCCATCGTGACTGGTACGCAGGCATTGCCCTGCAAGGAGAACGGGCCTGGTTCACGCCGCGGCAGGCCGCGACCGTGGGAGCGATGACGGCCGAACGCGGCAACCTGCGGGCGGCGTTGGAGCACTCCCTGACCACACCGGGAGAGGCCGACTCGGGGCTGCGGCTGGCGGCGACGCTGTGGTTCTACTGGGTCGGCTGCGGGCGGTTCGCCGAGGGACGGCACTGGCTGAACTGGGCCTTGTCGCTCGAGACCCAGCCGTCGCGGGCGCGCTGCAAGGCGTTGTGGGTCACCGGATACCTGGCGACGTTGCAGGGCAACACCTCCGCCGTGCCGGCGTTGCTGGAGCAGTGCCGTGCCGAGGCCGCGTTGCTGGAAGACGAGGACGCCGACGTCTACGCGACCTATGTGCAGGGGGCCGCAGCGGTGTTCGACGACGATCTGCCGTTGGGGGCGACGTTGCTGGCCGAGGCCGACCGCCGGCACGCCGCGCTCGGGCACATGGACAGCAACGTGGTCATGGCTCGGGTGGCGTTGGCGATCACCGTGGCGTTCGGCGGCGAACTCGACCGTGCGGCGGAGATCTGCACCAAGGCACGGGACGTGTGCGAGGAGAACGGTGAGCTGTGGGCGCGCGCGTTCGCGTTGTACGTCCTGGCTTTCGTCGCGATGGGACGAGGTGACGTCGCCGAGGCCCGTGAGCTGGCTACTACCGCGCTGCGCATCAAGGAGAAGTTCAACGACCTGCTGGGCATCGCGGTGTCAGTGGAGCTGCTGGCGTTGATCTCGGTGGTCACCGGGTCCGCGTCGCACGCCGCATTGCTGCTGGGCGGCGCGGACAGGGTCTGGCAGTCAGTCGGCTTGCCGTTGTTCGGATCCGCGAACTTCGCCGCATCGCACGACCAATGCGTGGCGTTGTGCCGGCAGGCGCTGGGACCGGAGTCGTACGAAGAACACTTCTCGCGCGGTGCGGCGATGACCGTGACCTCGGTGGTTGCGGCCGCGCAGTCGTGATGCAGGTTCCGCGCAACCGCTCGTGAGCAGGCTGTCCGGATGAGGACCAGCGTGCGCATGCCAGACGCGGGAACCGTCGAGGAAGTGCTGAAACTCGCCGCCAGGGCGCCGTCGTTCGGCATCGTTCCGCCGTGGCGATGGCGAACCGGCAACGAGTGCCTTGAGCTCGTGACGACACGCAAGGACCAGACGGCGTTGCTCGCGTGCGGTGCCGTGCTGCACCACGTGCGGGTCGCGTTGTCGGCGATGGGCTGGGACTGTCATGTGCTGCGGACTCCTCAGCCGGACGGCCAAGTCGCGTCGGTGCACCCGCGCTGGGAGCTCGACCCGTTCTCGTGCGAGGTGGCCTCGGCGGCCGCGATCTCGTTGCGCAGGGCCGATCCGCGGCCCTACACGGCCGACGAGGTGCCGGACTCGGCGCTGACGTGGCTGCTGCACGCGGCCCGCGCGGAGAACTGCGACATCGAACTGGTCGCGCGGCGCAACGGTGTCCTGCTGCGGATGCTCGGGAACGACTGGCTGAGCGTCGGCGAGGCCGTGAGCGGTGTGCTGCTGGCGTCGACGGTGTGGGGCCTGGCATCGCAGGTGCTGCTGCACGAGGGCGAGGTGCTCGTCCGCGTGGGCTGGCAGTCGCCCAATGCCGAACCGTTGCCTCAGTCAGCCCGCTAGGGCGTCCTTTTGCGTGGACCATGGGTGCGTGGACCGGGACAACACGCTCGCGCACCTGAGCGAAGACGACTGGCGCAGACCCGACTCGTCGTCGACCCAGCTCTACCGCGACCTCTGTGCGTTGCGCGACCTGCCGGTGGGACAGCTGACGCCGACGTCGTTGCACCTGCTCGTGACGCATCAGGTGGGCCTGGACGTGACCGCGCTGCTGGCGCTGGAACACGTCGAGTGCGACCCGCTGCGATCGGTCGCCCTGTACCCCGGTGACCTGCTCGCGGCTCTACTGAGAGTAGACCACTCCTTCTGGGCTGATCACCCTGCGTTACTGGCCAGGATGTCGGGAATCCTTGATCGTCTTCGCACGCTGCCGGACGGCGACTGGCACCTCCTGGTGTCCGCGGCCGAGCAGTTCCCCGGTTAGGCGCGCGTTAGGCGACTCTTTGCCGGGGCCTGAGTTCCTTGCAACATGGCAAAGACTCTCGCGGCCGCCGGCCTCACGCTGGCCTCCCTCGCCGCCACCGCTGTGCTCTTCTCCCCCGTGGCCTCCGCGGAGACCTGCAAGGCTTCCTACTACTCCGGCGGTGGCACGACGGCCAGCGGCGAGCGCTTCGACCCCAACAAGCTCACCGCCGCGCACAAGACGCTTCCGTTCGGCACGCGCGTGAAGGTGAAGAACCGGTCCAACGGCAAGACGGTGACCGTGCGGATCAACGACCGCGGCCCGTTCATCACCGGCCGATGCGTCGACCTCACCCCGAAGGCCTTCAAGACGATCGCGACCCTGTCACAGGGCGTAGTCGGCGTGACGGTCACCAAGGTTTGATTGAACCGAAAACAACCGGTTCGCTTGACCCAATCGAGTGAACGGGATAGGCAATCGGGGTGTTGGCGGCGATGAGTGGGCCTGGTCGGCTCGCAACCGGGGCTCTCCTAGGCGTTGTCGTCGCCGCGTTTTACGTGCTCGCACCGCTTGTCGGATCGCTCGCGTCGGGCGATCCGGCAGGGCCGGGAAGCGACAAACCGGCCCGTGTGTCGCTGATCAACACGCCATCTCTGATCCCGACGGAGTCCGAGAGTCCGTCACAGACAGTGGCGTCCAGCTCGTCGTCAGCGCCGTCTTCTTCTTCCAAGACAACGACTACGACGACAACCACGACCACCACAACGGTGACGACGACAACGACCACCAAGGCGCCGCCGCCCGTCACCACGACGACCACCCGGCCGCCCACGACAACGACGACCACCAAGCAGTGTGGACTGATCTTCTGCTGATCAGACGGTCGCGCGCCGCTCGTAGATCGCGTCGAACCGGCTCGTGTCGCTGAGCCCGTGCTTGAGCAGCCGCGCGGCGTCCACGAGGTTCTTGTCCTCCCGCGCCATCGGTTCGCTGACGTGGTCAAGACACGCACCGACCAACTCGTCATGGCTGGGCAACGCGAGTTCCGGGTAAAGCTCGTCGATGCGCGCAGCGAACCTCGCACGCAGGTAAGCGATTTCCTTCGGCGTGTACACACCCTTCGCGACGCCGTGGTCCCACATCCAGAAGGCGACCTCGACGAACACCGCTCGTTCCCGCACTTCGTCATGCGAAGCCACGCGTCCCGCCAAAAGCCTTGCGCAATAACGCCACCACGACCGGAAGTCCTCCACCGGCCGGTCAGCCCAACGGATCCGTTCCTCCACCGACATCGAGGCAAGCGCTTTCACCTGCTGCCACACCACCCGGTGGTCACCGCCGAACGAGATCGTCAGATCCTGCCCGAACGCCGTGAAGATCTTCCGCACGCTGCCGGGCGTGAACTCGGCATCCACCCCCACGTGAACCGTGACCTGAGCCTCCGGCTGCCAGTACGACTGATGCCCGAACTCCACCCCGCCGACCGCGACCAGCTCGACCCCACGCCGCCCCAGCTCGGCCGCGAGCTCGTCGAACATCACCACCCCACCGAACCGCCCGTACGCAGCGGCCACGGCGTCATCCAGCCACTCATCGCCGTACCCCAGCCGATGCGCCTGCACGGCAAGATGCTCGCCCTGCCAGCCCAGCTCACGTTCCCGCCAGTACCAGCCGACCTCGACCAGCCCGTACGACCGCCAGTACGTGCGCCCGCCGCGGTTCTCCCCGCCGAGCCCGCCCATGACCTCGGCCGCGACGTCCGGACCCAGGTTCGCGTCGAGGCCGAGGACGGTGCCGGTCTGCACGACGTCGGCGAAGAAGCGGGTCCTGGCACTCATCCGCCCGATCCTGCCAGGAAGGCAGCAGGGGTATGCCGTGCCACAAATCCTTGCCGCTCACCGCGCATCGACGTACAGTATCTTGTACGTCGAAAGGAGGGTGCCAGTGAAGACCATGAGCTACTCCGAGTCTCGCGCGAAGTACGCCGAGACGCTCGACTCCGTGGTCAACGACCGCGAAGAGGTCGTGATCACCCGCGCTGGGCACGAGCCTGTCGTGATCGTGTCGCTTGACGACTACCAGTCGCTCAAGGAGACCGCCTACCTGCTTCGCAGCCCGGAGAACGCGCGACGCCTGATCACGTCCATCGAGCGACTGGAGTCCGGCGGCGGATCACAGCACGAACTCGCTGAATGAAGCTGATCTGGGACGAGCTTTCCTGGAACGACTACCTCTGGTGGCAGACCGAGGACCGCAAGGTCCTCAAACGGATCAACGACCTGCTCAAGGACGTCCAGCGGAACGGCAACGAGGGCATCGGCAAGCCTGAGCCCCTCAAACACGGCTTCCAGGGCTACTGGTCGCGCCGCATCACCGACGAGCACCGACTGGTCTACAAGGTCGCGGGCGATGAGATCAGGATCGCCGCATGTCGTTACCACTACGGCAGGTAGTGCAAGAGCGGCTGATCTGCTCCGGGCAGGGGCGGATCAGCCGCTCTTTCGCGTTGGGGAGCGGCGGCCGGGTAACGCGTCCGCAGCGGTCACCGACTGAACCGTCGGGCGACCGAACAGGGCCATGACCTGCATCGCAGGAACGCG
Source organism: Lentzea sp. NPDC092896 (assembly GCF_044754905.1). Classification (NCBI taxonomy): domain Bacteria; kingdom Bacillati; phylum Actinomycetota; class Actinomycetes; order Pseudonocardiales; family Pseudonocardiaceae; genus Lentzea; species Lentzea sp. NPDC092896. Next base: position 567,874 of record NZ_JBIVPX010000003.1, read on the forward strand.
GCACCGGTGATGTGAGTTAGCACATGAATCCATCTTGTTCGGACACCAGACGATGTGTTGATCAGCGAGAATCGCTGAAACGAGGTTTCTGGGGAGTTCCGTCATGTCCGCTCGCGCCCGCCGTGCCGCGCCTGTCGTGGCCGTGCTCGCGCTCCTCGCCGCCGTCAGCGGGGTGACGTGGGCGGTGTGGGGAGACGGATCGCGGTTCGAGAAGACGATGCAGGCCGCCGATCCGACGCCGCGGCTGCCCTACCTCGTGGACACCAACGTGCTGGTCAAGCTGAGCGGTCAGGTCGTGTTCGACCGGGACGGGCCGGTGGAGAGGTTCGCGCGCGGCAACGTGCTGACGCCGGCCGAGATGGAGATCGTCGAAGAAGGTGGCGTGGCGGAGGTCGAGGCGACGATCACGCTGGACGAAGGCGTCACGCTCGGGCTGTGGCGATTCGGCGTTCAGCACGGTGACTCGCCGTGGGGGTTGTTCGGCGCGCTTGACGGTCTTTACGCCGCGGGCCAGCACGAACTGGTGAAGACCTCGCATCCCGACGTGTTGCTCCGCCGGAGCGGGAACACCTTTCACGCGCATTACGTGCGCGGTCAGGACGTGCTGCGGATCGAGGGGTACGGCGAGAACGGGGACGCGGTCACCGCACGGGTCATGAGCCTGCTGGACCGGCAGATCGAGCGGTCACCGGCGGACGAGCAGCCGATATGACCATGACCGCACCCCAGCGCACGACGATCGCGCCTGCGGTCACGTTGTTGCAGGCAGGCGCGGGTCTGCTGGCCGTCTACGCCTACCTGATCGGCCAGCACTTCGACCTCGCCGTCATCCGCGCCGTGCTCAACCGGCCGCTCGGGCTCGGCGAGGACTTCGGGCCGCTCGCGCTTCTCGTGCTGCTGGCGACCACCGGCTACACCGCGACGTTCGACCGGTCCCCGCTGGCCGTCCGGCTGCGGCGGACCTACCTGCCGGCCGGCATCGCGGTCGGACTCGCCGCCGTCCTGGTCACGTTCGGAGTGCCGATCTGGACCTCACCGGACACCGCCGGCACGTCGCTGCTGGCTTTCGCAGGCAATCTTTCGCTGGTCAGCCAGCTCGTCACGGGCGCACCGCTGCTCGTGCCGCTCGCCTGGGTGGTGCTGCTCCAGCTGGTCGGTGTCGCAACGGCGGAACTCACGCGCCGCTTCGGCGTCGTCGTCCCGATCGCCCAGATCATCGTCGTCACGGTCGTGGTGGCGGTCGCACCGACGAGCAGGGCGGCCCTGGTCCTGGTCTTCTACCCGCTCGTCGTCGTCGGTCAGGTCATCGCGCTGCACAGCCGGCGGGTGATCCCCACGTGGATCGCGTCCGGCACCGCGATGCTCTGCGCGATTCCGGTGCTGGGGCTGAACAACACGAACGAGGATTTCGCGCAGTGGTGGTACCCGGTGGCCTCGCTGATCGCCGCGCTGCTCGTCGCGGTGGCCGTCGTGGTCAGCGGTGAGACCGCACGACGGCTCGCCGGACATGTGGCCGTGCGTTGGCTCGCCGACCACGCGATCTGGCTCGTGTTGCTGGCCGGCGTGATCGGCTACCCGCTTCTGGGTGGTGCGCCGTGATGAACAAGCCCGGGTACATGCACGGCCTGGACTTCATGCGCGTCCTGCTGAGCGTCGTCGTGATCTACAACCACTACGCGGGGTGGATGCAGGTCGGCAACGAACCCTGGGGTGCCAGTGAGGCCGTCGACGGCGTGCTGATCGGCCCGCTGCACCTGAACCCGAACCTGGGCTTCGTCGGTGTCAGCGTGTTCATGCTGATCAGCGGCCTGGTCGTCACGCAGGTCTCGTTCCGGGAGACCACCGGTCAGTTCCTGGGCGCCCGCGCCGCCAGGCTGCTGCCCTCCCTGTGGATCGCCACCCTGCTCGCCTGGGCGTTCGCGTCCTGGCAGTGGGTGAACATCAACCGGATCCCCGACTTCGACGACCTGTTCTGGAACCTCCTGCTGGTCCAGTACGCCGTCCCGGAGACCGCGCAGGTGCTCGCCGTCGTGTGGACCCTCATCGTCCAGGTGGTGTTCTACCTCTTCGTCGCCGCCACGATCCCGCTGCTCAGGCGGTGGCCGTGGTTGCCGCCCGCCCTGTCGGTGGCGCTGGTGTCGGTGCTGCTGTCCATCACCCCTCCGGACAACGCCGCGCCGAGCACCGCGGTGCGGATGATCGCGACCTTCCTGCCGGTGCTGTTCATCGGCCAGTTGATCTCGCTGGTGCGACTGGGCAAGCTGCCCGCCGGCGCCGGTGTCGCGTTCGGAACGCTGCACTTCCTGCTCTTCGTCCAGGCGGACCTGACCAGCAAGGTGTGGCCGAACGGGCAGGCGTTCCCGCGCACGCTGCTGATCGTCGTGCTGATCATGCTGCTGGCGATCCGCGCGGACGGGAAGCTCGTCCGGTCACCGGTGGTCGCGGCGATCGCGAAGCGGACCTACGCGGTCTACCTCGTGCACATCCCGATCAGCTTCGCGCTTTTCCACGTGATCACACCTGCTGTGGGATCGTGGCTGGCGGTCGCATTCGCTTTGCTCTGTGTGGCAGTCGCGTCGGAATTGCTGTACCGGTTCGTGGAGGATCCGGTGGCGCGGTGGTACCGCCGCCGGACGAAGGCACGCACGGCCAAGCCCGAACTCGTGGGGAACTGGGGAACATGAACGCGGTCGCTTGCACGATCACCAGGGAGAGCGGTCTGCCGCTGGCGACGGTGCTCGCCAAGTCGTACCTGGAGCACCACCCCGGTAGCCGGTTCGTCATCGCCGTGCTCGACGCCGAACCCGGTGCCCGCTCGGAGGACGGCATCACGGTGCTGGGTCCCGGTGCGATCGGGGTACCGGAGGACGACTACTTCGGGCTGGCCACGGCCTATCCGCCCGAGCAGCTCGCCGAGGCGTTGAAGCCGTTGCTGTTGCGGGAGCTTCTCCTCGAGGCCGATGTCGCCGTGCACCTCACGTCGTCGAGTTTCGTGCTGGCGCCGATGGGCGATCTGCTCGGTGGCGAGCACGCGCTCGTGGTGTCGCCGCACTTCCATCAGCCGTTCGACGACGTGAAGTCCGACGAGGGGCGGCTGGTCGGCACGGGGGTGTTCGACCCCGGGTTCGTCGTGGTCTCGCAGGGTGCGGTGGAGTTCCTGGACAGCTGGGCCGAGGCGGTGCGGACCTTCCACGCCATCGACCTCGGGCGGGGCGTTTGGGCTGATCAGGCGTGGTTCGACCAGGCCGTGAGCCAGCGTGCGCATCACGTCGCCCGCAAGACGATCGGCGTGTGGAACGCCTTCGAGCGGGAGGTCGCCGGCGCTCAGGTGATCGACTTCCTCGGGTTCGACGCGACCAGGCCGTGGTTGCTGAGCACGTACCTCAACGCGCGTCCTCGCACGTTGCTCTCCGCGCAGCCCGGACTGGCGCCGGTGGTCGCGCGGTACGCGGCGGCGTTGACCGAGGCCGGGTACATCGCGCCGGAGGACGTGGCGCCGTCGTGGCTCAGTGAGCTCTCCGACGGCACGGCGATCACGCCGCTGGTGCGCGCGATCTACCGGCAGGCCGCGGTCGAGGAGGACGAGGAGGTGCCGCACGCGTTCAGCGGCAAGGCCTTCCGCGCGTGGCTCACCGAACCCGAGCTCGGCACGCTGAACCGGTGGGCCGCCGCGATCTGGCGCGATCGGGCGGACCTGCGCGGGTACTACAACGACTCGGCGAACCCCGGCTACCTGGACTGGTTGCGGGCGTTCGGGGTGCCGGGCGGCGACCTGCCGTCCTGGGCGATCCCGACGCCGCCCCCGCCGATCGCCCCCGCGGTGGACGAGTTCGGGGTCAACCTCCTCGGACACCTCACCGCGGTGCTCGGCGTCGGCGAGCTGGGGCGGTCGCTGCACGACGCGCTCGCGGCGGCGAACGTGCCCACGGCGTCCGTGATCGAGGACGAGTTCGTGGTCAACGAACTGGGCATCGACGCACCCGAAGACGTCAGCAGGCCGCGGTTCCCGGTCAGCGTCCTTTGCGTGAACGCCGACCTCACGCAGGCGGTGCTGCACGCGCATCCCGAGGTCGCCGAGGGACGGCACAAGATCGGCGTGTGGTCGTGGGAGCTCGACGAGTTCCCCGAGGCGATGCACGCGTACGGCAGCGTCGACGAGATCTGGACGATCAGCGAGTTCTGCCGCGAGGCGATCGCCGCGCACACCGACAAGCCGGTGAAGGTGTTCCCCATTCCGGTCAGGAGCAGGGAGGCGGCCGCGAAGAAACCCGGCGGGCGCACCAGGTTCCTCTTCGCGATGGACTTCAACAGCGTCTTCCAGCGCAAGAACCCGTTGGGCACCATCGAGGCCTTCCGGCGCGCCTTCCCCGGCCGCGACGACGTCGAGCTGGTGCTGAAGGTGATCAACGGCAAGCAGCACGTCCCCGCCGCCGAACGGCTGCGGGCCGCCGTCGCCGAGGACGAGCGGATCACGTTGGTCGAGAAGTACCTGACGGCGCAGGAACTGCACGACCTCTACGCCGGTAGCGACTGCTACGTGTCGCTGCACCGCTCGGAGGGCTTCGGCTTCACGGTCGCCGAGGCGATGTCCATGGGCATCCCGGTGATCAGCACCGACTACTCGGGCACCACCGAGTTCCTGGACCCGGTGAACTGCTGGCCGGTGCCGTACGAGATCGTTGAGGTAGGGCCGGACGCCGCGCCGTATCCATCCGACGCGCACTGGGCCGAACCGGATCTCGACGCGGCCGCGCAGGCGATGCGCGAGGTCGCGGACGATCCCGCACGAGCAGCCGAACGCGGGCTGGCCGCGCGGGAACATCTGCGGCGCACGCGCGGCACCGAAGCCGCCGCGGAGTGGATCCGGGACCAGGTCGGGGAAGCGCTGCGGACCTGGCGGGAGCGCTCTCAACCGGCCGCGCCCGCCGCACCGGAGCCGGATCCGGCAGGGGCACAAGGCGTGACGCCAGTTCTGCGCAAGGCGATACTGCGAGTGGTCAGTCAGGTAGAGCGGTATAGGGCATCCGGCCCAAAGGTCCGGTAGGCCGGATCACGACTTGGCGGTTGGCCGGTCAGCTCTCAGGCACGACATGCACAATGGCCGGGTTCGTACTTGGAGAAAGGGGCTGTCAGCGTGAACTGGCAGGACGAACTGCGCAAGCTGGACGACGAGCTTGCGAGCGGCCGGATCTCGGCTGACGACTACCGGGTTCGCCGCGACCAGGTGCTGTCCTCCAGCAACACGAGCGGCCAGCAAGCGTCCGGGCAGCAGCCGCGCTGGCAGGCCCAGCCGCCGGCGGCGGGTCCGTCGACCGGTTCCCAGGCGACGCAGTACATCACCCCGGTCGGTGGCGGCGAGCCGCCGAAGCCGAACCCGGACGCGACCCAGGTCGTGACGCCGCGGCCGGCCGACGCGGACCGCACCCAGGTCGTGCCCGGCGGTGGCATGCCCACGCCGAACTACGGCCCGCCCTCACCGGCGCACGGCTTCCAGCAGCCTGGTCCTCCCCCGCCGTGGCAGGCCAGCGACCAGACGCCGCCGTGGGTGACGCCGTCGAACGACAGCTGGATGCGCTCCGGTCCCGAGGTGTTCGACGAGAGTTCGTCGGGCAAGGGCAAGAAGATCTTCGCGATCATCGGCGCGATCCTCGTGGTGGCGCTGATCGGTGGTTCGATCTGGTGGTTCGGCCTGCGCGGCGGTTCCGGTGGCACCGAGAACACGACGGCCGGCGGCACGACGACCACTTCGTCGAGCGCCAAGCCGAAGACCGCACTCGAACTGCTGCCCGCCGCGCCCGGCACGGCGGACCCGAACAACGGTGACGCGACGGCCGACAAGCTCGTCACGGCAGGCTTCCTGACCGCTGAGGAAGCCGAGGCGCTGACCGCCGCGGGCGTGCAGAAGATCGCGTTCAAGGGCGGCAAGGAAGAGGCGTTCGTCTACCACGCCGAGGTCTTCGAGGCCGACTCCGCGGAGAAGGCGACGAAGCTCGCCGCCGATCTCGCGGACGCGGCGGGCAAGACCGGCATGGTCGAGGGCGCGCGTGGCCTGCTGCCCGCGAAGTCCAAGGTGCTCCAGCTGATCAAGCAGAAGCAGAACGGCACGTACCAGATGGTGTACGCGTCCGGGAAGCAGGTCGTGCGCGCCACGACCGTCCAGGAGCCCATCGGTGACAGCGACGCCGACCTGATCAAGAAGTTCCAGGACTACGGCTTCGCGGTGTCGAAGAAGTTCCCGATCGCCTGACATGAGCAACGACGTCGTCGACTACGCGGACGGCGCCGAGGATTCCGTTCTCGAACGGCTCCGCGCGGCGGCGGACGTCAGCGGTGGTTCAGCGGAGCTCGCCACGAACCTGGGTGGTTCGTGGGAGCTCAGCTACCACTTCTCCCCCCAGCGGCTCGCGCTGCTCGCGCCGCTGAACATCCAGCCGGGGCAACGGGTTCTGGACGTCGGCTGCGGCAGCGGCGTCCTGAGCCGGGCGATGGCCGAGGCCGGTGCGGACGTCGTCGGCGTCGAGGGCGTGCCGTTGCGCGCGGCCGCGGCGCGGGAACGCTGCCGCGACCTGCCGGGCGTGCGGATCGTCGACAGTCCCGCCGTCGAACTGAGCAGGCACGGCGAGTTCGACCTCGCGATGGTCTGCGGGGTGCTGGAGTACTGCGATCCCGAGCAACTGCTGGGTGACGTCGCGGACGCGCTGGACGACGACGGCGCGCTGGTGCTGGCGATCGAGAACCAGCTGGGGCTCGGCTACCTGCTCGGCAGGGCGGAGGACCACCGCGGCAAGTCGTGGGTCGGTCCCGCCGGCTATCCGGGTTCCGGTGCGCGGACGTGGAACAGGCAACGGCTCGGCGAACTGCTGGCGGACGCCGGTTTCACCGCCCAGCGCTGGCTGTTGCCGTACCCGGACTACAAGATCCCGCGGATCGTCGTGGACGCGGCGCTGCACGACCGTCCCGACGCACCCGAACTGATCGACAAGCTCGTGCGGGACCCGCTGCAGGGCGCGTTCGGCGGCACCACCGGCGCGGTGGCCGGAAGGCTGCCGCACCGGCTCGCCGTCGCGGACGGGTTCGGCGCGGCGGTGTCACCGTCGTTCCTCGTCATCGCCGCGCGCACGCAGAAGTCCGTCGAACGGACCCTGCGACCGGGCCTCGCCTGGATGGTCAACAACGGCAGGCTCCCGCAGTGGCGACGCTCGCGGACCCTGACCGCCGACCTCGACCTCGTGATGACCGACTGCCGCGAGACCAAGTCGGGCTGGCTGAGCCAGGTGCTGGTCGAACGCGACCCGGTGTTACCCGGTGTCGCTCTGGACAGCCTGCTGCTCGACGCCTTGGCGGACAACGACCTTCCGGCGCTGCGCGACCGGTTGAAGCGGTGGCGCGAGTACTGCGCGGCGGACGCGCGGCCCGCCACCGACGCGGACGTGCGGCACCCGTTCCTGCCCGGCCGCGACGGCGTCGCGGTGCTGCCGCCGGACTGCCTCGACGTGCATCCCGGCAACTTCATCGTCGCCGAGGACGGGACGTACCACCGGATCGACCTGGAGTGGCAGGCCGAGTCGGGTGTGGACGCCGAACTGGCGCTGGTGCGGGCTTTGCTGGAGTTCGCCCGCGAGGTCCACCGCAGTGCCGCCGCGCATCCGTGGCCCGCTCAGTGGACGATCCGGCAGCTCACCGAGGAACTGACCGAGCTCGCCGCACTGCCCGCGCCGAGGTGGGACGACCTGCTCCCGGCCGAGGCGACGCTGCAGGAACTGGTCAGCGGCACGGCGGCGGACGAGGTGCACGCCGCGCTGCTCAGCGAGCTCGACGTGCCCGGCAAGCCCAGGCTCTGGGAAGGGCCCGCGCTCACCGAACTGCAGGACATCGCGAACTCGGTGCCGCAGTTGCACGAGCAGATCACCGACCTGAACGCACAAGCGGTCGAGCTGAACGCGCATGCCGTCGAGCTGACGGAGAAGCTGCACGAACGCTCCCTCGAACTGGACGAGTTGCACGAGCAGTCGAACGCGGCCGCGGACACGCTGCGCAAGGAGATCAGCAGGCTGGACGAGCTGGCCGGCAACTCGCTGATCGAGCTCGCCGACACCGACGCACGCCTCGTCGAGCAGACGGCGCGTGCCGAACAGCTCGCCCAGGAGAACGCGGAACTGCGGGCACGCCTGGACAAGCTGAACTCGTCGTCGATCGTCCACATTGGACGTGACTACGTCTGGCCCGCCGCCCGTGCGGTGCGCGGCACGCGTGACCTCCTGCTCGGCAGGGGCGGCGAGGAGACCGACGCGGTGCTGCGCCGGCTGGGCCCGATCGCACCGCTGGTCGGTGGCCGGATCCGCGAGGTGAGCAAGCAGAACCGCGTCGAGCGCATGCGGTACGAGGTCGAGGTGCCGACCGACGAGGTCGCGGTCGGCCGCGGCCAGGTCGTCGAGCTCGAAGGCACGGCCGTGCACGACGACCTGCCGGTGCACGCCGTCGCCGTCCGCGCCGACGGCAGGACCTACCCCGGCACGATCGGCCATCCCGGCAACGGAATCCGGCTGCGCGTGCCGGTCCGGGCACGCACGTCACCTGGTTCCGTCACGCTCGAACTCCTGGTGACGCTGGCCGACGGCACGATCTTCCGCTGCGACCTGCCGCCGTTGCGCGTCCGTCCACAGTCGACGGTGAAGCGCGTCGAGGCCGTCTGGCCCGCCACCGGGCCCAAGGTCGCGATCTGTCTCGCCACCTACAACCCGCCGCGGCACCACTTCGCCGCCCAGCTCGACTCGATCCGCGCGCAGACCCACGAGAACTGGGTGTGCGTCATCAGCGACGACAGTTCGGACGAGGCCGGCTTGGCCACGCTGCACGACGTCGTGGGCGACGACCCGCGGTTCATCGTCGTCGAGCACGAGAAGAACGCCGGTTTCTACCGCAACTTCGAGCAGGCGCTGCAGCTCGTGCCGGCGGACGCCGAGTTCGTCGCGCTGTCCGACCAGGACGACCTGTGGGACACCGACAAGATCGAGACGATGCTGGCGGAGTTCGCCGACCCGTCGGTGCTGCTGGCGTACTGCAACATGCGGCTGGTCGACGACAACGGCACGGTGATCACCGACCGCGTGTGGAAGGACAGGCCGGACCAGATCACCGATCTGGAGCAGTTGTTGCTGCTCAACACGGTGACCGGCGCGGCGAGCATGGTGCGTGCGGACGTGCTGGCGCAGCGGATGCTGCCGTTGCCGCCGAGCACCCCGGCGTCGTATCACGACCAGTGGCTGGCCGCGTGCGCGTTGTCGATCGGCCGGATCGCGTTCGTCGACCGCGCGCTGCACTCCTACCGCCAGCACGGTGCGAACGTCACCGGCTGGCAGGTGCCGCGCCTCGCCGACGGCCTGCCCGGTCTCAAGGGCCTGGCCAGGTACGCGCTCGGCCTGGACCAGAACGCGTTGGCGCACAAGCAACCCGAGCTCGACCACATCGTCGAGCACGAGACGCGCCGGATCGCGCAGTTCGCCACGGTGCTGCTGATGCGCAACCACGACCTGATGCCGCCGGACACGGTCCAGCACGTCTCCCGGCTGACCACGGCCGAACGCCGGTTGTGGCCGCTGGTCCGCCTCGCGCTCGAAGGCGACCGCCCGGACACGGCGGGTGCCGAACGGAGGCTGCTCGCGGCCGCGTTGCTGCGGCGCGCTCAGCGTTAGCGGGTTCGAGCGGGCGCCAGACCGCATTCGACGAGCACGTCGTCCAGCACGTCGTCGCCCGCGCGCATGACGATCTGCGCCCACTCCTCCGCGCTCGCGAGCCGCGCGCGTTCGACGCCCGCGCGCACGGCGTCCTCGCGCTTGCGGTCGCGTGCGTACCGCTTCTCCCACCTGAGGTGTGGCAGCACGTCCAGGCGCAGCACCCGGACGGCCTGAGGCTGCCACTCGGTGATCTCCTCCGCGGGCGTGGCGGGGCCGAGCGCGAGGACGACGTCGTAGAGGCCGACGCGTTCGCGGCTCCACGTCGCCGGTTCGGCGTCGGACACGACCTCGATCCCGGCCGATCGCCAGTCGTGCTCTGGTTCCTCCGGCACGAACAGCGTGACGGCGGCCTCGCGGTCCCGTTCCCTGAGCTCGGTGAGCAGGGCGTCGTCGAGCTCCTCGCCGGCGACCACCAGGATCCGCGCGGAGGCGGGGTGGTCGCGCAGCCACCACAGCCGGTGGGTGTGCTCGTGGATGCCCAGCGACGGCGGGCGGTCCGCCAGGTCTTCGGCGTGACGCTTGCGGAACACCTCCCGGTTGATGTCGGAGAGGCGTTCGGCCGTGGCCGTCGAACTGGTGCCGTGCCGCACGTGCAGCACGCGTGACGCGGGCTGAACCCACACCTGCCAGCCGTGCCTGCGCAGCATGAACTGCAGATCGGTGTCCTCGTAGTAGGCGATGTGGTACTCCGGCGAGAACCCGCCGACCTCGTAGAAAGCCTTGCGCCGCATCACCAGGCACGCGGCCGACGCGTAGTCGACGACGCGCGGGTAGAACGAGTCGACGTCGTACTGCCCGTCGCCCCAGCCCCTGCTGTACGCGTCGCCGCCGAGGAGACTGCCCGCCTCCTGCACCCGTCCGTCGGGGAAGACCATCAACGGCGCGACCGCCGCGGCCTCCGGCCTGCCGTCCAGGAACTCGAGCAGCGGCGGCAGCCAGCCCTCGGTCACCTCGACGTCGGCGTTGAGGAAGCAGACGAACTCGGTACCCGCGTGCTCGACGCCGACGTTGCAGCCGGCACCGAACCCGAGGTTGGTGTCGAGCCGGACGACAGTCGCGTTCGTGAGGTTGTCCTCCAGCCACTGCCCGGTGCCGTCGGGCGACGCGCTGTCGACGACCACGACCTCGTACGGCTGGTCGGTGTGCTCGGCGAGGACCTCCAGGCAGCGCGCGGCCATCGGCCCGCCGCCGTAGGTGACCAGCACGAACGTGACGCGCGGGCTCACCGTCCGCGCAGCTTTCCGTAGACGACGCGGGGCAGCCGCGTCCACCGGTAGAGCTTGGTGCCGCGCATCGCCGCGAGCTCGGCCCGTTCCGCGGCCAGCGCGGCGAGCACGTCGCGATGCCGTTCCGCCAGCTCGGTGTGCAGCCGTCGTTCGGTGGCGAGGTCCGGTCCGACGTCACCGCTGCGGCTGAGCATGTGCTCGATGACGGCCTCGCGTTCGGCGATCAAGCGCGCGTGCAGCTGCTGGTGCGCCTTGCGCAGCGCACGGTTCTCCGCGGCGAGCATCGCGATGCGCGGTTCGACGGCACCTGTCCGTGCGAACGCGTCCTCCGCAAGCCGCGCCACGGCGTTGAGGTGCTCGTCCAGCACCCGGACGGCCTTGGCGGACCTCTCCACCTTGAGCGCGCGCCGCATGGCCGTGACGAGCCGGCTGGGGGCGGTGGCGATCTGCTCGGCGCTGCCGAACTGCTCGACGGCGGGCCGGTCGACGCCCTTCGGGTCGAAGAGCACCCAGGTCCGTTCGAACGACTGCGCGGCCGCCGCGACGTGCTCGTCGCCGGCCACCACCGCGGCCGCGTTCGCGATCAGGGCCAGCCGGTCCTCGACGACCGCGTCGTGCGGTAGCTCGGGCCAGCCGGTGTCGTCCGGTTTCGTGCCGGTGGGCATGACCACGACGTGGTCGATGGCCAGCAGTTCGGCGGCCTTGGCCACCGCGGGCCGCAACCGGACCAGTGGCGTGCTCTCGGTGACGTGCCAGAGCAGGTACTGCTGCTCGGGCAGCCTGCCGAGCTGCTGGAGGTGCTGCACGCGAGCCGTGAGGACCTCGGGCTCCACGAGCCGGTTGGCGAGCACGCCGAGGTTCGGCACGGCCTCCGCGTTCGGCCCGCCGTCCCTGGTCGACAGCACCTTGATGCCGGTCTGCCCGCCGCTCCTGACCGCGACCGCGACCGCGTTGCCGGGCAGTTCGGCGATCTCGACCGGCTCGGACGGCGACACGACGATCAGGTGGAAGTCGTCCGGCCCGACCGAACTGATCGGCAACGCGCCCAGTCCGCCGTCGGCCCGGTGCGAGTGCTCCCGCCGGGCGAGCGGACTGATCCGCCAATCACCGAGGCGTTCGCGCAGCTCCCGTCCGAGGACGCGCACAGGCAACTGGTCGCCAAGCCCGTCCAGCTCGGTGCTGCACAGCAAGCCGAGTGCTCCCCCAATGGCGGTTTCTTCACGCACCGGTCGGACTCTACTGGTCAGACCCCGCCAAGACCGGCGAGTCGCCAAGGTGCAACCCAGGACGAGTGCTACACGTCTAGTACGGGTGTAGGAGCCACTCGGAGGCGACACATGTTGATCAGCGTGACATTAGTCACATTGGGCGGTTTGGCGTTCTTGGTGCGAACCGTAGCGGTCCTCCTGGCCGTTTCCTCAACCAAGAAGGCCAACGATTACCCTGCGCCACAAACGTCCACCAATTGAGATACTCGTTCGGAGTACGTCTTACGGCGGAACGTTGACTTAACGTACGATCCTTTCGGGTCGTATGACTGATCAGTCACCCGAAGGGGACCTCACAGGGGTAGGTGCGCCATGGACCACGCACTGAACAAGGTCATCGAGCTGCGCGAGAGTGGCTTTCAGTTCCTCCACCTGAGGGACGACGCCGGGCAGCTCGACCGAATCATGGCGTTCAAGCAGCGCAGAGGCTTCATCGACTCGATCCTGTTCTGGTCGGAGACGGAAGCGCGCGCAGGACGCCTGCCAGCGGTTCGTGACTCGGCCAGGCCGGCTCAGGCCGTGTGGATCTACGAGGGCCCGTTGGTCGAGGCCGTGGACAGGCTGCTGGACCTGCCTGAGCCCGGCGCTCGCAACGCTCCCTCGTTGATGAAGGCGACCGCGTCCGATCTGGCTGTCGTGACAACGCTGCCGTTCAAGCTGAAGCTGCCGCCAGGGGCCATCGCCTAGGTCGGTCAGTCATTTTCAAAGTCGCCGCGTATTGCGGCGACTTTGAACCATGTCCGAGTTCGGCGCCTCGATGACAAGGCCTGTCCTGTTCTCCGGCGGACCTCGTGTGTCCAATACGACCAGAATCATGACGTTCGGTAGCAAGCCGTGTTGCGCCCCTAAAGGATGAAGAACTTCCCTCGCCTGAGTTACGCAGCTTGATGTAGAGGGCCCGGACCCAGAAACGTTCGCGCCCATGAACCTCAGGAAGACCGTCGCGGGGGCCGCTGTTGCCCTCGGCAGCGCTACCGTCATGCTCGGCCTGGGTGGTATCGCACATGCGGACACCGGGTCCGCCGCCGCTCACACCGCGCCCGACCTGGGTGGCCAGCTGGGCGACATCGCGCAGGCAGGCGACCTCGCGCACGTCAACACCGCCGACGCCGCGGGCAAGATCCAGGCGATCAACGCGCAGGACGTGGACGTCAACGCGCTCGTCGAGAACGTCGACGCTGGTGCGACCGGCCTTCCGGCCTCCACGCTGCTCGGCCTGAACGAGCCGGCCGGCGTGCCGACCGGTGCCGCGTCCGTCGACATCTGATCTGACCGACCAGCACTTCCTGGCCGGGGCGGCGCCCGATTCCCTCCCCCTCGAATCGGGCGCCGTTCCACTTTTCTAGGAGCGGAACGTCTTGAGCATCAAGAAGATCGTCGCTTCCGCCGGTATCGCCGCGGGTGCGATCGCCGCCATGGCGGGCACCGCGAGCGCCGCGCCGCAGCTTCCCGACGTCGACCCGATCGGCAAGGTCAGCGAGCTCGGCGACAGCGCAGGCGTCAGCACGCTGCACAACTTCGGTGGCAACGTGGAGATGATCCACGACGGCACCCACGTCATCGGCGGCTAGAGCTACCGGCCTGCCGCGTAGCCCTGCGCGCCGCGTGCGTTCGCGCCGGCGCGCAGCAGTCCGTCGAAGGCGTCCCTCGCCACGGCGGACATCCGGCCGAGAGTCCACTCGCCGGCGTCCACGACCTGGTGGCCACGCGATCGCAACGCATCCAGGACGTCCGCGCCGGCGCGGGACTCGATGACGAGTTCGCCCGGCGTCCAGGCCCTCGGGTAGAACGAGCTCGGGAACGCGTTCGAGTGCCACATCGGCGAGTCGATCGCCTCCTGCAGGTTCAGGCCCGCGCGGTGCGCCAGCCAGAACCCGAGCTGCCACTGGTCCTGCTGATCGCCGCCAGGCGTGCCGAACGCCAGCGCGGGACGGCCGTCGCGCAACGCCATCGACGGCGACAGCGTGGTCCGCGGGCGCTTTCCTGGAGCCAGCGAGTTCGGCAGATCCCTGTCCAGCCAGAACATCTGGGCACGACTGCCCAGGCAGAAGCCGAGCGACGGAATCGTCGGCGACGACTGCAGCCAGCCGCCGGACGGGGTCGCGGAGACCATGTTGCCCCAGCGGTCCACTACGTCCACGTGCACGGTGTCGCCGCGCGTCACGCCGGAGCGTTCCACGGTCGGTTCGCCGATCGCACCCGTCGGGTCGGAGATCGCGACCGACGGACCGCTGACGATGTGCTGGGGCAGCAACGGTTCCCGGCCGTCAGGTGAGCCCGGCCGAAGCTCGAGGGACGCCGAGTCGGAGATCAGCGCACGGCGTTCGGAGGCGTAAGCCCGCGACAGCAGGGTTTCCAGCGGCACGTCCGGAGCATCGCCGTACCAGGCCTCGCGGTCGGCGAACGCCAGCTTCGCGGCCTCGACGGCGAGGTGCACGGTCTCGGCGGTGGGCTTGCCGTCCACATAGGACAGGTCGTAGCCCTCCAGCAACCGCAGCTGCTGCGCCAGAACGGGTCCCTGCGTCCACGCGCCGGCCTTGACGAGCGACCACTCACCGAAGTCGGCGACGACCGCGTCCTCGTACGACGCCTCCCACGACGCCATGTCGGCACCGGTCAGCACACCCGCGTGGTCACGACCCGAGTCGTCGCGGAACTCCGAACGGCAGAACTCGTCGACCTGCGCCGCGACGAACCCCTGCGACCACGCCCGGCGCGCGGCCTCGATCTGCGCCTCGCGGTCGGAGCCTGCGGCCTCGGCGGCGGCCAGCAGCCACTCCCAGGTGTCGGCGAGCTTCGGGTTGCGGAAACGGCCGCCGGGAGCCGGCAGGACGCCGTCGGGCATCCACTGCGCGGCGGACGTCGGCCAGTGGTCGCGGAAGAGGTCCGAGACGAGTCCGATGGTGTGCACGGCGCGTTCGACCAGCGGGAAACCGTCGCGGGCGTACCCGATCGCCCGGTCGAGCACCTCACGCAACGACTTGGTGCCGTGGTCACGCAGCAGGGTGAGCCAGCCGTCCCACGCGCCGGGCACCGTCGCGGCCAGCAACCCGCTGCCCGGCACCAGCGAAAGACCCAGATCCGCGTAGTGCTCGATCGACGCTCCGGCGGGCGCCACGCCCTGTCCGCAGAGCACGCGCGGGGCCGCTCCTGCGGCCGAGAAGATGATCGGCACCTCGCCGCCGGGGCCGTTGAGGTGGGGTTCCACCACCTGCAACACGAAGCCGGCGGTCACGGCGGCGTCGAAGGCGTTGCCGCCGTCCTCCAGCACCGCCATGGCCGACGCGGAGGCCAGCCAGTGGGTCGAAGCGACCATGCCGAAGGTGCCGACGAGTTCGGGGCGCGTGGTGAACACCCAATAAAGGTATGCGACGCTAACTATTTTGTGTGACTCCAAGTGACGTATGCCCTAGACCCGAACGGAGCAGCACCCGGAGAACGTACGACTTTGGTCGTAGCGGACCGTGACAGATCTCCTACCAGAGGTCTACCGGCGCGGACGATGTTTCGAACACGTTCGAACGGCACAGTTCAGGGCATGGGAATTCTGGGTGTCGCGACGATCTTCATCGGCCTCGCGCTCGTGGCAGCGGTGCCGTTGGTGGCCCTGCTCCACTGGACCGACCGTTGAGTTCGAGGTAACGAGCGTTAACCTCCTCGCGAGCAGTTCGCTTCGAGGAGGATGAAGGCATGGAGATCTCGGGTACCGCGGCCATCGTCACCGGTGGCGCGTCCGGTCTCGGCGGCGCGACCGCACGTGCGCTGGCGGCGCGTGGAGCGCAGGTGTTCGCTCTCGACCTGCCGAGCGCCATCGCGAACGCCGACGCGATCGAGAACGTCACCTACCTGGCCGCCGACGTGACCTCGGGCGAAGAGGTCCAGGCCGCCGTCGACACCGCGGCCGGTTCCGGCGCCCCGCTGCGCATCACGGTGAACTGCGCGGGCATCGGCCCGTCGTCCCGGACCGTCGGCAAGACCGGCCCGCACGACCTCGACCTCTACCGCAAGGTCATCGAGGTCAACCTCATCGGCTCGTTCAACGTCCTGCGCCTGGCCGCCGCGGCCATGGGCAAGACCGACGAGCTGGAGCACGGCGCCCGCGGCGTCATCATCAACACCGCGTCGATCGCCGCGTTCGACGGCCAGATCGGCCAGGTCGCCTACGCCTCGTCCAAGGGCGGCGTCGTCGGCATGACCCTCCCGGCCGCCCGCGACCTGAGCAACGTCGGCATCCGCGTGCTCACCATCGCGCCCGGCATCGTCGACACCCCGATGCTCGCCACGGTCTCCGACGAGTTCCGCGCGGGCCTCGCCGCCGGCGTGCCGTTCCCGAAGCGCCTGGCCCAGCCGTCCGAGTACGCGCAGCTCGCGCTCTCGATCATCGAGCACGACTACCTGAACGGAGAGGTCATCCGCATGGACGGCGCTCTCCGCATGGCACCCCGCTAGAGCTCTCCGGCAAAAGGCAGTCTGGACATGGCGTCCGAGGTCATCCACTCGCGCAGGCGATGGGTGGCCCGGACGTCGTCCTCGTTGTACTCCAGCAACCGCCGCCGCTGATCGGTGTCGAGCGCGTCGCCGTTCATCCCGACCGCAGACCGGTACCAGCGCATGGAGTTCTCGCCGCCAGCCTCGGGATCCCGCCACGAGAACCCGGCCACCGGCGCGATCACCTTCAGGCCCTTGCCGTGCGCGCACAGGAACTGCTCGCGGACGATGCCGAACAGGTCGACCCACGAGTCCGAGTTGATGAACTCCTTGATCTGCGCGATCGTCGGAATCCCCGGCTTGCCCGCGAACCGTTCCGCGGACGCCAGCAGCCAGCGGTTCTCCGCCAGCTCGTTGTAGCAGTAGGCGCGGAACGACAGCCCGCGTGCCTTGGCCCGCAACCGGATCCCGGTCAGCCAGGTCCAGAACTCGGCGAACGACCGTGCCTCGTCGTCGCACGGCAGCGGGTCCCACGTGACGAAGGCGCGGTAGCCGTGCTCCTCGTCGATGTCCTTTCCGGACAGCAGGCAGCCCCACATGTACGCGCCCAGATCGCCGAAGCTCTCCATGTCGACGTCGACCTCGACGTCCGCGCGCGGCACGTTCATCTCGGGCACCCTGCGCACCAGCGTCAGGTCGCGCAGCCACGCCCGCGCCAGCACCACGGCGTCGCCGAACGGCATGCCGACGAGCTGGATCGGACCGGTCGCCGCGGGGTCCAGCTCTGCCAGCTCGTCCACAGTGGACAGGCCGATCTTCCGCAACGCCACCGCGTCCTCGCCGCGCACGACGAGGCTGACGTCCCGGCCACGCCGGAGATCGTCGTCGCAGGTTGGCCACCACGGGCAGGTCTTGCAGTCGACGATCCGCGACGGCCGGGCGAGCGGTTCCTGCTCGTTCGCCGCCGCCAGCGCCACGGCCAGCCGGTCGCTGAACCGGGCGTCGTACTCGGCCAGCGCGTTGCGGCCGCCCGGCCACGTCGGCGCCTCCAGGTCGTGCCACAGCACCACGTCGGCGTCCATGCCGATCACGCCACCCGTGGCGCGGCCGTTGCGCGCGTACCCGGCCGCCTGCAGCTGCCGTTGCGCGTGGGCCAGCCGCAGCTGGTCACGGGGCTGGGGACGGACCTTGCGATGCGGGTCCGTGCGGCTGCCGTCGGGCAACGGCATCGTCAACGGGCTCGTGCGCGCGCCCTGGCCGGGATCGGTGATCTTGTGCCGGACCACGAGCACCGGCACGTACCCGGAGGAGTCCTTGACCAGCAGGTCGATTCCGCCACGACGGCCACCGCGTGGATCACGGGGCAGGGCGGCGCCCCAGATGTACTGGGCGCCCATCTCCATCGCCGCGAGCGTCACCCGTTCCCGGTCGGCACTGCGCACATCGGGTCCGCTCGGCACCTCGAAGAGGTTCGAGCCGACGATCCTGCCGAGCGCGTCCGCCACCGCACGCCGATGGTTGGTCGCGTCCGCTTTCCGTTGTTCCGAAGCCGGATCTGGCGCCGCCCTGGGAACGTCGCGCATGTCCGGATCGTTTTCGAGGTGCACCCGCCGCCGACAACGAGTGACCACGCCGGCGTCTAGCTGCACCTGGAAAGTCACAGGACGAGGGTATGTCGCGCGTCGAGGAGATGTGTCGGCAACCTGGGCAGTAAGTTTCACGTGACGGAGGAGGTGTACCCGAATGGCGCGCAAAGCGAAGGCCGGCTTCACGCCCAGCAGGGCCAAGAGCCTGGTCGGTGTCGCGAAGGTGGTGGCGCCCGCGCTCATTCCGGTGCTGGCCCCCGTGATCGCCCGCGGAGCTGGGGTTTTGAGCGAGCAGTACGACCGCTATCGGGCGCGCCGACTCGGCATCGACGTCGCGGACATCGGTAAGTACTCCGGTTACGGCGCCCGGCTGCACGCGCGAATTGTCGGCTTCTCCGAGTCGATGGAGACATTGCGGGCGACTGATTCCGATTGGGTTTCGAAGACCGAGTCGCGCCTTGCTCAGCTCCTCGCCGCGGTGCGCGCCTCCGAGCGCATGCCGACGGCCCGGCGCAAAGCAGCGCACCGGGCCGTCGGAACTGATCTGGAGATGCTGGAGCAGGAGTTGCTCAGGCGCCTGAACGTGCGCTGACGTCCGGTTTCCTGCCGGTCACCTCGGCCACGGCCTTGACCGCCGCCTCCTCGACCACCTGACCGGGGTCGAGGTGCGCGGTGACCTCCTCCATCACCTCGGCGACCCGTTCCTCACGCCTGATCATCGGGTCGGAGCGCAGGTCCTTGGCCAGCGAGACGCAGAGCCCGATCATCACGACCATGAACGGCAGCGCCGCGATGATCGTCAGGTTCTGCAGCCCTGTCAGCGCATCGGACCCGCCGACCAGCAGCATCACGGCGGCGACGGCACCGGTCACCACGCCCCAGAAGATCACCACGGGCTTCGTCGGCCGGATGGTGCCCTCCTGCGAGAGCGTTCCCATCACGATCGACGCGGCGTCGGCTCCGGACACGAAGAAGATCGCCACCAGGAGCATCACGACGACGCCGGCGACGGCGGCCAGCGGGAACTGGTCCAGCAGCGAGAACAACTGCGATTCCGGAGTGGACTGACCGGCGAGGTCGACGCCGTTGCGCTGTTCGAAGATGGCCGTGCCACCCAGGATCGCGAACCACACCAGCGACACCGCGGACGGCACCAGGATCACGCCGGCGACGAACTGCTTGATCGTGCGGCCACGCGAGATGCGCGCGATGAACATGCCGACGAACGGCGTCCACGAGATCCACCACGCCCAGTAGAAGATCGTCCAGCCGGACAGCCAGGTCTCGGTCGCGTCGCCACCGGAGGCGGCGGTGCGGCCGGCCATCGTCGCGAGCTCGCGGAAGTAGTCACCGAGGGCCGTGGGCAGCAGGTTCAGGATGAAAACGGTCGGTCCGACGACGAACAGGAACAGCGCCAGCGTCACGGCCAGCACCATGTTGATGTTCGACAGCCACTGGATGCCCTTCGAGACACCCGAGACGGCGGACGCGACGAACGCGACGGTCAGGATCGCGATGATCGCGACCAGCACGCCCTTGCCGACCTGACCGGCCCAGCCGGCCGCCTCCAGCCCGCTCCCGATCTGCAGGGCGCCGAGACCGAGGGAGGCGGCCGAGCCGAAGAGAGTCGCGAAGATCGCCATGACGTCGATCGCACGACCCCAGCCGCTGGCAGCCCGCTTGCCCAGCAGGGGGGCGAAGGCGGAGCTGATCAGCGAAGAACGTCCCCGGCGGAAGCTGCTGTAGGCGATCGCGATGCCGACGATGGCGTAGATCGCCCACGGGTGCAGCGTCCAGTGGAAGAGCGTGGTCGCCATCGCGGTCTCCAACGGATCTCCGTCGGAACCGGGCGGTGGCTTCACGAAGTGCGTCAGCGGCTCGTTGACGCCGTAGAACATCAGGCCGATGCCCATGCCCGCGCTGAACATCATCGCGACCCAGGACACGGTCTTGAACTCGGGTTTCTCGTCGTCCTGACCGAGCGGGATCTTGCCGTAACGGCTGAACGCGAGCCACAGCGCGAAGACCACGAAGCCGGTGGCGGAGAGCACGAAGGCCCATCCCAGATGCTGGATGATCCAGCCGAGCGCCGCCTTCGAGGCAGACGCCAAACTCTCGGTACCGACGATTCCCCAGGTCACGAACGCAAGCGTGAGACCTGCGGCAACGCCGAACACAACCCGGTCGGTACGGCCCGGCTTGTCGCATTGAACGGTCATGCGGCCCTAGATACCCACTCATAGACCGGGGCAAACTCCTCCGATTACCCTCAACCCTCGTGAGCACCCGGACGAGTGAGTTGCGCACCCTCCGCGGTGCCGCACTCGCGCTGACGTCTGCCGCGCTCACCATCACCGCCCACGGGCTGGGCGGCGGCGAGATCTCCGAGTTCATCCACGCCTTGCCACTGGTGGCGCTGATCGCGTTCGCGGCAGCCTCACTGGCCGACAAGCGCACCGGACGGATCTCGGTCATCGCCGGGCTCGGCACGGCCCAGCTCGCCCAGCACCTGCTGCTGACCTGGGTCAACCACGAGCACACCAACACGCTGACCGGGCAGATGTTCATGGCGCACCTCGTGGCCGCGACGCTGACCGGGCTGTTGCTGTTCCACGCCGAGAACGCCCTGTTCAGGCTGTTCGCCGCCGTCACCCGCCTGATCCCCCGCAGGCTCACGCCGCTGCCGGTCTCCACGCCGATGCGGACGTTCCCCCGCACGCCGTACCTCCAGAACGCTCACCACCTGGAGATTTCGCGTGCGAACGGGCGGCGCGGCCCGCCCTGTGACTCCTGATCATCCGTATCCCTCTGCAGACCCCCTTTGGCATCAGGAGCCACAAGTTCATGTCTACAAATCGATTT
Organism: Lentzea sp. NPDC092896; assembly: GCF_044754905.1. NCBI lineage: Bacteria > Bacillati > Actinomycetota > Actinomycetes > Pseudonocardiales > Pseudonocardiaceae > Lentzea > Lentzea sp. NPDC092896. The sequence continues at coordinate 588,978 of NZ_JBIVPX010000003.1, forward strand.
GGCGTGCGCACGCTCGCCGTTGTCGCCGTTGCCGGATTCGCCGTGCTCGGCACCCCGACCATCGCATCGGCGCACGTCAGCGCCCAGCCGGCCGAGTTCACCCAGGGCGGCCGCGCCACCTTCGCGTTCCGCGTCCCGAACGAGCGCGACAACGCCGGCACCACCAAGATCGAGGTGACGCTGCCGCAGGACACCCCGCTCACGTCGGTGCGCACCAAGCCACTGGCCGGCTGGAAGGCCGAGGTCGTCAAGGGCAAGCTCGACAAGCCCGTGACGCTCGCCGGCAAGGAGGTCACCGAGGCGTTCAAGACGATCACCTGGACCGCCGAGCCCGGTGTGAAGATCAACGTCAACGAGTACCAGGAGTTCTTCGTCGCCATCGGCACGCTGCCTGAGGGCAAGGACAAGCTCGAGCTCCCGACCAAGCAGACCTACGAGAACGGCGAGGTCGTGGACTGGGCCCAGGCCGCCGGTGCGGACGGCAAGGAGCCGGAGCACCCGGCGCCCGCGCTGAAGCTCGCCCCGAAGGCCGCCGCCGGTGACGACCACGGCCACGGCACGACCCCGGCCGCCAACAGCACCGAGACGCACGAGGCGTCCGCTGCCGGTTCCGACAAGACCGCCCGCTACCTCGGTGGCGCCGGCCTGGCCGTCGGTGCGCTCGGCCTCGGCTTCGGTGTCGGCGCGATCCTGCGTTCGAGGCGCAAGGCATGAAGCGCGCTCTGATCGCGTTCCTGTTCGCTGGTGCGGCCGTGCTCGCCACGGCCGCCCCCGCGGCGGCGCACAACGCGTTGATCGGCAGTGACCCGAAGGACAAGACCTCGCTGGAGGTCGGCCCGTCGACCGTCACGCTGACGTTCGACCAGGACGTGCAGGGTGGCCAGGGCATCAACGCGATCTCGGTCGTCGACGCGAACGGCGGCCACTACGAGGTCGCGGGCGACCCGACGATCAAGGACACCGCGGTCTCCGCGAAGGTCAACGCCCTGGGCAAGGCCGGCGAGTACAAGATCGGCTACCGCATCCTGTCCGCGGACGGGCACCCCGTCTCCGGTGAGCTGACGTTCACGCTCACGAAGGACGGCACCGGCACGCCCACCGCCGCGACGAACGACGCCGCGACCGGCGACTCGGGTTCGAACGACGGCCTGCCCATCTGGGTGTGGATCGTCGGCGCCGTGGTGCTGCTCGGCGGTGGCGTGTTCTTCGCCCTGCGCGGTGGCGGAGGCGCGAAGGCATGAGCGATGTCCGGACCGCCGCCCCCACCCACTACCGCGTGCTCGCCGGACTCGTGTTCGGCGCACTCGGAGGCATCGCGCTCGGCCTCGTGCTGGCACCACCCGTCGTGGTCGCCGGGGTCGTCGACGCCGGGGCGGCGGTCCGGTACGGCCTGCCGGTCACACGGGTGTTGCTCGACATCTCGGCGACGATCGTCGTCGGGCTGTCGATCCTGCCGAAGCTGCTCGGCTTCGACCGGCCCACGCACACCGAACCGGTCATGCGTCTCGCCCGGCCGGCCGCGGTCGTCGCCGCCGCCGTCTGGGTCGTCGCGGCGCTGATGGCGATCGTCCTGCAGGCCGCTGAACTGCGGCCGGGCAGCGACGTCAGCATCGGCAACGCCGTCGACTACATCGCGAACGTGGGCGCCGGGAAGGGCCTGCTGTTCAGCGCGTCCTGCGCGTTCGTCTACCTGATCATCGGTGTGATGGCCGTGCGCGGCGGCGAGTCCGTACCCGCTGAGCTGCGGATTCTCGTCTCGATGTTCGGGCTGCTGCCGATCCCGGTGACCGGACACGCCTCCAACTGGAAGTACCACGACTACTCGATGGTCTCCATGGAGCTGCACGTGCTGGGCGCCGCCGCGTGGACCGGTGGGCTCGGCGCGTTGATGGCGCTGGTCGCCTACCGCAAGGGGCTGCTGGCGATCGCGCTGCCGAGGTTCTCGAAGATCGCGACCGTCAGCCTGGTCGTCGTCGCGATCACCGGCCTGTTCAACGGGTTGCTGGAGCTGATCCTCAACCCGATCGTGCCGTTCCCGCAGTCGCTGTTCACGACCGGCTACGGCCTGCTGTTCCTGGGCAAGGCCGTGTGCGCGGGACTGATCGCGGTGCTCGGCGCGCACATCCGGTGGCGGTTGCTGCCGAAGATCTCCCAGCACAAGGTCACCGCGATCGTGCAGTGGGCGATCCTTGAGGTGACCATCATGGGCGTTGCGTTCGGCCTCGCCGTGATCCTGAGCCGCGCCCCGGTCAGCTGAACCCGGTCGCGACCCTGACCAGGTCGGCGACCGCACGCGACCTGCTGTGCGGTGGCCACGCGATCACCGTCGTCACCTTCTGCGCGTCCACCACCGGTACCGCGGCCAGGCCCTCGAGCAGGCCGGAGCGGACGACCTCCGGCATGACCGCGACCGCACGGCCGAGCGCGATCATCTGGAACAACTGCGTCAGGTTGTGCACCTCCATGCCGGGCCCCGGGAGGTAGCTGCCGTCGGGCTCCGGCCAGCGCGCGAGTTCCGGCAGGTCGATGACGTCGGCCATCCGCAACCGACCGGCGCCGGCCAGCGGGTGCGAGCTCGCGAGGATCGCGAACTGGCTCTCGGTGCGCAGTGGCTCGACGTCGAGTCCGGCGGTCGAGTCGTACGGCTCGTGCATGATCGCCACGTCCGCCCGGCCGTCGAGCAGCGGTTGCCGGGTGTGGGCCTCGCACAACAGCAGGTCGACGGCGACCGCACCGGGTTCGGCGGCGTAGGCGTCGAGCAGCTTCGCCAGCAGCTCGCTGGAGCCACCCGCCTTGGCGGCCAGCACCAATGCAGGCCTTTCGACGTTGCGGGTGCGCCTCTCCGCCGCGGCGACCGCCCCGAGGATCGCCCTTGCCTCCGCGAGCAGCACCGCGCCGGCGTCGGTGAGCGAGACCTTGCGACTGGTGCGGGTCAGCAACGCGACGCCGAGCCGGTGTTCGAGCTGCGCGATCGTCCGGGAGAGCGGTGGCTGGGCGATGCCGAGACGGTCGGCGGCGCGGCCGAAGTGCAGTTCTTCGGCGACCGCGACGAAGTACCGGAGCTCTCTGGTCTCCACCCCACCACCGTATCGATACCGGCCGGGTATCGCTGGGACACCGAAGTGATGTTGGTCCTGATCGCCTCTCGGACCACGATCAAATGCATGAGCGAACAGACGATTGCGCTGGTCACCGGCGCGAACAAGGGAATCGGCTACGAGATCGCGGCGGGCCTCGGGATGACCGTCGGAGTCGGCGCGAGGGATGCGCAACGTGGCGAGGAGGCCGTGGCGAAACTGCGCGCGAACGGCGTCGACGCGTTCTTCGTGCCGTTGGACGTGACCGACGACGACAGCGTCCAGGCAGCGGTGGCACTGCTCGAGGAACGGTTCGGCCGCCTCGACGTGCTGGTCAACAACGCGGCGATCGCCGGAGCGTGGCCCGCGGCGCCGTCCGCCGCCACACCGGAAAACCTGCGGGAGGTGCTGGAGACCAACGTGATCGGCGTCGTCCGGGTCACCAACGCGATGCTGCCGCTGCTGGCCCGTTCCGCACGGCCGCGGATCGTCAACCAGTCGAGCCACCTGGCGTCCCTGACGCTGCAGACCAATCCTGAAGTGGAGTTCGGCGAGGTCAACGGCACCTACACGCCGGCGAAGACGTTCCTGAACGCGCTGACCGTCCAGTACGCGAAGGAACTCACGAACATCAAGGTCAACGCCGTCTGCCCCGGTTACGTGGCGACCGACCTCAACGGCTTCCAGGGGACCAGCACACCCGCGGACGGCGCCAAGGCGGCGATCAGGCTGGCCACGCTGCCCGACGACGGTCCCACCGGCGGTCTCTTCGACGACGCCGGGACTGTGCCCTGGTGAGGCAAATGTTCAACGTGAAACATCCACAACTTCGACCGGACTCGGCGAGTGGTCCGATCGGCGCGACGAGCTGCGCACGAACGGACTAGTCGGTGATCAGTCGGGCCGAAGATTCTTCCCGCATTCGCGCCAGCCGGTTCATCGTCCGCTGACCGCGGCGGTCCAGCTCACGGCTGTCGATCCAGCCGTTGGCGTAGTAGCGGTAGTCCTGAGCCAGCGCCACGAGCTCGGCGAGGTAGTCGGCGGATCGTCGCCGTCGCTCCTCGTCAAAGCCCGCCAGCAGCGGTAGCTGGGTGTCCACCACCTCGTCGAGCAACTGCGCGGACCGCAGCGCTCTCCTGGAACGCCACCTCCGAGTAAGGCTCACGCGCCGCACCTCGTCCTTCGCCCCGACCTGCCGCACCTTAGGCGTGGATTTCTCGCCCGTCGATGCTGCATTCGTGTGCGAAGGTCCTGGCGTTACCGGTTCGTGTCCCACGCCATCCGATCGTGGTGCTATAGGACCCAAACGAGATTGCCACTAGGCGGCGCTGTCAGCTCCGGTGAAGCGTGCGACGCGCTCGGCCAGTTCACGGGCCTCGGGGTTGTTGCGGCGCTTCTCGGCCTCCTGGCGAAGAGGCTCCATGCGCTGCTTCGTGCGGACCGACTTCAGGCCTTCGGACAGGTCGACGGCCTGGCCACCGACCTTGGCGCCGTGGTCGACGTCGCCCTGGATGAGGTGGTTGATCGACATCGAGGTGAGGTTGAACGACCGGCTGCGCGCCATGTCGTCGCCGAAGCTGTTGATCGCCTTCGAGAGGTAGGGAATCGCGGTGCGGGCGTACTTGACGTCCACGGACTGCGCGAGCTCCGTGTGCACGGTGCCGATCATCGACGAGAGGTCGATCTCGTTGAAGAACCGCGCCCAGGCGGGTGCCTCGACGACGTCCGCGCGGGAGAACTCGTCACGCGCGCGGCCGAGCAGCTTGAGCGCCTGCTCGTCGGAACCCATCTTCGCGTAGGCCCAGGCCTCGTTCGCGCACAGGATGCCCACCGCCAGCTCGGAACCGGAGTTCTGCGCGGCCAGCTGACCCAGCTGGAACACCTTCAGCGCGTCGTCCGGGGCGTTCTGGTGCAAGTAGACGCGGCCCATGCGGTACAGGATGTTCGCCATCAGAGCCTCGTTCTCGCCCTGCTTCGCGAGGTCGAGCGCCTGGCCGAAGTGGTTGCGGGCCGAGTCCATCAGGCCCGTGTCGAACGACGTCCAGCCGGCGAGGTTGTGCAGGTCGGCCAGGGCCACGAAGAGCCGCTGGCGAACGATGTCCGTGGAGCTCGCGCCGAGCATCTGCTGTCCCCAGGACAGCTGGGCGACCACGGCGTCACGACAGGAGCCGCCGCCGTACTGGTAGTCGAGGGCACGCAGAGCACGGGTGGCCGCTTCGACCTGCCGCACGTCCGTCATGCCGATGCGTCCCGGAGCCGGAGTCTGTGTGGGGTGTGAAACCCACGACCCGGAGTCCGCTCCGAACACGGCCGCGCCCACTGTCACGGCGGCGGCGTGCGCGAGGAACTTCCGACGCTTCACCGACTCTTCCTCCTCCGGATGGGGTGAGTCCGCAGCTGCGGCCACCCTTACTGCCGTTGTCTCGTCATAGGCGAGACCCATGTATCCACGTGGGACACCCAAGCCGATGGCGATCCTCGTCAGGACGTCGTACGCCATCACCTGGCGTCCCTTGAGAATCTCCGAGACTTCGGACTGCGACTGCCCAGTGAGCGCCGCGATCTGGCGCTGGGACACGCCGTGCCTTCGGAGCAGCCGGTAGACCGAGCTGATCTCTCGTCGGGCAAGTGCGTCCCGCATCTCCTGGTGGTCCCACACCTCGGTGGGGATCGGAGAGCCCTGGGAACTCATGGTGTTCATCGCGCACCCTCACAGTCCGTTGGGCGTCATCGGCAGACTAGGGGCAGGTCCCCGAGCCCGAGAAGTCCTCTTCGGCGGAGCTGATCGGCTCTACCGAACACCGCTTACCGCTCACCGTAAGACTTCCACCGGTGGGCGCTGTGACGTCCCGTTCCGGCATGAATCATCGCAATCTAGATTCCGGTAAGCGAGTGAGCACGGAGAGGAACGACCTAATAGTGGACAGCTCCTCCTCAGGCTCCACCTCCATTGTGGAGACGGGTGACACCGAATCCACATGGCGCGGCATGACCGGGCAACGTCGGACGTGGCAGATCAGCTGCGGCGACGTGGTCGACCGGGACCGCCAGCTCACCGTGAAGGTCGTTCAGGGCCAAGTGGTCCTGGTAGGCCCTCCCGGGGAGACGGCAGTCTTGTCCCACGACCAGCTCGTACAGCTCAGGGCTGCGCTACGCGAAGCCGCCGACCAGGCGGAAAGGTGACGGTGACGTTTCGATGGACGCGATCCTCGGACAGGTTCTTCGCAACGCTGTGTGGGAACGCCTCGACCTGCTCACAGAGCTGGCGAGCCGCGCTGACGCCCCGTCCCTCCTGTCGGTGGCTCGATCCGAGCTCCCTCGGCTGACCGAGGGATGGCGTGCACTTCTGGCAGCGCACGAGCCGGACGAGAAGGGCAACTGCCCTGAATGTTCCGGCCGCTGGCGCCAGCAGAAGTCACCTTGCTCGGTGTGGCGCGCCGCGTACGAACACCTGGTTGCGGGCGGACTCGCCCCGCGCCCGGCTCGCCATCTGCGCGAGGCCCCGGTGACTCCTCCTGTCACCCGGTCCCGCCGCGCGGTGGCTCGAGCCCACTAACGGGCGTTTGCGACTGACCTGGCGTCCCCCCGACACGACCAGGTCTGCAAACCGCCTACTGACCGGTGGCCCGCGATGTGCGAACCCCCGACCGCTACATCGCGGGCCCCGGTCAGCTTTACAACTCCACAGATTCCCGCGGGCCGGTGACGTGCACCTTCCCTCCCCGACCGTTACTGGTCCGCGGTCACCAACCACGGCCCCTGTCTGCACCTCCCGCGCAGATAGGGGCCGTTTTCACGTCCAGTGGTGTGGCCCGGAACGTTGCCGGGTCACACCACTAGCGGTGGGTGCCGGTCTTCCAGGCCAGGTACGAGGTCAGGCCGGGGAACAGCCGGCCGGAGAGCTCGAACGCCTTGAGCTGCCACGGGAACAGGTGCTCGGCACGTTCCTTCTCCACCGCGTCCACGATCGCCTTCGCGCACTGCTCCGGCGTGACCGTGGGGATCATCAGCCGGGCGATGGCCGGGATTCGTTCTTCGGCGCCAGGGTTGTTGTTGAAGTACTCGCTGGAGACCTTGCCCGGCACCACTTCGCTGATCCCGACGCCGGTTCCGCGCAGGTCGAGGCGCAGTGACGCGGTCAGCCCGCGCAGCGCCCAGCGTGACGACTGGTAGCCGACGCAGCCGGGAATCGGCAGGCGGGACACCGGCGAGTTCACGTTGACGATCCAGCCGGAGCCACGGGACCGCATGGTGCCCAGGTACTCCCTGGTGAGCAGCAACGCCGCCAGGTACGGCACGGCGTTCATGGTGACCAGCTCGTCCGCCGACGTGTCGTCGAGGAAGAGCCAGCGCCCGACACCCGCGTTGTTGACCAGCACGTCCGGCGCCGGCACGTCTTCCGCGAGTGCGCGAATCTGCTCTGCGTCCGCCAGATCCGCCGGATGAGCGGTCGCCGAGCCGCCGAACTCGGTGATCCGTTTGACCTGCAGATCGAGCAGTTCGGCGCTCCGGGCCACAAGGTGGACATGAGCGCCGTGAGCGGCGAACCGGAACGCCGCTTCCGCGCCGATTCCCTGGGACGCCCCCGTGACCAGAACTTTCTTGCCCGACAGCTGCATCAGACCACCGATCGCACTCGACTCATCAACACCGCGGCCAGCGTCGTCGCCAGCGCGGAGACCGCGAACAGACCGCGGTAACCGCCCAGGTTGGCGAGGATCAACGCGGTCAGCAAGGGGGCGATGACCTGCGGTAACGCGTTGGCCACGTTGAGCACGCCCAGGTCCTTGGCCCGGTCGGACGCGGCCGGCAGCACCTGGGTGAGCAGCGCGATCGCGACGGCCCAGTACGTGCCGAAGCCGACGCCGAGCAGCGGAGAGGCGATCAGCACGGCGGTCCAGGTAGGCCAGATCACCAGGATCAACGCCGCGAGCGCCATCACGGCCGCGGCACCGTACACATACGGCTTTCGGCGGCCAGAACGATCACTCCGTGCGCCGAACAGCACTGCTCCTGCGGCGAGCGCCACCCCGTACAGCGCCATGAGCACCAGCAGACCGTCCTCCGGCGACTCGTGGTGCACCACGTCGCCGAGGAAGTAGAGGAGGTAGAGCGTGCCGAACGCGTTGCCGAGGTTGATCATCAGGTGCCCGCCCCACGCCCACGCGAAGTCGGGGTGCTGCTTCGGCGAGATCCAGAACGTCGGCCGCACGGGCTTGGTGATGAGCTGCGTGTCGGGTGTGCGCAGGACGAAGAAGATGGCGCCTGCCAGCACGATGACCGCGCACGCCAGATAGCCGGCCTGAAGTCCGCTGACCAGCAGCGTCACCACGACCGCGCCCAGCACGGTGCCGAGCATCTGACTGATCCCGATGAGCCCGCCGACCTGGGCCCGTTGCTCGACCGGCACCCGGTCGGGCACGGCCGAGGTCAGCGCGGCGAGCATTCCGCCGATGCCGGCCTGCACCAGGCACCATCCGATGGTCATCACGACCACCGACGGCGCGTTGGCGAGCACGGCCAGGCCGACGGCACCGACGACAGCGCCGGCCAGCGTCCACGGGTGGCGGCGGCCGAACCGCGAGGTCGTGCGGTCGGACAGGAACCCGATCAACGGCACGACCAGCAGCGACACCAGGCCGCCGAAGCCGGTGACGATGCCGAACACCAGCTCCTTGTTCGCCTTGTTCAGCAGTTCGGCCTGTTGCGGCAGCAGCACCTGGATCGGCGCGTAGACCGCCAGCCACAACCCGAGGTTCGCGCAGAACAACCAGGCCATCCAGCCGCGGCGAACCCGCACCACCGGCTCAGCGAGGGCTTCACTCACCGCTGATCACCTTTCTGTACCAGTGGAACGAGTCGCGCGGCGTGCGTCGCTGCGTCTCGTAGTCGACCTGGACCAGGCCGAACCGCTGTGAATATCCGGCTTCCCACTCGAAGTTGTCGAGCAGCGACCACACGAAGTACCCGGAGACGTCCGCTGCCTGCGCGGCTTTGAGGTGTCCGTCGAGGTAGGAGATCCGGTCGGCGTCCGCGAGCTCGTCGGGGAAGCTGCAGCCGCTCTCGGTCACGTGCACCGGCGGCAGGTCCGGATACCGCTCGCGCAACGCGTTGATCATCTCGGTCAGCCCGGCCGGAACGATCGGCCAGCCGAACCCGGTGAGCGGGTACTCGTCGATCTCCGCCAGTTCGAACGGCAACGGGTTGCCCTCGGACGGCGCCTTGAGCCGCGTCGGGTTGTAGTAGTTCACGCCGTAGAAGTCGAGCGGCTGGTGGATCGTGGCCAGGTCACCATCGGCGATAGGCAGAAGGTCGGCGACTGCGTCGGGATATCGGCCCGACAACATGGGATCCGCGTAGATCCAGTTGTGAATTTCGCTGTAAGCCTCGGCGGCTGCTACGTCATTCGGCCCAACCGGCCAGGCGGGCGTGTGGTTGTTCGCCGTGCCAACCGCTTGCGCGTTGTACGAGCGGAGCACTTCGACCGCACGGCCGTGAGCGAGGTTCAGGTGGTGGGCGGTCGGCAACGCGTCGAAAAGCAGCGTCTTGCCGGGAGCGTGTTCACCGATCGCGTAGCCCTGCAACGTCACCATCGCGGGTTCGTTGACCGGGATCCACAGCTTCACGCGGTCGGCGAGCCGGTCCGCGACCAGCGCCGTGTAGTCGGCGAACCGGTCGGCGATGTCCCGGTTCAGCCATCCGCCCTGCGCTTCCAGTTCCGCAGGCGTGTCCCAGTGGTACAACGTCACCACGGGGGCAATTCCGACGTCGACGAGCGCGTCGACCAGGCGGTCGTAGAAGTCGAGGCCCTCGGCGTTGACAGGTCCTTTGCCGGACGGCTGGATGCGCGGCCACGCGATCGAGAACCGATACGCGTTCACGCCGAGCTGCGTCATGAGCGCAACGTCCTCGCGCCACCGGTTGTAGTGGTCGCACGCAACGGAAGCGTTCTGGTTCTCGTGTACTGGAGAGAACCCGTCCCACACGGAGGGGCCGCGGCCGCCGGCGGTGAACGCGCCCTCGATCTGGAACGCGGACGTCGACACTCCCCAAAGGAAGTCGCTCATCGATCCTCCAAATGTGAAACTTGTTCGGATCGTAGGCGTGTTGACAGGTTCAGGGAAGTGAAAGAGCCGTACAACAGGCAAGATGGAAGTACCCGAACTACTGGGAGTCGCCGTGACGAGCACCACCCCGCTTCGCCGTCAGCCCGTCCAGCAGCGCAGCGCCAAGAGAGTCGAGCGCATGCTCGAGGCGTGCGCGACTCTCATCGACGAGGTGGGCTACGACGGCGTGACCACGACGTTGATCGCGGAGAGAGCGGGAGTGGCCGTCGGCTCGCTCTACCAGTTCTTCCCCGACAAGAGAGCCGTCGTGCAGGCACTGACGCTGCGCAACGTCGACAAGTTCTCCCAGGGCATCACCGAACGGCTCGAGCAGGCGACACTCGAGCACTGGTGGGACGCCGTGGACACGGTGTTCGACGTCTACGTGACGATGCACCGCGAGATCCCCGCGTTCGGGAAGCTGCACTTCGGTGACGTCGTGGACATGCGCCTGCTCGACGACCGCCGGGACAACAACGCCGTCATCTCCGACAAGATCTCGGAGCTGATCTCGGGCAAGTTCAGCATTCCGTTCGGAGAGGTCGGCCTGCCGATCGCGATCGCCGTCGAGGCCGCCGACGCCGTGCTGAAGATGGCCTTCCGCAACAACCCGAACGGCGACCAGGCGATCCTGATCGAGGCCAAGGCACTGGTCAGGGGCTACCTGTCGTCGCGCCTGCCGGCCTAGCCGAAGTTGCGGCGCTCGCCGCGGTACGTGGGCACGGTGCGCTCGATGCGGTCACCGTGCACCAGGTGCACCTCGTCGAACCGCTCGAACAGCTCGCCGGCCTTGGCGTGCCGCATCCAGACGCGGTCGCCGATCTTCAGCTGCTCCGCCGCCTTGCCGGTGACCGGCGTCTGCACCTCGCCAGCGCCTTCGAGGCCGAGCGTCTTCAGCCCTTCAGGCAGGTACGGCGACGGCTGGCGGTCGGGCGTGGGCGTGCCGGAAGCGATGTAGCCGCCGGCGAAGAGCGTGGCGACCCGCTTGGTCGGCTTGCGCACCACCGACAACGCGAACAGCGCCGCGGGTTCCGGCTTGAACCCCTGATACCCGTCGAACAGGGTCGGCCCGAAGAGCCCGGACCCGGCCGCGAGCTCGGTGACCGACGGGTCGGACCCGGTCAACTCCAAGCTCCCGGTGCCACCACCGTTGACGAACTCCAGGTCGGCGACCTGCCGGACCGCGCTGACCACCGCGGTCCTGCGCTGGATCAGCTCGGGCCCGGACTTGGACTGGATGAACCGGATCCCGAGCGCCCGCAGCGGCTGCCCGGGCGGGTTGTCGCCCAGCCCGGCGATCTGCCCCTCGTACGCCATGACGCCGACCAGCTTGAAGCCGGCGCGTTGGGTGATCTTGCCGGCCAGCGCTTTCGCCTGAAGCGGCGTGTGGATCGACGACCGGCGCGGCCCGATGTGCACGCCCGGCAGCGGTCGCCACGACACGTCGAGCTCCAGGCAGACCCGGATGTCGGCGTGCGGCCCGATGGCAGCGTCCACGAAATCGAGGTGCTCGACCGAGTCGACCATGATCGTGACGCGCTGACGTGCGGTTTCGTTGGCCGCGAGCTTCTGCAACGACGCGCGGTCGGCGGTCGGGTACGCCACGAGGAGGTCCTCGCTGACGTTCTGCTCCGACAACCACAGCGCCTCGGCCAGCGAGTAGCACATGACCCCGGCGTAACCGGGCCGTTCGAGCGCCCGGCTCACCAGGTCGCGCACCCGGATCGACTTGCTCGCCACCCGGATCGGATGACCGGCAGCGCGACGGGCGAGGTCCGCCGCGTTGTGGTCGAAGGCATCCAGGTCGACGATCGCGAACGGAGGATCCAAATCCTTCGTCGCGGCATCGAGTCGAGTTCTGCGCATGCTCTGACGGTACGTGCTGAACCCTTGAAACGTGAAGAGCTTTCACTTACGTTACTCGCAGGTCACACTCTCTCGTGGAGGTTCGCGTGTGGACGAACTGGGCTAAAACGGCTTCGTGCACGCCTACGCGCGTCGTCCGTCCGTCCAGCACGGACGAGATCGCCACGGCGGTCCTCTCCGCCTCCCGCATCCGAGCGCGAGGCAGCGGCCACTCGTTCAACGACATCGCCGTAGCGCCAGAAGTAGCGCTCGACCTGGACCGATGGACGGGAATCGTACGCGCGGACGCGGAAACGGGCCTGGTAACAGTCCGCTCCGGCACTCCCCTCTGGGCCTTCAACGCCGACCTGCACCGCCTGGGCCTGGCAATGCCGAACCTGGGCGACATCGACGCCCAAACAGTCGCCGGCGCAGTCTCCACCTCAACCCACGGCACCGGCGGCAAACTGGGCGTCCTGGCCACCGCGATCGTGGAACTCGAACTGGTCCTGGCCGACGGCTCGGTGGTGACCTGCAACCGCACCGAACGCCCAGACCTCTTCAACGCAGCACGAGTGGGCCTGGGCGCACTCGGCATCATCAGCACCCTGACCCTCCAGTGCGTCCCGTCGTTCGTACTGCAGGCCTCAGAATCCCCAGGCCGCCTGGACGCAGTGCTGGAACAGTTCGACGACCTCTGCGCAGTAGAGGACCACGTCGAATTCCACTGGTTCACCCACTCCGACCGCGTGATCCTCAAGCGCAACAACAGGATCACCGACCAGGCCCGCCCACTCTCCAAGCTCAGGCAGGCCTGGGAGTACGAGGTCATGGAGAACGCCGCGTTCGGCGCGGTGACCAAGGTGGCCAAGACCTTCCCGCGCTACACCAAGCGCCTCAACGAACTCTGCGGCTCACTGATCTCCGAACGGTCCTATTCGGACTACTCGCACAACGTCTTCGTGACCCCAAGACGAGTCCGCTTCGTGGAGACCGAGTTCTCCATCCCCCGCGAAACCCTGATGGACGTGATCGGCGAACTCCGCGCCGTGGCGAACAAACTGGGCGAACGCGACCACCTCATCGTCCCGTGCGAAGTGCGCATCGCCCAGGCAGACGACATCTGGCTCTCAACGGCGAACGGCCGAGACACCGCGTACATCTCAATGCACCAGGCACTAGGCATGCAGTACAAGGCGTTCTTCGACGCATACGCAAGCATCGCGGCATCGGTAGGCGGCCGCCCACACTGGGGCAAGATGCACGACCTCACCGCAACCGAACTCTGCCCGCTGTACCCGCACTTCGACGACTTCCTGCGGGTACGGGACGAGGTCGATCCGGGCAGGACGTTCACCAACGCCTACCTGGACCGCGTACTCGGCTAACACCCACCCACAGCGAAGCCGAAGGCGAGCCGTCCTTACCGAACGGGCTGGGCGGTGGGGTCCCGTCACGAGTCGCACCACAGCTCTTGCTGCATGCAGGTAGGGGTGTCAACTCGACACGCTTTTCGTCGAGTTGACACCCCTACCTGCATGTGGCCCGCTCTTGGTGCGGCTCGTGACGGGACCCCACCGCCAACGCAACCCTCTGACCAACAGGCAGCCGCCCAAAGCAACTGGCGTGCCATCTACCCGCGTGTGGCGCGGACCCCCCGATCAGATTGCCGGGGGTCTGGGGGCAGAGCCCCCAGGGGAAGCACCCAACGCAAGCTGGCCGCACGCAAGCCAGGGAACGCTACGAACAAAGCGACTCAGAGAACAGCCCGAACAGCCTCAGCAACGGGAGTCTCCCCGTTGACCAACTCAAGCGTCTTCCCAACAGTCCCAGGCGCCAAGAGCAACTCCGCCAGCACAGCAGCAACATCAGCCCGGGTAACAGAAGCCCGAGGCAACCGAGGCGCCGCAAGCGTGACCAGCCCAGTAGCCGGATCGTCCACCAACGGCCCAGGCCGCAGGATCGTCCAATCCAGATCCCGAGCCTTCAAATCCTCCTCGGCCATCCCCTTGGCCTTCAGATAAACCGCGAACTCAGGATCCACCGAAGGCGAGTCAGCAGCCTCGATCCCCACGGTGGAAACCTGGACAAACCGCCGCACCCCTGCCTCCACAGCAGCAGAGGCGAAGAGCGCAGCGGCCCCGTAGTCCACGGTGTCCTTGCGGGCGGCGCCAGATCCGGCACCAGCTCCAGCGGCGAACACAGCCGCGTCAGCACCGTTCAAATACGCGGCGACCGAGTCCAGATCAGCGGACTCCAGGTCGCACAACACCGGAACGGCTCCGGCTTCCTGCACGTCACCAAAATGATCGGGGTTCCGGACCAGCGCGGTGGCGGCGTCTCCACGGGTGGCCAGCTGCTGCTCGAGAAGCAGCGCGATCTGCCCGTGTCCGCCGGCTATTACTACTCGCATGACCCGACCGTAGATCAGTGAGGCGTGGCCAGCACGACTCGGCAGATCAGGACGCGGTGGCGAGCACCTGCTCGTAGACCAGTTCGTTGACCCAGCGGGTGATGGCGGTGTCCTCGGAGGGCACGTTCTCCTGGCGGCCGGACACGTCGACCGAGAGGTCCTTCTCGTCGTCGGCCAGCAGGACGGAGACACCGTAGCGGCGGACGCGCGGCAGGCAGTTCGCGAGGTAGTCGTGCGAGAACGCGACCGACTCCGGGAGGACGACAGCGGCGTTGCCGTAGCGGGCGAAGGGGACGGCGGAGGCGAGCGCGGTGCGCCAGTGGCGGGCGACGGCCAGGACGCCGACGATGCGCACGGCGGCCGGCGGGACGCGGCCTTCCATCTCCGGCCACACCCACGTGGAGACGGTGGTCTTGTCGGCCTCAGGGCCCGCACCCACGCACACGCGCTCGGCGTGGGCATCGGCCAGGAGTTCGGCCACGACGACGACCTTGCGGCCCATCAGGACCATTTCGGGGAGAACCACGCCGTGCCAGCCGAGGCGGATCGCCGCAGCGGCTGCCAACTCCTCGACGGACGCGGGCAGTTCCGGAACCGGGACCGGGGTGGTCGACAGACCGTTCGAGCTGTCGAGTGCCGCGATCCTTGCTGGGGTGCTGCTCACGCCAGTGCCTCCTCGTCACCCGCGGCGGGAGATCCGCCGCGTTTCGACTCGTGCTCTGGATAAAGAATTAGCAGTAAGCGCGCGGCCCGCCCCCAGGCCACAGGACCCCCTGCGATCGACGGCGCCGACCGGTCGGTGACCGGTCGAGGAGTGGCGGGGGGAGTTCGGTCCTACGGTGCTGCCGTCTGGGTGACGTTAATCCGTATGGACGCACCAAAAGACCTGCTCAGGGTGTGTGCGCCAGGCGTGGGGGCAAAAAGCCGGTCAGCGGTACCGGTCACCGTCCGTCGACCGTTCACCGCGCCAGAACGACCACCTACATGATGATCACGGTCTTGCCAGGCTTGTGACCTGCGAAAACATCGGTCGCCTCGCGCAACGGCACGCGCCGGGCGATCGGTACTTCCAGGTCGCCCGCCTGCACCATCGACGCCAGGCGCACCAACGTTTCACGCGAGCCCTTCATGCTGAAGTTCTGCGCCTGATCTGCGGAAACGTAATTGGTGTTGAAGGCCAGCGGCGCATAGCGCGCGTTCGCCTCGAACGACGAACGGTCGGCGCTGACGAGGTCGATCAGGGCGTCGGCCTCGACGAGGGAGTCGCCGCGGCCGATCGGGATGACCCGCTTGCCCGCCGCACGGGCGATCTGGACGGCGAACGACCCCACTCCACCGGAAGCACCGACGATCAACACGGATTCCGCGGTCCCGAGCGACTCGACCAACTGCAAAGCGGTCATTCCCGCGGTCGGCAATGCGGCGGCGACGGCGGGATCCATGTCGTCCGGCAACGGAACCAACGCGTTCCCGGCCGGAACTGTGACGTACTCGGCGTATGTTCCACCGCCGACGGGACGGTGGAAGAACGTGCCGAAAATCCTCTCTCCGGAACCTTCCACCTCACCCGCACCATCAGTTCCGGGAACCAACGGGAACTGATGAGGCGCGGAACTCCGGAGCATCCCGTTCACGACTTTGCGGTCGAACGGGTTCACGCTCGCCGCGAACAACCGCACCTTCAACTCGTTCGGGCCCGCCACCGGCTCCGGAACCTCGACCAACTCGAGCTCCGCACCGAAATCCGCCGCCGCTATCGCCCACATGCCGACCCCCGAACGAGTGACAGACATCACCTGTTGGATCAAGGAATCCGATACTGCCGGTTCAACGAAAGAACCCCCCTCGCGATTCCGCGAGGGGGGTTCGATCTGTCTTTTCTATGGGCAAGGGGGGAGTTGAACCCCCACGTCCTTTCGGACACACGGACCTGAACCGTGCGCGTCTGCCATTCCGCCACTTGCCCCTGGAGACGTTGGAAACACTAGCACGCGCCCAAACCAGGTTCCTAATCGCCCCCTGTAGGAGCGGTCGTACCCGGATACGATCGGTACAGGAGCCCGGCCGAGCGGAAGGAGTCGACATGGGCCTGCAACGCTTCGAGCGCAAGCTCGAAGGTCTCGTCGGCAACACCTTCGCGCGCGTGTTCGGCGGCAGCGTTGTGCCCCAAGAGGTGGCACAGGCACTGCAACGGGAGGGTGACAGCAACATCCGCGAGCTCGCGGGTGGCAGACTGCTAGCCCCCAACCACTACAAGGTGCTCCTCGGACCTCAGGACCACGAACGTCTTGCGGGCGACGAGCAGGATGAACTACGCATCACACAGCTTCTCGCAGAGGGCCTGCGAGAGCACCTGGCCGAGTCCGGATGGGATACCTATGGTGACGTCGTAGTCTCCCTGGAGCGCTCCGAGGCGCTGCACACCGGACAGTTCCGAACCAGCTCGTCCGTCGACCCCGACGTGAAAGCGGCCAGCCGACGGTCAGCACCACCTCGCACCGCAGGAGACCGACCCATGAGCCAGCCACCCGGCTACGGACAAGGACAGGGCCAGCCCGGCCAGGACCCTTATGGTCAGGGCGGCTACGGCCAGCAGGGCTACGACCAGCAGCAGCAGGGCTATGACCAGCAGGGTTATGGCCAGCAGCAGGGTTACGGCCAGCAAGGACAAGACCAGGGCTACGGCCAGCAGCAGGGCTATGGCCAGCAGGGCTACGACCAGGGTTACGGCCAGCAGCAGGGCTATGGCCAGGACCAGGGTTACGGCCAGCAGCAGCAGGGCTACGACCAGGGTTACGCAGGCGGTGGCCAGCAGGGCTACGGCCAGGACCAGGGTTATGGCCAGCAGCAGGGCTACGGCCAGCAGGGCTACGACCAGGGTTACGCCGGCGGCGGCCAGCAGGGCGGCGGCGGTTACGACCAGGGTTACGGCCAGCAGCCGGCCGGCGGTTATGACCAGGGTTACGGCCAGCAGCAGGGCTACGGCCAGCAGGGCGGCTACGACCAGGGCTACAACCAGGGCGGATACGCCCCGCCGGCGACCCAGGGCGCCAACCGTCAGCTCAACGCGACGTTGCACCTCGACGACGGTTCCAACCGCACGTACAACCTGAAGCAGGGTGGAAACGTCGTAGGACGTGGGCAGGAAGCCGACTTCCGCCTCCCGGACACCGGAGTCTCCAGGCGCCACCTGGAAATTTCGTGGGACGGGCAGAATGCGATGCTCGCTGATCTCGGTTCGACCAACGGCACCACGGTGAACGGCACGCCAGTGCAGACTTGGCAGCTCGCGGAGGGCGACGTCGTCCGCATCGGCCACTCGTCGCTGGTTTTCCGCACCGCGGGCTAGAGGTCGACACGGGCGTCGGTAAGCAACTCAAGGCAGGAGCGGTTACAACCGGTGCCAGAGCTGGTGATGCAGCTGACCAGAGCGGGCTTTCTCGTGCTCCTCTGGCTCTTTGTGCTGGCCGCCCTACGTGTGGTCCGCTCTGATCTCTACGCAGCCTCAGGGCTCCGGGCGTCAGGTCTGCCCGGTTTCCGGAGGTCCGAGAAGTCGGCGAGGGGAAGCAAGGCGCCTCGGCAACTCGTGGTCACCCACGGGGCGCTGACCGGCACCCGAATCTCACTCGACGGCAGGCCGATCCTGATCGGCCGTGCTGACGACTCCACTCTCGTGCTGGACGACGACTTCGCGTCGACCAGGCACGCGAGGCTGTCCATGCGCGGCACCGACTGGTACGTGGAGGATCTCGGCTCCACGAACGGCACCTACCTAGACCGAGCCAAGGTCACCGCACCCCTGCGCGTACCTCTCGGCACCCCGATCCGCATTGGCAAAACGGTGATCGAGCTGCGCTCATGACCTTGGTTCTTCGATACGCGGCCCGAAGCGACAGGGGCCTGGTTCGCAACAACAACCAGGACTCCGTGTACGCGGGCCCCCGCCTGCTCGCAGTAGCCGACGGCATGGGTGGCCACGCCGCCGGTGAGGTCGCGAGCAAGGTGGTCATCGCCTCGCTGGCCCACGTCGACGACGACGAGCCTGGCGACGACCTCCTCGGCAAGCTGCGCGACGCGGTCGCGAGTGGCAACGGCGCCATCTCCGAGCTCGTGACGAGCGACCCGGACCTGGAGGGCATGGGCACCACGCTCACGGCCATCCTGTTCGCGGGCAACCGTCTCGGGCTCGTGCACATCGGCGACTCGCGCGCGTACCTCCTGAGGGAGGGCTCCTTCGCGCAGATCACGCACGACGACACGTTCGTCCAGTCGTTGATCGACGAGGGCCGGATCACCCCGGACGAGGCCGCCACGCACCCGCAACGCTCGTTGCTGCTGCGCGCCCTCACCGGGCACGACTTCGAGCCCAGCCTCACGGTGCGCGAAGCGCGTGCCGGCGACCGGTTCCTGCTCTGCTCGGACGGTCTGTCCGGTGTCGTGAGCCTGGAGACGCTCGACGAGGCGATCCGCATCCCGGACCCGCAGGCCTGCGCGGACCGGATGATCGAGCTCGCGCTCAAGGGCGGCGGTCCCGACAACGTCACGGTCATCGTGGCGGACGTCCAGGACGTCGCTTTCGGCGACGACTACCCGATCGTCGGCGGCGCGGCCGGTGACGGCAGCGAGGACCACACTCCTCCGCCGGACTCCGCGGCCTCGCGAGCGGCGACGATCACGCAGCAGCGCCCGCCCATGCAGCAACGCATGGACGCGCCTCCCCCGCCCCCGCAGGACCCGAAGCGCAAGAAGCGCAGCGCCATCAAGGCGTTCGCGATCATCTTCGTGCTGCTCCTGCTGACCGCGGTGGTGGCTGTCGGCGGCAAGCTGTGGCTCAACACCCAGTACTACGTCGGCGCCACCGAGGACGGCCAGGTCGCGATCTTCCGCGGCCTCAACGGCAGCGTCATCGGCTTCAAGCTGTCGTCCAAGGTCGAGGACTCCTGCCCGCCCGGATCCACGGGCTGCACCCCGATCACGCTGAAGGACCTGCAGGAAGCCGGTCGCAAGACCATCACCGCGGGCATCCGCAGCGACAACGGCCTCGACGGCGCCCGCGCCGCGGTCCGGTTGCTGCGCACCGAGCACATGCTGCCGCTGTGCAAGGACACCTCGTCGACGTCGACCAGCTCGACGCCCACGACGACGCCGTCCACGCCGAGCAGCAGCACCTCGAGCAGTGCTTCGAGCAGTGCGTCCAGCACGCCGCCCGCGAACGGTTCCCCGAACCCGGAGACCGGTTCCACCGAGCCTTCGCTCACCCCCTCCCAGCAAAAGCCGGGTGTGGAATGCCGGGAGGGTCCGTAGTTGATGGGCTCGCCCGTCCCCTCCGGGGAAGGTTCACCAGGTGCGTCGGCGGCGACCAACACGTCGCCAGGCCTGAAGGCGCCGACGCGACGCGGCACCGAACTGGTGATGCTGTCGTTCGCCGCCGGTCTCGTGACGCTCGCTCTCATCCTGGTCGAACTGAACCAGGAGCGCTCGCTGAGCCTGAGGATCCTCTACCTCGGTCTCGCGTACCTCGGACTCTTCGCTTGTGCCCACCTCGCCGTGCGCAGGTGGGCGCCGTACGCCGACCCGGCGATCCTGCCGTGCGTCGCGCTGCTCAACGGGCTCGGCCTGGTGGTCATCCACCGGATCGACCTGGCTCTCGAGGGCACCGTCTTCCCGGACGGCTCGACCTGGGACCCGGTGGCCTTCAAGCAGGTCATCTGGACCGGCATCGGGTTGTTGCTGTTCGCGGCCACGCTGAAGTTCCTGCCAGACCACCGGATGCTCGCGCGGTTCGGCTACACGTTCGGCCTCGTCGGACTGGTCGCGCTGCTGCTTCCCGGTGTGCTGCCCGGTTTCATCGCGCCGACGATCAACGGCGCGAAGATCTGGCTGCGCATCGGACCGTTGTCCATCCAGCCGGGTGAGTTCGCCAAGATCCTCTTGATGGTCTTCTTCGCCGCGTTCCTCGTGTCGAAGCGGGACCTCTTCACCGTGGCGGGCCGCCGGTTCCTCGGCATGGACCTGCCCCGTGCCCGTGACCTCGGCCCGCTGTTCGCGGCCTGGGGCGTCACGGTCGCGGTCATGGTGCTGCAGAAGGACCTCGGCTCGTCGCTGCTGTTCTTCGGCATCGTGCTCGTGCTGCTCTACATCGCCACCGAACGCGCGGCGTGGGTCGTTCTCGGCCTCGGCTTGTTCTCCGGTGGCGCGATCATCGCGTGGAAACTGTTCACGCACGTCCAGCAGCGCGTGGCGAACTGGCAGGACCCGATCGCGCGCTACGACGTGGTCGGCGGTGGCTACCAGATCTCGCAGTCGCTGTTCGCTCTGGCGACCGGCGGCATCGGCGGCGCGGGTCTCGGCGCCGGCCGTCCGGAGATGATCCCCGAGGCGAACACCGACTTCATCACCGCCGTGATCGGCGAGGAGCTCGGCTTCGTCGGCTTCGCGGCGTTGCTGCTGGTCTACATGGTCTTCGCGTTGCGCGGCCTGCGCGGCGCCATCGCCGTGCGCGACAGCTTCGGCAAGCTCCTGGGCGGCGGTCTCGCGTTCGCGGTCTGCTTCCAGGTGTTCATCGTCGTCGGCGGTATCACCAAGCTGATCCCGATGACGGGTATCACCGCGCCGTTCCTGTCCTACGGCGGTTCTTCCCTTCTCGCGAACTACATCCTGGTCGCGTTGCTACTGCGAATTTCTGCGGCGGCCAGGGCCCCGCAGCGGGTCGCGAAGCCGAAACCGCAACAACCGGCTATCGCCGACCAGCACACTGTGATGGTGGAGCGTCCCAAATGAACACACCGCTCCGCCGCGTCGGCATGGCCATGATGGTGATGATCCTGCTTCTGCTGGGCAACGCCACGTGGGTGCAGGTGATCAACGCCGACGAGTGGCGCAAGAACGCCTACAACCGCCGGGTGCTGCTCGACGAGTACGCCCGCAAGCGCGGTCTGATCACGGTCGCCGACGGCACGGTGATCGCGGACGTCAAGGAGACGAGCGACCGTCTCCGGTTCCTGCGCACCTACAACAACGGCCCGGTGTACGCGCCGGTCACCGGCTACCTGTCGGTCACCTACGGCACCTCCGGCATGGAGCGCGCCGAGAACGACCTCCTCAACGGCTCGGACGACCGGCTGTTCGCGCGCCGGGTCTCCGCGTTGATCACCGGTCGTGACCCGGTCGGCGGCAACGTGCAGCTCACCCTGAACGCCAAGGTGCAGCAGACCGCGTACGACCAGCTGACGGCGAAGGGCTTCACCGGCTCGGTCGTCGCGATCAAGCCGGACACCGGCGAGATCCTCGCGATGGCGAGCACGCCGTCCTACGACCCGAACCTGCTCGCGAGCCACGACGTGAACGAGCAGGCGTCGGCGTGGAAGCAGCTCACCGCCAAGGACTCGAACGACCCGCTGGTCAACCGCGCGACGCAGGCCCTCTACCCGGCCGGCTCGACGCTGAAGGTCGTCGTCGCGGCGGCGGCGCTCGCCGACGGCAAGAACAAGGACACGCAGTACACCGCCAAGGGATCGATCACGCTGCCGGGCAGCCAGACCCAGCTGCCGAACTTCAACGGCACCCCGTGCGGCCCTGGCGAGACGGTGCCGATGGAGACCGCGCTCGCCAAGTCGTGCAACACGGCGTTCGGTGAGATGGCGGGCCAGCTCGGCGCGAACAAGCTGCGCAGGCAGGCGGAGAAGTTCGGCTTCAACGACCCGGACCTCGCGGTGCCGCTGGTCGTCGAGACCTCGACGCTCGGCCCGATCCCCGACGACGCGTCGCTCTACCAGACCGGCATCGGCCAGCGCGACGTGCAGATCACGCCGCTGGAGAACGCGGTGGTGGCGGCGACGATCGCGAACAACGGCAAGCGCATGCAGCCGTACCTGGTGTCGAAGATCCTCGGCCCGGACCTGAAGTCGATCGACGATACCTCGCCCGACGAGGTCGACACCGCGATGAGCACGGCCAACGCCAACGCGCTGCGCGACATGATGATCCAGTCCGAGATCAACACCGGTGGCGAGGGCCGCCTGCAGAACGTGCAGGTGGCGTCGAAGACCGGTACCGCCGAGCACGGCACCGACGCGCTGAAGAACAACCCGCACGCCTGGTACATCGCCTTCGCGCCGGCGCAGAAGCCGGAGATCGCGATCGCGGTCATCGTGGAGGACGGTGGCGACCGCGGTCTGGGTGCCACCGGCGGCAAGGTCGCGGCCCCGATCGGGCGCGCCGTGATGAACGCGTACCTGGCAGGCCGCTGATGCTGACCAAGGGCCAGCTCCTCGCCGACCGCTACCGCCTGAGCAGGCGGATCGCGGTCGGTGGCATGGGCGAGGTCTGGGAAGCCGCGGACGACCGGCTCGACCGCCGCGTCGCGGTGAAGGTGCTCAAGGCGGAGCTCTCCGGAGACCCCGAGTTCCTGCACCGGTTCCGCGTCGAGGCGCGGATGACCGCGTCGCTGAACCACCCCGGCATCGCGTCGGTGCACGACTACGGCGAGACCGCGTCCGTCACCGACGGACCGGAGGACACGGCGTACCTGGTGATGGAACTCGTCGAGGGCGAACCGCTCGCGACGATCATCTCCCGCGGCCGGCTGACCGCCGAGGTGACGCTCGACCTGCTGGAGCAGACCGGGAACGCGTTGCAGGCGGCCCACGAACGCGGGCTCGTGCACCGCGACGTGAAGCCCGGCAACATCATGGTCACGCCGTCGGGGAAGGTGAAGATCACCGACTTCGGCATCGCGAAGGCCGTGGACGCGGCACCCGTGACGCGGTCCGGCATGGTGATGGGCACCGCGCACTACATCGCTCCCGAGCAGGCACTTGGGGGCGAGGCCGAACCGGCGAGCGATGTTTACTCGTTGGCAGTGTGTGGCTACGAGTGCCTGGCCGGTCACCGGCCGTTTCTTTCGGACAATGCGGTGACCGTCGCGATGATGCACATCCGCGACATCGCGCCGCCGTTGCCGCCGGACGTTCCGCCTGGTGCGCGGGCGTTGATCGAGGCGACGCTGGTGAAGGACCCGCGGCAGCGCTACCGGACCGGCGGAGAGTTCGCCGCGGCCGTCAGCGCGGTGCGGGTGGGTCAACCGCTGCCGACGCCGTCCGGGTTCACGATGCCTCCGGCGATTCCGCAGCAGGTGCAGGCGCCACCACCCATGCCACCACCTCCGCCTCAGGTGTCACAGCCGCTGCAGATTCCACCGCAGATGGCGCACCACCAGGGAGGACCGGGGCGTCCCAACACCCATCCGGCGATGCAACCGGCGCACCAGACGGGCATGCAGCCGGTGCACCAGACCGGAATGCAACCGGTGCACCAAACCGGAACGTTCACTCCCATGCCGACACCACCGGGGAGAAACCGGACCGGCGTCTGGGTTATGGTCGCTCTCCTGGTGGCAGTGCTGCTGATCCTTGGCGTGTTCCTCCTGTGGAAGTTCACCGTCAAGCAGAACGACAGCACCGGGCAAGGCGGCAGGCCGACGACGTCCAGCTCGGCGAACTCGAACGCCCCGGCGAACGGTCAGGCGAAGCCCGACTCCGCCGACCGGATTCCGGGCAGTTCGCCGAAGCGGATCGACGAGGACGACTACATCGGCCGTTCCGGCGACGAGGTCAGCATCGCGCTGATCGATCAAGGCTTTGAACCCAAGGTGCAGAGCGCGCAGGGCACGCCGCCGAGCGACTTGAAGAAGTGCCGAGTCACCGCCATCGCGCCCACGGGCGATGTGCCGGTCGGCTCGCAGGTGAAGGTGACGTGCGCGCCATGAGCAACACAAGAACCGAGTTCGGAACACCGTCGACGAGGAGCGGGACGAAGCACCGATGAGCACTCCGCGACTGCTCTCAAACCGCTACGAACTGGGCGAGACTCTCGGGTACGGCGGCATGTCCGAGGTCCACAAGGGGCGGGACGTCCGCCTCGGCAGAGACGTGGCGATCAAGGTGCTGCGAGCAGACCTCGCCCGCGACTCCCAGTTCCAGGAAAGGTTCAAGCGCGAGGCCCAGAACTCGGCCGCCCTGAACCACCCGGCGATCGTCGCGGTGTACGACACCGGCGAGACGCAGACCGAGTACGGCCCGCTGCCGTACATCGTGATGGAGTTCGTCGACGGTCGGACACTGCGGGACATCGTGAAGACGCAGGGCCCGCTGTCGGGCAAGCGCGCGATGGAGGTCATGGCCGACGTCTCGGCCGCGCTCGACTTCAGCCACCGGCACGGCATCGTCCACCGCGACGTGAAGCCGGCGAACGTGATGATCACGAAGTCCGGCGCCGTGAAGGTGATGGACTTCGGCATCGCCCGTGCGCTGCACGACGGTCAGGCCGCGGTCACCCAGACCGCCGCGGTGATCGGCACGGCCCAGTACCTGTCGCCGGAGCAGGCGCGCGGTGAGTCCGTCGACGGCCGTTCCGACGTCTACGCGGCCGGTTGCGTGCTGTTCGAACTGCTGACCGGCGAGCCCCCGTTCACCGGTGACTCTCCCGTCGCGGTCGCGTACCAGCACGTGCGGGAAGACCCGAAGGCCCCGTCGCAGCTCAACCCGAAGGTGTCGCCGCAGCTCGACGCGATCGTGCTGAAGGCGATGTCGAAGGGTCCGGCGAACCGCTACCAGTCGGCCGCGGAGATGCGCGCCGACCTGGTGCGCGTGCTGTCGGGTCAGCGCCCGTCCGCGCCGGCCGTGATGACGGCCGAGGACCGCACCGCCGTGATGAACGAGCAGGCGGCGCGTTCACCGCGCACGCAGGTCGTGTCCGGCGGAAGGCACCGCCCGGCGGCGTTGAAGTCGGAGCCGGACGACGACTACGACCCGATCGCCGACGAGGAAGAAGAGCGTCGCGCGAGGCGCAAGAAGGCCATCATGGTCACGTTGGTCGTGATCCTGTGCGTGGCCGTGCTCGGCCTCGCCGCGTGGATCACCGCGAACGTCATGAACTCCGGCAACGATGCGACGGAGAAGGTCCCCGTCCCGTCGATCGTGGGCCTGAGCCCCGTGGAAGCCTCGGAGAAGATCACGAAGGCCGGCCTCGTGCCGTCCCAGGAGACGGTGGCCTGCGAGCCCGGCCCGAACGGCGCCGCGGCGAAGTGCACGGCCGACCAGATCAACAAGGTGATCGGCACGAACCCGCCGGAGGGCACTCAGGTGGCGAAGGGCGGGCAGGTCACCATCTCCGTCGGTGCGCCCCCCGGTGAGGGCGTGGCCCCCGACCTGAAGGGCAAGACCCCGCAGGAAGCCCAGGTGATCCTGGACAAGGACCCCAACGGCTTCAAGCTGCAGCAGAGCGACCAGACCACCGAGGTCGACGACGCGACCAAGGTCGGCAAGGTCGCTTCGCAGAACCCCGACGTCGGCGTGAAGCTGAAGAAGGGTGGCACGATCACCATCCAGCTCGGCAGGGCGCCGGAGAAGCAGAACGTGCCGAACGTCGTCGGCGACGACCAGGCCGACGCGCGCCAGACGCTGGAGGGTTCGGGCTTCAAGGTCGTCATCGAACCGACCGACAGCGCCAAGCCCGAGGGTCAGGTCCTCTCGCAGAACCCGGCGCCGAACAGCAAGGCAGCCAAGGACACGACGGTCACGCTGAAGGTCTCGAAGGGCAACCAGATCGAGATGCCCGACCTGAACGGCCTGACCGAGAACGAGGCCTCGAACAAGCTGAAGTCGCTGGGCTGGAACGGAAACCTCAACGTCCAGGAACAGCAGGTCGGCACCCCGGATCAGAACAGGAAGATCCAGTCGCAGAACCCGGCCAAGGGCTCCGCGATCACCAAGGGGTCGACGGTGACGATCACCGTCGGCAAGTTCGGGATCATCTCGTCGTAGCACGCGGGTTTCGGGGCGGCTTCCCTTCGGGGGAGCCGCCCCTTTTGCTTTACAGGCGGGCAGCGGCGGCGAGCGTGCGCATGCCGTTCTCGAGCTGCGCGACCGTGGCCTCCGGAACCTCGAAGCCGCAGACCTTCAGCCAGTTGGCGAGCATCCGGTGGCCGCCGTCGGTCAGCACCGACTCGGGGTGGAACTGCACACCCTCGACCGGGAGTTCCTTGTGGCGCATGGCCATCACGATGCCGGTCTCGGTCTTGCCGGTGACCTCGAACTCCGCAGGAATCGTCTCCGGCAGCACCGTCAGCGAGTGGTAACGGGTCGCGATGAACGGCTGCGGCACACCGCCGAGAACACCCTTGCCCTCGTGGAAAACGATGCTCGTCTTGCCGTGCAACAACTCGGGCGCGCGGTCGACCGTGCCACCCCAGACCACACCGATCGCCTGATGGCCGAGACACACACCGAACACGGGCTTGCCGATGTCGGCGCACTTCTTGATGACGTCGATGCTGGCGCCGGCGCGCTCCGGCGTACCGGGCCCAGGACTGATGAGCACACCGTCGACCTTGTCGATCTCGTCGAGGTCCACCTCGTCGTTGCGCCTCACGACGCACTCGGCACCCAGCTGAGCCAGGTACTGGACGAGGTTGTAGACGAAGCTGTCGTAGTTGTCGACCACGAGCACGCGCATGAAGAGAGCCTAGTCGGTCGAGTCGAGTGAGTTAGCTCTCGTCTACGTTCAGGTTAGGCTACCCTAAAATAGGTGTCATGAGTCGCCCCTTGCGCGTCGCGGTAGTCGGCGCCGGACCGGCCGGCGTGTACGCCGCCGACATCCTGACCAAGTCCGACGTCGACGCGCAGATCGACCTGTTCGAGAAGCTGCCCGCGCCCTACGGCCTGGTCCGCTACGGCGTTGCGCCAGACCATCCCCGCATCAAGGGCATCGTGGGCGCACTGCAGAAGGTGCTGGACCGCCCGTCAGTCCGCTTCTTCGGCAACGTCGAGTACGGCGTGGACATCAAGCTCGACGACCTGCGCCAGTTCTACGACGCCGTCATCTTCTCGACCGGCGCCTCCGCCGACCGCGCGATGAACGTCCCTGGCATCGACCTGCCGGGCAGCTACGGCGCCGCGGACTTCGTGTCCTGGTACGACGGCCACCCGGACGTCCCGCGCACCTGGCCGCTGACAGCTACTTCGGTAGCCGTGCTCGGCGTAGGCAACGTGGCTCTGGACGTAGCACGCGTCCTGGCCAAGACCGCAGACGAACTGCTCGTGACAGAAATCCCGCCGAACGTCTACGAGGGCCTTTCGTCATCCCCCGTGACCGACGTGCACGTCTTCGGCCGCCGAGGCCCGGCACAAGCCAAGTTCACGCCCCTGGAACTGCGCGAACTCGACCACTCGCCGAACGTGGAGGTGATCGTCCACGCCGAGGGCATCGAGTTCGACGAGGCCTCGATGCACGCGATCAGGACCAACAAGCAGGTCGAGATGATCGTCAAAACCCTCCAGGAGTGGGCGATCCGCGACGTGGGCACCCGCCCCCGCCGCCTGCACCTGCACTTCCTCGAAGCACCGGTGGAGGTCCTCGGCTCGACCTGCGTGACGGGCCTGCGCACCGAGACCCAGGAACTGACCGGCGACGGCAACGTCCGAGGCACCGGCGTCTACACCGACTGGGACGTCCAGGCCGTGTACCGCGCGGTCGGCTACCTCTCGACGCACCTGGCCGACATCCCGTTCGACCACGTCTCAGGCACGATCCCCCACCAGGCAGGCCGCGTGCTGGACCTCGACGAGGTGCCAATCCCCGGCGTCTACACCACCGGCTGGATCAAGCGCGGCCCGATCGGCCTCATCGGCCACACCAAGGGCGACGCCCTGGAGACCATCACCAGCCTCCTCGAAGACGCGGCGGCGTTGCCCCGCGCCACTTCGCCCGCACCGGACTCGGTGGTCGAGTTCCTCGAGCAGCGCGGCGTGCCGTTCGTGACCAACGAGGGATGGAGCCGGCTCGACGCGCACGAGATCGCACTGGGTGCGGCTCACGGACGTGAGCGCGTGAAGGTCGTGTCGCGCGAGGAGATGACCTCGATCTCGAACGGCTGACCGCCGTTCCTCGATGAAGCCGCCATCGCGCGTGGGCGCGGTGGCGGTTTCACTTATTTCGGTCGCGCCCGCACGGACACTGGGCGGGTGAGCCCTGACCTGCGCGACCGCCTGCTGCGCCTCAACGCGGACCTCGCCGACTGCGCCATCGACCCGGAACAGGTCGTGTGGCTCGCGTGCGACCTGCTGATCGCCGATCTCGACTCGCCGGCGTTGCAGGAACTCGCCGGCGAGTCGCCGACCCGCCTGGAGCAGAGGGACGCCGCCGCACTGGTCAAGCAGGTGCTCGTCGAACTCGGCATCACGCTGATGACCGAGGACGAGGCCACCTGGTACCTCGGCCGCGAAACCGCCCGCCGGATCCTCGCCGGTGCGCCTCGCGCCGAGTGGAACTACGCGACCTGGCGCATCACGCTCCAGGTGAACGACGAGAACGACGGGGTCTACGCGGCCTTGAACACCTACGAGCACGACCCGGAGCCGTTCCTCGGCTACGTGCGGGAGTACCTGCGACGAGCCGAGGAGCAGCTCACTGAGTGGTGACGTTGTTGAACGGCAGCTTCGGTTCCGCCCACGGGAACACCACGAACATCAGCAGCCCGACGATGGCGACGACCAGCACCACGGCCTCGATGACCCGCAGGTACAGCGGGCCCGGCAGGTGCCGCCAGATCCAGCTGTACATCAGCCCTCCGTCATCTCGGGCGGCACGAAGCCGTCGGCCACCGGGTAGCTCTTGGTCTCGATGGCGTGCACGATCAGGCGCTGCTTGTCGGAGAAGCGCGGGTGGCAGGTCGTGAGCGTGAGCAGGCGGGCCTGCTTGTCCGCCGGGACCGCGGCGCCGACCTGGTGTGGGATCGGGGCGATGACCTCGCCCTGGGTCGGGACGACGATCTCCTGGCCGACGGTCTTGGAGTAGGCGTCGCCCAACGTCGTGGAGAGCGGTGCCACGCCGGTGCAGGCCGCTTCCTTCGCCTTCGGGTTCGTGGCCCAGCCGCCGACCTCGCTGCTCATCGGCAGTACGCGGTAGACGAACCACTGGGTCTGGGTCTGCACGACGACCGCGTTGCAGGACTCGAGCAGGTCGAGGTCGTTGAACGGTGCGCCCTTGCCGACGCGGTGGCCGGCGATGGAGAAGTTGCCGGCCTCGCCTGGCTGGGCGGTGTCCTTGTAGTGGCCAGGGCCGATTTCCAGGTGCTTGTCTGTGGTGCCCTCGACCACGGAGAACTTCCAGTCGTTGCCGAAGACCGGGATGTACATCTTCGCGAAGGCCTTGCCCTCGATGAGGTTGAGCTTCGACTGGCGGTTCGGGTCGGCGGGCGGGGGCGTGACGACGTTCGAGTTCCATTCGGAGTCGAGCGCGGCGGTCGCGTCCTGCTGCTTCTCGGCGGAGAGCAGGTCGGTCACGTAGACCTCGTAGACGACGAACAGCAGTACGACCAGGCCCATCGTGATGAGGGCTTCGCCGAAGCCGCGCACCGCTTTGCGCGCCATGCTGTCCGGCGGCAACGCGTCCTTGGCCGCGGGCTCGTCGTAGTACTCGTCATCGTCGTAGTCGTCGTAATCGTCCTCGACGCGCGGGATCACCTCGGTTGCCGGATCGACCGGGCGGGGACGCGGCGGCATCGGGCGCGGAGGCATTCCCCGAGGCGGCGTTCCAGGCGGTGCGGGCGGCATTCCGGGAGGCGGACCGGGACGGCCAGGCACCGGGATTCCGCGCACGGGAGTGCCCGGCGGCGGGGTCCACGGAGGCGGGCCCTGGCGGTGCTGCGTCTGGCCGTTCGGAGGCAGACTTCCGGAGAAAGCGCTGGTGAACTGGGTTGCTTCCGGTGGAGGCAGCGGACGGGGAGCAGGGGTGGCCCGTGGGTGCTGAAGGTCATCACGACGGGGTGCAGGACGCCGTGGTGGCGGCTGCTGCGGTCCCGAGTTCACCTGAGAACCTCCGCGCGCACTGTGAACTGAAAACAACTGCGTCTACAAGGATGGTTCGCTGACCACCGCCGCTACGTTAACGTGTCTCCTGAGTAGTGCACGTAAACTCGCGTCACTCACGGATATCCACGTCAGGCGAGGACAGCATGCCCAAGTCGAAGGTCCGGAAGAAGGCGGTCTACACCGCACCCACTGACCGCCGCACGCCGGTCAAGGTCAAGGCAGCGGGGCCGTCTCACCCGGTCTACGTCGTTGTCATGCTCGGCTTCATGCTGCTGGGCCTCGCGTGGCTGGTCGTCAACTACATCGCGGCCGAGAAGATCCCGTTCATGCTCGAGCTGGGCGCGTGGAACTTCGCCATCGGCTTCGCGCTGATGATCATCGGTCTGCTGATGACGATGCGCTGGCGCTAGGCGCCCCGCAGCTCACTGTTCGTAGAGGTCGGCCCGGACGTCACACGTCCGGGCCGACCTTTGTTTGCTCCTGGTTCACCTGGTTCATCCGAGCGTCACCGAAGCACACAGCTGTAAGTCATCCCCATTGGGGACAAGTCCTGTGGACAACTTTGCACCAAAATGCACAAGCGACGGTTTTCCCTCATGCGGACCCGTTCAGTTGTCCACATTTCATGCGGGACACTCGACAGTGTGACTCGTACCTGGTCCACACCCGCCCCGTTGGTCGCCGTCGCGTGGGTGGTCGCCCTCGCTCTCGCCTTCGCGGCGCTGACCGTCGACGACAACGCGGGCCGTCTCCTCATCGGACTGGCATCGCTGCTGGTCACCTACCTCGCGGCGTTCGCAACGATCGCGCGGCCGAGGCTCACGGCGGACGTCGACGGCCTGGCCGTGCGCGGGCTCGCGAGCACGACGCGGCTGCCGTGGCACGAGGTGAAGGTCAAGCTGCAGACCACCCGCCGGCTCGGCAGGGAACAGCAGACATTGGAACTCGACGCCGACGACCGTCTCGTGGTGCTCACGAGAGTGGACCTCGGCGCCGATCCCGAAGAAGTCGCCGGAGTGCTCCACGCACTGCGGCCGTGAATCGGTTCTAGCGGCACGTCCTGGCGTACTCCAGGACGAGTTCGGCCGCCGTGTCGAGTTCGGCGGCGCGCAACGCGAACATGCCGCCGAGCAACAGCAGCGCCACCGCGACCGCACCGATCTGGTACAGGTTGCGGTTCTTCTGCGGCGCTTTGACCATCGCGAGCGTCAGCAGGCCGCCGATGACGAACCCGCCGAGGTGCCCGAGCAGCGAGGCGTTGGTGAAGAGGTTCGACACCAGGTTGATTCCGACGATCACGACGATCGTCGAGATGTCCCGCTTCTGCCGCTTGAACACGATCAGCAGGGCGCCCATCAGGCCGAACACCGCGCCGGACGCGCCGGCGAGCTGCTGGCAGACGGTGCCGAAGTAGAACGCCGCCGCACTGCCGCCGAGCAGCGACAGGAAGTACACGGCGCTGTACCGCAGCTTGCCCAGCTCCTGCTCGACGACAGGGCCCACCACGAAGAGCGCGGCCATGTTGAGAGCGAGGTGGATCAGGCCGAAGTGCATGAAGCCCGACGTGAGGATGCGCCACCACTCACCGTTGGCGGTGAGCTCCGGGATCATCGACGTCGCCGTGAACAGGCCGGCCCGCTGGTTGTTCATCGGACTGCCGGACTGGAAGACCGTGACGACGTACGCCAGCACGTTGAGCGCGATCATCACCTGCGTGATGATCGGCCTGCCGGTCGAGACCACCGCGCCCGCGGACGTGCGGGCTTGGCGAACCGTGCGGGCACCTTCGTTCACGCAGTCGACGCACTGCATGCCGACTGAGGCGTCGCGCAGACATTCCGGGCAGGCCGGACGGTCGCACCTGGTGCAGCGCAGCCGGGTGGGCCGATCGGAATGACGTGCACAGACCGGGGTCTCCGGCTGCGCTCCGATCGGCCCGTCCGGTGGCACGGGGGCGTTGCTCACGCGCGTTCGATCGTGATCCGCTCGATCTTGATGTCGTTGACCGGACGGTCGCCCGCGCCGGTCGTGGTGTTGCCGATCGCGTCGACGACGTCGCGCGACTCCTGGTCCGCGACCTCACCGAAGATCGTGTGCTTGAAGTTCAGCCACGTCGTCGGCGCCACGGTCACGAAGAACTGCGAGCCGTTGGTGTTGGGCCCGGCGTTCGCCATCGCGAGCAGGTAGGGCTTGTTGAACTGCAGTTCCGGGTGGAACTCGTCGCCGAAGCGGTAGCCGGGGCCACCGCGGCCGGTGCCGGTCGGGTCGCCGGTCTGGAGCATGAAGCCCGCGATGACGCGGTGGAACAGGGTGCCGTCGTAGAACGGGCCAGAGTTCGTGCCACTCGCGTTCGCCTCGGTGTAGGTTTTCGTGCCCTCGGCGAGAGTCACGAAGTTCGCCACCGTCTTGGGGGCGTGGTCGGGGAACAGGTTGATGCGGATGTCGCCCTGCGTGGTGTGCAGGGTCGCCGTCACCTTGGTCCCGACGAAGGATTCGTTGCTGTCAGCCACCACCCCATCGTGCCATCCACGGGCGGCGATGTTCAGAAAGGGGCACGATGGGTACCTCTATGACATCACCGGACGACAACGTGTGGAGCACAGGATGGACGAGGTGGACGTCATGACCCGCGCCGGCGAGAACGTTGGCAAGGCTGTCGGCACCAGCCTGAAGGCCGCGCGTCAGGGTGTCGTTCGCGCTGGTCACGCGGCCGAGGCCAAGCTCGCTGACCGCGGTATCACCACTGACCAGGTTCGCGGCGCACTCGTGGAGCGGGCCGACACGCTCATGGG
Source organism: Lentzea sp. NPDC092896 (assembly GCF_044754905.1). Taxonomy (NCBI): domain Bacteria; kingdom Bacillati; phylum Actinomycetota; class Actinomycetes; order Pseudonocardiales; family Pseudonocardiaceae; genus Lentzea; species Lentzea sp. NPDC092896. The sequence continues at coordinate 622,080 of NZ_JBIVPX010000003.1, forward strand.
CAAGGCCGAGGACTGGGAGAAGCAGACTCGTCGCTCTCGCAAGCGCCTCGCCAAGAAGAGCGCGCAGACCCGCGCCGACCTCATCAGCAAGGCCGAGGTCGTGCGCAAGGAAGTGAAGAAGGCGGCCAAGGGCGCCCGCAAGGACGCGAAGGTGCGTGCCAAGGAGATCCGCAAGGCCGCGGCCCAGCTCGGTGCGGACGCACCGAAGCGTCGCCGCTGGCCGTGGGTGCTCGGTCTCCTGATCGCGGCCGCGGCGGCCGGCTACGTCGCGATGACGCGCAGGCCGCAGGAGGTCCACCTGCAGGACGAGGAGCAGGCCCCGCACGCGGAGCCCGTCCTCAACGGGCAGGTGCCCTCCCAGAAGGAGCCGATCAAGTAGTTCAGAGCTTCAGGCCCTTGATCGCCTCTTCGGCGATGCGGCGGGCCTTGATGGACTGCTTCTGATTGCTCGTGACGACCACAGCGGCGTCGCTCTTCGCCACGGCGTAGACGACGCCGCTGTCGTTGTTCACGTACCCTCCGGTCCAGCCGGTGGGCGAGTTCGCGGGCTGTGAACCGTCCGGCGCCGCCTCGTTCACGATGAGCTTGGCAACTTTTTCGTCACCGACGTAGACCCTCACGGTCAACTGAATCTCAGTTGCGTTCGCGTAAAAAAAACACGCAGGGTGAGGCTCGTCCGTTGACAGTTTCACTCTGGGTACAAGCTGTCCGTTCGCCTGCGCGACGAAACTGGTCGCCAGGTACGGGCAGGTGCCTTCTTTCGCGGGCTGGGGTGCGGGCGGCACCGTCGCAGCCGCGCTGGTGGTGGCGGGGGCCTGCTGGTTCTGGGGCGCGGCCACCGGCTTGCTGGGGACGACATCTGGGCCACATGCGGCGAGCAGGCCGAGCAGGGGCAGCAACAGTGCTCGTTTCATAGGGGCAACAGTCAACCAGATACCTAAAGCGCCTTGAGCGGCACACTCTAAATTGGTCCATACCTTTTGTGCCCTCTCCCCTGCCCCGCGCCCTGGAAGGACCCTGATCATGGAGTTCCTGGAGCAACGACGTGAGCACGCAGTTGCGCTCTTCCGCATCGTCATCGGACTGTTCTTCGTTTTCCACGGGGTGCAGAAGCTGTCCAAGGGAGTCGAGCTGCTGTCCTGGCCCGCCGGCCCGATGGCCCTCATCGAGCTGATCGGTGGCGGCCTCATCCTGATCGGCTTGTGGACGCGCTGGGCGGCGCTGCTCAGCTCCGGCGCCATGGCCTACGCCTACTTCGTGGTGCACCAGCCTCAGGGACTGCTGCCGATCGAGAACGGCGGCGAGCTCGCGGCCGTCTACTCGTGGGCGTTCCTGCTGCTCGCGTTCACAGGTGCCGGCGCCTGGAGCATCGACACCCTTCGCAAGTCACCGAAGAAGTCACTCGCCGCAGCGTGACGTGATGCGCGAAATGCGCTGATGCCCCGTTCGCAGCGGCGCGAACGGGGCATCAGCGTCACCACGAGCAGCCGCCTGCTGGGCGGGCCGAGACAGTTGGGGTTCCGGGGCTTGCCCCGGCGTGGGGTTTGGGGGCTCGGCCCCCAAAAAACACTTCGGGCCGAGGAGGTCTGCGCTTTCCGCAGACACTCCTCGACCCGAGGAACGAATGGAGACGAGGGGAATCGAACCCCTAACCCCCGCCTTGCAAAGGCGGTGCTCTGCCAATTGAGCTACGTCCCCTAGCCTGGGGGCGGCGGACCGCCCGTCAGAGCGAAGATCAGTCGGTGGGAGCGGTGGCCTCGCGCCACAGGTCCGCGTCGGCCTTCGCCGAACGGCTGCGCTTCACGAAGAACAGGACCGCACCGGCGACCACGACGAGTGCGATGATCTTCTTAGCCACTCTGAACCCCTCCAAAGACGGTTATGCCCCGACTACCAGACCAGCCTACAGGCTTCTTGGGTCTTCGGCCGGGGCTCCGGAACTCAACGTCCGGACAGAATCGAGATAGTGATTCGAGATAACTTTCGAATCGAGTGGGCCTAGGAGGACTTGAACCTCCGACCTCTTCATTATCAGTGAAGCGCTCTAACCGCCTGAGCTATAGGCCCTCGATCAACTGTCACCCCTTGGGGCGACGAGAAGAACCTTACAGGATCGTCCTCGCCGCCCCCAAATCGGGGGTCACTCACGCTCGGAGAGCGTCAACTCCAAGCCACCGGCCAGATCCGCGGACACGTTGTAGACGAACGCGCCAACGGTTGCGAGAGCCGTGAACAGCACGATGTTGACCGCGCCGATGATCGCCGAGACGCCGAAGACGCGACCGGCACTGATCAGCGGTTCGCCCGGCTCGTTGGCCTGGAGCAGGTCGTTCGCGGTGCTGTTGATCTTGTCCCAGACGCCCATGCCGTGCAGGACGCCGTAGAGCACGCCGACCGCCACGAGCCAGACGAAGAACAACGCGACGCCGAGCACCAGGGCGAGCTTGAGCACCGACCACGGGTCGACGCGCTTCACCTGGAGCGAGGCGCGGCGCGGGCCGCGGCCGGGGCGGCGGGCCGACGGGGTGGACGCGGCGGGGCGAGCGGCGTTGCCCATGTTCACCGACGTGCGGCTGCTGCCCAGGCCCGCCGGCACGGCCGAGCCCGTGACCACGGGCTTCTGCACCTTGACGGTGTCCGGGTCGGTGACCGGGAAGGCCGGCGACGGTTCAGCCGCGGACGGGGTGGGCGGCGCGGACGGAGCCACGTACGTCTCCGTCGCGTCGTGCTGAGTGGCCTCCGTGTCGTTCGTCACTCGCTGCCAGGGCGGCGGTGCCGAGACGACGACCGGCTCGTCGGCGACGGGCGCGGCCGGAGCCGCGGGTGCCGCAGGCGCCGGAGTGCTGAGCGAGACCGTCTTCTCCTCGACCGGAGCGGCCGGGGCGGGAGCGGGTGCCGGGGTGGGCGCCGGAGTCGCGGCAGGTGCCGGAGTTGCGGCGGCCGGAGCGGGTGCCGGAGCAGGAGTCGCGGCCGGAGCGGCGGGCTTGGCCGGCTTCTCCTTCTCCTTTTCCTGAGCCGGTGCGGCGGGAGCGGCGGCCTCGGCCGCCTTCTCCGCCGACACGGGCTTGGTCTTGTCCTGCGCGTTTCCACCCGAGGAACCGGAGGCCGCCGAAGCGGTCGAGTCCGCCTTCTCCGCAGTTTTCTGGGGAGTCGGTTTGGTGATCACCGCGGTCTTGTCCGCGTCCCGACCTTCGCGGTTCTCGGGTGGAGTCACGAGCTTGTCCTTGACCTCTCGCTAGCGATTCCGACTACTCAGCCGAGTCGGTGGGGGTGGCTGCCTGGTCGGCGGCAGAATCCTCCGCAGCAGACGCTTCACTGATAGTGACGTCGCTGGGCTCATCCGCGTTGCGTGCGACGGCGATCAAAGTGGTGCTCTCGCCGAGGTTCATCAGCCGCACGCCCTTCGTCTGCCGTCCAGCCTTGCGCACCTGCTCGGCTCGGGTCCGGATGACCCCTCCGGTCGAGGTGATGGCGTAGAGCTCGTCGTCGACGTCGACGATGAGCGCGCCCACCAGCCTGCCACGTCGGCGGTCGTGCTGAATGGTCAGCACACCCTTGCCGCCGCGGCCCTGGACCGGGTAGTCCTCGATCGGAGTTCGCTTCGAGTACCCACCGTCCGTCGCGACCAAAACGAACAGGCCCTCCTGGACGACGCCGACGGAAAGAAGCTCGTCATCGGCGTTGAACCGCATGCCCTGCACACCTGACGTGGCACGACCCATCGGGCGCAGCACGTCGTCGGTCGCGTGGAAGCGGATCGACTGGCCGTCGGCGGAGACCATGAGCAGGTCGTCGTCCGCCGAGCAGAGCACCGCTCCGACCAGCTCGTCGTCCTCGCGCAGGTTGATGCCGATAAGTCCACCCGATCGGTTGGAATCGAAGTCGGACAGCTTCGACTTCTTCACCAGACCCTTGCGAGTGGCGAGCACCAGGTACGGCGACACGAGGTAGTTCGGGATCTGGATGACCTGTGCGATCTCCTCGTCCGGCTGGAACGCGAGGAGGTTCGCGACGTGCTGGCCACGGGCGTTGCGGTTCGCCTCAGGCAGTTCGTACGCCTTCGTGCGGTACACACGGCCCTTGTTCGTGAAGAACAGGATCCAGTCGTGCGTCGAGCACACGAAGAAGTGCGCGACGATGTCGTCCTGCTTGAGCTGCGCGCCCTGAACGCCCTTGCCGCCGCGCTTCTGCGCCCGGTAGAGGTCGGTCTTGGTGCGCTTCGCGTAGCCGGTGCGCGTGATCGTGACGACCACGTCCTCGACCGCGATCAGGTCCTCCATGGACACGTCGCCGTCGAACGGGATGATCTTCGTGCGGCGGTCGTCGCCGAACTTGTCCACGATCGCCGTGAGCTCGTCGCGCACGATCTTGCGCTGCCGCTCCGGCTTTTCGAGGATGTCCTTCAGGTCCGCGATCTCGACCTCGATCTCGGCCAACTGGTCGATGATCTTCTGGCGCTCCAGGGCCGCGAGGCGGCGGAGCTGCATCTCCAGGATCGCGTTGGCCTGGATCTCGTCGACCTCGAGGAGCGACATCAGGCCCGAGCGCGCGATGTCCGGCGTCTCGGACCGGCGGATCAACGCGATGACGGCGTCGAGCTGGTCGAGCGCCTTCACCAAGCCGCGCAGGATGTGCGCGCGCTCTTCGGCCTTGCGCAGGCGGAACTTCGTCCGCCGGATGATGACCTCGATCTGGTGCTTCACGTAGTGGCGGATCATCTGGTCGAGGCGCAGCGTGCGCGGCACACCGTCGACCAGCGACAACATGTTCACACCGAACGAGTACTGCAGCTGGGTGTGCTTGTAGAGGTTGTTCAGCACGACCTTCGCCACCGCGTCGCGCTTGAGCGTGACGACGATGCGCATGCCGATGCGGCGGTTCGACTCGTCCGCGATGTTCGCGATGCCGGTGAGCTTGGCGTCGCGCACCAGCGAGGCGATGTTCTCGACCAGGTTGTCCGGGTTGACCTGGTACGGCAGTTCGGTGACGACCAGGATCGTGCGGCCCTTGGCGTCCTCGTCCATCTCGACGACGGCGCGCATGCGGACCGAGCCGCGGCCGGTGCGGTACGCGTCCTCGATGCCGGAGGTGCCGAGGATCTGGCCGTACGTCGGGAAGTCCGGGCCCTTGATCCGGGCGATCATCGCCTCGAGGGTCTCCTCGTCGGAGGCCTCGTGGTTGTCCAGCGCCCAGACCACGCCCTCCGCGACCTCGCGGAGGTTGTGCGGCGGGATGTTGGTCGCCATGCCGACGGCGATGCCGGAGCTGCCGTTGATCAGCAGGTTCGGGACGCGCGACGGCAGGACGGTCGGCTCCTGGATGCGACCGTCGTAGTTGTCGCGGAAGTCGACCGTGTCTTCCTCGATGTCGGCCAGCATGTGCATGGCCAGCGGGGAGAGCCGGCACTCGGTGTACCGCATGGCGGCGGCGGGGTCGTTGCCCACCGAGCCGAAGTTGCCCTGGCCCTGGATCAACGGGTAGCGCAGCGCCCACGGCTGGGCGAGACGCACCAACGCGTCGTAGATCGCCGAGTCACCGTGGGGGTGGTAGTTGCCCATCACGTCGCCGACGACGCGAGCGCACTTGTTGAAGCCGCGGTCGGGGCGGAAGCCGGAGTCGAACATCGAGTACAGCACCCGGACGTGCACGGGCTTGAGCCCGTCACGCACGTCCGGCAGCGCACGACCCACGATGACGGACATCGCGTAGTTGATGTACGAGTTCTGCATCTCCTGCTGGATCTCGACCGGCTCGATGCGGTCGTGCTGCGGGGGCAGAGTCGTATCGGTCACTGTTCTCTTTCCTTCTCGCCAGAAACGCCAGGATGCCTAGGGACCAAGACCGGACTCAGATGTCCAGGAACTTGATGCTCTTGGCGTTGCGGGTGATGAACGAACGGCGTGCCTCGACGTCCTCGCCCATGAGCACGCTGAACAGCTCGTCGGCGGTGGCCGCGTCGTCCATGGTGACCTGTCGCAGGATCCGGTTCGCCGGGTCCATCGTGGTCTCCCACAGCTCCTCGGCGTTCATCTCGCCAAGACCCTTGTACCGCTGGATGTTGTCTTCCTTGCCGAGCTTCTTGCCGCCGGCGATGCCGTCCTTGATCACGGCGTCGCGCTCGCGGTCGGAGTAGGCGTACTCCGGCTCGGTGCGCTGCCACTTGATCTTGTAGAGCGGCGGCTGCGCGAGGTACACGTGGTTGTGCTCGATGAGCGGCTGCATGAAGCGGAACAGCAGCGTGAGCAGCAGCGTGCGGATGTGCTGGCCGTCGACGTCGGCGTCGGCCATCAGCACGATCTTGTGGTAGCGCAGCTTCGTCAGGTCGAACTCGTCGTGGATGCCGGTGCCCAGCGCCGTGATCAGCGACTGGACCTCGGTGTTCTTCAGGACGCGGTCGATGCGCGCCTTCTCGACGTTGATGATCTTGCCGCGGATCGGCAGGATCGCCTGGTACATCGAGTCGCGGCCTTCCTTGGCCGAGCCACCTGCGGAGTCACCCTCGACGATGTAGAGCTCGCAGCGCTCCGGCTCGGTCGAGCGGCAGTCCTTCAGCTTGCCGGGCAGGCCGCCGATGTCGAGCGCGCCCTTGCGGCGCACCAGCTCGCGGGCCTTGCGGGCGGCGATGCGGGCCTGCGCGGACGACACCGACTTGGTGACGATCGTCTTGGCCTCGTTGGGGTGGCGCTCGAACCAGTCGGCCAGGTGCTCGTTCGTCGACTTCTGCACGAACGACTTGGCCTCGCTGTTGCCCAGCTTGGTCTTCGTCTGGCCCTCGAACTGGGGCTCCTTCAACTTCACCGAGATGATCGCGGCGAGACCCTCGCGGATGTCGTCACCGGTGAGGTTGGTGTCCTTCTCCTTGAGGAGCTTCTTCTCGCGCGCGTACTCGTTGACGACTCGCGTCAGCGCGGCGCGGAAGCCCTCCTCGTGCGTGCCGCCCTCGTGCGTGTTGATCGTGTTCGCGAAGGTGTAGACCGAGGCCGTGTAGCCGGTGTTCCACTGCATCGCGACCTCGACCTCGAGGTCCTCGCCCTTCGCCTCGAACCCGATCACCTTCTGGTGCACGGCCTCGCGCGTGTGGTTGATGTGGCGGACGAAGTCCTCCAGACCACCGGGGTAGTGGAAGACGCGCTCCTTCACCGCGGCCTTGTGGCCCTCGGCGTCGGCTTCCTCGTCCGCCTCCGAGACCCGCTCGTCGCGCAGGACGATGGTGATCCCCTTGTTGAGGAACGCCATTTCCTGCAGGCGGCGCGCGATCGTCTCGACGTTGTACTCGGTGGTCTCGAAGATCTCCGGGTCCGCCCAGAACGTGACCGTGGTGCCGGTCTCCGTCGTGGCCTCGCCGCGGCGCAGCTCGTGCGCGGGCTTCGAGGCCTCGTAGCGCTGGTTCCAGACGTAGCCGGCGTTCTTGATCTCCAGCTCGACGACGGTGGACAGCGCGTTCACCACGGAGATGCCGACGCCGTGCAGACCGCCGGACACCGCGTAGGAGTCGCTGTCGAACTTGCCGCCCGCGTGCAGCTTGGTCATGACGACCTCGACGGTCGGCACGCCCTCGACGGGGTGGATGCCGGTCGGGATGCCACGACCGTCGTCGATCACCCGGACGCCGCCGTTGGCCAGCAGGGTGACGTCGACGGTGGTCGCGTAGCCGGCCATGGCCTCGTCGACCGAGTTGTCCACGACCTCTTGGACCAGGTGGTGCAGACCGCGCTCGCCGGTCGAGCCGATGTACATACCCGGCCTCTTGCGCACTGCCTCGAGGCCTTCGAGGACGGTGATCGAGGACGCGTCGTACTCATTCTTCTTAGCTGACACGGGCCTGGAGTCTCCTCGCTGATGCGGGCAGAACCCGCACGGTGATGGGTGACGCTCCTGTGATTCTACCGGTGCACCCCGACAGAACGGGGTCAAGGACACCTTTGATTCGGTCACAGAGCGCCTCAAGCGGCGCGGGACGGGTCGGGACGGCTGAAACGGGGGTTCAAATCCGCAGGTGAACGCTCATTGAGCCGCAGAATCGCCGCTGAGCCCTTGACAGGACCTCACCCGTAGGTGTCACGCGGACCGCGCCCAGGCGCGTGCCTGGGGCCGTGTCGCCAGCTTGGCGCGTCCGGTCCCTTGATCTTGAGCTTTTTGACGACGCCGTTGCCGACGCCCGCGGCGATCTTCTTGATCAGCTCGCGCTGCAGAAGGCGCAGCTGAGTGGCCCACGCCGTCGACGACGCCTGGACCGTCAGTTCCCCGTCACTGAGCGCGATCGGTTTCGCGTGCTCGGCGACGTCCTCACCTACCAATTTTGCCCAACGACCGAAGACCTGGCCACCCTGGAGTTGCTCGACCCAGCCGCGGTCCGCCGCGATCCTGGACGCGATCCGCCCGAGCGGCTGGGGGTCGCGGTCGTCCGGTCCCGCGCCCGACCAACGACGTCGGCGGCGATCGGCCGGACGGCCCCTCGACTTGCTCCCCGGCACCCGTCCACGAGCCTTCGCGCTCGCTTTCGCGGCCTCCAGGGCTGCCCTCGCGAGGTCGGAACCCTTCAGTGGCTCACCCTCAGGTGTGAATGAACCTGTGGACAAGTCCGGATTTGTGACGGAGTTATCCACACCATCCACAGACTTGTCCCCAGATGTGTGGGCGGACACACCCGATCGAGCTACATGTGGGGGCTTTGAACCCCCTGAGTCAGTCTCCGAGTCAGACACGCCGCACCTCCCCGCCGTGGACCTCGAACCGGGCCCCGGTCAGCTCGTCGGGAACGTCCTCCGCCACCGCCGCGGTGATCAGCACCTGCTCGGCGGCGGCCGCCACCTTGGCCAGTTGCCGACGCCGGCCGCGGTCGAGTTCCGCGAAGACATCGTCCAGCACGAGCACCGGTTCGATGCCGTCGACACGCATCAGTTCGTACCCGCCGAGCCTCAGTGCGAGCGCGAATGACCATGACTCTCCGTGACTGGCGTAGCCCTTCGCGGGGAGTTCACCGAGCGTCAGGTCGAGGTCGTCCCGGTGGGGACCGACGAGACAGACGCCGCGTTCGATCTCCTGCCGCCGCACCCGGTCGAGCTCGGCCAGCAGCAGATCCTCGATGCTCTCCCTGTCCTCCGGGAGGTCGCCGACGCTCGACCGGTACGAGATGAGCGCCGGGCGTGACTCCGGAGCGACCTCCGCGTACGCCGAGGTCACGTGGTCCTTCATGTCGCGGACCAGCTTCAACCGAGCGGCCAGCAGCTCCGCGCCGTGCTTGGCGAGATGCCCGTCCCAGACGTCCAGCGTCGAGAGATCGGCCGACCGGGAGTGCTTCACCGTCTTCAACAACGCGCTGCGCTGCTTGAGGACGCGGTCGTAGTCACTGCGGACTCCGGCGTACCGGGGCGCGCGCAGCACCAGCATCTCGTCGAGGAACCGCCGCCGGTCGCTCGGATCGCCCCTCACAAGAGAGAGGTCCTCCGGTGCGAACAACACGGTCCGCAGAATCCCGAGCACGTCGCGCGGCCGCGGCACCGGACCCCGGTTGATCCGCGCCCGGTTCGACTTGCCGGCCGTGATCTCCAGTTCGACGAGCAGCTCGCGGTCCTCGTTGACCACGGCCGTCCGCACGACGGCGCGCTGGGCGCCGTGCCGGATCAGCGGTGCGTCGCTGGAAACGCGGTGCGAACCCAGCGTCGCCACGTACCCGATCGCCTCGACCAGGTTCGTCTTGCCCTGGCCGTTGCGCCCGACGAGCACCGACGCGCCGGGCTCGAGCTCCAGGTCGGCGAGCTCCCAGGAACGGAAGTCGCTGACCTGGAGGTGTCTGACGTGCACCTACCTCATGCCTTCTGGACCGAGTGGCCGCCGAACTGGTTGCGCAGCGCGGCGACGGCACGCATCGCCGGCGAGTCCTCCTGGCGTGACTGGAACCGCGCGAAGAGCGCGGCGGAGATCACCGGGAGCGGCACCGCGTTGTTGATGCCCTCCTCGACGGTCCACCGGCCCTCGCCCGAGTCCTCGACGTAACCACGCAGGTCGTCGAGTTCGGGGTCGGACTCCAGCGCGCGCACCAGCAGGTCGAGCAGCCACGACCGAACAACGGTTCCGCGCTGCCACGCCGTGATGACCGCGCCCACGTTGTCGACGACGTCGGTCTTGTCGAGCAGCTCGAAGCCCTCGGCGTACGCCTGCATCAAGCCGTACTCGATGCCGTTGTGCACCATCTTCGAGTAGTGGCCGGCGCCGACCTTGCCCGCGTGCGCGAAACCTTCCTCGCGCGGGCCCTCCGGACGCAGCGCGTCGAAGATCGGCTGCGCCTGCTCGACGTGCTTCGCGTCGCCGCCGACCATCAGCGCGTAGCCGTTGTCGAGGCCCCACACGCCGCCGGAGACACCGCAGTCGAGGTAGCCGATCTCCTTCTCCGCCAACAGGTCCGCGTGGATCCGGTCGTCGGTGAACTTGGAGTTGCCGCCGTCGACCACGAGGTCGCCGGGCGCCAGCAGCTCGGACAGCTCCTGCACCGTGTTACGGGTGATCTCGCCGGCGGGCACCATGACCCACACGACGCGCGGCGCTTCGAGCTTGGACACCATGTCCGCCAACGACTCCGAGTCGCTGACCTCCGGGTTGCGGTCGTAGCCGATCACCTCGTGACCGGCACGGCGCACCCGCTCGCGCATGTTGAAACCCATCTTGCCGAGGCCGACGAGTCCGAGCTGCACGGTGTTCTCCCCTACGTTCTTCTGGTACCCGGTAAGGGTTTTCTCAGCCGGGAAGGCGAACGGGCATGAGCAGGTACAGGTAGCCCGGCGCCACGTTCCCATCCTCGTCCACCGGCTTCAGCAATGCCGGGCGACTGGGTGTGGTGAAGGACAAGTGGACTTTCTGCGTGCGGACGGCTCCGAGTCCGTCGAGCAGGTAGCCCGGGTTGAACGCGATGGTGACCGCGTCGCCGGTGTACTCGACCGGAAGTTCTTCCTCGGCCGAACCTTCGTCGTCGCCACCGGCGGACAGGCGCAGGCCGCCGTCCACGAACTCGAGGCGGACCTGGGTGCCGCGCTCGGCGACGAGCGACACGCGCTTGATCGCCTGCTGCAGCGCGTCGATGTCGATGATCGCCGCGGCCGAGTGCTCGGAGGGCAGCAACTGGCGGTACTTCGGGAAGTCCGCGTCGAGCAGGCGGGTGGTCGTCCGCTTGCCGGAGCCGGAGAGACCGAGCAGTCCGTCGTTGGCGGCGAGCGACATCTCGACCTTGCCGCCGTTCGAGCCGAGCGTCTTGGCCGCGTCGCCGAGGGTGCGGGCCGGGACGAGGACGGCGACCTCGCCGAGCGTCGCGTCCGGCTCCCACGGGAACTCGCGCATCGCCAGGCGGAACCGGTCGGTGGCGACGAGGGTCAGCTTGCCCTCGCCGATCTCGACGCGGACGCCGGTCAGCATCGGGAGCGTGTCGTCCTTGCCGGCCGCGACGGCGACCTGGCTCACGGCCTCGCCGAAGATCTCGCCGGGAAGCTCACCGATCAACTGCGGCATCGACGGCAGGGCCGGGTAGTCCTCGACCGGCATCGTCGGGAGGCTGAACCTGGCACTGCCGCAGCTGATCATCATCCGGGAGCCGTCGACCGCGATCTCGACGGGGTGGTTCGGCAGCGCCTTGGTGATGTCGGCGAGAAGACGCCCGGAGACCAGAGCGCGGCCACCGTCGGCGATCGTGGCGGGGACGCCGACCTGAGCCGAGACCTCGTAGTCGAACCCGGAGACCGTCAGCGAGTCGTCCGACTCCGCGTCGAGCAGCACGCCGCCCAGCACTGGAACCGGTGGACGAGACGGAAGGCTGCGAGCGACCCAGGCGACTGCGTCGGCCAGGCCGTCGCGTTCGACGCGGATCTTCATGAGGCGTCCTTTCCTCGACAGTCGACAAGCCCAACCACGACAACGTGCCAGTGGGGGTTAGGGAGCCTCGACCTCGGCTGACCGAGCTGACCGAGGTGCGGAGCAACAACGTTAGAGCGTCCTGGCCCTTCCCGTCACTTCGGGGTTCGGCACCGATCCCCAGGAACCATCCACCGCTGTTTTGCTTTTGAGTTCTCTCTAGAAGAGATCAAACAGCAGTAACAGTAAGGGTTGTGGATTGTGGGGACAGCCGTTAAACCTGCAGGTCAAGGTGTCACCCACCATGTGGACTAAGGGGGGATGGCACCCGGGGACAGATCGGCGCACCCGGGGACAGCCAGTTGTGCACAGCTCTCGATCCACAGATCGTCCACAGTTGTCCCCGGGTGCGTCCCCGGGTGCGGGCCAGTTGTACCCGGGTGTTCAACAGGCTTCTGTGGCCAGATCGTGGCCGGGGCCACAGACTTTTCCAGTTGTCCCCACCCCTTCGAGTGCCTGGGGTCAACAGAAAGCCTCGGCGGGCGGCCGATCGAGCCTCGTCTACCCGGGTACGTGTGCGGCGCGTGGTGGTGGTTGGAGCCGCACGCACTGATGCAGCCCCATGTCCTCGCCCGAGGCGTCCCTGGGTGCTCGACGTCGGGTCACAGCTCCGTCCCCGGGTGTCCGCCGCCGAGTCGTCCGGTCGCGTCCGGAGCGGTCGCCCGCCGCCGTTCGCCGTCCCCGGGTGCTGCCGCCGGACCGCGGTCACGTCCCCGGGTGCTCGGCGGCCGGATCGAGCGCGAACGAAAAAAGGAGCCCTCCGCGGTGGAGGACCCCTTCGTCGGTACCCGGGTGGATCAGGGAGTGTGGCGGGCGCGCTGCTTGATCCGGGACGTGAGCTCCTGGACCTGGTCGTAGATCCGCCGGCGCTCGGCCATCTCCTTGCGGATCTTCTTGTCCGCGTGCATGACCGTCGTGTGGTCGCGGCCGCCGAACGTCTGGCCGATCTTCGGCAGCGACAGGTCCGTCAGTTCGCGGCACAGGTACATGGAGATCTGCCGTGCCTGCGCGAGCGCCTTCGTCTTGCCGGGGCCGCACAGGTCGTCGATCGACACCCCGAAGAACTCGGCGGTGACCGCCATGATCATCGGTGCGGTGATCTCCGGCGCGTGCGAGTCCGGGATCAGGTCGCGAAGGACGATCTCGGCGAGCTGGATGTCGACCGGCTGGCGGTTGAGCGACGCGAACGCCGTGACGCGGATGAGCGCGCCCTCGAGCTCGCGGATGTTGCGTTCTATGCGGGAGGCGATGAACTCCAGCACGTCGGCCGGAGCCGCGAGCCGGTCCTGGGCCGCCTTCTTGCGCAGGATCGCGATCCGGGTCTCCAGCTCGGGCGGCTGGATGTCCGTGATCAGGCCCCACTCGAACCGCGTGCGCAGGCGGTCTTCCAGCGTCTCCAGCCGCTTGGGCGGCCGGTCGCTCGACACCACGATCTGCTTGTTCGTGTTGTGGAGCGTGTTGAACGTGTGGAAGAACTCCTCCTGCGTACCTTCCTTGCCCTCCAGGAACTGGATGTCGTCGACGAGAAGAACGTCGATGTCCCGGTAGCGGCGCTGGAAGGCGACCTTGCGGTCGTCACGCAGCGAGTTGATGAAGTCGTTGGTGAACTCCTCGGTCGACACGTACCGCACGCGCATCCCTGGGAACAGGCGCTGGGCGTAGTGCCCGACGGCGTGCAGCAGGTGCGTCTTGCCGAGGCCGCTCTCGCCCCAGATGAAGAGCGGGTTGTACGCACGGGCCGGAGCCTCGGCCACCGCGACGGCCGCGGCGTGCGCGAACCGGTTCGAGGCGCCGATGACGAACGTGTCGAAGTTGTACTTCTCGTTCAGCCGCGTCTGCGACGGCGACGGGTTCGCGGGCCGCGTGTACGGCAGGTTCGCGTTCGGCGTCGCACCCATCGCGGCGTTGGCCGTGTTGAAGGTGGGCCAGATCTCGGTGACGGCGGCGAGCGCGTCGCCGGCTTCGTCGACCTCTTCCTCCGCGCCGTCGGCGGTCAGGCCCGGAACCTCGTCCACGAGGCCGGGCGTGTCGCCGCCGGAAATGCCGGGCATCGGCTGGAGCTGCGGCACCGGCTGCACTGCCTGGACGGGAATTGGTGTGGTCGGCGGACTGACCGGGCTGACCGGTTCAGGAGAGTCGACCTTCACCGCGAGCGACACCGTGCGACCCAGCCTGCGGGACAGCGCGGCGGTGATCGGGTCGCGCAGTGCGCGTTCGATCGCCTCTTTCGCGAAGTCGCTCGGGGCTGCGAGCAGTGCCGTTCCGTCCAGCAATCCGATCGGACGAGTGACCCTCATCCACGCGCGCTGCTGAGGGGACAGGTGGCTGGTCGCCAGTTCCTGCACCACCTCGGCCCACACAAGACCAAGATCGACCTGCTGGTTCGACACCTCCGCCGTCCCCTCCCCTCCGCCGGAGCCAAAGACTCCACATGTGGACACGGAGGATAGAGGTATCCACAGAGTTATCCACAACTGTGCACTAAAAGGTGCGTTGTGTTGCCGGTCCGGCGGCGGCTCCCACACCAGCCCCGGCACGCGCGAAGGGAGAACGGTAACAAGGGCGGGGACGGCTCACAAGACGTGGCGAGGGCCACCCCGATTTGGTCGCGGCACCCGGGCATGCGTACCCTCGTACGAGTCTCCCGCTTGCGACGGGCGCCTTTCGCGCGCCTACGTCCACTGTTGTCGGGGACAACCACACAGGCTTTGTCAGCAGTGAAGCACCGGGAGACCGACCGTGAGCAAGGGTAAGCGCACCTTCCAGCCCAACAACCGCCGCCGCGCGAAGACGCACGGCTTCCGGCTGCGCATGCGGACCCGCGCCGGCCGCGCCATTCTGGCCGCGCGCCGCAGCAAGGGCCGTGCCACTCTGTCCGCCTGACCGCGGCTGGTAAGCGCAGCGTCGTCGTGCTCCCACCGGCCGCCCGGCTCACCCGCAGCCAGGACTTCGGCCTGGTGGTCCGCCGAGGCCGCCGCGCCGGACGGCCCCGGTTGGTCGTCCACGTCTTGAAGCCCGACGTGCCCACCTTGGATTCGTCCAAGGTGGGCTTCGTCGTGAGCAAGGCAGTTGGCAACTCGGTGGTCCGCCACCGTGTCTATCGACGTCTGCGTCACGTCGTGCGCCCGGCACTGGAAGAACTGCCGCCGGGAACTCTCGTCGTGGTGCGCGCGTTGGCTCCAGCAGCCGAAGCGTCGAGCTCGGAGCTCGCCGCTGATTTCACTTCCGCCCTGCGCAAGGTGCTGCGATGACCACGTTGCCCGCGAAGGTCGCGCTGCTGCCGGTGCACTTCTACCGGCGGTTCATCTCACCGCTGCTGCCGCCTACCTGTCGCTTCTACCCGAGCTGCAGCGCGTACGCGGTGGAGGCGTTGACCGTCCACGGTGCGTTGCGCGGAACCTGGCTGACCATCCGCCGGTTGCTGCGCTGCGGACCCTGGCACCCTGGAGGCCTGGACCCCGTTCCGCCGAGGCGGCAGGTCCCCGACGTATCCACCGAGGAGTAGCTCCGTGCTCAACTTCATCTACTACCCGGTGTCCTTCATCTTGTGGTGTTGGCACTGGGTGTTCGGCAAAGTCTTCGGTGAGTCGAGCGGCTTCGCCTGGGCCCTGGCCGTCATCTTCCTGGTCTTCACCCTCCGCGCCATCCTCTTCAAGCCGTTCGTCGGCCAGGTGCGCTCCATGCGAAAGATGCAGGAGTTCGCGCCGGAGATGCAGAAGATCAAGAAGAAGTTCCCGAACGACCGCCAGCGCCAGGCGCAGGAGATGCAGAAGCTGCAGTCCGAGCACGGCGTCAACCCGCTCGGCGGCTGCCTGCCCATGCTGGTGCAGATCCCGGTGTTCATCGGTCTGTTCCACGTGCTGCGCTCGTTCAAGCCCGGCTGGGGCGAGGTCTACTTCTTCGACAAGCAGGGCGTCGACTCGTTCGTCAACGCCAAGCTCTTCGGCACGAACCTCTCGACGTTCATCACGATGCCCGCCGACCAGTTGGCCCAGTACGGCACCGAGCGCCTGAACGTCATTCTGCTGTCGGTGCCGCTGATGATCGTGGCGTCCATCGCGACCCACTTCACGGCCCGCCACTCGGTCGCCCGCCAGAACGCGTCCGCGCTGGACAACCCGCAGACGGCGATCATGAACAAGCTGACGCTGTGGGTCTTCCCCCTGGGCGTCCTCGCCGGCGGTTTCTTCTTCCCGGTCGCGATCCTGCTGTACTGGCTGTCCAACAACGCGTGGACCCTCGGCCAGCAGCACTTCGTGTACAAGCGCATCGACTCCGAGGAAGAGGAGAAGAAGGCGACGGTCGTCGAGACCCGCCAGGCCCTCGCCCCGAAGCCGGGCGCGAAGCCGGTGAACCCGAAGAAGCCCGCACCGGGAGCCAAGCCGGCCAACGGAGCCAAGCGCATGCCGACCGCGGGCCCGAGCGGCCCCTCGTCGTCGGCGTCGTCGGAGACAGCCAGCAACGGCAACTCCAACACCGAGATCCCCGGCCTGACCCCAGGCCGATCCACCAGCAAGAAGCCGGGCAGCAAGAAGCGCCGCTGATTTCGGGCGTTGCCCCGGAGAGGAGACATCGTGTCGGAGACCTTGCAGGCGACCGACGACGTGGAGGCGTCGTCTGATGCCGCAGCCTCGGCCGAGTCCGAGGCCGCGGCAGAGCCGCAGTCGCAGAGCAAGACCGAGGACCTGCTCGTCCAGGAAGGCGACATCGCGGGCGACTACCTCGAGCGCCTGCTCGACCTGCTCGACTACGACGGCGACATCGACCTGGACGTGGAAAGCGGCCGGGCCATCGTCAGCATCGACGGAGGCGAAGACCTCGCCAAGCTGGTGGGCCCCCGAGGCAACGTCCTCGAATCGCTCCAGGAACTCACCCGCCTCGCCGTGCAGCAGGAAACGGGAGTCCGCTCCCGCCTGATGCTCGACATCGCCCAGTGGCGAGCGGGTCGCCGTGCCGAACTGGCAGAGATGGGCCGCACCACCGCGGAGAAGGTGGCCGCCTCAGGCGAGCGCGCCCGCCTGCACCCGATGACCCCGTTCGAGCGCAAGGTCGTCCACGACGCGGTCGCCGCAGTCGCGGGCGTGCACAGCGAGAGCGAGGGTGAGGAGCCGCAGCGGCGGGTCATCATCTTCACCAAGCCCTGACGGCTGAGCTTCACCAACGGCCCCTGGTTCCCACCGGAACCAGGGGCCGTTTGCTGTCCCGGACCAGACGGGAGGGAGGGACGGAGGACACGAAGAGTTCGCCGAGCGCAGGCACAGGCGGCGGCAGCGAGAACGATTCGAGGGCCCGCCGATACGGGAAGCTCGGCGATCGTGCATGGCATCCGGTGGCGACATGTCGACTCGGCATGATGACGCCAGGAAGAGCCTCGCGCCCTGAGCCCCGCCTCTGCACTGCTCTCCGCCTGGCGAGGCGTAGCTGAAGCAGATGTCCCTCCGCGCCAGAGAGGCGACGGCGAAGCCGAGCCCCTCTGCCAGCAACCGCAATGGCGAAGCCGAGCCGTCCCTCCGCACGCTCAAGGCAACGGCGAAGCCGAGCGTCCCTGCCGCCAACGGCAATGGCGAAGCCGAGGCGGGTGAACCAAGGCCTGCCGGTCAAGCGGTGATGACGCAACCAACCCGGCGATTGGGGCTTGACCTTGAGTGGGCGGGATGCTCCCCTCATGGGCACGGCCGGGCGCTTTTCAGCCCGGCCTTTTCCGGCCGTCAAGCATCCCGCCAGAGGCTCAAGGTCAAGCCCCAATCGCTATCGTCGCGAAGCGGCGATGACCGGCACCGGCTCGGTACTGCCCGCCCGGCCACCCTCGCAAGGTGACTGCTCGCCCGGCAGGTGACCGCTCCGCTGGAACGCGACGACCCAACGCAAGCCGGCCCGCGCGCTGCCCGCCCGGCCACTCTCGCAAGGCGACCGCCAGCCCGCCAGGTAACCGCCCCGCTGGAACGCGACAAGCCAACGCAAGCCGACCCACGCGGCACCCCCGCCCGCACAAGGTGACCACTCGCCCGACAGGCACCCCGTCCGGAGTAGGACCCACCCAGGTCCCCCGACCCACGCCCCCAACGTTCCACGTGAAACACCTACCCCCGCGCCGCCCACCACTCAGCCAGCCACTCCCTCTGCACCGCCGTGTCCGGCACCGGAAACCCCCGAGCCGACGCGATCAACCGCCAAGCCTCCCCCGGCTCAACCCCATCCATCCCCAACAACAACCCAGCCAACAACGACGACCGCCCGATCCCAGCCCAGCAGTGGAACACCACATGCGCCCCTCGTAGATACAGCGCATGGAGCGGCGAAACCACAGCGACAGCTGCCCCCACCTCCGGCACCGAGCGATCCTCAATCGGGAAGCACACGTACCGCAGTCCCGCGGCAAGAACCACCCGCTCCTCCTCCGCTAGATCGCACTCGACCCGCTCGGAGTCGGTCTGCGCCGACACGAGCACGTCGACCCCAAGCCGGCGCAGCTCGCGAATCTTCCCCTCCAAGTACACGCCGCCTGCCGGGTGACCCATCGTCGAAACGGTGCCCGGACCCGGTCGAGCGACTGTGTAGAGCGTCGGACGCAACTTTCCCCCAAGTTTCACGTGAAACGGCGCTCAGGATTTGGCAGAGCGCACGGTGGATCCGTCATGATGGTGCCCTGGCATTCGCCAGCTTTTCCACCGGCCGCCGGAACGTCGCCGCCGCGTGGTTTCACGTGAAACGCTCACGGACGGAGAACATGGCCGGGGAGTTGCCCGACAACGCGAAGCTCGTTTTCGGCGAGCACGTTGAGCGTGCTGCCGAGTTCGTCAGGCTCCTGGAGGAGCACGGCGTGGAGCGCGGACTTATCGGTCCTCGTGAAGTCGAGAAGATTTGGGATCGGCACGTGCTCAACTCGGCAGTGATCGAGGAGCTGTTCGATCCCAACGAACGTGTCGTTGACGTGGGCTCAGGCGCCGGGCTGCCGGGGGTGCCGCTCGCCATTGCGCGGCCCGACCTGAGGATCACGCTTCTTGAGCCGATGGCTCGCCGCATCGCGTGGCTTGAGGAAGTGAAGGAACGGCTCCAGCTCGACAACGTGACGGTCCTCCGCGGGCGCGCGGAGGAAGGACCGATTCGCAAGCAGCTGCTCAACTGCGACGCGGCTACTGCGAGGGCGGTGGCTCCGCTGGAGAAGCTGACGAAGTGGTGCCTCCCGCTCCTCCGGGGTGGTGGGCGGATGGTCGCGCTCAAGGGTGAGCGTGCGCAGGAGGAGTTGGAACGCGACGGCGCGGCGGTGCTCAAAGCTGGGGGCGCCAACGCCAAGGTCGTCGTCGTGGGAGCGGACGTACTTGAGGTGCCTACGACGGTGCTCATCGTGGAGCGCCAGACGCGGAGGGATCGGTGAGCGTGTATCCGGAGTTCCAGGCCGCCGATGTTCCACGTGAAACGAAGCCCTCCAAACCCAAAGCCAAGCCGACCAACAACGGAGATGACAGCGCCGTGGTGTGGACCCCGATTGCAGAAGAGGCGGCTCGTGCGGCAAGCGTGCTGCACCCCGACGAGTCCCTGCTCCCCCGCCCGACTCATCGCCGGGTGATGACCGTCGCCAACCAGAAGGGTGGCGTCGGCAAGACCACGAGCACGGTGAACCTCGCCGCCGCGCTCGCCATTCACGGGCTCAAGACGCTCGTGATCGACCTCGACCCGCAGGGCAACGCCAGCACGGCGCTCTCGGTTGAGCACCGCAGCGGCACGCCGTCCGTCTACGAGGTGCTGATCGGCGAGATCTCCATCGCCGAGGCGGCTCAGGTCAGCCCGACGTCGCCGAACCTGTTCTGCGTGCCCGCGACGATCGACCTTGCCGGCGCCGAGATCGAGCTCGTCTCGATGGTCGCCCGCGAGTCGCGGCTCAAGGAGGCGCTCTCCCCCGAGGCGCTCGACCAGTTGCAGCCCGACTACGTCTTCATCGACTGCCCGCCGAGCCTTGGCCTGCTGACCGTCAACGCGATGGTCGCGGCCCAGGAGGTCCTCATCCCGATCCAGTGCGAGTACTACGCGCTGGAGGGGCTGAGCCAGCTGCTGCGCAACATCGAGCTCGTACAGCAGCACCTCAACCCCGATCTGCTGATCTCCACGATCCTCCTCACGATGTACGACGGCCGCACGAAGCTCGCGGACCAGGTGACCAGTGAGGTGCGTGGCCACTTCGGCGACGTCGCCCTCAAGACCGTGATTCCGCGCAGCGTGAAGGTCTCCGAGGCACCAGGATTCGGGCAGACGGTGTTGACGTACGACCCGGGCTCGCGCGGGTCGATGAGCTACCTCGACGCTGCCAAGGAGATCGCGATCCGCGGGGCCAAGAAGGAGGGCGCATGACGGAGCAGCGCAAGGGCGGACTCGGGCGCGGTCTGGCCGCACTCATCCCGCAGGGTCCGCCTGCCGGTGCACCCAGCACCATCCGGCCCGCCGTGGCCGGCAACGGAACCAAGACCCAGCAGCCCATCGGCGAGGTCGCGGGAGCGGTGTACCGCGAGATCGCGGTCACCGCGATCCGCACGAACGCCAAGCAGCCGCGCCAGGTGTTCGACCAGGATGCGATCGACGAGCTCTCGTTCTCCATCAAGGAGTTCGGGCTCATGCAGCCGATCGTGGTCCGCGAGCTCACCGCGGACACGTTCGAACTCGTCATGGGTGAGCGCCGGTGGCGTGCCACGCAGCAGGCCGGGCTCAAGACGATCCCGGCCATCGTGCGGCAGACCGCCGACGACGTCATGCTGCGCGACGCGTTGCTGGAGAACATCCACCGCGTCCAGCTCAACCCGCTCGAAGAGGCGTCGGCCTACCAGCAGCTGCTGGAGGAGTTCGGCGTCACGCACGAGGAACTCGCCGACCGCATCGGCCGCAGCCGCCCCGTCGTCACGAACACCATCCGGCTGCTGAAGCTCCCCCTCGCCGTTCAGCGACGGGTCGCGGCGGGCGTGCTGAGCGCCGGGCACGCGCGGGCACTTCTCGGTCTGGATGAGGCGGGAGCGCAGGAAGATCTTGCGGCACGGATCATCGCCGAGGGCATGTCGGTCCGCGCGACCGAAGAAGCGGTCACGATCGCCAAGAACGAGAAGCCGGCGAAACCGAAGCAGGCTCCGCGCAAGCAGCTGCACGCGCCCGGTCTTCAGGAGCTCGCCGAGCGCCTCTCGGACAACTTCGACACCCGTGTGAAGGTCGAACTCGGGCAGCGAAAAGGCCGGATCGTGGTCGAATTCGGGTCAGTTGATGATCTTCAAAGGATCATCGGCATGATGAGCCCAGAAACGACAATTCGGACATCGGAGTAGGCCCATAGGATCACCCACGGGCCTTATGTCACGGTGACGATGACGCCCCGCATCCAATCGGATACGGGGCGTCACCTATTTCTCGATCAGTAGATGCGGACCCGCGTGACCGTCAGACCACCGATCTGGACGATCTGCCCGCTGTCGAGCACACGGCGAACGGTCCGGCCGTCCCTCTCCGTGTACTCGACCCACCCGAAGTTGTCGCCGGGCTCGACGCTCGACGAACGCGGGAGCATGACCGCGAGTTCGCCGATCTCGCCGTAGCAGCTCGCCCGCTGCGCGCCGGACCCGTCCACCCAGTTGATCTTCACGACGGCACTCGCCGAGCACGAGACCTGTTCGGTCGCGAACGCCGGAGCGGTGACGCAGAAGGTCGTCGCCAACGCGGCGACGAGCGTGATCATGCGCAAGGTGTCCCCCTTGATCAATCCCTCTCCGCGCGCAGTGTGGCAGCGTCGGCGAACCAGGGGCCAAGGTTTTCGGCGCAAACAAAAAGTGCGGCACCGAGAGGCTCGGCGCCGCACTCAGAACCGGGACGAACTCAGCGAGCGACAGCCCGCTCGATCAACCCGGCGTAGATCTCACCCAACGACTCCCCTGCCGCCTCGACCGCCATCGGCAGCAGCGACGTCTCGGTCAGCCCCGGCGACACGTTCACTTCGAGGAAGTAGACGGTCCCGTCCTCCGCCACGATGGCGTCGGTCCGCGACACGTCCCGCAGCCCGAGCAGCCGGTGCGCCGCGACCGCGAGCTCCCCGACCGACTTCGCGGCGGCCGCGTCCAACCGAGCCGGCGCGTGGAAGTCCGTCAGGCCCGCGGTGTACCGAGCCGTGTAGTCGTAGACCCCGGTCTCCGGAACGATCTCGACGGCCGGCAGCGCGTACGGCCCGTCCGGACCGTCGACGACCGCGACCGCCACCTCCACGCCGGAGATGAACTGCTCGGCCAGGACGGTGTCGCCGTACGCCAGGCACCCGACCATCGCGGGCGGCAGTTCGGCGGCGTCCCTGACGACCTGAGCGCCCAGCGCCGACCCACCCTGGTCCGGCTTCAGCATCAACGGCAGCCCCAGCGTCGAGACCATCGCGTCGAGCACCGGCTTGGCACCCAGCTCCCGGAACGTCGCGTGCGGCAGCACGATCCACTCCGGCGTCGTCAGCCCGGCGCGGGCGAGCTCGGCCTTCGCGGTCGGCTTGTCCCACGCGCGCCGGCACGCCCGCGAGTCCGTGCCCACGTACGGGACGCCGAACATCTCGAGGATCGCCTGCACCGACCCGTTCTCGCCCTCACCGCCGTGCAGGGCGACGACGACGGCGTCCGGGCGGTGGTCCCGCAGCCGTGTCAACAGAGACGCGTCGGCGTCCCACTCCTCCACCGTCACGCCCGCCGACCGCAGGGCAGCCGACAGGCGGCGGCCGGAGCGGATCGAGACCTCGCGTTCGTGGGAGAGCCCACCGGACAGCACAGCGACCATGCGGTCAGCCACAGCACAACTCCAAAGAAAGATCAGGCGGTGTCAGGCGAGGGGGTCTGCGGACCGGACAGCTGACGGCCCGGTGTCGCCCCGAAGGTCGCGGCCAGCTGCATCTCGTCCTCGATGACGTTCGCCAGGCGGCGGACGCCCTCACGGATGCGCTCCGGCGTCGGGTAGCAGTACGAGATCCGCAGCTGCCGGGAGCCGAAGCCGTCCGCGTAGAAACCGGTACCGGACGCGTAGGCCACGCGGGCCGTCACGGCGCGGGGCAGCATCGCCTTCGTGTCGATGCCCTCCGGCACCGTCACCCAGACGTAGAAGCCGCCATCCGGAATGTTCCACGTGGAACCTTGCGGCATGTGCTGCTCGAGAGCCGAGATCGCGGCGTCGCGGCGTTCCCGGTACGCCTCGCGGTAAGTCTTGATCTGACCCTTCCAGTCCTGCGTCGACAGGTACCGGGACACGATCATCTGGTTCAGGGTCGGCGGGCACAGGGTGGCCGACTCGGCGGCCAGCACCAGCTTCTCGCGCACCGCGTGCGGCGCCAGCACCCAGCCGACCCGCAGCCCGGCGGCGAACGTCTTGGAGAACGACCCGAGGTACACCACGTTGTCCGGGTCGAGAGACCGCAGCGCCGGGTACGTCTGGCCGTCGAACCCGAGCAGTCCGTACGGGTTGTCCTCCACGACCAGCACGCCGTAGGTGCGGCAGATCTCCAGGATCTCGGCCCGCCGCGACACCGCCAGCGTCACGCCGGCCGGGTTGTGGAAGTTCGGGATCGTGTAGAGGAACTTGACCCGCTGCCCCGCGCGCTTGCAGGCCTCAAGAGCCTCCCGCAGCAACGACGGCACGAGCCCGTCCGCGTCCATCGCCACGTGCACGACCTGAGCCTGGTACGCCGTGAACGAGCCGAGAGCGCCCACGTAGGAGGGTCCCTCCGCGATCACCACGTCACCGGGGTCGCAGAAGATCCGGGTGACCATGTCGAGGCCCATCTGCGAGCCGACGGTCACCACCACGTCGTCCGGGTGGCCGTTGATGCCCTCCAGCGCCATGACGTCGCAGATCTGCTCGCGCAGCAACGGGACACCGTGCGCCGAGCCGTACTGCAGAGCCACCAGCCCGTCGGTGGCCACCAGCTGACCGATCTCCGCGGACAGCGACTCCAGCGGCAGCGCGGCCAGGTGCGGCATGCCGCCGGCCAGCGAGACGACCTCCGGACGGGACGCCACTGCGAAGAGTGCCCGGATCTCCGATGCCGTCATCCCTGCCGTGCGCGCTGCGTAGCGGCGGAGGTGGGGGTCAAGGCTTCTGGGGCCCTGCTTCGCGGGCTGTCCGGGCACAGTCATGTGGGACTCCTGTATAGGAAATGTCCCGAGCGAGTGTAACCGTCGTCCCGTTCAGGGCACGCGCCTTCCGGGTTCCGTCACATTCGCCTACCCTCGTATGGGTTCACTGTGTGTGTTAACGGGTGGAGGTTGGGGTGTCCCGTCGCGTCGTGGGCGTCACGCTGGACAACCTGGAGCATCTCTCCAAGCACAGCAGGACGTGCGTTTTCTGGGAGCTGGCTCCTCACCTGCGAGAACAGGCTGAGGAATACGGCGACACCGAGTTCGAGAAGGAAGCCTGGGTCTCCAGCGTCCTGCTCGAGTGGGGTTCGTGCGGCCGCATGATCTACTGCGACGGCATCCCCGCTGGTTCGGTCTTCTACGCACCACCGGCCGCCGTTCCGCGCAGCGCCGCCTTCCCCACCTCTCCGGTGAGCCCGGACGCCGTCCTCATGACGTCGTTGGACGTTCTCCCGGAGTTCCGAGGGGGAGGACTCGCGCGCGTGCTCGTGCAGGCCGTGGCGAAGGATCTGACGCGTCGTGGCGTGAAGGCCATCGAGGCGTTCGGCGACATGCGCCCGGACGACGAAGAGTCGAGTTGCGTCACGCCCGCCGAGTTCCTCACGAGCGTGGGCTTCAAGACCGTGCGGCCGCACCCGCGCTGGCCGCGGTTGCGCCTGGAACTGCGCAGCGCCATCACGTGGAAGGAAGACGTCGAGGCAGCTCTCGAACGGCTTCTCAACAGCGTCACCGTCTCCACCGCGGAACCGAGCTTCCGCCCCGTCTGAGACAGCGAAAAGGCCCCCTCGCCGGCAGCGAGGGGGCCTTTTCGTCAGAACCGGAGATCAGCCCTTGGCCATCTCGTAGCGCAGCAGGTCGTTGAACGTGAACGTGCCCGTCGGCTGGTCGTCCTTGCCGAGCAGGTAGAGACGCTTCACGGCCACGAGGATGCCCTCGGCCACGATGTCGCGGAAGCCGGGCGTCGCCAGCCGGGCGCGGTCCTCGGTGTTCGTCAGGTAGCCCACCTCGACGCGGACGGCCGTGCAGCGGGTGAGCCGCAGCAGGTCCCACGTCTTCGGGTGCGAACCGCAGTTCGACATCGACGTGCGGGCGGTGACCTCGCGCTGGATGAACCCCGCGAGCGCCTCACCGACCGTGGACGACGCGCCGTTGCCCGTGCCGTAGTGGAAC
This sequence comes from Lentzea sp. NPDC092896, assembly GCF_044754905.1. Lineage (NCBI taxonomy): Bacteria > Bacillati > Actinomycetota > Actinomycetes > Pseudonocardiales > Pseudonocardiaceae > Lentzea > Lentzea sp. NPDC092896. The sequence goes on from NZ_JBIVPX010000003.1 coordinate 647,276, forward strand.
GTCGACACGCCCTGCGCGTTCGGCGACGAGTTGCCGTCGCTGTGCAGCGACAGGATCAGGTCGGCGCCCGCCTCGTTCGCGAACCTGGCGCGCTCCGCCTCGTCCGGGCAGTTGTCCGGACCGCGCGTGAGCAGCGCCTCCATGCCGGTGGCGGCCATCTTGCCTTCGAGACGGCGAGCCAGGTCCAGCATCAGCTCGGCCTCGGACAGCCCGTCCACGACCACGCCGCGGTCCTGGCCGCCGTGACCGGGGTCGATGACGATGCGCTTGCCGGACAGGCGCGAACCGGCGCCGCGGAGCTTCTCCTGTTCACGCAGCAGCTGCGGACGGCCGCCGCGGACCTTCGGCTGGAGCTGGCGCAACGCGCGCACGGTGTCCGGGCCGCACATGCCGTCGACGATCAGTCCGTAGTCGCGCTGGAAGTTCTTCAGCGCCTGTTCGGTCTGCTGACCGAACACACCGTTGGCGCGGCCGGCGTCGTACCCGAGCTCCAGCATGCGTTCCTGCAGTGCGAGCACGTCGTCACCGGTCGTCGGCTGCGACATCAGGAACGCGAGCGGCCGGTCCCCCAACCGGAACGTCGCGTCACGCAGCGAGCGGTAGGTCGCCGGGCCCACGATGCCATCGATGATCAGCCCCCGCTGCTGCTGGAACGCGCGCACGGCGTGCTCGACCTGCTGGTCGAACACCGGCGGCGCCTGTGGGTCGGCCGGCGGAAGCAGTCCGAGCCTGGTCAGGGTCGACCGGATCTCGGCAACATCACTTCCGACGTCCCCGCGGCGGAGCAGCTGCATGCACCCTCGCTCGACTATGGCGCCGAACCTGGTCGGCGCGTCAGTTGGGAAGTCCTCATTGTGCCCTGCCGCGCTGAGTGATCGATGCAGGGCTACTCACAGTCGTACCGAGATCACCGTCCCGGCACCAAAAACGAACGTGACCCGCTCGTCTTATCGATAGACGGGCGGGTCACGTTGCGCGTTGCAAAGAACTTCTCAGCTCCATGCAACTTTCTGGCTCACGCCAGGACGTCCTGCAGGTCCTTCAGCAGCGCGGCCTTCGGCTTCGCGCCGACGATCTGCTTCACCGGACGGCCGCCCTGGAACAGAATCAGCGTCGGGACGGACATGATCTGGTAGTCACGGGCGATCGACGGGTTGGCGTCGATGTCGACCTTGGCGACGGTGATCTTCTCGCCGTGCTCGGCCGCGATCTCCTCCAGCACCGGCGCAACCATCTTGCACGGGCCGCACCAGGTCGCCCAGAAGTCGACCAGCACGGGCTTCTCGCTGGTCAGAACGTCGTCCGCGAACGACTTGTCGGTCACCGTGACGGTGGCGCCTGCCATGTTGCTCTCCCTAAAAGATCTCGCAGAAGGAACTTCAGTTGCTCTTGCCGTAGCCGCCACCGACGGCCTCGGCGGCGATCTCGGCGTGCTCGTTGCCGTGCTCGGCGAGCCACCGTTCCGCGTCGATCGCAGCGCTGCAACCGGAGCCGGCGGCGGTGATCGCCTGGCGGTATTCGTGGTCCACGAGGTCGCCGGCGGCGAACACGCCGTCCAGGTTCGTGTAGGAGGACTTGTCCTTGGTCAGGACGTAACCCTCCGCGTCGAGGTCGACCTGACCCTTGACCAGCGCCGAGCGCGGGTCGTGGCCGATCGCGAGGAAGAAGCCGGTGACGGGCATCTCGGACTCGGCGCCGGTCTGGGTGTCCTTGATCTTGATCGAGGACACGGTGCCATCACCGAGAACGTCGGTGACCTGCGTGTTCAGCTGCCACTTGATCTTCTCGTTGGCGCGGGCGCGCTCCAGCATGACCTTCGAGGCGCGGAACTCCTCGCGGCGGTGGATGACCGTCACGGACTTGGCGAAGCGCGTGAGGAACGTCGCCTCCTCCATGGCCGTGTCGCCGCCGCCGACCACCGCGATGTCGTGGTCGCGGAAGAAGAAACCGTCACACGTCGCACAGGCGGACACACCGCGGCCGAGCAGCTCCTGCTCGCCGGGGATGTTCAGGTAACGGGCAGCGGCACCCATCGCGAGGATGACGGCCCTGGCCTCGTACTCGACGCCGTTCGCGACGACCTTCTTGATCTCACCGGTCAGCTCGACCGACTCGACGTCCTCGGCGCGCAGTTCGGCACCGAAGCGGATGGCCTGCTCGCGCATCTGCTCCATGAGCTCGGGGCCCATGATGCCGTCGCGGAAGCCGGGGTAGTTCTCGACCTCGGTCGTCGTCATGAGGGCGCCGCCGTACTGCGAACCCTCGAAGACCAGGGGCTCCAGCTGCGCGCGTGCCGCGTAGACCGCCGCGGTGTAGCCCGCCGGTCCCGATCCAATGATGATCACGTTGCGCACGCTCACGGCTCTGCAACTCCTCGATCTCGTCGTCTGACTGGCTCAACGGATCGTAGGTGCAGCTAATTCCGTGACTTGAGCGACTACCTCTGGCCCACGGTCGTGTCCGCGAGAACGCCCTCGGGCTTGTCCGGTCCGCAGGTCGCCGGGTCGAGCACGACCAGCCGGTACTTCCCGATACCGGCGGGCAGGATCGCCATCACGGCGTCCTTGCCCTCCAGGTTGACCGGGCTGATGCCGAGGGGGTTGCCCGAACTGGTGATGCCGCCGCCCTGCAGGCAGCCTGCCAGCCGGTCGGGGGTTTCCAGCGGTCCGTAGTTCTGCGCCTTGAGCACTTCGCCGACCGCGGAGCCCAGTTCGGCCTTCGTCAGCGACTGCAGGGCGCCCGAGCTCGGCTTGGACGTCGCCTGCGGAGGCTGCGCGCTGTCGTTCGCGGGGGTCTGCGAGCCCGGCGACACGGCCAGCACGATGCCGAACGCCGCGGCGGCGGCCACCAGCACGCCACCGCCGAGGCCCAGCCTGCGGTTGCGGCGCTTGCGGGCGTCGTTGAGGGACACGACCGGCGCGATGCCGGGACGGGCCTCCGCGGCCAGTGCGGCGTCGATCCGCGCGGCCACGTGGTCGGGCATCGCGATGGGCGGCAGTGACTGCAGGTCCATCAGCGTGGCGTCCAGCGCCTGCAGGATCTCCCTGGCCTCCGCGTCCGCCTCGACCCTCGGACGCAGCTGTGCGGCGACCTCAGGGGGCAGCACGCCCGCGTGCAGGTCCGCGATGAGGTCAACAGACCACGGCGGACCCATCGGCACGCGCTCCATGCCGGTCATCGGCCCTCCCACTGACGTTGCTCTTGCACATTCACACCGTCAGCTGGGACGTTCGCATCTGCGATTCGGTTCCTGAGGTGCCCGAGAACTTTGGCCAGCTTGGCGCGACCTCGCGCACACCGGCTCTTGACCGTGCCCTCCGCGATGCCGAGGATCTTCGCCGTCTCGGCGACGGAATACCCCTCGACGTCGACCAGCACGATGGGCGCCCGCTGCTCTTCCGGCAGCTCCATCAACGCCTGCTGCACCATCAGGCTGGTCTCGCGGTCGCTCATCGCGTCACGGGGAGCGACGGGCTCGCCAGGACCAGCCTCGGGCAACGGCACTGTCGGTCTGGTTTGTCGCCGTCTCATCCGGTCGAGGCACGCGTTCACCACGATCCGGTGAAGCCAGGTGGTGACCTGTGACTCCGCGCGGAACGATGACGCCGCCCGGAAGGCCGAGATGAACGCCTCCTGGAGCGCGTCCGCGGCCTCTTCCGGGTCACGCAGCGTGCGCAACGCCACCGCCCACATCCGGTCGCGGTGCCGTTTCACCAGCTCCGAGAACGCATACGGGTCACCTGCGGCGTGGGCCGAGATGAGATCGGCGTCCGAGCTGGCTGCGGCGGTCACGGGACGCACTTTAGCGAGGGTGATCACAGATCACCCGGACAGGTCTACTCAGCGTGCCCGCGTAGTTCTACTGAGCGCGGGTGTAGAGGACCTCGCGGATCTCCGACTGGTTCTTGCCGCCGCCGGAGTTCGTCAGCTGCGTGATCCAGATCAGGACGTGACCGGTCGGTTCGTGGTCGTTGAGCTGGATCTGCGTCTGCCCGTCGGACAGGTCCGCGACGCCGATGACCTTGGTCTCCTCGATCGGCGAGTCCAGCGCGGACGCCACCCTGATCTCGACCTTCGTGCCCTTGCTGGGCGAGGTGATCGTGACCGAGGCCAGCTTCACCGGCTCCGCGAACGACGCCATCAGCCCGATGCCGGGCTTCAGCGTCGGGAACGGCTGGAAGTAGTTGTCGGTCCGCCAGAACGTGCCCGCGTTGTTGTCGACCGCCCGGCTCGCCTGGTTCGCGTTGTCGGGCTGGTTCGTGACGTCGTAGACGCCGATCTGGCCCGGCTGCACCGGTCCGGCCGGCGCGGGAGGAGGCGCGGTCTGGCCGTTCGACCCCGGCTGGTTGATCACCACGGTCGGACCGCCGCCCTTGGACGGCTCGTCGCTGAAGAACCCGACGATCTGCACGCTCAGCCACACGATCACGGTCAGCGTCGCCACGGCGAGCACGCCGACGCTGATCCACAGCTTCTTCTTCTGCTGCTTGTCCTGCCGCGGCCGCTGAGTCGTCCACACGACCTGGTCGTCGTCATCGCGGGACGCCGACACGGCGGGGATCAGCGAGGTCTGGGCTTCCTCGGCCGCGATCTGGTCGAGGACCTGGAGGATCGCCGCGGAGGTGCGGATGCCGCCCACCGACGTGTCCTCCAGCGACCGCACCGCGACGGACGACAGGTCGTGGGGCAGGTACGGGTGCAACGCGTTCGGCGCGACCACGGACCCGTCGGGCCCGGTCGGTGCGACCGGCACGCCCTGAGGACCGCCCGGCAGCGCCCACCGGCCGGTGAGCAGCAGGTACAGGATCGCGCCGAGGCCCTTGACGTCGTCGCGCGCGATCGCGTCCGGCCGAGGACCGGGGAACGCGAGGCGCAGGCGGCCGTCCGAGGTGACCCGGATGCGCTGCGGGTGGTCGGCGCCCAGCACGAGACCGGCGTGGTGCGCGCCCTCGATGGCGGCGCCCAGCGGTTCGAGCAGACGGGTCGCGGCGCCCGCCGGCAGCGGGCCCTCCGCGATGAGGTCCATCAGGTCGGTGCCCTGGGTCCACTCGGCGATGACGATGCCGAGGATGCCCTCGTCTCCCCGGATGCCGGTGCCGGGCGTCAACACGTCGATCACCCGCGAAACGCCCGGATGCGTGAACGACGCCGCGTGCATCGCGCGTTCGACCGTACGGCGGGCACGGGCTGCCGCCTCGTTGTCCGCCAGATCGCCCAGCAGCACCGTCAGCGCGACGTCCCGGTTGAGCTGACCGTCCCGCGCGCGCCACAGCTCAGCGTTGGACCTGGCGTCGGCGCCGGATTTCGCGAGCAGCCGGTAGCGGCCATTGCCGATGACGCCGCCGGGAACCAGCGCGGCGTGAACTCCGCTACTCACGGAGACGAGGGTACGGGACGGCGCTCACGGACTGGAGTCACCTTCGCCGCACCAAACGGTTGATCTTGTCGATCGCCGGCTTCATCTCGGGTACCCGGAACGCGGCCAAAAGGCCGAACGCGAGCGGCAGACCGATCAACGTCACCACGACGAGCTCCACCCAGCTCGACACGTACACGTTGGAGATCGAGAACAGGTTCTGGACCAGCCAGTTCACGCCTGCGGCGACTCCGAAGGCGAGCGAGGAGGCGACGACCGTGAGACAGACCGTCCAGATGGTGAAACCAGTGCGCAGCCGGCCGAGCCGGACCCGCAGCCACACCTGACCGACGATCGCGCCGAAGACGAAGCTCAGCGACATCGCGAGCGACACACCGACGGCGAGTTGGTCGGCGTTGCCCGGCGTCGAGATGCCGAGGAACAGGTAGAGCAGCCCGATGCGCACCGCCACGATCAACGCCTGGATGAGCGTCGGCGTGCGGGCGTCCTTCATCGCGTAGAAGACCCGCAGCTGCAGCAACGTGATCGCGTAGGGAACGAGACCGAACGCCGACAGCGCCAGCGCGAGTCCGATCCTCGTACCGCCCTGGATGCCCGAGGCGCCCAGGGCGAAGATGCCGAGACCGACGGCCAGACCGGACACCGTCAGCAGCGCGCTGAACGGCATCAGCAGGATCGCCGACATGCGGTTGCCGAACAGCAGGTCCCGCACGATCGACTCGTTGTCGTTGTTCGCCGCCGCCCGGCTCATCTTCGGCATCAACGCGGTCAGCAGCGAAACACCCAGCACGCCGTAGGGCACCTGCGCGATCAGCCACTGGTAGTTGAACGCCGTCAGCGCGCCCTGGGCGCTCGTCGCCACGTTCGTCAGCACGGTCATGCTGGCGAGGCCCAGGCCGACGTAGATCAGCACCCAGAACGCGAGGCTGCCGAACTCCGACAGCCGCGAGTCCCAGCCGAGCCGCCACTTGAACCGGAAGCCCGTCTTCTTCAGCGCCGGGAACAGCACGAACGCCTGCACCGCCACGCCGAGCGCGGTGCCGAGACCGAGGACCAGCAGGTGCAGGTCGGTCATGCGGACCGGGTTGAGCGTGAGCTCGCCCGGCAGCAGCGCGTAGACGCCCAGCACGAGGATCACGACGACGTTGTTCAGCACCGGCGCCCACGTGGGGATGCCGAACACGTGCCGTGCGTTGAGCACGGCGCTGAGCAACGCCGTCAGGCCGTAGAACACGATGCCCGGCAGCACCAGGTACGCGAACGCGGTGACCAGTGCGGGGTTCGCCTTGTCCGAGTCCGAGATGTAGAGGTCCGTGAGCAACGGCGCGCAGGCCATCGCGATGACGGTGCCGATGCCGAGGATCAGCGTGCCCATGCTGATCAGCCACTGGGCGTACGACTCACCGCCGTCGCCGTCCTCCTTCTCGGCCCTGACCAGCAGCGGGATCGCCACGCTGGTCAGGATGCCGCCGAGGAGCAGCTCGTTGATCATGGTCGGCAGCGTGGAGGCCGCCTGGTACGAGTCGCCGAGGACCTCGGCGCCGATCACCGCGATGAGCAGCACCTTCGACAGCAGGCCGGTGCCGCGGCTGACGATGGTCGCGATCGCCATCGAGCCGCTCGCCTTGGCGACCGACGGTGCTTGCTTCTGCTGCTCTGGCTGGGTGGTCGTGGCTGTCTCGCTCACGCGCTCGACTTCTCCGGTGTGACGTTCTCGATGGACGGGGCGTCGCCGTTCTCGCCGTTGCGAGCGCGGACCCTCTTGTAGATCCGGCGCCCGGAAAGCAGGACGAGCGCGATGCCCGCGATCACGGTGATGATCACCGTGATGGTGCCGTACGCGGACGACGACACCTCCAGCTTGACAGTGTCACCGAGCGGGACGCCCTCGGGAGTGGTCAGGCGCACGCTGACCGGGAACCGGCCGGAGCGCAGCACCTCGACCGGAACCCGCACGACTCGTTCGCCGCGGGCGGGAAGCACCTGGTCGGCGAGGTCGAGCTTGCGGATGCCCGGGGTGTCGGCGAGGTTGATCCGGACCGTCACGCGGACGTCGAGCTTGTTCGTGATCGTGATCGGGATCGGGCTGTCGCCGGAACCGAGCAGGATCGGGCTGTTCGGCTGGGTCACGCCGACCATGCCGGTCAGCGCGTTCAGCTCGCCCTGGCTGACCTCGGCCGCGGACCGGGCGCCCTGCTCGTTGCCCCGCCACGCGCCGGACATGGCCCGCAGCAGCCCGAGCCACAGCGGGTCGGCCAGGTCGGCAGGCGAGGCGTGCTCGCTGTCCTCCTGCTGCATGGCCGCGACCAGGCCGTTGAGCTCGACGCTCTGGCTCGTCACGGAGCTGGAGATGATCTCCGAGATCTCCCGCGCACCGGCCTCCGGCGGGTAGGCGATCTTGGCGTTCGTCACCGACGGCGTGGCCCTGGTGAGCTCCTCGAGCCCGGTCTGGGCCGCGTAACCGCCGGTCAGCAGCTTCTGGGCGGTGGCGAGGAACTCGTTCATCTCCGAGAGCGGCGCGTGCCAGCGACGCGGCGGCGCGATCAGCACGTTGCGTCCGTCGCCCTGCCAGCCGGCGCGGAACACCAGCACCGCCAGCGCGTTCTGCACGGACACCGGCTGGCTCTCGAACGGCGCGGTGACCCCGGACAGCGTGCGCGGCCGGGACTCACTGCCCTGCAGCGCGTCCGAGACCATCGAGTCGATCTTGACCGCGGTCACCGGGTTCTTGCCGCCGACACCGACGGGCTCGGTGCCCGGCGCGTCGGCGAGGCCGGTCGGGTCGAGCAGCAGCGACTTCGCGCCGGGGTAGCGCTTGTCCGGCTGCGGCGTGACCAGCTCGTCGAACGTCGACTGATCCAGCACGCCGTCCTCCGGCCACACCAGGTCGGGCAGCGGCTGCACGGACAGGACGTCCTGGATGAGCTTGGGGCCGTCGGTCACCGCGAGCGTGCGCATCGTGCCGAGCTTCGCCCTGTTCAACGCCACGAGGTCGGCGTCGGCGTACGGCAGCGCGACGACGCAACGGCCGGTGACGGCGAGCTTGAGCCGGTCGAGCCACAGCTTCGCCTCGGCCTCGCCCTTGCCCTCCGACCCGCCACGCACCCGGTAGCCGTTGCCCATGGCCTGCACGGTCCGCAGCAGGTCGGGGTCGATGGCCAGGCACATGGCCGTGCTCATCGACGGAATCGCCTGCTCGTAGGCCTGCAACAGGCCGTAGAGCCGGCCGTTGACCGACAGCGACGTCGCGAGCTCGTCGTCGATCAGCTCGGAGTCGTCCTCGCCGCCGAGCCTGACCAGCCGCGGGCGGTCCGCGATCGGCCACAGCACCGTCAGCTTCGCCGGCGCGCCCGGCTTGCCCTTGGTCTCGCCGCCGGGCACCCCGAGCACGGGCAGCAGCGTCGACAGCGCCGCGAGACGTGCCTGGCCGCCGTAGTCGGGCCTGCCGTTGACATTGGCGAGGATCGGGTAGATGCCGGGCTGCTCGATCTCCAGCGAGGTCGGCTCGGTACCGCGCAGCGGCACCTCCAGCGTGAAGTCCTTCTGCTGGCCGGACTCGAGCTCACCGGCGACAGGGGTGAACTTGGGCTGCACGGCCTCGGCCGCCGCGGGCTCCCGCAACGCCTTGCGCAGGTCGTCCTCGGTGCCGAGCGGCTCACCGCGCTCCAGGCGCAGCACGATGTCGGACACCTTGCGGTCACCGACGTTGACGATCCTGCCGGTGATCTTGACGGTCGCCGGGGAGTCGCTCGTGACGAACCGGGGGGTGAGCTGGTCGATGTCGAGCCGCAGGAACTGCTGCTGGGCTTGCCCTGGCTGGGCGGAGAGCGATCTGGTCGCCCACACCTGGGTGGCGGGAGCGGGCATGAAGGGCAACGCGTCGATCTCGTCGGGCTGCGCCTGCTGCGCGCCGGCGGGCGGCGCTGTGATCACCACGAACGCGGCGACAGCGGCTGTGCAGACGAGCTTCCTCAGGCTCACGCCGTCTCCGCCCCGTTGCGGCAGCGGTCGGCGAGCAGTTCGGCGGCTCGGCGGACCAGACGGCGCTCATCGGCATACGCGAGTCGCTCGTCCAGCTCGCCGAGGGGCACCCACGCCACCTCGGTGACCTCCACGTCTTCGTCGGAAAGCTCTCCCCCCGTCGCTTCGAGGAGGAAGTGGTGAACCGTCTTGTGCACCCGGCGGTCGTCAGCGACGAACCAGTAGTCGATCGACCCCAACGGGCGCAGCACCCTGCTATGAATACCGGTCTCCTCGGCGACCTCGCGCACCGCGGTCTGTTCCGCGGTCTCGCCGGCCTCGATGTGACCCTTGGGCAAAGACCACAGCAACCGGCCTCGCCGGTCAAGTCTGCCGATCACCGCGGCCCGTTGCTCGGCGTCGAGCACCAGGCCACCCGCCGACGTCTCGTCGACGGTCTTGAGCCTCCTGCCCCGGCGCCTCTTCCGGCGCCCCGGTTTGGGGCTCCCGGAACGTGCGGCTGACGAGGGCATACGGCCGATCGTACTTACGAACCTTGAGTACGCTGGTTTCTCGTGTCTCGATCGCTCCAGCAGAATGCGGTGGTGGAAGCTCCCGCAATTACACCAGTCGTCGCTGAGCTCGCCGCTCGGTTCGCAGCCGAGGGCAAGCGCCTCTACCTCGTGGGTGGAAGTGTGCGCGACGCCGTGCTGGGGCGCCCGACGAACGACTTCGACTTCACCACGGACGCGCGACCTGCGGAGATCCAGAAGCTGCTGAGCGGCTGGGCCGAGGCGCAGTGGGACACCGGCATCGCCTTCGGAACGGTCGGCGCGTCGAAGCACGGCGAGATCATCGAGATCACGACCTTCCGCGCGGACGTCTACGACGGCGTCACCCGCAATCCCGAGGTGACGTTCGGCGACAACATCGACGGCGACCTGGTCCGGCGCGACTTCACGGTCAACGCGATGGCGTACGACATCGCGGCGAGTGAGTTCGTGGACCCGACCGGCGGCCTCCAGGCGGCGCGGGACGGCGTGCTGGACACGCCGGCGACCCCGCAGGAGTCGTTCGGCGACGACCCGCTGCGGATGCTGCGCGCCGCCCGGTTCGTCTCCCAGCTCGGCTTCGCCGCGGCGCCCAGGGTGATCGAGGCGATGCGATCGATGGCAGGCGAACTCGCCCGCATCACGCCGGAGCGCGTGCAGGTGGAGCTCTCGAAGCTCCTGTGCGGCGCGCATCCGCGCCGCGGCATCGAGCTCATGGTGGAGACCGGGCTGGCCGACATCGTGTTGCCCGAGCTCACGGCCATGAAGCTGGAGATCGACGAACATCATCAACACAAGGACGTCTTCGACCACTCGCTGGTTGTGCTGGAACAGGCAATTGATCTTGAAGAAGTTGATCAATCACCCGATCTGGTGCTGAGGATCGCCGCGCTCCTGCACGACATCGGCAAGCCGGCGACCCGGAAGTTCGAGTCCGGCGGCGGCGTCTCGTTCCACCACCACGAGGTCGTGGGCGCGAAGATGGTCCGCAAGCGCTTGCGGGCGTTGCGGTACTCGAAGGAGATCACCGAGGACGTCGCGAAGCTCGTCTACCTGCACCTCCGCTTCCACGGGTACGGCAACGGCGAGTGGACCGACTCGGCCGTGCGCCGGTACGTGACGGACGCCGGTGACCTGCTGACGCGGCTGCACAAGCTCGTCCGTGCCGACTGCACGACCCGTAACAAGCGCAAGGCGAACTTGCTGAAGCGGACCTACGACTCTCTCGAGGAACGCATCGCGCGCATCGCGGCCGAGGAAGACCTCGCGCGCGTGCGCCCGGACCTCGACGGCAACGAGATCATGAAGCTGCTCGGCCTGGCGCCGGGTCGTGAGGTCGGTGCCGCGTGGAAGTTCCTCAAGGAGCTCAGGCTCGACCGGGGGCCGCTGGACCGCGACGAGGCCGAGGCGGCGTTGCTCGACTGGGCGCGCGAACAGGGCATCACCCCGCCCACTCCGTGACGCATAGTGAGCGAATGGAATCCCCGCGTTAGCGAAGTGTCAGCGCGGGGATGCACCATGGGACGTGCGCTAGGGGGCGCATGGGGGTGGTGCAGATGTTCACTTGGGGACTTTCCGCAGGTCCTGCCGTACGGGACCTGGACGTCCTGACCGACGACCAACGGGCCGTGCTGAGGTGTCTCGCACGTGGTCACGCCGACCACGAGATCGCGCGGGTGCTCGGCATCGGGCAGCAACGCGTGGCCGACGAGGTGGCCGACATCCTGCTGCGCCTGGAACTACCCGATCGTGTGGCGGCTGTCGTCTTCGCGCACGAGGCCGGCATGTTGCACCTGCCGTTTCCGCGCTGACAGGACCAGGTAGGCGGCCATGCCGACCAGGTAGAGGCTCGCGGCGACGAGGATCAGGCCGGGCGAGCGCCCGTCCAGGGGGATCACCGTCGCCGTGATGGTCACCGCGGTGACCTGCGCGATGTTGAAGAGGGTGTCGTAGAGGGCGAACACGCGCCCGCGCACCTCGTCGCCGACGTCGTGCTGCACCGCGGTGTCCACGCACAGCTTGACGATCTGACCGGCGAAGATGATCACGAAGCTGGCCATCAGGATGGACGGCAGCGTCATCGGCAGCCCGAGCCCGACCTGGGCCGCGGCCGTGAGCAGCAACGCGCCGCAGATCGTGCGCTTGACGCCGAACCTGTCGACGATCCGGTCGGTCAGGATCCCGGCGAGCAGCACACCCGCGCCACCGGCGACCGCGACCTCGCCGAGCCCGCCGATGCCGGCCTTGAGGATGCCGACGTCCTCCAGGCTGTAGCGCATCAGCAGCAGCGTGATCATCAGGCTCATGCCGAACGCCGCCCGGTGCGCGAGCAACGCGGCCAGGCCTGCCGTGACGCTCGGCGTGCGCCAGGTGGCCTTGGCGCCGTCCAGCAGCCCGCGGGCGACGGCCGTGATCGCGTTGTGCGGCTCGTCGACCTCGTCCGGCCCGAGCACGCCCGGCTTGAACCGGCTGGCGATGAACGCGCTGAGCAGCAACCCGACCATCGCGATGCTGGTGGTCCACGCCGAACCGCCGTCGCCTGCGCCGAGCAGCGTGCGGAACCCGATCGCACAGGCGGCGCCGATCACGGCCATGACCGCGCCGGCCGTCGTGGTCAGCGCGTTCGCCTCGACCAGGTGATCTTCGTCGACGACGTGCGGCAGTGACGCGGACAGCCCGGACCCGACGAATCTGCCGATCCCCATGACGACGAGCGCGGACACGTAGAGAGGCAGCCCGCTCAGCCCTGCACCGACCGCCAAGGCCGTGAACAGCACGAACGTGGCCCGCGCGATGTTCGCGACGACGATGACCTTCTTGCGGTCCCACCGGTCGAGCAACGCACCCGTGAACGGTCCGATCAGCGAGTACGGCAGCAACAGCACCGCGAACCCGGCCGCGATCGCCGCCGGATCGGCCTGCCGTTCGGGGTTGAAGAGCACAGCGCCGGCGAGACCGGCCTGGAAGAGCCCGTCGCCCCACTGAGAGGCGAGACGGGTGGCGAGGAGCCTGCGGTAGGCGGGGATGCCGAGGAACCGGCGTGATCCCCAGTGGTGCTTCTCCACCGCAAGCGTTGTCACCGTTGCACTCTATGCGCGTAGTGGTGAAAACCACGAAAGCCGGACCTCACGGTCCGGCTCTCTTGGATCGGATGCCAGGTCGCCTCACGGCGCGGCGCACTACGCGGCTCCAGCCGAACGGTATTCCGCGAAGGCGGTTGTCTGTTGAGCCCGGGGGACACAAAGACATCCGACACCTGAGTCTAACGGGACGCGGGCCTGAGTTGTTCCGGCGATCACGGGTGATTTCATGGTGACGTGCGTCCCGATGACGAAGTCGAAGTCGAGCCAGGCTCCCTGTTGGTAGCCGCTCCGAGCCTCAACGACCCGAACTTCACACGCACCGTCGTCTACATCATCGACCAACGTCCAGAGGGGACCCTCGGCGTCGTGCTGAACCGCCCCTCCGAGATGGCGGTCTACGACGTACTGCCACCGTGGGGCTCCCACGTCACGAAGCCGCAGTGCATCTACGTCGGCGGCCCGGTCGAGCAGAAGACGGCGTTGTGCCTGGCAGCGTTGAAGGTGGGCACCGATCCGTCCACCGTGGAAGGACTGGTCGGCGTGCAGGGCCCGGTCGCCCTGGTGGACCTCGACGCCGAACCGGAAGACCTGATGCCGCTGGTAAGAGGCCTGCGGGTGTTCGCGGGCTACAGCGGGTGGGGCGAGGGCCAGCTCCAGGGCGAGATCGACCGCGGTGACTGGATCGTCGTGACCGGCCTGGCCGACGACGTGCTGGTCGGCGCGAACGTCGACCTGTGGGGACGGGTGCTGCGCCGCCAGGGCATGCCGCTGGCGCTGCTGTCGACCTACCCGAAGGACGTCCGGGACAACTGATTCACGTGAAACGTCGGATTACAGCCCGGCGAGCGGGGAGCAGCCGCCGCCACCGCAAGCGCACCCGCCGCAGCCCTTCGGCTTGACCGGCTCCGGCAGCGCCTCGGCCGCACGGCTACCGACGAGCCCACCGGCGAAGGCGATGGTGAGCGCGCCGATCAGTCCGATGATCCCAGCGGTGACGGCCAGGTCGGCCATGACGAACGCCATCGCACCCGACACGATCGCCACGACACCCGCGGCGACGTTCGGCACCCCGGCGACGCGGTTGGCCAGCGCGAACGTCTCCTCGTCCCGCACGGCGGCGGCGGTGCGCACGCCGACGAAGCGGTTGCGGCGCAGCTTGCCCTGCAGGCCCAGCAGACCGACCGCGCCGAGAGCGACGCCGAGCACACCCAGGACGACCGACAGCACGATGTTCACTCCATGAGGGTAAGACGGGACCGGGGTTCACCTCTCGGTCACCCCGGTCTGATGTGCCGCAGGCCACCGCCGGTTCATCGCGCTTGCGGTCCGCTGATACCGTTGACGACATGAGCACGGCCCGCCTGCTCCTTATCTAGCCGCGACGACCTGATCGCAAGACGGTCGGCGCGGCCGCCCTCCATGCCCTGTCTGGGCTGGGGGGTTTCGTCATGTCAGGGGCAGGAACGACGTGAGAGGGACCTTGAAATGAGCACGGACGCGGCGGAGATTCCCGCCTACCGCTACACCGCCGAGCTGGCGAACCAGATCGAGGAGCGGTGGCAGCGGTACTGGGAGGACCACGGCACCTACCACGCGCCCAACCCCGTCGGAGCGCTCAAGGGTGACGTGCCCGCGGACAAGCTGTTCGTGCAGGACATGTTCCCGTACCCGAGCGGTGCCGGCCTGCACGTCGGCCACCCGCTGGGCTTCATCGGCACGGACGTCTTCGCGCGGTACCACCGCATGAACGGCCGCAACGTGCTGCACACCATGGGTTTCGACGCGTTCGGCCTGCCCGCGGAGCAGTACGCGGTGCAGACCGGGCAGCACCCGCGCAAGACCACCGAAGAGAACATCGACACGTACCTGCGTCAGATCCGCAGGCTGGGTCTGGGCCACGACGAGCGTCGCCGCATCTCGACGATCGACCCCGAGTACTACAAGTGGACCCAGTGGATCTTCCTGCAGATCTTCAACTCCTGGTACGACGCCGACGCGCGCAAGGCTCGCCCGATCGCCGAGTTGATCTCGCAGTTCGAGTCTGGAGAGCGGGACGTCGAGGGTGGTCGCAAGTGGTCTGAGCTGTCTTTTGCCGACCAGCAAAGGATCTTGGGCGAATTCCGGCTGGCCTACATGTCGGAGGCGCCCGTCAACTGGTGTCCCGGACTGGGTACTGTGCTGGCGAACGAAGAGGTCACCGCGGACGGTCGCAGTGAGCGTGGCAACTTCCCGGTGTTCAGGAAAAGCCTGCGCCAGTGGATGATGCGCATCACCGCGTACTCGGACCGGCTGATCGACGACTTGGACCGGCTGGACTGGCCGGACAAGGTCAAGGCCATGCAGCGCAACTGGATCGGGCGCTCGCATGGCGCCCGAGTCCGATTCGCGGTGGGAGACGAGAGCATTGAGGTCTTCACGACCCGTCCGGACACGCTGTTCGGTGCGACCTACATGGTCCTGGCACCGGAACACCAGCTGGTGGACCAGATTGCGACGCCCGATCGCGTGGCAGACATCGCCGCGTACCGGCGCGCAGCGTCCCTGAAGTCCGAACTGGACCGTCAGGAGAACAAGGAGAAGACCGGCGTCTTCATCGGGGCATATGCGACAAACCCGGTGAACGGCAAGGAGATTCCGGTCTACATCGCCGACTACGTGCTGATGGGCTACGGCACGGGCGCGATCATGGCCGTGCCCGGCCAGGACCAGCGCGACTGGGACTTCGCCGTCAAGTTCGACCTGCCCATCATCCGCACGGTCCAGCCGTCCGAGGGCTTCGAGGGCGACGCCTACACGGGCGACGGACCCGCGGTGAACAGCGGGTTCCTGGACGGCATGGCGATCGACGACGCCAAGAAGACGATGATCGGCTGGCTGGAGGAGAACGACCACGGCCACGGCACCGTCCAGTTCAAGCTGCGCGACTGGCTGTTCAGCCGCCAGCGCTACTGGGGCGAGCCGTTCCCGGTCGTCTACGACGAGGCCGGCACCGCCATCGCGCTGCCCGAGTCGATGCTGCCGATCGAACTGCCCGAGGTCGACGACTACTCGCCGCGCACCTTCGACCCGGAGGACGCGAACACCGAGCCGTCGCCGCCGCTGTCGCGTGCCACCGAGTGGACGACGATCGAGCTGGACCTGGGCGACGGCCTGAAGACGTACCGCCGCGACACGAACACCATGCCGAACTGGGCGGGTTCGTGCTGGTACCAGCTGCGCTACGTCGACCCGGTCGAGACCGAGCGGTTCGTCAACCCGGAGAACGAGAAGTACTGGCTGGGCCCGCGCACGGCCGAGCACGGCCCGACCGACCCCGGCGGCGTCGACCTGTACATCGGCGGCGTCGAGCACGCGGTGCTGCACCTGCTGTACTCGCGCTTCTGGCAGAAGGTCCTGTTCGACCTGGGCCACCTGTCCGGCGACGAGCCGTACCGCCGCCTGTTCAACCAGGGCTACATCCAGGCGTACGCGTACGTCGACCCGCGCGGCGTCTACGTGCCGGCCGACGAGGTCGTCGAGGCCGACGGCAAGTACACGTACAACGGCGAGGAAGTCCGCCGTGAGTACGGAAAGATGGGCAAGAGCCTGAAGAACGTCGTCACGCCGGACCAGATGTGCGAGACGTACGGCGCCGACACCTTCCGGTTCTACGAGATGTCCATGGGCCCGATGGACGTGTCCCGCCCGTGGGCGACCAAGGACGTCGTTGGCGCGCAACGCTTCATGCAGCGTCTGTGGCGCAACCTGGTCGACGAGACCGACGGCTCGCTGCGCGTCACGGACGAGGAAGCGTCAGTAGAGGCACTGCGCCTGCTGCACAAGACGATCGCCGGCGTCCACGACGACTACGCCAACCTGCGCTACAACACGGCGGGCGCGAAGCTGATCGAGCTGAACAACTACGTCACCAAGCACTACGCGTCCGGCACGCCCCGCACGCTGGCCGAGGCCCTGGTGCTGATGCTGGCTCCGCAGGCCCCGCACGTGGCCGAGGAACTGTGGTCGAAGCTGGGCAACGACGACTCGCTGGCGCACGGCCCGTTCCCGAAGGCCGACGAGCAGTACCTGGTCGAGGACACGGTCGAGTACCCGATCCAGGTCAACGGCAAGGTCCGCTCGCGGATCGTCGTGTCGGCGTCCGCGTCGCAGGACGAGATCAAGGCCGCGGCACTGTCCGAGGAGAAGATCGCCGAGCTGGTCGCCGGTGGCGAACCGCGCAAGGTGATCGTCGTCCCCGGTCGCCTGGTGAACATCGTTCTGTAGCAACGGGAGCCGGCGTGGCTACGGCTGCGCCGGCTCTTCCTCCGGCCATGACTCGGGTGCCGGGCCGAACGCGTGCCTGGCAGCCCGAACAGCCAGAACGGCCATGGTGGCGTTCGCGCCGCCGCCGATCAGCGCGCCGATGCCGAACGGGACCGCCCTGCCGAGCACGACGATCCCCTGCTTGGTGCCGTACTTGGTGATGAAGTTCTTGCCCAGGACTTTGTTGATCTGTTTCAGGGTCGCCATGGGCACCGCGCTGACGAGCTGACGGGCCCAGTGCTGGCCGGTGCGTTCGGCGATCTTGCCGATCGTCTTGGTGCTGGACTCGCCGAGCAGGATCCCGAGGACGAGGGTCCGGCGGCGTTCGATCTCGTCGAGCGGGACTCCGTGGATCTCGGCGGTCGAGAGCACGTACAGGGCGCTCAGTTCGAGCGAGGACAGCGCCTCGCCCGCCGACAGCGCCAACGCGATCCCGGTGCCGACACCCGGTGCGGCCGCCGCGCCCCCGACCGCGGCCCCCGTGCTCGTCAGAGCGCTGACGTACATCTTCTCCAGGGTGCCGATGACCTCCGCCGGCGTCGCCTCCGGATTGCGTTGGCGGGCGCGGGCGATGTTCTTGCGGACCAGCGGCGTCTGCAGGCCGATGGCCTTGTCCAGGAGGTCGAGGACCGCCTGGCCCACTCCGCCTGACGACGAGACCGGTTCTTCAACGACATCAGGCAGATCAGCAGGAGCTGGCGAGTTGTTGGCGTCGACCACGGGTCGTATGTCGCCGAACGCCCGGCCGGCGCTACATCAGTGAACGTCTGAATCCTGAAACCCGATGTCCGTCAGCATCTGGTCCAGCATGCTGTCGAACATCGGCTCCGGGTTGCTCACCGTGAACGGGAACCGCCCGAACACCTCCAGCGCCACGTGCCCGTACAGCCGCACCCACGACTGGACGACGTGGTAGATCTTGCCCAGATTCAGGACGTCGTCCTCGATCGTGACGCCGTGCACCGACACCGCGTCCGCCAGGACCTGTTGGAACCTCACCAGGTCCTCGTGCAGCACCTCGGGCACCGAGTCGTCCGCGTGGTTCGCCACCAGATTGGACGCGATCAGCCGGCCGGCCAGTTGCAGGAACACCGAGCCGAACTGGTCGGCGCCGAGCGGGTCGCGGGGCGAGGCGAAGACCAGCGCGAACTCCTGCGGGTGGGCCAGGGCCCAGCGGCGGAAGGCGTGGCAGACCGCCCTGACCTGGCATCCCACCTGGCCTGACGTGTCCGCGGCGAGGTCTGCGTACAGCGCTGCCGCCATGTCCGCGCAGATGTCGTCGCAGAGCTGCCGCAATAGCGCGTCGTGGGAGTCGTAGTAGCGATACAACGCCGGTGCGGTGATCCCCAGTTTGCGCGCGATGGCACGCAGGGTAACCGCGTCGCGGCCGCTCTCCACCAAAAGGGCGCGGGCCGCCTGCCGAATCTCACGCTCGGTTTCGGCGCGAAGCCGTTCTCGGCGAGTGGCCTCGGTCATATGTCACTCCATCGGGTTGTAGACCCCGTCCATGGCCCCGTACGGTTTCAGTGAACGGTGTTTACAAGAGTTCACGGGATTAACAGCACGGTAACCCAGGAGGCCGTCGTCGATGTTCGCGAAGTGGGGATCTATCGCATATCGCCGCCGGTGGGTGGTGTTGATCGCGACCGTACTGCTCGCCGTGATCGGCGGCGTGTGGGGCATCGGCGTGTTCGACAAGCTCAGCCAGGGCGGCTACGAGGCTCCCTCCAGTGAGGCGGCGCGGGCCGACAAAGTAGCCGAGGAGGCGTTCGGGCGGCAGAACGGTGACGTGATCGTCATTTATCGCGGCGATTTCGCGAACCCGCTCGAACTCAAGAAGATCGCCGACCACATCAGCGGCTTCCCGAAGGACGACGTGCTCAAGGCCGTCGGGCCGGTGCCGTCCGACAACCAGCAGCAGGCGCTCGTCGCCATCACGCTGAGCAGCGGCGACTCGAACGAGCAGATCAAGCAGTTCCAGGACATCCAGTCGCAGCTCAAGATCGACGGCTTCAGCGAGCAGGTCGGCGGGCTCGTGCCCACCCAGAAGGCCATCAACGACATGTCCCAGGAGGACCTGACGCGCGCGGAGATGTTCTCGCTGCCGCTGGTCCTGCTGCTGCTCGTGATCATCTTCGGCGGCCTGGTCGCAGCCAGCCTCCCGGTCGTCGTCGGCGGTCTCGCCATCATGGGCGCGCTCGGTGTGCTGCACGCGGTCGCACTTTTCGCCGAGGTCAACTCGTTCGCGGTCAACGTCGCCTCGCTGCTCGGCCTGGGCATGGCGATCGACTACGGCCTGTTCATGGTCGGCCGGTTCCGCGAGGAACTCGCCCAGGGCCGCACGACCGAACAAGCCGTCGGACGCACGGTCGCCAGCGCCGGCCGCACCGTCGTCTTCAGCGCGACGCTGCTGGTCATCGCTCTGGCCGGACTGCTGCTCTTCCCGCACGGCTTCCTGAAGTCCCTCGCGTACGGCGGTGTGTCGTCGGTCGCGATCGCGGCGCTGGTCTCGGTCACGCTGCTGCCCGCGTTGCTCGGCGTGCTCGGCCATCGGGTCGACAAGCTCGCCATGCCGTGGCGCAAGAAGGAGCCGAGCGAACGCGGCTGGCGCAAGCTCAGCACCAAGGTCATGAAGCGACCGGTGCTGATCGCCGTGCCGATCATCGGTGTGCTGCTCGCGCTCGGCTCGCCGTTCCTCGGCGTGCAGTTCGGCCAGGTCACCGAGAAGGTCCTGCCGGAGGGCAACGCCGTGCGCGTGGCCACCGAGAACATCAACCAGAACTTCTCGGCGCTCTCCAACACCGGCTTCAAGATCGTCGTCAAGGGCGGTGACCAGGCCGCGGTCCAGGAGTACCTGGGCAAGGTCAAGGACGTGCCCGGCATCGGCGAGGTCCAGCCGACGGGTGCGGACAAGGGCGTCACGGCGGCCATGGCCGGCCTGGAGCACGACGCGCTCAGCGACGAGTCGAAGCAGGCGCTCGAGGACGTTCGCGCGATCACCCCGCCGAACGGCGCCGAGGTGCTGGTCGGCGGCAACACCGCGACGGTCAGCGACTCGCTCGGCGCCATCGCGGACGGGCTGCCGTTGATGGTCACGCTGCTGGTCGGCGCGACGCTGATCCTGATGTTCCTGGCGTTCGGCTCGATCGTGCTGCCGATCAAGGCCGTGCTGATGAGCGCGCTGTCGCTCTCGGCGACGTTCGGCGTGCTCGTGTGGATCTTCCAGGAGGGTCACGGCGCCGACCTCCTCGGCGTGACGCCAGGACCGTTGGAGTCCGGCATCGTCGTGCTGATGGCGGCCATCGTGTTCGGTCTGTCGACTGACTACGAGGTCTTCCTGCTCAGCAGGATGGTCGAGGCCCGCGGCCAGGGCGCGACGACGGAAGAGGCGGTGACCACCGGCCTCGCGAAGACCGGCCGGGTGATCACCTCGGCCGCGCTGCTGCTGATCGTGGTGACCGGCGCGTTCGCGTTCTCGCAGGTCGCGATGATGCGGTTCGTCGGCGTCGGCATGATCCTCGCGCTGGCGCTCGACGCCACGATCGTCCGGATGCTGCTCGTGCCCGCCGTGCTCAAGCTGCTCGGCAACGCCGCGTGGTGGTCACCCGGTCCGCTCAAGCGGATCCAGGAACGCCTCGCGCTTCACGACGAGCCGGCCGACCTCGACGACCCGTTCGACGACGAGGTCCGCAAGCCGGTCGCCGTCGGCTGACCGGGCGGGAAGGCGATCATGGCCGCGTCGAACTGGCGCGGCCTCGCCTCCTGCAGTTCGCCCGTCTTCATCCGGTACGTGGTGAGCACCGCGTTCGTGCTGTCCAGGACCGTCGTCGTCGTGCCGGTGGCGAGGAAGACCCTCGTGTCCCCCGGCGCGATGGCGACGCTCGGCGAGTCGATCCGCAAGCGTTCGCGCACGGTCATGGTCGCCGCGTCGACGACCACGACCGACCGTTCCTTCGGCAGCGTCAGGTAGACCGTGGCGCCGTCGGGGGTGACAGCGATGCTGCCCGCTCCCCTGCCTGCTTCCAGCGTGCCGACGACCTGGTTCGTGGCCGTGTCGATCACCGACAACGTTCCAGGCGTCTTCTCACCGAGGCGCATGCCGCTCACGTAGAGGCGCTTGCCGTCCGGTGAGATCGCGAGGTGCTGCGGCAGCC
Source organism: Lentzea sp. NPDC092896 (assembly GCF_044754905.1). Classification (NCBI taxonomy): domain Bacteria; kingdom Bacillati; phylum Actinomycetota; class Actinomycetes; order Pseudonocardiales; family Pseudonocardiaceae; genus Lentzea; species Lentzea sp. NPDC092896. The sequence continues at coordinate 668,703 of NZ_JBIVPX010000003.1, forward strand.
CGCCGACCGGCACCGTCGACGTCTGGAACGCCGTCGCCGTGTCGACCAGGCCGACCGTGCCGTCCTGGGAGTTCGCGACGTAGAGGATCTTGTTGTCCGGGTGGACGGCGAGGCCCTGCGGCTGCCCGCCCGCCTTGATCACCGCGACCATCTGGAAGTTCTCGGGGTTCACCACCGCGATGCCGCCGGCGGCCGAGACGTAGAGCCGCTGGCCGTCCGGTCGCATAGCCGCGTGCGAGAGCTGGACCTGGGTGAAGAGCCGATCGAGGATCTCGCCACTGCTCGGGTCGACCACGGTGATCGCGCCGGTCCACCCGTTGATCACGTAGAGCCGGCGCCCGTCAGGAGAAACGGCGACACCCGTCGCGCGGCCCCCGGTGTCCGCCTGCACGAGAACGGCACCGTTGCGGGTGTCCACGACCTGCACGAGACCGGTCTTGCCCACCACGTACGCGAGCGGTGCGACCGATGCCGAAGAAGTGGTTGTGTACTCGTGCCCTTGGTGAACACCCGTCGCCGCGAAGGCCGCTGAGAGCGCTATAACCGCGGCCACGAGGCGTGGCTTTGCCATACGCCCGATGGGACCACTTCCGGGTGCTTTCGATCTACTTCCGTCACTCTGTCGAGGGAAATCTTTGCCTGGTTGTAGTACGACGTTCAGTAGCGGAAAGGCCTCGTACCGGTCAGGGACCAGGAGCAGGTGACCCTGCCGTCCCGCACGGCCAGCAGGTCGGCTCCGCTGACCGCGGGGCCGGTCCACAGGAACGCGATGGTGCCGCGGACGAGATCCAGGACCGGCTCCCGGTGCAGGGTCCGGGACCGCGCGTCGAGCCAGCCGTCGAGGACCTGCCGCAGATCACCGCCGCCGGCGGGTGGGAGGTCGGGCGTCGTGTCGCGCTCACCCACGAACGTCCAGTTCTCCGCGATCTTGTCGCCACGCAGGACGTTGAAGTCGAAGCCGGTCTTCACGGTGCCGTCGGGCCTGCGCACGTCCCACAGGTAGGCGAACTGATCGCCGTCGTCGGCGAGCGTCCGCGCGGTGAAGACGTTGACGTGCTGGGCGCGGTAGCCCTCGATGAACCTCACCTGGTCCGCAGGACCGACCACGTCGTCCAGCCCTTCGGTCTGTGCGGACCACTGAACGCAGTCGGGAGTCATCAGCTCGTGGGCCAGCGTCGGGTCCTCGCTCCACATACGGCACCACTGCTGCATTCGTTCTTCGTTGTTGTTCATGTACGAGATGGTTCCAACGGACCGCGACACCGTTATGTCGGTGTTCGGCGTCACATTTCAGCGCAGCGCCTCGGCGTCCAAGCGGTCGAGCTCCGCCGCCCACTCCGCCTCGCGGGGACTGAACCGCTCATCGGTCAGCACGGCGGTGGCGATGCGGTCCAACTGGAACCCGCGCACCCCGTCCCGCAGGCGGCACCACGCGACCACGTACCAGCCGTGCGGTCCCCACAGCAGACCCATCGGCTCGACGTCACGACTGGAGGTCGCATCCGCCCTGTCGGTGTAGGCCAGGTGCAGCACCCGGCCGGTCACCAGGGCGTCCTCGACGGTGTCGGCCACCTGACCGCTGATCGCGGGGAGATCGGGGTGGGGACCGACCCGGTGCACCCGCGCGGCCAGCGCGTCCTCCCGTTGCCGCACGTCGGGAGGCAGCACGGCCAGCACCTTCTGCGCTGCCTGTCGTGCCGCACCAGCGAACGGAGTGGCTGACGCGGCTCGCAACGCGACGCTGATCGCCAACGCCTCCCGTGCGGTCAACGTCACGGGCGGCAGCGTGCGCTCGCGGTCCAGGCTGTACCCGCCGTTGCGTCCGGTGTCGCTGCGGATCGCGACACCGGACTGCCGCAACGCCTCGAGGTCCCGTTCGACGGTGCGGGCGCTGACCTCGAACCGCCGTGCCAGCCAGGCGGCGCTGCGCGGCCGCGGCGAGACGGCCCGGAGCTCCTCGACCAGCGCGTACAGCCGTTCGGTGCGGTTCACACAGACTTCTTGGCCGTCGTCACCAGTTTGGCGTAACGGGTGCCAGCGGTGAGCAGGACCAGACCGGCCCCGAGGAACGCCAGCACGCGGGCGATCCCGTCGAGCGCGGAGAGGTCGAACAGCACCAGCTTCACGACCGCGGCACCGACCAGGATCAGGCCGGAGATCCGCAGCGCCTTGTTGTTGATGCCCCTGACCAGCAGGAACAACGCGGCGATCGTCCACGACACGGTGACCACCGAGTGTCCGAAGAGGAACCCGGTCTCGTCCGGCGACACCAGCAGCGCCGCGCACAGCACCGCACCCGCCGCGCCGTAGAGCAGCACGAGCCCGGACACGATCCACGGGAACGGGTGCCTGGCCGGCTCGCGCAGCACCTGCATCTTGAGCGCGGCCCACGGCAGCACGGCCGCGAAGATGCCCAGCACGACCGCCGTCACCAGGCCCGCCGCGTAGTCGCCGGGCTCGACGTCGTTGAAGAACCGCGGCTCCTCCACCAGCCAGGTGATCGGCACGGCCTGCCCGATCGCCATGAAGAACCCGAGCACGCCGAACGCCGCCGAACCGACCAGCGCGCTCTTCTTGTTCAGGCGCGCCGCGAGGACCGCCAGCAGCACGGCCTCGGCCAGCACGATCGCCGTGCGGACGTTGCCGTCGAGCGCGATCACCGTGGTCTGGAACAACGCGAGCATGCCCGTCGCACCGGCCGCCGTCGTGAACCCGCGCGGCAGGTCGGGGACCATCCAGATCGCCAGCAGCACGGCGGCGACCACCCCGGCGAGGATCGAGTTGGCCGGGTCCTTCAGCAACGTCGTCGCGAACAGGGCCGGCAGCGCCGAACCGGCGATCAACGCCACCGCGACGATGTCGTCCGGCCGCTTGCGGATCGTGAGGAACGCGACGGCGATGCCGACGACGGTCGTGGCCGCCGCGACGCCGACCACGGTCCACTCGTAGGAGCGCGGGATGGCGTTCGCGGTGGTGAGCAGCGAGGCGAGGATCGCGGGGAAGCCGCCGGCGATCGCGAGACCCGGCCAGTTGCGGTTGATCTGGACCGGCGTGCTGGCCATCTTCAGCACCAGCAGGAAGCCGACGAGCAGGACCGTGAAGCCCTCGGTGATGATCGGCGAGCACAGGGCACAAGCTGCGACGACGCTGACCGCGAGCGCTTGCGAGTCCCACTTCAGCGCGAGCACGACACCGGCAGCCGCAACGGCGAGCCCGACGACCAGGCCCACACCTTCCGGCACGTAGCCGTACAGACTCGTCGCGGCGATCACGTCCAGGTAGAGACCGGCGAACCCGGTGAAGGCCAGCGCCATCGCACCGGTACGACCGGCGGGGTTGCGGTGCAGCCACATGCCGATGCCGACCATCGCGCCGCTGAACACCGCGCCGCCGATCACGCGCGGCAGCGGGCCGAGCCAGCCGCGCTGCACGGCGAGGACCAGCAGCAACACGAAGCCGAGCACGGTGATCGCGCCACCGACCCAGGCCAGCAGCTTCGCACCGGCGCCGTCCTTGCCGAGCTTCTCGAACACGGTCTCGCGCGGCGGCAGCGGCTGCTGTGGCCACGTCTGCTGCTGCGGGTGGGGCCACTGCGCCTGGGGAGGCGGCGGGAAGTTCCGGCCGGGGAACTGCGGGCCGGGAGGCGGCGGCACCTGGGCCGAGGCAACGGCGTGCTGCGACCACGGGTTCGGCTGCTGCGGCACGCCAACGGGCGGCGACGGCACGCCGACGGGCTGCTGCGGCGCACCCTGCTGCGGCACACCGGCGGGCTGCTGCGGCGCACTCACGGGCGGCGGCTGCTGCTGCGGCACTCCGGCAGGCGGCGTGGGGACGGTCGTGGCCGGCGGCTGCGGCACCTCACCGGGCCGTGCCACCTCAGGTGCGTCGAGCACCGCGGTCGCGGTGGAGCGCTCACGCAACTCCGAGCTGATCGTCGTCAGCCGCTGCCCGATGGCCGCGAGCTCCAGCGCAAGGCGCTGCTCGTCTCCGAGGCGATCCTGTCCGTCCATGTGATCAGAGTGAGGCAGAGCACGCCCAGTGACATCCGTACACCTACTCATCCACAGGTCTCGGCTTGACTACATACATGTGTAATCGATTAACTACGGCCTCGTGACGACCATGAAGGACGTTGCGCAGCACGCCGGCGTCTCCACGGCCACCGTGTCGCGCGTGCTCAACGGCCATGCCGCACCGACGCCCGAGACCCGTGAGCGCGTGCTCGCCGCGATCGAGAAGCTCGGCTACCGGCCCAACGCCCTGGCGCGATCCCTCAGGACCACCAGCACCCAGACCCTCGGTCTGGTCATCAGCGATCTGCTGAACCCGTTCTTCGCCGAGATCGCGCGAGCGGTCGAGGACGAAGCCCGGTCACACGGCTACTGCGTCGTGATCGGGAACGCCGACGAGAGCGCCGAGCAGGAAGCGACCTACGTGCGCACCCTGCTCGACCGCCGGGTGGACGGCCTCCTGCTGTGCCCCGCGACCGACGACCCGAGTCTGGTTCGCGAAGTGAGCGCAGGCGGCGTACCGCTAGTTCTGCTCGACCGGACGGTCAGGGGCGCGACATGCCCCGTCGTCCGCGCTGACGGCAGCGAGGCATTGACCGCGCTCGCCCGGCGGCTCGTCGGCGCCGGCCACACCCGCATCGGAGTGATCGCGGGTCCGCCGAACACCTCCACTGGAAGAGAACGAACCGACGTGCTCACGGGGTCGCTCGGCGGCCTCGCGCAGGTCGTGCACGGCGACTTCCGCCAGGAGAGCGGCAGTCAGGCCGCGGCCAGGCTGATCGACGACGGCGCCACGGCGCTGGTCGCGATGGACAACCTGATGGGTCTCGGCGCGTTGGGCGAGGTCAGGGCCCGCGGCCTGCAGATCCCGCACGACATCGCGCTCGCGGTGTTCGACGACCAGCCGTGGTTCCCGCTGCTCGACCCGCCGATCACGGTCATCGCGCAGCCGACCGTGGAGATGGGGCGCGCCGCCGCACGCAGCCTGCTGGCCCTGATCAACGGCCAGCAGCCCGACGACGTCCGCCTCACCGCGAAGCTCGTGCTGCGCGGTTCGCTCGGGGAGGCCGAGCTGTGAACACCCTGATCACCGCCCGCGGCATCACCAAGCACTTCGGTGCCACGAAGGCGTTGGACGGCGTCGACCTCGACATCAACGCGGGCGAGGTCCACGTCCTGCTCGGCGAGAACGGCGCGGGCAAGTCCACGCTGGTCAAGGTGCTGGCGGGCATCCACGACCAGGACGCGGGAACGATCGAGGGCCACACCAGCCTCGCCGTCATCCACCAGGAGCTGGCGCTGGTCCCCGAACTCAGCGTCGCCGAGAACCTGTTCCTCAACCGGCTTCCGCGCAGGTACGGCTTCGTCGACCGCGCCGAGATGCGCCGCAGGGCCCCGAGGCTGCTGGACCGAGTCGGGCTGAACGTCGACCCGGACGCCAAGGTCAAGGACCTCGGCATCGCCCAGCAGCAGATGATCGAGATCGCCCGCGCGCTCGACAAGAACGCCGGCGTGCTGATCCTGGACGAGCCGACCGCGGTCCTCACCGAGACCGAGACCGACCGCCTGCTGCAGATCATGGCCCAGCTGCGCGACAACGGCGTCGGCCTCGTCTTCATCACCCACCACCTCGACGAGATCCAGCGCGTCGCCGACCGCATCACGATCCTGCGCGACGGCCGGAGCGTCGGAGTCCTGGGTCCGAAGGCCACCACTCAGCACATGATCGAGCTGATGGTCGGCCGCCCGATCGACGAGCAGTACCCACGCGCCCGCCAACGTCCTGGCCAGCCCCTGTTGAGCATCCAGGGCCTGACCAAGCGCGGTGTCTTCGAGAACATCAGCATCGAGGTCCACGCGGGCGAGGTCGTCGGCATCGCGGGCCTGGTCGGAGCGGGACGAACGGAAGTCGCGCGGGCCGCGTTCGGCGTCGACGGCTACGACCACGGCACGGTCGCGGTCGACGGGAAACCGTTGCCCCGCCACGACGTCCAGGCCGCCATCAGGGCAGGTCTCGGCCTGGTCCCGGAGGACCGCAAGGGCCAGGGCCTGGTCCTGACGGCCACCGTCGGCCAGAACCTCGAACTCGTGACGCTCGACAACCGCGACGAGAAACGCCTGCACGACATCGCGGGCAAGCTCCGGATCAAGGGCCGCGTCGAGCAACCGGTCAAGGAACTCTCCGGCGGCAACCAGCAGAAGGTCGTCATCGGCAAGTGGCTGCTGGCCGACCCGAAGGTGCTGATCCTCGACGAACCGACCAGGGGCGTCGACGTCGGCGCCAAGGTCGAGATCTACGAGCTGATCAACCGCATGACCGCGCAGGGCCGGGCCGTGCTGCTCGTGTCCAGCGACCTGCCCGAGGTGATCGGGATGAGCGACCGCGTCGTCGTGATGGCCCACGGCCAGGTGGCCGGTGAGCTGCCCAAGGGCGCGACTCAAGACCAGGTGATGGCACTCGCCGTGCAGGAGATTTCGGCATGACCACGATCAGCATTCGCAAGTACGCAAGCGAGAACGGTGCCCTCGCAGGGCTCGTCATCCTCGCCCTGGTCATCGCGATCATGCAGCCCGCGTTCCTCAACGCGCAGAACCTGCTCAACGTCGGCGTGCAGGCCGCGGTCATCGCGATCATGGCGTTCGGCATGACGTTCGTGGTGGTGGCGGGCGGGATCGACCTCTCGGTCGGCAGCATTGCCGCACTGGCCGCGATGGTCGGCGCGCTCACCGCCGGACCAGTGGGGCTCCTGGTCGGCGCGCTCTGCGGCCTCGTCAACGGCGCGCTGGTCAGCTACGGCAAGCTGCCGCCGTTCATCGCGACGCTCGCCATGCTCAGCGTCGCCCGCGGTCTCACGCTGGTGTTCTCCGAAGGCCAGCCGCACGAGACCGACGCACTGGTCACGTTCCTCGGCTCGAACCTCGCGCCGATGGTTCCGCTGCCGCTGCTGCTGATGCTGGCGTTCTTCGGCATCACCGGCCTGATCCTCACGCGCACCAACCTCGGCCGTCGCATGTACGCGATCGGCGGCAACGAGGAAGCAGCCAAGCTCAGCGGCATCGACGTCCGGAAGCAGAAGCTCTGGATCTACGCGCTGAGCGGCCTGTTCGCCGCCGCCGCGGGCCTCGTGCTCGCGGGACGGCTCGGGTCCGCCGGTCCGCAGGCAGCGGCCGGCTACGAGCTCGACGCCATCGCCGCTGTCGTCATCGGTGGTGCGTCGCTGTCCGGTGGCGTTGGCCGCGCCACCGGGACGTTGGTCGGCGCACTTGTGCTCGCCGTCCTGCGCAACGGCCTCAACCTGCTGCAAGTGCCGCCGTTCTGGCAGCAGGTCGTCATCGGCGTGGTGATCGCTCTCGCCGCGCTGCTCGACTCACTTCGCCGTCGCTGAAAACCCGCAACAGGTAAGGAAGACACCAATGAAGGTGACCCGACGGATCGCGTTGACGCTCGGTGCCGCTGCTCTAGTGGCGACCGGGTGCAGCGGAACTGGGGCGTCCGGAGGAAGCGGCATCACCATCGGCCTCGCCGTGTCCACTTTGAACAACCCGTTCTTCGTGGAACTGCAGCAGGGTGCGCAGGAGATGGCGGACCAGCTCGGTGCCAAGCTGACCGTGGTCGACGCGCAGAACGACGCGACGAACCAGATCAACCAGGTGCAGACGCTGGTGACGCAGGGCGTGAAGGCGATCCTGCTGAACCCGGTCGACTCCAAGCAGTCCGCGCCCGCCGCCAAGGCCGCCGAGATGGCGAACATCCCGCTGATCTCCGTCGACCGCGCGGTCGAGGGCGGCAAGGTCGCCGCCGAGGTCGCCTCGAACAACGTGTCGGGCGGCAGCCTCGCGGCCATCGAACTGGGCCGCGCCGCCTCCGGCGAGGTCGCGCACCTCAAGGGCATTCCCGGTGCGTCGGCGTCACGTGACCGCGGCCAGGGCTTCGAACAGGGCCTGAACAGCGGCAACATCAAGGTCACCGCCACCGCCGTGGCCGACTTCGACCGCGCCAAGGGCCTCAACGAGACCACGAACCTGTTGCAGGGGCACCCCGGCCTCAAGGGCATCTTCGCCGAGAACGACGAGATGGCGCTCGGCGCGATCAAGGCCCTCGGCGCCCGTGCCGGCAAGGACGTCATGGTCGTCGGCTTCGACGGCACCCCGGACGGCCTGAAGGCGATCCAGGACGGCACGCTCGCCGCGACCATCGCGCAGCAGCCGAAGCTGCTGGGCTCCAAGGCCGTCGAGCAGGCCGTGCACGCCGCCAAGGGCGAGCCGGTTCAGCAGGTCGTGGACGTCGAGGTCAAGGTCATCAACGCGAAGAACGTGGCAGAGTTCATCAAGTGACGAACGCTCTGCTTGTTCTCGGGTCCGCCAACGCCGACCTCGTGGTCGAGGTCGGCAGGCGGCCCGCCGGCGGTGAGACCGTGCTCGGCGGCGACACCGTCGTGCTGCCCGGCGGCAAGGGCGCCAACACCGCCGTCGCCGCTGCCCGCGTCGGTGCTTCCGTCGCGTTGATCGGCGCCGTCGGTGGTGACGGTTACGGCTCGCTGCTGCGGGAATCGCTGGAGTCGTCCGGCGTCGACACCGCTCTGGTGAAGACTTCCGCGCGCCCCACCGGGATCGCCTACATCACCGTGACGCCGGACGGCGAGAACTCCATCGTCGTCTCGCCCGGTGCCAACGCCGACGTATCACTGTCCGATGTGGACGATGTCTCGTTCGACGGCGCTCAGGTGCTGACCTGCTCGCTGGAAGTGCCGCTGGAGACGGTGATCCACGCGATCGGCGTCGCGTCCAAGGCAGGCGTCCGCACCGTGCTGAACCTGTCGCCGGTGGCGGAACTGCCCGCGGAGACGTTGAAGCAGCTCACGGTGCTGATCGTGAACGAGCACGAGGCCGCACAACTGGCTTCGGACTGGCGTGACCTGCTCAAGCTTGGCCCGACCTCGGCGATCGTCACGCTGGGCTCGCGCGGCGCCGCCGTCGTGGCGCAGGCGGGCGTCGTCGAGGTGCCGGCGATCGAGGTCGACGAGGTGGTCGACACGACCGGTGCCGGTGACGCGTTCGCCGGAGCGCTCTCGGCACGGCTGGCCGAGGGCGACGACATCGTCCAGGCCGCCGAATACGCGGTGAAGGTGGCCGCGCTGTCCGTCACGAAGGCCGGCGCGCAGCCGTCCTACCCGACGGCCGCCGAGGTCGGCTGACCTACGCCCGCACGGCCGCGCGCTCGTCGAACAGGTCCTCGCTCGGCAGCACGTACCTGTCGACGTCCGGTGCCTTGTCCGGCAACGGGTCCGCGGGCATCTCCGGCTGCAGCGGCGGCGCGGCGACCTGGTTGAACGGGATCCCGCGCGGCGCCCTGGACTTCTTCTGCGGCGCGTCGGCTTCGTAGCGCACGTCCTGGCCGTTGCCGACGATCACGTTGGTCTCCAGGTGGTTGTCCATCGGGTCCTGGCCGGGGCTCAGCGCCAGCCCGACGCCGGGGTTGCCGGTGATCAGGTTGCGGGACACCAGGTTCTTCGCGCTGGTCAGGATCCTCATGCCGAGCCCGAACGCGCCGTCTGCCTGCGCGGGTGAGAGGGCCTCGTCGTTGTCGGAGACGAGGTTGCCGACGAGCACGACGTCCTCCTGGCGTTCGGCGGCCGAGGTCATGCCGACCCGGTTGCCGCTGAACCTGTTGCCCAGCACGAACATCCGGCCGGACGCGTTCGTGCCCTGGTAGCCGACGGCGTTGCGTTCGGCGACGTTGCCGCGCACGACGACGTCGCACGGCTTGCACCGGCCTACGGAGAACCCGGAGTCCGCGCTGCCGCTCGCGTAGCTCTGCTCGATCACGCCGTTCTGGGCGTTGAGAGCGCGGACGCCGAACCGAGCGTTGTTGCTGGCCGTCACGTACGAGACGCGGAAGCCGCGCTGCTCGGAGATCAGCACACCGTGGGCCGTGTGGTTGCGAACGGTCAGGTTCTGCACGGACACGTCCTCAGCGGCGACCTCGATCCCGTTCTCGCGCTTGACCTCGCCGTCGATGATCACGCTGCCGCGCCGGGCTCCCCTGATCGTGAGGCCCTTGGTCCTGACCCGCACCGATTCCTCGTAGACGCCCGGCGACACGACGATGGTCGCGCCCTCCTGCGCCGCGTCCACGGCCTCCTGGATGGTGCTCAGCTGAGCGGGAACGTTGATCTCGGGGCCGAGGCCCGGTTGCGCCGACGTGCATCCGGCGACCAGGAGGACTGCGGCGAAGACGGACGGAAGTCGCACAGCGGGACCGTACTGCTCCGAACGGCCTACTGTCACACTGCCGTCGGCCGTCCGTGTTAAGCCATGATGACGAACGGAGCATCGCTGCGCGTTCCGCCGCTCAATTGGTCACACTGAGCTGTCCTGGGTTTCCGGTCGGAGGGTATGGTCTAGACCATGTCGAGCGCGCGGCTGAGCGGTGTCGGTGTGAGCAGTGGTCGGGCAACCGGCCCCGTGGTGAGGATCGCCGAGGCCCTGCCGGAACCTCCTGCGGGCCAGCGAACAGCGGATACGAAGATGGAAGCCTCCCTCATCCGCCCTGCGGCCGAGGTCGTGGTGCAGCGCCTGATGGAGCGCGCGAAGACGGTCGAGGGTGACGCTCGTGCCGTTCTGGAGACCACAGCGGCGATGGCGGGTGACCCGTCGCTGATCAAGGCCGCCGAGAAGCTCGTCGTCGACCAGTCGCTGACCGCGGCCCGTGCGGTGCACCAGGCCGCCGAGAAGTTCATCTCGGCACTGCAGGGCGCCGGTGGCTACATGGCCGAACGGGCCCGCGACGTCCAGGACGTCCGCGACCGCGTGGTGGCCGAACTCCTCGGCCTGCCCGCGCCCGGCGTACCCGACCTGGCCTCGCCGTCCGTGCTGGTGGCGCGCGACCTCGCGCCCGCCGACACCGCCGGTCTCGACCCGTCGAAGGTCCTGGCCCTGGTCACGGAGGAGGGCGGCCCGACCTCCCACACCGCGATCCTCGCCCGGTCGCTGGGCATCCCGGCCGTCGTCGCGTGCCGCGGCATCCTGGCGTTCGAGGGCACCTCTCTCGACGTGGACGGCGACACCGGCCAGGTCCGCGAGTCGGACGGCAAGGTCCGCTCGGCCGGCACCGGCAAGAAGGCCTCGTGGAACGGCGTCGGTGTCCTCAAGGACGGCCACCGCGTGAAGGTCCTGGGCAACGTCGGCTCCCCCGCCGATGCTCAAGCCGCTGCTCAGGCGGGCGCGGAGGGCGTCGGCCTGTTCCGCACGGAGTTCTGCTTCCTGGACGCCGCAGAGGAACCGACCGTTGCTGAGCAGACTGCTGCTTACGAGGCTGTGCTGGCGCCGTTTGCGGGCAAACCCGTTGTGGTGCGCACCCTCGACGCGGGCGCGGACAAGCCGCTGGCGTTTCTGAACCCGGCCCCCGAGCCCAACCCGGCCCTCGGCGTCCGCGGCCTGCGCGTCGCGTTCGACCGCCCGGAGATCCTGGACCGCCAGCTCGAAGCCATCGCCGCGGCGGCCAAGTCCTCCGGCGCCGACGTCTCGGTCATGGCCCCGATGGTCGCGACCGCCGCCGAAGCCGCCTGGTTCGTGGAACGTGCCCGCAAGGCCGGCATCCAGCGCGCCGGCGTGATGGTCGAGGTCCCGTCGGCCGCACTGTCGGCCCGCGAAATCCTTCAGGTCGTCGACTTCATCTCCATCGGCACCAACGACCTGGCGCAGTACGTCTTCGCGGCGGACCGCCAGCTCGGTGGCGTCGCCGCGCTGAACGACCCGTGGCAGCCCGCGTTGCTGCGCCTGATCGCCCAGGTCGGCGAGGCGGCGACCGCCACCGGCAAGCCCGTCGGCGTCTGCGGCGAGGCGGCGGCCGACCCGTTGCTCGCGTGCGTGCTGATCGGACTGGGCATCACGTCCTTGTCCATGAACCACACGGCTCTCACGGGCGTCGGCGCGAAGCTCGCGACGACCAGTGTGGACATCTGCCAGCTTGCCGCCCGCGGTGCACTGGCGGCGGGTGACCCGGGCTCGGCCAAGCTGGCGGCCCGCGCCCCGCACTGACCCAGGTCACCGCAAGCGGGATTCTGGCCGCAGGTTCCAGTCGGCGAGGCGTCTAGCGCGCCTCGCCGTTGCGGATCGGCTCGACGGCCTTGCCCAGTGACTCCCAGGTCAGGCTGCGCGCCACCAGCGAGTCGGAGTAGTCCGTGCCGAACAGCGGACAGCTGTCCTTGGCGGTCTCGTCGCCGGCGGCGGTCACCGTCGTGACCACCCGTCCTGTCCGCGCCTCCCGCAACGTGACCTGGTAGCTCGCCTCGTGCAACGGCCAGTCGCGGGTGTCGCCTTCGGTGAAGTAGCAGGTGACCGTGCCGGAGCGGGCACCGACGACCGGCACCACGCAGGCGACGAGCTGGATCAGGTTGACGTCGCTCAGGAACATGGTGGCGTCGCCGCTCGATGCCACCGACGAGTGCTGCATGTGGCTTGCGGGGTCGAGCACCTCGTGCGCGATTATCGGGTGCGGCCCTGCGCCTGCGTAGGGCCTGCTGGTCGGGTTGAACGGACCCCCGCTCTCGCAAGCCGCCTTCGCGAGCGGGCCCCGAGCCTCGTTGCTCATCGACTTGGTCGGCGTGGGCGGTGTGGTGGTGGGAGCGGCGCCGATGACCTCCCTGGAGGTGGTGGTCACCGAGGTTTCGACCGGGAACCGCGGCGGCGGCGCGCCGCATCCGGCCAGCAGCAGCACGAGCACCAGGACCCTCATGCCGGCACGGTAGGCGGCGCGGCTGGGGACAGGTCCCTAACTGATCGCGGTCACGCGGATCTCGATGCGCATCTTCGGGTGACCGAGGGCGGTGACCCCGCTCTCGGTCCAGATGGGCGCGCGGTCGCCCATCCGCGCACGGAACTGCTCGACCATCACACGGTTGTGGTCGTCGAACGAGTCGTCGCCGAGCACGTGGTACGAGTTCACGTGCACGACGTCGGCCCAGGACGAGCCCGCCGTCGCGAGCGTGCGCTCGACGTTCTCGAACGCGCGCGCGATCTCCTCCTCGAGCGACTCAGGAAACTCGAACTCGTCGCTCCAGCCGCCCTGACCTGATGTCTCGACGCGGTCGCCGATGCGCACGGCCTGGCTGTACCGCATGTTCTCGAGCTGGGTGTCGCCGTATCCGGGGGTGGCGAAGAACTCCGGCTTGCTCATGACTCTTCCCTTCGATGACTTCATGCTTGAAGTCAAACCTAGCATGACTTCAAGCATGAAGTACGCTGTGTGGTGTGGAGTGGCTGAACGCCGACGAGAAGGACGCCTGGACCGGCCTCGTCTCGATGCTGTTGTTGCTGCCGGGCCGGCTGGAGGCACCGTTGCAGCAGGAGTCGGGCCTGAGCCTCTTCGACTACCTGGTGCTCAGCCACGTCTCGGAGGCGAAGGACCGCAGCATCCGGATGAGCGAGCTCGCGCACCTGGCGAACGGCTCGCTGTCGCGGTTGTCCAACGTGGTCAAGCGCCTCCAGCAACGTGGCTGGGTGGTGCGTTCCCCTGACCCGGGCGACGGCCGCTACACGATCGCCACGCTCACCGACGAGGGCTTCGAGGTGGTCAAGGCCGCCGCGCCCACCCACCTGCGCGCGGTCCGGGAGTTCGTGCTCGACCCGCTCACCGCCGCCGACCGCCAGGCGTTGACGCGCATTGCGGCCAAGCTGCGCCTGACGATCCCGCCGCCCTAACGCTGGAGCTGGTCGAGAACCGCGCTGATCAACGGGTGTTCCTCCGACCCCTTGCGCACCGCCGCGACCACCCGCCGCAACGGCGCGACTCCGGCGACCGGCACACCGCGTACGGCGTTGCGGGGAGCCAACGCCACCCCGGCTCCCGCGTCGACGAGTGCCTGGATCGCGCGGAAGTCGTCAGACGTGTGCCTGATCCGCGGCGTGAACCCCGCCTGCGCGCACGCCATCTCCACGACGTCCCGCAACGGATTGCCGGGCAGCGTCACGACCCAGTCCTCGTCGGCCAGTTGCTGCAACTCGACCGGCCCGCCCGAAAGCGCGTGTCCCGGTGGCAGCACGACGTCGAAAGGCTCCGTGTACAGCGGAAACCGCGTGAAACGGTCGGTGGTCCGGTGCTCCTCGGTGATCGCCACGTCGATCTCGCCGTCCAGCAACAACCGCACGCTCTCGTGTCCCTCGGCATCACGCACGGACAGTTCGATCGAGCGTTCCTTCAACGCCGCCAACGCCGGTGCCACCACCTGCGTGATCGCCGACGCGAACGCCGCCACGCCCACCCGTCCGGCTGAGCCGGAGGCGAGAGCGTCCAAAGTGGCCTGTGCGCGTTCCAGTTCCGCGGCGACGACATGGGCGTGCGTGACGAGCAGTTCACCGGCGGGCGTCAGCGACACCCGGCGTCCCTTGCGCAGCAACAACGGGTGTCCTGCCTCGGACTCCAGCGCCGCGAGCTGCTGCGACACCGCTGACGGCGTGAGGTGCAACGCGGCGGCCGCGGCCGTCACGGTGCCGTGGTCAGCGAGTGCGCGCAGCACGCGGAGCCGTCGTGGGTCGATCACCGCTCAATGATGGGGGATTCCACTTCGCCGTTCACGGGGACGTCCTGAGGCACGATCGGGTCGAAGTCCACCTGCTCCAGCAGGAGGTACTCCTCCTGCGAGATGGTCATCTGCGTGGGCAGGCCGTGCTGAGGCGTGGTGAGCACGTCCCGCTTGAGGATCGGCAGGCCGGTCTCCGGGCTCATCACCAGTTGCGTCTCGACGTCGGTGAACTGGAACGTCGGCGGTGCGGCGATCGCCACAGCGAGTCCCTTGCGTTCGTCGAGCACCGTCACCTCACCGAGGAACCGCGCCCCGTCGAGCGTCTTGAGCAGTTCGAACGCCGCCCGCCGCTGGTCGTCGCGCACGTTCGAGCTCATCAGCTCCATCGCGAGCGACCCGATCCGGTAGGCGTCCTTCCCCACGACGGTCTCGAGCGCCTTCCTCAACTCCTGCGGGTCTGCGGGCAGCGAGTCGAGCGAGTCGAAACGCGCCTGGCTGTGCAGGGACATCTGGAACCCGGAGACGCTGGTCCTCTGCACGGCCGGCTTCATCGGGCCGATGCGCACCAGGTGGTTCCCGCCGACCTGGGGCACCGTCTCCGGCCTGCCCGCCTCCTCCCACGCCTTGCCGTCGCGTTCGAGGGAGAAGGCCCGCACGGCACCGTCCTTCTGGACGACCGTGACCTGTTGGTTGGTGGCCAGCCACCGTTCGGTCTTGGAGTCGAAGTACGCGGCGTACGGCTTCGCCGGGTCGCCGACGATCATCACCGACCACTGCCGCGTGAGCACATGCCACCACTTCGGAGGGGCTGCGGGCTGCACGGGCTGAGGAGGTGCAGGCAGCAGCACGACCGCGAGCACGATCACCGCACCGATGACCACCAACGGAGCAAACCGCCGCACGAGCTGCTTCCGGACCGGCCTCTCCCGCGGCAACGTGATGATGCGCGCGAGGTCGCGTTCCATCCGCTCGGAGTCGACCTCTGGCGTCGGAGGCTTGGCCTGCGCCAGGTCTTTCAGGATGTCTTCCACGACGCCCTCGCACTGTCGAATTTCGGGGTCCAGAGAGCGGCCTGCAAACGCCGTCGAGCCCGATGCAGCCGCACGAAGAACGTCGCCGTCGTGCAGCCGAGCACCTGCGCGGCCTCGGCCGCCGCCAGCCCGTGCCACGCGATGAGCGTGAGAACCTCCTGGTCGGCCTCTGACAGGCTCGCCAGAGCCGCACGCAGCTCGATCACCGCGAAGTCGTCCTCTGCGGGGAAGTCGGTGAGCTCGTAGGTGGTCGCCTCACGACGGGACGCGCGCACCAGGTTGCGGGCGATGCCGAGCAGCCACGGCAGCGCGTTGGACGGCATCTGGTCGAGCCTGCGCCAGGCGATCGTGAAGGTCTCGCTGGTGATGTCCTCGGCGACCCGGCCGCCCGCGTGGCTCGCCGCATAGGCGAGCACTCGCGGGTAGCACTCGCGGTAGACGATCGAGAATTCCTCCACGATGGGAAGTGCGCCGACGTCACTGATTCTTACAACTGAGTGACGCGGGTCACATCGCGGAGGAAGGCCGACCACGCCTCGTCCGACACGGGCAGGTGCGCGGCAGGCGCCTTGCTGTCCCGGATGCCGACACCGCGACCGACCTCAACGCAGTCGCTTGAGTCTGCGCTGTAAGAGCTCTTGCGCCAGGTGCTCATCCGGAACGCTCCCTCAGGTCAGCATGCTGTTGATCAGCAGCCTCGATTGTTCCGGATCCATGGCCTGAGCGTCGAGCACCTTGAGCACAGAGGCGTAGATCGCCAACGATTTCACGTCTTCCAGGAAGAGTCCGGAGTTCTTTCCTTCGAGAAAGACGACCGGTTCGAGCTTCTCGTAGTCGAGCTGGAGAAATGATCCGGAAACCCCCGCGTGCGCACCAATGGCTATGGGTACGACCCGCACGGTGATGTAGTCGCGCTGGGCCATCGCCAGGATGTGGAGGTACTGATCCTCCATCACCTCTGTCCCGCCCACCGGTAGACGCAAGGCCTGTTCGTGGATGTAGAACACGAACGTGCGGCTCCAGTGGAAGAGCTTGCGGCGTTCGAGCTTCGCCGCGATGACCTTGTCGTAGTCGACTGCCTGCTTGCGCGCCTCTCCGTCGATGACGGCTTGCATGTAGTCAGCAGTCTGAAGATGACCTGGGACGAGGTTCATCGACCAGACGGTGATCGCGTTGGCGAGACGCTCCTGGGTGAGCAGCGTGGGCAGCTGATCCGGCGGCTCGTCGGGGAGCTTGAGGTACCCCAGCTCGCGCGTCTCGCGGTACAGCGCCAGCAGGCGTTCGATCTCTGGTGGCCTGACGCGGCAGTAGCTGAGCAACTGCATCACGTCGATCTCGGACACGCCGCCTTTGCCGCGGACCATGTCAGAGAGCTTTGCTTCGTCCCAGCCGACTTCCTCGGCGAGCTTGCGGTGGGTAAGCCCGGTCTGCTCGATGACCTCGCGAACAGCATCACCGAACTCGCGTCCCACCACACTGGACTTTCGTCGTGGCATGTCGACGAAGCTAGAAGCTAGACCCGTACCGGCTCCATTGTTTCTCCCCGAATATCACCGAAGGAAGTAGTTTTTGGAGCCGGTACAAGTACGGTGTTTACATCTTTTCGCGTGCGGCGATAAACGCGTCAACGGCGCGGTTAACGTCCTCAGTCGTGTGTGAAGCCGACATCTGCGTGCGGATACGCGCCTTGCCGTGCGGCACGACCGGGTACGAGAAGCCGATGACGTAGACGCCTTGTTCCAGGAGGAGATCCGCGAGCCTGGCCGCCTCCGCCGCGTCGCCGATCATCACGGGGATGATCGGGTGCTCGCCCGGCAGCAGGTCGAAGCCCGCCTCGGTCATCCGCCGGCGGAACAGCTCGGTGTTCGACCTCAGCTGGGTGAGCAACTCCGTGGAACTGGACAGCATGTCGAGCGTGGCGATCGCGGCGGCGGTGATCGACGGCGCGAGGGAGTTCGAGAACAGGTACGGGCGCGAGCGCTGGCGCAGCAGTTCGACGATCTCCTTGCGGCCGGAGGTGTAACCGCCGGACGCGCCGCCGAGCGCCTTGCCCAGCGTGCCCGTGACGATGTCGACGCGGTCCTGCACGCCGAACAGCTCCGGGGTGCCGCGGCCGGTCGGGCCGGTGAAGCCGACGGCGTGCGAGTCGTCGACCATGACCAGGGCGTTGTAGCGCTCGGCCAGGTCGCAGATCTCGTCGAGCGGCGCGAGGTAGCCGTCCATCGAGAAGACGCCGTCGGTCGCGATCAGGCGGTAGCGGGCGTCGGCGGAGTCCTTGAGCTGGCGCTCCAGGTCGTCCATGTCGCGGTTCTTGTAGCGGAAGCGCTTGGCCTTCGACAGGCGCACGCCGTCGATGATCGACGCGTGGTTCAGCTCGTCGGAGATGATCGCGTCCTCGGCGCCGAGCAGCGTCTCGAACAGGCCGCCGTTCGCGTCGAAGCACGAGCTGTAGAGGATCGTGTCCTCCGTGCCGAGGAACTCGCTGAGCTTGCGCTCCAGTTCCTTGTGCGGTTCCTGGGTTCCGCAGATGAACCGGACGGAGGCCATGCCGAAGCCCCAGTCGTCCAGAGCCTTCTTCGCGGCCGCGATGAGCTGCGGGTGGTCGGCGAGACCGAGGTAGTTGTTGGCGCAGAAGTTCAGCACGTCGTCGCCGGAACCGACCCTGACGCTGGCGTTCTGCGGGGTGGCGATGACGCGTTCGGACTTGTAGAGCCCGGCCTCCCTGATCTCCTCGATCGTCTTGAGGAGGTCGTTCTTCAGCTCGCCGTACATCAGGCTCCCGTCCAGTCGAGGATGACCTTGCCGCACTTGCCTTCACGCGCGGTGGCGAACGCCTCCGCGTGCTGCGTGTGGTCGAACCGGTGCGTGATCACCGGCGTGAGGTCGAGGCCGCGCTGCAACAGCACGGTCATCGAGTACCAGGTCTCGAACATCTCGCGGCCGTAGATCCCCTTGATGTGCAGCATCTTCAGCACGACGCTGCTCCAGTCGACGGAGAACTCGTCCGCGGGCAGGCCCAGCATCGCGATGCGGCCGCCGTGCGCCATGTTCGCGATCATGTCCCGCATCGCCACCGGCTTGCCGGACATCTCCATGCCGACGTCGAAGCCCTCGGCCATGCCGAGTTCGGCCTGCGCGTCCGCGATCGACTTCTCGGCGACGTTCACCGCGAGGTCGACGCCGACCTTGCGGGCCAGGTCGAGCCGGTGCTCGGAGATGTCGGTGATCACGACGTTGCGCGCGCCCGCGTGCTTGGCGACGGCGGCGGCCATGATGCCGATCGGCCCGGCGCCGGTGATGATCACGTCCTCGCCGATGACCGGGAAGCTCAGCGCGGTGTGCACGGCGTTGCCGAACGGGTCGAAGATCGCGGCCACGTCCAGGTCGACCTTCGTGCGGTGCACCCACGCGTTCTGCTCGGGCAGCACGACGTACTGCGCGAACGCGCCGTTGGAGTGCACGCCCAGACCACGCGTGTTGGCGCAGAGGTGGCGGCGGCCGGCCTTGCAGTTTCGGCAGGTCCCGCAGACGAGATGACCCTCGCCGCTGACCAGGTCGCCGACCTTGACGCCGGTGACGCTGTTGCCGACCTCGACGACCTCGCCGACGAACTCGTGCCCGAGGACCAGTGGCGCCTTGATGTTCTGCGCCGCCCAGTCGTCCCACGAGTCGATGTGCAGATCGGTGCCGCAGATGCCGGTGCGCAACACCCTGACCAGCACGTCCGTCGGACCCGGGGTCGGGTCGGGGACGTCGGTCAGTTCGAGTCCAGGCCCAGCGGCGACCTTGACGAGAGCCTTCATGCGGGAAGTTTCACCCTTTGCTGCTTGTGCAGTCCATCAGGACTTTCTGAAGTTCTTGTGCAGCTCAGCTTCATTGGCGATGTTGCGCACCATGCCGCCGAACACGATGCCGTGAAACGGCCAGACGACCGCCCAGTAGAGGTGTCCGGCGAGCCCTTTGGGCACGAACACGGCGCGTTGGCGGTAAGTGGACCCGTGTCCCTCGTTGCCCGCCACTCGAAGCTCCAGCCACGCCTTGCCCGGCACCTTCATCTCGGCCCGCAGCCGCAGCAGGTGCCCGCGTTCGATCTCCTCGACGCGCCACCAGTCGAGCGCCTCGCCGACGTTCAACCGGTTCGCGTCGCGCCTTCCACGCCGGAGCCCGACGCCGCCCGCGGCCCGGTCCATCCAGCCGCGCACGGCCCAGGCCAGCGGGAACGAGTACCAGCCGCGTTCGCCGCCGATGCCTTCGACGACTTCCCAGAGTCGCTCGGGAGTGGCTTTCGTCCTGCGCTCGCGTTCGTCGGTGTAGACCGAGCCGCCGGACCAGTCGGGGTCGGACGGCAGCGGTTCGCTCGGCGCACCCGGCAGCGACGCCCCTGACCAGCGGGTCTCCACGTCGGCGTCCCGGATCTTGTCCAGCGCCAGCTCGACGGCCTTGACGAAGCCGGTGTTCTCGCCGGGCAGGACCTCGCGGATGTCGTTCTCGCGGCACACCACCTCGTGCACCAGCGACTCGATCAACGGCCTCGCGATCGACTTCGGGACCGGAGTGACGACGTTGACCCAGTGCGAGGACAGGCCCGGCGTCAGCAGCGGCACGGGCAGCACGCGGCGCCTGGGCAACCCGGCGACCTCGGCGTACCGGAGCATCATCTCCAGGTAGGTCAGCACGTCCGGTCCGCCGATGTCGAACGTCCGGTTGTGGCCTTCGAGCGTCGTGGCGTCGACCAGGTAGCGCAGCACGTCGCGCACGGCGATCGGCTGGATCCGGTTGTGCACCCAGCGCGGCGTGACCATGACCGGCAGCCGTTCGGTGAGGTAGCGCAGCATCTCGAAGCTGGCCGACCCGGACCCGATGATCACCGCGGCCTGCAGCACGACGGCCGGCGTCGCGGAGCGCAGGAAGACCTCGCCCACCTCCTTGCGGGAGGCGAGGTGCGGCGACAGCTCGACGTTGGCCGGGTGCAGTCCGCCCAGGTAGACGATCCGCTGCACACCGGCACGTTCGGCGGCCCGCGCCGTGTTCTCCGCGGCCTTGCGGTCGGCGTCGGCGAAGTCCTTCGACTGCAGCGAGTGCACGAGGTAGTGGACGACCTCGACGTCCCGCATGGCCTCGTCCAGATCGCCGAACACGTCACCCTTGACGATTTCGACGTCAGCGGCCCACGGGACGTCGCGCAGCTTCTCCGGCGAACGCACCAGGCAGCGGACCTCGTGCCCTTCGGCCAGCAGCCTGGGCACGAGTCGTCCGCCGAGGTACCCGGTCGCGCCGGTCACGAGACATCGCATGCCCCGATCCTGCGGGTTCGCGGGTCCCGCCGCAGATCAGACGGCTAGGCGGAGCCTCGCGGGGACAGTCCGTCGATCACCACGCCCACCGCTCTGTCCAGGACGGCGCGGTCGCCGCGGACGTTCGCCAGCGCTGTGATCAGCACGTACACCTCGGCCACCGTCGCGTCCACGCGCACCTCGCCTGCCTGCTGGCCGCGCGACAGCAGGTCCGCGACCGCCTCGCGCAGAGCGGCGGCCGCTGCCACCACCTCGCCGGCAGGCTCCTCCAGCAGCGCGAGGAGCGCGATCTTCGCCGGAGCACCGAAGACCATCTCGCGGAACATCGCCCGGAACGCCGCTCCGGCATCGGTGGCCTCGGCCCGCGCCCGAGCCGTGCCGGCGAGCAGGGTGAGGTGCCGGACGACCGTTGCCTCGACCAGCGCCTGCTTGGTCGGGAAGTGCCGGAAGACGGTGCCGATCCCGACACCGGCTCGGCGCGCCACCTCCTCGGTCGAGCCGGCGTTGCCCGACTCGCCGAAGACCTCCTCGGCGGCTGCCAGCACCCGGTCCCGGTTCGCCCGCGCGTCGCTCCGCATGCACCCATTCTTCCTCGCCACGGGCCCGGTGCCGCGGGCACGGTGATCGAGTCTTGATATCCGGAGTCTCGACTCCGTATTATCCGGAGTGAAGACTCCGATTGAGAGGTGTGTTCGATGCGAACCCCAGAAGACGTGTTCCGCGGCCTGCTCGACGGCGTTCGCCGGCTCCGCGGCGGTGATCGTGACCAGGTCGAGCGGCTGGCCGGGTACTACGCGGAGAAAACCGACGTGCGGCACCCGATGGCACCGCTCGGCGACACTCCACTCCTGAGCCGGGAGGCACTGCGGCAGCACTTCGCCGCGGGACGGCCGCGCCCGGCCGGATTCCGCGTCGAGGACGTGCGCGTCCACCACACGGCCGATCCCGAGGTGGTCATCGGCGAGTTCACCTACCGCGGTGACGAGGACTGGGCGGTGCCGGGCGTCATCGTCCTGCGGGTCCGCGACGGGCTGATCGTCGAGTCGCGGGACTACTTCGACCACATCGGGCTCGCTCGTGCCGCGAACGCGCTCGACGCCTTGTGCGCTCAGCTGACGAGCGGGGTCAGCGCCTGCTCTTCTTGATCACCACGGTTCCGCCGCGCACCGCGCCCTTGAGCTGGAAGTGCGGGTTGCCCACCGAGTTGTGGACCTTGTCCTTCAGTTCGCCGGCGGTGATCTCGACGGCGTCGGCGTTGACCGACGACCCCGCGGGCAGCAGCAGCTTCACCGTGCCCAGCGACACGTCCAGGTCGACGTTGACGACCGGTGGCACGTCGGCGGCGGTGAAGTCGAGGTTGGTGGTGCCGAGGGTGTTGCGGATGACGAGCTCCTGCGGCACGACCCAGTGGCCCTTGCGGGTCGTGGTGCTCATCGTGTTCTTCAGCTCGGTCCGCTCGCGGGCCAGCTCGTTGTTGACCATGCCGGGCAGGTCCACCAGGACGGCGTTGAGATCGGCCCTGGTCTTCGCGGCGAGAGCGGTGTCCGTGCGGACGGTGAACTCGTCCAGTGTGATCATGCCGCGGCCCACCGCCTTGTTCAGCAGGGTGACGACGTGCTCACGTTCCGCATCGGACACGCGTAACTCTCTGGGGTCTGTCATTTCTCTGCCTCCGGTTCGGCGTCAAGACCGTGCTCGATGGCATAACGCGCCAATTCCACTCGGTTGTGCAGTTGAAGCTTCCGCAATGTTGATTGCACGTGGTTTTCGACCGTGCGGTGGGAGATCACCAGGCGGTTCGCGATCTGTCGTGCGGTCAGGCCCTTGGCAACCAGCCGCAGCACCTCGGTCTCCCGATCGGTGAGCTGCGGCTTCTCCTCCGAGTCGTCCGGCGCGGCGGCCATGCGCCGGTACTCGCCCAGAACCAGGCCCGCGAGGCCCGCGGTGAACACGGCGTCCCCGGCGGCGGTGCGGGACACGGCCTCGACCAGTTCCTCCGAGGACGCGGACTTCACGAGGTATCCGGACGCGCCGGCCTTCACGGCCTGCAGCACGTCGTCGTGCTCGCCGGACGCGGACAGCACGAGCACGCGCGTGTCCGGCAGTTCAGTGGTGATCATCAGGGTGGCGTCGACCCCGGAGAGTTCGCCGAGGTTGAGGTCCATCAGGACCACGTTGGGCCGCACGGCTTTCGCGATGCGCACGGCCGAGGGCGCGTCGCTCGCGGTCGCCACCACCTCGAAGCCCCGCTCCTGGAGATCGCGCGCCACGCCGTCGCGCCACATCGGGTGGTCGTCCACGACCATCACCGAGACCGTCATCCTGCCGCCCCCTTCCTGAACACCCGAACCTCCCATTCCGTGCCCTCCCCCGGCCCGGTCTGGAGCTCCAGCGTTCCGCCGAGCGACTCCACCCGGCCTTTGATCGACTTCTCGATCCCCATCCTGCCTTCCGCGGCGGCCGACGCGATCCGGCCTTCCGGGATGCCAGGCCCATCGTCCCTCACGCTCAGCACGATCTCCTCCCCGAGATCTTCCAGCAGCACCCAGGCCCGTGCGTCCTCGCCGGCGTGCTTGTCCACGTTGGACAGCGCCTCGCGCACCAGCGACGTGAGCTCGCCCGCCGCCGGTGCCTCGAACATCACCTGGGTCGCGGGCGTCGACACCTGGATCCTGGGCGTGGCGAGCACCTGCAGGCCGGGCCGCAGGTCGATCTCGCCGTCCACAGTGGAGTCGACGGGAGCGGCGGCGACCAGATTCCGCAGCGCCACCTCCTGCTCGCCCGCCATCTTGGCCAGCTCGGCAGCCTCGCCGCCGACCTCCAGGCCGCGCTTGCGCACGCGGGCGAGGACCTGCAGCACGCTGTCGTGAATCGAACGGGCAAGTCGTTCCCGTTCCGCCGTCGCCGCTTCCGCCCTCAGGGCCTGGGTGAGGAGCACCGCACTGCGCCGTGCGGTGGCCGACGCCATGCCGACGACCATGCCCGCGCCCGCCAGCAGCACGACGTCGCGCAGCAGGTCGAGGCTCGGCACGCCCTTGGACAGGTAGGTGGAGAGACCGACGGCCAGTCCGCCCGCGAAGCCCGCGTAGGCCCCGCCCAGCGCGCCCAGCGCGACCGCCGGCACGCACGCCCAGATCGTCGTGATCAACGGGACGTTCAGGGTCAGCAGCTGGTGGTCGGACATGATCAACGGCGACAACGACATGAGACCGCAGGTCAGGGCCAGGTCGACGAGTACGAGCGGCCACCGCCTGCCCCAAGTCGTGCTGTACGCGCGGCTCGTGAAGACGGACCACAACGCCATCACCCCGAGCGTGGTCCACGCGAGCCACGGCCGGACGTAACCGGATTGGTTCGCGATGACGTTCGCCGCCGCGAAGAGGAATGTGACTATGCGTAGCGCAATCGTCCCGCGCCACAGGGGCGTGGCCGGGTCGTCGATCACCTTCGTCACACGTTCGGCAGGCTCTTTGCGCACGCTGTGCTCCTTTCGGACACCATCCTGCCGCGTGAACGTGTGCTGGCTAACCCCCAGGTGGCCGTCTTCTGCCGAACGGAGGAATGTGCGACGCTCTCCGGGTTCGGGGGAGGGCGATGCAGGTGCGGGACTGGCCGGTGTGGACTTTGCGGCGGCCTGCGCTCTGCTACTGGTTGCTGATCGACATGGCCGCCTTCGCGACCGTCGTCTACGCGATCGTTTCCTCCGAAACGCCGTCACCCTCCGAAATCGCCAGGTTCGCCGCGATCGCGGGCACAGCGGGCGCGGTGATCATCGGCAGCTCCATCTACAGCCACCGCCTGGGTGAGACCGAGCGCAACCCGTGGGCAGCCCACCTCTGCTACCTGACGGCGGGCATCCTCGCGCTCCCGCCGAACCTGCTCGTGCTGCTCCTCTTCGGCCCCGCCCTGCACAGCCTGCTCTCCCCACGCCCGGAGACCCACCGCTGGCTGTTCACCCTGAGCGCCACCGCACTGGCCGTCTTCACCACTCGCTACGTGCTCGGCTGGGCGGACCCGCACGCCAACCTCCTGATCCTCACCCTGGGCGCGGCCCTGCTGCTGATCCTGCGCGCGGGCCTGATCTCGCTCGGCCTGAAGCTGCGCAGCCCCTCAGCCACGTTCGAGGAGAACGTCGGCGAACCCATCGACGCCATCCTCGGCATCGTGGCGGTGTCGATCGGCGGCCTCATGGGCTGCGTGGCGGAGGCGAACGCCATCCACGCCCTCATCGCCGGCCCACCCCTGGCACTTTTGGAACGAGCAGCCCAGCTCCCGCAGTGGCGCCGCTCAGCCCAGCGGGACGCCAAAACCGGCCTCGCCAACGCCGTCCACTGGGACAGCCGAGCCCGCTACGAACTGACCAAGGGCTCCGGGCGCACCCGCCCCATGGCCGTCATGCTCCTGGACCTCGACCACTTCAAGCGCGTGAACGACGAGGTGGGCCACCTGGCAGGCGACGCCGCACTGGCCGCGATCTCGTTGCTGCTGCGCGGCACCGTCCGCCGAGGAGACCTGGTCGGCCGGTTCGGCGGTGAGGAGTTCGTGGTCCTGCTGCCCGAGGCCACCCCCGACGAGGCCGAGTACGTCGCCGAACGCGTGCGCAAGGCCGTGGCGGCTCTTCGCGTGCCCACGATGGCCACGGACGGCAAGCCGCACGAGCTGCACGGTCTGACTGTGTCCATCGGGGTGTCGACGACGACTCGGTTCGGGTACGAGCTGCCGGATCTGCTGGTGGCGGCCGACGCGGCGTTGCTGGCGGCCAAGGCGTACGGCCGCAACCTCGTCTCGATGGCCTAGGCGTTCAGGTACTTCTCGATCTCCGCGGCCATGTGCTCGTGCGCGAACCGAGCCTTCGCGAAGCCGTACGAGAACAACGGACTCGGCGCCTCGAAGGTGATGCCGACCCCGATCCGCACCCGTCCGTCACCGGCGTCCTGCACCCGGACGTGGCTGCGCAGGGTCGTCTTCGGCTGCTGGTGGGCCACGGTGATCACCTCGTCGTCGCCCTGGACCATCAGGTCGGCGCGGTAGGTGATCTTCATGGCCATCGGGCCGAGCTTCAGCCGCGAGGTCACGGCGGTGCTGCGCAGCACGCCAGGACCCGGCGGAACGGCCTTGGTCGCGATCGCCAGCGGGTGCATGGTGACCAACCGAGGCACGTCGGCCATCAGTTCGACGGCGTCGGCGACCGTGCCTCTGCCGTTGATCGTGTAGTCGAAGGTTCCTGTCCGCACGGCGTTAGAGCTCCTTGACCCGCTTGCTCGTGTCGTCCTTCGGTGCCGTGTCCTGAGGATTCAGCACGTCCACCTTCTCCGGCTTCTGCACCGCGTCCGCATCGGAGATGAGCGACCGGATCCCGGAGTTCAGCACCGCCAGCAACGGCACGGCCAGCAGCGCACCGGCGATACCCCCGGTCACCAACCCACCGGCGATCGCCAGCACCACGGCCAACGGGTGCAGCTTCACAGCACGCCCCAGCAGCAACGGCTGCAAGACGTGCGACTCCAACTGCATCACGCCGATGAGAACGGCCAGCACGACAAGAGCGGCGATAGGCCCGTTGGTCACCAACGCGATCAACACAGCCACGGCACCCGTGAACACCGCACCGATGATGGGGATGAACGCGCCGAGGAACACCAACGCGGACAGCGGCACCACGAGTGGCACACCGATGATCGCCAAGCCGACACCAACGCCGACGGCGTCCACGATCGCGACCACGGCCGTAGCGCGCACATAAGAAACGAGAGAGCCGAACCCGCGGCGCCCGGCCACGTCGACACGCTGACGCACGTCGCGAGGCACCGCACGCGTCACGAAGCGCCAGATCCCGTCACCGTCGTGCAAGAAGAAGATGAGAGTGAACAGCGCGAGCAACAGCCCGGTCAGCAACTCGCCCAGGGTCGCCGCGGTGGTCAGCGCGCCGGACGTGATCTCGGCCTGGTTCTCCTTGATCGTCTTCACGATCTCGTTGACGTAGTTCTGCAACTGCGCGTCGGACAGGTGCGCTGGCCCGTCCTTCAGCCACTTCTGGATCGTGTCGAGCGAGGCCGCCACCTGCGTCTGCAGTTCGGGCAGGCCGCGGGAGAACTCGCTGATCACGAACGTCAGCACGCCGCCGAGCACGCCGATGCCGATGATCATCATCACGGTCGTCGCCACGCCGCGCGGCACCCGCCACTCGACGAGTTTCGCGACGCCGGGCGACAGCAGCGCGGCCAGCAGCAGGGCGATGGCGACGGGAATCACTATCGACGCCAGGAAGCTCAGTGCGTAGGCGACCACGTACAACGCGGCGATCACGACGACGAACCGCCAGCTCAGGGCGGCGCTCACCCGTAGCAGCAGGGGAACGCGGTTGCTGATCTCCGACTCCGGCGCGCTCATGGACCTCACGGTAACTGGTCGAACCCTCGCCAAGCCGGAACCTCACCAGGGATGATCCGACTCGTCAGGGGAGGACGAAGTGATCAAGCCGGAAGACTTGACCGATGTCGAGCGCCAGGTCGCAGGGGGCTACGCGGGGGGAACCGAGACAGACCTGACCGGACAGAGCGTTCGCGGCGAGGTGCTCACCGGTCTGTTGACCGGCATGTACCGGGTGCCGCGCAAGGGATTGCCCGCTCTGCGGCTCCGAAACG
This sequence comes from Lentzea sp. NPDC092896, assembly GCF_044754905.1. Taxonomy (NCBI): domain Bacteria; kingdom Bacillati; phylum Actinomycetota; class Actinomycetes; order Pseudonocardiales; family Pseudonocardiaceae; genus Lentzea; species Lentzea sp. NPDC092896. The sequence goes on from NZ_JBIVPX010000003.1 coordinate 696,205, forward strand.
CGCGGATCACCGGCAGGTTCGAACTGGAGGGCACGCGCGTCACGCGGGTCATCGACCTCACCCACTGCACGTTCGAGGAGTCGCTCGACCTCCGCATGGCACGCCTGATCGGGCTCCGGCTGCGCGGCACCCGCGTCCCCGGCCTGCAGGGCCGCAACCTCCGCGTCTTCAGCGACCTGGTCCTCGAAGCCGGCTTCACCTGCACCGGCACCGTCGACCTCACCGACGCCGCCGTCGACGGCACGCTCCGCCTGGCCGGCGCGGTCCTGCGCAGCGACACCGATCACGCGCTTCTGGGCGCACGGCTGCGGGTCAGCGGTTCCGTCCAGGCCATCGCGATGCGCGCGCAGGGCGAGGTCCGGCTCAGGGGCGCGGCGATCGGCGGCAGCGTCCACCTCGGCGGCGCCCGTCTGATCAACCCCGGCAAGGACGCGCTCGACGCCTCCGGGATCGTCGTCTCGGGCAACGTCTTCTGCAACGCGGAGGGCGGCCGCTTCAACGCGGACGGCCGGGTGCTGTTCGACGGCGCGAAGGTCGGCGGGAACGTCGAGTTCACCGGCGCCCGCCTGCACTCCGCCCACCGCGTCGACCACCAGGTGCTGGTCCTGCCGCACGGATCGGCCGACGAGGCCGCGACGCTCGTGGCCGACCGCATCCGGGTCGAGGGCAACGTCGAGCTCGACGACGGCTTCACCAGTGAGGGCACGGTCCGGCTGCCCAACGCGAGCATCGGCGGTTACCTCCGGCTCTCCGGCGCGGTGATCGGGCCGCGGGAGATCGCCGAGGAACTCGCCGGCGACGTCACGAACCGCATCCCCGTCGCCCTGCACGCGGACGGCATGCAGGTCCGCGGCGACGTCGAGGCGCGCAGCGCGGTCAACGGCGCCGGCGCCCGTTCGCTCGCGTTGCAGACCTACGGCCAGGTCCGGTTGTCCAACGCGACCATCAACGGCAGCGCCAGCATGTCCGGGGTGTCGTTGCACGGGCCCGGCATCGACGTCCTGTTCGCCGACCGACTCCAGATCGGCGGCACGCTCTTCCTGCGCGAGCTGCGGGCCAAGGGCTCGGTCCGCCTGCAGAACGCGAACATCGGCTCGACGCTCGACATGTCCGGTGCCGAGCTGACCCTGCCGAGGCTGCGCGCGAACGGCACGCAGAAGCCGTCGCTGGACGCCCGTGCCATCACGATCGGCAAGGACCTCCTGTGCAGCCGCGGGTTCACCGCGGTCGGCGGCGTGCGGATCCGGCTGGGCGAGGTCGGCAAGATGGCGACGTTCAGCAACTCGCACCTCGGCTCGACCACCGCGGACATCGCGTTGAACGCCTACGGGCTCACCGTCCACCAGTTCCGCCTGCACATCCCCGAGGGCCAGCAGCCCAAGGGCAAGGTCGTGCTGAGCCGGCTCAAAGCGGTGTCGGTGACCGACGGGCCGGGCCTGTGGGACGCCGAGGGCGGCGTCGCCGTGGACGACTTCGAGTTCGCCGGCATCACCGCCGACCCCGACGTGCCGGTGCAGACGCGGCTCAAGTGGCTGCTCAAGGTGCAACCCGACTTCGCGCCAGGACCGTACGAACAGCTCGCCGCCGTCTACCAGCAGGGCGGCGAAGAAGAACTCGCGCAGAAGGTCCAGCTGGAGAAACAACGCCGCCGCTACTCCGAACTCGGCCGCGCCGGGCGGGTCTGGGGCGTCGTGCAGCGGTTCACGGTCGGATACGGCTACCGGCCGTGGCTCGCGATCTGCTGGCTCGGCGTGTTCTGGCTGTTCGGCGCGCTGTGGTTCAACTGGCACCCGATGGTCAAGCTCAACCAGGACGAGGACCCGGTCTGGAACGCGTGGCTGCTCGCGCTCGACCTGTTGATCCCGATCATCGACTTCGGCCACGACGGCAAGTGGCAGTTCACCGGTGCGTCGCAGTGGATATCTTCGCTGCTCGTGGCCGTGGGCTGGGTGCTCGCGTCGACTGCGGCGGCGGGTGCGGCACGCGTGCTGAAGCGGGTGTGAGTCCCAGGACGTCGTTCACACGATGTAGTTAACCGAGCGCTCAGAGCGTGCATTCGGGGTGGATGGACTGGCAGAGTCGCCGACGTCGACTTGATCACGTTGATCGTCGGCGAATCCCTTGAGTGCCACCGAGTAGCGAGGTTTCCTGCGTTGTCCGCTGACATGCGAGCGAAGACGGGAGCGAACGGCATCCGCCGGTTCGCCACCCGAGCGCTGCTCGCCGTCGGTGGGGCGCTCGCGGGAACGGCCGTTGCCTGGGCGCTCACCACGTCTGCCGCGAACGCGGAGACGGTGCCTACTGCTGATGCGCAGCAGGTCGACGTCGTCAGCAAGCTCGTCGCCAAGACGGACGAGAAGCTGCCGGTCGTCGTGCCCGCCGCCAAGGCAGTGCACAAGCTCGACGAGACCTTGCGCGCCGAGCAGGAGAAGGCTCGCGCCGCCCTGCCGGACGTGCAGGTCTCCCAGGCGGTCGAGCAGATCGCCGCACGAATCCTGCCGCAGGTCACCAGGATCGGTCAGTCCAGCACCCCCGTCTCCGAGCGGGCCATGGACGTGACGTTCCCGGAGATCCCGGCTCCCGCCACCGATGCCGGACAGTCGCCGGCACCGGTGGTCTCGCAGTTCACCGGCTCGTCCGGTGCCAAGTGGACGGATCTGTTGGAGCACAACGACTTCGTCGTGCCCTCCGAGCAGCGTCCGTCCCTGCCCAGCAACCCGTTCCCGAAGCTGCCCGTCCCGGCCCCCGCGCCGGTGCAGTGCTCTTCGTGCAACGACGGTTCTGGCTCTGCCAAGGGCAGCACGTTCGCTGCCTTCGCTGCGTCCGGCACTTCTCACGGCATCTCGTCGACGAGCGCTCTCGCGCCGTCCACTGACGAGGTCACCGTGACGCCGGGCAAGCAGCCCGGTATCAACCCCGACTGATTCCAGCGCGCGGTCCGCGGCAGCCTCCTCCCCCGGCTGTCCGGAAGTCGACCGTCGCGCTTTTTTCTTGCGCTCACACAGGTCGATCACCGCGTGCGATTCCCCCGGTGATGGCGCGCCTTCCCCTGCGCGCTTCGGCCCCACCCCCTTGAGCCCCCGTCGCTTTCTCGACGGGAAACCGATGAAGGAGATCTAATGCAGACCTGGGCAAAGCGCGGACTTCAGACCGCGTTTGTCACTGGTGGTTTGCTGATGCTCGGTACGGGCATCGCTTCTGCCCAGGAGAACGTCGACCCGGACGCAGCGCCTCCGGCCGTCGACGTCGCGGCCGCGGTTCCCATCAAGGCCGACCAGAACAAGCTGGCCACCCCGGTCAAGGAGATCACGGTCCCCAAGGTGGACCGCACGATCAGCACGGACCGCGTCACCAGCGCGGTGCCCACCCGCACGGCAGCGCCCGTCGCGAACCCGCTGGTCCGTCAGGCCGGCGAGCGCCTTCAGGGCACCCCGCTCCAGAACCTGGTGCGCGGCAACACGATCCAGGCGCACGTCGATGTGCCGATCAACATCTGCGGTAACGCGATCGCGGTTCTCGCCAACACCGAGGCGACCGGCGACTGCACGCAGACCACGCACCGCGACGGCACCATCGTCACCGATGGCGCGGGCCAGGCTCTCGCCGGCAACGTCGTCGCCGTCAACCACGTGCTCCCGGTCCAGCTGACCGGCAACGCGATCGCGGCGGGTGGCAACGCCACCACCAACACCGACGCCAAGCAGGTCTCCACGACCGGCGGCGACATCACCACCAACGGTGACAAGGGCGCCATCTCCGGCAACGTCGTCTCCGAGCAGGGTGCGACCCCGGTCCAGATCACCGGCAACGGTGTGGGTGCGGCCGGCATCGCCGACGCCAACTCGACCGCCGACACGTTCGCCTCCTCCGAGGGCGACGTCCTGACGAGCGGCAAGAGCAGCTCGATCTCGGGCAACGCCGTGCCGATCCCGCTGTCCCCGCTGGCCGAGGTCAACGGCAACGCGGCAGCCGGTGCCGGCAACGCCGACACCCACTCGACGCAGACCGGCACCGCCATCACCGGTGGCAACGTCGACACCAACGGCGACCCGGCCACGCTGGCCGGCAACATCGTCGAGCCCGCGCTCGCCGGCCCGATCACGGTCGACGACAACGCGGCCGCCGTCGGTGGCAACTCGAACGCCGTCAGCGACACGGCCAACTGGTCGAACGCCGGTGGCACGAAGCACACCAGCGGCACCGGTTCCACCGCCTCGGGCAACGTCGCCGGCGCGCCGGTCTCGCTCCCCGCCGCCGTGGGTGGCAACGGCGCGTCGCTCGTGGGCAACGCGCTCACCGACCACGCCAACGCCGCGACCTCGAACGCCGGTGGCGAGACCTACACCCAGGCCGACAAGTCGGTCCTGTCCGGCAACATCGCCGACGTTCCCCCGGCCACGGCCGTGGACGCGTGCGGCAACGGCGCCACCCTCGCGGGCCAGGCCGCTGGTACCTGCGAGAACGACGTCAAGTCGACCACCAACGGTTACCAGGGCACGACCGGCAACGACTCGGTCATCTCCGGCAACATCGCGTCGACCCCGCTCGCCGCTCCGGCCGAGGTCTACGGCCTCGCCGCGACCCTCGGTGGCCAGGCGTCCGGTTCCGCGGACGAGACCAAGCTGGTTCGCTCCAGCGGTCAGCCGAACACGCAGGACGACAACGGCACGGTCTCGAGCAACATCGTGACCGCCCCCACCGCCGTCGCCCCGCAGGTCTTCGCCGTCACCGCCGGCCTGGTGGGCAACACCACGTCCGACTCGGCGAACGACACCACGGTCATCGCGGGCAAGGACCCGAAGGCCTACGGCAAGAAGTCCTCGGTCTCCGGCAACATCGTCCAGGTCCCGACCTCGACGCCGGCCCAGGTCTTCGCCGACGGTGCCACCCTGGTCGGCAACAACAAGACCACCGGTGACAACGACACCGACATGAAGGCCGGCGGCGACGCTCTCACCACGGGTGAGAAGGGCTCCATCGCGGGCAACGTCGTCTCGGCTCCGGTCGCCACCGGCACCCAGGTGCTCGGCTGGTCGGTCGGCGGCGGCAGCAACGTCGACGCCTTCTCCACCAACGCCCTGTCGTCCGTCGCCGGTGGCGACGTCAACAGCAACGGCGACCAGGGCGCGGTCTCGGGCAACCTGATCGGCGCGCAGCCGGCCGTGCTCCCGGCCGTTCCGGGCAACACCGTTGCCGCGGCGGGCATCACCAACTCCGACGTGGTGTCCGACACCAACGTCGTGTCCGGTGCCGACAGCTACTCGAAGGCCGACGACGCCTCGGTGTCCGGCAACCTGATCCACGTCCCCGCCAACGCCGCTGCCGGCGTGTACGCGGACGCGGTCGCGGCTGCGGGCAACGCGACGACCGTCACCGACAAGACGTCGCACACGCAGGCCGGTGGCGAGATGCTCACGGAGGGCAGCGGACCGCTGACCGCCCGCGAGATGACCGTTCCGGTCGAGGCTGCCGCCAAGGTCGCGCGCATCCCCGTCGAGGTCGTCGGCCAGGCGACCACGCTGGGCACGAGCGACGACACGCAGCTCACCGGCGAGGACACCGACGGCACCCTGCGTGCCGCGCAGCTCAAGGGCCTGGAGCTCCCCAAGGGCGTCGACAGCCTGCTGAAGGCCAACGAGGTTCCGACGTTCCACGGTCTCGACAGCAAGCTGCCCGTGAACCAGTTCCCGAACCCGGCTGACCTGGCGGCCATGGCCGGCCAGCTGCCCATCGGGTCCCTGCCGGGCGTGGCGCAGGAGCGCTCCGCTCTGCCGGTCAACGGTGGCGTCGCGAGCCTGTCCCCGAACGTCCAGGGCCTGCCCATCGGCCAGCTGCTCGACGGTGCGAAGGACCTGGTCCCGGCCACCGCCACCGAGCGTTCGCTGCCGTCCCTCCCGGTGACGGCCCCGGCCCTGCCGGTGCCCGTGCAGCTGCCCGCGCTCCCCACCGAGCGCTCGCTGCCCACGCTGCCCGTCGACGGCCCGGCCTCCCTCTCGGGTCTGAACCTGAACCCGACCCAGGGCCTGGCCCCGAAGGCCGACGAGCGCGCGCTGCCGCAGCTGCCGTTCAACGCCCCGGCGCTGGCCTCGATCGACCCGGCCAACCTGTTCCAGACGGTGACCGGCTCGCTGTAAGCAACACCCCGCAGTAACCCGCAGTTGTAACACCCTCCTCCGGTAAGAAACTGAGCCCCAGCGACAGACGTTGTCGCTGGGGCTCAGTGCCGTGCGGGGGGTGTTCGCGCTGTTGAGAGAACGGTTTGCGGCTCCGCATCGCCGTCACTCGTCACCCAGTGGACGTGCGGCCGCTTTCCAATCAGCTGCCTGATCAACTCCGCGATCGGCGCCCCGTCCCCGAAGTCGTGCTCGGCCAGCACCGCCAGCACCGCGTCGCCGTACCGCGCGACCGTGAAGTCTGGTCTCAGCCCTTGCCGCAGGGCCTTCGCTGTTTTCAGCACGTCGTCCGGCGCCGTGATCAGGACCAGCGTCACGAGCGTGCCGCGGGTGCGGGCGCGGATGAGCGACTGCTCCAGGCGGTCCAGGAGCAGGGCGTGGCCGGGCAGGCCCGTGAGCGGGTCGTGCAGCACAGTCCGGTTCTAGCCGAGGTCAGGGCTGTTGACCAGGAGTGGCGCGACGATCAGCCCCGCACGGGTGAGCCCGCCGGGACGAACGGCAAACGGCCAGCCCGCCGCACGTCGTACCGGATCAAGATCGAGCCGGAGGAGCGGCGCTTCCGCCTTGAGATCAACGGCAGGCTCGCGCGGGTGTTCGCCCGGCGAACCGCACAGGTACGCCCGATGCGGCTCGGCACCCACCAGGGCACCGATGGTGCTCACGCGCTGGTGTTCGTCGACCTCTCCACGGACGCGCTCGCCTTCTACGTGACGCCACCTGCCGTTGAACGCGGCGAAGTCGAGCAGCACCGCGACAGCTGGACCCGGTTCGAGGCTCAGCTCGACCCGGATCCACAACAACGCCACGGCGTCGGCTTCATCACCGGTGACGTCTCGGCCCGCTCCTGCTTGTTGTGCCGACCACGTGGGTCCGGCCGCGAGGCGACCACGAAGTCGACCGCCCGCATGATGCGACGGGCTTCCCCGCACGGGAGCCGACGGCGCGAGCGCTTCGGCCTGGCTTGGGCTCGGGCTGTGTGCGCCAGAGCAACGCGGTCGCCCTGGCCGGGTCGCCGCTGCGGTCGGGGACCAGTCCCCGACAGCGTTGGCTAGTTTTCGCGCATGCGTCTGGGGCGGATCGTGGCCGTGCTCGCGTTGGTGCTCTGCGGATGCGGGGCGCCTGCACCGTCCATGTTGGACGACGAGCAGGCGCGGGAGATCGCCGGGATGAGCCCGATGATGTTGCTGGCCTTCGACTGCGACGACAAGCGGTACCGGGCGGTAGTTGCCTGCGAGGTCAGTCCCGAGGCGCGGCGCACGGCGCGGGGCATCGCGGACGGCGTGCTGTGGGGCCGCGTGGTGTTCGTGCAGAAGGAGGACGGGGCGTACGACCTCACGCGACTGTTCGTCGTGCGGACGCCGCGAACCGCGGTGCTGGTCGACCAGACCGGGCAGACCTACACGGGCCTGGAGGATTTCCGCGACCGCAGCACCGTTCTTGGTGACGACGAGACGCTGCTGGTGGCGGGCAACATCATGACCGCGAACGACAGCGGTGAGATCGTCGCCGTCGCCAGGCATCGCACGATTGCCTGGTACTGGTGGCTGCTGGGCGGCTTGGGCGTGCTGGTGGCGGGCCTCGTCGCCGTGATGTACGTGATCAGCACGCGGGACAAGGCTCGCTTCCAGGCCCCGGACAGCGGAAATGCCGCCCCGTAGCTGCCGGGACGGCGTTTCCTGTGGTGAAGGTTGGGGCGGGCGGCCTGCAGGTCATTTTGACTGCATAAGTGCATTTCAAGTGCGGTCTTCATGGAGAAGCCGCAGCAGAGTTCGAGACTCTGCGCAACAACCTCGGCTCAGGTCTGGGCCAGGTCCGTGAAGCGGCTGTAGTGCAGCTGGTGCGCCACGACGATGGTCGCGGTCGGGCCCGCGCGGTGCTTGGCGATGATCAGGTCGGCCTCGCCGGCGCGCGGGTCGTCGCGTTCCCAGGCGTCGGGGCGGTTGACCAGGATGACCATGTCGGCGTCCTGCTCCAGGGAGCCCGACTCACGGAGGTCGGAGAGCATCGGGCGCTTGTCGGTTCGCTGTTCGGGGCCTCGGTTGAGCTGCGAGATCGCGATGACCGGGACGTGGAGTTCCTTGGCGATCAGCTTGAGGTTTCGGGAGAACTCCGAGACTTCCTGCTGGCGTGACTCGGTCTTCTTGCCCGACGACATCAGCTGGAGGTAGTCGACGACCACGAGCTTGAGGTCGTGGCGCTGCTTGAGGCGCCTTGCCTTTGCCCTGATCTCCATCATCGTCAGGTTGGGGCTGTCGTCTACGAAGAGCGGGGCCTCGCTGATCTCGCTCATTCGGCGGGCCAGGCGGGTCCAGTCGTCGTCGCTCATCGTGCCGCCTCGCATGTCGCTCAGGCGGATGCGCGCCTCGGCGGAGAGCATGCGCATGACGATTTCGGTGCGGCTCATTTCCAGGCTGAAGATGGCGCTGGTCATGCCGTGCTTGACGGAGCACGACCTGGCGAAGTCGAGGCCCAGCGTCGAGTTGTGGGTCGGGATCATCGTCTCGCCCGCGAGGTACAGGTGGTCGTGGTTGTCGACCTCGACGCAGCGCACCGGCACGGAGGCGACGGGGCGGACGGCGACGATCTCCACCTGGTCGTGGCGGCCGAGGCCCGCGATCAGTTCGGCCAGGTCGCGGCGCAGGCGGGCGAAGCGGCCGTCGATCTGCAGGGCGGCGAGCAGTTCCTCGCGCTGCTTGCGGGACGCGCGCAGGTACGCGGCGGGGATGTGCGGGTCGTCGGCCAGGTCGAGGTCCTTGGCGACGCGCAGTTCGTCGTCGGTCAGTTCCAGGTCGCCCAGGCCCGAGAGGAACAGGCCGAGCGAGCGGGGAGTGAGAGGCAACGACGCGGTAGGCAGGTCCCAGGCCGCGGACAGGCGCACGAACATGCGGCACACGCCGACGCGGTCGAACAGCTGCGCGGTGGTGCGGATCGCCCAGAAGCCGCCGGTCTCGCTGCACGACTCCGTCAGCCACTGGTGCTCGCCGTCGGCGACGATCACGGTGCCGTCGGAGAACTCGACCTCGAAGCACGGGCGGCCCGTCATCACCTCGGTCGCGGCGACCACTCGGGTCGGGCGGCCGTCGGCGCCGATCAGGAACTCCCCGACGGAGATCTCGCCCATCGTCGTCCAGCCGGACGGGGTGGGCAGCGGTGTGTTCAGGGCCAGCGCCTTGCCGACACCGGGACGGGCGGCGACGATGATCATCTGGCCGCCGTGCAGGCCGTTGGTCAGCGCGTCGAGGTCGGCGAAGCCGGTGGGGATGCCCTGGGACATGCCGCCACGGGACGCGATCGCGTCGATCTCGTCCATCGTCGGCTGCAGCAGGTCTTCGAGGGCGACGTAGTCCTCGGTCGTGCGGCGGTCGGTGACCTCGTAGATCGCGGCCTGCGCGCGGTCGACCACCTCGTCGACGTCCGCGCCCTCGGCACCGTTGTACCCGAGCTGCACGATGCGGGTGCCCGCCTCGACGAGACGGCGCAGCACCGCCTTCTCGGCGACGATCTCGGCGTAGTAGCCGGCGTTCGCGGCCGTGGGAACGGTCGCGATCAACGTGTGCAGGTACGGCGCGCCACCCACGCGCAGCAGTTCGCCGCGGCGTTCGAGCTCGGCCGAGATGGTGATCGGGTCGGCCGGTTCGCCGCGGCCGTACAGGTCGAGGATGCAGTCGTAGATCGCCTGGTGCGCGGGGCGGTAGAAGTCGTTCGGCGCGAGCGCCTCGATGACGTCCGCGATCGCGTCCTTCGACAGCAGCATGCCGCCCAGAACGGACTGCTCCGCGGCGAGGTCCTGCGGCGGCTGACGCTCGAATGCGGGCTCCGCCATGCCCCGGTCGTCCACGAGCGCCACTGCTGAATCACCCCTGCGAAGAGTCGAAAGCCGGTGCGTGAGTCCCCTAGTTGTACCGCGAGGCACCGACAATTTCGGGCGGCCACGCTGTGCGATGACCTTGCCCTGGTCGCGACGCTAGAGGGACCCGTCCGGAGCAAGCAAACCAGCGTGTGGATCGTCCTGTGGACAACTGGGGGACAACCTGTGGATGGATGCTCACAGGGGTCGCGGCACTGGGGACAACCTGTTGACAACCAGTGGAGTGACAGAAGTAACCGCAGCTCAGTGGCTGTGCACAAGTTGTGGAAAAAGTTGTGCGCCACACCCTCGGCGTGTCGCGAAAAACACCCTCTTCGGCGTGTCGCGACCACGCTGAACGCGCGGTTTATCCACAGGACGTGGACAGAGCGGCACTGGTCCGAACGAGCGAAAGCGCCACCCACCCGGAGCATTCCGGGTAGGCGGCGCTTCAGCAAACCGAACCGTGGGCGATCCCCACCAACGTGTGGCGGTTCTGCCCAAAGATCACGCGCCGGCGGTGACGACCAGCGGCAGGGCGACGGTGACCTCGGGGTGGAGGCGAACCGTGACCGAGTGCTTGCCCGTGGTCTTGATGTGACCCGGCAGCTCGATGGCGCGCTTGTCCAGGACCGGACCACCGGCGGACTTGACGGCAGCCGCCACGTCCGACGCGGTGACCGAGCCGAACAGCTTGGTGCTGCCGGCAGCGGCCTTGGCCTTGAGCTCCACGGAGAGACCCTCGAGCGCGGTCTTGATCTCCTTGGCGTGGTCCAGGTCGCGCACGCGGCGGGTGTCCTGCGCGCGGGTGATGACCTGGATCTGCTTCTGCGCGCCACGGGTCGCAACGATCGCGAAGCCACGCGGGAGCAGGTAGTTGCGGCCGTAGCCGTCCTTGACCTCGACGATGTCGCCGGGAGCGCCAAGGCCGGAAACGTCAGCGGTGAGGATGAGCTTCATCGCAGTGTCTCCTTCTCTTAGCGAGCGGTCGAGGTGTAGGGCAGCAGGGCCATCTCACGGGCGTTCTTCACGGCAACAGCGACGTCGCGCTGGTGCTGCGAGCAGTTGCCCGTGACGCGGCGGGCACGGATCTTGCCGCGGTCGGAGATGAACTTGCGGAGCAGCGTCGTGTCCTTGTAGTCGATCAGGGACGCGCTCTTGTCCTTGCAGAAGGCGCAGACCTTCTTCTTGGGCTTGCGCACAGGCGGCTTGGCCATGTGTCTCTAACTCCTGAATACGCGATGAGTGAAGTACTGGATGACCGGTGCAGTCGGTCTAGAAGGGGGGCTCGTCGGCGAAGCCACCAGAGCCGGCCGGCGGGGCGGAACCCCACGGGTCGTCTGCCGGCGCGCCACCGCCACCGCCGCGAGACTGCTGACCGCCGCCGCCGCCGAAGCCGCCGCCACCGCCGCCGTCTCCACGGCTGACCTTGTTGACCTTCGCGGTCGCGTAGCGCAGCGAGGGGCCGATCTCGTCGACCTCCAGCTCCACGACAGTGCGCTTCTCGCCTTCCTTCGTCTCGAAGGAACGCTGGCGCAACCGTCCGGAGACGAGCACTCGCGAACCGCGGGTGAGCGACTCGGCCACGTTCTCGGCGACCTGCCGCCACACGTTGCACCGCAGGAACAGCGCTTCGCCGTCCTTCCACTCGCCCGAATTCTTGTCGAACGTGCGGGGCGTGGAGGCGACCGTGAAGCTGGCCACCGCCGCACCGGACTGGGTAAAGCGCAGTTCGGGGTCGGCAGTCAGGTTCCCGACTACCGTGATCGTCGTCTCACCAGCCATGTCTTGGGAGCTCCCCTAATTCAGGTTCGTCAGGCCTTGACGGCCGACTTGGCGGGCTCGCGGCGCAGGACCTTCGTCCGGAGCACCGTCTCCTGCAGACCGAGCTGGCGGTCCAGTTCCTTCACCGCGTCGGGCGTCGAGGTCAGGTCGAGCACCGCGTAGATGCCCTCGCTGTTCTTGTTGATCTCGAAGCTCAACCGGCGCTTGCCCCAAACTTCAACCTTCTCGACGTTGCCGCCCGACGTCTTGATGACGTTGAGGAACGTGTCGAGAGACGGCGCGATCGTGCGCTCGTCGAGACTGGGGTCGAGGATGACCATCACTTCGTAATGACGCATGAGGACCACTCACCTCCTGTGGACTCACGGCCACGGGCTTTCCGTGGCAGGAGGGTCGTCGCGTCAGCAACTGACAAAGGTTAACAGAGCGCGTCCGGCGACTACGCAGGGGTGCGGCGGAGCACCCAGGTCCGCACCAGCGCACCCGTGACCAGGGCCAGCAGCAGCACCGCGACCAGCACCGGAGCGCCGACACCGCCGGGACCGCTCAGCCGGGGCAACGCCGTGGCGCGGCCGGCCGCCTGCACCGAGTCACCTTCGATACCGGTGCCGTTGGACGCGCGGGGCACCTGCGAGCCGTACCGGACGCCGGGCGACGGCGAGTACAGGCCAGGCATCGCGAACGGCAGCGAGCCGTAGCTGAACAGCGGCACCCGGCCGAAGTTCGAGCCGATGGGGTAGAGCGAGAAGTCGCGGTTGCTCGGCGCGCCCGCGCCCACACCGGGGATCCCCGGCTGCGTGCCGGGCTGACCGGGCGGGGTGCCGGGCTGCGGAGAAGGCTGCTGACCAGGCGGTTTCGGTGCGCCGGGGATCGCGCCGGTGGCCTGCTGCGAGGCGTCCGCGATCGCCTTGGACCCGTCCTGGATCGGCGCGACGACCTGGTTGACGGCGACGAGCGTCACCTGGCAGCCCTGCGTCAGCGTCGAGCGGACGGTCTTGTCGAGCGTGCCCAGGATCGGGCCGAGCAGCGGGATCTTCTGGACCTCCGCCATCACGGCGTTCGCGATCGTGGCACCGCTGATGGTCGTCGTGCCGACCTGCACCGCGCCGATCGGCATGGGCTTGGCCTGCGCGAACGCCTGCTTGAACGGTTCCGCGAGCGGCGGCCCGAGCAACGGCACGGCGCGCACCAGGTCCGTGATCGGCTGCGTCACGGCTGCCGGACTGAGAGAGACGGGGGTGCCGGGCGCGCCCTGCACGGTGGTGGCACAGCTGCCGACCACGATGGGATCTGCCGCGTGCGCGACCCCGCCCACCGAAGCGGACACGAGGGCCAGCAACGCCGTGGCGGCGACGCTCAACAGCCTCATGCGAACCCCTTTCCTACTCTCAAGTAACGACCGTAGGTCCTGGTGGTGACGTAGACCATCCCCAGTTTTTCCAATTACTCCTATCGGCGGCGGCTGCGATGGCGTTATGGACGCCGACTACCCTCCTGCGTATGCGCATCGGGGCCCATGTACGCGACGACGACCCGGTCGGCGCCGCGGCCGAACGCGGGGCCGAGGTCGTCCAGTTCTTCCTGTCGGATCCCCAGGGCTGGAAGAAACCCAAACCTCATCCGCAGACGGAAGCCCTGCTCGCTTCCGACCTCGAGGTGTTCGTCCACGCCCCTTACATGATCAACATCGCGTCGCTGAACAACAAGATCCGGATTCCGTCCAGGAAGAACGTGATCCAGCACGCGGAGGCCGCCGCGACCGTGGGCGCGAAGGGCCTGATCGTGCACGGCGGGCACGTCACGAAGGGCGAGGACCCGGCGGAGGGCTTCGCGAACTGGCGCAAGTTCTTCGAACGCCAGGTCGCCGACGGCGGCTTCGCGGTCCCGGTCCTGATCGAGAACACCGCGGGCGGCGACGGCGCCATGGCCCGCACGTTCGACTCCCTCAAGCTGCTCTGGGACGCGGTCGGCGAGTTCGGCGCGGGCTTCTGCCTCGACACCTGCCACGCGTTCGCCGCCGGTGAGGACCTGGTCGGCATCGTCGATCGGGTGAAAGCCATCACCGGCCGGATCGACCTGGTGCACCTCAACAGCTCACGCGACGAGTTCGGTTCCTCGCGCGACCGGCACGACAACATCAAGACTGGCACCATCGACGCCGACCAGCTGGCGGCCGTGGTCGCCACCGCCGGATGCCCCGTCGTGGTGGAGACGCCGGACGAGGGCCAGGCCGACGACATCGCCTTCCTGCGCGACCGCGCCGGCCGGTGAACTCCGTGCACGAGGTGGTGAGCGTGACGCCCGAGCGAGGCGACGCCGGGCGTTTCGTGAACCGCTTCGGCAGGCCCGCCGCTGTCGTGCTCGTGCTGCTGTGCGGGCTCACGCTGCTGCTGGGCTTCATCAACAAGGACCGCTGCACCGGTCCCGCGTTCGACCAGTGGGGCCGCACGCAGCCCGACTACGACGAGCGCAACAAGGAAGACGTCTGCTACTCCGACATCCAGCACCTCTGGATCGGGCGCGACATCGACCGGCACGTCTTCCCGTACGTCGACGGCAACATCAACGACAAGGGCACCCTCATCGGGGGCTCGGTCGAGTACCCCGTGCTCTCCGGCCTGATCATCTGGGCGGGTGCGATCTTCGCGCACAACGACGCGGAGTACCTGCTCTACTCGTCGCTGCTGATGGCGCCGTTCGGCCTGCTCACGGGCTGGTTGCTGGGCAAACTCGCCCGCTGGCGCGCGTTGCTGTGGGCGATCGGTCCACCGCTGATCCTCTACGCGTTCCACAACTGGGACCTGCCGGTCGTGCTGTGCTCGGTCGCCGCGGTCTTCGTGGTGCACCGCTGGAACCGGCCGCTGGTCGAGAGAGCCACGGTCGCGTCCGTGCTGCTCGGGCTCGGGTTCGCGTTCAAGGTCTACCCGGCCGCCTTCGTGCTGCCGTTGATGCTCTTCGTCGCCACCGGCGGCTGGCGCGGCCAGGAGATGCCGGATGGCAAGAAGTTCGACATCGCCGGCGCGGTCAAGGTCGGGCTCGCCTCGATCATCACGGTCGTACTGGTCAACCTGCCGTTCGCGATCGCCGGCTACGACGGCTGGGCGGCGTCGTTCGAGTTCCAGCAGCTGCGCCGGGTCGACATCACCACGAACTCGATCTGGTACTGGGGCCTGCGGCCGTTCATCGGCGACGACGCGATGCAGTCGCTGGTCGGCGTCATCTCGCCGATCACGATCCTGATCTCGTTCGCGATCGCCGCCGGCTACGGCTGGATGCGGTTCCGGCGCGAGGGCACCTACCCGTGGATCGCGGTGTCCGGCGCGATGCTGTGCGGCTTCATGCTGCTGCACAAGGTCCACTCGCCGCAGTACACGCTGTGGCTGGTGCCGTTCCTCGTGCTGCTGCGCGTGCGGCTGGCCTGGGCGTTCGCCTACTTCGTGGTCGACCTCGCGATGGGCATCGGCATCTTCCGCTGGTTCTGGGCGATCGAGTTCGGTCAGCCGGCCGGGATCTACGACAGCTTCTCCGCGCAGGCCGTGATGATCGGCGTGTGGGGCAGGGCCGCGTTGCTCGTGGCGCTGTTCGTGGTCTTCCTCAAGGCCAGGGACGTGACCGAGGACGATCACGAAGACCTGAAGTTCCTCCGCGGGGCCGTAGCAGCGAAGACCTGATCAGCCGCAGACTTCACCCGTGAGGGTGATCATCGTGCTGGCGTTGCTGCTGGCCTGCGGCGCTTCCGGCGTGCCCGTGCGCTCGGAGGTGATCCGCTGGCTGCCCGTGTGGCAGGCCGTGCCGACGCTGTCGAGCTCCGTGCCGGACCAGAGCGTGCGCACGACCGTCGACCTCGCGGCGGGCGGCACGTCGGTCCGGGTGCGGCTGTCGAACCTGATGGGCATCAAGCCGGTCCGCGTCGAGCAGGTCACCGTCACCGCTGACGGCGAGACGCGGCAGCTCACGTTCGGCAGGTCCCGTTCCGTCACGATCAGGGCCCGCGACGACGTCTACAGCGACGCCGTGCAGCTCAAGGTCACCAAGACGCTCGACATCAGCACGTACTCCCCCGCTGGCACGCCGTGTCAGGCACGCGCCCATCGGACGATCACGTCGACGCGCGAGCAGATCTGCCTCGTCTCGGCCGTCGAGGTCGCGGGCTTCACCGCGCCGGGTGCGGTGGTGATGTTCGGCGACTCGATCACCGAGGGGTTCGCCGAGAACACCTGGCCGTCGCTGGTCGAGACCGACTACGCGGTGCTCAACGCGGGCATCAACGGCAACGGCGTGGTGCTGGGCACGGCGCCGATGGTCACCCGTGTGCACCGGGACGTCCTGTACAGCAAGGAAGTGCGCAAGGTCGTGTTGCTCGGCGGCATCAACGACATCCAGAACGGCGTCAGCGCCGAGAACGTCATCGCCGGCATCCGCACCGTTCAGCTGCGGTGCCAGAACGCGGGCGTGGAGTTCCACGTCGGCACCATCACGCCGTGGCACGGCTGGTACACGTGGACCGAGGAGAAGGAACAGCAGCGGCAGAAGGTGAACGCGTGGATCCGCGCCACCTTCCCCGCCGCGATCGACTTCGACGAGGCCGTGCGCGACCCCGCCGATCCGCTCAGACTGCGTCCGGAGTTCGACTCCGGTGATCACCTGCATCCGAACGGGACCGCATTCGGTGCGATGGCTCGCCTCGTGCGGGTCTGACGAGCTGCCGGTCCGGCGCATCGGCCAGGACGCCCGCCAACGGGTCGTCGCCCGCCATCCGCACGCGGTCGCGCTCCGGGTGGTAGATCTCCTTCAGGACGATCACGCACAACGTGATGACAGCCGCGTCCCGCAGCAGCACGGCGCCGAGGAACCAGTCGATCGGCAGTCCCTTGTTGTCCGTGCCGAGGTAGAAGTACATGCGCGGCACCCACACCAGCGCGTCGACCGTCATCCACGCCAGCAGCAGCTTCCAGCGCGGCAACGCCAGCACGGCCAGCGGCACCAGCCACAGCGAGTACTGCGGGCTCCACACCTTGTTCGTCAGCAGGAACGCCGCCACGACCAGGAACCCGAGCTGCGCGAGCCGGGGTCTCGTCGGCGCCGAGAGGGTCACGTAGGCGATGCCGGCGCAGCAGACGAGGAACAGCACGGAGCTGACGGTGTTGAGGACCGTCGGCGGTTGCCCCTGCGTCAGCCCGGGATCGAAGCCCTGCCACCCCGTCCACTGCACGAGGACGTTGTAGAGCGTGTCCGGGTCGGCGTTGCGTTCGGTGTTGAGGCGGAAGAACTCCCGCCACCCGGTCTGCGAGGCCGGGTTCAGGGCGATCGGCGCGTTGACGAGCGCCCACGCGCCTATGGCCGCTGCGGTGGTGGTGAGGCCTGCCTTGATCCTCTTGGACCGCCAGCACAACAACAGCAACGGCCCGAGCAGGAACAACGGATAGAGCTTCGCCGCACCACCGAGCCCCAGCAGCACGCCGGCGAGCGCGGGTTTCTTGCGCGCCCACGCCAGCAGGCCGGCCGTCGCGAACGCCGTCGCGATCGTGTCGAAGTTCGTGAACGCGTGGACGATGACCAGCGGGGACACCGCCACGATCGCCGCGTCCCACATTCGGCGCCGGGCGATCCTGGCCACCGAGAACACGGTCACCAGCCACGCCACGGCCAGCCAGAACGCGGTGACGTCGAAGAACACGATCACCGTCATCGGCAGCCCAGGGACGAGCGCCACGAGCCCCTGCGCCACCCGCGCGTTGAGCCACATGAAGACGCCGGTGACGACCGGGTACTCCATGTACCGGACGTGCTCGGTCGGCTTGCCCTCGTCGTCCTTCCAGGACGTGATGTACGGGAAGGCACCGCGCTGGTCGAGCCGTTCCGCGGTGTAGAGCGGCACGGTGTCGGAGTAGCAGAGGGCGGTGAACTGCTTGCTGCCCCGCCAGTCGAGCTGCACGACGCCCTTGTCGTCCGTGTACTGCTGGATGCACGGTGACTTCTGCACCCACCCCAGCATCAACGTGACCACGGCGAGCATCAGGATCACCCGCAGTGCCGTCCAGAAGTAGTTCCGGCCGATCTGCGCGTGCTCGCCGAGGGGACCGCCGAACGGTCTGCTCAGACCGCGGGCGAGCGACTCGGTCCAGGTCGGGGCGACGCGCTCTTCGCGAGTGAGCGAATCGGTTTCCTCGGAGAGGTCCTTCTCGGGGGCCTCGGCGGGAAGCTCGGCAGGGCTGCTGGGCACGTCGCGGATGTTACGGCCAAGACCGTTTCGCCGTGGTCAACATCCCTGGACCGAAGCAGAAAGGGCCTGACGCGGAGTACGCGTCAGGCCCTTTCTCATGATCGATCTTTAGCCGCCACCCGGATTGCGGCCCGGGTCCGGGTCACCGCTCGGGTCCGGCGGGCCGGACGGCGGGCAGATGATCTGGCCACAGCCCGACGGCTTGGTCGGCTTGGTCTGCGACGGCTGCGTGTTGCTCGGCTGCGTGTTGCTGGGCTGCTGATTGCTCGGCTGCTGGTTGCTCGGCGGCGGCGACGGCGGGTCCGACTTGCGCGGCGGGTTGAAGTTGCCCAGCGGGACCGGCTTCGCGAACGCCTCCTTCTGTGCGCCCGCGAGTGCCGTGTCCATGAACTTCTTCCACATCAGACCAGGCAGGCCACTACCGAAGATGGGGTTGCCCTGCTTGTTCTTGATGGCCACGTTGCCCTGGTCCTTGCCGACCCACACGGAGGTGGACAGCTGCGGCGTGTAGCCGACCATCCAGGCCTTCGAGTTCTGGTCGACGCTGCCGGGGAGCTCGTGCGTACCGGTCTTGCCGGCGCACGGGCGGCCGCCTGCGCACGCGATCGGCCCTGACGGGATCTCCTTCAACGTCTCGGTGACGTTGTCGGCGATGTCGCGGCTCTTCGTCTCGACCGGGTCGAACGCCGGCACCGGCTGGTCGACGTGCTGGTAGAGGACGTCACCGGTGGGGCCCACGATCTTCGTGACGAAGAACGGAGCCCGGTAGATGCCGCGAGCCGCGAAGGTCGCGAACGCCGAGGCCATGTCGAACGGCCGCACCTGGGCGCTGTCGGCACCGATGGAGATACCGGCGGTGGGCGGGTTGCCACCCTCACCGACCAGGGTCTCCTTGTCCTGGCCGCCCACCCGGACGACCTTCGGGATGCCGGCCGCGTGCGCCGCGTCCGCCACTGCCTTCGTGCCAGTGCCCTCGGGGCCCGCCACCATGTCGTAGAACACGGTGTTGAGGGACTCCTTCATGGCCTGCTTGATCGGGCACTGCTTACCGCACTGACTGGTGCCGGCGTTGCGGATCTCGACGCCGGCGATCTTGCGCGGTGTGGCGTCGTAGGTGTCGCCGATGCCCTTGCCCATCTTCAGGGCGGCCACCAGGTCGAACGGCTTGAACGACGAGCCGGCCTCCTGGATCGTGCCCTTGGCGTAGTCGATGCCCTTGAGGCCGTCCTTGCCCGGGTAGTAGGCCTTGACCGCGCCGGACTGCGGTTCGATCGCGCTGAGCGACGTGCGCAGGTCGGCGTCCTGGCCGTCCATCACGGAGTTCACGGCGTCGACCGCGGCCTGCTGCATCTTCGGGTCGATCGTCGTGTGGACGGTGACGCCGACCTTCTGCGCCTTCTCCATCGTGAGGCCGACGAGCTCGCTGTCGATCTCGTTCTGGACCTGCTGGCTCACGCGGGCGAGCGGGCCGTCGAGACCGGCGGGCTGCGTCTGCTCGAACGGCAGCGGCTGCGGGTACTGGCGGGCGTCGTAGTCGGCCTGGCTGATCCACTTCTTCTGAAGCATCTGGCCCATCACGAATTCCCAGCGCTTCTTCGAGTACTCCTCGTCCTCGGACCAGGAGGGCGTCTGGATCATGCCCGAGATGAGCGCGGCCTCGGAGGGACTGAGGTCCTTCATCGGCTTGTTGTAGTAGACCTGCGAGGCGGCCTTGAAGCCGTTCGCGCCACGACCGAAGTACACCGTGTTGAGGTACGCGGTGAGGATCGTGTTGTGGTCCGACTCGTTGCTCATCTTGTAGGCCTTGACGAGCTCGGTGAACTTACGAGTCAGCGTCGCTTCCTCGTTGCCCGTGGCCTTCTTGATGTACTGCTGCGTCAGACCGGAACCACCCGAGCTACCACCCGTCGCCTGGATCCAGACGGCGCGGACGATGGCCTTGGCGTCGAAGCCGGGGTTGTCGTAGAAGTTCGCGTCCTCCGCGGCCATGACCGCGTTCTTGACGTTGTCCGGAATCTCCTCGTACGTCAGCATCGTGCGGTTCTGACCGGGCGAGGTGATCTTGCCCATCTCGGTGTTGTCCGAGTAGAGCAACGTGATCGTCTTGTCCTGGGCGTCCGCGATCTCGTTCGGGCGCGGCCACTCGACGAGCGGGTACGCGACCGCGATGGCGATCACGGGGCCGAGGATCATCAGGCCGATCGCGACGAACGCACCAATTCGGACGCGCTTCCAGATCTTCTTCTTGCGCAGACGGCGCTCCTCCTCTTCGGTGAGCTCCGGCTCGTCGTCGTAGTACTCGTCGTCATCGTCGGCGACACCGGCCATGAGGAACTCGTCGTCCGGCTCGCGGTGCGTGATGAGCTCGGGTTCGCGCTGCGGCGGCCGGTTGACCGGCGGCATCTGCGTGGTGCGTTCCTCACCGGGGTTGCGCGGGGGCATGCCG
Organism: Lentzea sp. NPDC092896; assembly: GCF_044754905.1. NCBI lineage: Bacteria > Bacillati > Actinomycetota > Actinomycetes > Pseudonocardiales > Pseudonocardiaceae > Lentzea > Lentzea sp. NPDC092896. The sequence continues at coordinate 716,679 of NZ_JBIVPX010000003.1, forward strand.
GGGCGACCGGGACCACCAGGACCGCCCTGAGGGCCGCCGGGTCCGCCAGGTCCACCGGGGCGACGGCCACCGGGCGGCGGCGCGATCGGCATCCCGCCGGGAGGCGTCGGAGGACGGCCGCCCGGACCACCGGGCCCGCCCTGCGGACCGCCGGGACCGTTCATCCCCGGTCCCTGGGGACGCCCTGGAGCGCCCTGAGGCCCACCAGGACCGCCCTGAGGACCGCCTGGTCCGTTCGGGCGGCGTGGGGGCTGCTGCTGTGGGAAACCACCAGGTGGCGTGCCACCCTGGGGAGGGCGCGCGAAACCGCCGGGTGGGGTGCCCGGTCGCGGCTGATTCGGGACATCGCGCCTCGTGCCGCCGCCGTCCGGGTCGTCCCCGGTCGGCCACTGCGGCTCGCCTCCGCGCTGCCGGTCATCATGCTGGTCGTTCACGTGAAAAGGCCTCCCAGACCGGCGTGCATCAGCACACGGTTCGGTGGTCGTACTTCATTCGGAGCAGTGTCACCTGTGGGTCATTCCGCCGCAGTTCGCCTGCGTGGCTTTTCCAGCCCACGCTTCCCCAGGACGTATGACTGCACCAGGTGGTTCCAACTGCACGTGCGACAAACTTCAACTAGGTACACGGAGAACTCGTCGAAGAGGTTCGCCATCTTCACCAGTTCTTCAGGCGTGCGTGCCGAGCCGGCCGCGTGCTTGAGCTCGTCACCGTAGACCCACGACACGTGCGTGAGCGGTTCCTTGCGGCACACCGGACAGGGCACGTCGGTCGCCGTCCCGTGGAACTTCGCAGCTCGCAGCAGGTACGGGTTCGCGTCGCAGACCTCCATGGTGCCCGTCCGACCGGCATAGACCTCCGCCAGCAGCGCACGCCGCTGCAGCGAGTAGTCCACCACCTGCCGTTGGGTCAACACGTCACCAGAGTACGTGCCGACCGCTTTCCGATGATGGGCCGTTCAGGGCAGCGAGGTCCGGCGCGGTATCACGGTGTGCCACATCCCACAGTTGCAAGGAGCCATCGATGTATCGAGCCGATATAATCGCCTCACCTATCGGTGCAGGTGCGAGGAGGTGACTCGTGTTCGAGTTCGCGCTGCTCGGCCTGCTGCACGAGGCGCCCATGCACGGCTACGAGCTGCGCAAGCGCTTGCATGACCTGCTCGGAGCGTTTCGCGCGTTCTCCTACGGATCGCTGTACCCAACACTGCGGCGACTCCAGAGGACGGGCCTGATCGTGGAGGAGGGGCCGGAGGAATCGGCTCTCTCCTGGGGACGTCGGGCTCGCAAGGTCTACAAGCTGACGCCGGAGGGCAAGGAGCGGTTCGCCGATCTCCTGGCCGACGCGGGTCCGCAGACCTGGGACGACGACTCGTTCGGAGTCCACCTGGCGTTCTTCTCACGCACGCCGGCCGACGTCAGGATGCGCATCCTGGAAGGCCGCCGGCGGTGTGTCGAAGAACGCAGGGAGGGGCTTCGCGAGCGGCTCACGCGCACGGGTGAGCAGATCGACCGCTACACCCGTGAGCTGCACAGCCAAGGCCTGGAAAGCACGGAGCGCGAGGTGCGGTGGCTCAACGAGCTCATCGCGCACGAGAAGTCCGAGCAGGACGAGTAGCGATTCACTGTTGATCAAGGAGGACTCGGCAATGGGCGAAAACCGCCGCACCGTTCGAGTGGCCATCGTCGGGGTGGGCAACTGCGCGGCGTCGCTGGTGCAGGGCGTCCACTACTACCGTGACGCCGACCCGAACACCCGCGTGCCCGGTCTGATGCACGTGCAGTTCGGCGACTACCACGTGCGCGATGTCGAGTTCGTCGCAGCGTTCGACGTCGACGCGAAGAAGGTCGGTACCGACCTCTCCGAGGCCATCGGGGCCAGCGAGAACAACACGATCAAGATCGCGGACGTGCCGCCGCTCGGCGTCGTCGTCCAGCGGGGTCACACCTTCGACGGTCTCGGGAAGTTCTACCGGGAGACGATCGAGGAGTCCGACGCCGAGCCGGTCGACGTTGTTCAGGCGCTGCGTGACGCCGAGGTCGACGTGCTGGTCTCGTACCTGCCGGTGGGTTCCGAGGACGCGGACCGCTTCTACGCCCAGGCCGCGATCGACGCCGGTGTGGCGTTCGTCAACGCCCTGCCCGTCTTCATCGCGTCGGACCCGGAGTGGGCGGAGAAGTTCCGCGCCGCCGGCGTCCCGATCGTCGGTGACGACATCAAGTCCCAGGTCGGCGCCACCATCACGCACCGCGTGCTGGCGAAGCTCTTCGAGGACCGCGGTGTCCAGCTCGACCGCACCATGCAGCTGAACGTCGGCGGCAACATGGACTTCCTGAACATGAAGGAACTGGAGCGCTTGGAGTCCAAGAAGGTCTCCAAGACCCAGGCCGTCACGTCCCAGGTGGACCGCGAGATGGGCAAGCGCAACGTCCACATCGGCCCGTCCGACTACGTGGCGTGGCTCGACGACCGCAAGTGGGCCTACGTCCGGTTGGAGGGTCGCGCCTTCGGCGACGTGCCGCTGAACCTCGAGTACAAGCTGGAGGTCTGGGACTCCCCGAACTCCGCGGGCATCATCATCGACGCCGTGCGCGCGGCGAAGATCGCCCTCGACCGGGGTATCGGCGGCCCGATCCTCTCGGCGTCGTCGTACTTCATGAAGTCCCCGCCCGTGCAGTACTCGGACTCCGAGGCGCACGAGGCCGTCGAGAAGTTCATTCGCGGCGAAGTCTGATGCCGTGAAGGGCCGCTCTCCTTCGCGGAGGGCGGCCCTTCACGTTCAGCGCTTCGAGAGCCGCAGCTTCTGCCAGCTGCCGTCCGCGGTCCACCCGCCGTCGACCGGCAGCGCGACTCCGTTGATGTACCGAGCGTTGTCACTGGCCAGGAACCGCACGGCCTGCGCGATGTCGTCCGGCGCCGCGAACCGGTTCATCGGCACGTGGTCGGTGATGTCCTCGTCGACGTAGTACCCGCCGGCCTGCGACTCGACGTCCATCTCGGTCTTGACCCAGCCGGGACACACGGCGTTGACCCTGATCCCCCGCCCGCCCCACTCGACGGCGAGCGTGCGCGTCAGCCCGATCAGCCCGTGCTTCGTCGTGTTGTACGCGGCCCGGTCCGCCACCCCCTGCAGCCCGGCGACGGACGCGATGTTGACGACGCTGCCGGATTTCTGTTCCAGCATGACCTTGCCCAACGCCTGCGTGAGCAGGAACGGCCCGGTCAGGTTGACCGCCATGATCCGTTCCCACTGCTCCAGGCTCGTGTCCTCGAACGGCACGATGCCGGCGATCCCGGCGTTGTTGACCAACACGTCCACACGGCCGTAAGTGCTGGTCACGTGATCGGTCAGGCGCTGGACGTCCGCGGCGCTGGCGACGTTGCCGACGATCCCGTCCTTGCTCTCCTGCAGGTCGAAGCCGACGACGGCGAACCCGTCCTCGCGCAGCACGTCCGCGATCCGCAGGCCCATGCCCTGCGCGGTGCCGGTGACCACAGCAACTCGTTGCGTCATACCCGCCACGCTAGTCAGCTCCCCAGGCAGACAGCGCAGACTTCCCAGTCGAACGTGCCGCGCGATCCCGCATCGACTCGCCGCCCGATCACGAGGCCGACGACTCGCGCTGCTCCGGCGCGCTTGAGGGCGATGGCCGATGACTGGAGGCTGGCACCGGACGTCCACTGGTCGTCGATCAGCAGAATCCGCCTGTCTCCGACATCGGCGTGGACGACGTACTCGTCCGGCCGCAGCAGCCGGGAGTTGTCGCCGGAAGTGCTGAGCACCTCGGCGAAGTCCGCACGGGTGCTGCCAAGCCGTCGTCCGAGAATGTCGACGAGCGGATGGCCGTCTGCCCGTTGCCTCGTGCTCGGAACGACCGTCACTACGTCGAACTCGCCAAGGCACCGTCGGTGTCCGGCGAGGAAGGTCGCGAGGACGCCGGCGAGTTCGTTGGTGAACTGCTTCCGCACGCCTGGGAACCTGTTGTTCTTGTAGTTCCCCAGCACGTGGACCAGCTGGCCGTCGTCCACCGCCATCGAGATCGGCACGACCTCGTCGGCCAGTTCGGCGCCGTGAGACTGGAAGTGCTGGTTGCACTGCCAGCATCGGGGATAGCCATCGGTGGTCCTGCGGCAGACCCCGCACACGTTCGGCCCACGCGCTGGTGGCGGAACGAGGATGTTGAGGTAGCTCTCGGAGATGCGGTTGAGCGGGCTCACGTCAGAGGTCGATCAGGTCCGGGACTCCGGCGCGCAACTCGTCCAGCACGCGCAGCAGGTGATCGGGACCTTCCAGGACAGTCGTGTTCGGTCGCTCGGACATCTCGCTGCCCCAGGTCGTGCCGGACACGACCTCGGGCAACAGGAAGACGTGCCTGCCGTGCTCCAGCGCGAGCCGTGCCTGGATCCGGGTGCCGCTGTGTTCGCCCGCCTCGACGACGACGGTCGCGACGCTGCAGCCGCTCATCACGGCGTTGCGCATCGGGAAGTGGTGTTTGGCTGGACCGGCGTCCGGCCAGAACTGCGACAGCACGGCTCCCGTCCTGGCGATCTCCTGCAGGAGGTCGGTGTTCTCCGCCGGGTAGCAGCGGCGCAGGCCGGTGCCGACCACTGACACCGTCCGGCCTCCGGCGTCCACAACGGCTCGATGCGCGGCCGTGTCGATTCCGGCCGCGAGGCCGCTGAAGACCGTGATGTCGTGCTTGGTCAGTGTTGTCGCGATCTCGCGTGTGATGTGGAGTCCTCGCGCGCTCGCGTGCCTGCTGCCGACGACGGCGACGCCGAACTGGTCGGCGGGGTCGAGGAAACCCTTGCAGGTCAGGAAAGGCGGCCGCTGATGCACCATGAGCAACTGGACCGGGTACTGCTCGTCCAGCACGGTGACGAGGTGAATGCCCTCGTCCTCCCAGGACTCGATCTCCTTCTCGACCAGTTCCAGGCGGCCTGCCACGTCGGGAGCGATGTGGTCCAGTGTCGGCTGGTCGGGGGTGAGCAGCGACTCCAGTGCGGACAGGGCGGATCCCGCGTCCTCCACGGCGCTCGTGACGTCGGCCCAGCCGCGCTCGCTGTCGCGCAGTGCGAGCAGGAACGCCGCCTGTTCACGCCGGTTCACCACTGCCACATCCTATCGAACACAGGTTCGACTTGCTCGGTCGAATCGCCTGAAAGTGGGCGAGTCTAGCGGGGAAAGCAGTGATCACCGCTAGGTTCGGCCGGTGCGCACGCTGCTCGTCGCCCTCCCCGGCCTGATCCTCGCCGGCATCGGCCTGACCCACCCGCACCACCTCGACGCGTCGACCGCGCAGTGGTGGCAGAACATGCACATCATCCTGGCGGTGATCTTCCCGCTGCTCGGTGCGGCGCAATGGGTCCTGCTCGACGACAGCCCGAAGTACGTCCGCTACCCGGCTCGCGCGGCCACCTTCGGGTACGTCGTCTTCTACGGCGCGCTGGACGCGTTGGCGGGTATCGGCGGCGGTGCGATGACGCTGGCGAACGGCGGCCGCACCGCCGCCGACGAGCCGTTGTTCAAGATCGGTAACCAGCTCGGGACCGTGGGCGCGTGGTGCTTCTTCGCGGCCAGCCTCGCGATCGTGGTGTGCGCGGTGCTCAAGGCCAGGCTCAAAGCCCTGCCGGGGGCGGTCTTCCTGCTGGTCGGCAGCTACCTGTTCCTCAGCAGCCACATCTACTGGCCGAAGGGCGTCATCGCCTGCACGTGCATCGCGATCGGCATGGCCGCGATCAGTTACGCCAGCGCGTCCGGCAGGTCGGCGATCGAGGACAGCACCCGCACCTGAGCCAGCACGTCCTCGGCGGGTGGGAAGTGCGGGTTCGGCACGGCCAGCACGGTCATGCCCGCCGCCAGAGCCGCCTTCAAGCCGTTGGTCGAGTCCTCGACGGCGTAACAGGAAGCCGGAGAAACGCCCAGTTGCGCGGCGGCCGCGAGGTACACGTCCGGTGACGGCTTCCCGGCGGCGCACGATTCCGACGACACCGCGACGGGCACCGGCAGGCCGGTCACCTCCAGGAACACCTTGATCAGCACGGCCGGAGCCGAGGACGCGATCGCGACCGGGAAGCGGGACGCCACCGCGCGAACGGCGTCGACAGCGCCCGGAATCACCGGCAGGTGTGCGGCGTAGGCCTTCTCCATCTCGGCGACCACGCCGGCGGACGTCTCCGCGGCGGTCAGCCGCACGCCCACGTCCGACACCAGGTACGCGGCCCACTCGGGCGTCGACATCCCCTGCATGGCACGGGTGGCGGCCGGGGTCCACGTGCCGCCGTGCGCGGCGGCGAACGCCTGGCGCACCTCGTCCCACACCTGCTCGGAGTCGATCAGCACGCCGTCGAGGTCGAAGATCACCGCATCCACGCCGAGAACCGTACCTTGTGGGCCACGATACTTCGCTATGCTAAGCAAAATCGGTTAGGATAGCTAAGTGAATTTCAAAGCTCAGCCCAAGCAGGTGTGGATCACGGCGTTCGCCGCGGTCATCGCCTTCATGGGGATCGGGCTCGTGGACCCGATCCTGTTGTCCATCGCGGAGGGTCTGCACGCAACACCCGCGCAGGTCACCCTCCTCTTCTCCTCCTACCTCGGTGTTCAGGTCGTGGCGATGCTCTTCACGGGCGCCGCGACGGCGAGGTTCGGGGCCAAGCGCACGCTCGTCGGCGGGCTCGCGCTGATCGTCGTCGCCACGCTGGCGTGCTCGGCGGCAGGGAGCATCGGCCAGCTCGTGGGACTGCGGGCCGTGTGGGGGCTCGGCAACGCGTTCTTCATCGCCACCGCGCTCAGCGTCATCGTCGGCGCGGCCAGTGGCGGGCAGAAGGCCGCGATCCTGCTCTACGAAGCCGCGCTCGGCCTCGGTCTGAGCGTCGGGCCGCTGCTCGGCGCGTTGCTCGGCAGCTTCTCGTGGCGCGGGCCGTTCCTCGGCACCGCGGTTCTCATGGCCGTCGCGTTGATCCTTTGTGCAACGTTCCTGGCCAGGGACTCGCACCTGGAACGTCCGAAGATCGGCCTGCTCGACCCGCTCAAGGCCCTCAGGAACCCGGTCCTGCTGCGCACCTCGGTCGGAGCGGCGCTCTACACGGCCGCGTTCTTCACGGTTCTGGCCTGGTCGCCGTTCGTCCTGCGCTGGGGCGCCGTCGAGATCGGACTGATCTTCTTCGGCTGGGGCGTGTGCGTCGCGGTCTCGAGCGTCTTCCTCGCGCCACGGCTAGCGGACCGCGTCGGCGAGAAGGCGGCGATCATCGGGTCGGTCCTCGCGTTCGCCGTGCTCATGCTGCTGATGGCGGTGCCGAGCAAGCCGTTGCTGGTGGTCGCCGTGGTCATCTCCGGCCTGGTCAGCGGCCTGCTGAACACCCTGTTCACCGGAACCGCGATGAGCGTCAGCGACGCGCCGAGGCCGGTCGCGAGCGCCGGGTACAACTTCCTGCGCTGGCTCGGCGGCGCGCTGGCGGCGACGTTCGTGAGCCACCTCGCTCAGCCGTTCGTCGTGGCGGCGGTGCTGTGCGGAGTCGCCGCTGTGCTGCTGGCGTTCAACCGTACTGATACGCACGAGGTACCTACGGAAGTCGTGATCGCGAGCGAGCAGCTAGTGGGTTAACAAAAGGTGAACTACGGTCGGTCGCGGTTCCCGCACCGACCGTAGGAGGCCACCACCATGATCCCCCTGCCGCTCGTCAACCATCGCGTCGGCAGAGCAGCGGTGACATGTGAGTACCGCTGTGGCGACGCCTGCTTCCACGAGGTCCCGAACACCTCGGACAACACCTACTTCGGCGACCTGGTCAGCCGGCGGACCGCCCTCAAAGCCGGTGCCGTCGTCGCAGCAGCCGCCACCGTCTCGCTGCCGGCCACCGCCGCCGCCGCTCCCGACACCGCCGCCGCGCCCGAGTCCCAGGGCCGCCCACCCAGGGGACTCGACTTCAAGCCCGTCGAGGTCAACACCAAGGACGAGGTCGTCATCCCCGAGGGGTACGAGCAGGGGATCGTGATCCGCTGGGGCGATCCGCTCTTCCCCGGCGTTCCCGAGTTCGACTTCGACAACCAGACCGCCGCGAAGCAGGAGAAGCAGTTCGGCTTCAACTGCGACTTCGCCGCGATCCTGCCGCTGGACCCGTTGGAACTGACCGGGATCATGGTCACCAACCACGAGTACACCAGCGAGCCGTTCATGTTCCGCGGCTACGACGCGAACAACCCCACCGAGGAACAGGCGAAGATCGCGTGGGCCGCGCACGGCCTCTCGGTGTTCATGATCAAGCGCTCGCTGTTCTCCGGCCACTACCGGCCGCGCTTCAGCAAGTACAACCGCCGCATCACCCTGAACACGGCGTTCGAGGTGCGCGGTCCTGCCGCGGGCAGCGACCTGCTCAAGACGTCCGTCGACCCGTCGGGCAAGAAGGTCTTCGGCACGATCAACAACTGCTCCGGCGGCGTCACGCCGTGGGGCACGATCCTGTCCGGCGAGGAGAACTTCAACCAGTACTTCGCGAACGCCGCCGGCCGCAACGACCCGAGGCTGACCCGCTACGGCGTCACCGGCACGGCGACCACGCGCAAGTGGGAGCGCTTCGACAAGCGCTGGGACCTCGCCCAGGAACCCAACGAGGTCAACAGGTTCGGCTGGGTCATCGAGCTCGACCCCCACGACCCGGACTCCACGCCGATCAAGCACACGCACCTCGGCCGGTTCAAGCACGAGACCGCGAACATCCGCGTCGCCGACGACGGCCGCGTCGTCGCGTACTCCGGTGACGACGAGCGGTTCGAGTACATCTACAAGTTCATCTCCAACGGCAAGATGAAGCACGGCAACAGCAAAGCCGCGCGCCGCCACAACATGACGCTGCTCGACGACGGCACGCTGTATGTCGGGAAGTTCAAGGGCGACAGCCCCGTGTCCGAGATCGACGGCACCGGAAAGCTGCCCAGCGACGGCAAGTTCGACGGCACGGGTGAGTGGATTCCGCTGGCCGCGGGCAAGAAGTCCTTCGTGCCCGGCATGACCGCCGAGGAGGTGTACGTCTTCACGCGCATCGCGGCGGACAAGGTCGGCGCGACGAAGATGGACCGCCCGGAGGACATCCAGTGCCACCCGCGCACCGGCGCGGTCTACTGCGCTTTGAGCAACAACGTCGAACGTGGTGTCACGGCGGGCAAGGAAGGCGCGACCGAACCGAACCCGCGCGTCAACAACCGCCACGGCCAGGTCATCGAGATCGTCGAACGCCGCAACGACGCGCTCGCGCTGACGTTCAACTGGGACCTGTTCCTGGTCTGCGGCTTCCCGGAGGACCCGAACACGTACTTCGGCGGCTACGACAAGTCGCAGGTCAGCCCGATCTCCAGTCCGGACAACGTCGCGTTCGACCGGCACGGCAACCTGTGGATCTCCACGGACGCCGACGGCAAGCTCGACGGGCTCAACGACGGCCTCTACGGCGTGCCGCTGGAAGGGCCGGAACGCGGGCACCTCAAGCTGTTCCTCACGGTGCCGCGCGGTGGTGAGACCTGCGGTCCGGTGATCGGCGAGCGGGTGATCACGGTGTGCGTGCAGCACCCCGGCGAGGTGGACGGCGCCAGTGCCGACAAGCCCGCCTCGAACTGGCCGGACCGGGGTACCGCGAGGCCTCGTCCGTCGGTCGTCGCGGTGTGGCGCAAGGGTCGTCGTCAGCTGGGTGAAATCGGTTGATCACCCTGAGTGCTGTGATCGTTCGGGAGTAGTACGAGTTCGCCTGCCGTTCACCTTCTGGACGGCAGGCGATCTCGTTGGGCTCTTAGGTTCGGCCAGTTCCCACACTGACCGATCTCGGAGGCCTGCGTGTCCTCACCCACCGATCGGGGCCGCCGCATGCTGCCCCTGCTCCCGACGAACCACCCGCTCGGACGTCAGGCCGTCACCTGCGAGTTCCGCTGCGGCAACGCTTGTGCGCACGAGGCGCCCAACTCGTCCGCCAACGCGTACTTCGGCGACGTCGTCAAGGAGGTCGTGAGCCGGCGCGGCATGCTGAAGGCAGGTGCGGTCGTCGCGGCCGCCGGTGCCGGCGCGCTCGCGTTCTCCGGTTCGGCCGCGGCAGCCCCGGTGAACGTCGACCTCGACCTCGGTCGCGGCGGCAACGACGGTCTGAACTTCGAGCCGGTGGCGCCCAACACCCTCGACCAGATCACCATCCCCCAGGGGTTCCAGCAGGACGTCGTCATCCGCTGGGGTGACGGGGTGCTGGACGACGCGCCGAAGTTCGACTTCGACAACCAGACGCCCGAGGCACAGGCCAAGCAGTTCGGTTTCAACAACGACTTCTGCGGTCTCGTCCCGGTGCCGGGCTACCACGACAGCTGGCTCATGGTGAGCAACCACGAGTACACGACCGAGTCGTTCATGTTCAAGGACTGGACGCCGACCACCATCACCGAGAAGCACGCCAAGATCGCGTGGGCCGCGCACGGCCTGTCGGTCGTGATGGTCGACCGCGACCCCCGCACGGGCAAGCTCTTCGTCTGCCCGGACGACAAGAAGAAGTACAACCGCCGGATCACGCTGACCACGCCGTTCGAGGTGAAGGGCCCGGCCGCCGGTTCGAAGTTCCTCAAGACCTCGGCCGACCCGACGGGCAAGAAGGTTCTGGGCACGCAGAACAACTGCTCCGGCGGCGTCACGCCGTGGGGCACGATCCTGTCCGGCGAGGAGAACTTCAACCAGTACTTCGCCAACGCGAGCCTGGTCACCGACCCGGACACGAAGGCCAAGTTCGCCCGCTACGGCATCAGCGGCGGCGCGTCGCTGCGCCAGTGGGAGAAGTTCGACAAGCGCTTCGACCTGGCCCAGGAACCCAACGAGGCCAACCGCTTCGGCTGGATCGTCGAGATCGACCCGCTCGACAAGACGTCGACGCCGGTCAAGCACACCGCGCTCGGCCGCTTCAAGCACGAGGGCGCGAACGTCATCGTCGCCAAGGACGGCCGTGTGGTCGCGTACATGGGCGACGACGAGCGCTTCGACTACATGTACAAGTTCGTCACGGACGAGAAGATGCAGAAGGGCGACTCGAAGCGCGCCCGCGAGCACAACAAGCAGTTGCTGGACAAGGGAACGCTGTACGTCGCGCGCTTCACCGGCGACAGCCCGGCCGCCGAGATCGACGGCCTCGGCACGCTGCCGCAGGACGGCGAGTTCGACGGCTCCGGCGAGTGGATCGCGTTGGCGCACAACGACAAGTCGTTCGTGCCCGGCTTCACCGCGGAAGAGGTCTACGTCTTCACGCGCCTGGCCGCGGACAAGATGGGCGCCACGAAGATGGACCGCCCGGAGGACGTCGAGCCCTCGACGCACAACCGCCGGATCTACGCCGCGCTGACCAACAACACCGACCGCGGCAAGGCGGGCAAGGAAGGCCCGACCGAGATCAACCCGCGCAACGGCAACAAGCACGGCCACGTCCTGGAGATCGAGGAGCGCCGCAGCGACAACACCGCGCTGGCGTTCTCGTGGAAGCTGCTGCTGCTCTGCGGCGACCCCAAGGACCCCGGCACGTACTTCGGCGGCTTCGACAAGTCGCAGGTCAGTCCGATCTCGTGCCCGGACAACGTCGCGTTCGACACGCACGGCAACCTGTGGATCTCCACGGACGGCAACGCCCTGGGCTCCAACGACGGCCTGTTCGCGCTGCCCGTCGCCGGCAAGCGCCGCGGCTTCGTGAAGCAGTTCCTCACGGTGCCCAAGGGTGCGGAGACCTGCGGTCCCGTCGTCACCGAGGACTTCGTGCTGGTGTCCGTGCAGCACCCCGGCGAGATCGACGGCGCCTCGGCGAACAACCCGCTGTCGCACTGGCCGGACGGTGGCACCTCGCAGCCGCGTCCGTCCGTCGCGGTGGTGTGGCGCAAGGACCGCAGGAAGATCTGCGACTGATCGTGTGGTCCGGCTCACTCTGATCTTGTGAACCGGTGCGGCCGCCCGTCCGTGTGATGGGTGGCTGCACCGCGGACAGCCGAAATCGGGAAAGTCCACTTTGGCTGTCCACTTTGGAGTGAATCGTGAATGTTCGTCTTCTCGTTGGTGCTGCTGCTCTTCTGGGTCTTGCTGCGTGTGGCACCCCCACCGCCGGCACCGCGACCCCCACTCCCGTCGCTCAGGCCGAGGACGCGCCCGTCGCGGCAGCCGTCCAGGTCCCGGCAGGCCAGAAGCTGGTCGGCGAATACCAGGCCACGGGCGTCCAGACGTACTCGTGCACTGGCAACGCGTGGAAGGGTCTAGAGCCCACCGCGACCCTCGTGGACAAGAACGACAAGCCGATCATCATCCACTCCCGCGGCCCCGTCTGGATCTCCACCGTGGACGGCAGCGCGGTCGAGGCGACCCCCGTCGACGGTGCCAAGAACGACATCAAGGGCGCCGTGCCCGAGCTCCTGCTCAAGACCAAGACCGCTCGCGGCGACGGCCTGTTCGGCAAGGTCACCTACGTTCAGCGCCTCGCGACCGAGGGCGGCGTCGCTCCGGCCGGTGGTTGCACGGCCGGTGCGCAGACCTCCGTTCCGTACAAGGCGCTCTACACCTTCTACGCGCCCGCCAACTGAGACGGTACTGAACCGGTCCGGTTTTCGGTCCGTACGACGTGGAGTGATGAAACGTGCTGGCTTAGTCCTGGTCTCATCAACTCTTCTGGGCATCCTCGCAGGAGGTGTCGGCTCCACCGCGGCGCCGACCCCGGAATCCATGAGCGGCGGAGCTGAGGCGAGGGTCGCACCCGCCGTTCAGGTCCCGGCCGGGAACAAGATCGTCGAAAAGTTCTACGCCAAGGGCGTGCAGACCTACACCTGCACGGCCGGAGCGTGGAAGAGCCTGGAACCCGCCGCGACGCTGGCGGACCGGCTCGGCAGGGCGGTCGCGCTGCACTCGCGCGGCCCGATCTGGGTCTCCACCGTCGACGGCAGCGCGGTCGAGGCCGCCCCGGTCGACGGAGCCCGCAACGAGGTTCCGGGAGCCGTTCCGGAACTGCTGCTGAAGGCCAAGTCCACCAGGGGCGAAGGAACGTTCGCCGGCGTCAGCTACGTGCAGCGGCTCAACACCAAGGGCGGCGTCGCACCCGCCGGGAGCTGCACCGAAGGCGCCCAGACCTCTGTCCGCTACGAAGCCCTCTACACCTTCTCCGTACCCGCCCTCTGAACGAGCGCGACCACCGCTGCGGTGATCATCGTGATGCCGACGACCCAGAGGCCCGTCTTCTGGGTACCGGTGATGTCACGCAGCCAACCGGTCACGTAGGGCGCCACGAAACCGCTCAGGTTGCCCAGTGAGTTGATCAACGCAATTCCACCCGCCGCAGCCGCACCGCCCAGGAAGCTCGTGGGAAGCGCCCAGAACGTGGGCAGTGCGGCGCAGACACCGATCGCGCAGACCGAGACCGCCACCATCGCCGCGATGGGGTTCTCCAGGTAGAGCGCGACAGGGATCGCTGCTCCACCCAGCAACATCGGCGCGGCGACGTGCCACTTCCGTTCTCCGGTGCGGTCGCCGTGCCTGGCCCACAGGACCATGGCGACCGCGCCGAGGACGTACGGAATCGCGTTGATCAGCCCGCGCTCGACCACACCCGCCCCCGGCGCCAGTCCCTTGATGATCGTCGGCAGGAAGAACCCCAGCGTGTACAGCCCGTACACGATCCCGAAGTACACGAAGCTCAACGCCAGGATCCGGGGATGGGTGAGGGCCTTCTTCAACGGCCAGTGCTCTTCCTCCGGCTGCTCGACGGCCTCCTCCGGCTTGTCCGGCAGCCAGAACCACGTCACGAACGCCAGCGCGATCGCCGGCAGTCCCTCGATGAGGAACATCGTGCGCCAGTCCGTCCACTGGATCAGCAACCCGCTGAACGTGGCCCCGAGCGCCGTCGAGATCGGGATCGCCACCATGAACAACGCGACGATCCGCGCCCGGTCCTTCTGCGGGTACCAGTAGGTCAGGTACAGGATGATCCCCGGGAAGAACCCGGCCTCCGCCACGCCCAGCAGGAACCGCAGCACGATCAGCACGGTCCCGTTGGGCACGAACGCCATCGCCGTGGCGACGATCCCCCAGCTGATCATGATCCGGGCGATCCACCTGCGTGCCCCGAACCGGTGCAGCGCCAGGTTGCTCGGCACTTCGAGCAGCAGGTACCCGATGAAGAACACCCCGGACGCGAACCCGAACACGGTGGCCGAGAGCTTGAGCTCCTCCGACATCCCGTTGGGCCCGGCGAACCCGATGTTGACCCGGTCGAGGTAGTTGATGAAGTAGAGCAGGCAGAGGTACGGCAGGATCAACTTCCTGGGCACTATGGTCCCCCCATGACTGATCGTCCGGTCGCCCTCGTCACCGGGGCATCCAGCGGAATCGGCTCGGCCATCGCCAGAAGTCTGGCCCCAACTCACGATCTCCTGCTAGGCGGACGAGACGAAACATCGCTCTCGGTGCTCGCCGCGGAACTCCCCGGAGCGCAGGCCTGGCCCTTCGACCTGACGAACGTGGCCTCCTCGGACCTGGGCAGCGTCTCGCGCCTGGACGTGCTCGTCCACAGCGCGGGCATCGCCGTGCTCGGCCCGTTGGCCGACGCGACCCAGGCCGACTGGCGGAAGACCTTCGACGTCAACGTCTTCGCGGTCGCCGAACTGACCAACCTGCTGCTGCCGCAGCTGCGCACCGCAGGCGGCCACGTCGTCCTGATCAACTCGGGCGCCGGCCTGAACGCCAACCCGGGCTGGGGCGTCTACGCGGCGTCGAAGTTCGCCCTGCGCGCCTACGCCGACGCGCTGCGCGGCGACGAGCCGGCGTTGCGCGTGACCTCGGTGTACCCCGGCCGGACCGCCACGCCGATGCAGGAGGACGTGCGCCGCCAGGAGGGCGGCGACTACGACCCCTCGCAGTACATCGACCCGGCCTCGGTGGGGCGGGCGGTGGCGTCAGCCGTGCTGGCGACGCCCGACGCCCACATCACCGAGATCAACGTGCGGTCTCGGCCACGCCGCTAGTTGTCCACAGGCTTGTCAACAGCCTGTGGCTAGAGGTTGACGCTCCGCAGTCGCCGCGCCACCGCGGCGACTCCGGCCTGAGCCTCGTGCCGATCCACCCGCGTCGACTCCCCACCGGCGACCACGTGGTCGCCGGCGACCCACACGTCGGTGACCCGGCGCGACCCGGACCCCCACACCAGGTTCGCCAGCACCTGCGCGTCCGGCGCGTCCAGCCCGGTCGCGAAGGCGGGGTCGTCGGCGGCGACGTGCACGACGTCGCCCCAGCGCCCGGCCTCCAGTGCGCCGATGTCGTCGCGTCCCAGCGCGTCGGCACCGCCCCGAGTGGCCATCAGCAACGCCTGCGCCGCCCCGAGCACGGTGGCGTCCATCTTCGAGACGCGCGCCAGGAGCCCGGCCAGCCGCGCTTCCTCCAGCAGGTCCAGGTCGTCGTTGGACGCGGGCCCGTCCGTTCCCAGCCCGACCGACACGCCCGCGGCCAGCAGTTCCGGCACGCGCGCGATCCCCGAAGCGAGCTTCGTGTTGGAGCCGGGGCAGTGCGCGACGCCGACGCCGTGCGCCGCGTACAGCGCGATGTCCTCGTCGGACAGGTGCACGGAGTGCGCGGACAGCACGCGCCCGCCCAGCACGTCCGAAGCCTTCATCAGGGCCGGCACGGAACCGAATTCGGCGCGGGCGGCCTCGTCCTCGAACGGCGACTCGGCCACGTGGACCATGAACAGCGCGCCACGGGCTCGCGCCTCGACAGCGATCGCCGTCAGCTGCGGAGCCGACAGCGTGTAGGCGGAGTGCGGCCCGTAGGCCAGCTCGACCCGCTCGCCAGGCCCGAACCGCAGTCCGTCGGAGTCGATCCACGACGAGATCTCGTCGGTCTGCGACTTCCAGTCCATCCCCGGCACGTCGAGGATCGCCCCGCCGAACACCACCCGCGACCCGGCGGCCAGCACCGAAGAAGTCAGCTCCGGCCCGTGGAAGTACATCTCGGTGGAGGTGGTGACGCCGTGCCGGAGCATCTCGACGGCGCCGAGCAGCATGCCGGTGCCGACGTCGGCGGCGGTCATCTGCGCCTCGTTCGGCCACATGGCCTCCTGCAGCCACCGCAGCAGCGGCAGGTCCGAACCCAGGCCGCGGAGCACCGTCATCGGGCTGTGCGCGTGGGTGTTGACCAGGCCGGGCATCAGGATTCCGGAGAGCGATCGCACCTCGCCGTCGAAGGCGGGGGCATCGGCGATGGCACCCACGTAGGTGATCCGGCCGTCGACGACGTCCACGACGGCGTCGCGCAACACGGCGCAGGACGGGTCGCAGGGCAGGACCACCGGGGCGTGCAGACGCAGTGACATGCGGAGAATCCTGCCATTGTGATGCCAGTCACATGCATGCATACATCCGGACGGGATGGGAATCCCCGTTCTGTCGGGCGCGGGCCGACCCCCAGGGTCCGCCCCGGCCTAAAACTTCTCCCCAACCAAGGGGCCCGTTGCGCGTGATGCGACGGGCCCTTTGTGCATCCAGAGCAACCACAGGTAGGACAGGGGCGTCTCAAGATCATGTCGAAGAAGCCGTGCACGACCAGTGGATCGTTTCGCCGCGCGCAGAAGCCCTCGACCCCCAAGCCGCCGACCCGGCGCTGAGTTGGCATGATCACACTCCACGGTACGGGCGTGATCATGCGGAGGCATCAGTGGCCGACATCGACCCTCAGAACGACGACCAGCTCAGCGATGTCGAGATGACTCAGGAGTTCGAAGTCATCCGCGACGACATGTGAGCTAGGAGATCGGCAGCTCGGCGCGGACCGTCCACCCGGTTGGTTCGCGTCGGCCTGCGGAGAACGTGCCACCCAGCAGTTCCGTGCGCTCGCGCATGCCGACGAGCCCGTAGCCTCCCGATCCGCCGACGGGCACACCGGAGGCGACGCCGTCGTCGAGGACCGCCAGGTGCAGCACACCATCGCTCGAGGACAGTGCGACGTCCACTGAGGACACCGCGGAAGCGTGTTTCTGAGTGTTCGTCAGCGATTCCTGCACCAGCCGCAGCACCGAGCGGGCCAGCTCCTGCGGCACCGCGTCCTGCAGGTCGAACGAGAGCCGTACCGGCAGCTCGGATTCCGCGGCCAGCGAGCGCACGTCGTCCACCAGTGACGAGGACGCGGCCGGTCCGGACGACTCGCCGTCCCGCAACGTTCCCACCAGCCGCCGCATCGCGGTCAGTGCCTCGTAGCCGGACGCCTCGATGGTCGGCAGCACCTGTTCCGCGGCCTCGCGGTTGAGCTGGCCTGCCTGCGCGTGCACGACGATCGCCGTCACGTAGTGCGCCACCACGTCGTGCAGTTCGCGGGCGAGCGCCATCCGTTCGGAGTTCTGGGCCGCCGCAACGGAAGCCGCGAGCTGCGACGCGCGTTCGCTGTCCCTGGCCCGGAAGTACAGCCCCGTCCCCAGCGCGAGGACGAGCAGCACGCCCGCCGCGATCCCGAAGTTCCACGCGTCCGGGCTCCACTCGCCGTACTCGCGTGGTGCCACGATCGGCCATCCCATGACCTCCGCGAACGCCATGGCCGCGAGCACCACCACGGTCCCCAGCACGGCTTTCCCGCGAGATGCGTCCCGCACGAGGGTCGCGATGGTGGCCATCGCCGCGCCGGTCATCGAGATGCCCGCGCCGCTCCAGAAGAGGTGCGGCTCGATCGCCACACCGAGCAGCCGCATGTAAACGGCCACGCACGCGATGGCGAACGCCAGAGCGAGGGCGGCGTCGAAAGGTCTGCGCGGCGCGAGCACCGCGATCACGCAGATCACCGCGATCCCCGGTATCTGCCACCAACCGAGATCGGTCGAGATCGCACCCAGCTCGGCGACTGCGATCGCGGCCAGTGAGAGCGCCAGCGGCCACTGACGCTTGGCGAGCAGCCGCCAGTTCAAGTCCGTGCTCTCCACCCGAGCAACAGTAGGGCCGAAAGTGCGACCCCGCGTCCGACCGGGGGCTACCCCGGCATCAGCCAGAAGGCTGAGAGGGCGACCTGCGGAAATACCCTCACGGCGGATGTCAGATCACACGCCGGTCACGGACTCTGGAGGAGCGAAAGTCGGGGAAACGGAGGACGCCATGTTGTCAGTTGTGTTCACTTGGGCCGCCGCGGTGGTCGGCCTGTTGGTCCTTGCGCTGATGGCTCTCTCAGGCGTGATGATCGACTCGAAGCACTAGGTCTTCCCGGCAACCAGCGTGTGATGGGGAAGTCAGACGCTGGTCAGGGAGTGTTGCTGGCGGAGCAGTTCCGCCAGCCTGCTCGTCGGCTGAGGCCGGGTCTCGTCCAACGCGGCCGTGAAGCGCGCCGGAGAACCGTTCCGTGCGCGCGCCGCGGCCGCGGTGTCCAACCGGAACGCGGGACGTGCGGCAGACGGGCGTTGGCGGGAGCGCAGCCAAGCGAGACGGTGCAACGCTTCCGCGTGGTGGTCCGTGATGGTGACGGCCGCCTTGTCGAACGAGTGCAGCACTGCCGCGTTCAGGTGAACGGTCGCGAAGTCCCGCCACAGCGTGCGTTCGGACGAGGTGTCCAAACCCAACGCATCGGCAACCTCACGCGCCACACCGTAAGCACCTTCCTCAGCCAGTGACCGCGTGCCGATCTCGGCGCCGACGAACCACGAGTTGAACGGTGCGGCGGGGTAGTGCACGCCACCGATCGACAGCCGCATGTTCGCGATGACCGGAACCGCGTGCCAGCGCAGCCCCATCTCGCCGAACCACGGCAGAGTCGGGTGCTCCAAAGGAACTTCGTGCACGATCTCGGACGGCAGCGTGAACAGCCGCGGTCCCTCGTGCTGGGTCTCCACCACCAACGGCAGCAGGTCGAAGCGTGAGCGCCGCACCGGTGGCCGCCAGCCCATGCCCTGCATGGTCTCGGTGAACCCGGCGTACCGGCGGTCCCCCATGCCGTCGGAGTACCCGGCGTAGCGGATCAACTGCTCGTTCCAGATCACCGGCCCTGGCGAACCGGGCGCGTCCGGCGCGAAAACCGTTACCAGCGGCCGAATTTCACCGCCGTTGGTCGCCAGCCGAAGATGTTCGACGCATTCGCCGGCGACGGCGGCCGCGTTGCGATAGCCGCGCAGATCGCGGACTTTCAGCCGGCGCCACGGCACACCTGAGGTGCACCAGCCGGAATCTCGCAACGCGATCCGCGCGCCGTACGCGAGCTCGTTGGTGGTGTGGCGGTAGGTTCCGGTCTCGGTGATCTCGGCGCGCACCTGGGCGATGCGGGCGGTCAGCGAGCCTGCGTCGGAGTGCGCCGCGTGGTACATGCGGACGAACTCCTCCGCGACGGGGAGGACGTCGGGGGTCACGCAGCGAGACGCTAAGGCCGGAACAGCCTCACGCGTCACTGCCACTCGGGGCATTTCGGGTGATCAACACCCGCCACTCCAACGAGTGAAGGCTAGACCCAGGGTGTTCACTCGATCGGCTTGAGACCTCGATCAGGTGAGGTCGTTCCGCCGGAACATCAGGTCGTGCGAGACCCGATCTTCGTTGACGGCCCGCTGCTCGAACTTCGTGACGGGCCGCCAGTCAGGCCGCGGCGCCCAGCCGTCGTACACGTTGGTCAGCAGCCGCTCGCCGGAGCAGACCTCCAGCATCTGGTCCGCGTAGTGCTCCCAGTCCGTCGCGAGGTGCAGCACGCCACCCGGCTCCAGCCGCGACGCCAGCAGCGCCACGAACTCCGGCTGCACGAGCCGGCGCTTGTGGTGCTTCTTCTTCGGCCACGGGTCCGGGAAGAAGATCCGCACGCCGTGCAACGACGCGGGCGCGATGTGGTCGGTCAGCAGGTCGACGGCGTCACCGCGCAGCACGCGCAGGTTGTCGAGCCCGCCGAGGTGCTCGCCGCGCAGCAGCAACTGGGCCAGGCCCGGCTTGTAGACCTCGACGGCGACGTAGTTGAGCTCGGGCGCGGCGGCCACGAGCTGCGAGGTGGTCTCGCCCATGCCGGACCCGATCTCCAGCAGCACGGGCGCGGAGCGGCCGAACCAGGAGTCGAAGTCCAGCGGCCCCTCGGGCAACGACTTCACGTCGTTGCCCATCTTCTCCCAGTACGTGTCCCAGGCACGCTCCTGTCCCACGGTCATGCGCTCGCCGCGCTGGACGAAGCTGACGATGGAACGGGGGAACTCAGGCCTGGTCACGACCGGAGAGTCTAAGCAATCAGTTCGATGTCCTCGATCTGAGCACGCAGGTCATCGATGGTGAAGTCGATCGGCTGGGCGTGACCGGGTCCGTGGTGCGCGGGTACGAGGTGAATCCAGCCGCGGTGAGCGGCGGTGAACTGCACGGTCGTCGGCGTTGCGGGACCGTAGACACCACTTTCGGAGGGAACGAACTCCCAGTAGCCGATCTCGCCGTAGTCGACCCACGGCACGAAGACCCAGCCGGGGCGAGCCGACAGCAGTTCGGTCACGGCGTCCTCGACGGCGTGACCCTCGGCACGAGACGACAGCTTCCCGCGGTCCAGCGCACGCAGCCACCACGGCGCGGGCGCGTCACCAACGGCGTTCACGGCACGATAGGTCGCCAGGACCTGCTTCTCGTCCGCCTTGTTCACCCACGACCGGCGAAGTTCCGCTGGTGCGTTGGCCAGATCAGAGGAGTTCGGAACTTCGAGCGCATCAGACCACTCGAGGCTGAGCATTGCTTCGACACGGACCGCCACAGGCCACCTCCGGCACGGGGATAACCCCATTGAACGCGACGTCAAACAACGAAGTTGTCCAAATTGCGGCTTTTCACGGGTTGTTAACAGCGCTCTTACGCACAGTGTGACGCCAGGCACGTTGCGCCGTGACCTGGAAACACGATGTAGCTGACGTGCACCTGCTCTCCGCGCTCGCCGTCGCGCTGCCGTTGCTGCTCGCCGCGCAGTCGATCGAGGAGCAGGAGTGGCACCTCGACGCGCTCGACGTGTACACGGCGCAGGCTCAGGCACGTGGAGACGGCGTGGTCGTCGCGGTCATCGACTCGGGCGTCGACGCCAAGCACCCCGACCTCGCCGGGCAGGTCTTACCGGGAGCGGGCTTCGGCCGTTCCAAGGGCACCGACGGCACGACCGACACCGACGGCCACGGCACCGGGATGGCCGGGATCATCGCCGCGAACGGCAAGGGCGGCGGCGCGCTCGGCATCGCGCCCGGCGCCAAGATCCTGCCGATCGCGAGTGCCGACGAGAAGGAGCAGTTCGGGCTCGACGTCGTCGCCGACAGCATCAGGTGGGCCGCCGACCACGGCGCCAAGGTCGTCAACATGTCGCTGGGCTTCTCCAGTTCGATGACGCCGACGCTGGTCAAGGCCGTGAACTACGCGATCGAGAAGGACGTCGTCCTCGTCGCCGCCACCGGCAACGAGGGCAAGGAGGTCTCCGCGCCCGCCAACATCAACGGCGTGATCGCGGTCGCGGGCACGAACAAGGCGGGCAAGCCGTGGGCGTCGTCCAACGTCGGCGCGGACACGGTGCTCGCGGCTCCGGCGGAGGGCATCGTGACGATCGCGCCGGAAAGCGTCTACGCCAGCGGCTATGCCGAGATGGACGGCACGAGCGCGGCGTCGGCGATCGTGACCGGGGTGGCCGCGCTGGTGCGGGCCAGGCATCCGGAGATGCCGGCGAAGGACGTCGTCAACGCGTTGATCAAGACCGCGACCGACCTGGCGGAACCCGGCAGGGACGCGGCGACCGGGTTCGGCATGGTCAACCCGATGGGTGCGCTCACCGCACAACTCCCGGCGGTGGAACGCAATCCGTTGCTGCCGGCGCCGCCACCGACGACGACGCAACCGACTCCGACGCTCGCGGCGCAACGCCCCGCGCAGCAGCCGGTCGACGTGAAGGCCCGGCTGCCGTTCGTCGCCGCCGTCGCGGGCGGCACCGCGGTGATGACCGGTCTGCTGATCGCACTACCGGCCATCAGGTCGCGGCGCCCCAAGCCCGTCGTCAGTGTGCGTGATACTCCACCGACTCCTTGGTGAGCTGCATGAAGGCCTCCTCCAGCGAACCGCGCTGAGGGCTGAGCTCGTGCAGCACGATCTGGTTCTCCGCCGCGAGCTCACCGATCTGCTGCGCCGGAATCCCGTGCACCACCAGGCTTCCGCTCACCGAGTCGTCGGTGACCGTCGCGTGCGCCGCGAGGATCTCCCGCAGTTTCGCGGCGTGCGGCGACCGCACCCGGACGGTGTCCTGGGTGGCGTCGGCGATGAACTGCTCGGTGGTGGTCTGCGAGATCAGCTGGCCCCTGCCGATCACGATCAGGTCCTGGGCGGTCTGCGCCATCTCGGAGAGCAGGTGGCTCGACACGAACACCGTGCGGCCCTCGCCAGCGAGGCGGTGCATGAACTGCCGGATCCAGAGGATGCCCTCGGGGTCGAGGCCGTTGACCGGCTCGTCGAACAGCAGCACCTCGGGGTCGCCGAGCAGCGCTCCCGCGATGCCGAGCCGCTGCGCCATGCCGAGCGAGAACCCGCCCGCGTTCTTGTGCGCGACCTCGGTGAGGCCGACGATCTCCAGCACGTCCTTCACCCGGCTGACCGGGATCTTGTTCGAGACCGCGAGCCACTTCAGGTGCGAACGCGCGGAACGGTTGGGGTGCACCCACTTCGCGTCGAGCAGCGCGCCGACCTTGCGCAGCGGCTGCTTGAGCTCGACGTAGTGCTTCCCGTCGATCTTGACGTCGCCGCCGGTGGGGGTGTCGAGGCCGAGGATCATCCGCATGGTCGTGGACTTGCCGGCGCCGTTCGGACCGAGGAACCCGGTCACGCGGCCCGGCCTGACGACGAACGACAGGTCGTCGACGGCCTTGGTCTTGCCGTAGTGCTTGCGAAGACTGACTGCTTCGATCATGACCTCTCCCGGTTCGCTCGAAAGAACTGACAGGGACCTGGGTCACCCCCCGACGGATGGCCCAGGTCCCTCTCCCCCTTTATTCGGAACAGGTCACGCGTCCCGCCGCTTCGCGACGATCAGTGCGACCACCAGCATCGCGACGGCGATGCCGGCGAAGTAGCCGAGCGAACCCCACTGGCTCAGCTTGAAGTCGATGCCCATGCCGGCCTGCTCCGCACCCGCGGCCTCAGGGCCGTTCAGCATCAGGAAGTGGTTGGCGTTCTGGAACGGCAGCCACGCCTGGATCTTGACGCCGGCCTTGGGGATGATCCCGATCAGGCCTTCGAGCAGCATGTTCCAGACGAGCAGGATCGCCACGGCGCCGGCGGTCTGGCGGACCAGGATGCCGACCGCGATCGCGATGATCGCGCCGATTCCGTACAGCAGGCCGACACCCGCGACGTGCCGCCACTCGGCGCCGGAGTTGATCGCGAGATCGGAGGCGGGCGACAGCAGCTTCGCCATGCCGACCGAGCCGAACGCGATGATCTCGCCGAGGACACCGGCGATGAACGCGACCACGACGGTCTTGGCGACCAGCGCGGACGTCCGGTTCGGCACCGCGAGGAACGTGGCGCGGATCGTGCTGAAGCGGTACTCGGTGGTGACCGCGAGGGCCGCCATCACCAGCACGACGGACAACGCGAGCTGGCTGCTGCCGAACTGCGTCACGCCGAGGGACAGCTGGCCGTTGTCGGTCGAGGCCGCGATGATCGCGGTGAGGCCGACACCGAGGACCAGGGCGAGCGCGCTGCACCAGTACGGCGAGCGGGTCGAGAAGAGCTTGATTCTCTCAACAGCCAACAGGGTCATCAGACTCACTTCCCGATCTCTGCGTGGTACTCGACAGCATCGCCGGTCAGCTGCATGAACGCCTCTTCGAGCGAACCGCGCTGAGGACTGAGCTCGTGCAGAACAACACCGTTAGCAGCGGCGATGTCCCCGATCTGGTCACTGGTTGCACCCGATACGGACAACGCGCCGTCCGCACCGTCACGAACGGTGAAGCCCTTGTCGACGAGCAGCGGGCCGAGCTTGAAGAGCTGAGGACTGCGCACGAGGACGGAGTTACCCGTCGCGCCGTCGATGAACTCCTGCGTGCTGCTCTGTGTGATCAGCTTCCCCCGGCCGATCACGATGAGCTCGCTGGCCGTGAGAGCCATCTCCGACAGCAGGTGGCTCGACACCAGGACCGTGCGGCCCTCGGCGGCGAGGTTCTGCATGAACGTGCGGATCCAGAGGATGCCCTCCGGGTCGAGGCCGTTGACCGGCTCGTCGAACAGCAGCACCTTCGGGTCGCCGAGCAGTGCCGCGGCGATCCCCAGCCGCTGCGCCATGCCGAGCGAGAACCCGCCGGCGTTCTTGCCCGCGACCTGGGTGAGACCGACGGCCTCCAGGACGGCGTCCACTCGCTTGTTCGGCAGCCCGTTGGACTTCGCGAGCCAGCGCAGGTGGGCACGAGCGGACCGGTTGGGGTGAACCCACTTGGCGTCGAGCAGCGCACCGACCGTCCGCAGTGGACGGTCGAGTTCCGCGTAGGGCTTCCCGTCGATCAGCACGCGGCCTGCCGTCGGACGGTCGAGCCCCAGGATCATCCGCATGGTCGTGGACTTGCCCGCGCCGTTGGGACCGAGGAACCCGGTCACTCGTCCAGGTTGGACGGTGAACGACAGGTCGTCGACCGCGACCGTCCTGCCGTATCTCTTGGTGAGGCCGACTGCCTCGATCATTGGCTTTCCCCTCTCGGTGATGGGATCACTTTGTCCCTCCGAGGGGTCCTGGCACATCGGCCTGCGGTCTGCGGTGTGCGTCAACTTCCGTCGCCCGGTGCCGCTACCTCCGTCGTAGTTGAATGAGCCACATGGGATACACGGAAGCCCCGGACGGCTGGTGGCGCGAGTTCGTCCTGGCCACACCAGCCCGCACCGGCAAGCTCGCGGTCACCCGCAAGGACGGATCACCGCACGTCGCACCGGTCTGGGTGGACCTCGACGGCCCCGACGTCGTCTTCCTGACCGCACGCGACACCATCAAGGGCAAGTCGATCTTGCGCGACGGCCGCGTCGCCCTGTGCTTCGACGACGAGACGCCGCCGTTCAACTTCGTGACGATCACCGGCCAGGCCGTGATCGACGAGGACCCCGAGCAGCTCAAGTACTGGGCGGGCCGCACCGCCGCGCGCTACATGGGCGACGACCGCGCCGACGAGTACGCCGAGCGCAACGGCGTGCCGGGCGAGATGGTCGTGCGGATCAAGGTCGACAAGGTCGTCGCCGTGCAGAACGTCTCGGACTAGTTGTTGACGGTGGTGAGCGGGGCGACGCCGTAGTTGCGCGCGTACCCGTTCTCCACCCCCACGAGCAGGTCCACCACCTCGAAGTAGGTGTCCCAGAACGGGGTTTCGCGCAATGCCTCCACGAGCAGCTGGTACGACTCGTGGTCACGCGCCTCCCAGACCCAGATGTCGGTGACGCGCGTCGAGTAGAACTCGGTGTCGTAGAAGCGGAAGCGCACGCTTTCCGCCTTCTCCTCGATCGCCGGCAGGATCTCGGTCTTGAACACCTCCATCCGCTGCGGGACGGTCAGGGTGAGCCACTTCGGGGTGGTCTTGACGAGCATGAACGCGGTGACGCCGGCTTCCTCGAAAGTTGTCATGCGTCGATGCTGGTGGTGGCCGGGGTTTGCTCGCCACGCAACTTTGGCAAGTCTGGGTTGCATACGATGCAAACATGCCTGATCAGCTCGATCTGAACCTGTTGCGCGTGTTCGACGCCCTGGTGCAGGACGGCAGCGTCACCGCGGCGGCCGAGCGGCTGCACCTGTCGATCCCGGCGGCCAGTCGGGCGCTGGCGCGGTTGCGCAGGGCGGTGGGCGACCCGGTGCTGGTCCGCGCAGGTCGCGGGATGGTGCCGACGCCGTTCGCGCTCCAGATCGCGCCGCGTGTGCGGTCACTGCTCGACGAGGCCGCCGCGCTCGTCAACGCGAAAGAACTCGACCCCGCCGAGTTGCGCCGCACGTTCACGATCCGGGTCAGCGACGGCGTGGTGACCTCCCTCGTCGCCGCTGTCGCCGCGCAGGCCCCCGGAGTGGTGTTGCGGTTCGTGGCCGAGGGCGATGAGAGCGTGGAGGCGTTGCGCGACGGATCGGTCGACCTCGAAATCGGTGCCGGTCACGACGACGAGTCCGACATCCGTTCCACCGTGCTGTTCACCGAGCGGTTCGTCGGCGTCGTCCGCGCCGACCACCCGCTCGGGAACCGCCCCACGCCACGTCAGCTCTGCCGCCACCCGCACGTCTCGGTGTCCCGCCGCGGCCGGGTGCGCGGCCCGCTGGACGACGCCCTGCACGCCGTCGGCCTGCGCCGGCACGTCGCCGCGGTGGTGCCGTTCTTCTCGGCCGCCGCCCAGTTGGTGGCGTCGAGCGACTACCTCGGCCTGCTCCCGCAGCGCCTCGCCGCGCAGTACCCGGGCCTGCGGTGGTTCCCGATCGGCCTGCCGCTGCCGGAGGTGGAGGCGCGGATGCTCTGGCACGCCCGCCTCGACGCCGACCCGGCGCAGCGCTGGCTGCGCGAGACCGTCCTGTCCTCCGTCTAGCCGGGGAAGTAGCGGTTCAGCACCTGCGCCGCGCCGTCCTCCAGCACGGTCGGCCCCACCTCGTCCGCCGCCGCGTGCACGTTCGCCGGCGCCTGCCCCATCGCCACCCCGAGACCGGCCCACCGCAGCATCTCGACGTCGTTGGTCCCGTCGCCCATCGCGAGCGCGTCCTCGGCACCGACACCCAGCGCCGCGCTGATCTCTTCCAGCGCCGAGCCCTTGGTCACGTCGAGCGGCACCGCGGTCAGCCACGCCTCGATGTGGTCGACGGACCACTCGACGCCCGGCAGTTCCAGCTCGCGGACGGCGAACGACAGCTCGGCCGGTGTGTGGTCAAGCCAGCGCATGACCAGCCGTGAGGTCGGCTCCGTCATCTCGTCGAACGTCGCCTGCCTCGTCACGCCCCACAGGTCGCCCGGCAGGAACTCGCCCATCGACAGGCTGCCGACGCCGGTCAGTTCCACCGCGAACACCGATCCCGGCAGCAACGTCTGGAGGGCCTTGATCGTCGGGCCGGGGTCGAAGGTCACGCGCCTGGTGACCTCGTGGCGAGCCGGGTCCCACCACACGGCGCCGTTGGAGCACACGCAGAACGTCACGGGCAGTTGTGCGGCGACCTCGGCGACGCCGATGAGGCTGCGACCGGTGCAGAGCACGACGAGAGCGCCGTGTTCCGTCGCGCGCACCACAGCCGCTTTCACGGCGGGCGAGATGTCGTTCGAGCCGACAGGGGTCAGGGTTCCGTCGATGTCCAGCGCCACCAGACGCGGTCTCCAGCTCACGTGGCACCACCCTATGCGAAGGTTAGTGAACTGTGGTTCACTAACCGGGTGGCACGACCTCGCACGATCACCGACGAACGGATCCTGAACGCCGTCGCGGCCGTCATCGACCGGCGCGGACCGGAGTTCACCGTCGCGGACGTGGCGGCGGAGGCGGGGGTGTCGGTCGGAGCTGTGGCGAAGCGGTTCGGGTCCAAGAGCGGGCTGTTGCAGGCCCTCACCAAGGCCGGCACCGAGGAGGTCACGCGAAGGATGCGCGAGGCCGGCACCGTCCGCGAGGCGCTGCTGACCTGGTTCGACCGGCTCAACGACCCGGTCGTCGCGACGAACAACCTGGCGCAGCTCGGCGTCGACCTGATCGACCCGGAACTGCGCGCGCTGCTGGCCAGGCACTACGCGGTGCTGGAAGAAGAACTCGAGATCCTGTGCGCCGCTGAGGAACTGCCGCCGAACGCGGCCCGCGTCCTCGCCGCGCTGGTGTACGGGATCTCGATGGACTGGTCGGTGCGTCCGCGCGGCGACCTGCTGGCGCGCATGGAGGAAGACATCGATCTGGTGCTGAAAGGAATGCGCTGATGGCTACCTGGGCGGAGTTCGCGGCCGAACAGCCCGACATGGCCGCGTTCGTGCAGGGCAGGTTCGCCGCGGACCGGCACGCGTTGATCGCGACGCTGCGCAAGGACGGCGCACCGCGCATCAGCGGCGTGGAACCGGACTTCACGCGCGGCGAGCTGTGGGCGGGCATGATGCCCGGCTCGTTGAAGTCGAAGGACCTGCGGCGTGATCCGAGGTTCGCGCTGCACTGCATGAGCACGACCGCGTCGATGACGGAGGCGGGCGACGCGAAGATCAGCGGCACCGCCGAGTTCTGGACGGACAAGGAGACCTACCTGAAGGACCTGTTCGACCGCACGGGCTGGCAGCCGGCACCGGAGGAGATCGACCTCTTCCGGTTCGACGTCACCGAGGTCGTGCAGCTCACCGTCGAGGGCGACGAGATGGTCGTCCTCTCGTGGCACGAGGGAAGGGGAACTCGCCGTGTCAGCAAGAAGTAATCCCGATCTGAGCGGGAAGGTCGCGGTCGTCACCGGCGCCACGCGCGGCGCGGGGCGGGCGATCGCCGTGGAGCTCGGGGCGGCAGGGGCGACCGTGTTCGTCGCCGGCCGGACCACCCGCACGCAGCAGTCCGAGGTCGGTAGGTCGGAGACGATCGAGGACACCGCCGACCTGGTGGACGCCGCCGGCGGCAAGGGGATCGCGGTCCGCTGCGACCTGACGAATCCGTCCGATGTGGACGCTCTCGCGGCACGCATCGACAAGCTCGACATCTTCGTGGACAACGCCTGGGGCGGCGAGAGCCTCGTCGAGTGGGGCAAGTTCTGGGAGCACGACCTCGATCGGCAGCTGCACATGTGGCGCAACGGCATCGAGACGCATCTCGTGGCGCTGCACAAGCTCATGCCGATCCTGATCAGGTCCGACGACGGTCTCGTGGTCGAGGTGACCGACGGCGAGGACGGCGAGGCGTACTTCGTGAACCTCACCTACGACGCGGTGAAGAACTCGGTGCGCCGGTTCGGCGAGGTGCTGGCGAAGGACCTCAAGGACGTCCCGAACGTGACCGCGCTGGCGGCCACACCGGGGTTCCTGCGCTCCGAGCAGATGCTGGAGACGTTCGGCGTCACCGAGGAGAACTGGCGCGACGCGATCGAGAAGGTGCCGGACTACGCGTTGTCCGAGACGCCGCACTACCTCGGCCGCGGCATCGCGCACCTCGCGGCGGACGAGGACCGCAAGCGGTTCGCCGGGCAGTGCCTGTCGTCGTGGAAGCTCAAGCGCGAGTACGGGTTCACGGACCTCGACGGGTCGCAGCCCGACTGGGGCCACTGGTGGGACGACGTCGTGAAGCCGCGGATGGCGGGTCAGACCGTCGAGGCTGATCCGGAGAAGTACCGCTAGGCGTCGCCGGGGCGGACGAGACCGGTCTCGTAGGCCAGCACCACGGCCTGCACCCGGTCTCGCAGCTCCAGCTTCGCGAGGATCCTGCCGACGTGCGTCTTCACCGTCGCCTCTGACAGGAAGAGCTTGCGGGCGAGTTCGGTGTTCGACAGGCCCTTCGCGATCAGCACGAGCACCTCGCGCTCGCGTTCGGTCAGCACGTCGAGCACCGAGGCGTCCCGGAGCTCACCGCCGCCGTCCCCGAGGAACCGGCCCAGCAGCCGCTTGGTCACCGACGGCGAGACCACCGCGTCGCCGGAGGCCACCGCACGCAGCGCCGACACCAGGTCGGACGGCGGGGTGTCCTTCAGCAGGAAGCCGCTGGCCCCGTTGCGCAGGGCCGACAGGGCGTACTCGTCCATGTCGAAGGTGGTCATGACCAGCACCTTCGCCGTCTCCGCCTCGGTGATGCGCTTGGTCGCCTCCACGCCGTCCAGTACGGGCATGCGGACGTCCATCAGGACGACGTCGGGCCGGAGCTTGTCGGCCATCTGCACGGCGTCGAGGCCGTCGGCAGCCTCGCCGATCACGTCGATGTCTTCCTGCGCGCCCAGCACCATGCGAAAGCCCATCCGCATGAGTTCCTGGTCGTCTACGAGCAGCACCCGAATCACTCGATCACCCTATGCGGCTAGCGGGAATGTTGCGCGGACGCGCCAGCCTCCGCCGGGGTTGGGGCCTGCCTCGAACTCGCCGCCGAGCACCGCCGCCCTCTCCCTCATGCCGATCAGGCCGTTGCCGCCGGAGACCTTGACCACGTCGTGGGGGGTGCCGAAGCCGTTGTCGGTCACTTCCAGCCGCAGTTCCTCCGGCAGGCGGCCCAGTCGCACCGTGGCGGTGGTGCCGGCTCCCGCGTGCTTGATGGTGTTCGTCAGAGCTTCCTGCACGATCCGGTAGACGCTCAGTCCCACGCCGACGGGGAGGTCGTCCACGTCACCGGTGATCTCCAGTCGCACTGGGACTCCGGCGGCACGGGTGTTCTCGGCCAGTTCGACCACGCCACGCGCGTCCGGCTGGGGAGCCCACTGCGTCTCGGCGTCGTCGCTGCGCAGAACGCCCAGCAGGCGACGCATCTCGGTCAACGCCTGGCGGCCGGTGTCGGCGATCGTGCGGACCGCGTTCTCCGCCACCTCCGGCTGGGACCTGATCGTGTAGGCGGCGCCGTCGGCGTGGACGATCATCACGCTCACCGCGTGGGCGACGACGTCGTGCAGTTCGCGGGCGATCCGGGAACGTTCCTCGCCCACCGCGATCTTGGCCTGCTGGTCGCGTTCGGTCTCGAGAAGCACCAAGCGTTGCTCCATCTCACGCTGGTAGGCGCGGCGGGCGCCGATGAACTCGCCCATCGCCCAGCTGAAGCCGAAGATCACGAAGACCAGGAACACGAGGAACACGGCCTGGATCTCGCCGACCTGGAAGATCCCCCAGAGCAGCGTGCCCGCGAGCAGCCAACCCAGGTAGATCAACGCCGTCTTGCGGTTCGTGCTCGCGACGAGCGTGTACAGCGCGATGGCCAGCGCGAAGTCGGACATCCGCACCGGCAGGCCGTTGATGCCACCGTGCGTGAAGAGCTGCAGGAACCCGCCCGCGAGGATCAGGTAGCTGGTGCCCAGCGGGTGGTAGCGCCGGAACGGCAGCGGCCCGAGCATCAGCAACGTCACCGCGAGGTAGGCCGAGAACGACACCCCGTTGTCGACCGCTGTGACCGCGAAGCCCATGTCGAAGAGCAGCAGAATTCCGGCGATCAGGGAGTCCCCGAACGCCGGATGAGCCTTCATCCACAGACTGAACCGCCGCACTGGACAAGGTTAGGTGCGGGCCGAACTTCCGCGCGTCGCGCCACGGGTTGACGCTGCGTACGACTTCAGTGTGAGTTATTGTGTCAAGGAGTTGGTACAAAGCGGGAGGGGGTGGCGTGATGTGGCTCGACATGGTGATCGCCGCGGTCTGGGGTCTCGTTCTGCTCGTGGCGCTGTGGCCGACGCAGAGCACCGCCAAGCGGCTGCTGAAGCGGTGGGAGGTGCCAGACCCGACGCCCGACCAGCTTGACGAGGGCATTCGCTACCTCAAGCGACGGCGCCTGCTCTATCCGGTGATCTTCGCCGGGCTCGCGCTCGCGCCGCGATGGGCCCAGGAAATGGGGCAGCTCGTGGTGATCGTGCTCGCGGGCACGCTGCTGGCCGAGTTGCTCGCACTGAGGCAACGGCGGGACGCGCTCCGGGTGGCGACGCTCACTCCGCGTGGTCTGTTCGACTTCGCGTCGAAGTGGGTGCTGGGGTCGTACGTGGTGATCGTGGTGGCGGCCGCTGCCTACCTCGGCGCCGACCGGCAGTGGAGTCAGATCCTGTGGCTGGCGCTGTCCGCGGTGGCCGTCGCGGTGATCATCTGGGCCGCCGTGGCCAGGCCCGCGAGCGGCGAGGAGGTCGTCGACCTGGCGTTGCGCACCCGCAGCGTGCACGTGTCCGCCGGGCTGGGTGCGGCGCTGGCCGGCACACTGGCCGCGCACTGGCTCGGCATCGTCGGGATCCTCGCATGGATCGCGATGGCCAACACCACCCCGAAACACGTCAAGATCACCAAGTGAGCGCTCCGAGAATCGTCGTCGACGTCGAGAACGGTGTCTCGCCCTGGCGTCAGGTGCGCGACCAGTTGGTGAGGTTGATCAGCGGTGGTGTGCTGCCGGTCGGGTCTCGGCTGCCGACGATCCGCCAGCTCGCTGCCGACCTCGGGCTGGCCGCCGGCACCGTCGCGCGGGCCTACCGGGAGCTGGAGACCGAAGGCGTGCTCACGACAGGACGAAGGCAGGGCACCGTGGTGGCTGCCCTGCCTTCGCATGCACCGGACCCGCTCTCCGCCGCTGCAGCGGAGTTCGTCGCCGTCGCTCGGTCACTCGGCGCCAGCGAGGGGGAGGCGCTGAACGCCGTGCGAGCCCACTACGTGGGTGAGTAAGGCGACTCGATCTTGGGTGCGGGCCGCGGTTCGCCTACGTGTGCCTGCCGCTCTTCTTGCCGCTCTTCGTAGATGCGGTGTTCCTCCGCCATCTGGTCCGCGAGCTGCTGCTGCATCTGGCGATCCCGAATCCTGGCCAGGATCGCCATCGTCGCGCCGTGAGCGGCTGCCAGCAGCAACAGCACGACGCCCAGCTTCAGGACCACGTTCTTCACCGCGCTGCCGGTGTCGACCTCGATGATCGACACGATCGCCAGCAGGCCGAGCACGACGAGGTGGAACAGCACGGCCGTCAGCTTCATCATGCCGCTGGCCTGCTCGTCGTCGTACGCGGCGCGCCTCAGGTATCCCTTGCCGCTGTGGTAGATCAGCTGGCCGTCGACCACGACCAGGACGATCCCCAGCACTAGGAACGTCACGTAGCTGTCACCCATGCGCTGTGGCTACCCGCGCACGCACGCGCACAAACCGTGGCACGATCAGTGCCCGTGACGGCGTTGCAGGGACAACAGTTGGCCGGACCGCTGTGTGCGGCGGTGGCCAACTTGTGCGTTGCCCTGCAACCACAGGTCTCCCCGCAGACCGCCGCCGGATTCCAGGAAGTGCTGCGCCGCCTGCACGCGCCGTTGCAGGTCGCGGTCGCCGGCCGGATCAAGTCCGGCAAGTCGACTCTGGTGAACGCGTTGATCGGACGCCGGGTCGCGCCCACTGACATCGGCGAGTGCACCCGGCTCGTCACGCGCTATCAGTACGGCACGGTCGACCGCATCGAAGTCGTGCTGCGAGACGGCAGACGGCAGGTGCTGCCGTTCGACGCGAACGGCATGATCCCCGCTTCTCTTGGCGTGGAAGGCATCTCGCACATCGAGGCGTACCTGACGAACGCCGTGCTGCGCGACTTCACCGTCATCGACACACCAGGGCTCGGTTCGCTGGACGCGGCCTCGGTCGCACGCACCGAGGAACTGCTGGATCCCGTGTCGCGCAACGCGGTCGCCGGCGCCGAGGCCGTTCTGTACGTCGTGACGCAGGGCGTGCGCGCGGACGATCATTCGACGCTGGCCGCCTTCACCGCCGCGACCGCGTCCCGAGAAGCCGGGCCGGTCAACGCCATCGCCGCGCTGAACAAGGTCGACAACGTGGCACCGGAGACCGTCGAGGGCTCGGAGGGCGACGTCTGGCGGGCCGCGCAGATCCTCGCGGCGAAGCAGGCCGACCTGCTCAAGCCGCGGGTCGCGGACGTGCTGCCGGTGATCAGCCTGCTCGCCGAGTCCGCGGAGACCGGGGAGTTCACGTCGGCGGACGCGGAGGCGTTGCGGGCGTTGGCGGCCCTGGACGCGGACACCCGCACGATGATGCTGATGTCCGGTGACCTCTTCACGTCGTGGGACTGCGACGTCGCGGCCGGCGTGCGGTCCCGGTTGCTGGAGAAGCTCGACCTCTACGGCATCGGCCAGGCGCTCCAAGCTCTGGACGCCGAACCCGCGCTCACCGCCGGTGCGCTCAGGCGGGTGCTGTTCGACGCGTCGGGGTTCGCGGCCGTCCGAGGCCGGTTGGACGCGGTCTTCCGGGCGCGGGCCGACGGCATCAAGGCCGCCGCCGCGCTGGCCTCCGTCACGTCGCTGGCCGCGGGTGATGCGGGCGAACGGCAGCGCGTGCACGACGCGATCGAGGTCCTGCTGGCCCGTCCCGAGGCGCATCAGCTGCGGCTGCTGGAGGCGTTGACGCTGGTCTCGTCCGGCGCGGTCACGCTGGCCCCCGACCTGACGGAGGAAGTGCTGCGCGTCGGCAGCACCCCGGACGTCGCGGCCCGGCTGGGCATGGCCGGTCGGCCCGGCTCTGAGCTGGCCGCGTTCGCGCTGGAACGGGCCGGGTGGTGGCGTTCGTTCGCCTCGTTCGGCGCGACTCCGGCGCAGGCTCGAGTGGCGCACGTCGTCCACAGGGCGTATTTCCTCATCTGGCAGCAACTACGTGCTGGGGGGCACCGATGAGCGTGAACGGAACCGAACCCGCCGATCTGGCGTCGGATCACGGTGTGGAGACCATTGCCGACGAACTGCTCGACCAGGCGCTGGCCGAGCGCCGCGCGCTGGTCCAGCTGTGCATGTACGCGCTGGACCGCGCCAGTGCGGGCGTGGTCCAACGGATCGAAGAAGGCCTCTCGTCCATAGGGGTCGTGGCGGTGCGGGCGGACGGTGAGCGCTTCGACCCGTCGCAGCACGAGGCCGGCGGCACCATGCCGACGGACGACCTGTCGTTGCAGGGCCTGGTCGCCGAGACCGAGGTGCCCGGCTTCTGCGACCGCGGCCGTGTCCTGCGGGCTCCTGTCGTGACGGTCTACACGGCCCGATGAGCAACCTCTCGCAGACCGTCCGGCAGACCCGCGAACGGCTGGTGTCCGTCGTGCGCGAGCTCGACCCGTCGATGGCCGACTGGGTGGCTCGCCGCGCGGTGCCGGAGGTGTCGTCCGTCGTGATCGTCGGCGAGACGAACCGCGGCAAGTCGTCGCTGGTCAACGCCCTGCTGTCGGCCCCAGGCCTCTCGCCGGTCGACGCCGACGTGGCCACCTCGACCTACCTCGTCTTCCAGCACGGCCCGGCCTGGGCGGCCCGCGCCTGCTACCCCGGCCTGCTCGCGCCGGTCAGCTTCCCGCTGCCCGCGCTGATCAACTGGGTCTCCGCCGCCCACGACCTGCCCGAGGGCGAACTGCCCCCGCGCTACGTCGAGGTGGACGCCCCGATCCCGTTGCTGGAACGGATGTCCGTTGTGGACACTCCCGGGGTCGGCGGCCTGGAGTCGGTGCACGGCGAACTGGCCCTGGAGGCGGTCACCTCGGCCACCGCCCTGGTCTTCGTCGTCGACGCCTCGTCGCCGTTCACCCGCGGCGAGCTCGACTTCCTCAAACGCGTCGGCGACCGCGTCGAAACCGTCGTCTTCGCCCTGACCAAGACCGACCAGTACCGCGGCTGGCGCCAGGTCCTCGACGCCAACCAGGCCCTGCTCGCCGAGCACGCCCCCCGGTTCGCCGACGCCACCTTCTACCCGGTGTCGTCGCGCATGTTCGGCATGGCGGCCCAGGCCCCGAACCCGGACGCGGCCGCCATGCTCCGCGAACGTTCCGGCATCTCCGCCCTGCAGACAGCCCTGCAGGAACTCGTCACGGGCCGCGCCGGAATGCTGGCCGAGGCCAACGCCCTGCGCGCGCTGTCGACCGTGCTGGCAGAGCTGGAAATCCGCCTCGAACACGAGAAGCGCGCCCTGTCCGTGGGCGAGGACGAGGCCGTCGTCCTGCGCGCCCGCCGCGAAGAACTGCAGACCGAACGCCGTTCCTCCACCCGAGGCTGGCAGGTGAGGCTGCGCGGCGAGGTGCAGCGCGCCCGGATCGAGAACTCCCACGAGATCTCCCGCCAGATGCGCGACCTGCAGACCTGGTACCGCCAGGCCATCGACGCCGCCGACCGCACCGCCCTCGCGTCCCTGCCGCAACAGGTCGACACGGCGTTGCAGGTCGTGTCCGGCCGCATCTCCACGGCACTCTCGGTACGCCTCTCCCAGGTCACCGACGCAGTGCTGGCGACCCTGTTCAACCCTGAGGAACTGACCCTGATCCGCGGCCAGTTCGCTCGCGGCGAGCGCCCACCGGTCGTGTTGCGCCCCAAGGAGAAGCGTCCACCCACAGCCGAGGACAAGCTGCTGGTCTTCATGGGCGTCTCCGGCGGCCTGGGCGCCGGCAAGCTGGCCGTGATGCCACTCGCGGGCCTCGGCATCGCCGTGCTGAACCCGATCGTCCTGCCGGTGACCATCGCCCTGGGCCTCGGCGCGGGCTGGTGGATGGCCCGCACCCGCACCCACACGGCGGAAAAGCAGCACGTCAAGCAGTGGCTCTCCGACGCCATCGCCGACGCACGCTCCACAGTGGACCAACTGGCCGCCGAACAGCTGATCGAGGCCGAGCAGGCTCTGTCCTTGGCCCTGGACGAGGCGCTGGCCAAGCGCATCGAGGCCATCGAGACGGAGCTGCGCGAGGTCGACCGCGCGTTGCGGATGGAGGCCGGCGAGCGTGGTCGCGAGCTGCAGGCCGTGACGCGGCAGCTCGCGGAGGTGGAGCAGGGCCGCTCGAAGGCGGAGGAGCTACTGGGCCGGATCCGGTCCGTGCGGGATCGAGCCTAGGAACGCGAGCCACGCATCTGCTGACACGGCAAAGCGTGGTCCTGTCACGTTTTTGGAGTCCCGCACATCGACCTCAGTGTTGCTGAGGCGAACCTCCACACAGGCGTCGCCCCCGCTCGAGCTGTAGCTGCTCTTGCGCCATGCGGTCAATCAGGGGCCCCTAGAAGGTCGATCAGCGCTGCACGAGTGTCCTGGACGTTATACGCGAGGTCCTGGATCTGTTCGAAGAGCTGTCGCATGGGTTCCGTGAAGGATGCTTGATCGTAATAAGTGGAGGGACCGTAGATCGTGGAGGCGAAGGTGACCGGCTCAGCCTTGAGGAACTCCAGCGCGATGAGGCCACCACCGTTGCCAGGGTTGTTGACTGCTCCCATGGGCACGATGCGGATGTTCAGAGTGCTGTGTTGCTCCATCAGTTCCAGCAGATGAAGTGCTTGGCGTCGCATCACGGAGTCGTCGCCGACCACGTGCAGCAGTGAGTCCTCCGTGAACACGATGTTGATCTGCTCAGCGGTGCTGGTGAGCACCTGCTGCTGCATCTCCAGGCGGAAGGCGATCCGTTCTGCGGCTTCGGATCGCACCGCGGTGTTCGCACCGATGGCAGCCTCGACGTAACTCTTCGCCTGGACCAGGCCGGGGATGATGCCGCACTCGTACCAACTGATCCGGCGTGCCGCACTTAGAAGATCCATGAGCCGGGGAAACGAGTTGGGCAGCGCGTCGACATAACCAGCCCGTGGCTGCCGGCGCCTGCTCGCCTTGCCGAGTTCGAGCAGGGTGGCACGCTCCTCGCCCTGCACCCCGTAGAAGTCGAGTAGCCGGGTGAGTTCAGCCGAGTCGAGTGCTCCCTTGCCGTTCTCCACCTGACTGAGTCTTGGCGCGCTGCGGCCGATGAGGTCCGCCGCCTCCTGCTGCGACCGGCCCGCCTTCGTGCGCAGACGTTGCAGGGCCAAGCCCAGTTGGAGGCGTTCCACGGTCTGTCTGGCCTGACCCACGTGGCTGCCGCCCTTCATACGCTTAGGCGAGCGACTTTAGCCTCAAGCAGGACTAATGTTAAGTCTAATATAGGCGTTCTGGGGCGAAGATGAGGTTGACCATGGGCGTCAAGCGCGAATGGCTCCTTCGCTGCAGGGACAGCTACGCGGACCGGGCGGTGTGCGAGGTCAGCGTGAGCGCAGGAGTCGTGGAGGTCGCGGGACCCGACGGCGTGGCCTTCTCGTTCGCCGGCCAGGAGATCCGGGATTTTCGCGCCGCCCTCAACGCGGCCATCGACCAGAGCGAGATCGACGGGCACACCCGCCGCAAGGTTGGCGACGGAACCAAACCGGCATAACGTGGGTCATACCGGTACATGAGCAAGTAGGAGGTGTGTCCCGGTGTACATCGACGAGAACGGTGCGGCCGACGCCGAGCTGAAGGTCACCGTCGAGGATGAGGAGTACACCGCCGACGTCACCTTCGACCTCGACCAGGACGGCGTGAACGACTCCGCCGTCGTCGAGACGGATGACGGTGGTCATCTCGCGTTCACCGACACGAACGGCGACGGTGACGCCGATCTGATGAGCACGTTCGACAAGGACGGCAATCTCCTGAGCCAGGCCCGGTTCGAGGAGAATTCCGGCGAGTGGGTTGCGGTAGGCCCGAACGACCCGCATCAGGAAAAGACGAATTCGTCGCCCAAGCAGGCGATTGTCGTGGACACCGACGAAGGTGAACGAAACGTCGGGCAGGCCACCGAGGACACCGACGGAGACGGCAAGGCCGACACCGCGATCGTGCGGGACGACGACGGTGACACGTGGCTGTTCACCGACGCGAACGGCGACGGCAAGGCCGACGTGGCGACCGAGATCACACGATCCGGCGAGGTCACGATGTCCGAGCATCGCGGCGACGACTGGGTCGAGGTCGAGCACGGGCACATCGAGTCCGACGGCCGGTACGTGACCGACTCGAAGAGCGGCATTTTGGACGACTCGGACGACTGGCTGGAGGAAGAACGGTTCGACGGCGTCGTCCGAATCGATTCCACAACGGGGCAGTGGATCAGCCCGAACTGACCCCAGAACTGAAGCGCAGGTCACAGGCCCCGGTGTGGTGAGAACCGCACCGGGGTCTCTTGTGTTTTTCCCACCTCAAGCCGGCCTTAACGCCGTCCGAGTGCTGAATCGATTCCAGAATCGGTTTTGTGAGGGAAGCGACAGGCTGGGGGTGCTTTACCTGCCATTCACCGGGCTAACCTCGGTCCATCCCCTTCCACGTACGCCCGGCTCCACCGGGCGTCTGGAGCTATTCCCGAGGACGACGAAGTCCTGCACCGGACCACCACGTGCTCGGGTTGCCGAGGCGTTCAGTCAGGAGACGAGACGAGATGACGGCAGTGACCATTCCCGGTCTCGAACACGCACCTACCAACCACGCGCGTCTGCTCGCATGGGTTCAGGAAGTCGCTGAGCTGACCTGCCCCGACGAGGTTGTTTGGGCTGACGGGTCTCAGGGCGAATGGGACCGTCTCACGAAGAAGCTCGTCGACGCCGGCACGTTCGTGCCGCTCAAGAAGAAGCCCAACTCGTTCTGGGCTGCCTCGGACCCCAGTGACGTCGCTCGCGTGGAGGAGCGGACCTACATCTGTTCGGTGCGCGAGGAGGACTCGGGCGCGACGAACAACTGGATGGACCCTTCCGAGATGAAGGCCATCATGACCGAGCTCTACCGGGGCTGCATGCGTGGCCGCACGATGTACGTCATCCCGTTCTGCATGGGCCCGCTGGACGCGGAGAAGCCGATGCTCGGTGTCGAGATCACCGACTCGGAGTACGTCGTCGTCTCCATGCACATCATGACCCGCATGGGCACCAAGGCGCTGAACCTGTTCGGTGAGGACGCCCCGTACGTGCCCGCGCTGCACTCGCTCGGCGCTCCGCTGGAGCCCGGCCAGGAAGACGTGCAGTGGCCGTGCAACACGACCAAGTACATCTCGCACTTCCCGGAGACCCGCGAGATCTGGAGTTTCGGCTCCGGCTACGGCGGCAACGCCCTGCTGGGCAAGAAGTGCTTCTCGCTGCGCATCGCGTCGGCCATGGCGCGCGACGAGGGCTGGCTCGCCGAGCACATGCTGATCCTCAAGCTCACCTCGCCGGAGAACAAGGCGTACTACATCGCCGCCGCGTTCCCGTCGGCCTGCGGCAAGACGAACCTCGCCATGCTCGAGCCGACCATCCCCGGCTGGAAGGTCGAGACGCTCGGCGACGACATCGCCTGGATGCGTTTCGGTGAGGACGGCCGCCTGTACGCGGTGAACCCGGAGAACGGCTTCTTCGGCGTCGCGCCCGGCACGGACTACCACACCAACCCGAACGCGATGCGCACCATCGCCAAGGGCAACTCGCTGTTCACGAACGTCGCGCTGACCGACGACGGCGACATCTGGTGGGAGGGCATCGGCGAAGCGCCTGCCCACCTGACCTCGTGGAAGCACCAGGACTGGACGCCGGACGGCGACGAGCTGGCCGCGCACCCGAACTCGCGCTACTGCACGCCGATCGAGCAGTGCGACATCAAGGCGCCGGAGTGGGAGGACCCGAACGGCGTCCCGATCTCGGCGATCTTCTTCGGTGGCCGCCGCGCCACGACGATCCCGCTGGTCACCGAGTCGCGCGACTGGCAGCACGGCACCTACATGGGCGCCACGCTGTCGTCGGAGACCACGGCCGCCGCGGTCGGCAAGACCGGTGTCGTGCGTCGCGACCCGATGGCGATGCTGCCGTTCATCGGCTACAACGCCGGTGACTACTTCCAGCACTGGGTCGACCTCGGCAAGCGCGCCGACGCCGACAAGCTCCCGAAGATCTTCTACGTCAACTGGTTCCGCCGCGGCGACGACAAGCGCTTCCTGTGGCCTGGATTCGGCGAGAACTCGCGCGTGCTGAAGTGGGCCATCGAGCGCATCGAGGGCAAGGCCGCCGCGCAGGAGACGCCGATCGGCTACGTACCGACCGCCGATGACCTGGACCTCGCGGGTCTGGAGGCGTCGCGTGAGGACATCGAGGCCTCGCTCGAGTTCAACGCCGACGAGTGGCGCGCCGAGATCCCGCTGGTCGAGGAGTGGTTCGAGAAGATCGGCGAGAAGGTCCCGACCACGCTCCGCGATGAGCTGGCGAACCTGAAGCAGCGCCTCGGCTAGTCACTTCGAGGTGTTTGTGATGACCCAGCGGTCAACGGCGACCGCTGGGTCATCTTTTTGAGGTACTACTGATCGTGTGACGCAAGACGACTTCCTCGGCGGCCTCAACTTCGACGGCTCCCAGCGCGATGTGGAGGTCGGCCCGACCACGGGCATCGTGCGCTACTACCCGGTGCCGCCCGCCCCGCCGGTCCGTCCGTCGCGGTGGCGCTACGTCCTCGTGTTCGGCATCGGTTTAGCGGTCGGCGTGGTCGCCGGCGTGGTCCTGTGCAGCAATTTTCTCTGAATCCGCCCAGCTCATCGTCCACATGAGACGAAGTTGTCCACAGGTGTGGACGGGTTTGTGCACATGTTGTGGATAGCTGTGGACAAGCCTGGGGGCTTCTCCGCACGCCTCAGAAAAAGTCTTGCCCCAGGAATGAACCTCGCCCCTACCGGGAACGTCCTAAGTGTGTGATGGCGGTCACAAAGATCGTCACTGGACGGTAGGGAGGTGTGCCGTGGGGATCGCAGGAATCGCGATGCTGGTGCTGTCCCTGGCCGCCGTGCTGATGGTCGTGGTCGCCGGGTCAGTTCGGGAGCGGGTTGTCCCGGATGCCGAGGAGAGTGCCGCTGAAGGCCTTGGTGGCCTCCGCGTAGCAGACGGCGTTGGTCCAACCCTCTGACCAGGCCTGCGAGCCGGGGTTCCGCCACGCGGGGAACACGTCGGTGCGCTTGGTCGAGCCCAGGTAGTCGTGCACGGCCTTGGTGCACTTGTCGTTCGCCAGGGTGTTCATCTGCTCCTTGGACGGAGCGGGGTCGGTCGACTTGCCGAGCGACACGACACCGGCGGGCACTGCCTCCGCCAGGTGCGGGGTGTTGCAGGCGACGACCTTGACCTCCTGGTCCTTCGACGGCGAACCCTGGGTGCAGGTCTGGAAGGTGCTGAAGCCGTTCGTCTTCAGCGTGTCCTTCACGGAACCCTTGCGCGCCAGTGGCTTCTCGTCGGGGCTGATCTCCACGACGGTGCACAGCCGCCAGCGCTGGCCGTCCTTCCAGCCCTGCTCGTTCGGCCAGAACGCCCAGACCCGCAGGCGCGTCGAGTCCGAGTCGCCGCCACCCAGGTACTCGCTGAGCGTCTGGCGGCACGGCGGGAGCGCGGCCTTGCGCAGCGCCTGCGTGTCCGGGTAGGTCGACGGCAGGCCGGTGAGCTCACCGACGCTCATGACCTCGGCCTCGTGCGATTCGGTGCACTGCAGCACCTTCAGCTCGTAGGCGTTCATGCACTGCCCTGCCTTGGGCAGGGTGGGCGCGGAGGCGGAGGCCGTGGACGGCAACGGTCCAGGGACCGCTTGCCCTCCCACCTGAATCGCGCACGCGGACAGCGTCAACGCGCTCAGGACAATTGCCACCGCCAGCCGCACACGAGTCACACCACAGAGACTAGGGCCTTGACCTGATCGGCGATGTCCCGACGCTGCTTTTCGAAGGCGGAATCGGTCAGCGCGGCCGGGTCGGCCGGCTGCCCGAGCACCGGCGTGTGCAGGTGTCCGCCGAGGACATTCGTTGCTCCGTAACCGATTCGCAGCCGGTTGGCCCGGTACATGCTCTCGTTGGAGAGGTAGTCACCGCCGCCACCGGACGCCGCGACCCTGCCCGGCGTCGGCTCGTCCGTGCGGCACGACTGCTGCGAACCGACGACGACCCACTCGCAGAACGCCCGGTTGAAGTTCACGGTGAACGGGCCGGTGCCCGCGTCGATCATCTTCTGGAACGGCAGCGAGGTCTCGATGAACTCGTTGGCCGGCTGCGGCCAGCCCGCCGCGTTCGGGACGCTGCCGAACGAACCGACGTTGTTGTTGTCCGCGAAGCCACCACGCCAGCGCGCCGCCCACCGCTCGACGTCGAAGCGGCCCGGCCTGCCCTGGCTGATCGTCACGAACGCGTCGGGCTTCTGCTGCAGGGCCGATCCGTAGAACTGCTCGACGACGCCCTCGTCGAAACCGCCCCACAGCACCGGGAGCACCGCGGCCTGCAGCACGACCTTGCCGCTGGGCGTGGAGATCTCACGGCCGTCGAGCTGCAACGCCGCCGCGCCCGCGGGGTTGGCCCGCCGCACGTTCGCGCCGGTGAGCTGGAACGGGTCGAAGCCGGTCACCGCGATCTTGCGCACGCCGGGCCTGGCGGGGAACGCCGCGTCGCTCAAACCCCGTGACGCCCAGTCGAACTGCTGGATGAGCTTCGCGCGGTCGTTGGGCGCCATGGCGAACCGAGGAGTCCACTGGCGCAGCGCGGAGCTGAGCTGCAGCCGTGCCCAGTAGAGCGGACGGTCGTCGTATGCGTCGTGTGTCACGGGTTTTGTGCTCTGCGCGCGGGCGACAGCGGCCTTCCACAGCGCGTTGCCCTCGCGTTGCACGAACTGCTGCGCCTGCTTCGGCGCGATCTGGCGGCAGAGCTTGGCGGTGAAGTCCGTGACGCTGCCGTCGAACCCGGCCAGCTTCACGAGCTCGGGGCCGACGGCGGGGCCACCGGTGACGAGCGTGTCGTCGAGCCGTTGCTCCTCGACGGTCAGCGGAACGGTGGTGTCGTAGCAGTTCGCGTCCTGCGCGTGGGCGACGGCAGGACTCAGGGTGAGGGCGAGTGCGGTCAGACCGACCAGTCCGGCGATGGTTTTCACGTGATCGATCCTCAACGCAAAGGGCCACCCGCCGTAACCGACAGGTGGCCCATAGTGTTGCGGACTTCGTCTCAGTGGGCAGCGACGGGCTTGACCCGAGGGTTGTCCTCGTCGACGTGGTAGTCGGACGGATCGGTCTGGTCCGTGCCGTTGAACCACTTGGCCTTCTTGGCGATCAGCGTGATCACCACCGCGACCAGGAGGTTGACGAACAGCGCGACGATGCCCGCGTAGATCTGCGTCGTCGAACCGCTGAACGGGTGCCAGCCGAAGAACGAGATGTCGCCCAGCGGCAGTGCCGAACTGGCGAAGTGCTTCTTGCCGGTCGCGGGGTTGCCGATGTTGTAGAGCAGCCACATGCCGTAGCCCATGCCCGCGATCCAACCGGCGACCAGGGCGTGGACGTGGAACCAGCGCGTGTACAGCGCGATCGCGACCGCCGGCAGCGTCTGCAGGATCATCACGCCGCCCATGAGCTGCAGGTCGATGGAGTACTGCGGGTCGATGAGCACGATGAACAACACGGCGCCGAACTTCACGACGAGGCTGGCGAGCTTGGCCTGCTTGGCCTCCTCCGCCGGGGTGGCGTTCTTCTTGACGTACTCCTTGTAGATGTTGCGCGTCCACAGGTTCGCCGCCGCGATCGACATGATCGCCGCCGGCACCAGCGCGCCGATGCCGATGGCCGCGAACGCGATGCCCGCGAACCACGACGGGAAGTTCGCGCCGAAGAGCTCGGGGATGATCGTGTTGTTGTCGGCACGGCCGGTCGCCTGGTTGACGAGCGGCTTGGTGCCCGAGCTGATCGCGACGAATCCCAGCAGCGCCAGCAGGCCCAGCAGCAGCGAGTACGCCGGCAGCGCGACCATGTTGCGCTTGATGACGTTGCGGCCGCGACTGGCGAGGATGCCGGTCAGCGAGTGCGGGTAGAGGAACAGCGCGAGCGCGCTGCCCAGTGCCAGCGTGGCGTACTGCAGCTGGTTCGTACCGGTCAGCAGGATGCCGTCGGTCTTGTTCGGCGTGGCGTCGAACTTGGCCTGAGCGTCGTTGAAGATCTCGCCCCAGCCGCCGAACTTCGAGGGCAGGTAGATGATCGCCACCAGGATCACCAGGTAGATCAGGATGTCCTTGACGAACGCGATCAGCGCCGGCGCCCGCAGACCAGACTGGTAGGTGTAGAGCGCGAGGACCAGGAACGCGATGAACAGCGGCAGGTGCCCCATGATGCCGCTGCCGTTGAGGCCCATGCTGCGCAGCACGGCTTCGAGGCCGACGAGCTGCAGCGCGATGTACGGCATGGTCGCGACGATGCCGGTGATCGCGATCAGCAGCGCCAGCCAGTGCGAGCCGTAGCGGCCCTTCACGAAGTCGGCGGGCGTGACGTAGCCGTGCACGCGGCTGACCGACCACATCCGCACCAGCGGCAGGAAGACCAGCGGGTACAGGATGATCGTGTACGGCAGGGCGTAGAAGCCGATGGCACCCGAGCCCCACATCAGCGCGGGCACCGCGACGAACGTGTACGCGGTGTAGAGGTCACCACCGACCAGGAACCACGTGATCCAGCTGCCGAACTTGCGGCCGCCGAGACCCCACTCGTCGAGGTGTTCGAGC
The DNA here is from genome assembly GCF_044754905.1 of Lentzea sp. NPDC092896. NCBI lineage: Bacteria > Bacillati > Actinomycetota > Actinomycetes > Pseudonocardiales > Pseudonocardiaceae > Lentzea > Lentzea sp. NPDC092896. Next base: position 761,549 of record NZ_JBIVPX010000003.1, read on the forward strand.
GTGCTGCCCTTCTGCCACCGCGCCGCCAGGAAGCCCATGACCGTGACGACCAGGAAGAGAACGCTGAAAACGATCAGCTCGGTCCACTGCATCAGTTCGCTCCCTCGTCCAGGTCGTCCACGCCGAGCTTGTCGGCCTTGCCGGTGACCACGGGCTCGTCCTTGGTCTTGACGTAGACGAGGCCGACGCACAGGACGCCGAGCGGGACGAACAGGAACTGGTACCAGTAGAAGAACGGCAGCCCCAAGATCCTGGGCTCGTCCTGGTTGAACCACGGCGTGATGAGCATGAACAGCGGAAGTATCAGCAGCAGGTTCCAGTTGCTCCAGCGCAAGCCGGTCTTGTGATCCGACGGCATGGTGGCCCTCCGTGTACGCGGTGTTGCGCGGATGTTAGGCCTGATGAAGAGTGCCGTCAGCCTCGTGATCGGAATCGTTGCCTTCGGCTTAACGTTCTCTTTGGACTAATCCGCCGTCAGACGGCTGACGAGGTCCTGTTCGGCCGCGTCGAAGTACTCGTCGAGCTGCTGGACCGCCTGCTCGACCGTGCCGCTGTTCAGCAGTTCGACGATCTTGCGGTTCCACGGCAGGTAGGTCTGGTGGAAGGCCTCCACCTCGTGCGCGACGCGGAACGCGAGCATGAGCTCGGCGAAGAGCCGGTCGGACTCGTCGCTCAGGCGGATGCTGCCCGCGAGGCCGACGATGCCGCGGTGGAACTGGATGTTCGCGGTGCCGGTCTTGCTGAAGTCGTTCTTCTCGGCGCGCGCCACGGCCTGCCGGACCGGCGTCCGCACGGCTTCCCGCTGCTTCTCGCTGACGTCGTTCCAGCGGCGGAGGGCGCCGCACTCGATCACGCGGCGGGCGGCGTAGAGGTCGCGCACGTCGTCGCCGGTCGGGCGGCGGACGAAGACCCCGCGGCTGTGCTCGTGCACCAGGATCCGGTCGCGCGTGAGCAGCCGGAACGCCTCCCTGAGCGTGTTGCGGCTGACGCCCAGCGCGCCGCCGATCGCTTCCTCGCTCAGGCGCAGGCCCGGTTCCAGCTCACCGTCGAGCACCCGTTCGCGCAGCATGTCGGCGACCTTTTGCGCGGTGCTCGCGCGCTCCAGGTCGGCCTTGCTCTGAGCCAGCGTCGACACCCACGTCTCGGTCACCTCAGCAGTCTATTTGCAGGATCGTTCCATTGCACTATCGTAGAATCGTTCAACAATCCCACGATCCAACAAACGAGCGCGCCTAGGAGGACGTCCATGGACCTGAACGCAGACTTAGGCGAGGGCTACGGCCAGTGGACCCTCGGCGACGACAAGGCCCTGCTGAACATCGTGACCAGCGCGAACATCGCCTGCGGCTACCACGCGGGCGACGCCGACACGATGCGTGAAACCTGCGCGCTCGCCGCCTCCGCAGGCGTAGCGGTAGGCGCGCACGTCGGCTACCGCGACCTGGCAGGCTTCGGCCGCCGGTTCATCGACGTAGCTCCGGACACGCTCACCAACGAGGTCCTGGCCCAACTTGGAGCCCTGGCAACGTTCGCCCGAGCCGCCGGCACCCGCGTCTCGTACGTGAAGCCGCACGGCGCGCTCTACAACACCCTCGTCCGGCACGAGGCCCAGGCCGACGCCGTCGTCGACGCGGTCCGCCTCTTCGACCCCACGCTCGCCGTGCTCGGCCCACCGGGCGCGGTCTGGCTGAAGCGAGCCTCGGTGGCCGGGCTGCGCGTGTGGCACGAGGCCTTCGCGGACCGCGCCTACACGGCGTCCGGAACGTTGGTGCCGCGCGGCGAACCCGGAGCCGTCCTGCGCGATCCGGCCGAGATCGCGGCCCGGTGCGTACAACTGGCGACGGAGGGATGGGTCCGCAGCGTCTCCGGCCGCCCGGTCCGGATCCAGGCCGACTCCCTCTGCGTGCACGGGGACACGCCAGGCGCGGTGCAGATCGCGCGCACGGTTCGCACGGCCCTGGACGCGGCCGGCGTCGCGGTGGGCCGCGTGGAGTCGCCGCTGCGGCACACCCGTCAGGCGGTCTGACGGACCAGCGCGGCCGCAGTGCGGCACATCTGCTGGGCGGTCTGACAGGCCTCGACCAGTCGAACCTCGCCGTCCAGCGCAATGCGCCTGGCAGGCCTCCTGCGAACCAAGTCGCTCGCCGTGCTCGCCGTCCACCCAGGCCCTGCCGAACATCAGGCCCGGCCAAGCCGGCACACCCGTCAGGCGGTCTGACGAACCAGCGCGGCCGCCCCCACCAGACCGGCCTCACCGCCCAGCTCCGCCTGCCGCACCTCGAGCCCGGCCAGGTACGACAGCCCGGCGTGCGTCTTCAACGTCTTCCGCACCGGCTCGAACAGCAGGTCCCCGGCCTGCGCCACCCCGCCCCCGATGACCGCGAGCTCCAGATCGCACACCGCGGCCGCCCCGGCGATCGCCATCCCGACGGCCCGACCGGCGCGTTCGAACGCCTCCAGCGGAATCTCCTCGCCGGACAACGCGGCGGCGGCCAGCAGAGCGGCGTCGGCGTGGTCCGGTGCTCGCCAGCCGATGCGGCGCGCCCACTCCACCATGCGCGGGCCGCCCGCGACGGTCTCCACGCAGCCGCGGCCGCCGCACGTGCAGAGTTCGCCGTCGGGCTCCACGACGATGTGGCCGATGTGTCCCGCGTTGCCGGTGCGGCCGCCGAACGGCCGTCCGTCCAGCACCAGCCCGCCGCCGACACCGGTGGACACGACCAGGCCGACCATGAACGTGCTGCCCCGGCCGGCGCCGCGCCAGTGTTCGCCCAGCGCCATGCACACGCCGTCGCCCGCGAGTTCCACCGGGACGCCGGGGAACAGCGACGCCACCGACTCCCGCAGCGGGAACTCCTGCCACGACGGCACGTTGATCGGCGAGACGGTGCCGGCGACCGCGTCCAACGGGCCCGCCGAGGCGATGCCCACGCCGGCCACGACCGCGTCCTGCACGACCGACGAGATCACCGAAACGACGGCGTCCCAAGGGTTCTCGGACGGCGTCGGCACGCGCGAGGAGCGCACCACCGTGCCGTGGGGGTCCACCAGGGCGGCGGCGATCTTGGTGCCGCCGAAGTCCAGTGCCAGCACCAGATCAGTCACGATGACGCAGCTTAACCAGCCACTTCGAGGCGGATGGGCGCAGTGGTCCGCACCAGCTCGCCGGCGGTCACGCGGACCACGGCCGACCAGGTGCCCGGCGTGGCCCACGGAGGCGCTTCCAGGACGAAGTCGAGTGGCAGCCGGCCCTGAGCGGGGAGCAGACCGCCCACGCAGAACGGGCCGACGAAGTCCCACGACTCACGCGGCGACAGCAGTCGGGCCTGCACCGGCAGGTCGCCGTGCGCGCCGGAGGCCATGACCACCCGGAACGTCGACGATTCCCCTGGCCGCACCGACACCAACGACGGTGAGGAAGCCGCCCACAGGACCTCGACGGGATCGTCGCCGTCCCACTCGGGCACCGTCAGCAGCGCGATGTCGTAGACCTCGAACGGCAGGCCTTCCAGGGTGGCGCGCACCGGATGGCAGCCAGGAACGAGCGACGGCACCAGGTCGACGTCGGCCGTGACGTGGCCGCCGGCGGGGAGAGACACCGGCAGCGAGTCCCACGACGCCGACCAGCCGTCGGGCAGCGAGAGCCGGACGACGCCCGAGAACGCCGGTCCGTCCGACACGGCCACCACCCGCAGCCGCGTCGGGCCGAGCACTTCGAGCTGGACGTTCGCGGCCAGACCGCCCAACGGCGCGGGCTCGTGCAGCCAGTAGCGCGCGAACACCGGGGTCACGGCAGGCGAATCAGGCCCGAGCGGTCCCACCGCCGACGGCGTCGTCCTGGGAGCGCCCAGCACGGCGAACAACGAGGACGGACCCAGGTGAGCGACGTCGTTCCACAGCGTGAAGGTCGTGGACCCGACCATCCTCTCGCCGACCTCGCTGTGCCAGACGCTGATCGGCCCGACCAGACGAGGAGCTTCCAGCGCCGGACCGTCCACGGCGACGAGAGAAGCGATCGGGTCGTACGACAGGACGTAGTGCGTGGAGGCGATCTCGGTGCCGAAGCCGCGCTTCCAGCCGTGGTCGACGTCGTCCTCGACCAACTCGTACGTGCAACACCCGCGCGCGGGCACATCGCGCGCCAGGAACGTCACGGTCACACCGTCGACCAACGTCGGCAGGACCACACCGTCGCGTTCCACGTGCACGTTCGAAGCAGACGGCAGATGCACGGACACGATGTCGGTGCAGGGAGAAGGCAACGGGTTCCAGACGGTCACCGAAGAGTCCACAGTGGACGTCAACGCGGCCAGCGACCGCGACACGACCTCGGAACGCAGGTCGAAGGCCTCGCGAGGGTGTGCGAGGGCGGCACGCTCCAGTGCGGCGTGCGGAAAGGCCAATCCAGTCAGACGGGCGAACACGGCAGCAGGCGAGTCGTCCACCGAACCAGGCGGCACGGGCACAGACCCGCGCACGTAGTAGTCGCGCGGCAACGAGCAGACGATCCGCGGCCACGCGTAGCGCGCGCTCCAGTCGTGATGAACAGCGGTAACCCACGGATTCGGCGCATCACGAGCGCCACCGACCGGCAGCATCACGTGCGGAGCGGAAGCCCCGGACCGCAGTTCCAGGAACGACGAGTAGACCGACCGCTCGGCCTCGCCCAGCGAAGAGGCCGTCAGCGGCACGCCGGAAGGCAGCGACGAGAGCAACGGCGTCACACCGACCACATTGGACTCGGACCCGACGACCTCGACCCGTCCCTCGGAGATCAGCCGCAACAGCAGCGAACGGTGCTGCGGAAACGTGTCCCAGTACGGCTGCAACAACTCCACCGACGTCACGGCGAACCGGTAGGCGGGATCGGTCAGCGCCAGGTCCAGATGCGCCCGCACCGCAACGAACGGCGCATCGCCCGCAACGTGCCCGATGAGGTGCACGGTCCACCCCGGCGTGCCCACGACCAGCGAGAACGCGCACGACTCCTCACCGGCCGCGGACCGCATCACGGCCTGAGCGGGCACCACGGCGCCCGGCGGGTGCGAGGAGACGTCGACGCCGAGCTCGTAGCCGAACGGCCCCAGCACCAGCGATCCGCCGTGCCGCGGCGAGTGCAGGCCGGGCCCGGACACATGCGCGTGCACCGCTCCCGCCACCGCGGGCGAGTTCAGCCGCACCACCTGCAGCAGCGCGGTCCGAGGCCCGACGAAGAGTTCGGTCGACTCGGCGGCGATCACCACAAGATCGCACCACCGTTCATCACCGGGCGAAATACCCCGATGGTGGCGTTCTACCGCTTGAGCATCCGGGTCAGACCGGCCGCCACGGTCGTCGCCAGCACCCAGCCCGTCACGATCAGCCCGGACGCGATCCACTGCGACGCTCCCGGCGTCTGCCAGCGGTTCTTGTTGCCGAAGTCGACGATCGGCACCACCAGGTCGATCGTGTAGAGCCACGCGTTCCACGGCAGGTGGTCGTCGGCGTTGATCTCGACCAGCGGCCCCTTGAACTGGAACCACATGCTGCCGAGGGCCCACGCCGCGATCAGCCACCCCAGAGCGCGCGCGGGGCGGTAGCCGTAGCCGACCATCGACCGTTGCAGGAAGCTCCACACCAGCACCAACGGACCGAAGAACCGCATGCCCTCGGCGACCGCGCGGTACCGCAGGCGTTGCTTCTCGATCAGCACGGTCGAGGCGTGCTCCTCGTTGCCGGCCGCGGTCAGCATCTCGGCGAACTGGTCGTACGGGCGCGGGTGGTAGCTGCGCCGCATCGCCTGTCGCAGCCAGCGCAACCGCTGTTGCACCTGGTCGTCGTCGCGCAGGTCGATCGGGTACGCGAGAGAGTCGTAGCGGAAGTCGTCGAGGTCGATGAAACCGGTGGCGTTCCAGAAGTTCTCGTTGTCGTCCAACGATGTGCAACGCGCCTGCCGCAGCGTCACCAGACCCTTGGGCGGCGACACGACGTTGAGCATCAGCTCCTGCACCTGCATGCCCATGGCGTTCAACGCGTGGCTGTCGAGCTTGTACCCGAGCACGGCGCCGTTGAAGTTCGCCATGCGGCCGATCACCGCGCGACGGCAGCGCACGCCGCCATGCGCGACGAACTCCTTGTCGCCGCGTGCGCAGATGAGGTCGCGGCCGATCGTGGCGCCGCCGATGTCGAGCGACGGCTTCTCGCGCGGCTGGTGCCGGTACTTGCCCGGCTTGATCAACCGGCTGCCGCGCAGGTCGAGGTTCGCGCCGACGGTGATGCCGCGCAGCTCCAGGCCACCGGAGATCTCCGACTCGCGCACCACGAAGTTGCTGCCGATCTGGGAACGGTTGGCCAGCACGGCATCCGCGGCCGGATTGTCCACAGCGGCCCGTTCGATCGTGATGCTGCCGCGCACGTGCGTGTCCACCATGCGCAGCTGGCCCTTGATCTGCACACCGCGGCCGACGACGTCACCGCCGATCTCCGCGCCGTCGACGTGCAGCGCGCGGCCCGAGCCGGTCGGGTCGGTGCCGGCGGCGGGCGGTGACACGGCGTCCAAAACGGCATCTGCCAGCGACAACGTGCCGCCGATCTTCGCGTTCACCGCGCGGATGGTGCCCTGGCTGGTGAAACCGCGGTCGAGCTCGAGGTCACCGGAGACGTCGACGCGGTCGAGGATCAGCGTCGCCGACGGGTCGTCGTGCGGGTCGCTGCTGTCGGCGAAGTCGGAACCGCGCGAGAGCATCGCGCCGCTCAACGACAGCGTCGAGCTGATCCGGGAGTTGGACAGGAACACCACGCCGTGCGAGGTGAACGCGCCGAGGAAGTTGCCGCCGACCTGCATGCCGTTGCCGTTCAACGTGAAGCCGTCGGCGTTCTGCAGCACGGAACTGCCGAGGTTGACGTTGCCGCCGATGCGCGAACCGGCCAGCCGGATCTCGCCCTCGGTGTGGATGCCGAACCCGAGCAGCGCGCCGGCGATCGTCAACCGGTCGCCGTGCAGGCACAGCCCTCCGGGGAGGCTGAACCTGGTGTCCCGCAACAGGACCGAGCCCGCGATCTCGGCATCGGTCAGGTCGGTGAGCCCGGTGACGCGGCAGCCGAGCAACGAGACGTCGTTGCCGCTGTGGAGGTTGCGCGCCTCAAGACCGGGCAGGTCGCAGTCGGTGAACGAGATGCCGGCCAGGTTCGCCTGCCGCAGGTCCGGCGCCCCCTCGAACTGGCAGCGCTCGAACTCCAGCACGTAGGGCACCTCGACCGCGCGCAGGTCGAGCACGTCGGTGACCACCCGGTCCACCACGCGGATGACGGGTGGGGTGCTCGGCCTGCGCCGAGGCAACCTCCACCCGCCACCACCGGAATTCTCGTTCTCCCCCAACAGCCCCCGCAGCACGTCCGCCGCGGCGACCTTCCCCCTCGCCACGCGACTAGACCGGGTCGCTCGGGCCGTGGTGCGTCGGGTCGAGCACACGGGCCAGGAACTCCTGGGTGCGCGTCTCCTGCGGGTTGCCGATCACCTCGGCCGCGGGGCCCTCCTCGACGATGTAGCCGCCGTCCATGAAGATCACCTTGTCGGCGACCTCGCGGGCGAACTGCATCTCGTGCGTCACGACCAGCATCGTCATGCCCTCGTCGGCGAGCTGGCGCATCACGCCCAGCACGTCACCGACGAGCTCGGGGTCGAGCGCCGAGGTGGGCTCGTCGAACAGCATCACCTCGGGGTCCATCGACAACGCGCGGGCGATCGCCACGCGTTGCTGCTGGCCGCCGGAGAGCTGCGCGGGCATCGAGTTGGCCTTCTCCGACAGGCCGACCCGTGCCAGGTTGCGCAGCGCGACCTCCTGCGCCTCCTTCTCGCCGCGCTTGAGCACCTTGCGCTGCGCGACGGTGAGGTTGGCCAGGACGTTCAGGTGCGAGAACAGGTTGAACGACTGGAAGACCATGCCGATCTTCGTGCGCGCCAGGTCGATGTCGACGTCCTGGTCGGTCAGCTCGACGCCGTTGACGACGATCTTGCCGTCGTTCGGCTCCTCGAGCAGGTTCACGCAGCGCAGCAACGTCGACTTGCCAGAACCGGACGGGCCGACGATGCAGACCACGTCACCGCGGTTGACCGTGACGTCGATGCCCTTGAGGACGTCCAACGAGCCGAACGACTTCTTCAGCCCGGTGATCTCAACGGAAATCTCGCTCACAGGACGGACACCTTCTTTCCGCCGGAGCGGCGCTCCAGGTACCGCGAGAGGTACCCGAGCGGCAACGTGATGATCAGGTAGCAGAGACCGACGACGAGGATCGGGGTGAGCGACGGGCTGCGGCTCAGCGTCTCCCGCCCGAACTTCGTCAGTTCGTACTGGTCGCGGGCCAGTCCGATGATGTAGATCAGCGAGGAGTCCTTGGTCAGCAGGATCAGCTCGTTGGTCAGCGGCGGCAGGATGATCCGGAAGGCCTGCGGGATCACGATGGTGATCATCGCGCGGCCCTGCGACATGCCCAGCGAACGCGCCGCCTCGACCTGACCCTTCGGCACGGCCTGGATGCCGGCGCGGATCGTCTCGGCCATGTAGGCGGCACCGACGATGCCGAGCGCCAGCATGGTCGTGGAGTAGATGTCGAACTGGATCTGGAACGCGAGCGGCACGCCGAACGCCAGACCGATGAACACCAGCAGCGCGGGAATGCCGCGGAAGAACTCGATGTAGACGGTCGCGATCCAGCGGTACGGCGCGATCGACGAGAGCTTCATCAGCGCGAGGACCAGGCCCAGCGCGAGGCCGAACGCGAACCCGAGCGCCGTGTAGATGAGGGTGTTCTTCAACGCGATGACGATGACGTTGGGGAACATCTCCCCCATCGTCTTGAAGTTGAAGAACGCCGTGCGGATCTGTTCCCAGTCGGCCAGGAACACGATCACCAGGGCGATGACGACGAGCAGCGTGTATTGCGAGTACCGGAAGTATTCGGCCCGCTTGCGCTTGGACAGCGCCATGGTCTGACTCCTAGCGGCTTCGGTTCGGACACGAACGGGGCGGCGTCATCCGCCGCCCCGTCGTTGGAGAGCTACTTCTTCTCCGGCTTCTTGCCGAACCACTTCTCGTAGATCTCGTCGTACTTGCCGCTTTCCTTGGCCTTCTTCAGGACCTCGTTGACCTTGGTGGTCAGCGCGGTGTTGCCCTTCTTGATGCCGATGCCGTACTGCTCGTTCGTGTTGAACTCGGCGGAGACCGTGGTGTCCGGGAACTCCTTGGCGTAGTCGAAGAGCACACCGTTGTCGTTGATCGCGGCGTCGACGGCGCCGGTGCGCACGGCGGTCTCCATCAGCGGGAGGTCCTCGAACTGGATGACCTCGTAGCCGTTGGCGGCCTTGTTCTCGTTGGCGTAGATCTCACCGGTGGTGTCCTGCTGGACACCGATCTTCTTGCCCTTGAGGTCCGCCAGCGCCTTGATCGGCGAGTCCTTCTTGACCAGCAACGCCTGCGTGGCGTCGAAGTACGGGTCGGAGAAGTCGATCGCCTGCTTGCGTTCTTCCTTGATCGTCATGCCGGCCGCGGCGACGTCGCACTGGTTCGCGTTGAAGCTCGCGCCAGACGTGATCGTCTCGAACTGGGTGTCGAAGATCTCCTGCTTGACCTTCAGTTCGTCGGCGATCAGGTCGACCAGGTCGACGTCGAAGCCGACCGTCTTGTCGCCGTCGGTGTACTGGAACGGCTTGTAGGAAAGATGGGTGCAGGTGACGAGCTTGCCTTCCTTGACAAGCTTGATGCCACCGTCGGTGGTGCCACCACCGCTGTTGGTGCTCGTCGCGCAACCGGCGAGCGCGGTCAGCGCTAGGGCCGCTGCGGGCAGCAGGGCGAGCACGTGCCTGGATCGACGAGCCACTGCGTCACTCCTCGTAACTGTCGCGGACGAGTGAACGGGATCCTGCCACTCGGGTGACGCGGTGGACAGCACGTGGGTGTTACAGGCCACTGCCTTGCAATGATCTTGCGTCAAATCAGGTGTTCGGGTGCAGAATCTTGCGTGATTTGAGCCAGATCACACAACTTCTTCACGTATTGCGCATGAATAGTAACGATCCGCAAGCGTGTCCTTGATCAGGATTTGATCACGACTGTGCTGGTCAGCGTGTTCGTTCGGTCAGCAGACCCGCCACCAGGGCCGTCCAGCCCGTCTGATGGGTCGCGCCGAGGCCTTCGCCCGTGTCTCCGTCGAAGTACTCGCTGAAGGTGACGTGCCTGCGCCAAAGGGGTGACTCGGAGGCCTCGATCCGCTTGCCGTCCGACGGCCTGCGTCCGTCGTGGTCGGGCAGGAACAGCCCGACGAGCCGGTCGCTCAGTTCGTCCGCCACCTGACCCGCGGTGACCCAGCGTCCGGAGTGGGTCGGCATCTCGACCTGGAACATGCCGTCGTGGAACGCGCAGACCGTGCGGAGCGCCTCCACCAGCAGCGCGTTGGTCGGCAGCCAGACAGGGCCGCGCCAGTTCGAGTTGCCGCCGAACATCGGCGTGTGCGACTCGCCGGGCTCGTAGCCCATGCGGTGGTCCTGGCCCGCGACGTTGACCTCGAGGCCCTCGCGATGTGCCGCGGAAAGGCTCCGGATGCCGTGCGGCGACAGGAACTCCTGCTCGTCCAGCATGCGGTGCAGCACGCGCTTGAGCTTGCCCTCGTCGAGCAGCGACACGAACGCGCCGCGCTCGTAGTGGAACGTGATGAACTGCCGCAGCTCCGGCCGGCGCTTGAGCAGGTGCTCCAGCCGGCTGGTGAACCCGTGCAGGTCGCTGAGCACCCACGGTTCGAGGACGGCCGACGCGAGCAACGGGATCAGGCCGACCATCGACCGCACGCGCACCGGCTCGGACTCGACGTGACCGTCCGGGTGGCGCCGCGACACGCGGTCGTAGCAGAAGCCGTCCTCGTCGTGCCAGATTCCGCGGCCGTGTGAACCGAAGTGCGTGAACGCCTCCGCGATCGACAGGAAGTGTTCGACGAACTTGGTGGCAACGTCCTCATAGGACTCGTCGTCGCGCGCCAGCTCCAGCGCGATCTGCATGAGGTGCAGGCTGTACGCGGCCATCCACGACGTGGCGTCGGACTGCTCCAGCCGCCACTCGCCCAGCATCGGCGCCGACCGGTTGACCGGCCCGATGTTGTCCATGCCGAGGAACCCGCCCTCGAACAGGTAGCTGCCGTCGGCGTCCTTGCGGTTGACCCACCAGGAGAAGTTGAGCAGCAGCTTGTGGAAGATCTTGGCGAGGAACCCGCGGTCCCTGCTGCCGTCCGCGCGGTAGACCTGCAACGCCGCCCACGCGTGCACCGGCGGGTTGACGTCGCCGAACTCCCACTCGTAGGCGGGAATCTGGCCGTTCGGGTGCATCATCCACTCACGGCAGAACAGCAGCAGCTGCTCCTTCGCGAACGCGGGGTCGACCAGCGTGAACGGGATCGTGTGGAACGCGAGGTCCCACGCCGCGAACCACGGGTACTCCCACTCGTCCGGCATCGAGATCACGTCGGCGACGTCGAGATGCCGCCAGTGCACGTTGCGCGCCTCGGGCGTTCTTCGGCTCGACGGCGCCTCGGGCTTGGTCGGATCGCCGTCCAGCCAGTCGCGCGTGCGGAACCGGTAGTGCTGCTTCGTCCACATGAGCCCCGCGAGCGCGCGCCGCAGCACGTGCTTCTCCTCGATGCTCGTGTCCGGCGCGATGTCGTCGTGGAACTCGTCGGCCTCGAGCTTGCGGGCGCTCATGGTCTCTTCGAAGCTCGGCCCGAACGGGTCCAGGTGCCCGTCGCCGCCGACGAGCCGGACGCGGATCGTCACCGTCTCGCCCGGCTCCACCGGGTCGAACGAGTACCAGGCCGCGAACTTCGTGCCGGCCGCACCGGCGTCGTCCGGCCCCACGACCTGACACGTGGACGTGCTGCCGTGCACCACGTAGTTGCAGATGCCGTCCTTGGCCCACGGGGACGGGTTGCGCTCGGCCCCGAAGAGCGACATCTCGTTGCTCTCGTTGTCCGTCATGAGCATCGACGGCGAGTCGTCCAGGTGCAGCGTGTACCGGCCGAGGTTGCCGTGGTCAGCCGTGACCTTGCGTCCGGTCGTGGTGCTCGCGACGAGCTGACACGGCCGTTGGTCCCGCCCCCACGCCCACGTGTTGCGGAACCACAGCTGCGGCAACAGGTGCAGCGGCGCGTCCTCAGGCCCGTGGTTGGTGGCGCTGATCTCGATGCAGATGTCGTCCGTCTCGGCCTTGGCGTAGGTGACCTGGACGTCGAAGAACCGGTTCTCGTCGAGCACCCCGGTGTCGGCGAGCTCGGGCTCGCGGTTCTCCCGGCCGGCGTTGCGCGCCATCTCCCGCAACTGGCCGTACGGGAACTCCCGCTGCGGATACCGGTAGACCACCTGCATCCAGGAGTGGGTGGGCGTCCCGTCGGTCACCCACCAGTGCTCCTTGACGTCCTCACCGTGGTTGCCCTCTTCGTTGGTGAGGCCGAAGTACCGCTCCTTGAGGATCGGGTCCTTGCCGTTCCACAGGGCGACCGCGAAGTTCATGAACCCGTGCACGTCGCAAATGCCGGCGATGCCGTCCTCGCCCCACCGGTAGGCGCGCGCACGGGCGTGGTCGAACGGGAACGACGCCCACGCGTCGCCCTCGGGCGAGTAGTCCTCGCGGACCGTGCCCCACTGGCGACCCGAGAGGTACGGCCCCCACAGCCGCCACGGCGAAGTCGGTGTGTCCGACTCCGCGAGACGCGCCCGTTCCGCCTGTTCGCCCATCGGCCCAGTGTGGGACACCAGGGAGGACGGCCGGTCGGGCCCAGGTGTTGTCTGAGTCTTTCCTCACTAAAAGCGGGGTCAGGACTGCCTGGAATGGGAGTCGAGGACCAGCGCGATCGCCTCGGTGACCCGAGCGGCGTGCGCCAGGTGCAGCCACTCGTCCGGCACGTGGCAGTTCGAGTCCGGCCCGATCACGCCCGTCACCACGAACTGGGCCTCGGGGTACGCCTCGTGCAACAGCCCCATGAACGGGATCGAGCCGCCCAGCGACACGGTCCGCCACGGTGCGCCGAAGATCTCCTTGCCGGCCTCGTCCAGGACGGCGGACAGCCAGGGCGCCAGCTCGGGCGCGTTCCAGCCGTCGGCCGACTCGACCCGGGAGAGCTCCACGGTCGCGTTGTAGGGCACGTCGGTGGTGAGCTTCTCGCGCACCGCCTCCAGCGCCGCGGCGGCCGAAGCCGTCGGGGGCAGGCGGAACGACAGCACCAGCGAGGTGAACGGCCGCAGCACGTTGCCGGCGTCGTCCGGCAGCGGCAGACCCTCGGCACCGGTGACGGACAGGGTCGGCCGCCAGCCGGAGTTGAGCGCCAGCTCCACCTCGTCCTCGGAGACCGGCTGCAGATCGCCGACGCGCGGCACGGCGCCCCAGAGAGCACCCGGCGCGGCCTCGACGGCCTCGCGGACCTCGGCCAGGCGTCCGGCAGGGATCTCGACGTGCATCTCCGGCACGAGGATCTCGCCGGTCTCCGCGTTCTCGATCCGGTCCAGCAACACGCGGGCGATCCGGAACGACGACGGCACGATGCCCGACGCCATGCCGGAGTGCAGTCCGCCGTCCAGCACCCGGACGGTGGCCGTGACCTGCACCAACCCGCGCAGCGACGTGGTCAGCCACATGCGGTCGTAGTCGGAGCCGCCGGAGTCCAGGCAGACGACGAGCGACACGCGACCCAGTTGTGCGGAGAGGTGCTCCAGGTAAGCGGGCAGATCGGGCGAACCCGACTCCTCGCCGGTCTCCAGCAGCACGACGCAACGGGCGTGCGAACCACCCGCCGCGCGCACGGCCTCGATCGCCGCGATTGCGGCATATCCGGAATAGCCGTCATCGGCCGCGCCACGTCCGTAGAGACGTCCGTCACGCAGAACCGGGGTCCACGGACCGAGCCCTTCACCCCAGCCGCCCACCGGGGGCTGCTTGTCGAGGTGTCCGTAGAGCAACACCGTGTCGTCGCCCGAGTTACCTGACGCGGGCACGTCGACCACGAGAAGCGGCGTGCGTCCCGCCAGTTGGACGACTTCGAGGGTCGCTCCAGGGAGGTTCCTGGAGGTGATCCAGAGGCGCACGTGCTCGATCGCGGCGGCCAGTTCGCCGTGTTCTTCCCAGGCGGGATCGAACGCGGGCGAGATCGCCGGTACGGCGACGAGCTGAGACAGGCTCGGGACGATGTCGTCGTCCCAGAGCGTCCTGACGGTGCTGGTCACAACTGAGCGGTCCACCTCTCGATCCTGTCACGACTCCGCCTCTGCTCGCGTGCTTAGGCTCTTGCCTGGAGGCCCGCAGCTAAGTTAACGATCGGTAACCGGGACGGCAGCGTCCGGTAATCGGACGGCCTAGTTGGAGGACAAAAGGTCGAACCTCCGACTGTTGTCGCTGATCAGAACGTTGACTCGTGTGTTACGAAGTGGGACGGGTCTCACCAAGTCGGGTGAGGCCGTGTCAGGATGTGGTCGTAAGCCACCGTCACCGTCGACGGCAGCCTCCGGCCCCACAGGGTTGGCGGCGACCGCCGACGTCGCCGCACGAGGTCGTCACGAGCGATCAGGCGGTCGGAGTAGACAGAGGAGAAGGCGCATGTCGTCCCCTGAGCAATGGACGCACCCTGAGCCGGATGCAGCGCCGGCCGCCACTGCCGCAAAACCGACAGCGGAACAGGTGATCGCAGGCTTGCGAGCGACAGACGAGGGCGGCGCCGACCTGGTGCAGCTCCTCACCCCGGAGGGTGAGCGGGTCCAGCACCCCGACTTCGACATCGACATCACGGCGGAGGAACTGCGCGGTCTGTACCGCGACATGGTCCTGATCCGCCGGGTCGACCGCGAAGCGAACGCGTTGCAGCGCAAGGGCCAGCTCGGCATCTGGGTGCCGCTGCTCGGCCAGGAGGCGGCCCAGATCGGCGCCGGTCGCGCGATGCGTCAGACGGACATGGCGTTCCCGAGCTACCGCGAGCACGGCATCGCGTGGACGCGCGGGATCAACCCGACGGAGCTGCTCGGCATCTTCCGCGGCACGGACCAGGGCACCTGGGACCCCGTCGAGAAGCGCTTCCACCCGTACACGATCGTCATCGGCAACCAGGTCCTCAACGCGGCCGGGTACGCGATGGGCCAGAAGTTCGACGGCAAGGTCGGCGACGACGAGGGAGAAGCCACCATGTGCTTCTTCGGCGACGGCGCGACCAGCCAGGGTGACGTGCACGAGGGCTTCGTGTGGGCCGCGGTCTACGACGCGCCGCTCGTCTTCTTCTGCCAGAACAACCAGTGGGCGATCTCCGAGCCCACCGAGCGCCAGTCGCGCCTGCCGCTGTACCAGCGCGCCCGCGGCTACGGCTTCCCCGGCATCCGCGTCGACGGCAACGACGTCCTCGCGACGCTCGCCGTGACGAAGTGGGCGCTGGACGAGTGCCGGCACGGCAACGGCCCGATCCTGATCGAGGCGTTCACGTACCGGATGGACGCGCACACCACCTCCGACGACCCGACGCGCTACCGGCTGTCGGACGAGCTGGAGATGTGGAAGCTCAAGGACCCGATCGAGCGCGTGAAGGTCTACCTGGTCCGCCAGCAGTGGGCCGACCACGACTTCTTCGACAGCGTCGAGGCCGACGCCGACAAGCTGGGCGAGGAACTGCGGGAGTTCTGCACGAACATGCCCGATCCGCCCGCTGAACGGATCTTCAGCAACGTGTACGCGGAGGGCAGCCCCGTCCTCGACGCGCAGCGCGACGAATTCCTCGACTACGTCTCGGGTTTTGCTGGAGGTGAGCACTGATGGCTGCTCCGACCATGGACCGTTCCACAGCTGCCGCGCCGGCCGGGCCGCAGACGCTCACCATCTCCAAGGCTCTGAACATGGGCTTGCGGGCGGCCATGGAGGCCAACCCCAAGGTCATCATGATGGGCGAGGACATCGGCAAGCTGGGCGGCGTCTTCCGAATTACGGACGGCCTGCAGAAGGACTTCGGTGAGCAGCGCGTGCTCGACACGCCGCTCGCGGAGTCCGGCATCATCGGCACCGCCGTCGGCCTCGCGATCCGCGGCTACCGCCCAGTGTGCGAGATCCAGTTCGACGGCTTCATCTTCCCCGGCTTCGACCAGATCGTGTCGCAGGTCGCGAAGCTGCACTACCGCACCCAGGGCAAGATCAAGCTGCCCATCGTGATCCGCGTGCCGTTCGGTGGCGGCATCGGTGCGGTCGAGCACCACTCGGAGTCGCCGGAGTCGTACTTCGCGCACACCGCCGGCCTCAAGGTCGTCTCGTGCTCGAACCCCGCCGACGCGTACTGGATGATCCAGCAGGCGATCGACAGCGACGACCCGGTGCTGTTCTTCGAGCCCAAGCGTCGTTACTACGAGAAGGGCGAGGTCGACACCACGGCCCAGCCCGGCAAGCTGTTCGAGTCGCGGGTGCTTCGCCCCGGCACGGACGCGACGCTGGTCGCGTACGGCCCGATGGTCAGGACTTCGCTGGACGCGGCCAACGCGGCTGCGGAGGACGGCACGTCGCTGGAGGTCATCGACCTGCGCACGCTGTCGCCGCTGGACCTCGCACCGGTCTACGACTCGGTGCGTCGCACCGGTCGTCTGATCGTGGTGTCCGAGGCGCCGTCCGAGTCCTCGATCAGCAGCGAGATTGCAGCCAAGGTCCAGCAGGAGTGCTTCTACTCGTTGCAGGCACCGGTGCTGCGGGTGACCGGTTTCGACACCCCGTACCCGCCCTCGAAGCTCGAGGAGGAGTTCCTCCCCGACCTCGACCGGGTGCTGCACGCCGTCGACCGCTCTCTCGCCTGGTAAGGGGACAACCGGAAATGCCGCAGTTCAAGCAGTTCCCCTTGCCCGACACGGCAGAGGGGCTGACCGAGGCCGACATCCTCACCTGGCACGTGAAGCCGGGTGACACCGTCACGGTCAACCAGATCATCGTCGAGATCGAGACGGCCAAGGCCGCCGTCGAGCTGCCGTGCCCGTGGGCAGGCGTCGTGACCGAGCTCCTCGCGGAGCCCGGTCAGACCGTCGAGGTCGGCGTCCCGATCATCACGATCGACACCGACCCCGGTGGCGCGGCCGCCCCCGCTCCCGTTGCGGCGGAGGCGAACGGCACCTCGTCCGGCAAGATCGGCGAGGAGATGCCGGGCGGGCGCATCGCGACGCTCGTCGGCTACGGCCCGAAGTCGGGTGCCGCGAAGCGCCGGGCCCGCAAGGACGCGCCTGCCGCACCCGCCGCCGCTCCGGCCGCGGCGGTCGTGGCCCCGCCTGCTCCTGCTCCGGTCGTGGCTCCTCCCGTTGTGGTGGCAGCTCCGGTGCAGACGCCGGGTGGTTACGTGCCGCTGGCCAAGCCGCCGGTGCGCAAGCTGGCCAAGGACCTCGGCGTCGACCTGCACGCGCTCACGGGCTCCGGCCCGAACGGCGTGATCACGCGGGACGACGTCGAAACCGCGGTGGCGGCCCCGGTCGCCGCAGCTCCTGCAGCGTCCTCTGTGGACAACGGCTCGCGCGAACGCCGGGTGCCGATCAAGGGCGTCCGCAAGGCAACGGCGCAGGCGATGGTGGACAGCGCGTTCACCGCACCGCACGTCACCGAGTTCCTGACGGTCGACGTGACGCCGATGATGGAACTGCGCGCGCGCCTGAAGAACGCGCCGGAGTTCCGCGGCGTGAAGCTGACGCCACTGGCGTTCTGCGCCAAGGCGATCATCCTCGCGGCCCGGCGCACGCCGGACGTCAACGCGACGTGGGACGCGGCGGCGAACGAGATCGTCTACAAGGACTACGTCCACCTGGGCATCGCGGCCGCCACGCCGCGCGGCCTGGTGGTGCCGAAGGTCCGCGACGCCGACCGCATGTCGTTGAAGGAACTCGCGGTGGCACTGGACGAGCTCGCCACAGTCGCCCGTGACGGCAAGACGTCGCCGGCCGACATGATGAACGGCACGATCACGATCACCAACGTCGGCGTCTTCGGCGTCGACACCGGCACGCCGATCCTCAACCCCGGAGAGTCCGCGATCCTCGCCCTCGGCGCGATCCGCGACATGCCGTGGGTGGTCGACGGCGAGATCAAGATCCGCAAGATCTGCCAGCTCGCTCTGTCGTTCGACCACCGCGTGGTCGACGGCCAGCAGGGTTCGCAGTTCCTGGCGGACGTCGGCGCGCTGCTGGCCGAGCCGGGCATCGCGATGACCTACTGAGGTTCGCTCGACGTGACGGCGGGGAGTCCTTCGGGCTCCCCGCCGTTTTGCGTGGTGTTGTTCGTGAACCGCAGTGCCTCGAAGCCGGCCTCGAACGTCCGCACGTCGATGGTGCTGTCGACGAGCGTGCAGCGTTCGATCCGGACCGGCAGGGACAGCGTCATGTCCCGCCCGACGACGCTGCTGCTGGTGAAAGTGCTGCGGTAGAAGTCGATCCCGCGTCCGAGCGCGTTCATCCGGCGCATGTCCAAGATCGCGTGCTCGAACGTGCAGCCGACGAACTCGATCGCCCCGTAGTCGAAGTACGTGTCCTGGAAGTTCACGTCGGTGTGCGTGAACGTCGTGCCGTGGCAGCTCAACGTGGTGTTCCTGAACGCGGTGCGTTCGAACGAGGTGTTGTCGCCGGTGAACTCGGCACCGTCGAAGATGACTGCACCGGCGAACGTCCGCTCGCTGAAGTCGGCGTCCACGAACCGAACACCGGTGAAGTCGAAGTTCAGTGCCGACCACGGTCCGGCTTCTCGGTGTGATCCGAGCCGGTCGCGCAGGGCGCGGAAGATCTTGTTCGCCGTCTGGCCATCGCCCTCGTGCAGCCGCAACTGGTCGATCAACGCGTCCACGCACATCTGCCGCTGGGCCTCCCAGTCGTCGGCGAGACCGGCCATGGCGGAGACGCCCGCGATGCGCAGACCGGCCTGCTCGCCGCTCAGCAGCTCGGCGGCGACCTTGAAGCGTTCGTTGAAAAGCTTGGTGCGCTCGCGTTCCTCCTGGTTGAGGCTGTGCGCGTGTGCGGCCTCAGTGACGCGCTGCTTGCGGTAGTTGACCGCGAGCGCGACCACACCACCGAACCCCGCGACGACCGCCAGTCCGATCTTCAGCAGGTCCAGCATCTCGGTCGTGCTGAACGCCGCCTGCTTCGGCATCGTCGGCCAGCCCAGCAACCACAGCAGTCCGCCGCCCGCCGTCGCTGCCACGAGCAGCGCGATCAGCAGCCAGCCGACGATCGACAACCAGACGGGCGACTGGGCGTCGCGCCTGGTCCGCTGTCGGCGAGACGGCAGACCCAGACGCCGGACCAGCAACAACAGCCACACCACGGCCAGCGCCCCCGCCGCCACGTACTGCCAGGTGATCGATCCCACGCGGGTGATCGTGCCGCACGGGACAGTCCGGTATGTGGCGATCCCCAGATGTCGATCGGCGGGTTCTTCGATCGACGCACGTGTGTCAAACGCTTCCTGCTGAGGGGACACGAACGTGCGCAAGCGACTGTCTTTGCTGATCGCCGCAAGTCTGCTGACCGGTCTGACCGGGGTGGCGCAGGCCGCCGACACCGGCCTGGTGCGGACCGACTCCGGACCGGTGCGCGGCACCATCGCCGCAGATCACCAGCAGTACCAGGGAATTCCGTACGCGGCGCCACCCGTCGGTGAGCTGCGATGGCGTTCGCCGCAGCCGGTGACGCCGTGGACGACTCCTCGCGACGCCACCCAACCGGGCCCGGCCTGTGCCCAGTCGGCCGGCGCCGGTTCGCCGAGCACCAACGAGGACTGCCTGTACCTCAACGTCACCACGCCTTCGCGGCACGGGCGCAAGCCGGTCATGGTGTGGATCCACGGTGGCGGCAACAGCTACCTGTCCGGCGCCGGGTTCGGCACGAACCGGTTGGCCGTGCAGGGCGACGTGGTGGTCGTGACCATCAACTACCGCCTCGGTTTCTTCGGCTTCTTCGGGCACCCGGATCTGCCCGACTCGGGCGCGTACGGCATCGAGGACCAGCAGGCCGCGCTGAAGTGGGTGCAGCGCAACGCCGCCGCGTTCGGCGGGGATCCGCGCAACGTCACGGTTTTCGGTGAGTCGGGCGGTGCGTTCGACGTGTGCGCGCACGTGACGTCACCGCTGTCGCATGGCCTGTTCCAGAAGGCCATCGCGCAGAGTGGCGGTTGCTCCACGACGTGGGGTGCCAACGGCGTGATCCACGGCAAGCCGGCCAGTGCTCCCTGGATCTCGAAGTCCGCGGCGCAGACCGACGCGGTGGCGTTGTCCGCGCAGCTCGGTTGCTCGGACGTGGTGTGCCTGCGGTCGTTGCCCGCCAGCGCTTTCACCGCCATCGACCGCGGCGCGACGCCGGTCGTGACCGGCAACCGGGTGCTGCCGGTGAACCCCGTCGACGCGTTGCGGTCCGGCCGGTTCAACCGCGTCCCGCTGATCTGGGGCAACACGCGTGACGAGGGCAGGCTGACGTCCGCGACCGTGCCGGAACCGTTCGACTACAACGGTTTGCTGGTCCAGGCGTACGGTGCGGAGAAGGCCGTCAAGATCGCTGCCGAGTACCCCGTCGGCGCGTCCGCGCGCCTTGCGTACGGCACGGTTCTCACCGACAGCGTGTGGGCCTGCAACCAGCTCGCCGACGACAGGCTGCTCTCCCGCTACACGCCGACGTACGGCTACGAGTTCGCCGACCGCACCGCGCCGCTCGGCTACTTCAAGGACCTCTTCTCGGAGACCTTCCCCGGCGGAGCACCGCACACCGCCGAGCTCGCCTACCTGTTCGACATCCCGATGTTCGACCTCGACCCGGCCCAGCAGCGGCTCGCGGCGACGTTGATCCGCGACTGGACGACGTTCGCCCGCACCGGCAACCCGGGCTGGGCGACCTACCGCACCGGCAACGTCCAGGAGTACTCGCTCGGCCGCGTCGGTCAGGTCAACGGCCTGACCAGGCACAACTGTTCGTTCTGGAACTCGATCGGTTAATGCCGTTTGACTCTCCAGTCACTGGAGACTGCACAGTTGTCCCCGTGACGCGCTACCAGATCGGCGAGCTGGCCAGGATGACCGGCCTCACCGTCAGGACGATCCGGTTCTACTCCGACCAGGGCCTCATCCCGCCCACCTCCAGAACGGTCGGCGGCTACCGGACGTACGACGGTGAGGCGGTCGCCAAGCTCAAGCTCGTCCGCACCCTTCGCGACCTGGGTGTGGATCTGCCGACCGCCGGACGGATTCTCGCCCGCGAGGTCTCGATGACCGACGTGGCGCGCACCCATGCGGATGCGATCGACGCGCAGATGAGGACGTTGCGGCTGCGCCGTGCCGTCCTGCGCGCCGTCGCCAAGGGAGGGGAGATGGAACTGATGAACGAGTTGGCACGCATGTCGGACGAGGAGCGCCAGCGCATCCTCGACGACTTCTTCGAGGAGGTGTTCGGGCCCTACGAGCTGGACCCGCAGTTCGAGCAGCACATGCGTTCCGTGCGGATCGAGCTACCGGACGACCCGTCGACCGAACAACTGGAAGCCTGGGTCGAGCTCGCGAAGCTCGTGCAGGACCCGGACTTCCGCGCGTCGGTCAAGCGCATGTCCCAGCAGCACGAGGAACAGCGCAGGGCAGGCGCGGACATGGGGCCGCCGGCCGAGGGCCAGATGGAGGCGTTCACCTTCGCGATCGCCCAGGCCCGCGAGGCTCTCGACGCGGGCATCGCGCCGGAGTCCGCCGAGGCCCGCACGGTCGTGGACCGCGTGAACGCCAACTGGGCGGAAGCGCTGAACCTGCCGAACGACGAACGCCTCGTCGAGCGGCTGCGCGAACTCTCCGACTTCGCGGACCCGCGTGCCGAGCGGTACTGGGTCCTGATCGCGAGGATCAACGGCTGGCCCGCCATGCCGGACCACTCACGTGAACGCGCCTGGCTGCGCGAAGCCGGCCAGCCGTTCGGCTAGACCTCCGAGATCGCGGGAACCAGCTGGGCGCCCAGCTCGTTTCCGTGACAACGAAGGGGGTTCGTTCATGTCCGTGCTTTTGGAGATTCTCGGGGGAGTCTTCGCGGAGGCCTTCGGGCCCAGCGGAGAAGAAGACCACTCACGCGGCGACGGCGACGTCTTCCTGGACGGCGAGTGGCAGGAGGGCGAACTGTTCTTCGGCCCCACCAAGCTCATCTGGGCCGAGCAGATCGTCTTCAGCGACGCCGAAGGCCGCGTGGAGCAGATCACCGACCACGACGCGCCCCACCCGAACTTCGTGGTGCTGCGCTTCCGCCGCCCGTCCGACGTGGTGCTGCTGGCAGTGCACCGCCGCGAGCTCAAGCGCATCGGCGCGATCCTGACACTCCCGCTCTAACGCGAGTCAGCAGCGCGCCGGCCGATCCCGGCGTAGAAGAGCGAGCCCGCGGCGAACGCGGCGGCGAGGCCCACCCACCCGCGCTGGTTCGCCGCCTCGTCGAGACTCCCGATGTCGGGTTCGGTCAGCAGCGGGTAGGCGAAGAGGAAGACCCCACCCCAGAACGCGATCGTCGCCGCCACGACCAACCACACCGGCAACGTCCTGCGCAGCAGCTTCCACATCGACCCGAAGCTGTCGTAGCCGAACCCGCCCTTGGACCACAGCAGCGTCCCGAACATGACGGCTATGGAGATCACCGTCAGCAAGACGTTCGCGGCCCGCGGCAACAACGCATGGCCGGTCACCAACGCGAACAGGACCACGACGGCATCGACGAGAAGCACCACGAACGCGGCCCATTGCGGCGGCAACAACCTCATGCGTCAGAACCCTAGGGCCACCAGGCTGTTTACCGGGCCATAACCGGGAACCCCGATGCTTGCGCGAGTGGCCCGCCGGTTCAGGGGAACGGCGGGCCACCTCACTTCAGCCCTTTGACGACGTTCCGCAACTCGGCCTCCTTGCGGTACAACGTCGGCACCACCTTGGTCACCTTCGCCAGCAACACAGTCTGATCCACCGGCGCCACCGCGTCCCACGTCAGCCCACCGGGCTTGGCCAGCTGATCCACCAGCCCGATGGCGGTCTTCGCCGTGTCCGCGGCCACCGTCAACTCGGCCCTGCTGCCCTTGAGCGGCTGCGCCTCGACCACGGCCGCGGCCTCCGTGATCGCCTTGACCTGCCCGGGCAACGTGCACGGCACGTCCGGCGAATGCAGCCCCTTCCGCTTCTCGACGGCGCTGTTGTTCGCTTCCTTGGCCTGGTCGAGAAACCGGATGCCGTTCACGGTGGGCACCGCGAGCCCTTCACCGATCAACGCGGAGTTGACCAGCCTTCCGTCCTGTGTGGACAGAGCAACGAACGGCCCTTCCCGCGTCACGGTCACCTGCGTGCCTTCCGGCAGCAGTTGGGTGAGCAGATCCTGCGCTTCCGCGTGCAGACACTCGCCTGCCGCGGGCGCGGCAACGTTCACGAGTTTCACGGCCGTCGTGCGGTCGCCTTCGCGCACCTCGACCGTCTCCGCGTCAACGACGCGCACCACATGACTGACGACGACCGGTTGAGGACGGTCCACGACCGTCACCACGTAGGCACTGCCCGCGGCCCCGGCCAGGACCGCGGCGGCCATCAGGAACACATTCGGGAGCACCACGATCCCCCTAACGCCGACCTACTGGGCTGATCGGCGTAGCGGGACGCGGTGTTACTCCTCAATCACGCTCAGGCACGGCTCACTTGATCTGAATGCCCGAGATCATGCGGGACACCACCAGTCGCTGGATCTCCGAAGTCCCCTCGAAGATGGTGAAGATCTTGCGCGGGGTTCCGGCTGATCTGGCTCTGCTGAGGGAGAATCGCGGCTGACCTGCGTGTTCCGGGTCGTCGTTTGTCGTCGTTGATCGACCCTTTCAGACCTTCGACGGCCTGGACACGGCCTGGCTCTGGGCTACCCACACCTCGGGCATCACCCCGACACGAAGCTGATCTCGCGGTCAGTGGTGGCGGGTCAAGGCACGTTTCCCCGCCTTGACGCGACTCTGCTGGCCGTGGCTGTTCATGGCGTGTCGGGGTGGTGATCCTCGCTGGCGCTTTGCCCGCGATAGGGAGCAAGCAGAGGACCCGAGCGGAGCGCATCCGTGGTGACTGGCGCAGGCAGGTCATCGCTCCGAACGACCAGATCCAGGCACTCGTAGGGAAGGCTCGTTTTGGAGCCGTTGGGCAGCCGCACCAATGCTCGTCCATCTCGATCTTCCAAGAACTGGACGAGTACAGACGCGATGTCCCCGCGCTCGATCATGTGGAAACCATAGAGACGCTGTCGACCGCAATAGCGCGTTGGCCGTTGGCGCGGAGCGTCGACGGGCGTCGATCGCCGTGCCCAGCTCGGTCAGGGTGACCATGCGCGCGATCGGCCTGGACGGTGCTGGCTGGGAGCTTGGTCCTGCGCGCCGCCGGCGGTGGTGCTGCCGACCGGTCGGCCGTGCCGCGCCGCCCGGCCGACAGGCGGAGCGAAGCGAAGCCTGGCGTGCCGGGATGGATGTGGACACGGTGCCAAGGGGGCGGGCACAGCGCGCCGCCGTTGGCGGCGCGCCTTGATCCCATAGAGCCAAGTTCGGCAGCACTTAGCCTCTGGTAGGCCTCGGTATAGGTCACGCGCGTTGCGAGCTGACAGGGGTTCGAGAAGCTAGCCTGTACAGCACGATCAAGCGAGGCTCTCGCTCTCAACCTCCCGAAAGGATTGACTGGTGATCACCAGCCTGTCGCTCCAGAACTTTAAGGCCTGGGAGAATACGGACGATGTCTCCTTTGGTCCGATTACAGCGTTCTTTGGCAGCAACTCTTCCGGCAAGACGAGCTTCCTGCAGAGTTTGTTGCTTCTTAAACAAACTGCAGAGTCGGCAGATCGAGGACGCGTCTTTGATCTGGGGAGCACCACTAGTGCTCTGGTTAATCTGGGGACCTTCCATGATCTGATCTTCTCGCATGATGAAAATCGAACGCTTGGCATTTCGATGGACTGGCAAGAAGACGAGCCATTTCAAATTCAAAATACAGACAAGGAAGATCAGCCGCCAATCGCCGAGGATCGAGACTTGCACTTGGCTGTTGAGGTATCAGTGGTGCGTCAGACTCCTGTTGTTCAGTATGTAGAGTATGGCCTCGGCGACAAAGTTTTTTGCATGAATCGAGGTCCCAAAAATGAGTACTCGCTAGAGGCGGACAACTATAAGTTCATCCGAGTGCAAGGGCGCGCTTGGCCACTTCCGCCTCCCGGGAAGTTCTATAGCTTCCCTGACCAGGTGCGAGCCTACTATCAAAACGCGGCGTTCCTTTCGGATCTAGAACTCCAGTTTGAGAAGCTATGCCGCAGGATTTACTACCTAGGGCCGCTCAGGCAAGATCCAGAACGTACATATACTTGGGGAGGTGGTCACCCTGCTGATGTCGGAAAGCGTGGCGAGTACGCCGTTCAAGCCCTAATTGCCTCACAGTCGGAAGGAAAGAAGGATAACGCTCGCGGCTTGATTCATCGCAGCGATGGCGTTCGGCGCACAAAGCTTATGTCGGTCGAGCAGCACGTGGCGGAATGGCTCCAGGAGCTCGGACTAATCTCCTCGTTCGACGTGAAGCCGATCGACACACGAGGCACAATTTATCAAGTTGCCGTGAAGCGTACGCCAAACAGTCCAGAGGTAATGCTAACCGATGTCGGATTCGGTGTAAGTCAAGTACTCCCGATTCTTGTTCTGCTTGCTTATATTCCTCAGGGATCGATTGTTCTGTTGGAGCAGCCTGAAATTCACCTGCATCCGGCAGTGCAGAGTGGCCTTGCGGATATTATTATCGAAGCGGCCAAAGTTCGAAATCTGCAGATCGTTCTCGAAAGCCACTCAGAGCATCTTCTCATGCGACTTCAGCGCCGCTTGGCAGAAAGAGAAGTTGGACCCGGCTACTCGCTTGAGCCAGAAGACTGCAAGTTCTACTTCTGTCAACCGGGAGAGAATGGATCTGAGATCGAGCAGCTTGCCCTCGATCAGTACGGAAACATCACTAACTGGCCAGATGACTTCTTTGGCAACGCGTTCGGTGAAGCTGCGGCGATGAACAAGGCTGCGCGCAGGAGAGCAATCCGGGAGCGAAACTCATGAAGCTTCCGCAGAGAGCGGCGATCGACACCAATGTGCTAATAGTGGCGAACGGCAAGTCGCCTCAGGCAAGCGATGAGTGCGAACTGGCGGCTATTGAGTTTCTTGAAGTCGCAGAGTCTGATTGTGTTGTTCTAATTGATGACGGGTATGAGATCTTTGAGGAGTATAAGCGGTACTGCAATTTTCACGGTCAGCCTGGTGTGGGCGATCACTTTTTCATGCATCTGCATCGGTCTCAGGCTGATGCAAGTCGAGTCCATCAAGTGCGTATAACCGCCGATGGAAATGGTTCTTACGCTGAAGTGCCAGCGGCTCTTGCTAAGTTTGATCCGTCGGATAAGAAGTTCATTGCGACTGTCCTATCGGATGGACAGGGGGCACCGATAGTCAACTGCGTTGACTCAGACTGGAGCGAGTCGTCTGGCCCTCTGCTCGCCAGTGGCGTCCACGTGCATGAGCTTTGCCCTGCGTCGCTAAAGGAAACGGTTCGGAAGTCGTAGATAATATCGCGCGGCTAATTCGAGCTGCAGTAGTGCACCTTTCTTAGTGGTTGCTATCAGTGCTACGGCCATTGGTGGAAATTGCCGTTCTCAGTGTTGTCATGTCGGTAATGATCAAGTTTGGGTGTTCTGCAGTGAAAAGCTCGATCTTGCCAGCCTTATTGGCATAACCAATAGAGAAGGCGGAGGCAGTCTTTGCGGCGCGTATGTCCGTTACCGAATCTCCAATGAGTGCGCAACGCGTGACATCCACGCCAATTCTGGTGGCTGCTTGATGAAGTAGGAAGCCGCTTGGTTTCAAAAGATCCAGGTTGGAGTCTGCGCGCGCAGATATCACATCAACATATTTTGCGAGTTCGTGAAGATGAAGGTAGACTTCGACTGCGGCGGTGCTGTTGTTGCTGACGATCGCAAGTTTGCGGCCAAAGTCATGGCATCGACGGATGAATTCGTGTGCTCCTGCCGTAGGAGTGGCAGTCGATATTGCCTCGACCTCATGTGCTCTGAGGGCTGCCTCGATGTACCGCGCCTCGTCATCTCCGATGGTGGCGGCGAAACTTAGAATATCAAATGGGTCACCACTATTTTTAGCCTCAGTGGTAATAGCATGCTGCCAGCTATGGCTGAGCGTATCGCGAAGTTGTTCCGCAACTATTGGTGCGGGAAATCCTGCAAAAACCGAGCAAACTGGACCGTCGAAGTCCAGCAGTATCGCGTCCGTGTCGGCAAATATGGAGCGCAATACCTGGATGTCGTTGATAGCTGTCCGGTTTACACTCATCGCTGATACTCCATCGAGACGGTGGTCCACATGGAGTCGAACCACATACGCGCTTGCTCGACGTACTGACTTCCAGTGCTGGTGTCGTCATCTGTGACGCTGTGATGGAAGAGGATGGCTTCTTTGCCTACTAGGTCGTAGATCGGCTTCGGGTCGCCTTCGAAGCGGATCACATGCTCCCGGACTGGATAGAAGCCGAAGAAAGCTTCCTCGTTGTTGAGTAGGTAGAGCTTGAACAGCGGTGCGGCGCGGTGGACCTTGATCTCGACGGAGACGTCCTTGACTAGGCCGAGGTCTCCCAGTTCCTGGACGTTGTCGACGATTGCGAGGGTGTGGCGGCGCATGATCTCGTCCATGCGCTTGCGGAAGCCCGGACTGTCCTGCAAGTCCTCGACCTGGCACGGGATCGCCCACGGCTGAGACGTGTCTGGGACGAGCATCCGGATGTTGATCGAGGCGGGTGTCAGTCGGCCGATCCGGATCTTGTCCAGCGGCTCCTGCATGACGCCTTGCAGCGTCTCGCCGGAGAAGCCGGCGAAGTCGATGGAGACGTGCTCGGCTTCGAACGCCCGCTCGATGTGCGGGCGGAGTCCAACCGGGCGCTCGGTTCGCTCGCGGACGAAGACGCCGCTGCCCTGTCGGGAGACGATCAGGCCTTCATCGCGCAGTTCGCGTAGTGCGTTCTGCACTGTCATTGGCGCGACTTCGTACTTCTTCGCCAGTTCGGCGCGTGAAGGCAGCTTGTCGCCGGCCTTGAAGACCTTCGTGAGGATCGCTGCCCGTAGGGCGTTCGCCACCTGCATGTATGGCGGACGCGGGTCGTCCGGGTCCAGCGCCATGTCTGCCTCTTCCTCTGGGTGTCTCGCGTCTCTCGGATTGTGAGGGGACGTGAGACACCCAGGTTAGGCGGCTTGTCTAGCCCGCCTAGAGAGCTAGCTCAACCTGCGAAAACGCCAAGTTGCTTGACCTGGCTAGACAACCTAGCTAGATTCTGACTTGGCTAGGTCGTACAGACGGCCTAGCGAGGCTAGGGAGGTTGGAGTCATGGCGGTTCCGTACGGCACTCGCTTCGATGCGTCGTTTGACCAGGTCTTTCCGCAGGGCGCGCTGATGGTCGGTGTGGTCGCTCCGGACATGGAGTACATGAGCAACGAGGACAAGGCGCGCGGTAGGCAGGCCAAGCAGAAGGTCGACGAGCGGTCCGGCAAGCGTCAGTGGAAGGTCGTCGTCACCGACCCGTCGGCCGAGAAGGAGCGGGACGCGTCGGTCACGATCACGGTGCTCGCGGATGTCCAGCCTGTCCCGCCTCAGGCCGTGCAGGTCATGCCCGGCGTGGAGGTGCGGCCCGTCGCGTTCGAGGGACTGACGGTCGAGCCGCGCGTCATGGGGGACCGGTTCAAGTATCAGGGCTTCACGATCCGGGCCACGGGTATCAGCGCGCCTCAGGTCGGGGCTCCGCCCAAGCGTGAGAACAAGCCTGCGGGTCAGCAGGGTCAGACCGATCAGAAGTCGGCGGCCTAACAGTGGCGCGGCCGTCGCGTGAGGCGGTCGCCCGGTGGAACACCGCGTATGCGGAGCAGACGGCGGCCCTGTTCGCGGCGTCCCGTACGGGCGACAAGCAGGCACTTCTTCGTCTGGCTCTGGGCTACTCCGCGGTGGCGGAGGCGTGGCGGATCTTGGCCGCTGATCTGGCGGTGCCGCTGTGGGCTCGTCACGCCTGCTCCATCGCCGCTGAGGAGTTCGAGCGTCGCGCGCGGCTTGAACAGTCCCGTTCTGGGGAGGAGTCGTGATGTTGAAGCTCATGATCTCGCCTGGTCCTGCGGCGTCGGCGGACATCGTGGCGTGGCCGGACTCGGCCGCTGCGGAACATTGCCTGCGGCTGAACCTCGATCCGGCGCAGATCGCTATCCATGTGCCGGACGGGCCTGACGGTCGGGAGCAGTTGGCGGCGTTCCTGCGGACGCTGTCGCAGCACGCCGGCCTGTTGGCTGCGGTGCTCGAACCGTCCAAGGGTGCTGGCTGGGTTGGCAACACGCCTGGGCCACTGACTGAGTGGGGTTAGCCATGCTCGACGAACTTCAGCTGTCTGACGCGGTGCTCGGTGAGTTCGCGGACGACGTGCAGGTTCAGCTGATGCTGGTGGCCCTGCTCGACGATCCGTGGAGCTTGTGGACCGTGCCGAAGCTTGCCGAGTTTCTTCGGCAACCGCTGTGGACCGTCTACCGGCGGATGGAGCGGTTGCGCCGCTGCGGGTTGGTGCAACGGGTTCCGTTCTGGCCGGAGCAGGAACGGCCTTGGCGGTACTGGGTCTCGCCGGACGGGCTGCGGTCGTCGCGGTGGCTGATCCGGGCGAACTTCGAGCTGCTGCACGTGATGGCGGTGCCGCTCGGGTTGTCGGTGCGCAAGGCGTTGGGTTTCGGCCCGGTCCTCGACGCCTGCCGGTGTGACTGTGGCCGGTGCTGTTGCGGGCTTCCGCACATCTAGCCGCGTTAGGCGGTGGTGCCGGTGAGGCCTCGCCTGCTGGCTCGGTTGATGTACCGCATGAACCTGACCGCGAAGCACCCGGTGACCGGGCGGGTTCGGATGGAGTACCGGAACTGCTCGCGGTGTCTGGGTGGCGGGTGGTTCCGGAAGACGGAGAAACGGCCGCTCTGCTCCTGGTGCAGGGCGCTCGCGAAGAAGCTCGGTCAGAGCTGATCCACAACTGAACAAACAGCGTTGGTGTGTGTCGCGCGGAAACAGTCCAAAGTCTTGGCGGGCCTTGACTGTTCCCGGCGACGTACACCGACTCGAACGACCCTGAAATCGTTGGGACACAAGGAGATTCGAGTCATGCATAGGGTATCTGTGCGCACCTGGGGTGCGTCAAGTCGACAGGATCGCTTCGCTGCGATGGTGGAGCGTTTGCAGACGGTCGACACCTACACGGTGATGGTCGACGGTGGGGAGCTGGTCAGCCTCGAACTCACCCAGGCTCAGGCGGAAGGGTTCGAGTGCCTGACGTGTAAGCGCTTGTGCGGCAACGGGTTGAGCGCATTCAAGCCTGTGGGGTTCATCCCTAGTACGGGCATGGTGTTCCGCTGCGTCTCGTGCCTGGGCGGTGCGGCATGAGCGGGACGAAGTGGGTTGATCCGGCTCCGTTCGAGGGTGCTCGGCCGCGTGTTCCTTGGTGGATCTGGCTTCCTCGGTGGGCGAAGGTTGTTGCGGCACCGTTCGTGCTGGCGGGGTTCGCCATATGGCTCGGCGTCCGCCTGGTGCTCGTTGTCGTGCGGTACCCGGTCGTGGCCGGCCTGGCCGTCGCCGGGCTCGTGGCCTATCGGGAGTTCGGGCTCTCTCCGCTCGTCCTGGCGCTGCTCACGCTCGTTGCTGCGCTGCTGACCTGGTTCGGGCTTCACCAGTCGTCTTTTCTGCGGCACTGCTGGTACCGCGCGGTCACTGAGTGGCGGCGGGCCACGGTCTACGTGCCGAAGTGGCGCACGGTCATGCGGCTGGCTGATCTGACCAAGGAGCACCGGCGTAAGGAGTACCTGCCTGAGCTGCGTCGCGTCCGAGCTGAGGGCTGGCGGGACAAGGTCCGGGTGCGGATGATCCCGGCGCAGTCTCCAGAGCAGTGGGAAGCGCGTCGGGACAACCTGGCGCACTCCTTCAACGCTCGGTCCTGCCGGGTGCGGGTGTTGAAGCCTCGGCTGCTTGAGCTCGACTTCATCCACGCTGACCCGCTCGCCCGGCCGGTAGCCGTTCCTCGGCTCGACGACTCGGCTGACGTTGATCTGAAGCGGCTGGTCATCGGGGTCACGGAGACCGGTCGGCCGTGGCGGCTGAAGCTCCTCGGCTCACAGGTCCTCGTGGTCGGCGTGCCTGGTGCGGGCAAGGGCTCGGTGCTCTGGTCGATCGTCTGGCAGCTCGCCCCCGCGATTCGTGCCGGCCTGGTTCGTCTCGTCGGCATCGATCCCAAGGGCGGCATGGAGCTGGGCCAGTGTCCGGACGCCTTCGACAAAGTCGTCTACGACAACGGGCCGGACGCGGTCGAGCTGCTGGAAGAGATCGCGGCGGAGGTCAAGGCTCGCGCTTCGAGGTACCGGGGCGTTCGTCGGCTGTGGACGCGTAGCGCTGGTGAGCCGTTCACGGTCCTGGTGGTGGACGAGCTGGCGGACCTGATCGCCTACCAGCAGGACAAACAGCTCCGGGAGCGTGCATCTCGTGCGGTCCAGACGATCAGCTCGCAGGGACGCGCTCCCGGTGTCGCGACGGTGGCCCTGGTGCAGGACCCGCGCAAGGAGATCGTGAGCTTCCGGCACCTGTTCACGACCCGTGTGGCGCTGCGTCTCGACGAGCCGATTCAGGTGGACATGGTCCTGGGCGACGGCGTCAGGCAACGCGGTGCGGCGGCTCACGAGATCAGCGAGAACACGCCCGGTGTCGCCTGGCTGAAGGAGGACGGGCAGCGCGAACCGGATCGAGCTCGGGCCTTCCACGTGACAGACGCGGACCTGGTCGAGCTCGGCCTGTTCCTCGCCCCGGCGACCGTCCACGACTTCCCAGCAGCAAGTGACCATAGGGAGGCGGCATGACCACAAACCTCACTACGTTTCCCGGCGATGTTGCAGGCCAGACCCGCGCGGAACGGATGAGGCAGCCTGCCGCGTTCGACGTCACCAAGGCTGCCGCTGAACAGCACGGCGTGTGCGTCCGGCCGTTCACGATGGAAGTCGAAGACCACGAGTCATACGAAGTCCGCTACGTCGCGGTGCCGTGCGGCTCGACGATCGAGAGTGTCTGCAAGCCCTGCGCCAAGAAGGCCAAGGCCTTGAGGATGGCTCAGTGCCGCGAAGGCTGGCACATGGAGGTGGAGCCCGACTTCACCCCGGAACCGCCCACAAAGGACCAGACAGAGCTGCTGGAGTACCGCGCTGACCTCATGAAGGCCTTCAAGGAGGAAGGCAACTCGGCTGAGGCGGACGAGCTGCGGGAGGAGATCCACAGCGTCGACGAAGAACTTCGGCAACTCGGCGTCCGTGGCCGGCTGCCCTCGCCGGACGACCCCGGCAAGCGGCCCGTGAAGCGCTCGACGAAGCGTCGGCAGGATGCGCCGGACCTGCCTCGGCGGCGCGTGGAGAAGCGGACGGTGGGACGGGAGTTCGCGGGAGCCTTCCGTCCCTCGATGTTCGTGACTCTCACCCTCGACACCTACGGCAAGGTTCGCGACGACGGCACGCCCGTAGACCCGGACAGCTACGACTACCGCCGTGCCGCACGGGATGCCGTGCACTTCGCGTCCCTCGTTGACCGGTGGTGGCAGAACCTGCGGCGGGTCGCTGGCTGGGACGTGCAGTACTTCGCCACGGTCGAGCCCCAGAAACGCGCTGCTCCACACCTGCACGCAGCACTCCGCGGCTCGATCCCCCACGAGGTCATTCGCCTGGTCACGGCGGCGACCTACCACCAAGTGTGGTGGCCCAACCACGACGAACGCGTCTACGTAGACCAGCTGCCGGTCTGGGACTTCGACGTCAAGGCGTTCGTCGACCCGGACACCCGAAGGGCCTTGACCACCTGGGAGGACGCGGAGGTCGAGGAACCGGCGCACGTCGCGAAGTTCGGGCGACAGGTGCACTCCAAGGGCATCCTCGGCGGCTCTGAAGAAGCCGGACGACACATCGGCTACCTGACGAAGTACCTCACGAAATCCATCGGTGAAGTGGTCGAGCAGGACACCGAACGCCAACGCCGGCACGCGGACCGCCTGGCCGACGAACTGGCTGTCACGCCCTGCTCGGACCGCTGCGCGAACTGGCTCCTCTACGGCGTCCAGCCTCGCGGCGCGAACTCCCGCATGAGCCCTGGACGGTGCAAGGGGCGCGCTCACCGCAGGGCCACGCTCGGGCTACCGGGGCGGCGGGTTCTGGTGTCTCGCAAGTGGTCGGGGAAGACGCTCACGGACCACAAGGCCGACCGGAAGCGGTTCGTCCTCCAAGCGCTCAAGGCCGTGGGGATCGAGAAGCCGGAGAAGGACCCGGCCCGGCACGTCTGGCACAAGGTCCGGCCTGGTGACCCGAACGTGCCGCCACGGGCGCATCTGCTCATGCATGCGATCGCTCAACGCGTGACGTGGAAGGCCGAGTACGACCGGGCGCTGCTTGCGGCTGAGCCGCCAGATCTTTCGGCAACAGCGGCCTGACACACCGAAGGGGGAGCGGTGATGAGCGGGGAAGCATTCGATCGGCTTTGGGGCGTTGAAGACCTCTCGGCCTTTCTCGGGGTGCCCGTGCACACGATTCGCGGTTGGCGCACCAAGAACTACGGCCCGCCTGCTCGACGGGTCGGTAAGCACCTGCGTTGGGACCCGGCCAAGGTCCGCCAGTGGTTCGACGGCCTGGAATCCGACGCCGCCTAGAAGTTTCGGCAATTCGAATCAGAGGAGAGGTCTGTCATGGGACACGTGCAAGATCGCTGGTGGAAGGAGGTTCAGGACCAGGAGACGAAGGAGGTCACCAGGGTCAAGACCTCCTTGCACGGGAATGGCCTGCGCTACAAGGTCCGGTACATCGACCCGGACGGTGTCGAGCGCTCCAAGAGCTTTCCGGATCGCCAGAAGAAGAAGGCTGACGACTTCCTCATTGAGATGGAGTCGGACAAGCGTGAGGGCAAGTACATCGACCCCAACGCCGGGAAGATCCTGTTTCCAGTCCAGGCCGAGAGTTGGCTGAAGGGCTACTCGAACGACGCTGCGACGCGCCAGACGGTCAAAAGCCGGCTGAACAGCCAGATCTATCCGTTCTTCCGGAAGCGGTCCTTGGTTGCGATCAACCCGCAGGTGATCCGTGACTGGCTCGGCGAGATGAACGAACAGGGCTTGAGCCAGACCTATCAGGCGGTGCTGTTCGAGACCCTGTCGTCCATCTTGAACTCGGCGGTGGACGACAAGCGGATTCACCGGAACCCGTGCAACGCCAAGAGCGTGAAGCGACCGAAGCGTGCGCCGCGCAAGGTCATTCCGTGGGCTGAGTCCCGCGCGAAGTCACTCCAGCTCGCGCTGCCGCCACGGTGCAAACCCGTTGTGCCGCTTGGTGTTGGCTGCGGAATGCGGCAGGGCGAGATCCTTGGCTTCTCCCCCGATGACATCGACCGTGACGAGATGATGATCAACGTGTGTCGCCAGATCAGGGTGATCAACCGGCAGCTGGTGTTCTCGCTTCCGAAGCGGGGCAAGGAGCGTCAGACACCGATCGCGACGGGCGTGCTCGAACAGATCGACGATCACCTAGAGGTGTTCCCCACGGTTCCGGTGACGCTGCCGTGGGGTGACCCGAGTGGGCCGCTCGTGACCGTGAACCTGCTCATCGCCAAGGAGAACGGTGACCCCTACGGCGGAGACCTGTTCAACAAGGTCATGTGGATGCCGGCCTTCAAGCGCGCTGGGCTGACCTACACGAGTTGGCAGGACGGCATGCACGCGATGCGGCACCTGTTCGCGTCGATCCTGCTCGCGCTCGGGGTGTCCGTGAAGGAGTTGGCGGAGTTCCTGGGCCACGCGGACCCCGGCTTCACGCTCAGGACTTACACGCACCTGCTGCCGTCCAGCCACC
Source organism: Lentzea sp. NPDC092896 (assembly GCF_044754905.1). Taxonomy (NCBI): domain Bacteria; kingdom Bacillati; phylum Actinomycetota; class Actinomycetes; order Pseudonocardiales; family Pseudonocardiaceae; genus Lentzea; species Lentzea sp. NPDC092896. Next base: position 796,506 of record NZ_JBIVPX010000003.1, read on the forward strand.
AGCGCGCACGGGCTGCGGTGGACGGGGTCTTCAAGCCTCGCAAGACCCCGTCCGCTCAGACGGCCTGAGGACGGCCTGAGGAGGTCAGCTCACTTGATCTGCATCCCAGAAATCATGCGGGACACCACAAGTCGCTGGATCTCGCTCGTTCCTTCGAAGATGGTGAAGATCTTGGCGTCGCGATGCATCCGCTCGACCGGGTGCTCCCGCGTGTACCCGGCCCCACCGAGGATGTGGATCGCCCGCTCGGTGGCCCACACCGACACCTCGGACGCCTTGAGCTTCGACATCGACCCCTCGCCGGCGGTGAACGGCACGTTGTTGCGCCCCATCCACGCCGCCCGCCACACCAGCAGCCGTGACGCGTCGATCTCCATCCGCATGTTCGCGAGGTCGAACGCGATCGACTGGTTCTCGATGATCTTGCGCCCGAACGCCTCGCGGTCCTTCGCGTAGTCGAGCGCGTACTCGTAGGCGGCACGTGCGACACCGACCGCCATCGCGCCCACGGTCGGACGCGTCGTCTCGAACGTGGCCATCGCCGCCTGGCCGCCTGCCTTCAGGCCTTCGCGGGCACGGGCGAGCCGCGCCTCCAGTCGTTCCCGGCCGCCCAGGACGCAGCGACCTGGGACGCGCACGTCGTCGAGGAACACGTCGGCCGTGTGCGAGGCGCGCATGCCGTGCTTCTTGATCTTGCCGGGGGACGACAGGCCGGGCGTGCCGGGCGGGACGATGAAACCGGCCTGGCCACGAGAACCCAGCGCGGGGTCGACGACGGCGGTGACCACGTGCACGTTCGCGATGCCGCCGTTGGTGGCCCATGCCTTTTGACCGTTGAGCACCCACTCGTCGGTGGCCTCGTCGTAGCGCGCGCGGGTCCGGTACCCGGCTACGTCAGAGCCCGCCTGGGGTTCGGAGGCGCAGAAGGCGGCCAGCTTCGGGTCCGACTCGTCGCCGAAGCACTCCGGCACCCACTCGGCCAGCTGCTCGGGCTCGCCGCCCGCGAAGATTCCCGCGACGGCGAGGCCGGTGCCCATCAACGCCAGTGCGATGCCGGCGTCGCCCCAGAAGAGTTCCTCGGTCGCGATCGGCAGCGACAGGCCGATCGGGTCCGCGAACCAGGTCGCGAGGGATTCGAAGCCGTAGAGGCCGATCTTCGCCGCCTCCTGGATCACCGGCCACGGTGTCTCCTCGCGCTCGTCCCACTCGGAGGCCGCCGGCCTGATCACGTCGCGAGCGAAGCCGTGGACCCAGTCGCGCAGGTCCGTCTGGTCTTCGTTCAGCTCGAGCGAGAAGCCACCCACAAGAAGTCTCCTAAGCCTTCGGGATGTTGAACAGGCTCATGAACCCGGCCGCGAACCCCAGGTCGCCCTTGACCTTCAGCTTGCCCGTCATGAACAGCACGGGCGCGGACGCGTTGCCGGTCGCGAGCTTCAGGAAGTCGGCGGGCGTCAGCGTCACAATGGCACGGGCCTCGCGCGTCACGCCCTTGTTGATCGTGCACTGCGCGTCTTCGATGATGGCCTCGTAGACGTCTTCCAGCACGTGGAAGTGCACGACGGCACGAGTGGAGCCCGCCCGGTCCGAACGGAAGTGGACCTCCATGCGGCGGAACACCTCGTCCAGCACGCGCACGCGCAGAGCGGGGTCGGCGACGACGGCCTCGATCTGGTCCTTCGAGGCGCGCGAGATGATGCGGGCGAAGTTGGACGGGTCCATCTTCGACAGGTCGAGGTCCGCGCCGCCGTCGGCCAGCGCGCCCAGGGCGTTCAGCAACGCGGCGAAGTCTTCGCGACCCAGCTTCTTCGGGTCGATGCCGCGGGCGATGACGTCGATGTTCACATCGGCCAGCGCCGGGTCGTCCGGCGTGATCTGCTGCAACGTGCTGATCAGCTCGGCCGGGCTGAGCTTCGCGATCGCCTCGGTGGTGAGGTCGAGCGTCATGGACACACCTCCTGGTACCTACTCGCGAGTAAGACTACTCACCAGTAGATAGAGCGGCAAGCCGATCGGATAATCTTGCTGCTCCGAACCGAGGGGTAATGATGCGCACAGAAGGTCGAGCCAAGCGCTTGCCACGCGCCGTGCGTGAGCGGCAGATCATGGATGCCGCCGTCGACGTGTTCTCACGCCTCGGCTTCCACTCGGCGTCGATGGACGAGATCTCCGAGGTCGCGGGCATCTCCAAGCCGATGCTCTACGCCTACCTCGGCTCCAAGGAGGAACTGTTCGCGACCTGCATCCGGCGTGAGGCCACCCGCATGATGGAGGCCATCGCGACGGGCGTCGAGCCCGACCAGGAACCCGACGTGCAGCTGTGGAGCGGCCTGCGGGCGTTCTTCGGGTTCGTTGGCGAGAACCGGGCGAGCTGGCAGGTGCTGCACCGGCAGGCGTCCACCCAGGGCGGGCCATTCGCGGTCGAGCTCACGGACATGCGCGGCCGCGCGGTCTCACTGGTCGCGGCGCTGCTCACCCAGTCCACGAAGGCACCGGCGACCAAGCTGGAGGCCGAGTCGCTGGCCGCCGCGCTGGTCGGGGCCGGCGAGTCGCTCGCCGACTGGTGGCTGGATCACCCGGAGGAACCCGCCGGCGTCGTCGCGGCACGCCTCATGAACCTCGTCTGGATGGGCTTCGGCGACCTCGTCGACGGCAACGTCTGGCATCCACCGTCACGCCGCTGAACCGACCAGGTGGGGCCCCTTGCCCCACACGGCGAACTCCCAGCCGTCCGCGCCCTCGGCCGCCGAGAACTCGACACGACCGGGGATGAGCAGCGGCTTCTTGAACCGGACGGCCACCGTCACGGCCTCGGGAAGCCGCCCCTCGAGCGCGGCCAGGCAGCGCGCCTTCGTCCACATCCCGTGCGCGATCGCCCGCTTGAAGCCGAAGAGCTTGGCGCTCAACGGGTAGAGGTGGATCGGGTTGCGGTCGCCGGACGCCGCGCCGTAACGCCGCCCGATGTCCGCGGGCACCCGCCATACCGCCGACCCGACCGGCCGTTCCAGCTCCTCACCGGAACCGGACGAGCCACCGGAGCGCCGCAGGTAGGTCGAAACCCCTTCCCAGACACCGGAAACCGACGTCACCACGTCGACCTGCGTGCCCTGCGGATGCGGCCGCAGATCGCGCGCGGACACCGTGATCTCCAGCTGCTCGTCCAACGTCAGCGGCCGCGACTGCGTGATCCGGTTCGCGACGTGCACGAGGCCCGGCAACGGGAACGGGAACCCGGCGCCCGACATCAGCTTCATCTGCAAGGGAAAGCCCAGCACGTGCGGGTACGTCAGCGGCAACGCGTCACGCAGCCCGAACCCGCACACCGCGTTGTACGCCGCCAGATGCTTCAGCGACACGTCCATAGAAGCCGAAACCGGTTCCGCGGCAAGGGTTTCCCCACGCCGGAACGACGTGAGAGCGGCACGCAGCAACATCAGGCCCCCAGCAGCATCTGGCCGCACACCCGCACGACGTTCCCGTTGACACCACCGGAACCCGGCGACGCGAACCACGCCACGGTCTCCGCGACGTCGGCCGGCAACCCGCCCTGCGACAGGCTGTTCATCCGCCGCCCGACCTCGCGCGTCGCGAACGGCACCGCCGCGGTCATCTTCGTCTCGATGAAACCGGGGGCCACGGCGTTGATCGTGGCGCCGCGAGCAGCCAGCACGGGGGCCAGCGTCTGGACCATCCCGATCACACCGGCCTTCGACGTGGCGTAGTTGGTCTGGCCGACGTTGCCCGCGATGCCGGCGATCGACGACACCCCGACGATCCGCCCGCCAGTGCGCAGCACGTCGCCGTCCAGCAGTGCTTCGTTGATCCGTTCCTGGCAGGCGAGGTTGACCTCCAGCACCGAGTCCCACAGCGAGGAATCCATGCGCGCCAACGACTTGTCGCGGGTGATGCCCGCGTTGTGCACGACGACGTCGACGCCACCGTGCCGCTCCAGCAGGTACGAGGTCAGCCGCGCGGGATCGCCGGTGATGTCGAGCTGCAACGCCGACCCGCCGACGGCGTTCGCGACCTTCGACAGTTCGTCCCCGGCGGCGGGCACGTCGAGGCAGACCACGTGCGCGCCATCGCGTCCCAGAGCCGTGGCGATCGCCTCGCCGATGCCCCGGGAAGCGCCCGTGACCAGCGCGACCTTGCCGTCCAACGTGCCTGCGGGCGAGTTCCCGGACACGTGGACGACCTGCCCGGACACGTACGCCGACCGTCCGGACAGCAGGAACCGCAGCGTCGACTCCACTCCGTCCTCGGCGCCGTCTGCCACGTGGACGAGGTTGGCCGTGCCGCCGCGGCGCAGCTCCTTGCCGACTGATCGCACGAACCCTTCGAGCGCTCGTTGTGCGATGGAGTCCGGCGACCGTCCGATCACGACGACCCGCCCGCACGGCCCGAGCTGTGTGATCGCCGGGTGGAAGAAGTCGTGCAGCTGCCGCAGGTCGCCGACCGAACCGATCTCCGACGCGTCGAACACCAGCGCGCCGTAGGGGGCCTGGCCTGTTTCCAACTGCTTCAGAAAGGGCAGCCGAGTAGTGCCACCGACCAGAACCGGTGTCGCCAGAGCAGCGTCACGGCGGAGCGGATACGGGTTCGGCAGGCCGAGCCTGCGCACGAGCTGGCGACCCAGCCCCGACGTCGCGAACTTCTGGTACCTGTCCACGTCGCACAACCTACTCGCTAGTAAGTCTACCCGCTAGTAGGTAGTATGACGGCATGCGAGTAGCGATCATCGGCGGCAACCGCATCCCGTTCGCCCGCTCGAACGGCCCGTACGCCACCGCGTCGAACCAGGACATGTTCACGGCGGTGCTGGACGGCCTGGTCAGCCGCTTCGGCCTGCAGGGCGTACGCCTCGGCGAGGTGGTCGCCGGTGCCGTGCTGAAGCACTCACGCGACTTCAACCTCGTCCGCGAGTCGGTACTCGGCAGCAAACTCAGTCCCGAAACCCCTGCGTACGACCTCCAACAGGCGTGCGGCACCGGTCTGCAGGCGATCATCGCCGTCGCGAACAAGATCGCGCTCGGCCAGATCGAGGCGGGCATCGCGGGCGGCGTCGACACCACCAGCGACGCGCCGATCGGCGTGAACGAGAACTTCCGCAAGCTCCTGCTGGAGTTCAACCGCACCCGCAAGGTCGGCCTGCTGACCAAGCTGCGCCCCAGCCACGTCGTCCCGCACCTGCCCCGCAACGGCGAGCCGCGCACCGGCATGTCGATGGGAGAGCACGCGGCCATCACCGCCGCCCAGTACGGCATCACGCGCGAGGACCAGGACGAGCTCACCGCGCGCAGTCACCAGAACCTCGCCCGCGCCTACGACGAGGGCTTCTTCGACGACCTGGTCACTCCTTACCTGGGCCTGACCCGCGACCAGAACCTCCGCCCGGACAGCAGCGCCGAGAAGCTCGCCAAGCTCAAGCCGGTCTTCGGCGACACGATGACCGCCGGCAACTCGACCCCGCTCTCCGACGGCGCCTCCGCGGTCCTGCTCGCCACCGAGGAATGGGCTGCCGAACGCAAGCTTCCGGTCCTCGCCTACCTGACGTTCGCCGAAACAGCCGCCGTCGACTACGTGCACGGCGACGAGGGCCTGCTCATGGCACCCGTGCACGCCGCACCGCGCATGCTCGACAAGGCGGGCCTCACGCTGCAGGACTTCGACTTCTACGAGGTGCACGAGGCGTTCGCGTCGCAGGTGCTCGCCACGTTGAAGGCCTGGGAGAAGGAACTCGGCGAGATCGACAGGTCGAAGCTGAACGTCAACGGCTCGTCGCTCGCGGCAGGCCACCCGTTCGCCGCGACCGGTGCCCGAATCGTGGCGACTTTGGCGAAGTTGTTGCAGCAGAGGGGAAGTGGACGCGGGTTCGTGTCCATTTGCGCCGCGGGAGGTCAGGGCATCACGGCTATCTTGGAACGGTGACGCTGCAGACGCTGCTCGAGTCCCACCGCGACACCGTTCCGGCCTCGGTCGCCGTCATCGCCCGAGGTGACGCCGTCGAGTTCGCGGAGGTCGGCGAGTCCCGCGAGGCGGTCTTCCCGATCGCCTCGATCACCAAGCCGATCGTCGCCACGGCGGCGGCGCTCCTGGTGCGCGACGGCGGGATCGGGCTCGACGACCCGATCGCGAACTGGTTGCCGGAACTGGCGAACCCGCTGGTCGTGCGCACGCCGGCCAGCGAGATCACCGACGTCGTCCCGGCGGCGGGGCCGATCACCGTCCGGCACCTGCTGACGTCCCGCTCCGGCTGGGGCTTCACGGCGGACTTCTCGTTGCCCGCCACCGCCAAGCTCTTCGAAGAGGCACATCTGCACGGCCGCGCGGACCTGCCGTCCCCCGACGAGTGGCTCAAGCAGCTCGCCCAGGTCCCGCTGCTGCACCAGCCCGGCGACGGGTGGCTCTACAACACCGGGTACGACGTGCTCGGCGTGCTGGCCGACCGCGTCACGGGTTCGCTCCCCGGTTACCTGGCCGACCGCTTCTACGAACCGCTCGGCATGACGAGCACGGGCTTCATCAGTGACGTCTTCCCGTCCGGCGCCGGCGGCCTGAAGTCCACTGTGGACGACCTGCTGGCCTTCAACCGCTTCCTGCTCACCAGCGATCTGCTGCCGCGACTGGCGACCGACACGACGTCCGAGCAGGAACGCGAGGCCGCGCACATCTTCCTGGAGGGCCAGGGCTGGGGCATCGGCGGCAGCGTCGACATCGCCGAGATCGACCCGTGGAACTCGCCCGGCCGCTACGGCTGGGTAGGTGGTTCCGGCACGGCCGCGCACGTCGTCCCGGCCCAAGGCACGGTCACGGTCCTGCTCACCCGCACGGCCATGACGAGCCCCAGCCCGACCACGATCATGCGTGATTTCTGGCGGTACGCGGCCGGGTAAGGCTTGCCGAACCGGACGGTCCTTCATGCACACTCACAGTGTCGCTTCGCTGCGACACTGGGGGTGGGGGAATGCGGGACCTGCAGGTCGATCCCGAGAAAGATCCGGTGCTGGCGCGCGCACTCGTCGGCACCCTCCGCGACGAGTGGCGACCGGCCGCCGACGCGATGCGGTCGGCGCACGAGTGGGAACGCCGCGCCTACATCATGTTGACGCTGGCAGCGGCCGCCAAGCGCCGCGTCGAGTGGCTCAGGAGATGGCTCAAGGCCCGTCCGGACGACCGCGACGCCGTTGCGGTGCAGCACACGATGGAGTCGCTCAACGGGCACTAGTCATCGTGCTGTCGATCCACGCCTGATGCGGTGCCACGGCGGTGTAGACGGTCCAGCCTTCGCTGCCGCACGGGCCGATGGGACCGCGGCTGGTGACCGCGACGACCTTGCCGTCGACGAGCGCGGGCGTGCCGGAGTCACCGTGGCACGCGGCGGCGTCGACGGACTGCTTCACGCAGATCTCGTCGTCCCCGCCGCACTGGCCGAGCACCTCGGTGTCGAGTTGCTTCAACTCACGCGGCGACGTCGGCGACGACTGCGCGTCCATGCCCCAGCCCAGTAGCCGGATCGGTCCGGCCGCCGGCATCGGGCCGACGGTCAGCGGCGCCTCGACCACGGGGTTCTTCAGCTTGATCAGGCCGATGTCGCCGTAGTCGCCCTTGTGCACACTCGCGACGGCGACGACGGTGCCGCCCTCCAGCCGGTCGTTCGAGCCGATCCGGATCGGCGTGCCGACCACTACCGTCGACAGGCAGTGTTCGGCGGTCACGACCCACTGCGAAGCGATCAGGCCGCCACCGCAGCCGTGTCCGTTGTCGTCGTGCCCCAGATCGGCGATCCAAGTGTGCTTCTCGGTCGCCGTCTCCCCGCCGATGATCGCGTGCGCCGGTGCGATGGAAGCCATCGCGGCAGCCCCGACGACCATGCCGATCAACAAGTTCCGCATGGATCAGCACGCTATGGACCCGCGCCGTCAGCGCGGATCACGCCGCAGCATGATCCGCGAGTCAGACCTCAGGACTACCGCGTCACCCGCTGCCGGCCGCGCACGACGACGAGTTGTCGTAGGTGCCGTTCGGCTTGGCCCGGTACTGGTAGCGCCCTTCCCTGCGCCCGCGCCGCACCCGGCGGCCGGCCAGGAGCAGGCCGGTGAAGATGACCAGGAAGAGCAGGACCACTCCGCCGATGCCCAGAATCAGTGCCGTCTCCATCAGTCCAGCAACGACCAGGCAGCGGTGCAGGAGGCCGACACGGTGATCTGCTGCGCCTTCAGGTTCAGCTGGTCGACCATCCCGGCGGGCCCCGCCATGTCGAACGACTGGGCGCCGCTCATCATCCGCGGCTGGTAGTGCGCGCCGCCCTCGGTGTCGCCGATCCGCAGCAACGGCCCGAGCCGCCGCCCCAGCGCCGATGCGTAGCCCTCAGCACGGCGCAAGGCATCGGCGACGGCTTCCTTCTGCGCCTCACGGATGGCCTCGGTGTCGTCGACGAGCGTCCACGACGGGCCGTTGATCCAGGACGGCTCCGCCTGCACCAGTTCGGCGAGCAGTCCGTCGAGGCGGTCCAGGTCCTTCACCCAGATCACGTACTGCTGCGAGGCGCGGCTGCCGACGCGCTGGTTGTTGTCCCAGTTGTCGTGCGCGGACAGCTGCCGCGACCGCACCTCGAACTCCGTGAGCAGCGGCTCGATGGCGGAAATGCGCTGGTTGAGCGTGCTCACCGCCTCGGAGCGCTCGGCACCGAGCGCCTCGAACGTCACGTCCACCTGGGCGCGGTCGGCGGTCCGCTCGACCTCGCCGGTCCCCTTCGTCACGACTTCAGCCACGTCACGCAGCCAACCGGCACCGGGGTTCATCCGCAACTATTAAGCTCTATTGCTCCATCACTAGATAAACGTATACAGCGGCATCCGGCCCCACTTCGAGGTTCGTCTGCGCGTCTCTAGAGCCGTCGCTAGAAACGCGGATACGGTGCGAGCCATGGACCCGGTGCGCAATCCGTTCGCCCCCGGTGCAGGCCAGCGGCCTCCTGAGCTCGCCGGCCGGGACAAAGAGGTCGGCGCGTTCGAGGTGGTGCTCGAACGCGTGGCCCGCGGCCGTCCCGAACGCAGCCTCGTGCTGACGGGGCTGCGGGGCGTCGGCAAGACCGTGCTGCTCGGCGAGCTGCGGTCGATGGCGGTCAAACGCGGCTGGGGCGCGGGCAAGGTCGAGGCCAGGCCCGACGCCGATCTCCGCAGGCCGCTGTCGGCCGCGCTGCACCGGGCGATCCGGGATCTCGCGGTCCGGCACCGCGCGCCGGACCGGGTCGAGGCGATCCTCGGGATCCTCAAGGCGTTCGCGCTGAGAGCTGCCCCGGACGGTGCCAAGCTGCGCGACCGCTGGCAGCCCGGCATCGACGTCCCGGCGGCGTCCGGCCGGGCGGACTCCGGTGACATCGAGATCGACCTGGTCGAGCTGTTCACCGACGTCGCCGAACTCGCGCAGGACGTCGGCACGGGCGTCGCGCTGCTCATCGACGAGATGCAGGACCTCAAGCCGGACGACATCAGCGCGTTGTGCGCGGCGTGTCACGAGCTCTCGCAGATCGGCGCGCCGCTGGTGGTCGTCGGCGCCGGCCTGCCGCACCTGCCGGCGGTCCTGTCCGCGAGCAAGTCCTACTCGGAACGCCTCTTCCGCTACGTCCGCATCGATCGCCTGAGCCGGGAGGACGCGGACCGCGCCGTGCTCGCCCCGGTCGAACGGGAGGACGCGGGCATCACGGACGAGGCGCTCGACGCGTTGTTCGACGCGTCCGGCGGCTACCCGTACTTCATCCAGGCCTACGGCAAGGCCGCCTGGGACGCCGCTCCTGCCGATCCGATCACCGCGATGGACGTCTCCGTGGCCGCTCCCGAGGCCGACGCGGAGCTGGCCGTGGGCTTCTTCGGCTCCCGATACGAGCGTGCGACGCCCGCTGAACGCGAGTATCTCCGGTCGATGGCCGAGTTGACCGACGGAAAGGATGCGGGCGTCAACACCGCCCAGGTGGCCGACCACCTCAAGCGCAAGCCCTCGTCGCTGTCGCCCGCGCGGGACTCGCTCATCAAGAAAGGCCTGGTCTACAGCGCGGAACGGGGTCAGATCGCCTTCACCGTGCCGCACTTCGGCAGGTTCCTGCTCGGCCGCGAGGAGTGATCCGGCGCACCTCGGCGCAACCCTAGCCTTGTCCGGCTGTTCACGTTGTCAGCCGATGATTCATCGGCATGTGCCCCACCTCACCGGATAATCGCGTGCTTTTGTGCGCGCGTAGGTGCATACTTGGGTTACCAACCAAACAGACCTCACAGAGGGAAGTGCAGACCGAGATGAACTTCGCAGCGAAGCTCCGCGCCCGCCGTGCCGAGGCGCGCAACCGGAAGGCCGTGGCTCGCGCGATCGACATGGCGACCACCCCGTCCATGCGTCACGAGCTGATGGCCATCGCCCAGGCTCAGGTCACCACCCTCCGCTGACCACGACCCGGCACTCGCACGGCGCCCCGTCGCGAGTGCCTCCCCAACGGGAACCCCTGGAGCACCTCCCGCGCTCCAGGGGTTTCATTCTGTTAAACGTGATGCGCGCCACAGTATGATGGCGTTGTAACAGCGCACGTCGGTCCGCCGATGTCACTGTTGACCCCGCGGTGCTGTCGGACCCCCGACCTGGCAGCACCGCGGGGTTTCTTGTTTGCTGGGGGACATGAAGATCGCCGTGCTCGGCACCGGCCTCATGGGTGCCCCCATCGCAGCCAACCTCGCCGCGGCCGGACATGAGGTCCGGGTTTGGAACCGCACGCGCGCCAAGGCCGAACCGCTCGCCGCACAGGGCGCCACCATCGCCGACACCCCCGCTGCCGCCGTCGAGGGCGCGGAGATCGTGCTGACGGTGCTCAACGACGGCCCCACGGTCACCGCGGCCATCCAGGCCGCCGCCGAGTCCCTGCCGCACGACGCCGTGTGGATCCAGGCGTCCACGGTCGGCATCGCCTCCACCGAGGACCACATCGCACTGGCCCGTTCGCTCGGGCTGGAGTTCGTGGACGCGCCCGTGCTCGGCAGCACGAAGCCCGCCGCCGAAGGCAAGCTCGTCGTGCTCGCGTCCGGTGCCGAGGAACTGCGCGAGCGGGTGCAGCCCGTGTTCGACGTGATCGGCGCCCGCACGATGTGGGTCGGTGAAGCCGGTGCGTCGTCGAAGCTGAAGCTCGTCGCGAACAGCTGGGTGCTCGCGCTCACCGCGGCGGTCGGCGAGGCCGTGTCGCTGGCCGAGGCGTCCGGGCTCGACCCGAAGCTGTTCCTGGAGGCCCTGTCCGGTGGCGCGATCGACACCCCGTACCTGCAGATGAAGGGCGGCGCGATCATCGCCCGTTCCTTCGAGCCCGCGTTCACCGTCGAGAACGCGTTGAAGGACGCGCGGCTCGTCGCGGAGGCGGCGGAACGGGCGAACGTGCGCCTCGACGTCGCGCAGGCGTCCGCCGAACGGCTGAGCCGCGCGGTCGACGGCGGGCACGGCGACAAGGACATGGCCGCGTCTTATTTCGCCAGCTACGAATAAGCCCGACGATCGGCCGGTCCGGCGGGGCGTGCGCGCTCAATAGTTTGGCTTGGTGAACAGACTCGCGCGCTCCCTGCTGGCGTTCGGCCTGGTGTCCGCACAGGTCGTGGCCACCGCGGCGGTCGTGTCCGCCGCCCCTGACATCAAGGACCGCATCGCCGCCATCCCCGGCGTGCGGATCATCAGCGAGGGGACGTCCGGCACCGCGCGGACGTTCGTCCTCGGCATCCAGCAGCCCGCCGACCACCGCAGGCCGCGCGGCACGAAGTTCGAGCAGCGCTTGTCGTTGCTGCACAAGGCGGAATCGAAGCCGATGGTGCTGCACACCTCCGGCTACAACCTGTCGGGTCCGAGCCCGTCCGAGCCCGCCCGGCTCGTCGACGGCAACCAGATCAGCGTCGAACAGCGGTTCTTCACGCCCTCGCGGCCCGCGCCGGCCGACTGGGACGACCTGAACATCTGGCAGGCCGCCAACGACCACCACCGGATCGTCGCCGCGTTCAAGAAGATCTACGGCGCGAAGTGGCTCTCGACGGGTGCCAGCAAGGGCGGCATGACGTCGATCTACCACCGCCGCTTCTTCCCGCGCGACGTCGACGCGACCATCGCGTACGTGGCGCCGAACGACGTGGTGAACGACCGCGACGTCTACGGCGAGTTCATCCGCGAGGTCGGCAACGACCCGACGTGCAACCAGCGTCTTGAGGGCGTGCAGCGGCAGATCCTGCAGCACCGCGACGAGTTCGTCTCGCGGCTGGAAGCCAAGGGCTACACGTACAAGCAGTTCGGCAGCGCGCACAAGGCGCTGGAGATCCTCGTGCTGGACACGCCGTTCACGTTCTGGCAGTACGGCACCCAGGAGCAGTGCGCGCTGGTTCCCGGCGCGGGCGCCTCGGTGGACGACCTCTGGACGTTCATCGACAAGACCGTGGGCTGGGACTTCTACAACGACGCCGGCGTCGCGCCCTACACGGCGTACTACTACCAGGCGGGTACGCAGCTCGGCTGGCCGGAGGCGGACGAGTCGGCGGTGCGCGACCTGCTGCGCTACCCCGGTTCCTCGGTGCCCCGGTCGATGGTGTCGCCCGACATCAGGTTCCCGCGTTTCGACCGGTCGGCGATGCGCGACGTGGACTCGTGGGTGCGCTACCAGGGTTCGCGGCTGCTGTTCGTGAACGGCCAGAACGACCCGTGGAGCGCGGAACCGTTCCGCCTCGGGCCGGGCACGCGTGACTCGTTGTCGTACTCGGTTCCTGGTGGCAACCACGGCTCGAACATCGCCAAGCTGCCCGAGAAGGAACGCGCCGCGGCAACGGCGGCCGTGCTGCGCTGGGCCGGCGTCTCCGCCGCTCCCGTTGCGGCACTTGCCGTGGACGAGGGCCCGGACTCGCTGGACGCACTGCGGGCACGCCGGGGCTGAGGCACTCTGAAGGTGTGAAGCCGTTGCTCGTGGTCGATGCAGCCAACGTCGTGGGATCGGTCCCAGACGGGTGGTGGCGGGACAGAGCGGGCGCGGCCGAACGCCTCCGCGACGCCCTGCGCGGCCGCGACGAGGAGGTCGTCCTGGTCGTGGAAGGCAAGGCGCGCAACGTTTCCTCTGTCGACGACGTCCGGGTGGTCTCGGCTCCCGGCGAGGGCGACGACACGATCGTCGAGGTCGTGCGGGCAGAAGGTGCCGGACGAGTCGTGACGGTGGTGACCGCTGACCGCGCGCTGCGGCAGCGGGTGATGGCGCTGGGCGCCGGGGTGGTGGGACCCACCTCGGTGCCGCGCCGTTAGATCCGGAAGAGCTGTTCGAGGACCTGCGCGACGCCGTCCTCGGTGTTCGGCGGCGCGTGGTTGGTGCAGGCCTGCTTCACGAGCGGGTGCGCGTTGCCCATCGCGTACGCCGTGCCGGCCCACCCCAGCACCGACAGGTCGTTCGGCATGTCGCCGAACGCGATGACCTCGTCCTTGCCGATTCCCCTTGTGTTGCACAGGGATTCGAGCGTGGCGGCCTTCGAGACGCCCGGCGGGCTGATCTCCAGCAACCCGAGCCCGCCCGAGTGCGTGACCGTGACGTGCTGACCGACGGCCTCTCTGGCGATCTCCATCATGTGGTCGACCTCGGCGTCCGGCGCCCAGGCGAGCATCTGCACGACCTGGTGCGCCTCCGCGAGGACGTGGTCGAGCAACTCCAGTGTCCTGTGTGGATTCTTCGGCCCGAACCCCTGGAAACCGGGCTCTGACAGCACTTCCAGCCCGGTCTCGACCGCGATGCCGACGTTCGGGATCACCTCGGCCAACGCCTCCGACACCTTCCGCACGACGTCGAGCGGCACCGTCTGCGCGTGCGTGACCTCGCGGTTCGTCAGGTCGTAGATCATCGCGCCGTTGGAGCAGATCGCCGTCCCGGTCAGCTCCAGGTCCTGCACGAACCGCGGCGGCCGTGCCGTGACGACCACGACGTCCGCGTCGACGGCGTGGAGCGTGGCGCGGGTGCGGTCGCTCAGCACCCCGCCCGGTTGCAGCAGCGTGCCGTCGAGGTCGGTCGCGATCAACCTGATCATCGGCAGATTATCGGGCAGGAACTACTGGCTGCGGGCGAGAAGTCCGGAAGCCGTCACCTCGACGGTGCGGCGCACGACGTCGGTGAAGTCGACGCACATCACGGCCAGGGCCGGATCGGCGGCGTAGGCGTCGAGGACCGCCTGCGGGGGACGGCTGGCCGGCCAGGCGGCGACCGCGATCAGCATGACGGTCTGCATCAGCGAGGCGACGTCCTCGTCACCCAGTTCGGGAAGGTGCCGCCCGGTGAACCGGACGAGCGCCTCGAGGTACCCGTGCACGGCGAGCTTGTGCTGGAGCGCGGTCTCGGCGGAGATGTTGCGCTCCAGCACCGTTGCCTGGGCGCTGATCAGGTCGCACAGCGCCGGGCGACGGGTCAGCGAGGTGGCCAGGAGCTCGGCCAGCAGGTGTGCCCGCTCCCCGACGGGGCCGCCGCCGGGGAGCCCCGCGGACTCCAGTTCGGCGATCCAGTCCGCGACCTCCGCCTCCAGCAGCGCCAGCAGCACCGCCTCCCGCGACTCGAAGTAGCGCAGGACGTTGGCCTTGGCCAGGCAGACCCGGCGGCTGAGCGCGGTGAGGGTCAGTTCGGCGACCGGCGTCTCGGTGAGCATCGCGGCCGCGGCGGCGAGGATCTGCCGCCGCCGTTCGCCACGCTGCTCGTCGGTGCGCGCCCGCTGGAAGCTCATGTCACGCATGTTACAGACCGCCGGTACTTTACTAAGAGACCGACGGTCCGTTATGTTGACGACATAAGAGACCGGCAGTACGTAACAAGGGGTCGCGATGTACCAGGTTCCTGACCAGCGCGGAAAGCGCATCGTCGTCACCGGAGCGAACAGCGGCACGGGCAAGGAGGCGGCCAAGCGCCTGGCGGGAGCCGGCGCTGACGTCGTCCTCGCGGTGCGCACCGAGGCCAAGGGTGAGCAGGCGAGGGCGGAGATCCTCGCCGCCCATCCGGGCGCCCGGCTGGAGGTCCGGCGGCTCGACCTGGCCGACCAGGCGTCGGTGCGGACGTTCGCCGAGGAGCTGATCGCCGAGGGCACGCCGCTGGACGTGCTGGTCAACAACGCGGGTGTGATGAACGTGCCGGCGCGGACCGAGACCGTCGACGGCTTCGAGCTCCAGCTGGCGAGCAACTTCCTCGGCCCGTTCGCCCTGACCGTCCGGCTGTTGCCGCTGCTGCTCGCCGCTCCCGCGCCGAGGGTCGTGACGATGAGCAGCGGCGCCGCGTACCGGGGGAAGATCGACTTCGACAACCTGCAGTCCCGCCGCCGGTACAGCCCCACGCTGGTCTACGCGCACAGCAAGCTGGCCAACCTGTTGATGATGCTGCACCTGGCGGACCTCGCGGCCGAGCAGGACTGGCCGCTGCTCTCGGTCGGCGCGCATCCCGGCTACACCCGCACCAACCTGATGACCTCGGGCCCGCACCTCAACGGCGGCAAGCCCGGCCTCGTCGAGTCGGTGGGCTACCGGATCCTTCCCTCCCAGGGCGTCGAGCAGGGCACCGAACCGCTCCTGCACGCGGTCGCCGACCCCGGAGCGGTCCCCGGTGGCTACTACGGGCCGCGCTGGGCGCTCGTCGGTCCGACCAGGGCCGCCTCGATGCCGCGGTCCGCGCGGGACAAGACGGTGGCCGCGCGTTTGTGGGCCGAGGCCGAACGTCTCACCGGCACGGCCGTGGAGGCCGTGGACCGCTGACCGGGGATGCTCGGGCAAGATCGATCCATGACCCATCGAGTTGACGACATGCCGTTGCCGGTTTGGCTCCCGGAGTCCGGTTCCGGCCCCGGCATCGTGCTGATCCAGGAGATCTTCGGCCTGGACGGGTACCTGCGGGGCATCGCCGAGAAGCTCGCCGCGCTCGGCTACGTCGTGGCCGTGCCCGAGCTGTTCCACCGCTTCCAGCCGGGCTGGGTCGGCGAGCACGACGAGGCCGGCATCGCGAAGTCGATGGAGGTCGTCGGCAACCTCGACTTCCCGCTCGCGGTGCAGGACGTCGTCGCGTCGGTCGAGTACCTGCGCGGCCTGCCCGAGGTCACCGGCGGCGTCGGCGTGCTCGGCTTCTGCCTCGGCGGCACCCTGGCGTACTCCGCCGCCGTCGCCTCGAACCCCGACACCGCCGTCTCGTTCTACGGCTCGGGCGTGCCGGACCAGATCGGCGCGCTGGACCAGGTGTCGTGCCCGATCCAGTTCATCTTCGGTTCCGAGGACGAGTTCATCACCGGCTACCAGAAGGTCGTGGACGCGGTGCCGTCGCACGAGGGCGCCGAGATCCACCTGGAGGCCGCGGGCCACGCGTTCCTCAACCACCTCGCCCCCTGGTACGACGAGGACGCCGCCGACCGTGCGTGGGACCAGTCCGTGAAGTTCCTCGCGCGCACGCTGCCCGTCTAGGCGATGCACGGCACCGCGAGCTGCTGCGAGAAGAACCTCTCCAGCGGCTTGCGGTGCAACCGGCGCTCGACCGCGATCAGCTCGTTGCGCCGGTAGTGCCTCACCTGCGTGCTCGTGACGACGAACCCGTTGCGTTCGGCCGTGGGCATCTCGTCGTAGAGCAACGCGTGCTGTCCTTGCGTCACAACGACATCCGCCAGCCCGTCCGGAATCTCGCCGGCGCGCGTCGCGATGGTGGCGGCGAGCGCGTCCGGCCGGTTGCGCAACCGGCGATGCGGCCACGGCACCCCGTGGTGCTCGGCCTCCAACGTCCGGTGCAACGCCCTGGCCGCGTGCCGGATCGCCTTGATCGAGTCGCCGGTGAGCACGTGCACCTCGGGCGCGTCGAGCGTGGTGTCCCTGCGGAACCCGGTGCACACGATCACCTTGTCGTACCGCAGGTCGCCGGTGCCGTCGATCGTCGCGACGAACTCGTTGCCCTCCTTGACGACCCGTTGCACCGTCCGCCCGACGGTGTGCGTGATCCGCGCCGTGGACGCGATGTTGTCCGCCGTCTCGAACGCGCTGTGCCCGCGTCCGATGATCAGCACGCGCTTTCCCGCGTACTCGGTCGGATCGGTGCTGGCCGTCGCGTACGTCTCCGCGTGCTCGACACCGGGAACACCTGGCACGTAAGGCTTCTTGCCGGTGGCGACGATGACGTGCCGCGCGTTGTACTGCCCGGTGTCGCTGACCGGCGTGTTGTAGCGGACGTTCAACGGCCGCGCGAAGTCCTCCAGGTACCGCACCAGGTCGTCCGCGTTGGGGAAGGACCTCTTGCTGTAGCGCGCGAACGGCACGCCCTCGAACAGCGAGTTGTCGTCCGTCGAGAGCACACGATGCCGCGGGAACGTCCGGAAGAAGCTCGCCGGCTCCGGTCCCGCCTCGACGATCAGGTAGTCGCGGCCTGCACGGTGTAGAAAGCGCCCCATCTGCAAGCCCGCCGGACCTGCACCGATCACCAGGTACTCCACCATCACGCACCTCCCGGCGTCCTCTACGCCGAGCACGGCGAAAAGGTTCAGACGGGCGGTCTGCCTCCATGATGACCGCTACTGGCGAGTTCTGGCCAACCTTCCCGCCTGCCGGACACGCGCCGCGCGGATACGCTGGTCCGATGAGGCTCATCGCGGTGTCGGCCCTGGCGTTGCTGCTGGCCGCCTGCGCCTCCCAGGCCGCGCCTCAGGCCACTCCGTCACCCGAGCCCACGAGCGAGTCCACGATGCCGCCGACGCCGCCCAGGCAGGAACCGTTCGAGATCACGACGGAGGTCAACGGCGTCCGCGAGTGGCAGAACTCCCCGCAGGAGATGGGATTCGTCTACCGCGTGCAGCCCATTGACTTCACCCTGACGGCGCGCAACACCGGCAGCACACCGCAGTCGGACGCCCGCATCAGGTTCGTCGTCGAGGACATGGACGGCGAGGGCGACCTGACCGTCGGCGGCGAGGGCTGGACGTGCGAGGGCGGCCGTGACATCGCGTGCACCGCCACCGGCACCACCGCGGCCGGCGGCACGTGGGCCCCGCTGACGCTGACCATGCGGCACACCAAGGCGGGCCAGACCAGCGTGGTCGTCCACTGGGCGGACGTGGCGCCCAACGTGATCTTCCGTTACGACGCCGGCACCTGACCCTCGGTTACCGTCGAACGCATGGGGAGATTTCTGGGGGCTCTGCTGCTGTTGTTCGTCGCGGCCTGTTCGGCACCACCGCCGACGGCTCCACCTGAGCCGGTCGTCACGACCACTCCGTCCTCCGCGGAGCCGGCCACCACGACGGAGCCGGCCACCACCACGGAGAAGCCGTCTCCCGGTCCTCGGGACTGGTTCAAGGTGTCCTTCGGCGGAACATCGCTGAGTCCGTACCCGCAGCCGCTTTGGTACCGGTCATCATCTCCGGTCGACCTCACGGTCGAGTTCCACAACGCCGGCGACGAGGTGGTCGTGGCGCCGATGGTCCGGCTCCGGATCTCACCGCGTCCCGAGGGCACCGGGATCACGCACA
Source organism: Lentzea sp. NPDC092896 (assembly GCF_044754905.1). Classification (NCBI taxonomy): domain Bacteria; kingdom Bacillati; phylum Actinomycetota; class Actinomycetes; order Pseudonocardiales; family Pseudonocardiaceae; genus Lentzea; species Lentzea sp. NPDC092896. Next base: position 815,006 of record NZ_JBIVPX010000003.1, read on the forward strand.
CGGTCGTCATCAACGGCGACGGCGACGGGTGGACCTGCGAGACCACCCGTGACTCGGCGACCTGTCGCAGTGGCGCGGAGGTGCCACCGGGAGAAGACCTGCCGCCGATCGACATCGGATTGAAGTTCGAGCCGGAAGAGAACTACCTCGGTGCGGACATGTCCGACGACCTCACCGTGACCTACGGCGATGTCGTCTTCGAGGGAACCATCAGATACGACACCAGCACCTGACCTTCGCCACTACGCTCGCGCCGTGGCGAAAGCTGATCGCGAACTCTGGTCGATCCGGACGCACATAGGCACGGTGGTGCTGATCGGCCTGGCGGTCTTCGCGGTCGCCGCCACCCTCCTGTGGCTGGCGCTGAGCATGCCGACCGCGGTGAACACCCGAGTCGACATCATCAAGATCGCGCTCTCAGTGGTCGCCGGCGTGGGCGGCGTCGTCGCGCTGGTGGTGGCCTACCGCAAGCAACGCGTCGGCGAGTCCGCCGAGAAACGCGAACACGCCAAGGTCCTCAACGAGCGCTTCGCCACCGCCTGCAACCAGATCGGCCACGACAAGCCCACAGTCCGGCTGGCCGGCCTCTACGCGATGGCGTCGCTGGCAGACGAGTGGACGACGCAACGCCAGACGTGCATCGACGTGCTGTGCGCGTACCTCCGCATCCCGTACGAGCCGTCGCTGGACTCGGAATGGGACCACGACGAGGAGACCGAGGTCCGCCTCTCGATCACCAGCGTCATCGCCGCCCACCTCCGCGACGACGCCCCGACGAGCTGGCAGGGCCACGACTTCCACCTCACCAGGGCCGTGTTGCGCGCAGCGGACTTCGCCGGCATCCACGTGACCGGCGGCAACCTGGTGCTCAGCCTGGCGCGCTTCCCCGGCGGCTGGGTGTCGTTCGACGGCATGAAGGTGAGCGGCGGCGAGGTGTGGTTCGGCGGCGCGACCTTCGCCGGCGCACGAGTCACGTTCCACGGCGCGCGGTTCACCGGCGGCCGCGTGAAGTTCGAGGGCGCGGAGTTCAACAGCGGCGAGGTGTCGTTCCGCGGCGCCCGGTTCGCCGGCGGTGAGGTGGACCTGTCGGAAGCGGAGATCACGGTGGCGCCGGTGTTCGACGACGGCGAGAAGCCGGGCCTGAAACTGCCGTGACCGAAATTGTCGGTGGTGGCTGCGAAGATCGCCGCCATGGGCACCTGGGACATCGGACACTTCGACAACGACACCGCCGCGGACTTCTCCGGCTCGCTCGACGAGGCACCGGAGGGCGAGCGCGAGAACATCATCCGCACCGCGCTGACCAGCACGATCGAGGCTGACGAGTACCTCGACAGCTACGAGGCGTGCAAGGCCCTGGCCTCGGCCGCGCTGATCGCCGCGCAGTGCCCCGGCGGCACGCCGATCACCACGGCGTACGCCCCCGACAAGCCGCTGCCGGTCCTCTCACCCGACCTGCGACCCCTCGCCGCCCAGGCACTCGACCGCATCCTGGCGGCGGATTCGGAGCTCCCGGAACTGTGGGACGACACCGACCACGGCCCGCAGTGGCGGCAGAGCGTCGCCGACCTCAAAGCCGTCCTTCTCACCTGATCGACTCGGCAAGGTCGTGCCACTGGTCTGGACGTGCTGCCGGAAGCAGGTCAACTCTTCCGAGCTCGGCGCTGGATGCTTCGAGACAGTTGCGGGCGGCCCACCCTCGGAGCCTTCAGCGCGCGGATGATCTCGGGTCGTTCAGACGGTTTCGTGCCTCGCAGCGCGATGGCCAACGCCAGCACGTTGGCAGACGCCATCGCAATCGCTGTGAGTGTTGTCGCTAGGACGACAGCGGACACGCATGCACCTCATGACCCAGCGGCATCGACATGGACAAGTGTGTGGGCCCGAGCGGCGTGAGCACACCGGCTCCGATTCGAACGAACCGTGATGGCCTAGAAATTTCACGTTGTGTGAGCTCTTGTCACAGTTTGTGGGGTGAGGCGTGCCTTGTGAACCCCATCGAGGGGGTCGGACAGGGGCAGGATTGGGAGAGGAATGGGGAGGATTCCATGAAAGGGTTGACGCGCCCGGCGTCCACCTGATGGACGCCGGAACACCCCGACTGTCCACAGTGTTGGATACCGCCGTGACGACTGTGAAGCGCCGTGCCCGTGTCCGTGCCCCTGAACTGGTAGGACGGGGCTGGCTGAACACCGGCGGCGAGCAGATCAGCCTCAAGGACCTGCGCGGCAAGATCGTGCTGCTCGACTTCTGGACCTTCTGCTGCATCAACTGCCTGCACGTCCTGGACGAGTTGCGGCCCCTCGAGAAGGAGTTCGAGGACGTCCTCGTCACCATCGGCGTGCACTCGCCGAAGTTCGTCCACGAGGCCGACCCGGAGGCGCTCAAGGCCGCCGTCGAGCGGTACGAGGTGCACCACCCGGTCCTGGACGACCCGGAGCTGACGACCTGGCAGCACTACGCCGTGAAGGCGTGGCCGACGCTCGCGCTGGTCGACCCCGAGGGCTACGTGGTGCACGTCGCCGCTGGTGAGGGGCACGTCGAGGCGCTGAAGACCATCATCAAAGAGCTGATCGACGAGCACGACGAGAAGGGCACGCTGCATCGCGGCGAAGGGCCGTACCAGGCGCCGGAGCCGGCGAGCACCACGCTGCGGTTCCCGGCGAAGGCCATCGTGACGCCGAGCAACACGCTTCTCGTCAGCGACTCCGCCCACCACAGCATCGTGGAGCTCGAAGCGGACGGCGAGACCGTCATCCGTCGCATCGGCACCGGCGAACGCGGCAGGCAGGACGGCACTACGCCCAGCTTCTCCGAGCCCGCCGGTCTCACGCTCGTCCCCAACACTCACGGCTACGACGTCGTCATCGCGGACACGGTCAACCACCTCCTCCGCGGCCTCGATCTCGACACCGGTGAGGTCACGACCCTCGCGGGCACCGGCGAGCAGTGGCGTGACGGCGAGACGGACGGGCCCGCCGACAAGATCGAGCTGACCAGCCCGTGGGACGTCGCCTGGTGGAACGGCGGCGTCGCCATCGCCATGGCCGGCAACCACACGCTGAGCTTCTTCGACCCCGCGCAGAACACCGTCGAACGACTCGCGGGCACGACCGTCGAGGGCATCAACGACGGACCAGCGGAAGGCGCTTTCTTCGCGCAGACGTCCGGGCTCGCGGCGGACGGCGATCGGTTGTGGATGGTCGACTCCGAGACGAGCGCGCTGCGCTACCTCGAGAACGGCGAGGTCCACACGGTCATCGGCAAGGGGCTGTTCGCGTTCGGCCACAAGGACGGCGACGCGGACGAGGCACTGCTGCAGCACCCGCTGGGCGTCACGGTCCTCAAAGACCACTCGGTCGCCATCAGCGACACCTACAACAACGCCATCAGGCGCTTCGACCCCGAGACGAACACCCTCACCACCATCGCCACGGACATCGCCGAGCCGTCCGACGCGCTGATCGTCGACGACGAGCTCGTGGTCGTCGCGAGTGCGGCGCATCGGCTCGAACGGTTCGCGGCGGCCGCGACGAAGATCGACGGCGCGGCCCACGAGGTGAAGCGCCCGTCGACCGACATCGGGCCGGGAGCGTTCGAGCTGGCGGTCATCTTCACCCCGCCGACCGGGACGAAACTGGACGAGAGGTACGGACCGTCCACCCGTCTCGAGATCACCAGCTCACCCCCTGAGCTGATCCTGGAAGGCGCGGGCGTCGGCACGGAACTGGTACGGGCGTTGCGGATCAACGATCAGGTCACGAACGGCGTTTTGCACGTCGTAGCGCAGGCCGCCAGTTGCAGTGACGATCCTGCCGACGAACACCCGGTCTGCCGCCTGACCAGGCAGGACTGGGGGGTGCCGGTTCGAGTTGTTGCCGATGCACCTACCAGACTTCCGTTGCTCATGGGCGGCATGGACGAGGAGGGTCCGCAGGCCACGTAGACTCTGCGGGTGCCTGATGTCAAGCTCGAGATCCAGATGCTGTACGACCGGGTAATGGTCCGCATTTCGCCGGAGGATGGCGAGCGGCGTTCCAGCGGTGGCATCGTGATCCCCGCTACGGCCCAGATGGCGAAGCGGTTGGCGTGGGGTGATGTGTTCGGAGTCGGTACCAGCGTGCGCCACGTGAAGGTCGGCGACCGGGTGATGTTCAACCCGGAAGATCAGCTTGAGGTCGAGGTGCACGGCACCACGTATCTCGTGATGAGGGAACGCGATCTGCACGCGGTTGCGACGGAGCTCACCGAGCACGGTACTGGTCTGTATCTATGAGCCGCCGGTTGTGATCGACGCCTGATAGCTGCACACATTTGCCACCTCAGGAGAGACAGGGCGACGGGGAGAGCTGTGCCGTACGACGCTGACAAGACGAGAGCGATGCCTCCGGTGGGTCCCGGCGGCACCTCCTCCGAGCAGACGACCAAGATCGCTCCGGTCCGGGTGGACACCTCGACCGAGGCGTGGCCGTCTGAGGAGCCGGACTCGAGCGAGCCGACCGTCACCGCTGCCGTGCCCGGTGTCGGGTACCCGGCCAGCGAGGACGCCACCGAGTACATGAGGCCGGTGCTGCCACCGGAACCGCGGCCGGAGGACTCCGGTGTCTACGGGCCGGTGATGATCGAGCCCGGCGAGGACGAGGCCCAGCCGAAGTTCAACCGGAAGCGGGCGGTCATCGTGGCCGCGGCCGTGGTCGGCGCCTTCGGCCTGCTCTACGGCCTCGACATCCTCGTTTCCAGCGGCAACGTGCCGCGCGGCGTGACGGTGGCGGGTGTCGACGTCGGCGGTCTGAGCCACGCCGACGCCGAGAAGAAGCTGCGTGACGAGATCGGCCCGCGCCTCGACAAGCCCGTCGCGCTCAAGGCCGGCGACGTCACCGCCGAGCTCGACCCCAAGTCCGCGGGTCTGGAGCTCGACTGGAACGGCACGATCGACCGTGCGGGCAGCCAGCCGCTGAGCCCGATCACGCGCGTCACCTCGTTCTTCACCAGCCGCGAGGTCGGTGTCGCGACGAAGGCGGACGACGCGAAGGTCTCCGGCGCGCTCGAGGCCCTGCGCCCCAAGCTCGACCACGAGCCGATCGAGGGCACCATCAAGTTCGAGGGCGCGAAGCCCGTCGCCGTCGACCCGCACGACGGCCAGAAGCTCAAGGCCGAGGACGCGGCCGGTGCCGTCGTCGCGAACTGGGCGTCCGGCAACCCGGTCGAGGTCCCGATGGACTTCACCGCCGTCAAGACGACCAAGGAGGGCGTCGAGAAGGCGCTCAACGACGTCGTGAAGACCGCGGTCTCCGGTCCTGTCGTCATCAAGGGCGAGGGCAAGGACGCGACGCTCTCGCCGGAGCAGATCGGGGCCACGCTGGCCTTCGCTCCCGGCGAGGGCGGCGCGCTGAACGTCACGCCGAACAAGGACAAGCTCGCCGAGGTGACCGCGCCGCAGCTCAAGGACACGGTCAAGGAGGGCAAGGACGCCGAGATCGTCTTCGAGGGCGGCAAGCCGACGGTCAAGCCGTCGGTGGACGGCCTCGACCTCGACTGGGACAAGAACCTCCAGCCCTACTTCGACACGCTGAAGAAGACGGACGCGCGCGAGGTCAAGTTCGAGTACAAGCACACGCCCGCGAAGGTCACCACCGAGCAGGCGAACAAGATGGGCATCAAGGAGGTCATCGGCGAGTTCCAGACCGGTGGCTTCGCCGCCGCCTCCGGCGTCAACATCCGGGTGGTCGCCGAGAAGGTCAACGGCGCGATCGTGAAGCCCAAGGAGACGTTCAGCCTCAACAAGTACACGGGCCCCCGCGGTACCGCGCAGGGCTACGTCGAGGCGGGCATCATCGAGAACGGCATCCCCGGCATGGCGGTCGGTGGCGGCATCTCGCAGTTCGCGACCACGCTCTACAACGCGTACTACTACGCGGGCATGAAGGACGCGGGCCACAGGGAGCACAGCTACTGGATCACGCGGTACCCGAAGGGCCGCGAGGCCACCGTGTTCATGGACAACGCGGGCAACAGCCTGATCGACATCGCGTTCACGAACCCGGACGACACGGGCGTCGCGATCCAGACGATCTGGACCGGTTCGTCGATCAAGATCGTGCTCTGGGGCACCAAGAACTACGACGTCACCGGCTCCACCAGTGGCGACTTCAACCCCACCCAGCCGCAGGAGAAGAAGGTCAGCAAGGCCGGCTGCGCGCCGAGCAACGGTGCCCCCGGCTTCTCGGTGACGGACACCCGCACGATCACGGACCGCCGCTCCGGCCAGTCCCGCAACGAGTCGCGCACGGTCCGCTACGACCCGCAGTTCAAGATCATCTGTGAGCCGCCGCCCGGCGGCTGAGCAACATTCAGGTTCACGGTGGCCACGCGGGGGTATTCACCCCTTCGTGGCCACTGTTGCGCAGGAAGCGCGAAGACACCCCGTCGTCCAGACGCTCGGACGCGCGGGAATGGTGTTGTACGGGGTCGTGCACGTCCTTGTGGCGTGGCTTGCGATCCAGGTCGCGTTCGGTGACTCCGAACAGGCCGACTCGAAGGGCGCGGTCAGCGACATCGCCCAGGGCGGCGTGTGGCTGCTGTGGACGCTGGGCATCGGGCTCGTGTTCTTCGCGCTGTGGCAGCTGCTTCTCGCGTTCGTGGGGTACACGTACATCGGGAAGAAGCGGAAGCGGATCTCCAAGCGCATCGGGTCCGCGGCCCGCGCCGTCACGGCGACCGGTATCGCGCTGGGTGCCTTCAAGTACGCGACGGGCTCCGGCGGCGGCGGTGACCAGAACCAGCAGCAGCAAGAACTGACGGCGCAGGTGCTCGCCCTGCCCGCCGGCCAGTTCCTCGTCGGCGCCGTGGCGATCGGCATTCTCGCCATCGCTGGCGTGATCATCTACAAGGGCATCAAGAAGTCCTTCGAGAAGGACCTCGACATGAGTCGGGCTCCGAAGTGGATCGAACCGGTCGGCAGGGTCGGCTGGATCGGCAAGGGCGCCGCGTACGGCGTGATCGGTGTCCTCGTCGGGCTCGCCGCGATCAACGCGGACCCCGAGCAGTCCGGTGGCATGGACAAGGCCCTGAAGACGTTGGCGGCACAGCCTTACGGCATGTTCCTGCTGTCCGCGGTGGCGATCGGCATCGCCGCGTTCGGCTTCTACTGCTTCGCCGCCGCGCGGGCGCTCAAGGAGTGATGCCGGTGGCCGCGAGCCTGTGCCGATGCCGGGCCGCGGCCGCCTGCGCCTCCACCGTCATCGACGCCAGGACCTGCCCCGCCGCCACGTAGAAGACGTTGGGGCTGGTGTTGTCCGGACCCCAGCCGGGACTTCCCCGCAGCAGCAGGAGATCCCCCGGATCCGGGTTCATCGCCTCGAACCAGGAGTCCTGCTCGACCCCTGTCCGCTGCCACGCGATCACGGCCTTGGTGCCGCTCCCCGCTCGTTGGTACACCTGCGCGACGCTCGCCAGCTCTGCTCCCGGCGATGCGTCGCGCAGCTCGTTCATGTGCCGCTGGTACCCGAACCACAGCTCGTCCTGGCGGACCTGCCGGTTCTTCAGACGGCGCAGGACGACCGTCGCGAGCGCCACGACGCCGGCGATCGCGCACACCATCAGCAGGTACAGGAACACCGGCCAATCTTTGATTCCGAACGAGGGACTGTCAACTGACAACGAAATCAAGCTGCATCTGGTGAGGTGATCGCGCTAGCGTGCCGGTCATGTCGAGTCCTGAGGCATCCAGGGTCGGGTCTGCGGTCTAACCGTCAGCCCCGAAAACCCTTCATCCCTCGGAGCTCCTCCGTGCCTTTCTCGCTGTACCTGCTTGCCCTGGCCGTGTTCGCCATGGGCACTTCCGAGTTCATGCTCTCCGGGCTGTTGCCCGCCATCGCCGCCGACTTCGACGTGTCCGTCGGCACCGCGGGCCTGCTCACCTCCGCGTTCGCCGCGGGCATGGCCGTCGGAGCGCCGCTGATGGCGGTGCTCGCCCGCACCTGGTCGCCGCGCCTGAGCCTGTTCGGGTTCGTCGTCGTGTTCCTGGTCGCGCACGTGGCCGGTGCCGCCACGACGAGTTTCGCGGTGTTGCTGGCGTCCAGGGTGCTTGCCGCGCTCGCGAACGCCGGGTTTCTCGCTGTGGCACTGACAACGGCCGCCGCGCTCGTGCCGCCGCAACGACGTGGACGGGCGCTCGCCGTGCTGCTGTCCGGCACGACGGTGGCCACGATCGCCGGTGTGCCGGGAGGAGCGTTGCTCGGTACCGCGCTCGGCTGGCGTGCCACGTTCCTCGCGGTCGCCGTGCTCTGCGTGCCGGCCGCGATCGGTGTGCTGCAAGGGATTCCGGCGCACCGGGAGCATGTCGCGCCACCGGCGTTGCGTCCGGAACTCGCCGAACTGGTCAAGCCGAGGCTGGCGTTGGTCATCGCTCTCGCGGTCCTCGTGAACGCGGTGACGTTCGGCCACTTCACGTTCCTCGCGCCGGTGGTGACGGACGTCGCCGGGCTGAGCGAGTGGTGGGTGCCGGTCGCGCTGGTGCTGTTCGGCGTCGGCTCGTTCCTCGGCGTCGCCATCGGCGGCAGGCTCGCGGACACCTCGCCACGGCCTGTCGTGGCGTTCGGCGGGCCGTTGGTGCTCGCCGGCTGGGTGAGCCTCGACGTGCTCGGAAGGGAGCCGATCGCGTTGCTGGCACTGGTCTTGGTGCTCGGCGCGCTGTCGTTCGCGGTCGGCAGCACGTTGATCGCGCGCGTGCTGCACCACGCGTCAGGGGCACCCACGATGGCCGGTTCCTACGCGACCGCCGCGTTCAACGTCGGCGCCGCCATCGGCCCGATGCTCTTGTGACGCGATGAAAAACGGGTCCGCGCACCCCGGGCAGGGGATGCGCGGACCCGTCGTCCGTGAGGCGTTCTAGAAAACGCTCTCGTCGATGTCCATCAGCGCGTTGTCCGTGGACTCGGCGATCTTGCGGCGCGAGGTGAGCTCCGGCAGCACGGTCTTCGCGAAGAACGACGCCACGGCGATCTTGCCCTCGTAGAACGCCTTGTCCTTGGCGGACGGCGTGCCACCGAGCTTCTCCAGCGCGACCTCGGCCTGGCGCAGGAGCAGCCAGCCGACGAGGACGTCACCCGCGGTCATCAGCAGGCGGACCGAGTTCTGGCCGACCTTGTAGAGGTTGCGGACGTCCTCCTGCGAGGTGGTCAGGAACCCGACCAGCGCGCCGAGCATCCCCTGCAGGTCTTCGAGACCCTGCTTGAGCAGCGCCCGCTCCTCCTTCAGGCGACCGTTGCCGCCCTCGTTGTCGAGGAACTTCTGGATCTCGCCGTTGATGAACGTGAGCGCCTGGCCCTTGTCGCGGATGATCTTCCGGAAGAAGAAGTCCAGCGACTGGATGGCCGTGGTGCCCTCGTACAGCGAGTCGATCTTCGCGTCGCGGATGTACTGCTCGATCGGGTACTCCTGAAGGAAGCCCGAACCGCCCAGCGTCTGCAGCGACTGCGCCAGCTGCTCGTACGCGCGCTCCGAGCCGACGCCCTTGACGATCGGCAGCAGCAGGTCGTTGACCTGGGCCGCCAGCTTGGCGTCGTCGCCGCCGAGCATCACCTTGTCCTGCTGCGTCGCGGTGTACAGGTACACGGCGCGCAGGCCCTCGGCGTACGCCTTCTGCAGCATCAGGCTGCGGCGCACGTCGGGGTGGTTGGTGATGGTGACGCGGGGCGCGGTCTTGTCCGTCATGCGCGTCAGGTCGGCGCTCTGCACGCGCTCCTTGGCGTAGGACAGCGCGTTCAGGTAACCGGTCGACAGCGTCGCGATGGCCTTGGTGCCGACCATCATGCGGGCGTACTCGATGACGTCGAACATCTGCGCGATGCCGTCGTGCACCTCGCCCAGCAGCCAGCCCTTGGCGGGCACGCCGTGCTGGCCGAACGTCAGCTCGCACGTGGTGGACGCCTTGAGGCCCATCTTGTGCTCGACGTTGGTGACGAAGGCGCCGTTGCGCTCGCCCAGCTCACCGGACTCCGGGTCGAAGTGGAACTTCGGCACCAGGAAGAGCGACAGGCCCTTGGTGCCCGGCCTCGCCTCGACGCCTTCGCCCTCGGGACGCGCGAGCACCATGTGCATGATGTTCTCGGTCAGGTCCTGGTCGGCCGACGTGATGAAGCGCTTCACGCCGTCGATGTGCCAGGAACCGTCCTCCTGCTTGAAGGCCTTGGTGCGGCCGGCGCCGACGTCGGAACCGGCGTCCGGCTCGGTCAGCACCATCGTGGCGCCCCAGCCGCGGTCGATCATCAGCTGCGCCCACTGCTTGTCGCGCTCGGTGCCGTTGTTGTAGACGACCGTCGCGAAGCTCGGGCCGGCCAGGTACATGTAGACGGCCGGGTTCGCCCCGAGCAGCAGCTCGGACGCGGCCCAGGTGACGGACGGCGGGGTGCCGAAGCCGCCCAGCTCGTTCGGCAGGAACAGGCGGTACCACTCGCCGTCCCACACCGCCTGGTACGACTTCTTCAGCGACTCCGGCAGGGTTGCCGAGTGCGTCGCCGGGTCGAACACCGGCGGGTTGCGGTCGGCGTCGACGAAGGAGTCCCCCAGGACACCCTCCGCGAGGTTCTTCACCTCGGCCAGCACGCTGCGCGCCGTGTCCTCGTCGGACTGCTCGAACGGCCCCGTGCCGAGGTGGTCCTGCACGTTGAAGACCTCGAACAGGTTGAACTCGAGATCCCGGACGTTGCTCTTGTAGTGGCCCATCTCGTCAGCTCACTCCTCAGGGTCGCGGCGGGGTCGCCTACTGACCGGTAACAACAGAGTATTACCCGACAGTAACCCCGGCAAGGCCGACCACCCACTGGTGGCGAAGTAGACAGTCCACTGAGTGACCTGAATCGGGCATGAGGGCCGGTCAGACGTGTATCGGGCGTCCGGGGGTCATCTGGGGGAGTTGCTCAGCGGGCGGGACGGCATGACAGGTTCAGGGGCCCGCACCTCGTCTCGGACACCGCACGGCAGGCGCTGTGTGGGCAGGACGCCATGCGGTAGACGCGTGCTGCAGGTGCGGTGTGCCAGGCGTGAGCGGCCGACAGCTGTGTCCGGGCGGGCGACCGCTGACGGGGCGTTGCCTGCCGGAAGCCCTGGCCCCTGGGCTTGCCGTGCTGGTCAGACGCGCGCCGGGCGCTCGCGGACCATCTCGAGCAGTGCGGGATTCGTTCGTTCGGCGAAGCTCACCGAGCGGGGCAACATGACGGATTCGTAGGCCCGCACCCCGTCCCGGACACCGTCCGCGGCGATCGCGAGCGCCAGTTCGGCCGCGTCCTGCATGGCGAGGTTCGCCCCGACGCCCAGTGGAGGCTGCAGGTGGGCGGCGTCGCCGAGCAGTGTCACGCCGGGCGTGTGCTCCCAGACGTGGGGCACTGGCAGCGAGTACAGCGGACGGTGGATGAGCTCGCCGTCGAGGAACGCCAGCAGCGACGGGTGCCAGCCCGCGTAGAGCTCCTTCAGGTCGGCGTTGGAGGGCTTCCAATCCTCGCTCGCTCGCGCGCACGCATACGCGCGGATGTGATCGCCGCTGTTGCGCTGAGCCCAGAGCATCAGGCCGTCGTCGTCCGCGACCATCGTGCCCTGGCCGGTGAGGTCGAGCAGTCGTTCGTCGTTGTCGTGCCGGGTCTCGACGAACATCACGCCGGTGTACAGCGGCACGGCCTGCGTCAGGGCGGGACGGACCCGCGACCAGGCGCCGTCCGCCCCGATGACCAGGTCGAACGTGGCGGTGGAGCCGTCCAGGAAGGTGATCTCGCCCGGCTTCGCCGAGTCGATGCCCAGGCCCCAGGTGACGGTTCCCGGCGCGAGCGAGTTGAGCAGGAGCCGGCGCAGCTGGCCGCGGTCGATCTCCGGCCGGAAGTCGCCCTCCGCTGGTTCGTGCTCGACCAACGCGGCCGTGGCGTGGTCGACCTTGCGCTGCTCCTGGCCCTCGAAGCGGGCGAGTGCGCGCCACTGTTCGAAGAGACCCGCGGCGCGTACGGCCTCCTGGCCGCTGCCGGCGTGCAGATCGATGGTGCCGCCCTGCTGGCGGGCCTCCGGCGAGCTCTCCCGCTCGAAGACGGTGACGTTCTCGAAGCCGTGCAGCTGGAGAACGCGGGCACAGGTGAGGCCGCCGATGCCGGCCCCTGCGATGGCGATGCGTGGTGTGGTCATGTCCCCATGAAAGCGTATCGACTACAAAAGTGCAATCACTACACTTTTCAACTCAGTCAACTCTCAGTTAGGATCTGGCGGTGACCGAACTCGGCCGCCGTGAGCGCAAGAAGCTGCAGACCCGCCAGTCGATCTCCGACGCGGCGCTGGAGCTGTTCATGGCGCGCGGGTTCGACGACGTGGGTGTCAAGGAGATCGCCGATACCGCGGACGTGTCGGTGACGACGCTGTTCAAGCACTTCCCGAGCAAGGAGTCGCTGCTCTTCGACGAGGACGAGGAGCAGGAGTCCGCGCTGCTCGGCGCGGTGCGCGACCGGCCGGCCGGCACGTCGATCCCGCAGGCGTTGCGCGACCACTTCGTGGAGGCGGCCAAGGGGCACGCCGACCACCCGCTGTTCGCCGACTTCCAGCGGCTGGTGCGGTCGACGCCGGCGTTGCGGACTTACGCGCACCGGATGTGGATGCGTCATCAGGAGGCGTTGGCGCAGGTCATCGCCACGGACATCGGTGCGCCCGAGGACGACGTGAGGTGCGCGGCGCTGGCCCGGTTCGCCCTGGAGGCGCGGGACCTGATCTTCGATCGGCCCGACCGCGAACGGGCGGCCGACGAGGTGTTCGGGCTACTCGAGCACGGCTGGGCGGCCGATCAGCAGGCCTGACCGGTAGGCGAGCGACACCGCGTGCGTCCGGTCGCGTGCGCTGAGCTTGCGCAGGATGCCCTTCACGTGGGTCCGCACGGTCTCCACGGAGAGGATCAGCTCGTTCGCGACCTGCTGGTTCTCCAGGCCGTCGGCGATGAGCGTGAGCACCTCGTACTCGCGCTTGGTCAGCATGGGCCGTTCCTTCGGCCGCAGATCGGGGTGCACGTACCCGCGCGAACGGAAGGTCTCGGCGATCACCCGGACGATCTGTTCCGGCTGGGCCGATCGCGGTACGACGCCGCGGACACCTGCCTCTAACGCCGTCGTCACGTAGTTCGCGTGCGAGTGCGCGTCGCGGACCAGCCCGATGACCAGCAGGGCCGGGTCGCGTTCGACCAGCAGCCGGGCGACGTGGCCGACCGGGTCGAGCACGGAGTCGATGAGCAGCACGTCGGGACGCAGTCGTTCGTGCAGGCGAACGGCAGCGTGCAGATCGCCGGTCGAACCGAGCCAGCGCAGGCCTGGGGTCCTCCTGATCAGGGCGGACAGGCCTTCGCGGTAGAGCGGCACCGGATCGATCAGCGCGACGCCGGGGGCAGGCCGGCTGGGCGGGAGCATCAGCACCTCCGTTCGTGCTTCCAGAGGAGTGACGTAGTTCCCTCGGACGTGTGACGCGGAATAGACGGTTCATGTGTATGAACAAGGGTCACGAATGTGATTCAAGACGGCCGAAGGTCTTCCGCCCCACGGCAACAGTCTCGTAAGACCTACGTCACATATCCCGTGCGGATGTGCCAGGTTCCGCCGCCATGAGGCCTGGTGCTCTCGCGGGCACACGTGTGTGCACGCAAGGAGGTCACATGGGCACCCTCGATTGGGTCGTGGTTGTCGGCTATTTCTTCGTGATGGTCGCCATCGGGCTCTGGTCGCGTGGGCGGGTCCACAACATCGCCGACTTCTTCACGGCAGGCGGCAAGATGCCGTGGTGGTTGTCCGGCATCTCGCACCACATGTCGGGCTACAGCGCGGTCATGTTCGTCGCGTTCGCCTCTGAGGCGTACCGGCTCGGACTCACCGTCTACGTGTGGTGGTCATTGACGATCGGCATCGGCGTCGGCATCGGTGCGTTCCTGTTCGCGCCGCGGTGGAACCGGCTGCGCTCGAAGCACGACGTCAAGTCGCCGCTCGAGTACCTGGCCAAGCGCTACAACCTGCCCACCCAGCAGGTCATGGCCTACGCGGGCGCGTTGCTCAAGGTCGTCGACATCGCCGCCAAGTGGGCGGCCGTCTCGATCCTGCTGCGCGGCTTCGCCGGCGTCCCGATCACCTGGGGCATCATCATCATCGGCCTGGTCACGATGCTGTACTCGGTGCTCGGCGGCCTCTGGGCCGACGCGCTCACCGACTTCGGCCAGTTCATCATCCAGGCCGCCGCGGGCTTCGCGATGCTCTTCGCCGTCGCCGGCCGCCTCGGCTGGGACTTCCCCGTGACGATCTGGGACAAGCTCCCGGAGAGCCACAGCGACCCGCTCGCCGGCCCGTACACGTCGACGTTCCTCATGGCGCTCTTCCTGATCAAGACGCTGGAGTACAACGGCGGCATGTGGAACCTGGCGCAGCGGTACATGGCCGCGCCGTCGGGCTTCGCGGCCAAGCGCTCGGCACTGCTCTCGTCCGCGCTGTGGCTCGTGTGGCCGCTCGTGCTGTTCTTCCCGATGTGGGCCGCGCCGCTGATCGTGCCGGGCCTCGAAGGCGCTCAGGCGGAGAACGCGTACATCGAGATGGGCAAGCAGATGCTGCCCGCGGGCATGATCGGCCTGGTCCTGGCGGGCTTCTTCTCCCACACCATGGCCATGGTGTCGTCGGACGCGAACGTCATCGCCGCCGTCATCAACCGCGACATGCTGCCGCACATCTGGAAGAAGGTGAAGACGTTCACGGCGGACAACCAGCTGCTGCTGGCCCGCATCACGACGTTCGCCTTCATCGGCATCAGCATGATCATCGCGATCGCCTCCGGAGGCCAGGGCTTCGTGCTCAAGGTGGTGGTCGACCTGGTCGCCGCCACGATGGGCCCGATCGCGATCCCGTTGATGCTCGGCCTGCTGCCGTGGTTCCGCAAGGTCGGCTCGACCGCGGCGATGGCCTCCGTGATCGGCGGCCTGGGCATGTGGGCGTTCCTCTACATCGAGCAGATGAACAAGGCCGCCTGGGTCACCAAGGGCGTGCTCGTGTCGTGGCCGCTGCTGCTCTCGCTGGTGCTCTACCTGGCGATCGGCTTCCTGAAGAAGGAGCCCGACACCGAGCGCGACATCCTGCTCGACTCGCTCAACTCCGATGAACCGGAACCGGAGAAGGTGAAGGCGTAAGCCTTTCGTTCCGCATGATCCTCGCGGCGGCGCACCCGAACAGGGTCGCCGCCGCGAGCCACACGTAGGGCATGGGCGTGCCGGTGTAGGTCTGCGCCGTGGACGCCAGCACCACCGTCGCACCCGCGACCAGCCCGGTCGTCTGCGTCACCGGGAACTCACTCCGCAGCACCGTGACGACCGCGACGGGCACCAGCAGGAAGCCGTAGGCGAACACGCGCGTGATCAGGTTGGCGTGATCGGTGATCTCGTACTGGAGCGCGGGGAGGGCGAGCACCGTGAGGACCACGCCCACGGCGAGTCCGGTCCCGAGGCTCTTCACGCTCTGCCCTTGCCAGGAACGCGTCATGCGCTACAGGACGTATGTGTGACCCGTTGGTTGCCGTGGCGTGCGTCATCGTCACGAGACTCTTCCCCGCCTCCCATGCACAGTGGATGCATGGGTAAGTGGTCTCCCGCAGACGACGCGGAACTCGCCACCGGCTGGCGGCTCTGGCTGGAGCTGAGCGACCGCGTGTGGCCGGACCCGTCGTGGGACGGCACACCGGCCGACGCCATCCGCCAGGTCCGCTCGCTGCTCGAGGTCTGCGAGGAGATCCGACTTTCCTACCTCGCCGAGTCGCTGCGACCTTCCACGGCGCTTCTGCAGTTGCTGCAGTCGATGTCGTTCGTCGCCTCGTTCGCCGTCGACCTGTGGCACGACGACACGCACCCGTTGGACGTGGAACGCGCCGAACTGCTGCACGGCGACCTGGCGTCCTTCGCTGACCACGTGGCCGGCGTGCGAGCGGCCTTGGCCCGAGGCGGCGGCTGGGCGGAACTGGACCGCCGCCCGTGGGGCCTGCCGGTCGACTAACCGGCCTGCTGTTCCCGCGCCGCAAGGCGTTCGGTGACCGCCTGCACGAGCGCCTTCGCGTGCGGCTCGTCCTTGGTGGCCCACCCGCGCATCGCCTCGCACTGCACGACCCGGCCGTCGGTCATCAAGATCGACACGCGCTGGATGCGGCCCTTCTCGTGGTCGATGCCGTGGATGTCGTCCCACCGCAGGAACTGGTCACGCCACGAGTTGCGCACGAGAACCCCGTCCGACCTCACGACCACCGCCAGCCGCCAGGTCTGGATCACCGCCGCCGTCAGCAGACCGATGAGCAACCCGAGGAGAGCGTTCGCGGCCAGCCCGTCCGCGACGTCGTAGATCCGGAACGCCAGGACGAAGTACCCGAGCACCGATATGACCAGGACGCTGACGCGCAGCGCCGGCCTGCGGAAAGTAGTGACCCCCATGGACCGAAGCTAGCCTGGTGCGGACCTGGCTGACCCGGAAACGACGAAAGCCCTCCAGCTGGAGGGCTTTCGGGTGGAGCGGGTGACGGGAATCGAACCCGCCTCTACAGCTTGGGAAGCTGTCGTTCTACCAATGAACTACACCCGCGCGATCAAGCTCGTCGCCGATCATACACAGGGCGGCACGCAGACCGGCAACGTGACGTCCCACGGTGCTGGCTCGCCAACCACGCCAACTCGGTTAGCCTGTCCGGGTGCTGCTGAGTGACCAGGATCTGCGCAAAGAGGTCGAGTCCGGCCGTCTCGCTCTCGACCCGTTCGACGTCGAGATGCTTCAGCCGTCGAGCATCGACGTGCGGCTGGACCGGTTCTTCCGGGTCTTCAACAACACCAAGTACACCCACATCGACCCCTCGCAGCAGCAGGACGAGCTGACGAGCCTGGTCGAGACGCCCGAGGGCGAGCAGTTCGTGCTGCACCCCGGCGAGTTCGTGCTCGGGTCGACCTACGAGATGGTGACGCTGCCGGACGATCTGGCCGGGCGGCTCGAAGGCAAGTCCAGCCTCGGCCGGCTCGGGCTGCTGACGCACTCCACGGCGGGGTTCATCGACCCCGGCTTCTCCGGGCACATCACGCTGGAGCTGTCGAACGTCGCGAACCTGCCCATCACGCTGCACCCCGGCATGAAGATCGGGCAGCTGTGCCTGTTCAAGCTGTCGAGCCCGGCGGAGCACCCGTACGGTTCGAAGCAGGCCGGCAGCCGGTACCAGGGCCAGCGCGGGCCCACGCCCAGCCGCGCCTACCTTAACTTCAGCCGCACGGACACGCGCCGCTAGCTCAGGTCCCCGTAGCGCTCCAGCACGCGGCGGCGCAGTTCGGGATCGGTGCGCGGGACGGGTTCCAGGAAGATCTCGTCGAGGTCAGGGAACTCCGCGCGCAGTTCCGCGGAGATGCGCACGCAGGCGTCTTCCAGCTGGTGGGCGGTCAGGGCGTCGTCGAAGTCCAGTCGTGCGCACAGCAGGACGCGGTCGGTGCCGATGAGCATCGTCAGGATGTCCACGACGGCGTCGACCTCGGGTACCTCGCCCAGCCGGCGCCAGATCGCCTTCACCATCACCGGGTCCGCCTGCCGTCCGATCAGCAGGCCGCGGTTGGTGCGGGCCAGCACGTAGGCGACCGACGCCAGCAGCACGCCGATCGCCAGTGAAGCGAGGCCGTCCCACACCGACGAGCCGGTCAGCTGGTGCAGGCCGAGGCCCGCGAACGCGAGCAGCAGGCCGACGAGGGCGGCCGAGTCCTCGAGGAAGACGGTCTTGACCGTCGGATCGTCGGACACGCGCAGGAAGTCCCAGAAACCGCGGCCGTGTGCGGCGGACTCGGAGCGGACCTGCCGGAACGCCTGCGTCCACGAGATCGACTCGAGTGCGAACGCCAGGCCGAGCACCAGATAGCCCACCCACGGCCGGGTTTGCTCTTCTGGCGAACCGAAGACCGTGCGGAAGCCTTCGTAGAACGCGAACATCGCGCCGGAGGCGAAGATCGAGACCGCGGCCAGCAGGGACCAGAAGTAGCGCTCCTTGCCGTAGCCGAACGGGTGGCGGCGGTCGGCAGGGCGGTCCGAGCGGCGCAGGGCGGTCAGCAGGAGCGCCTCGGTGAACGTGTCGGCCACCGAGTGGGCGGCCTCCGAGAGAATGGCGGCCGAACCGGTCAAAACGCCCGCAACGGCCTTCATGATCGCAATCGCCAGATTGACCAGCAGGGCCAGTACGACGGTGAGGGTGCTTTCGCCGGAGGCCTGCGGCTTCTCGCTCATGGCGATCAGCTTAGGGCGGCGGGCGTACGCGCACCTGCTGCGCTCGCCGCGCCTGATCGTTACTGCATTCGAGTGACATTCGGGGGTCGGGGCAACATCCAGATGTCCTGAGGTGTCTTAAGGCTGGGATCTGCTCCGGGGGGACGCTGATCACCAGGGGGTAAGACGGAACGGCCCGCGTCCGGGGAGTGACGCGGGCCGTTCTGCATGTGGGCGCAACTACCATCACAGGATGGGCAAGCGTGGTGCGGACGACACCGATGCCGAGGTCGAGTCGTGGAGGGCCATGGTTCCGGCGATCGATCCGGTGGTCGAAGGCGTGGTCGACCGGGTGCACCAGATCAGCAAGTACCTCGACTTCCTCGCCACGGAGATCGCCGCGCCGCACGGGCTCAACCGCGCCGACTACGAGATCCTCGCCCGGCTCTTCTGGATCGGGCCGCCGCACCGGCTCACGCCCAAGCAGCTCGCGAACGGCACGCTGAGCCCGGCCACCACGATCACGAGCCGCCTCGACCGGCTGGAGAAGG
This sequence comes from Lentzea sp. NPDC092896, assembly GCF_044754905.1. Lineage (NCBI taxonomy): Bacteria > Bacillati > Actinomycetota > Actinomycetes > Pseudonocardiales > Pseudonocardiaceae > Lentzea > Lentzea sp. NPDC092896. The sequence goes on from NZ_JBIVPX010000003.1 coordinate 833,808, forward strand.
CGGGCCTCGTCGTCCGCGAACTCGACCCGAGCGACCGCCGGTCGTTGCCCGCGACGCTGACCGACGCCGGCCGCGAGATCTTCCTGCGGATCGTCGCCGGCCAGGCCGAACGGGAGCGCGACCTCTTCACCGCGCTGCCGGGTGCCGATCTGGAGCACCTGCGCGACCTGCTACGCCAGGTGATGGAGGTGCTGTCCGGCGAACTCGGGCCCGCGCACCGTCGCACGCGGCTCGCACTCGACGGCAAGGAGTAATTGCTACGAACTCGTACTATCCGATATCGTGCTAAATGCGCGAGAGGGAGGGGTGCGAGATGGGTGGTTACCCGCTGTCCGAGTGACCGGTGTCATGCAACGCTGACCCCCGGCGTTCCGATGTCCTAAATGGACAACACGAACGCTGGGGGATCAGTGAAGAACGTCTTCGCCGTCACGCTGACGGCCGCGCTCGTCCTGGCCGCGACAGGCGCTCCCGCCTTCGCACAGGACGAGACGATCACGGTGGAGGGGCTCGTCTACCTCGACCGCAACGCCAACCGCACCTTCGACGCCGGTGACAGCATCCGTGCGAACGGTGTGGGCGTGCGCGTCACCGACCAGGGCACGCACCAGACCGTCGGCGACTTCGGCACCGGCGCGGACGGCCGCTACCGGGCGGTGCTGCCCAAGGGGCCGTCGTACTCGGTGGCCGTCTGGGAACTCGAGTACAGCTTCAACCGGGTCAGCTACGACAGCGTGACCGAGAGCAGGACGGACGCCGACTTCAACCTTCTCGGCCACGTCGTCACCGGCTCCACCTTCGTCGACGCCAACGGCGACGGCGTGAAGCAGGCCGATGAGAAGGTCCACCAGGGCAAGGTCAAGGCCGTCGGCACGGCGGCAGGCGGCCGCGCGGTCGAGCTGGAGACCCAGGCAGGCCAGGACGGCACCTACTCGCTCGACCTGCCGAACGGCGATTTCACCGTCACCGCACCGGATCTCACCGCGGACCGCCTCGCACTGGCCGAGCCGAAGACGGCCGACGACGTCGACTGGGTGACCGGCTCTCGCAAGATCCAGCAGATGCTCGACAACCGCACGCACCGCCTCGACCTGCGTTACGTCGAGGCCCAGGCGGACATCGCCCTCGACTCCGCGATCTCGCCTGCCAGGGACACCCACACCCTCGGCGACCAGATCGACCTCGAGCTCACGCTCTCCAACAAGGGCAACGTGCCGGTCGCTCCGACGTTCGTCCTGGGCAGCCTGGCCGCGAAGGTCCTGTCGTACAGCGACAACGTGACGCTGCGTCCCGGCACCCGCGAGGACTTCACCGTCAAGGACAAGATCCTTCCCGGCAAGCAGATCGAGGTCGCCCTGAAGCTCGAGCTGGACGACATCACGTACACCGAGGTGCACGCCATGGCGCGCTTCAACTTCGGTCGTCTGCCGGACGTCAACCGCCGGAACAACGTCGCGACGAAGCCGATCAAGATCGTCGAGAAGGGCACCGCCACGACGACCGCACCGGTCACGTCGACCACCGGCGCCGCCTCGCCGGCCACCACGACCACTCCGGCCGTGGCCAAGGCGGGCAACAACTCCGGCCTCGCGTCGACCGGTGCCTCGCCGCTGGGCTTCCTCGGCCTCGGCTCGGTGCTGCTCGCGGCCGGTCTGGGAGCGTTCTTCGTGGCGCGCCGCCGCCGCTCCTGACCACTTAGGACCCGTCACGGTTAGTCTGCGGCATGGGCATCTTGGTGCAAGTGCTGCTGACTGCCGTGGCGGTCTGGGTGTCGACCGCCCTCCCGGGCATCGACCTGGGCGAGGGCTCGACCGGGTCGAGGATCCTCACGCTGATCGGCGTCGCGGTGATCTTCGGCCTGATCAACGCGATCGTGAAGCCGCTGGTGAAGTTCTTCGGCTGCCTGTTCTACCTGGTGACGCTCGGCCTGATCGGGCTCGTGGTGAACGCGCTGCTGTTCATGTTCACCGGGTGGATCGCCGAGCAGCTCGACCTGCCGTTCCGCGTCGACGGCTTCTGGCCCGCGTTCTGGGGCGCGATCATCGTCGCCCTGACCGGCTGGGTGCTGAACGTGGTCTACGACAAGGTCACCGACAGCGACTGACGCAACCTCGGCGCGCAGCGCACGTCTCCCAAGGTGAATGTTCACTTCATGTCCTGGGGGATTTGAAATGCGTGCTGTGACAAGACTTTCCGCACTCGGACTCGCACTGGCCGCGTCGGCCTTCGCCGTTCAACCGGCGATGGCCGACGAGCCCGGCGGCGTCATCACCGGGTCGGCGTGGTTCGACGACAACGGGGACGGCGTCCGGCAGCCGGGCGAGGCGCCGCGGGCCGGCTACACCTTCCTGATTCCGGGGCTGTACGAGGTGGCGACCACCGACGCGAACGGCGACTACCGGTTCGAGAACATCCCGGCGGGCACCTACGTGGTGACCATGTTCGCGCGGAGCTGGGACACGACGTTCACCAAGAACGGCGGCGACTCGGACTTCGGCCAGAACACGCTTCAGACGGAGCGGTTCACTCTCGGGGCGGGCGGCCAGGCCGGTCCGTACGACGCGGGTTTCGTGCAGGGACGGTACGACCCGTCGGTCAGCCGCCTGGACGCGCCTCGCGTGATGAAGGTCGGTGACGTGGTCGATGTCGAGGTCACCTACCGGAACAAGAGCAACATGCCCACGCCGATGTACGGCACCGCCACGTTCCCGCCGGGTCTGACCCCGTTGTCCACCAACGCACCCGCAGGGTTCATCGACGGACAGCGCGTCTACCTGTCGAGCTTCTACCAGGCGGACACCTACATCGGCGAGTCCGTCACCTACACGGTGAAGGCACGGGTGGACACGCAGATCAGGCACGGCGAGATCGTCGCGACCGCCGAGACGTCCGGTGCGACGGACGCCGATCCGGGCAACAACGCCAAGAAGATCAAGGTCTGGGCTCACTGACCACCAACGGAAACGGCCCCGGTCCACAGTGGACCGGGGCCGTTCCTGTCGCCTGACTCAGACGTTCGCGTCCTCGGCTGCCGGCTCCGGCTGCCCGCGCTTCACGGACTCCAGCAGCATCTGCGCCACGTCCACGACCTCGACGTGCGCCCCGGCCAGGCCATCGGCCTGACGCGCGGTCACGCCGTCGGTCAGCATCACGCGGCAGAACGGGCAACCGGTCGCGATCTTCGACGGCGCCGTGGACAACGCCTCGTCCACGCGGTCGACGTTGATGCGCTTGCCGATCCGCTCCTCCATCCACATGCGCGCGCCACCGGCACCGCAGCACATGGACCGTTCCTCGTGCCGCGGCATCTCGCGCAGCTTCGCACCGGACGCCCCGATCAGCTCACGCGGTGCCTCGTAGACCTTGTTGTGCCGGCCCAGGTAGCACGGGTCGTGGTACGTGACGTCCTCGGTGACTGGCGCGACCGGCACCAGACGGCGTTCGCGCACCAGCTTGTTCAGCAGCTGCGTGTGGTGCACGACCTCGTACGTGCCACCGACCTGCGGGTACTCGTTGGCCAGGGTGTTGAAGCAGTGCGCGCACGTCACGACGATCTTGCGCTGACCGGCGGGCCGGTCCTCGAACACCGAGTTGAGCACCTCGACGTTCTGCTGCGCGAGCATCTGGAACAGGAACTCGTTGCCGGCACGGCGGGCCGGGTCACCGGTGCAGGTCTCCTCCGGGCCGAGCACCGTGTACTTCACGCCCGCGGTGTGCAGCAGTTCGGCGACGGCACGCGTGGTCTTCTTCGCGCGGTCCTCGTACGCACCGGCACAACCGACCCAGAACAGGTACTCCGCGTCGCCCAGCTCGCCGTCGAACACCGGCACCTCGAACTCGAGGCCCTCGGTCCACGCCAGGCGGTCCTTGGAGTTCTGGCCCCACGGGTTGCCCTTGTTCTCCAGGTTCTTGAACATGCCGCCGAGCTCGGACGGGAAGTTCGACTCGATCAGCACCTGGTAGCGGCGCATGTCGACGATGTGGTCGACGTGCTCGATGTCCACCGGGCACTGCTCGACGCACGCGCCGCAGGTCGTGCAGGACCACAGCACGTCGGGGTCGATGACGCCCAGCTCGTCGGGGCCGCCGATCAACGGTCGGTCGGCCTCGGCCATGGCCAGCACGTCGATGGACTCGAGGCGCTTCTTGTAGTCCTCGTACTTGTCCTCGGTGAGGCCGACCTCGTCGCCCGCCATGTCGCGCGAGCCACCGGCCAGCAGGTACGGCGCCTTGGCGTACATGTGGTCGCGCAGCTGCGTGATGACCAGCTTGGGGGACAACGGCTTGCCGGTGTTCCAGGCGGGGCACTGCGACTGGCAGCGGCCGCACTCGGTGCAGGTGGAGAAGTCGAGAACGCCCTTCCAGGTGAAGTCCTCGACCTTGCCGACGCCGAACACGTCCTTGTCCGGGTCGGCCTCTTCGAGATCGAGGACCTTGCCGCCGGACATCATCGGCTTCAGCGCGCCCAGAGCGACGCCACCGTCGTCCTCGCGCTTGAAGTAGATGTTGAAGAACGCCGAGAACCGGTGCCAGGCAACGCCCATCGTGAGGTTGCGGCCGACCACGATCAGCCAGATCATGCCGCTGAGCAGCTTGACCAGCGCCATCACGGACACCCAGATCGCGGCGGTCGGCAGCAAGTGCGAGAGCGGCTGCGTCACGAACGACGTCCACAGCGGCGCCTCTTCCAGGCCTGCCGACTGCTTGAACGCCTTGACCAGCAGGATGCCGACGCCCTCGATGATCACGACGGCTTCGACGAAGTACGCGGACTTGAAGTCCGAGCCCTGGAAGCGTGAGAGCCGGTCGGCGCGGCGCGGGTGGTTGCGCTGGCGGATGACCGCCAAGGCGACACCACCGACGACGGTGCCGAGGCCCAGCAGCTCGATCAGCAGCAGCCAGACCGACCACGTGCCGATGATCGGCCAGTGGAAGTGCGGGTCGAACACCTCGCCGTACGCCTCGAACAGCACCGCGGACCCGATGAGGAAGCCCCACATCACCATCCAGTGCCACGGGGCGACCGAACGGAACTTCGCCATTCTGGTGTGCGCGACGAACTCGACGATCATCGTCTTCAGGCGTGGCACGAACGGCCCGAAACGGGTGCCGTCCGGCTGGCCGAGCCGGATGATCTTGATCTGCTTCAGCACGGCGGCGACGAACACGCCCCAGGCGACGACGCTCACCGCCACGGCGACGAGTCCGAGAACCAGCTGGAGGGTCATGGCGGGAGTCTAGGACACGTTACTGACCAGTAACCACTTGGACGTGGCCGGTGTCTCCTCACGTACCGGTCAAGTATCCGGAAATTGATCAAAAACTTGTGGAACACTTGTTCAGGTAGTTGTCCTGAGCAAGCCGGAGGTCGCCGTGTTGTACGTGTATCTCGCCGCGGCGATCGTGGGAGAGATCGCCGCCACCGTGTCGTTGAAGCTGTCCGACGGCTTCAGCAGACTGTGGCCGTCGGTCGTCGTCGTCATCGGATACGCCATCGCCTTCACCGCACTTTCGCGCGCGTTGAAGTTGGGTATGCCCGTGGGCGTCGCTTACGCCGTATGGTCCGCTATCGGCGTTGCAGCCGTCGCGATCATCGGCTGGAAGTTCCTCGGCGAAACCCTCAACCCCACGATGGTCATCGGCCTGGTCCTGATCATCGGAGGCGTGGTGACGCTCGAACTCGGGAGGACGCACTGACCGCGGTAGCAGACATCCAGAAGGTCGACGGTCGCAAGGCGCGCGGGGAGAAGAAGCGCCGTGCCATCGTCGAGGCCACCCTGCGCGTGATCGAACGCGAGGGCGTCGCCGGCGTGACCCACCGCAGCGTCGCCCGGGAAGCCGGTGTGCCGACGACGGCGCCCACCTACTACTTCGCGACGCTCGACGACCTGTTGATCGCCACGCTGGTGTGGTCGGCGGAGTCGCTGTGCGACGACATGCTGAAGATCGTCGCGAGCGGCGGCACCGCCCGTGAGATCGCGAGCAGCCTCGCGAAGGCCGTGAACGAGAACCGCGGCCGCACGCTCGCCGAGTACGAGCTGTACCTGCTGGCGGGCAGGCGTCCCGAGCTGAAGCCCGCCGCGCGCCGGTGGCTCGACCTGGCCGTGGAGGTCGTGCGGCCGGAGGATCCCGTCGCGTTCCGGGCGTTCCTCGCGGCCATCGACGGGCTGCTGATGCAGGGTCTGATCGCCGACGTTGCTCCGAACGAGGACGAGCTGGAGCCAATCGTGTCCTTCTTGATCCGCGGTCGCGACGAATTCACGGCCGCGCCGCGGGAACAATGAGGTCATGAGGTTCGCGCGAGAGGTGTCCGGCATCAGCCACGGGGTGAGCCTGGGGCTGCTCGCCGCGCTGTACGTGCGCGACTCGCTGGCGTTGTCGGTCGACGTCGAGCCGCACGTGCCGGGCCTGGACCCGTCGCTGCCCGTGCAGGTGCCGCTGGGCACCGACCGCGCCGCCGTGACCGCCGAGTGGCCGGGCTGGTGGGCCGACGCGCTGGACGCCTGCAGGCGCGGTGCCGAGCCCGCGACGCCCGAGGACGCCGAGGCGTTGCTGACGAGGCCGGCCAGCCGGGCCGTGGTGCTCGCGCTCAAGCCGGGCATCGAGCAGCTGCACCGCGTGCAGAGCCCGGCGGCGTTGCCGATAGGAGACGTGCTGCGCGGCATCGAGTCGCGCATCGGCCGGTGGGCGCAGAGCGTGGAGCTGCACATCGCCCAGGTGCCGGTCGAAGGCCTGCTCTGGGAACGCATCGCGCCCGCGCACGTGCTGGCGTCGACTCACTTCCTGAACGACCCGGCGCGCACGGCTCCGGCGTTGCGCGCCGTGCTCGAAGATCTCGTCTAGCGCACGGTAGGGACAACCCCACCCCGCCTTCGGGGGCTTGCTGCCGTGTAGCTGAGCCCCGCCGCCTCTAGTTTTGTGCTCATGATGAGGACGGCGCTGGTGGCGTTGGTGGCGGGGGCGGTGCTTACCGGGCTCACGGCCTGTGGCGGCATCCGCATCATGAAGTACGAGTTCCAGGACGACCACGTCGTCGCTGAGAAGTTCACGTCGGTCAAGGTCCGCAGCGACCAGGACTCGGGGGACGTGACGATCCGGTACCAGCAGGGCCTGACCGAGACGAAGGTCCACCGCAGGGTCGAGCACAACAAGGACAACAAGCCCTCGGGTGTCGCGCACCGCATCGAGGGCAGCACGCTGGTGCTGGACGGCTGCGGCGACGAATGCGAGATCAACTACGAGGTCCTGGTCCCGTCGGCGGACATCACGGTCGTCGGTGACCTCGGTTCGGGGGACGCGACCGTCGAGGGGCTGGCCTCCGTCAACTTCGGGGCGGGCTCCGGCAGGATCATCGCCCGCGACATCGCGGGCGACGTCAAGGTGAAGGCCGGGTCCGGTGACTTCGAGGGCACCAGGATCGGTGGGGCCGTCACGGCCGACATGGGGTCCGGCCGGATCGCACTGGACGCGATCAAGGGCAAGGCGCTGCTCGACACGGGTTCCGGCGACATCAACGGCACCTCGATGGAGAGCGAGGTGATCGCGAAGGCCGACTCCGGGCGAATCACGCTGACGTTGTCGGCGGCGAAGTCGGTGCGAGCCACCACCGGGTCCGGTGACATCACCGTCCGGGTGCCGGGTGGTCCGTTCAAGCTCGTCGGCGCGTCGGGCAGCGGCGACCGCGCGGTCCAGGTCCCGACCGATCCTGGTGCGTCGCTCGAACTCAACCTCAACGCGGGCTCGGGGGACGTGCAGGTGTTCGCGGCCTGAGGTGAGTCAGGGGGAATGTGCTGAGGACCACTCCACAAGGGGTGGTCCTCAGTGCGTTGTGAGGGAACAACCAGACTTTGTCGGCCGTTAGGACAGTCAGAAACCTTGAGTCGGGTAGGCTCAACGTTGAGCGGATGGCAAACTTGAGCCAGCAACACTCAACAAGTACTAGCGGAAGGAACTCCAATGGCGCGTGCAGTCGGCATCGACCTCGGGACGACCAACTCGGTCGTCGCAGTCCTCGAAGGCGGTGAGCCGACGGTCATCGCCAACTCGGAGGGCTCCAGGACGACCCCGTCCATCGTCGCTTTCGCCAAGAATGGCGAGGTCCTCGTGGGCCAGCCCGCGAAGAACCAGGCCGTCACCAACGTCGACCGCACGATCCGCTCGGTCAAGCGCCACGTCGGCACGACCTGGCAGACCGACGAGATCGACGGCAAGAAGTACACCTCGCAGGAGATCAGCGCGCGCGTGCTGATGAAGCTCAAGCGCGACGCCGAGGCGTACCTGGGCGAAGAGATCACCGACGCGGTCATCACCGTCCCCGCCTACTTCGAGGACGCGCAGCGCCAGGCCACCAAGGAGGCCGGCCAGATCGCGGGTCTCAACGTGCTCCGCATCGTCAACGAGCCGACGTCGGCCGCTCTGGCTTACGGCCTCGACAAGGGCGAGAAGGAGCAGACCATCCTGGTCTTCGACCTCGGTGGCGGCACGTTCGACGTCTCGCTGCTCGAGCTCGGCGACGGCGTGGTCGAGGTCCGTGCGACCTCCGGTGACAACCACCTCGGTGGCGACGACTGGGACCAGCGCGTCGTCGACTGGCTGGTCGAGCGCTTCAAGTCGGCCAACGGCATCGACCTGACGAAGGACAAGATGGCCCTTCAGCGCATCCGCGAGGCTGCGGAGAAGGCCAAGATCGAGCTGTCGAGCTCCAACAACGCCTCGATCAACCTGCCGTACATCACCGTCGACGGTGACAAGAACCCGCTGTTCCTCGACGAGACGCTGTCTCGCGCCGAGTTCCAGCGCATCACGAACGACCTGCTCGAGCGCACCCGCGCGCCGTTCAACAACGTGATCAAGGACGCCGGCGTCTCCGTCGGCGACATCGACCACGTCGTGCTCGTCGGTGGCTCCACCCGCATGCCCGCCGTCGCTGAGCTCGTCAAGGAGCTGACCGGCGGCCGTGAGCCCAACAAGGGCGTGAACCCGGACGAGGTCGTCGCCGTCGGCGCCGCCCTGCAGGCCGGTGTCCTCAAGGGTGAGGTCAAGGACGTCCTGCTGCTCGACGTCACCCCGCTGTCCCTGGGCATCGAGACCAAGGGCGGCATCATGACCAAGCTGATCGAGCGCAACACCACGATCCCGACGAAGCGCTCCGAGACCTTCACGACGGCCGACGACAGCCAGCCGTCCGTGCAGATCCAGGTCTTCCAGGGCGAGCGCGAGATCGCGGCGCACAACAAGAAGCTCGGCATGTTCGAGCTGACCGGCCTGCCGCCCGCCCCCCGTGGCGTGCCGCAGATCGAGGTCACCTTCGACATCGACGCGAACGGCATCGTCCACGTGTCGGCGAAGGACCTGGGCACCGGCAAGGAGCAGTCGATGACGATCACCGGTGGCTCCGCGCTGCCGAAGGACGACATCGACCGCATGGTCAAGGACGCCGAGGCCCACGCGGAGGAGGACAAGCGCCGCCGCGAGGAGGCCGAGGTCCGCAACCAGGCCGAGACGCTGGTCTACCAGACGGAGAAGGTCGTCAAGGAGAACGACGACAAGCTCCCCGCCGAGATCAAGGACAAGGTCAACGCCGCGATCGCCGAGGCGAACGAGGCGCTCAAGGGCACCGACATCAACGCCATCAAGACGGCGGTCGAGAAGCTCGCGACCGAGTCCCAGGCCATCGGCCAGGCGATCTACGCCAACGCTCCGGGTGCTCCCGGCGCCGAGGCCCCTGGTGCTGACGCGCCGGGCGCCGCCGGTGCGGGTGCCGGCGCCAAGAAGGACGACGACGTCGTCGACGCCGAGATCGTGGACGAGGACGAGAAGAAGTGACCGAACCGAGGCATGCCGCCCCTGACGAGGAGCAGCCTCAGGTCGTCGTGAACGACCGGCGCCGGATCGACCCCGAAACGGGTGAGGTCCGGCCGCCGGCCCACGTCGCCGAGGAAGAGGGCACTGCTCCGGCTGAATCTCCGGCCGAACCTCTGGTCGCCGAGGTCGTGGACGAGGTGGCCGCCGAGCTGAAGACCCAGCTCGACGAGCGCACCGCCGACCTTCAGCGGCTCACCGCCGAGTACGCGAACTACCGCAAGCGGGTGGAACGCGACCGCGAAGCGGTGATCACCAACGCGAAGGCGTCCGTCGCCTCCGAACTGCTCTCGGTGCTGGACGACATCGAGCGGGCCGCCGCCCACGGCGACCTGACCGGTGCGTTCAAGGCGGTCGCGGACAAGCTCGTGTCCACGCTCGCCAAGACCGGCCTGGAGCCGTTCGCGCACGACGGCGAGGCGTTCGACCCGTCGGTGCACGAGGCCGTGCAGCACAGCACGTCCCCGGACGTCGACGGCCCGACGGTCACCGCGGTCCTGCGCCGTGGCTACACCTTCGGCGACAAGCTCGTCCGGCCCGCGCTCGTCGCGGTGACCGACCACGAGCCCGCCGCGTCGTCCGAAGAAGCCTAGGGAGGAGGAGCCGTCCGGTGAGTCAGAGGGACTGGATCGAGAAGGACTTCTACCGCGAGCTGGGCGTCTCCTCCGAGGCGACAGCGGACGAGATCAAGAAGTCGTACCGCAAGCTCGCCCGCGAGCTGCACCCCGACGCGAACCCCGGTGACGCCAAGGCCGAGGCCCGCTTCAAGTCGGTCTCCGAGGCCTACGGCGTGCTGTCGGACCCGGCCAAGCGCAAGCAGTACGACGAGGCCCGCCGCCTGTTCGCGGGCGGCGGCGGCTTCCCAGGCTCCGGCGGCTTCGGCTCCGGCGGGTTCGACGTCAACGACCTGTTCGGCCGTGCCGCGCAGAACACCGGTGGCGGCGGCCTGGGCGACCTGCTCGGCGGCCTGTTCAACCGGCGTGGCGGCGCGGGGGCGGGTTCGCCGACGCGTCCGCGTCGTGGTGAGGACGTCGAGACCGACGTCCGCATCGACTTCACCGAGGCGGTGAAGGGGGCGACGGTGCCGCTGCGCCTGTCGTCCCCCGCCGCCTGCACGACGTGCAACGGTTCCGGTGCCAAGCCCGGCACCACGCCGCACACCTGTGCGACGTGTTCGGGTTCCGGCCTCGTCACGCGGTCGCAGGGCGCGTTCGCGTTCAGCGAGCCGTGCCGCGACTGCCGAGGCACCGGCAAGATCATCGACGACCCGTGCCCCGAGTGCGGTGGCGACGGCGTCAGCACCCGCACCCGCACGCTGACCGTGCGGATCCCGTCGGGTGTCGACGACGGCCAGCGGATTCGCCTTGCGGGACAAGGCGAACCAGGCCGCAACGGCGGTCCGAACGGTGATCTGTTCGTGCGCGTGCACGTCAACCCGCACAGCGTGTTCGGCCGTCAGGGCAACGACCTGACGCTGACGGCGCCGATGACGTTCTCCGAGCTCGCTCTGGGATCGACGTTGACCGTGCCGACGCTCGACGGCAAGGTTTCCTTGAAGGTGCCCGCCGGCACCGCCTCCGGGCGGGTGCTGCGGGCGCGGGGCAAGGGGATCACGAAGCGGGACGGGACCGCGGGCGATCTCCTGATCACCCTGGAGGTCGCGGTGCCGAACAACCTGTCGTCCGAGGCCCGCAAGGCACTTGAGGCGTATGCCGACGTGACGCAGGACCACGATCCGCGAGGCGATCTGAACGCACTCCTTGAAGGGCGGTGAGTCCGGTGGGTTTTCCGTTCCCTCCGGGGACCGATGAGGACACGCCGTTCTTCGTGATCTCGGTGGCGGCCCAGCTGTCGGGCCTGCACGCCCAGACCCTGCGGTCCTACGACCGGCTGGGTCTGGTCTCGCCGGGCCGCACGAACGGCGGAGGCCGCCGCTACTCGATGCGCGACATCGTGCTGCTGCGCGAAGTCCAGCGCCTCTCGCAGGACGAGGGCGTGAACCTCGCGGGCATCAAGCGGATCATCGACCTGGAGAACCAGGTCGACGCACTGCGCTCGCGGGTCGCCGAACTCCAGCAGGAACTGGCTCAGGCGTTGGCGGCGGCCGATTCCACGGCCGCCGCCGTACACGCCTCCTACCGGCGTGACCTCGTGCCGATCCGGCAGGAGACCGCGCTGGTCGTGTGGAAACCCAAGCCGCGCAAGTGATCGAGCGCGTCTACGAGGTCTTCGCGACGCCGCGTCCCAGGGTGGTCGACTTCCGCGACCACTGCGCGGACGCGGCGAGCGTCGCGCCGTCGTGCGGGCTGACCGCTGACCGCTGACCGCGGTCGAGAAGCTCTGGCTGTGTCCGAGCTTGGGCCACCCGGACGGGTGAATCTGGTCCTGATCCACGCCTGACGCCGTCTAGTAGATGTCCGGAAACCATGATCACCTTCCCCCGCAAGCGGAAGGGGGTGGGCGGCGACAGGGCGGTACAACGGCGGCAGGCGATCGAGAGATGGACAGGCCACGCCATCCACATCGGCCGTCCACATCGGCCGGCCAGAGGTGCGTGAAGGGCCGGAAGATGGCGTGTCACGCGCGTGGAAGAGCGAGCGGGAAATCCGTGCCGCGCTTGAGGAATCTGCGCCGACAGAGCCGGACTCCGGCGGCGCGACCTCCCCGGCGCACCTCGGGTTCGAAGCTCAGCTCTCGTCGAAGTAGAACCCGGCCTCCAGGTCCTCCAGGACGCCGGGTTCCTTCGGTTCCCAGCCCAGCAACGCCTTCGTGCGCGCACCCGACGTCGGTGCGTCCCGCGACACCATGAACGCGAGCGGCCCGAAGTGCTCCTGGGCGCGCTCCGCCGGGATGGCCTCGACGGGCACGTTCAGCTTCCGGCCGATGACCTCGGCGATCTCCCGCATCGTCACGGCCTCCTCGGCGACCGCGTGCAGCACCGAGCCCGCCGGGGCCTTCTCCGCTGCCAGCCGGTAGAGCCTCGCCGCGTCCAGCGTGTGCGTGGCCGACCAGCGGTTCGTGCCGTCGCCGGGGTAGCCGGAAATCCCCGTGGCGCGGGCGGTCCTGACCAGGATCGGGATGAATCCGGCCGTGTCCAGTGCACTGTGGACGGTCGGGGGCAGCACGACGACTGAGCCGCGGACGTCCTGGGCGTCGATGATCAGGTTGCGGGCGGCGCCGCGCGGGCCCTCGCTCGAGACCCGTTCCTCCTCGGTGGCGGTGCGGCCGAGGCCCGAGTACGACAGCGTGCCGCCGGTGCCGATCAGCGCCTTGCCGGTGCCGGCGAGCTCGTCCAGGAACGCCTGGACGACGGCGAGATCGGCGTCGGATGCGCCCTGGTAGTCGCCCGCGTACATCTCCTCGTGCTTGAACGCCAGGTGGATCACGGCGTCCGACTCGGCCGCGCCCTTGCGCAGTCCGTCGAGGTCGTCCAGGTCGCCGCGCCGCACGCCGGCGCCCTGCGCTTCGAGCTTGGCGGCGGACGCGTCGGACCGGGCGAGCCCGACGACCTCGTGGCCGGCGTTGAGCAGTTCTGGAACCAGTGCCGAGCCGACGTGGCCGCTAGCTCCCGTGACGAAGACCTTCATGACACTTCCTTCGAGTGATGGGACTTGGTCTCATCGACAGTAGCAGAGTGATGAGACCAAGTCGCATCACTTATGATGTGAGCCATGGGTCGATGGGAGCCGGACGCGGGAGATCGGTTGGTGCGCGCCGCACTCGACCTGTTCGACGAGCAGGGCTACGAGAACACGGCGGTCGCGCAGATCGCCGAGCGCGCGGGCCTGACGAAGAGCACGTACTTCCGGCACTTCCGGGACAAGCGCGAGGTGCTGTTCAGCGGGCAGGACCGGCTGCTGGAGCTGATCACCGACGGGATCGCCGGCGCTCCCGAGTCCGCCGGCGCGCTGGGGGCGATCGAAGGGGCGCTGGTGGCGATGGCCGTCACCTTCACCCAGGACCGCTGGGCGAACGGCCCGCGCCGGTTGGCGGTGATCGCCGCCAACGACGAGCTGCGCGAGCGGGACGCGTTGAAGATGGCCGGGTTCGCCCGCACGATGAAGGCCGGGCTGCTGGAACGTGGTGTGCCGGAGCTCGACGCGGACGTCGCCTCGGAGCTCGGTGTGCTGGCCCTGCGACGCGGCTACGCCGAGTGGCTGGAGACCGGCGGGGACTTCGCGGAAGTCGCCCGCCGGGCTCTCGAAGAGGTGCGCGGCGCGGCCGTGGGCCTAGAGGGTGCCGAGTAGTTCCTGGACTTCGGCGGCGATGCGGTCCAGCGCCTGGTCGTTGTCGTGGGCGGCGATGGCGCGATCCATCCAGTTCGCGATCAACGGCATCTGCTCCGGCTTGAGGCCGCGCGTCGTGACGCCGGGGGTGCCGAGCCGGATGCCGGACGGGTCGAACGGCTTGCGGGTGTCGAACGGGACCGCGTTGTAGTTCAGCTCGATGCCCGCCCGGTCCAGGGCCCGTGCGGCCGGCTTGCCGCCGATCAGCTTGGACGTCAGGTCGATCAGCACCAGGTGGTTGTCGGTGCCGCCGGAGACCAGGTCGAAGCCGCGCTCCAGCAACGCCTCTGCGAGCGCTTGCGCGTTCTTCACGATCATGTGCGCGTACTCGCGGAACTCCGGCTGTGACGCCTCGTGCAGCGCCACGGCGATCGCGGCCGTCGTGTGGTCGTGCGGACCGCCCTGCAGGCCGGGGAACACGGCCCGGTCGATCGCCTTCGCGTGCTCGGCGTCGCACAGGATCATCGCGCCACGCGGGCCGCGCAACGTCTTGTGCGTGGTCGTGGTGATCACCGGCGCGTGCCCGGCCGGTGACGGGTGCGCGCCGCCCGCGACGAGTCCGGCGATGTGCGCGATGTCGGCGACCAGGACCGCGTCGATCTCACGGGCGATCTCCGCGAACGCCGGGAAGTCGATGGTGCGCGGGATGGCCGTGCCGCCGCAGAAGATCACCTTCGGGCGTTCGGCCTGCGCCAGCGCCCTGACCTCGTCCATGTCCACGACGCCGGTGTCCTTGCGGACCTCGTACTGGACCGCGTTGAACCACTTGCCGGTCGCGGACACGCTCCAGCCGTGCGTGAGATGGCCGCCCATCGGCAGGGACATGCCCATCACGGTGTCGCCGGGCTGCAGGAACGCCAGGTAGACGGCGAGGTTCGCCGGGGCGCCGGACAGCGGCTGGACGTTCGCGTGGTCCACGCCGAACAGGGCTTTCGCCCGGTCGATGGCGAGCTGTTCGACCTGGTCGACGACCTGCTGGCCCTCGTAGTACCGCTTGCCGGGGTAGCCCTCGGAGTACTTGTTGGTCAGCACCGAGCCGGTGGCTTCAAGTACGGCAGCCGACACGTCGTTCTCGGACGCGATCATGCGCAGCTTGCTCGCCTGACGGCGTTCCTCCGCCTGGATGAGAGTGGCGATCTCGGGATCGACTTCGCGCAGCACGGCATCACTCCGTGCCGGGCACCCAGGCGTTCGGTGCGCTCGGCCGTCGCTTCCCGGTGGTCAGTTCCACCCTCGGCACGCCAGTCGCTTACGACGTGCCGAGTTTAGTCCAGCGTGAACGGGTCGTACTTGATCCGGTCGAGAGGAGTTCCGGCGACGAGCATGCGGGAGACCGTCGACCTGATCATGGCTGGGCTGCCGCAGACCAGGACGTCACGCTCTTCCCACGCGCCGTAGCGGGTGACCACGTCGGCGAGGCTGCCCTGCTCGACACCTCGGACGCCGGGGTCCGACTCCAGCACCGGCACGACCGTGAGCCACGGGTTCGTGGTCGCGATGCGTTGCAGGTTGTCCAGGTCGTAGAGGTCCTCGCGGGTGCGGCCGCCGTAGAACAGGTGCACGCGCGGGTTCTCGCCGAACTGCGCCATCTCGTCGATGATCGCGTGCATCGGCGCGACGCCCGTGCCACCGGCCACCATCAGGATGTCCGACCCGGCCGTGCGGTCGACCGACAGACGTCCCATCGGCGGTCCGATCCGCCAGGTGTCGCCGGCCTGCGTGTGGCCGACCACCGAGCGGGACACCCAGCCGCCGTCGACGGACCGGATGTGGAACTCGATGACACCGTCCTCGCGCGGGGCGTTCGCCGGCGAGTAGTACCGCCACAGGCGCTTGCGCTGCGGCGTCTCCACGCTGACGTACTGACCGGCCTTGTAGCTGACGGGGTGGTCCGGTTGCAGCCGGACGACGGCCAGGTCCCACGAGACGCGCTGGTGCTCCAGCACCGTCGCGTGCCAGTACGCGGGCCCGTTGTCGGCGTCGGCCGCCTCCTGCATCGCCCTGGCCATCAACGTGTAGGCCTCGGCCCACGCCATCTCGACCTTGGGCGTCCAGGCGGCACCGGAGAACTTCTTCACCGCGGACAGCAGTGCCGTCCCGACCGCCTCGTAGTGGACGTTGATGACACCGAACTTGCGGTGGTCACGTCCCAGCTGACGCAGGAAGGGAATGAGGTCGTCCGGGCGGTCGACCATCTGCACCACGTGCACGAGGGCGCGCAGCAGACGGCTGCGTTGCACCTCCATGTTCGCGGGGAACATCTCGCGTGTGGCAGGCGAGAGCGAGAAGAGCATTCCGTAGAAGAACTTCGCCACTTCTTCGGAGTGCGGCTCCACCACCGCGAAGCTCTCCCGGATCATCCGCACCATCGCGGTGACACCAGGCGGGGGTTCTCGGTGGGGCGGGGTAGGGATGGGGCTCAGCACAGCGTTCGCAGTCATGGTCCGCGCGCAGTCTCCACGTTCTCATTAGGCGTTCAGTGGCGCCGGCAAGGCGCTGTTCGTCCTCGTCAAGCATCCGTCCCCCGACAGGGTGGACAGTAACCCCTGATCGGGCTGTTTGACTCCTTGATGCCACCTTTGAGCGAAGCATGGTCACTCTAGGTGAGTAGTTGTTACCGCAACAGCGTGAATGTGAGGGTCCGTCTGTACCGGGTTGCGCGCTTGCGTGCTTGGGTTGGGCGCGTGTCCCTGCCTGAACTCACTGAAACCACCTCACCCGACCGTGTCGACCTTCCCGGCTCACGAGGTGAGCACTACCTCCAATGTGCCCTGGAGACGTCCGATCGCGCTATGCGCTTCTACAAGGACCAGGTGCTGGACCACCTCAACCCGGCGATGGCCGAGTTCGTCGGCCGCATGGAGATGGCCTTCATCTCGACGGCCGATGCCGACGGGGAGTGCGACTCCTCGCTGCGTGCGGGGCAGGCCGGGTTCATGACCGTCGTCGACTCCAAGACGGTCGTCTACCCCGAGTACCGGGGCAACGGAGTGATGGCGTCGCTGGGCAACATCATGGAGAACCCGCACATCGGGATGCTGATGGTGGACTTCACCGAGGACCTGATCGGGCTGCACGTCAACGGCCGCGCCCGGATCGCGCCCCTGGACGAGTTCGAGGAGCTCGCCGGTGACGACAAGCGGGTCGAGCGGTGGGTGGTGGTCGAGGTCGAGGAGGCCTACATCCACTGCCGCAAGCACATCCCCCGGATGGTTCCCGTGGACCGGATCCGCGACTGGGGGACGGACGACGTCAAGCGCAAGGGTGGTGACTTCTTCGGGGCCAAGGCCGACAGGATGAGCGACGCCGGCAGCTGAACCCGCCACCACAGCCCTCGTCGTCCGCGTTGTGCGTGGACGACGAGGGCTGTCGCATTGCGGGCCGCGACCGACCGGGCGGGTGGTCGCCTGTGTGATCCGCGACCGTGCGGGTGGTCGCCTTGCGGGCGGCCAGGTTGCGTTGGGTGCTTCCCCTGGGGGGCTCTGCCCCCAGACCCCCCACCGCCCAGCCCGTTCGGTAAGGACGGCTCGCCTTCGGCATCGCGGGTGATCGGCTGCTGCTGCTTGCGCGACCGGGGCTTGAGCGGGTGGCGTGACCCTGAGGTGTGACCGATCAGCCACCGAATTAGTTGGCCTAGCTAACTATCTCCAGATATAGTTGTATGACATCAACTAACTGCTGGAGGTGTGCCGGTTTTGAGTCGGCCCTCGTCACATCGGGAGATCCTCGAAGCGCTGTCCGGTATCTGGGTGGCGTTGCTCGTCGCGATCCTCAGCTCCACCATCGTCTCGAACGCTCTCCCGACGATCCTGGCCGAGCTCAAGGGCACGCAGACCCAGTACACGTGGGTCATCACGTCGATGCTGCTCGCCTCGACGGCCAGTACGCCGCTGTGGGGCAAGCTCGCGGACCTGTTCGACAAGAAGAAGTTGTTGCAGGCGGCGATCGTGATCTTCGTCGTCGGCTCCGTGCTGTCCGGGTTCAGTCAGAACATGGAGCAGCTCATCTCGTTCCGGGTCCTCCAGGGGCTGGGGATGGGTGGTGTGCAGGCGCTGGGGCAGGTCGTCGTCGGCGCGCTGCTCAGCCCGCGCGAACGGGGCCGGTACAGCGGCTACACCGGCATGGTGATCTCCGCCGGGACCGTGGGCGGGCCGCTGGTCGGCGGGTTCCTCGTCGACTGGCCCGGCTGGCGCTGGTGCTTCTTCGTCTGCGTGCCCCTGGCGCTGGTGGCGCTGGCCGTGCTGCACAAGACGCTGCACCTGCCGGTCCGCAAGCAGCACGTGAAGATCGACTACCTCGGCGCCACGCTGATCACCGGTGGCGTGAGCCTGGTGCTGATGTGGGTGTCGTTCGCGGGCAAGGACTTCGCCTGGATCAGCGCGGAGAGCGCGCTGTTCGTCGCCGGGGCGGTGCTCGCGATCGTGGGTGCCTACTTCGTGGAACGGCGGGCGTCCGCGCCGGTCATCCCGCTGCACCTGTTCAAGAACCGGACCGTGGTGCTGGCGATGCTGGGTGGCGTCGCGGTGGGCACGGCGATGTTCGGGGCCTCGGTGTTCATGGGGCAGTACTTCCAGATCGCGCGCGGGTTCTCGCCGACCAAGGCCGGGTTGCTGACCGTGCCGCTGGTGCTCGGGCTGAGCATCTCGTCCACGGTGAGCGGGCAGTTGATCGCCAAGAGCGGGCGGTGGAAGAGCTACCTGGTCTGGGGATCGTTCTCGCTGGTCGTAGGCCTGGCGTTGCTCGGGACCATCGACCACCGCACCAACCTCGTGCTGATGGGCGGCTACCTCGCGCTGGTCGGCGTGGGCGTGGGGCTGACCATGCAGAACCTGGTGCTGGCCGTGCAGAACGGCGTGGGGATGGCGGACCTCGGGGCCGCGAGCTCCACGGCCACGTTCCTGCGGTCGCTGGGCGGGACGGCCGGCGTCTCGGTGCTCGGGGCCGTGCTGGCCGCCTCGGTGAGCACGAAGACGCTCGACCGCGGTTCCCTCTCCCCAGTCGTACGGGACTCCTACGGCGACGCGATGGGTGAGCTCTTCCTCATCGCCGCCGGTCTCGCGGTGTTCACGGTGATCGCGGTCCTGCTGATCAAGGAGCAGCCGCTGCGGGACTCGGTGGAAGACGAAATTGTCACTCCAACGGGTTCTGGTGCACAGACGGTCGCCACTGAGCTTGATTCACCTGTGGATACTGACCAGCGGATTGTGGACAACTCGGTCCCCGCTGTGGACAAGCTGTTGGTGCTTTCGAGTGACAGCGATCAGGAGGTCGCGGCGCGCTCGGCTGCGCTGCGTTCCACGCAGAACTCGTTGCCCTCGGGGTCGCGCATCGTGACCCAGCCGGTGCCGTCCGGCCTGCGCTGATCGTCGAAGATCTGCGCGCCGATGGCCTGGAGGCGTTCGACCTCCTCGTCGCGCGTGTTGTCGGCCGGCTGCAGATCCAGGTGCAGCCGGTTCTTCAGCTCCTTGCCCTCCGGCACGTTGATGAACAGGTAGCGGAGGCCGTTCGGCAGTTCGATCATCGACTCGGGGTCGCCGGGGTTGTCGTCGGGGTGCAGCGGCAGGCCCAGCACCTTGCTCCACCAGGAGGCGATCTCGTAGGAGTCGCGCGTGTCGATCGTGATGCTGTGGATGATTGAGGTCATGAGCTGATCTTCGCCTAGTCGGCGTGTGATCTGGACCGATTTCAAGGTTGAGCGGAACACACTCAACTTTTCTGACGTTGTGCGGGATGATGGTCCATGCTGGAGGCTGACCACGAGGTGGAGGAATGGACGCTTTCAACCCGACGACCAAGACGCAGCAGGCCGTGTCCGCGGCGGTGCAGGCCGCGACGCTGAACGGGAACCCGGACGTGGGTTCCGTGCACCTGCTCAGTGCACTGCTGGCGCAGACGGACGGGTTGACCGCCCCGTTGCTGTCGGCCGTGGGTGCCGACCCCGCGCAGGTGCGCAAGGAGCTGGAGCAGCTCTCCCGCTCGTTGCCCAGCGCTTCCGGTTCGACCGTGTCCGCTCCGCAGTTCTCGCGCGACGCCGTGCGGGTGATCAACAAGGCGCAGGAGCTCGCCACCGAGATGGGTGACGAGTACGTGTCGACCGAGCACCTGCTCGTCGGGCTCGCGCAGTACGGCGGCCCGGTGGCCGACCTGCTGCGGCGGCACGGTGCGACGCCCGACGCGCTCACCGAGGCCTTCGCGAAGGTGCGCGGGTCGGCGCGGGTGACGTCGGCCGATCCCGAGGGCACCTACAAGGCGCTGGAGAAGTACGGCGTCGACCTGACCGAACGTGCGCGCAAGGGCGAGCTCGACCCGGTGATCGGCCGTGACGCCGAGATCCGCCGGGTCGTGCAGGTGCTGTCGCGCCGTACCAAGAACAACCCCGTGCTGATCGGCGAGCCCGGTGTCGGCAAGACGGCGATCGTCGAGGGCCTGGCGCAGCGCGTCGTGGCCGGTGACGTGCCGGAGTCGTTGCGCGGCAAGAAGGTCGTGTCCCTGGACCTCGGCTCGATGGTCGCGGGCGCGAAGTACCGCGGTGAGTTCGAGGAGCGGCTCAAGGCCGTGCTCAAGGAGATCACCGACTCGGCCGGGCAGGTCATCACGTTCATCGACGAGCTGCACACGATCGTCGGTGCCGGCGCGACCGGTGAGTCGGCGATGGACGCCGGCAACATGATCAAGCCGATGCTCGCCCGCGGTGAGCTGCGCATGGTCGGTGCCACGACCCTGGACGAGTACCGCGAGCACATCGAGAAGGACGCCGCCCTGGAACGCCGCTTCCAGCAGGTGCTGGTCGGCGAACCGTCGGTGGAGGACACGGTCGGCATCCTGCGCGGGCTCAAGGAGCGCTACGAGGTGCACCACGGCGTGCGCATCACGGACGCCGCCCTCGTCGCCGCCGCCACGCTGTCCGACCGCTACATCACCGCGCGCTTCCTGCCGGACAAGGCCATCGACCTCGTCGACGAGGCCGCGTCCCGGCTGCGCATGGAGATCGACTCCCGGCCCGTCGAGATCGACACCGTCGAACGTGCCGTGCGGCGCCTCGAGATCGAGGAGATGGCGCTGGCCAAGGAGTCCGACGCGGCGTCGGTCGAACGGCTGCACGTGCTGCGCGCCGAACTCGCGGAGAAGCGCGAGGAACTGTCCGCGCTGACGGCCAGGTGGCAGAACGAGAAGGGTTCCATCGACCGCGTCCGCGGCCTGAAGGAGCAGCTGGAGTCGTTGCGCGGCGAGTCCGAACGGGCCGAGCGCGACGGTGACCTCGGTCGTGCCGCCGAACTCCGTTACGGCCGGATTCCCGAGCTGGAGAAGGAACTCTCCGTCGCCGCGGAGTCCACACAGGACGATGCGATGCTCAAGGAGGAGGTCGGCCCCGACGACGTAGCGGACGTCGTGGCGGCGTGGACCGGCATCCCGGCCGGCCGCCTGCTCGAAGGCGAGACCACCAAGCTGCTGCGGATGGAGGACGAACTCGCACGCCGGGTCGTCGGCCAGGCCGAAGCGGTGCGGGTCGTGTCGGACGCGGTGCGCCGCACGCGCGCCGGAGTCGCGGACCCGGACCGCCCGACGGGCTCGTTCCTGTTCCTCGGCCCCACCGGCGTCGGCAAGACCGAGCTCGCGAAGGCGCTGGCGGGGTTCCTGTTCGACGACGAGCGGGCGATGATCCGCATCGACATGAGCGAGTACTCCGAGAAGCACTCGGTGGCCCGCCTGGTCGGCGCGCCTCCCGGCTACGTCGGCTACGACCAGGGCGGCCAGCTCACCGAGTCGGTCCGCCGCCGCCCGTACTCGGTCGTGCTGCTGGACGAGGTCGAGAAGGCCCACCCGGACGTCTTCGACGTGCTCCTGCAGGTCCTCGACGACGGCCGCCTGACCGACGGCCAGGGCCGCACGGTCGACTTCCGCAACACGATCCTGGTGCTCACCTCGAACCTGGGTTCGCAGACCATCGTGAACCCGTCGCTGACCGAGCGGGAGCGCAAGGACGCGGTGATGGCCGTGGTGCAACGGCACTTCAAGCCGGAGTTCCTGAACCGGCTGGACGACGTCGTGGTGTTCCACGCGCTCGCCACCGAGGAGCTGACGTCCATTGTGGACATCCAGATCACTCGCCTGGCGGACCGGCTCGCGGCCCGTCGCCTGACCCTGGAGGTCACGCCGTCGGCCAGGGACTGGTTGGCGCTGAACGGTTTCGACGCGATCTACGGGGCTCGGCCGCTGCGGCGGCTGGTGCAGTCGGCGATCGGCGACCAGCTGGCCAAGGAACTGCTGGCCGGCGAGGTGCGGGACGGCGACACCGTGCGGGTCGACGTGCTGGACGACAACAGCGGTCTGATCGTGGGCCGCAGCAACTGATGTTCGTGAGGTATCAGGCGGCGCAGGCCAACGCCAACGGGAACTTCCCCGGGGTCTTCGGACTGGTGAACGGCCTGCGCCGGCGTGGCGAGCTCACCGAGGAGCAAGAAGAGTTCGTGCGTGTCAACAACGCCTGGTACAACGCCGCCTACACCGATCCGTCGACGGTCGACCCGACGGTCTACGACCGGGAGGTCAACCCCGGTGCCCGCGCGTGGTTCAAGGCGGAGGCGACACACCTGGTGGAACGTCTACCGGGTTACCTCGCTCTCCTCGACGCGCACGGGGTGCGGTGGGAGCGGCTGACCAGCGACGACCCGGGCCGGATCCTGTACGAGGACGAGGACCAGGTCGTCGTGGTGCCGCACTCAGCGGCGGCTTTCGACTGTCAGCTCGCCTGACATCACCGTTCGGACGTGGTCGCCGCCGAGCAGGTCGTGCGGGTAGCCGAGATCGATCGCGCTGACCGAGTCCAGACGGGCTGTCTGCTCGTCGGTCAGACCGGCCTCCAGCGCGTCCAGGTTCCCCAGCAACTGCTCGGGCGTCCGGGCGCCGATGACAGGTGCCGTCACACCGGGCCGCCGCAGGTTCCACGCCAGCGCGACCTGGGCGGGCGTGCGTTCCACCTCCGCGGCCACTTCGCGCACGGCGTCGGCGATGGCGAGCGTGCGTTCGGTGACCATGCCCAGGCCGGCGTTGAAGCTCCTGCGGTTGGTGCCGGCCTCGGAGGGGCTGGAGTACTTGCCGGACAGCACGCCGCCGCCCAGCGGGGAGAACGGGAGCACTCCCAGCCCCAGCGCCCGCGCCATCGGGATCAGGTCGCGTTCACCGCCGCGGTTGATGAGGCTGTACTCGATCTGCAGCGCGGCCAACGGCGACCAGCCGCGCAGGTCGGCGACCGCCTGCATGCGGGAGATCTCCCAGGCCGGGGTGTTGGACATCCCCACGTACAGGACCTTGCCCTGCCTGACCAGGTCGTCCAGGCCGCGCAGGACTTCCTCGAACGGCGTCAGCGCGTCCCAGACGTGCACGTACAGCAGGTCGACGTGGTCCGTGCGCAGCCGGCGCAGGCTGTTCTCGACGGAGGCGAACAGGTTCTTGCGGTGCGAGCCGCCGGAGTTCGGGTCTCCGGGCGTGCGCAGCGTCGAGTACTTCGTCGCCAGCACCAGGCTTTCGCGCCGGTCCTGGGTGAGTTCGCCCAGCAGCTCTTCGGAACCGCCGTAGGAGGCCGCGGTGTCGACGAAGTTGCCGCCGCGCTCCACGTAGATCTCGAACAGCCGCCGCGCGTCTTCCGGCGAGGAGCCCCAGCCCCACTCGTTGCCGAAGGTCGCGGTGCCCAGTGCCAGCGGGGAGACCCGCAGCCCGGAGCGGCCCAGCAGCCGGTAGGTGTCGAGCGACATGGTGTTTCTCCCGTGTTCGTGGTGTGCCACCAGCCTGTGGTCACCGGAAACCGGGGGTAAGGGAAGGAACTTCCTGGGAACACGAGTCCTACCCGGACCGTTGCACCGACCATGGTCACCGATGTGACGCAGGAGCTGGCCGCGTTCCTGCGGAGCAGGCGTGAACGGCTGGACCCGCAGGACCTCGGCCTTCCCGCACGCCGGCAGCGGCGGACTCCCGGACTGCGTCGCGAGGAGGTCGCCGAACTGGCCGGCGTCAGCGTCGACTACGTCGTGCGGCTGGAGCAGGCACGCGGGCTGCGGCCCTCGGCGGACGTGGTCGAGGCCCTGGCCGGTGCGCTGCGGCTGAACACCGACGAACGCGCCTACCTCTTCGGTCTCACCCGGCAACGGCCGCGCGGCGAGGACAAGGCCGCCACCGAGGCGGACCCGTCGCTGGCCGGGCTGGTCGCCGACCTGGCACCGCGGCCGGCCATGGTGATGAACCACCGCTTCGACCTCCTCGCCTGGAACAGCGAGATGGTGAAGGTGCTCGTGGACTTCGACACCCTGCCGCCGTCGCGGCGCAACGCGATCTGGTTGTGCCTGCTGCACCCGGAGATCCGGGAGCGCTACGTCGACCGCGACCGGACCGTGCGCGACGGCGTCGCCCACCTGCGTTCCGCGTGGGCCGCGCACCCCGAGGACCAGGTGCTGGCCGGCCTCATCGCCGAGTGCGTCACCGGCGACGACGAGTTCGCGCGGCTGTGGGCCGCGGGCGACGTGAGGCTCAACGGTCGCGGGGACAAGGTGATGCGGCATCCGCGCGCCGGTCGGATCGCCCTGCGGTTCGAGACGCTCACGTCCCTTCAGGACCCCGGTCAGCTGCTGGTGATCTTCCGTGCCGCGGACGCCGGGAGCCAGGCGGCGATGGACCGGCTTTCCTGAGGAAAGGCACGCCCAGGTCACGACGCGCGGAAGTGATCTTCGTTGTTCGCCCCCGACCCACTAGGCTCTGGCTGTGGGCATACCGGCGTGGGTCTGGTTCACCGTCGCCGCGGTGGCGGGCGTGGCGGGGTTTGCCCTGCTCGCGACCGACCGGGCGCAACGAACCGCGCGTAATCGTGAACGGCGCCGTTGGGCTGCTCTGCGCGGCTGGCAGTTCGAGGAGACAGACCACGTGCTGCCGACCCGCTGGGAAGCGGGAGCCATCGCGTACTACGGCACGGGTCTCGCCCGTGACGTCGTCGCGGGCTCCACCTTCACCGCGGACGGCCGCAGGCAGGTCTACGTGCTCGACCACGAGACCGGTGGCAAGGTCAACTCGGTGCTGGTCGGCGTGCGCTGTCGCAAGGCGCTGTCGGTGGTGATCGAACTGTGGCTGTCGACGGTCCCGTTCCAGCGCGACAACGACAAGATGCCGATGCCCGACCTGCTCGGGCCGGTGGGCTCGCGGTACGCGTTCGTCACGGACGTCCCGGCGGCTCGCAAGATCATCACGCCGGACCTGATCGACGCCGCCGAGGAGATCGGTGGCGACGTCACGGTCGTCTGGATGGAGAACGACTGGGTGCTGGCCGCGGCCCCGCCGAACTCGTCGCCCGCGCGCCTGGAACGGCTGCTGCGCGATGTCGGTGAGCTGGCGGACGTCATCGACCCGTTCGACCCCGACCCCTCCGAGCGCGAGGAGCCGGTGGCCGAGGACGACGAGGGTGGCGAGGTCTACCGGCCGTCGTTCGGCCGCAAGCCCTGACCGGAGCCGCCCGATCGTTGGGTGATCACCGGCTTTCCGACTACCGTTCGGTGGCATGCCAACCGCACTGGTGACCGGATCGACCGTCGGGATCGGGGCAGCGTTCGCCCGCAGGCTCGCGGCCGAGGGATATGACCTCGTACTGGTCGCGCGCACCGCGTCCGCGCTCGAGGAACTCGCGAAGCAGCTGCACGACCGGCACGGCGTCCACGTCGACGTCCTGCCGGCCGACCTCAGCGACCACGAGGACCGGCTCAAGGTCGAGAAGCGGCTCGCGGAGTCGGCCGTCGACCTGCTGGTCAACAACGCGGGCTTCGCGAACACCGGCGAGTTCTTCGCGGCCGACATCGAGAAGCTGCAGGCCCAGCTGGACGTCAACGTCGCCACGGTGCTGCGCCTGAGCAGGGCCGCGATCCCGGCGATGATCGCGCGCGGCAAGGGCGACGTGATCAACGTGTCCAGCGTCGCCAGCTTCCTGCCCGGCCGCGGCACCAGCTACAGCGCCGACAAGGCGTGGGTGACGACGTTCTCCGAGGGCATGGCGCTCGCGGCCGAGGGCACCGGCGTGCGGATCATGGCGCTGGCCCCCGGTTTCGTGAAGACCGAGTTCCACAAGCGCGCGAAGATCGACATGACGAAGACGCCGGACTGGCTCTACGTCGACGCCGACAAGCTGGTCCACGAGGCCCTGCGCGACCTGCGGCGGGGCAAGCCGCTGTCGATCCCCGGCCTGCAGTACAAGGCGATCGTGACCATCACGAGGCTGCTGCCGCGGCCGTTCGTGCGCAGGATGGCGTCGAAGTTCGCCGGCGGTCGCGGTCGCACCTGAGCGGAACCGTTCGGCCTAACGGCGCGTCGGAGCCCTCGTGAGCGAACAGTTCCATGTCGAACCGGACGAGCTGCGCGGGTACAGCGAACTGCTGGACCGCAACGCCCAGCACTTTCTGACCATCAAGGACCACGCGATCTCCAAGGGCGGTGACACCAGCGGGTTCACCGGCCTGCTGACGTTGCTGCACCCCGTCGTGACCGGCGTCGCGAACCTCTACGGGGAGACGTTGGACTTCGCCAACAAGACGATGCTCAAGGACGCCGACGCCCTGAGGAAGACGGCGGACTCCTACGAGAAGGTCGACCAGTACGGCCTCAAGCTGATCCAGGGTGCGGGAGGCGGCCGATGACCACGGCGTACGCGGACGTCCAGGACCCGTCGGTCGCGCTCAGCGCCGCCGCGGAGGACCGTCCTGGCCGGCAGACCACCAAGGAGCTGATCGAGGCCGCCGGCTGGAAGCTCCAGGGCGTCAACTGGATCTACGAGAAGGTCACCGGCGAGAACCTGATCGAGTCGCTGATCAGCCCGCTGGTCGGCGACTTCGAGAAGATCGACGCCAACGCCAACGCGTGGGACCAGGTCGCCAAGGCGCTGGACTCCGTGCGGCACAACGTCGGTGACGGCGTCGGTCAGCTCAACCCGCACTGGAACGGCGGTGCGGCGCAGGCGTTCGAGCGCCGCATGGACACCATGTGGGTCATCGCGATCGAGGCGGACTCCCAGGTCGCCAGGATCATCGGCAACAAGTTCCAGTCGATGGCCTCGGCGTGCCGGTCGGCCACGAAGATCGCGCTGTTCCTGCTCGACAAGCTCTGCACGATGCTGCTCGAAGCAGCCATGACCGCGGTGATCCCGGTCGTCGGCTGGGGTCGCGCGGTGTGGATGGTCTACGACGCCATCCAGATCGTCGACGCGATCCGCAAGATCATCCAGTCGATCATGACGCTGATCGAGGGCGTCAAGGGCATGGTCGACGGCATCGTGGCGATGGGCACGGCGCTGATGAAGCTCAAGGACGTCAGGAACGTCAACGACGCGCTTGATGCCGTCGACGGCGTGCAGGACGGCAAGCAGAAGTTCGACAACGGTGTGTCCGCCGCGAAGTCCGGCGCGATCGGTGTCGGTCTCGGCGCCTACAGCCTCGGCAAGGCCGGTTCCGCGGCTTCCGGCCGGTCGAGTTCGGCCCCGGCTCCCGCGCCCGCCCCGGCACCCGCGCCCACCGGCGGGGGTCAGCAGTGACGTTCCCCTACGACCAGGCACGCCTGCAGGCGCTGTTCTCCGAGGTGGACTCCCGGATCGACGACCTGGGCAAGGTCGCGACGGCCGCCTCGCAGGTGCAGCGCCGGTCGCGCGGACTCTCCGAACAGGACCTGGCCGCGATCGAACGGTTCGCGAAGTCGCCGGGCGCGCCGAAGGAGCTCAAGGACCTCCAGCGGCGCGTCGACGCGGGCGAGATGTCGTGGGCCGACGTCGCCGCGGGCCGTGCGATCAACGACCCCGGCGTGCAGCAGGCGCTCGCGGTCGGCGTTCCCGACCTCCAGCGCGCCTACCGCGCGATCGAGGAGGGCCAGGACATCGACGACATCATCGAGTCGGGCAACCCGGCCCCGCAGCCGCCGCCCAGGCCGCGCCGTGACGACGAAGAGGACGACGGCCCCAGCCACTTCCGCAAGGACGCCTGGTAGTCAGACGGGCCAGTCCACGCCGCCACTGCTGGTGTGGCGGGTCCCGGTGCCGCGAACGACGTCGAAGGCGACCGCGCACGCGGTCGCCAGCGAGCGCACCGGTTCGGTGACCTGAGGGTTGATCTGCACGCGGTCCCGGCGAACGCGCTTGCCGTGCCGCTTGGCCCGCGCACCGGTGTCGATCCGTCCGATGTCGCCGAAGAAGCAGAGCTGCTGACCGTTCGGGTCGTGCAGCGACTGCTGCCACGCGCCGTGCGTCTTGATCGTCCCGATCAACTGGCCTTGTGGCGTGCTCACCCGCACGTGCGGGCGTCGTCCGAACTGCTTGGCGATGCGCATGATCGGCTGGCCGTGCGGCGCGACCACGTCGAGGTCGAACGACGTCCAGCCGGAGAACCCGGTGTGCCGCAACGGTCGCTGCAGGCCCGGTCCGCCGCGCTCGCTGACCACCATGACCGGCGTGTCGTGCTCGTCGAACACCTCCACCCGGTAGTGCGGCCGGAACAACAGGCTCATGGAGGTCCACGGCTGTTCGACGTAGAGGGTGCTCACAGTGATGCAGGGTACGAGGCAGCGACGGCGAGGGTGTGCGAAGCTGACGACCCGTGCGAACTGAAGTGGTCTTGGACGCGAACGCGAAGTCAGAACTCGCTCGTCTTGTGAGCGAATTGGCCGTGGTGCACGGCAAGGTGACCCTCTCCAGCGGCAAGGAAGCCGACTACTACGTCGACCTGCGGCGGGCGACGTTGCACCACGCGGCGGCCCCGTTGATCGGCAAGCTGTTGCGGCAGCTCACGTCCGACTGGGACTTCGTCGCGGTCGGCGGTTTGACGCTCGGCGCGGACCCCGTCGCCTACGCGATGATGCATTCCGCTGGAGCCGATGGTGACGTGCTCGACGCGTTCGTCGTGCGCAAGGCGAACAAGGCGCACGGCATGCAGCGGCAGATCGAGGGCATCGACGTACGTGGGCAGCGTGTGCTCGCGGTCGAGGACACCTCCACCACCGGCGGTTCGGTGCTCACGGCCGTTGCGGCGCTGCGCGAGCACGGTGCTGACGTCATCGGCGTCGCCACCGTCGTCGACCGCGGCACGGGCGCCAAGGAGGCCATCGAGGCCGAGGGTCTGCCGTACCGCTACCTGCTCGACCTGAACGATCTCGGGCTCGCCTGAGGTTTTATCGAGAGCGCTTCGAGCCACCCCGTCCTAGGCTGGAGGACGGGGTGGTGCGAATGGCCAGATTGTTCGCTGAGGCGGTCATGCTGTTGCACTTCGCGGTGCTGGCGTTCCTGCTCGTGGGCGGGTACGCCGCATGGCGGTGGCGTGGCGTGATCTACCCGCACCTGGCGATCGGTGCGTGGGCGATCCTCAGTCTGCTGGTGCCGGTGACGTGCCCGCTGACGACCGCGGAGGAGTACTTCCGCGCCGAGGCCGGCATGCCGCCGCTGGGCACGGGTTTCATCGACCACTACATCGACGGCGTCTGGTACCCGGAGAGCGCGTCGACGCTGGTCCAGCTGGTGCTGGGGTCGATCGTGATCATCTCGTGGGTCGGCTTCTATGCTGGTCACCGTGCTGCTCGAAGGCTTTCACGCTGTTAAGCACGCGTTGCGCTTCGGCGCCGATGTGCACCCGCTGATCACGACGGACCTCGCCGCCGCGATCGGCCTCGCCGAGACGCACGCACCCGATCTGCGCGAGCGGTTCGCCGCTGCCACCGAGGTCGACCAGAACCACTTCAAGCTCCGTGTCGGCCGCACGCACCCGACGGGTCTGGCGGGGTTCGCGGAGAAGCCGGACCTGGCGTTCGACCGCGGCGCCCCGGTCGTCCTGCTCGACAACCCGCGCAACCTCGGCAACTTCGGTGCCGCGATCCGGGTGGCCGCCGGCCTCGACGCGGGTGGTGTGATCTCCACCGGCGACGTCGACCCGTGGCATCCCAACGTGCTCAGGGGCTCGGCCGGACTGCATTTCGCGCTGCCAGTGGCCAAGGTCACGGAGCTGGATTTCACGGGCGAGCTCATCGCGTTCGACGCGGACGGCGACCTGCTCAAGGGCCCGATCCCGGACGACGCCGTGCTGGCGTTCGGCTCGGAACGCCACGGCCTGTCCGCCGAGGTCCGCGAGAAGGCCACCAGGATCGTCCGGCTGCCCATGCGCGAGAAGGTCAGCAGTTACAACTTGACGACTTCGGTGGCCATGGGTCTCTACCACTGGGTGATTCATCGAGCTTCTTGACCGGTCAAGCACGCACGATGACCAGGTGGTGATCGCGAAACTGCTGGCGGCACGCGCGGGTGTCGCGGAGCGCGCGGTGTACTCCAGGCACCTTCGGCGGGTCTGGGGTGTGCCGGGCACGCTCCTCGGGGCGCGGGCGTGGCCCCCGCTCTTCAAGGACAAGATCCACACCAGCTTCAACTACTGGTGGCAGGCACACCTGCTGGACTGCATGATCGACGGCTACCT
The DNA here is from genome assembly GCF_044754905.1 of Lentzea sp. NPDC092896. Taxonomy (NCBI): domain Bacteria; kingdom Bacillati; phylum Actinomycetota; class Actinomycetes; order Pseudonocardiales; family Pseudonocardiaceae; genus Lentzea; species Lentzea sp. NPDC092896. The sequence goes on from NZ_JBIVPX010000003.1 coordinate 864,421, forward strand.
GCGCTCGCCCAACGAGCTGCGCAAGGCGGCCATCGCGAAGGTCGTGCGGGGCATCAGGGTGCGCAACGTCCTCGGCTGGACCAACGACTTCTACGACGACATCGCCTGGCTCGGGCTCGCCCTGCAGCGCGCTCAGAACGAGGTCGGCGTCGCGAAGCCCAAGGCGCTCGACGCGATCGCCGTGCGGCTGCGGGACGGCTGGACCGACCACGCCGGCGGCGGCATCTGGTGGAAGCGCAACGACGACTTCAAGAACGTCCCCGCGAACGGCCCGGCCGCGATCTTCCTGGCCCGCCAGAACGAACGCACCGACCTCGCCCGCGCACGGTCCATCGTGGACTGGGTCGAGGAGCACCTCGTCGATCCGGGCAACGGCCTCGCGTGGGACGGCCTGCACGTCCACCCCAACGGCGAGATCCGCGAGTACGAGAAGAACATCTACACGTACTGCCAAGGGGTGCTGATCGGCGCGTGCGTCGAGCTGGCCAAGCACGGACAGCAGGACAAGTGGCTCGACAAGGCCGCCCGCACGATCACCGCCGTGCACGACGACCTGGCCACCAACGGCGTGATCAGGGGCCAGGGCGGCGGGGACGGCGGCCTGTTCGCGGGGATTCTGACGCGCTACCTCGCCGAGGCCGCGCTGACGATCCCCGACCTCGACCCCGAACGGCACGAGACCGCCGATCTGGCCAGGGAACTCGTCGTGCAGTCGGCGGAAGCGGCGTGGAACAACCGCGTGATGGCGGTGAGCGGCCCGTTGTTCGGTCCGGAGTGGACGATCCCGGCGGACGAGAAGGAGGGCCGCGACCTGTCCGTCCAGCTCGGCGGCTGGATGTGCCTGGAGGCGGCCGCCCTGCTCGAACGGCACGGTCTGAACGTCGCTACGGCTTGAGGTAGCTCAGCAGCGTCCTGGCGTCCTCGCGGAACTGCTCCGGCGAGTCGTCCAGCACGAACTCCAGCAGCGCGTTGCGCTCGACGCCGTCCCGCGCCAGCTCGGTCAGCACCGGCTTCCACAGGTCACGGCGTTCGGCGAGCGGGAACCGCTCCTTGAAGCCGCCGGCGCCCCACGAGAAGACGTGCGCCGTCACCGGTTCCAGCGTCCGCACCTCGTGCACAGCGGAGAACACGTCCTGACCCCCGCGCGGCTGCCAGTACGACACCACGCCGTCGACCTCGTCGAGCAGCTGCACCGCCGAGTCGAGCGTGTCCGTGAGCGTGTTCGGGTGGTACTCCAGCGCGATCTTCGTGCCCAGCGCGTCCGCGTGCTCCACGGCGTGCTGCAACGCCTCGACCACCGGACCGCGGTCGGGGCACTCGGCCGACCCCGCGGTGCCCGCCCAGACCCGCACGAACGGCGCGTCCAGTTCGGCCGCGGTCTCCAGGATCGGCGCCAGGTCGGCTCGATCGGAGACACCCGCGCGGTAGTACGACCCGTACGCGGCCACCTTCAGACCGGTGTCCAACGCTCGCCGCGCCGCCGCGAAGTCGCCGGGCGGCACGTGCACGTCGCCGCCCCACTCCACGGCCCGCAGCCCGCACTCCGTCGCCAGCTCGCCGATCTCCTCGACGGTGAGCTGCCGGAACGTCACCGAGACCAGTCCGGGGATCAGCATCCGCAGGACTGCCGGTGCCGGAGAGACGGTGCCAGCCGGATGGTCTCCGGCGGCCGTTCCGGGTCGGCGATGCGCGAGAGCAGCAGCTTCACCGCGGTCCGTCCGATCTCCTCGACCGGCTGGGCCAGCGTGGTGAGCGGCGGTTCGATCAACGTGGCCCACTCGACCTCGTCGTAGGCGACGACGGCCAGGTCCGTGCCGAGCTTGAGGCCGCGGGCGCGGGCCTCGTGCAGCATGCCGACGGTGACCAGGTGGTCCGCCGCGACGACGGCCGTGGCCGGGTCCTCCTGGTCGAGCAGCGGCGCGAGCCAGCCGCTCTGCGAGACCAGGGCCTCGTCCCACTTCAGGCCCGCGCGGCCGAGGCCGAGGCGGTAGCCGAGGATGCGTTCCTCGGTCGTCGCCACGCCGGCCTGGCCGCAGACGATGCCGATCCGCCGGTGCCCCAGTTCCGCGAGGTGCTTCACCAGACCCGAGGTGGCCTGCACGTTCTCCGGCCCGACCTGGTCGATGTCCTTGGCCACGGTCAGCCGGTCCACCAGCACGGTGGGGATGTTCAGTCGCTTGAGCTCCGGCAGCACGAGGCTTCCCCCGGTGCCGGCGGACGGTGTGAGCAGCAACCCGTCGACTCTTCGCGAGCGCAGCGTTCTGACCGCCGTCTGCTCGGACTCGGGGGTGTCTCTCGTGTCGATCAGCACGAGCGAATAGCCGTTGCGAGTCGCCTCGGACTCGATGGCGGCGATCAGCTCGGCGAAGTACGGGTGGGAGACCAGTGACACGGCCAGGCCCAGCGACTTCGTGCCGCCCATGACCAGCGAACGCGCGATCGCGTCCCCCGTGTACCCGGTCTCGTCGATCGCCTTCTGGACGCGCTCTCGCGTGTCCCCCGCGACCGGCCTCGTCTCGTTGATCACGTGTGACACCGTGGTGATGGAGACTCCCGCGAGAGCCGCTACATCCCGCATGGTGACCATGACCTGGGACCATACCCGTTTGGAGGAAGCCCTCATGGCAGCCGTGCTGTGTGTCGGCCTCACAACTCTCGACGTGACCCAACGGGTGGACGCCTTCCCCGAACCCGGCCAGAAGATCCGCTCGCTCGGCGCGGTGCTGTCACCCGGCGGACCGGCGGCCAACGCGGCCCGCGCGGTCGCGGCACTGGGCGGACGGGCGGCGTTGCTCACCGCGTTGGGTGCGGACGCACTGGGTGAATTCGTCCGCGCTTCCTTGGAACCGGTTCAAGTCACCGCGGTGCCAGGAACGACGCCCGTGAGCATGGTCGTCGTCAGAGACGCTGATGGGGAGCGCACGGTCGTTTCGCGCAACGCGTCGGTGCCGGTCGAGGCGCCGGATTTGTCTGATCTTCTGGCCGCCGCGGACGTGGTGCTCTTGGACGGACACCACGACGGCCTGGTGATCCCCGTCGCCCGGCAGGCGAAAGCGTTGGGATTGCCTGTGGTGCTCGACGCCGGGAGCTGGAAACCTGTCCTCGATCACCTGTTGCCGCTGGTGGACGTGGCCGCCTGCTCTCACGGGTTCGAGCGGTCCGAGGCCGAGGTGCACTCCTACGGGGTGCCGCTGGTCATTCGCACGCAGGGTGCGAAGCCGGTCACCTGGTCGCGGAACGGCTCGTCAGGGGAGCTGCCCGTGCCCGCGGTGGAGGTGAAGGACACGAACGGTGCCGGCGACGTCTGGCACGGCGCGTACGCCTACGCGCTCGCGTCAGGGACGGATCCGGTGGCCGCCATCGGGTTCGCCTCGGAGGCGGCCGCCGTTCGCGTCGGTGCGGTCGGGGACTGGGTTGAGGAGCTGGCGCGGTGGCAGGACAGCAGGTCAGGTTCGACGAGCTGCTAGAGCGGGCTCGGGTTCTCACCGATCAGGGTGAGCGCAAGATTCTCGGCATCGGCGGCGCACCCGGTTCGGGCAAGTCGACACTCGCGCGGCGGCTCGTCGAGGCACTCGACGGCCAGGCCGTCCTGGTCGAGATGGACGGCTTCCACCTCGCGCAGAGCGAGCTCGAACGGCTGCGGCTGGTCGAGCGCAAGGGCGCGCCCGACACGTTCGACATCCCCGGCTACGTGGACCTGCTCGGCCGGATCAAGGCGTGCGGGCCGGACATGATCTACGCGCCGGAGTTCCGCCGCGAGATCGAGGAACCGGTCGCCTGCGCCGTGCCGGTGCACCCGGACGTCCCGCTCGTCGTCACCGAGGGCAACTACCTGCTGCTCAACTACGACAAGTGGAAACGCGTCCGGATCATCCTGGACGAGGCGTGGTTCCTGTTCATCGACGAGGACGTGCGCGTGCAACGGCTGATCGACCGCCATCTGCGGTACGGGCGCACCCTGTCGGAGGCGGAGGAACGCGTGCTGCACGGCACGGACCACGTCAACGCGTTGATGGTGAACTCGTCCAAGGGATCAGCGGACCTGCTGATCACCGAAGTCCTGTAGGCAACCGGATCGCTGGTCCGTGCGTGCTCTGCCGCGGGGGGATGAACCGTGGACTCTGTGCTGGGAATCCTGCTACGCCACCACCGGATCGCCGTCGGGCTCACCCAGGAGGCGCTGGCCGAGAAGGCGGGCCTGAGCGGGCAGGCCATCGGTTCCCTGGAACGGGGCGACCGGCGCCATCCGCATCGCGCCACGGTGCTCCGGCTCGCCGACGCGCTCGGCCTGGGCGCGGACGAACGGGCCGAGTTCGCCGCGGCCGCGGCCCGCACGCCCAGACCACGCCGCGTGCCGGGCGCACCGGTCCGGCAGTTGCCCGCCGCGCCGGTGCGGTTCTCCGGGCGGGAGGCCGAGGTCGCCGAGCTGACCGGTCTGGTGGAACGGTCGGGCGTGGTGGTCGTCTCGGGCATGGCCGGCGTCGGCAAGACGTCGCTCGCTCTGCACGTCGCCCATCAGGTGGGTGAGCTCTTCCCGGACGGCCAGCTCTACCTGGACCTTCGCGCGAGCCTCCAGCCGGAGGACGCGCTGGCCCAGTTGATGCGTGCGCTGGGCCGTCCTGACCACGGCGGGACACTGGCCGAGACGGCCGCGCGGTTCCGGTCCGCACTGGCCGGGCGGCGGGTGCTGCTCGTGTTCGACGACGCGGCGACGGCCGGCCAGATCCAGCCGCTGCTGCCCGGCACCGTCGGGTGTGCGGCGATCGTGACCAGCCGCCGGGCCATGGACACCCTGCCGCAGGCCCGTCACCTGAGGCTGGACGTGCTGCCCGAACGCGAGGCGCTCGACCTGCTCGCGGCCTACGCGGGACCGGAACGGACCGGCGTAGACCCCTCCTCGGCGCGGCAGGTCGTGGAGCAGTGCGGGCGGCTGCCGCTCGCCGTCCACCTCGCCGGTGCCCGGCTCGCGTCGCGCCCCGCCTGGCCGCTCGCCCACCTCGCGCGCCGCCTGGCCGTGCGCAGGCTCGACGAGCTGGACCGCGACGACGCGGGAATCCGGGCGAGCTTCGCCGTGTCCGTCGACCAGCTGGACCCGGCGGACCAGCGCGCGTTCACGCTGTTCGGCGTCTTCGAGGACATCTCGCCACCGGTCGCCGCCCGGCTGCTCGACGTGGACGGGCTCGCCGCCGAACTGGTGCTGGAACGGCTGGCCGACCTGCACCTGATGCAGGCCACGACGCCCGGCCGCTACCGGATGCACGACCTCGTCCGGACCTACGCGCGGGAACGGTCCGCGGACGCCGAGGCGCTCGGCCGGGTCGCCGACCTGTTCGTGGCGGTGGCGTGGCGGTCGGTGGCGCTGGCCGTGCCGCACAGCTTCCGCGGAACCTGGGCCGACCCGGAGTGGACCGCGGGCGCACCGGACTTCACCACGGCCGCGGCGGCCTTCGCCTGGCTCGACGAGCACCGCCCGCACCTGGCCGACCTCTGCCGGACGCCCGGTGTGCCCGCTCAGGCGCTGGTCCGGCTCGCGACCGGGCTGTTCCCGTACTACCTGAGTCGCGGCTATCGCGCGGACTGGGCCGAGCTGTGCGGGCTGGCGTTGCCCGCGGCGAGCGACCCGCGGGCGCACGCGATCGTCGAGATGGACCTGGGCGTCGCGTCGCGGGACGCCGGTCCTCTGCGCCGCGCCCTGGCCTCGTTCCGCGAACTGGGCGACACCAACGGCGTGGCGGTCTGCCTCACCAACCTCAGCGAGGTGATGGACACCGTCGAGACCGGTGAGGAGAGCCTCGCTCTGGCGCGTGAGCTCGGGTTGCAGTGCGTCGAGGCCGCGGTCCTGGAACACCTGGGCAGCGCCTACGGCCGGCGTGGCGACCACGAGCGCGAGCTCCGTTGTTACCTGGACAGCCTGCGGCTGAACTCCGAGGAGAGCGACGAACGCGTCAGTGCGAGCGTGTTGCACCGGATCGGCGCGCTGCACCGCCGGTCAGGCCGGACAGAGGACGCCGCGACGGCGCTGGCCAGGAGCCTGCACCTGTTCCGCGAGGGAGGAGACGCGACCGGCGAGGTGGCGTGCCTGGAGGAACTGGGGCTGGTGCACCTGCTGCGCCGGGACCGGGCGGCGGCGGCCGAGACGTTGCGCCGCGGCCTGGGCATCGCCGAGCGGCACGGCGACCTGAGACGGCAGGCGAGCCTGCGGCAGCACCTCGCGAAATGTGGAGGTCCTTCGTAGAGGTTGTCGCTGTCGAGGTCCTTGCGTTCTCGCAACCATCGACGGCATGAGCAACCTCTCGAGGACACTCGCCAGGACGGCCGTCGCCGGCACGCTCGCCGCCGTGGCGGTCGCCGTCGCCACGCCTGCCGCCTCGGCCGCGGCGCGTGACGGCAAGTGCGACAACAACGAGTTCTGCTATTACTGGGCCAACAGCAACAACGTTTCGCTGTCGGACTTCGCGTCGTCGCTCAAGAACTACGGAGAGACGCAGCCGTCGTGCTACGAGTACCGGACGCCGGGCACGCTCGGTTATGGCGAGTGCATCAAGAACAACGCCGTAAGGGCGTGCAACAACAGGTCAAAGCCCGTGCGCGTGTACTTCAACAGCAACCACGAAGGCACTTACGACACGATCCCCGCGGAGACCTGCACGCTTCTCGACAACACGCTCTTCAACAACGCGTCGCACCTGTTCCTCTGACAGGTCAGCCCGCGATGTCGACGGTCTCGTCGATCGGCTTCGCCATCTCCTGGCGGTAGCGCCAGATGCCCCAGCCGGTGCCGCCCAGGAAGAACGCGATGCTGACGACGATCGCCGCCGTCTCGAGCCACGGGAACGCCTGCAGGACGCCCGCGCCGTAGTAGCCGGCCAGCACCAGCGTCGGCACCCACGCGATCGCCCCGATGGTCGTGGCCAGCGTGAACCGGCGGAGGTCCATCCGCGCGGCACCGGCGATCACCGGCGCCAGCGTGCGGATCCACGGGATCCAGCGGGCGAGCACGACGGCCCAGAAACCGCGCCGGTCGAGGAAGTCGCCCGCGCGTTTCAGGTTGTGCCGGTTCAGCACCTTGCCGCCCTTGCGGGCGAGCATGCGCGTGCCGGTGCCCCGGCCGATGAAGTAACCGACCTGGTTGCCGACGACGGCCACGATCAGAGCCGCGAGGGACAGCAGCCATGCCGACAACTCACTGTTGTGCGTGGCCAGCACCACACCGGCCGCGAACAGCAGCGAGTCACCGGGCAGGAAGAGCCCGAAGATGAAAGCGCACTCGACGAAGATGAAGCTCAGCACGATGACCCAAACGGCCAGCGGACCCGCGGTCTCCAGCGAGGCGAAAGCATGCGCCACGGTGAGCCAGCCTACGTCGTGCTGTGCGAGCGGCACGGCGACATCGGGTTAACGGGTTGGCGAAATCTGGATTGAGCACGCTGAGTCACTGCGTGAACTCCCTTCGATCGAGATCACCTTCGAGATCACCATCGAGTGAACCAGTCGAATCGGACCAGCGGGGCGGTTCGGCACATCTCGCCGGGCGTGAATTGACCCGCCACTGTGCCGAGCCGTCCTACTAGCGTGGTGAGCATGGAGAGCTTGCTCGCTGAACTCCGCACCGCCGTGGGTGACTCAGGTGTCCTGACCGATGCCGACGTCACCGCGAGCTATCAGCGCGACATGATGCCGTTGGCGCCGCACGGCAGCCCGTTGGCCGTGGTGTTCCCGCTGAACACCGAGCAGGTCCAGGCCGTGGTGAGAGCCTGTGCGAGCCATCGCGTGCCGATCGTCCCGCGTGGCGCCGGCAGCGGGTTGTCCGGTGCCGCGAACGCCATCGAGGGTTGCGTCGTGCTGGTCACGACGAAGATGAACGCGATCGTGGAGATCGACACCGACAACCGCCTGGCCGTCGTCGAGCCCGGCGTGGTGAACCTCGACCTGCGGGGTGCCGTCGAGAAGGACGGCCTGTTCTACCCGCCGGACCCGAGCAGCTACGACTGGTGCACGATCGGCGGCAACCTCTCCACCAACGCAGGTGGCCTGTGCTGCGTGAAGTACGGCGTGACCACCGACTCGGTGCTCGGGCTGGAGGTCGTGCTGGCCGACGGCGAGGTGTTGCGCACCGGCCGCCGCACGGTCAAGGGCGTCGCGGGCTACGACCTCACCAAGCTCTTCATCGGTTCCGAGGGCACTTTGGGCGTGATCACCAAGGCCACGCTCGCCCTGCGGCCCCTCCCGCAGGCCCCCGCCACGCTGGTGGCCGCGTTCAGCAGCACCGCCACGGCCGGCGCCGCGGTCAGCCGGATCGTCCGCGAGGGCCTGGTGCCATCGCTGATGGAGATCATGGACCGCACCTCGATCGAGGCCGTCGAGCAGTACCTGAAGACCGAGCTCGGCGCCGGGCCGGGCTGCGCGGCGTTGCTGATCTGCCAGTCCGACGCGGGCGGCGAGCAGGCCAGGCACGAGCTGCAGAAGATCGAGGAGATCTGCCTGGAGGCCGATCTCGTCTACGCGACCCACGACGTCAACGAGGGCCGCGACCTGCTCACGGCGCGCCGGGCGGTGCTCACCGCGCTGGAGATCTACGGCTCGTGGCTGACCGACGACGTGTGCGTGCCCCGCACCCGCATCGCCGAACTCATCCAGGGCTGCGAGGACATCGCCAGGGAGGTCGGGCTCAAGATCGCTGTCGTCGGCCACGCGGGCGACGGCAACATGCACCCGACGATCGTCTACGACCCCGCAGACGCCGACCAGTTCGCGCGCGCCCAGAAGGCGTTCGACGACATCCTCGCGGTCGGGCTCTCGCTCGGCGGCACGGTCACCGGCGAGCACGGCATCGGCAAGATCAAGCGCGAGTGGCTGGCGAAGGAGATCGGGCCGGTCGGCCTCCGGGTCCACCGCGAGATCAAACGCGCGCTGGACCCGGAGAACCTGTTCAACCCGGGCTCGATGTTCTAGCAACAGGTGCGCGCGGCCGTGGGGATCGGCTCCTGAGCGGCCTTCTCCACGTCCGCGAGCATCCGCTGCCGTTCGGCCGGCCCGAGCACCTTGCCGCGGGTCAGCACGGTGTGGATCCGTTGCGTGTTGCGGATGTCCTTGAGCGGGTTGCCGTCGAGCACCACGAGGTTCGCGGCCTCGCCGGGCTTCACGGCGGCGTCCCGCGTGCCGGCCCTCAGCGCAGCCTTCGCGGACAGGCCCGCCTCGACCAGCAGTTCCAGCTCGTCGTGCAGTGAGAAACCGGGGAACGTGTACGGGTTGCCCGCATCCGTGCCGGCCAGGACCTCGACGCCGTGGGCGTGCATCTCGGCGACCTGGTCCATGCGGCGCCGCAGGAACTCCGCCTGCTGCCTGATCTCCTGCTCGGTCACCGGAGCCCAGTTCTTCAGCCCGTCTCGCCAGAAGTCCCGGTAGAACGCGGGCATGTACTTCATCCGCGGGTCGTTCGCGAACCGGTCCAGCGGGCTGGCGAACACCCGCATGGTGACGATCGTCGGCACCAGTGCGGAGTTGTTGCGCTGCAACCGTTTCGCGAGCTGAGCGGCCTTGCTTCGGCTGTGTGACAGGGTTGCCTGCCGTTCGAACTCCAGCACCTGCCTGAACCACGCGAACGAGTTCGCCGGGTCGAGCGGCAGGTCCGCGATCGCCTGGCGCAGCGGGGTTTCCCGCCTGCTCGTGGCGAGCGGCAGGCCGTACATGTGCTCGAACGTGTGCTGCCCCAGGTCGCTCGCGTCGCCCAGCGCGACGTGGTTCGAGCAGTGCCCGGCGAACGTGATGGCCTGCTTCGAGCACTCGTTCGCGATGGCGGCGAGCGTCGCGCGGTCGAGGAACGAGTAGACCTTGACGAAGTCCGCGCCCTGGGTCTTCGCGTCCCGCACTGCCTGACGGCCCTCGTCGGGCGTGCTGACGATCAACGCGCCGGGCAGCGTCGAGTGCGGCCCGTCGACGATGGTGCTGCCGACGATCAACCTGGGCCCGAGCACCTCGCCGCGCTCGATCCGTTCGCGCAGCTCGTAGATCTGCGGGAAGCCCCACATCTCGCGGATGCCCGTCACGCCGTTGGCCAGGCACAGCGGCAACGTGATCCGGTCCATGTACGCGCCGTGCACGTGCATGTCCCACAGGCCGGGGATGACGAACTTGCCGGCGAAGTTCAGCACCGTGGAGCCGCGCGGCAGCGGCAGGTCGCACGAGCCGACCGCAAGAATCTTGTTGTCCGCCAGGACGATCGTCGAGTTGGAGCGGACGCCGGACGAGTCGATGAGCGTGACGTCGCGCAACGCGGTGACGCCGACGGAGGCACTGGCCCGGCCCGGCAGCAGGCCGACGCCCGCTGCCGCACCGAGTCCGGCCAGCCATCCCAGCACTTCACGTCGAGTGGTGTCGGTCATGGAGCTCAACCAACACCTTGACGCTACGGGAGACTCAAGTCAGCGCGACATTGCCTTCAGCAGCGAGTACTGGGCGTCGTCGTGCCCGAGCTCCCACATGAACGTGCCGAGCAGCCCACGTGCGCGGGCGAAGTCCGCGCGGATCCCGATCGACCGCGGGTTCTCGTACGACACGAACTTCTTCTCGGCCGCGTTGTACAGCCACGGCGACTGCGCGACCGGGTGCCAGTACTCCTGCCAGCCCGGGGTCGCCTTCAGCTTCAGCGCCTCGTCGTAGCCGTCGACCCAGAACGCGCTGTCGTAGGCCTGGTAGAGGCCGTGCTGCGGGCCTTCGGTCTTCACGTTGAAGCCACGGCCGTAGAACGGCGTGCCGAGCACCATTTTGCGCGGCGAGACGCCGTGCCGCTGGTAGTAGTCGATGGCGCCGACGACGTTGTTCCACTTGCGGTCCGCGGCAGGCATCGGGTCGTTGGCGACCTCGCGGAAACCGGCGTTGAACGTGGACACGGGCGAGAAGCCGGTGCCCAGGTCGTAGGTCATGACGTTGATGAAGTCCATGATCTGCGACAGTTCGCGCAGCTCGAACGACTTCGCCACGTCGTACGGTCCGTCGGTCTGCAGCCGGCCGGCGGGCAGCGCGGCGGTGACGAGCTTGCGCGAGCCCAGCGCCTTGCGGAAGTCACGGGTCAGCAGCGTCATGTTGCGCTTGTCCGCGGGACGGTCGGTGATCTCCGTGGGGCCGCCGTAGACCGGGAACTCCCAGTCGATGTCGATGCCGTCGAACGTGCCGTCGCGGAAGAACAGGTCCACACAGGACTGAACGAGCGTCCTGCGCGAGGCGGGAGTCAGTGCGGCGTCGGAGAACCCGCCCGCACCCCAGCCGCCCAGTGAGATCAGCGCCTTCAACGAAGGCTTGCGCTTCTTGAGATCCCGGATGTCCGCGAAGTCCTTGGGCGCGGTCTCCGCCGGCATCACGCACTTGCCGTTCTCGATGAGCGAGAACGCGTAGAACAGGTGCGTGATCGGCGTGTTCGAGGGGATCGACGAGATCGGCTTCGAGCCGCTGTACCAGTTTCCGTAGTAGGCGCCCACGATCTTCCTGGGCGAGGCGTCGGCGACACCGATGCCGGCTGAGACGGACAGTGCGGCCAACGCGACCGCCACTCCCTTGCGGAACAACGACATCGGTGGCCTCCACCCAGGTGGTCCAGACCACTAGCAACCTAGGGCCGATAGCCGACCTGGTGCAACACCTTGTGGAGATAGGTCTCCAGTTCGTCCGGGGTGTTGTGCTCCGGGCGGGTCAGCGCGCGGTAGAAAAGCGCACCTCCGGCCATGTCCACGACGACGTCCATGTCGGTACCGGGCGGAAAACCGGGACGCACCAGGTCCTTGAGGACCGCCCGGCGCGGTGCGATGAAGAGCTCCCAGTACCGCCGCATCAACCCGAAGTTGTCCGCGGACGCGCCGATGATGCGGCGCAGCAACTGGACCGCCTCGCCCGTCGACATCAGCGCGGCCCAGCCCTTGATGATCTCCTCCTGCGAGGACACGGCCATCCGCGCGGGGTCGAGCGCCGCGACGTCGCGCGGCAGCTCGATCACGCTGAACAGCAGCTCTTCCTTGGTGGCGAACCGGCGGTAGACCGTCGCGCGGGTCACTCCCGCACGACGAGCCACCTGCTCGATCGACGTGCCGTCGAGGCCGCGTTCCAGGAACAGCTCGAAAGCGGCCGTCAGGATCGCGTTGTCTGCCTCGGGGTCGCGGGGACGCCCAGCACTTCGTTCAGCCACGCAGAAAGCCTCTCCGGGGAAGACGGACCGCGCCACGCCAGGTGTCCGTCGGGACGCACCAGCAGCGTGTCGCCGGCGCGTTCATGGTGCACGACGTCCCCGAGCCGTTCCCGCGCCACCTCCAGGCAGGTCGCGGGCCCCGCCAGCACCCACCGGCCGACCCTGGCGAACGCCGGCACCCGCGGCCCGCCCACTGGTCCCGAGTAGCGGACGCCGAGCTGCGAGGCGAACCGGATGAGACCGCGCCGCACCGGCGGGAGGCCCAGCAGCGGGAACAGCAGGCCGCGCGCCAGTCGTGAGATGCGCCCGGAGCCCATCGAGATCCGCGTCGCCGGCGTGGTCGACCCGAGCACCTTCGCGGCGACCGGCCGCCGTTCGGTCTCGTAGGTTTCGAGCAACGACGCGGCGGCCTTGCCCTGCACCACGAGCGCGAGCTTCCAGGCGAGGTTCTCCGCGTCACCGAGACCGGTGTTCATGCCCTGCCCGCCCAACGGGCTGTGGATGTGCGCGGCGTCGCCCGCCAGCAGGACGTTGCCGCGCCGGTAGGCCGACGCCAGCCGCCGGTGGATGCGGAACGTCGACTCCCAGTCCACGGCGCCGATCGGCCCCGGCGTCCACCGCCCGCCGTCCGGCGACATGACCCGCCAGAGGTCGTCGCCGGGCAGCGGGAAGACCGCCGTCAGGTGTCCGTCCTCGACGTAGATGTGCATCGAGGTCCGGTCGAGATCCCAGTCGGCGTGCAGGTCGCGCAGCAGGAAGTTCTCCATCACCGCCTCGCCGTCGAACGAGATCCCGGCGATCTTGCGCACCGCCGAGTGCGCGCCGTCGCAGCCGACCAGCCAGTCGTCGCCGCGCGCCGGGACCGACCCGATCGGCGTGTTCCACTCGACGGCGACCCCCAGCTCGGCCAGCCGGTCCCGCAGCCGTTGCTCGACCCACGTCTGCGACGCGATCAACGCCCCCGCGTCGCGCATCGGCGTCAAGTCGAGCCGCTTCCTCCCGTTGACGCGCAGTGCTTCCATCCGGATCGCCTTCTCCGGCAGGTCGCCCAGCGCCCCCAGCCTCGCCAGCACCTCCGCCCCGCGCGGCTGCACCCCCAACGCCCGCGACGTCGTGGCCGGCCCGTCCGCCGCGTCCACGATCCGCACTTCCACCCCGTGCTTCCGGAGTCCGCACGCCAGCGCCAAGCCGGTCGGACCCGCCCCCGCAATGATGACCATATAAATACAGTACAGCTCTGTATTCAAACTGCGCCGGCAAAAAGCCCGCCTGCCGGAACAGACGGGCCTTCAGCTACGTCAGCGCTCCACGCGGGGGATGATCTGCGTCGAGTCGTCCTGGATCTGCGCCTGCATGACCTGGGTGATGTCGTCGGCCTCGGCCTGCACGAGCGTCTTCTTCTCCTTGCGGGCCTTGATCACCTCGATGATGATCGGCACGACCGACAGGAGCACGATGGCGATCAGCGTGATCTCGAGGTTGTTCTTGATGAACGCGACCTGGCCGAGGAAGTAGCCCAGGATCGTCAGACCCGCGGCCCACGCCACGCCACCGATCGCGGAGTACGTGAAGTACTTCTTCGGGTCCATCTTGCCGACACCGGCCATCGCCGTGATGAACGTGCGGACGATCGGCACGAACCGGGCGAGGACGATGGCGCGCGCGCCGTACTTGTCGAAGAACTCCTGCGTCTTGTCGACGTACTCCTTCTTGAAGATCTTCGACTCCGGCTTGCTGAACAGCGCCGGACCGGCCTTCACGCCGATGTAGTAGCCGGCGACGTTGCCGATGAACGCGCACACCGTCAGCAGCACGCAGACGAGCCAGAGCGGGGTGTCGATGGTGCCCGCCGCGACGAAGAGACCCGCCGTGAACAGCAGCGAGTCGCCGGGCAGGAAGAAACCGACGAGGAGCCCGCACTCCGCGAAGATGATGAGGCACAACCCGATGAGCATGTACGGGCCGAGCCCGTTCAGCAGAACGGTGGGGTCCAGCCAGTCAGGGCCCAATGCAATCGTCACGGCGACAACGGTACAGGTCAGCTCAGGGTGATCACTGCGGCCACCGTGCCCGCTGCCAGGCCCAACAGGAGCGCGAGGCCCAGCACCCACCACGCGGACATGGGTGCGGGACGCTCGTCGTCAATTGGGACAGGTACGGCAAATCCGGCATTCGTGCTGGTCGCCTGCGCTCGCAACGCGTCGGTCACCAGTCGTTCCGGATCGTCCGCCATCCACCTATTCCTTGACCCACTCGCCCCTGACCATCACGTCCTGCGGCTTCAATTCTGCATCGAGGACGACGATGTCCGCAGCGAGTCCGGCTTCCAGCTTGCCCGTGTCGAGGCCGAGCAGCTCCGCACCGCGGGTCGAGGCGGCATGCGTGGCCTCCACGAGCGACAGTCCGCACGAGTTGACGGCGTTGCGGAACGCCATGTCCATCGTGAGCGTGCTGCCGGCCAGCGAGGCGCCTCCTGCCAACGTTGGCACTCCGTCGACGACGCGCACTTCCAGGCCGCCGATGTCGTACACGCCGTCGCCCACGCTCGCCGCCGCGATGGCGTCGGTGATGAGAACGGTGCGCTGGAGGCCCGCGTGGCGCGCGGCGAGGCGGACGGCGGTCGGGTGCAGGTGCACCAGGTCGCAGATGAGCTCGACGGTCACGCGTTCGTCGTCCAGCAGCGCGCCGATCGGGCCGGGCTCGCGGTGGTGCAGCGGGCGCATGCCGTTGAACAGGTGCGTCGCCACGGACGCGCCGGCGTCGACGGCGGGCCTGACCTGCGCCTCGGTCGCGTCGGTGTGGCCGATGGCGGCGAGGACGTTGTTGTCCACGAGCTGACGCACGGCGTTGACCGCGCCCTCCAGTTCGGGCGCGATGGTGACCATGCGGATGGTGCCCTTGCCCGCGTCGAGCAGCTTCGCCACCGCGGTCTGCTCCGGCGGGCACAGGATCGCCGGGTCGTGCGCGCCGCAGCGGGCGGCGGACAGGAACGGGCCTTCGAGGTGGACGCCGGCGACGACGCCCTCCTGGACCAGTTCGGCCAGCGCGGACACCTGGTCGGCCAGCTCCGGCACGGGGCGGGTGACCAGCGAGGCCAGCACCGTCGTGGTGCCGTGCTTGCGGTGCGCCGCCGCGGCCTTGCGGACCTTCTCCGGGTCACTGCTGGTGAACGCGGCACCGCCACCGCCGTGGCAGTGGATGTCGACGAACCCCGGCACGATCGTGCCGCCACCGACGTCGTGGGTCGGGCCCTCCGGCGCCGCCCCCTCACCGACCGCGGCGATCCTGCCGTCCTTGACGCTGACCCACCCGTTCTCGAGCACTCCGCCCGGCGTGACGACCCGACCCCCGGTCAGGATCACGTCGACAGGTCCACCCCACGTGCTCATCACGCCTCCAGCGTGTCGATGGCCAGCAGCGCCGCGCCGAGGAAGCCCGCCTCGTCGCCGAGCGCCGCGAGCCGAAGCTCCGGTCGGCGCTGGAAGGCGATCAGCCCGTCCAGCCTTTCCCTCAGGGGCTCCACCAGCAGGTCTCCTGCGAGTGCGAGCCCACCGCCGAGCACGACGGCCTCCGGACCGAGCAGCGTCGCCAGCACCAGGATCCCCCTGGCGAGCGCGTCCACGGCCTCGTGCCACACGGCGACTGCGTCCTGATCCCCGTCCCTGACCCTGAGTGCGACCTCAGCGGCCCCTTTGACGGGGGTGCCGGTACGTGCGGTGTACCGGCGGGCGATCGCCGCGGAGGACGCCACTGTCTCCACGCAGCCGATCTGGCCACAGGCGCAGGGCACGCCGTGGCCGACGTTCACATGTCCGATCTCACCCGCGTAGCCCTCGCCGCTGTAGATCTTGCCGTCCAGCAGCAGCGCGCCGGCGATGCCGGTGCCGATGGGCATGATCACCGCGTTGCTCAGGTCCCTGGCGGCACCCATGCGGCATTCGGCCAGGCCCGCGGCACGCACGTCGTGGCCGAACGCGACGGGCAGGCCCAGCCGTTCGGTGAGGACGGTGCTGAACGGGAACTGGCTCCACGGCAGGTTCGTCGTGTACACGCCGACGCCGTTGGCCTCGTCCACGATGCCCGGCGCCACGATCCCCACGGCGTCGATCTCGTGTTCGGAGGCGTCGCCCAGCTCGCTGACGAGCTCGGCGATGACGTCGAGGAGAGGCGCCAGCTCGCCGGGAGTCGCCCGGCGAGCGTGCTTCTGCGCCGCCACCGACTCCCGGGTCCCGGAGACCAGCGCCGCCTTGGTTTCGGTGCCACCGATGTCAACGGCGACCACGTGTCTGCGTGCCACGGGAACTGATCCTGCGGCATGGGGGGCCTATTGGTCTATACCAAGTACCGATTTGGGCGCGTGGTCTTACGAGCTGAAACCGCCCGCAACGGACGAAACGGCCTCAACTGGCTGAACGGTGAAGTTTGCTTACTGTCGGAACTACCCGGCCATGATCTTCTGCAGGGCGTCGAGCGCACGGGACGCCGTCGACTTCACGGTGCCCTTCGAGATGCCCGTGGCCTCGGCGATCTCCGCCTCGGACAGGTCGCCGTAGTAGCGCAGCACGAGCACCTCGCGCTGGCGCGGTGGCAGCTGCTGCAACGCCTTGACCACGGCCTGGTGCTCCGCGGTCAGCATCGCCAGCGACTCGGCCGAACGTGCGTTCGCCACGTGCGGCGGGATGTAGTCGCGGGCCGTCTTGCGCCGGCGCAGCACGCTGCGGGAGCCGTTGACCACGGCCGTGCGGAGGTAGCCGACGGCCGCCTGGGCGTCCCGGAGGCCCTTCCAGTTGCGGTGCAGGCCGGCGAACGCCTCCTGGACCACGTCCTCGGCTGTGGACGGCTCGTCCACGAGCAGCAGCGCGAGCCTCACGAGGCGCATGCGGTGCTGCTTGTACAGGTCTTCGAGCGTGAGGGGCCCTGTGGGAGGTCCTGCGACGCCGTCCTTGATTCGCAGGTTGGTCAGGGTGTCCTGCACGGTGCGCGGGGTTTCTTCGCCAACCACAAGGTAGGACGGTACCGGTCAGCGTCGCTACGGTGGACGCATGGCCCGCTTTGCAGTCGAATTGGTGTTCGGTCCCGACAGCGAGAAGCGCCTCGCGGTGCGCCCGGCACACCGCGAGTACATCGCCTCTCTCGCCGAGAAGGGCGTGGTCCTCGCCGCAGGTCCGTACGCGGACGACACCGGCGCGTTGATCATCTACGAGGCGGCGGACGAGGCCTCGCTGAAGGAGATCCTCTCCGCCGATCCCTACACGCCGGCGAACGTCATCACGAAGTGGGAGATCCGCGTCTGGAACGCCCTGCTCGGCTCCTGGCTCACCGACTAGCGGCCTGACCGCCCGGCCCGACCAGTCCCGAGGTGTCCGACTTCGCCATCTCGAGGTCGGCCGCCGCCACCTCCTCGACCGCCTGGCGGTCCACGACCATCGGCGTGAACGCGCGGAAGTACTTCAGAGCGCCGACCCAGCCGGGGACGTGGACCGCCTTCGCCCGCTTCTCGATGCCCCTGACCACGGCCCTGCCGACGTTGCGGACGGGGTACTTCTTGCCGGCCACGCCGGGCATGCCCTTGCGCAGCTTGCCGAAGACCGGGTGCTCGTCGGCGCTGTTGACCATGTCCGTGGAGATCCACGAGAAGTACGCGGTGCCGACGTCGACGCCCAGGTGCCTCACCTCGGCGCGGAGGCTGTCCGCAAACGCTTCGCAGCCCGCCTTGGCCGCCGAGTAGGCCGCGTTGCCGGGGATGTGGACGATCGCCGCGAGCGACGACACGACCAGGCAGTAACCGCGGCTCTTGATCAGGTGCGGCAGCGCCGTGCGGACCGTGCGCCACACCCCGAGCAGGTTGACCTCGATGACCCGTTCGAACGCCTTCGGGTCCATCGAGCGCACGAACCCCGTGGCCGCGATGCCCGCGTTCGCCACCACGACGTCGATGCCGCCGAAGTGGGCCGCGACCTCGTTCATCACGCGGTCGAGCACGTCCCAGTCCGTGACATCGGCTTCCCACGCCTTGCCGCCGGTCTGCCGCGCGACCTCTTCTAGCTGGGCCTTCTCCAGCCCTACGAGCGCGAGACGAGCCCCGCGCGCGGCCAGTTGCCTCGCCACCTCGGCGCCGATGCCCCTGGCCGCGCCGGTGATCAGTACCACCTTGCCCGTGACGTCCATGCTCGTCACGGTAACGCAACCTACTCCCGGTAAGCTACTGGCAAGTTAAATTGCGCTGAGGCGATCCACCTCGGCCTGAGTGAGCTCCAGGGTCAGCGCCGGGAGCAGGTCGCTGAGCTGCTCCAACGTCCGGGCGGACGCGATCGGCGCGGCCACCGTCGGCTGCTGGGCGAGCCACGCGAGGGCAACCGCGGCGACCGAGGTCTCGTGCGTCTCGGCCAGCTCGTCGAGCACCTCGAGGACCTGCAGACCGTGCTCGTCGAGGAACTTCGAGGCCGCGCCGGCCCGTGCGCTCTGAACCTCGACGCCCGGCCGGTACTTGCCGCTCAGGAAGCCCTTGGCGAGCGACGAGTAGGTCAGGGTGGCGAGGCCGAGCCTCGCCACGGTGTCCTGGAGCTCGCCCTCGAACTTGGCGCGGCTGACCAGGCTGTACTCGGGCTGCAGCGCCACGAACTTCGCGAAGCCCTCGCGTTCCTGGATCTCCAGCGCCTGTGCCAGTCGTCCGGCGGAGAAGTTGGACGCGGCGACGTACCGGACCTTGCCGTCGCGGACGAGCTGGTCGTAGGCGGCCAGCGTCTCCTCGAGCGGCGTGTTCGGGTCGTCGACGTGGTTGTAGTAGAGGTCGATGTGGTCGACGCCGAGCCGCTTCAGCGAGCGTTCGGCGGCCGTCAGCACCGTGTCGCGCTTCTGATTGTTGAAACCGGCGAGCATGCCGACCTTCGTGGCCACCACGATCTGGTCGCGGTCGCCCCGTCCGGCCAGCCACCTGCCGATGATCGTCTCCGACTCGCCGCCGGAGAGGCCCTCGCCCCAGGCCGAGTACACGTCGGCGGTGTCGATGAAGTTCCCGCCCGCCCCGGTGTAGGCGTCGAGCACTGCGAACGACTGGTCCTCGTCAGCGGTCCAGCCGAACACGTTGCCGCCCAGGCAGAGGCGGGACACGTTCAGGTCAGTGGTGCTCAAGATCGGCATACTGCGAAAGGTAGTACGCCGCGACGATTGGGGTTCGCATGCTGGGAACGTTCGGGGTCTGGGGCTCGCACCACGAGTGGGCCGGGAGGATCGGCGAGATCGAGGCGCTCGGCTACGGGGCGTTCTGGATCGGCGGCTCACCGGAGATCGGTGTGGTCGGCGAGGCGCTGGACACCACGGAGTCGATCACCATCGCGACCGGCATCGTCAACGTGTGGCAGTCCGAGCCTGAGGCGGTCGCGGCCGAGGTCAACAGGCTCGCGAGCGACAGGTTCCTGCTCGGCGTCGGCGTGGGTCACCCGCAGCTCGACCAGGCCTACGAGAAGCCCTACGACAAGCTCGTGTCCTACCTCGACCGGCTCGACGTGCCCGCCGACCGGCTGGTGCTCGCAGCCCTCGGCCCGAAGGTCCTCAGGCTCGCCGCCGAGCGGACCGCGGGCGCCCACCCGTACCTCGTGCCGGTCGAGCACACCGCCGAGGCTCGCAAGGTGCTCGGCGACAAGCTCCTCGCGCCCGAGGTGACCGTCGTCGTCGACGAGGACGCGGAGGTGGCGCGTGCCATCGCGCGCGAGAAGCTCTCGTTCTACTTCTCGCTCACCAACTACACGAACAACTGGCAGCGCTACGGGTTCACCGCGGAGGACGTGAAGGGGTCGGATCGCCTCGTGGACGCGTTGGTCGCGCACGGCAGCCCGGACCAGGTGGCCGCGAAGCTGCGTGCGCACATCGATGCCGGCGCCGACCACGTGGCCGTCCAGTCGCTGAACGGCCACTACGCGGAACTGGCCGACGCCCTCGGGCTCAGGCGCTGATCTCGACGCCCTTCCAGAACGCCACGTGGCCCTTGATCTGCTTCGCCGCGTCCTTCGGCTCGGCGTAGTACCAGGCCGCGTTGGTGTTCTCGGCGCCGTCCACCTGCAACGAGTAGTAGTTCGCGTCGCCCTTCCACGGGCAGTGCGAGGTGTGGTCGGTCGGCTTCAACACGGCCGGATCGACCGACTCCAGCGGGAAGTAGTGGTTGCCTTCGACCACGACGGTGTCGTCGCTCGAAGCGATGATCTTGCCGTTCCACTGAGCAGTTGCCATGTCATCCACTATCCCCCTACCGGCGGGTAGCGCAGACCGGCTGGTCAACTGGTACTTGATCGATCACTCTGTGAGGGCGGCCACCGAGTTGGCCCCGTGACTCGGCCTCGTAGGATGCGAGCTGACACCCGTTCAGGGCGCCTGAGGAGGACCACCGATGCCCATCGCAACTCCCGAGGTCTACGCGGAGATGCTGGACCGGGCCAAGGCGAACGAGTTCGCCTACCCCGCCATCAACGTCACGTCGTCGGAGACGCTCAACGCGGCTCTGCGCGGCTTCGCCGAGGCTGAGAGCGACGGCATCATCCAGGTCTCGACCGGCGGTGCCGAGTTCGCCTCGGGCACCAAGGTCAAGGACATGGTGACCGGCGCCGTGGCGCTCGCGGAGTTCGCGCACGTCGTCGCGGCCAAGTACCCCGTGAACATCGCGCTGCACACCGACCACTGCCCGAAGGACAAGCTCGACGGGTACGTGCGTCCGCTGATCGCGATCAGCCAGGAGCGCGTCGACAAGGGCGGCAACCCGCTCTTCCAGTCGCACATGTGGGACGGCTCGGCCGTCGCGCTGGACGAGAACCTCCAGATCGCGAGCGAGCTGCTCGACCTGTCCGCCAAGGCGAAGATCGTCCTCGAGATCGAGGTCGGTGTCGTCGGTGGCGAGGAGGACGGCGTCGACAACGAGATCAACGACAAGCTCTACACGACCGCCGAGGACTACCTGAAGACCCTCGAGGCGCTGGGCGCCGGCGAGAAGGGTCGCTACCTGCTCGCCGCGACCTTCGGCAACGTGCACGGCGTCTACAAGCCGGGCAACGTGAAGCTGCGTCCGGAGATCCTCAAGCAGGGCCAGGACGTGGTGGCGGAGAAGCTGGGTCTCCCGGCCGGCTCCAAGCCGTTCGACCTCGTCTTCCACGGCGGCTCCGGCTCGCTGCTCGAGGAGATCCACGAGGCCGTGTCGTACGGCGTCATCAAGATGAACATCGACACGGACACGCAGTACGCGTTCACCCGTCCGATCGCGGCGCACATGTTCGCGAACTACGACGGTGTGCTGAAGATCGACGGCGAGGTCGGCAACAAGAAGGTCTACGACCCGCGCAGCTACCTCAAGGCCGCCGAGACGGCCATGGGCGCGCGCATCGCGCAGGCCTGTGAGCACCTCAAGTCGTCGGGCCGCATGATCGCGGGCTGACACCTGGCGTGACGAGGGCCCCGGCTGCGTGCCGGGGCCCTTTTGCTTTCAGCGGAAGGCTTCCACGTTGCGTTCGGCCCAGGCAGCGAACGTGTGTGGTGCGCGGCCGAGGACTTCCTGCACGTCCGGGCTGACGCGCTGCTCGTGCTCGGTCGGCGCGCCGAGGATGTCCAGGGTGTCGTCGGCGAGTTCGCCCGGCATGAGGTTCTCCATGCCCGCCTTGGCCTCGGCACGGGTGAGCTCGTGGAACCGCACCGGTTCGCCGAGTGCTCGTGCGATGGCCTCGGTCTGCTGCCGTGGCGTGATCACCTCCGGGCCGGTCAGCTCGTAGATCTTGCTGCTGTGCCGGTCGTCGGTCAGGCAGGCGGCCGCGACCTCGGCGATGTCCGTCGGATCGAGGATCGGTACGCCGGTGTCGCCGAACGGTGCCGCGACGGTTCGCTGGGTTTTGACGGACTCGGCCCACCACAGCGCGTTGGACGCGAAGCCGCCCGGCCTGATGATCGACCAGTCCAGGCCGGAGGTCCGCAGTGAGTCCTCCAGTTCCAGCATCGCGATCCGCGTCGTGCCGAACGGCCTGGTCACCACACCCAGCGTGGAGAGCAGGACGATTCGGCGAACCCCGCTGTCCGCGGCCTGGGCGATGACGTCGGCCGGGTTGGCGCCGACGGCGTGCAGATCGCCGGACAGCAGCAGGAACAACGCCTTGGCGCCGTCCAGCGGGAGGGTCTTCGGGGCGGCCAGATCGGCCACGACGTGCTTGACGCCGTCCGGGACGTCCGCCACGTGCCGCGACACGGCCGTCACCTGCTCGCCGGCCTTCGCCAGCGCCGTCGTCAGAGGCCTGCCGATGTTGCCGGTAGCGCCGGTCACCACGATCATTTTGAAGCTCCTTCGTCGTTGTGGTGACGACGCTAGGAACCGGGCTTACGTTTCGTAAGGACGTACCTCTGGGTAAGCTCCGGACATGGCGGTCGGAACTCAGTTCACGCGGTCCGGGTCGAAGGAGCGGTATGAGGTGTTTCACACCGACTGCCCCGCGCGCGAGATGGTCGACCACGTGACGAGTCGGTGGGGAATCTGGGTGCTGATCTCCCTGCAGACCAACGACCTCAGGTTCTTCGAGCTGCGCGAGAGCATCCGCGGCATCAGCGAGAAGATGCTCTCCCAGACCCTGCGCGGGCTCGTCGAGGACGGCCTGATCTGGCGGAAGGTAGAGCCGACGACCCCGCCCCAGGTCACCTACGGGTTGACCGAGTTCGGGCGGGACGTCGGCGAGCCTCTCGCGGAGCTGTTCGGCCGGATCACCAGCCGGTTGTCAGCCCAGCTTGAGGCGTGACGCGATCAGTTGCGTCTCCGGTCGATGGATCACCATGTCCCCGACCGTCCACAGCACCGCCAGCAGCACGGCCGTGACCGCCGCCGACGAGAACGAGATCGGCGGCCCCCACAGGTACTCCTGCTGGAACCAGATGCCGACGTAGCCGACCGTCGTGACGGCCGCCGACCCGAGCACGGCCGCGGCCGGCGTGGGCATCTTGACCGCGTGCGCCGCGTCGATCGCGAGCCCGACCAGGATCAGGAACAGCGGCACGGCGGACTTCGGGAAGTCGATCCCGGCGAGCAACGGCCAGATCAGGCACCGGTACGCGACGTACCCGCCGGCGACCACTGTGGCCGCCCAGGGCCTGTCGATCGTGCGCCGGGCGATGACCAGCACGATCGCCGCCGCGACGAGCCCCCACACCGGGTAGACCCAGTCCGCGATGGGCAGCGCGAAGTGCACGACCGCCTCGCGTCCGACCGGCACGCCCAGCTGGTCCGCGGCGAACTGGAGGAGAATGGGTTCGGCCTCGGCCTTACCGCTGTCCCAGGCCTGCAACGCGCGCACGCCGTACTCCTGGTGCTGGTTGGGGAACCAGACGTTCTCCAGGAAGAAGAACCACAGGGCCGTCAGGCCGAGGGTCCTCGCGTTGCCCGCGGGGTAGTACTTCATCCACCCGCGGATCGCGCCGGCCAGCATCACGGCCGTGCCCAGGTAGAGCAGCGCGTGTGAGCCGCTCCAGCTCGTGATGTCGAGCCCGTTGACGCGGTGGTTGATGATGTCGATCGGCAGGGCGATGAGGAAGATCCCGCTGCCGACCTGCATCAACCGGATGGTCAGCTTGTCGCCGCCGTACCCGGTGAACGTGTGGAACAACGTCAGCGCGACCACGATGACCGTGCCGACCGTGTTGATCAGGTGTGGCGGCGCGAGGTCGTCGCGCAACCACTTGAAGTGCCACGAGACGTCCCACGACGACCCGATCAACTTGAGCAGGAGACCGACGAGCCACAGCTGGTAGAGCTGCTTCGTGAGCGCTTGTGGTGTCTCCCGGCCGGGCGCGCCCCGCTCCCAGTACTGGTCCCGGAACTGCCTTACCCCCTGAATCATCCGAACATCATGAGCGCAGCTCGGGTGTCCAGGTAGGGCGAACGGCCCTGGTTTTACCCTGATGTTTCCAATTCGTGTGCACGATGGAGTGAACGGGCGTGCGCGAAGTTGAAGTTCGGTGGGGTGGATCGGCAAGGTGCACGGGCATGAGCTCTGACGGGTATGACGACAGGTACAAGGCGACCACGAAGCAGCGGATCATCGCCGGGGTGCTCGTCACCGTGCTGATGTTGGCCGTTGTGGCCGCCGTCATGAGGATGTTCATCTAGTACGGACTGGGGCATGCGGCACGATGGGACGCATGGTTGAGAACCTCCTCGGGCCCGAGCCGACTCGTCTTCCCGAACGCCCTGAGGCGCAGGCCGCCGCTGATGGCGGCACCGACCCCGCCAAGATCGTCCGGGCCTACCCGGACTTCTCCGAGGCGTGGGCGCTGCTGGCCGAGCGCGCTCTGCACTCCGGGGACCCCGTTGCCGCTTACGCCTACGCCCGGACTGGGTACCACCGTGGGCTTGACCAGCTGCGGCGGTCTGGGTGGAAGGGGTTTGGGCCTGTGCCGTGGAACCACCGGCCTAACCAGGGTTTCCTTCGGGCGCTCGCGGCGCTGGCTCTTGCCGCTCGCGAGATCGGGGAGGACGAGGAGTGGGATCGGTGCTCGAAGTTCCTCGCTGACTCGGATCCTGAGGCTCCGGCCGCGCTGGGTCTGGCCTGACGCTCGGTCCGTAGCGTTCCCTGGCTTGCTTGCGGCGAACTCACCTTGCGTGCGTTCCCTGGGGGCTCTGCCCCCAGACCCCCGGCAATCTGATCGGGGGGTCCGCGCCATACGCGGGTAGATGGCACGCCTGTTGCTTTGGGCGGCTGCCTGTTGCTTAGAAGGTTGCGTTGGCGGTGGGGTCCCGTCACGAGCCGCACCAAGAGCGGGCCACATGCAGGTAGGGGTGTCAAGCGGGCGAAAAGCGTGCCCGCTTGACACCCCTACCTGCATGCAGCAAGAGCTGTGGTGCGACTCGTGACGGGACCCCACCGCCCAGCCCGTTCGGTAAGGACGGCTCGCCTTCGGCTTCGCGGGCGATGAGACTGGCGGCTGGCATCGGTGTACTAGCGGGTCGGGTGAGTTGTGGGCGCGGTCAGGGATGCGGTCGGGCGTGGGTTCTCGCGGTGGCGCGGGGCCGCGTTGCCGATCGTCCAAAGTGCTCTGTCCGCTGGGCTTGCCTGGGTTGTGGCGACCCTTGTCATCGGGCATCAGCACCCGTTCTTCGCGCCGATCGCCGCTGTCGTTTGTCTTGGGGTTTCGCTGGGGCAGCGGTTGCGGCGGGTCGGTGAGCTCGTTGTCGGTGTTTCTGTTGGTGTTGGGGTTGGCGACGCGCTGATCAGTTGGATCGGTAGTGGGCCCTGGCAGATCGCGCTCGTGGTTGCGTTGGCGATGTCGGCCGCCGTGTTGTTGGACGGTGGGTCCGTTATCGCGTTGCAGGCTGGTAGTAGCGCTGTTCTGGTGGCCACGTTGTTGCCGCCCAGTGCTGGTGGTGGGTTCGACCGGATGATCGACGCGTTGACCGGTGGGCTGGTCGGGCTGGCTGTTGCGGCGCTCATTCCGGCCAATCCCGTCACGGTGGCGCAGCGGCAGTTGAAGGCGCTCACCAACACGTTGAGCTTGGCGTTGCGGACTCTTGCTGAGGCCTTGGAGGAGAAGGACTCGGTCAAGGCTGCTGGGGTGCTCGCCGAGTTGCGGACCAGTCAGACGACCATTGACGACTACAAAGCCGCGTTGCAGACCGGGAGTGAGATTGCTCGGATCGCGCCCATTCGGTGGCGGTCCAAGGACGAGCTCAAGCGGTATCAGGTTGCGGCTGGGCCGGTGGACTACGCGATTCGGAACACGCGTGTGTTGGCTCGGCGGACCATGGCTGCGTTGAAGGCCGATGAACCCATTCCGGACGGGGTGCCGGATGTGTTGAAGGACTACGCGGACGCTGTGGACTGCTTGAAGGGCGAGTTGGAGAAGGGGGCCGAGCCCAAGAAGACTCGGGAGGCCGTGCGGGACGCCGCGCGGCATCTCACCGCGCGGCGTCTCGGTGGGGACGGGTTCTCGTCCAAGGTCGTGCTGGCGCAGATCCGGAGTGTCGCGGTGGACCTGCTGCAGGCGACCGGGCTGAACCGGAGTGAGGCGATGGAGGCGTTGCCGCCCCTCAGCCCTCCGGCCGGTTCAGCAGGGCCAGCAGAAGTGAGTGCACCTGTTCGTGATCGCGAGGATCAGCCAGGACGCACGAAGCACCCGTGATCGCGTACCACTCTTCCGCGCCCTCGTAGCGGACCAGCGCGCGGAACTTTCCGTCGTCGGAGAGTTCTGTGCTCAGTTCCAGATCGCCTGTCACGACGCCGACCTCGTCGGTCATCACGCCGCCAGGGCCCGCCACGAATAGCGCGGAGAGTGTCGCCATCAGCAGGTGCTCAGCATGCTCGTCAACGCCGCCTTCTCAGCCGAATCGGTCTTCAGGTTGTACCGGTACTTGGTGTGTACCCACATTTTGGCGTAAGTGCAGTAGTAGGACGTCAGCGGCGGCTTCCAGGTGCCGGGGTCCTGGTCGCCCTTGGACTGGTTGACGTTGTCGGTCACCGCGATGAGCTGCGGGCCGGACATGTCGTTCGCGAACGCCTGGCGCTGCGGCGTGGTCCAGGAGTTCGCTCCTGACCTCCAGGCCTGCGCCAGCGGCACGATGTGGTCGATGTCCACGTCGGAGGCCGCGGTCCACGTCGCGCCGTCGTACGGCGAGAACCAGCGGCCCGACGTGGCGGCGCACGACGAGTCCGTCACCACGTTCGTGCCGTCGCGCTTCAGCACGGCCTCACGGGTGTTGCAGCTGCCCGACTGGGTGATCCAGTGCGGGAACAGGTCACGTGAATAGCCCGTCATCGAGCCCTCGGTCGCGACCGTCAGTCCGGCCAATTCGGACTTCGCTGTGGCAGCACTGGGGATGTTCGGCGGTGTCGCGAGTGCAGGGGAAACAAAACCAATGGTGAGAGCCGCGGTGGCAACTAAAACACCAATGGTTCGGTTAACTTTTGACATCGTCCCGACCTTCCTCGTTGGAAAGTGATCGGGACCTACCCTCAGTCACATTATGAAATTAGGCAATGCCTTCGAGTGACACTCAAGTGAATGACAGCCGGACGGCTAGAGGCCTCGCACGAGCCTCAAGTCCTCGGTGTGGCGGTACCAGGTCCACTTGTCGACCGGGCGCGGGTGCTTGTGGCCGTCCAGGACCGCGGTCGTGGGCAGGCAGCCGAGCTGGAACGCGCGCGGGCGGCTGACTCGGACCTTGGAGCCGAAGAGGCGCTTGTTGACGATCCGGATCTGCAGGCCGAGGCCGCCCTCCGGGTCCGGGGTGCACTCGATCCGGCTGGCCTGACCGCGCAGCACGTTGTCCGCGTCGCTGTAACCAACGCCACGAACCGGGGACAACACGCCGAGACCCATCAGCACTCCGCCGACGTCGTCGCGGACGAGTGGAACGGGATCTACGTCACCGTTCAGGGCGACGTCCAGGGCACGGGCGGGATCGGTCGAAAGCCCCCAAAGCGCGGCAACGGACGAATCGGCGACCGGCACGTAGCCCAGTGCCACCGAAACGAGCTTTTCCTTGCGCAGCAACCTCAACGCCACCGCCGCGAGGTC
The DNA here is from genome assembly GCF_044754905.1 of Lentzea sp. NPDC092896. Taxonomy (NCBI): domain Bacteria; kingdom Bacillati; phylum Actinomycetota; class Actinomycetes; order Pseudonocardiales; family Pseudonocardiaceae; genus Lentzea; species Lentzea sp. NPDC092896. Next base: position 892,121 of record NZ_JBIVPX010000003.1, read on the forward strand.
GGCGTCGGTGCCCACGACGACGAGCCGATCGGCGTCCAGATGCTGATCAACGTGGTCCTTGCCGGGGCGGGCGGGGACCACCCGCACGTCGTCACGTTGAGCGATCATTGGCGACTGCGTGTTTCCGCAGGCCAACACGATTCCGCGCACGGTCATCTCCTGGTCTACCCTCACGTACCGGCATTCGCTTGAACCAGTCCAAGTGCTTGGAGTTTCACATGCCGGCCGTCGTGCTGATCGGTGCCCAGTGGGGCGATGAGGGCAAGGGCAAGGCCACCGACATCCTCGGTGAGCGTGTCCAGTGGATCGTTCGCTACCAGGGCGGCAACAACGCGGGTCACACCGTCGTCCTCCCGGACGGTCAGAAGTTCGCCCTGCACCTCATCCCGTCCGGCATCCTCACGCCCGGCGTGAAGAACGTGATCGGCAACGGTGTCGTGGTCGACCCCGGCGTGCTGCTCACGGAGCTCGCGGGCCTGGAGGAGAAGGGCGTCGACACCAGCGGACTGCTGATCTCGTCGGACGCGCACTTGATCATGCCGTACCACGTGGCCATCGACAAGGTCACCGAGCGCTACCTGGGCAAGGCCAAGATCGGCACGACCGGTCGTGGCATCGGTCCCGCCTACCAGGACAAGCTCGCCCGCGTCGGCGTGCGCGTGCAGGACCTGCTGGACGAGAAGATCCTCCGGCAGAAGGTCGAGGCCGCCCTGGACTTCAAGAACCAGGTGCTGGTCAAGGTCTACAACCGCAAGGCGCTCGACCCCGAGCAGGTCGTCGACCAGGTGCTCGAGCACGGTCAGCACTTCGTGCACCGCATCGCGGACACCCGCCTGCTGCTCAACCAGGCGCTCGACCGCGACGAGATCGTGGTGCTGGAGGGCTCGCAGGGCACCCTCCTCGACGTCGACCACGGCACCTACCCGTTCGTCACGTCGTCGAACCCGACCTCGGGTGGCGCGACCGTCGGTTCCGGTGTCGGCCCGACCCGCATCAGCACCGTGATCGGCATCCTGAAGGCGTACACGACCCGCGTCGGCTCCGGTCCTTTCCCGACGGAGCTCAACGACGACATGGGCGAGTACCTGCGCAAGCAGGGCGGCGAGTTCGGTGTCACCACCGGACGCTCGCGCCGCACCGGCTGGTTCGACGCCGTGATCGCCCGCTACGCCTCCCGCGTCAACGGCATCACCGACTACTTCCTCACCAAGCTCGACGTGCTGTCGGGCCTCGAGAAGGTGCCGGTCTGCGTCGCGTACGAAGTGGACGGTCGCCGCACCGACGAGATGCCGATGACGCAGACCGACGTGCACCACGCCGTCCCGGTCTACGAAGAGCTGCCGGGCTGGTTCGAGGACATCTCGTCGTGCCGCACGTTCGACGAGCTGCCGGCGAACGCCAAGGCCTACGTCGAGTACCTGGAGAGCATCATCGGCGCCCGTGTCTCGGCGATCGGCGTCGGTCCCGGCCGCGACCAGACGATCGTGCGCCACGACGTGCTCAGCTGACAGCTCGCTTCTGGGCCTCGATCAGCGCGTTCTGCGTGTTCTCCAGCTGGTCGAGGCCCTTCAGGAACTCGCTCGACATCGAGCCGTCGTCCTTGCCCGCGTCCCGGAAGACGACGAGGCACGAGCGCGTGCCGTTCTCCATCGCCCGCAGCCCTTCCGTCCACGTCGTGGCGATCCTCGGGTCCGGCGGCAGTGGGAACGGTTCGCGCAGCACGGGTCCGAGCTGTTCGCACCCGGCGGCGATCGCCGCCGGGTCTGCGGCCCGCACCCCCGCGAACACCTTGTCCTGGGCCCGCACCACGGCCATCATCCGGTCCCAGCCGCCACCGAAGATCCAGGTGTTCACGGCCTGGTCGGTGTTGATCTCCGTCGCGGCGGGCGGTGGCGGTTCGATGACGGCCGCGGTCGCGTCCGCGACCGGGCGCCACACCGCCAGCGCGACACCTGCGACCGCGATTCCGACCGCCCAGAAGGGCGCTGAACGGGTCTGGGCGCGCTGGAGGCCGTAACCACCCGCGACGAGTGCCGCGACCGTCCCCAGAACCGGCAGGACCTGATGCGGCTGCCTCGCGAGGACGCTGTCGACCTGCGTGCCGTTCAGGTGCGTCAGCCAGATCGCCGTCGTCCCGCCCATCCCGATCAGCCACGCCGTGAGCAACGCGCCCACCCGGTCCACCCGTGCCGCCGCCACGACGACCAGTTGTACGACCACGACGGCGACGACCTGCCAGGCCGTGGCCTCGAGCGGCGCTCCGGCGGAGCCCAGCAGCACCACCGCCGCGGCGGCGAGCACGCCACCGAGCACGCCCGCCAGCGCGGCGAAGCGGGGGAACTCGCGGCGCAGCACCAGCGGCACCAGCCACAGCAATGCGAGCGAGATCGCCGAGGGCACCCGGTTGAAGTTCAGCACGTACGGAAGGACCACGGCCTTCGCCACGGAGGCGTCGACCAGGTCCAGAACCGGCACGATGTTGTTGCGCCACAACGCCTCCGCCGCCCGGATCTCGTTGAACCAGCCCAGCAGCGTGAACGTGATCACGGCGGTGGAGAGCCCGAGGAACCAGCCGTGCCAGCGGGTGCGCACGAGCGTGGCGCAGTGTCCGGCCCAGATCGTCACGAGCGTCGCGGTGCCGGCCAGAGCTGTCGAGGCGATGACGCCGTGCGGAGTGATCGGCAGGAGGTTCAGCACGTCCAGCCGGTCACCGACCACCAGGCCGAGTCCCACGGCCAGTCCCGGCAACGCGAACGTGCCGCGCCGGGGACCGAAAGCGGCCCCGCGCCAGGCGATCAGGCCGATGAGCCCTGCGACCACGACGGCCCAGACGATCCGCATGACCAGGAACGACTCGTTGCCCGCGCGGTACCAGGTCAGCTCGCGCAACCCGGCTGCCGCGTGCCACCAGGCGATCTGCACGGCGACCGCGCTGCCGAGCGTCTCCCAGAAACCCGGTCGCAGCAACGACTTCGGGTCGCGCATGACGGCCTCGCGACTGGCGGGCGCCGGGTGGTGGCCGAGCCAGCGGCGGAACCGGCCGGACGTCGGCAGCAGCCGGTACGGTGCCGGGTCGCCCGTCCACCGCACCACCAGCGCGTCCGCGTGCTTCTCGCGGGCCCTCAGCACGGCGACGCGCGCGGCGAACACGAGCAGCACCAGCAGGACCAGGCCCCCGATCTGGGCGTACGACACGTAGCCGACCGGCATCGGCCGGAACAGCGTGATCACGTACGGCGTCAGGATCGCGACGACGAAGGCACGCCAGATCGCAAGCGTCGCGTAGGTGATCGAGACGTCGTTGCGGACGTGCGCGAGTTCGTGCAGCACGATCGCGCGGAACGACTCGGGTTCGATGCGCCGCAACGCCATCATGCCGACGTTGAGTGCGACGTACTTGCGGCGGCGGGTGCCGAACGCGACACCGCCCGCACGGACCTTCGCCCGGTCGAGCAGGAACGTCGGTGCTGTCGTGAGCCCTGCCTCCGCGACCAGTTCGGCGAGCGGCGCGTCCAGTTCCTCCGGAACGGGAACCAGGTTCCGCCGGTACCGCAACCACGCCGGGCGCAGCGCGTAGATCAGCAACGCCACCGCGAAGAGCAGCACCAGCCCGCCGGCGAGCCACACGGCACGGGTGCCGAGGAACGTCGCCATGCACGCCCGATAACCGTCCCATTTGGACTCGTCGGGATCCACGGCGAGAGTCGACGTGAGGTAGAGACCCGACCGCACCTGGCACCGGGCGTTGTCGAGCGAAGTGGCGCGCCCCCACACCGACGCGTACTGACCGAAGACGAACAACGTGGTCGCGACCGCCAGCAGCACCAATGACGCGAACCGCAGCGTGGTACCCGAAGGCACCCTGGGTCTGTCCCCCTCTTCCATGCCTGCATGTTGATCGTCTTGGGCCGCGCTGTCACTAAGCCGTTGGCGGGAAATATGTCCGTGCGGGGAACATCTCCATGTCCGACGCATTTTCACGATTTGGGCGTCGTTGACTCATCCCGTGGGCTCGCCTGTACTTCGGCCCATGACCTTGTCCATAGCGGGAGTGGCCGCGCGGCCGAAAACCGCGACGCCTTCGCAGGCGCGGAAGTTCAAGCTGCCGCTGCGCTGGATCAGCCCGGTCGCGCTGGTCCTGCTGTGGCAACTGGCCAGCTCAACGGGTGTGCTGTCGCCCGACAAACTCGCTTCTCCGCTCACCGTCGCCCAATCCGCCGGTGAGCTCATCGCGGACGGCCAATTGGGCGAAGCGTTCGCGGTGTCGATCGGACGCGTTTTCTTCGGATTTCTGATAGGCGGCTTTGCCGGCGTTGTTCTGGGACTCGCCTCCGGCCTTTCCCGCTGGGGCGAGACATTGCTGGACCCGCCGGTGCAGATGTTGCGGACGCTGCCGCACCTCGGCCTGATCCCGCTGTTCATCCTCTGGTTCGGCATCGGCGAGGAGCCCAAGCTCGCGCTGGTCGCCGCCGGGGTGGCGTTCCCGCTGTACCTCAACCTGCACGCCGGGATCCGGCAGACCGACCCCGGCCTGGTCGAGGCCGCGCGCGTGCTCGGCTACAGCCGGGTCGAACGGATCGTGCACGTCGTGCTGCCGTCCGCCGTGCCGCAAACCCTGGTGGGACTGCGGATCGCGTTCGGCACCGCCTGGCTGTCGCTGATCGTCGCCGAGCAGATCAACGCGGACGCCGGCCTCGGCTTCCTGATCAACAACGCCCGTGAGTTCCTCCGCACCGACGTCGTGGTCGTCGGCCTCGTGGTCTACGCGCTGCTCGGCCTGACGACGGACGCCCTGGTGCGAGTGCTCGAAAGGAGGATCCTGCGATGGCAAGCGCGGTGAGTGTGCGCGGGTTGCGCAAGGCTTTCGGTCCGCGGACCGTGCTGGACGGCATCGACCTGGAGGTCCAGCCGGGCGAGTTCGTGGCGCTGCTCGGCCGCAGCGGCTGCGGCAAGTCGACGTTGCTGCGCATCCTCGCCGGCCTGGACCGCGAGGTCGAAGGCCAGGCCGAGGTCCCCGGCACGGTGTCGATCGCCTTCCAGCAGCCGCGTCTGCTGCCGTGGCGCAAGGTCTGGCGGAACATCTCGCTCGGCCTGCACAAGCCGGACGGCCGCGCGGTCGCGTTGAAGGCGCTGGAGGAAGTGCGGCTGACCGACCACGCCGACGCGTGGCCGCTGACGTTGTCCGGCGGTGAGGCGCAACGGGTCTCGCTCGCGCGGGCGTTGGTGCGCGAACCGGATGTGCTGCTGCTCGACGAACCGTTCGGCGCGCTGGACGCGTTGACCCGGCTCGCCATGCACCACCTGGTGGAAGACCTGTGGACCAGGCACAAGCCCGCCGTGCTGCTCGTGACGCACGACGTCGACGAGGCGTTGCTGCTGGCCGACCGCATCCTCGTGCTCGACGAGGGCCGGATCGTCGCCACGCACCACGTCGACCTGCCCCGCCCGCGCCGCCGGGCATCCGTTGTGGAGCAACGCACCCGCGTGCTCGCCGATCTGGGAGTGGACGTTGAAGAAGCTGCCTGACAGAAAGCTGCTCGCCCTTCTCGCCGCGATCCTCTTCGCCACCGGGTGCTCGACGGCCACGCAGTCCCAGGACACCCCGGCCGGCGACGTCGTGCTCAAGGTCGGTGACCAGAAGGGCGGCGCCAAGTCGGTGCTGACCGCGGCCGGTCTGCTGAACGACTTCCCGTACAAGATCGAGTGGTCGACGTTCACCTCCGGCCCGCCCCTGCTCGAAGCCGCTTCGGCCGGCGCGATCGACGTCGGCGCGGTCGGCAACACACCGCCGATCTTCGCCGCCGCCGCGAACGCCAAGATCGCCGCCGTCGGCGTGTCGAAGGGCCAGGTCGAGGCGGACGCGATCCTCGTCCCGGAGAACTCGCCGTTGAAGTCGGTCGGTGAGTTGAAGGGCAAGAACATCGCCGTGGCCAAGGGAAGTTCCGCGCACGGCCAGATCCTGCTGACGTTGCGTTCGGCCGGTCTCACGACCAAGGACGTCACGCTGAACTTCCTGCAGCCCGCCGACGCGTACGGCGCGTTCACGCAGGGCAAGGTCGACGCGTGGGCGATCTGGGACCCCTACACCGCGCAGGCGCAGCAGGAGGCCAAGGCGCGCGTGCTGACCACCGGTGAGGGCAGGTCGAACGGCTACGGCTTCAACGTCGCCGGCAAGAAGGCCTTGGACGACAAGGGGAAGAACCCGGCGCTCAAGGAGTACCTGATCCGGTACTACAAGGCGCAGAAGTGGGCCGACACGCACCGCGAGGAGTGGGCGAAGGCGTGGGCGGCCGAGACAGGCCTCAAGTACGAGGTGGCGCTCGCCGCGGTGCAGCGCAACGGCGACCAGGTCGTGAAGCTGGACGACACGGTCATCAAGTCCGAGCAGGAACTCGCGGACGCGTTCACCGAGGACAAGACCCTGCCGGGCAAGGTCGACTTCGCGAAGTTCGTCGACACGAGGTTCCAGGGAGATCTCACATGAGCATCACGCTGCACTGGTTCCTGCCGACCTCCGGTGACGGCCGCACGGTCGTGGAGCACTTCCACGCCAACCGCGCGCCGGCCGCGGGTGCGCGCCGTGATCCGGACATCGACTACCTGGCGCAGATCGCGCGCACGGCCGAGCAGGTCGGGTTCACCGGCGTGCTCACGCCGACCGGAACGTGGTGCGAGGACGCCTGGCTGACCACGGCCGCGTTGATCGCGCAGACCAAGACGCTGAAGTTCCTGGTGGCGTTCCGGCCCGGCGTGCTGTCACCGACGCTGGCCGCGCAGATGGCCTCGACGTACCAGCGGATCTCGCGCGGGCGGTTGCTGCTGAACGTGGTGACCGGCGGCGATTCCGTTGAGCAGCAACGGTTCGGCGACTGGCTCGGCAAGGACCAGCGCTACGAGCGCACCGACGAGTTCCTCCAGGTCGTGCGCGGGATCTGGACCGGCAAGCCCTACACGTTCCAGGGCAAGCACTACCAGGTGCAGGACGCCACGCTGCTGGCCGCGCCGGACCCCGTTCCGCCGATCTACTTCGGCGGCTCGTCCGACGCCGCCCTGCCGGTCGCGGCCGCCCGCGCCGACGTCTACCTGACCTGGGGCGAACCGCCCGCCGACGTGGCGGAGAAGATCGCACGGGTGCGGGCGCTGACCGATCGCCCGATCCGGTTCGGCATCCGGCTGCACACGATCAGCCGGGACACCTCGGCGGAAGCGTGGGCGTCCGCCGCGAAGCTGCTCGACGCGCTGGACCCGGCCGTGGTCGCGAAGGCGCAGGAACAGCTGGGCGCGTCGGAATCCGTTGGCCAGCAACGGATGCTCGCCCTGCACGGCGGAGACCTGAGCCGTGGCGTGCGCGGGCTGGAGATCTACCCGAACCTGTGGGCCGGTGTCGGACTCGTGCGTGGTGGCGCGGGAACGGCGCTGGTGGGGTCGCACTCCGAGGTCGCGGATCTGGTGGAGGAGTACCACTCCATCGGGATCGACGAGTTCGTGCTGTCCGGGTACCCGCACCTCGAAGAGGCCTACTGGTTCGGCGAGGGCGTGCGGCCCCTGCTCGAGCAGCGCGGGCTGCTCGACGGGGACCGCACGCTCGCACTGGCAAGCGCTAGCGCTTGACCTTGGCCTCCACGGCCGTATCGGGGTTGTCCGCGAACACGCCGTCGATGCCCTGCTTGAAGAACAGGTCGTACTCCTCGAAGGCCCGGCCGTACGCGGCCGGGTCGGTCGAGGACCGGAAGTCCGCCGGAAGGAACGAGTTCTCGTTGCGGAACGTCCAGGAGTGCACGATCAGACCCGCCTTGTGGGCGTCCTTCACGACCGTGGTCGGCGCCTTGAGGAACCCGTTGGCGTCCCGCGGGATGATCAGGTCCTTGGTGAGGCCGACGCCGTCCGCGTAGCTCCGCACCTCCCGCAGACCGGCCGGGGTGACCAGGTCGGCGTAGGTGCGCTTGTCACCGGCCGCGATGAAGTCGTACGGCGCGCCGGAACCGTTGACCAGCTGCACGATCGGCACGCGCAGCGACCTGTTGAGCTCCTTGAGGTTCGCGACCTCGAACGACTGCACGTAGACCTTGGCGCTGCCGCGGTTCAGACCGTTGCGGTTCAGCACGTCGACGAGCTTCGGCTCCAGTGCGAGACCGATCGACTTGAAGTACGTCGGGTGCTTGGTCTCCGGGTAGATGCCGATCTCGCGGTGCAGCTCGCGGGACAGGCGCTTGGACAGGTCGACGACCTCCTGCAGCGTCGGGATCTCGAACCGGCCGTCGTAGAGGGTGTTGCGCGGGCGGATCGCCGGGATGCGTTCCTCGGCGCGCAACGTCTTCAGCTCGGCGAGCGTGAAGTCCTCGGTGAACCAGCCGGTGATCGCGACACCGTCGATGGTCTTGGTCTTCCTGCGGTCGGCGAACTCCGGCTTCGAGTCGACGTTCGTGGTGCCGCCGATCTCGTTCTCGTGCCGCGTGACCAGCTTGCCGTCCTTGGTCGGCACCAGGTCGGGCTCGATGAAGTCGGCGCCCATCCGTGCCGCGAGCTCGTACGCCGCGAGCGTGTGCTCCGGCCGGTACGCCGACGCGCCGCGGTGCCCGATGACGATCGGCCCCTTGTCGTCGTGTGCGGAGGCGGAGGGCAGGGACGCCACCACCGCACCCGCGAACACGAGGACTACGGCGGCAAGACCTCTCCGATACATCGTTCGACCTCCCGTTTTGTGTTGAGAGCGGAACCCAAGCATCGCAACACGAAAAGCAGGTGAACGGTTACTCACGAGACAGTGCCGCTTCCTCCAGGTCCAGTTCCCGCATGACCCGGAACAGCACCTCGTCGTCGATCTCACCGGCGTCGCGGGCCTTGACGAACTCGTCACGCTCGGCGCTGAGCATCAGCCTGCGCAGCCTGCGGTAGGCGGCCGCCGGGCTCTCCTCCTCCTGGCGCCCGAGCCGTTCCCACGCGGCGTTGCCCCTGTGCTCGGCCAGCGATCGCAGCTGGTCACGCACGTGGTCCGGGACCTCGTCGACCTCCTCGTCGAGCCTCGTCACCGCCGCCTGCGCGGCCCGGTGCTGCACCTGCGCCTCCGCCAGCGCGTCCTCGCGGGCGTCGTCGCCCTCGAAGCCGATCTTGTTGATCACCCACGGCAAGGTCAGGCCCTGCAGCAGCAGGGTCGCGACCGTGACGACGAACGCGCAGAACAGGATGATGTCGCGGCCAGGGACCTCCGCCGGCACCGCTGCCGCCGCGGCCAGCGTCACCACGCCGCGCATGCCGGCCCACGCGATCACCGTCACCTGCCCGAGGTGTGGCGGTCGTTCGCGCGCACGCACCCGTTTCGACAGGTACCTCGGGATGTAGGTGGCCGGGTACATCCAGACGAACCTGGCGAGGATCGCGGCGAGCAGCACTGCACCGGCACCGAGCAGCAGCGCGGCGTCCAGGTCGACGTCCCGGATGATCGCGGACACCTGCAGGCCGATGAGCGCGAAGACGAACGCCTCCAGCAACGCGTCCAGCGCCTTCCAGACCGCGGCGTCCTGCAACCGGGTCGAGTACCCGCCGCGTGGCGAGTGATGGCCGATGTAGAGCCCCGCGACGACGACCGCGAGCACACCGGAGACGTGCGCGACCTCCTCGGCGATCAGGTAGGCGCCGAACGGCACCAGCAGTCCCAGCGCGGTCTCCAGCACGCCCTCGCAGAGCCTCCTGCGCAGGAACCTGACCACCACGCCGACGATCAGGCCGACCGCGATGCCGCCTGCCGTGACCAGCAGGAACAGTCCGACACCCTCGGCCGGGTGCATGGCGGCACCCGCCGCGGCCGCCACCGCGACCTTGAACGCCGTGAGCGCGGTGGCGTCGTTGATCAGGCTCTCCCCGACCAGCAACGTCATCGCGCGCCGTTGCAGGCCGAGCTTCCGCCCGATCGCGACGGCCGCGACGGCGTCCGGCGGCGCCACGACCGCGCCCAGCACCAGCGCCGCGGCGAACGGCAGGTCCGGGAACACCAGCTTCGCCGTGATCCCGACGACGAGCGTCGTGAACAGCACCAGCCCGACCGCGAGCAGCCCGATCGGCCGCAGGTTCGCGCGGATGTTGAGGTAGGAGCTGTCCAGCGCCGCGCTGTACAGCAGCGGCGGCAGCACCACCAGCAGGATCAGGTGGGGATCGAGCTCGAACTCCGGCACGCCCGGTATGAACGAGACCACGAGCCCGACGGCGACCAGCACCAGTGGCGCCGACCAGTTCAACCGGCGCGCGATGGCAGTGACGACCAACGCCCCGAGGAGCAGCAGCAGAAGTTCAGGCCCGACCATGCGCTTATTTTGCGTAATGATGGAAGCCATGACCTGTTCGCACGTGAGTGCGTTGCCCCACTCGGTGACGCCGGAGTCGGTGGAGGACTGCGTCGACTGCCTCGCCCTGGGTGAGCGCAACTGGGCTCATCTGCGGATGTGCCTGTCCTGCGGGCACGTGGCGTGCTGCGACTCGAGTCCCCACCGGCACGCGACCGCGCACTTCGGCTCGTCCCAGCATCCGGTCATGCGCTCGTTCGAGCCGGGCGAGGACTGGCGTTGGTGCTATGTGGACAGTGCCATCGTGTGAGTCTTTGCAGTTCCTTTGGATTGATCCCCTGATGCTGTGATCGGCCCCACAGTACGGTCGGTTCGTGGCCAACCCGGACCTCGCCCGCATCGTCGCGGAGCATGACGAGGAGATGCCGTCGCGTTCGCTCTCACCCCGGTGGGAGCAGGCGCTGTGGATCGCCGGCCTGCTGATCGCGCTCCTCGTGCTCAAGCAGGTGTTCTTCCCGTTCGCCAAGGGAAGCCAGTACTACCTGATCATCTTCCTGGCGGTGACGCTGCCGCTCGTGTTCCTCGCGTACGGCCGCGGGCACACACCGCCGTGGTGGGACTGGATCCTGGCGGGGCTGGCGTTCGTCGTCGGCGCGTATCCGCTGTTCGGGGGCTTCGACGAGTTCCTGAACCGGCAGGGCCAGCTCTCGACGCTGGACGTGATCGCGGGCTCGGTGCTGCTGGTGCTGATCCTGGAGGCCTGCCGGCGCACGACCGGGTGGGTGCTTCCGGTGGTGTGCCTGGCGTTCATCGCCTACGCCTACTACGGCGGGTTCCTGCCGCCGTCCTGGTCGATCTCGCACTCCGGTGTCGACTTCCCGCAGATCATCAATGGTTTCTTCAACGACGCCAGCGGGTTCTACGGCACTCCGCTGGACGTCGCGGCGACCTACATCGTGCTGTTCACGATCTACGGCGCCGTGCTGAACGCCTCCGGCGCGGGCAAGTTCTTCGTGGACGTCAGCTTCGCCGCCTTCCGCAAGTCCCGGACCGCGCCCGGACGTACCGCGGCGACCGCGGGCTTCCTGCTCGGCACGGTGTCCGGTTCCGGCACCGCCACGACGGTGTCGCTGGGCGCCGTGACGTGGCCGATGCTGCAGAAAGCCGGGTATCCCAAGGAGAACGCGGGCGGACTGCTCGCGGCGTCCGGCATCGGCGCGATCCTGTCGCCGCCCACGCTGGGCGCGGCGGCGTTCATCATCGCCGAGTACCTGCAGGTCTCGTACCTGGAGGTACTGATCTGGGCGATCATCCCGACGTTGCTCTACTACCTGGGCATCGCGCTGGCCGTGGAAGCGGACGCGCGGCGGTTCGGTGCCCGGCCGGTCGACGTCGACGCGCCGCGGTTCTGGGACGTGCTCAAGCTCGGCTGGTACCACTTCCTGTCGCTCTTCATCATCATCGTGTTCCTGGCGCTGGACATCCCGGTCTACAAGGCCGTCGTGTACGCGACGGGCGTGGCCGCGCTGTTCGCGTTGATCAACCACCGGCGTGAGTGGCTGCGGCTGATCGCCGACGCGCTGTCGGTCGGTGTGCGCTCCGCGTTCCCGGTGATCGCGGTGTGCGCGGCGGCCGGTGTGGTGACCTCGACGATCACCAAGACCGGGCTGGGGCAAGCGCTTGCGGGGTCGTTGGTCGACTTGGCGTCGGTGATCAGTTCGGAACCGGTCGTGGTGCTGATGCTCACGGCGGTGCTCGCGGCCGTGGCGGTGTCCGTGCTCGGGCTGGCCGTGCCGGTGACGGCGTCGTTCATCATCTCGTGGGTCGTCATCGGGCCGGCGTTGATCACGCTGGGCGTCGAGCCTGCCGAGACCGCGATGTTCATCTTCTACTACGCGGTGTTGTCCGAGGTGACACCGCCGACCGCTCTTGCGGCCGTTGCCGCGGCTGCTCTGACCGGCGGCGACGTGATGAAGACGATGTGGCAGACGTGGAAGTACACGCTGCCCGCGTTCCTCGTGCCGCTGGCGTTCGTGCTGACCGACGGCGGCGCCGCGCTGCTGCTGCGCGGGCCGTTGCTGGACTCGGTGTGGGCGTTCGGCGCGTCCGCGCTGGGGGTGGCCGCTCTCGCCGTGCTGACGGGCGGCTGGTTGTTCGGTCCCGCCCGCTGGCCGGAACGCCTGCTGTGCGTGCCGGCCGCGTTGTTCCTGCTCTATCTGCAGCCGTTGACGATCGCCATCGGGGCCGGGTTCCTCGTGGTGGCCGTGGCGGTACACCTGGTTTCCCGTGGGAGGGTTCGTGATGCTGCGTAGGTACGCGATCGGTGCGATCGCATTGGCGCTCGTGGTTTCCGGGTGTGGCGGCAAGCGCACACCCACGACGCCGGACGCGTCGGGTGGCGGTGCGTCCTGTGAGGCGTCGGACGGGCGGATCACGATCGCGACCGGCAACTCCGGTGGCGTGTACTTCGTGGTCGGCGGTGGTCTGGCGAAGCTGATCTCCGACAACTCGAAGCTGAAGGCCTCGTCCGCCGAGACCGGCGCGTCGGTGCAGAACATCCAGCAGCTCGTCGCCGGCACCTACGACATCGCGTTCTCGCTGGCCGACACCGCCGCGGACGCCGTCAACGGCACCGGGGCGTTCAACGGCAAGAAGGAGAAGATCGCGGCGCTGACGCGGATCTACCCGAACTACACGCAGGTGCTCGTCCGGGCGGACTCCGGGATCAACTCCGTGGCCGACATGAAGGGCAAGCGGATCTCGACCGGTTCGCCGAAGTCCGGCACCGAGGTGATCGCCGGACGCCTGCTGAAGACGGCCGGTCTCAACATCGACTCCGACGTGCAGGCGCAGCGGCTCGACCTGACCAAGACCGCGGACGGCATGAAGGACGGCAGCATCGACGGCCTGATCTGGTCCGGTGGGTTGCCGACGCCGCAGATCACGGACATCACCACGTCCCTGAAGGACAAGGTGAAGTTCATCGACATCACCCCGCTGCTGCCGGAGATGAAGAAGATCAGCCCGGTGTACGACACGGCGCCGATCCCGGCGGCGACCTACGGGGTGGCCGAGGTTCCCACGATCGTGGTGCCGAACCTGCTGCTCGTGCGCGAGGACTTCGCGGCCAACAACGCCTGCGCCGTCACCAAGCTGATCTTCGACAAGAAGGCTGACCTGGAGAAGGTGCACCCGGCCGTGAAGGACATCTCGAAGGACAAGGCCGCGGCCTCCGACCCCGTCCCGCTGCACCCTGGGGCGAAGCAGGCACTGGGCTGAACTAGGCTCGGCCCTCGTGCGCGTCCTGGTCATCGGGTCTGGAGCCCGTGAGCATGCCCTTGTCCTCGCGTTGTCGCGCGACCCGCAGCTGACTGCTTTGGCGTGCGCGCCGGGCAACGCAGGCATAGCCGGGCACGCCGAGATCTACGGCCTCGACGTCGCGGATGCCTCGGCCGTCGCCGCCCTCGCGAAGGAGTGGAAGGCCGACCTCGTCGTCATCGGCCCCGAACAACCGCTGGTGGTCGGGGCCGCGGACGCTGTCCGTGCGCTCGGCATCCCGTGCTTCGGCCCGTCCAAGGCCGCTGCCTGCATCGAGGGGTCCAAGGCGTTCGCCAAGGACGTCATGAACGCCGCGGGGGTGCCGACCGCGCACAGCGAGGTCGTGGACAACCCGGCCCGTCTGGACGCAGCCCTGGCCCGGTTCGGGCCGACGTGGGTCGTGAAGGACGACGGCCTGGCCGCCGGCAAGGGCGTCGTGGTGACGGCTGATCTGGCCGCCGCCCGCGCCCACGCCATGACGTTGCTCGACGGCGGTCACCCGGTGCTGCTCGAGTCGTTCCTCGACGGCCCCGAGGTGTCGCTGTTCTGCGTCACCGACGGCGAGACCGTGGTGCCGCTGCTCCCGGCGCAGGACTTCAAGCGCGTCGGCGACGGCGACGCCGGCCCGAACACCGGCGGCATGGGTGCCTACGCGCCGCTGCCGTGGGCGCCGGAGGGCCTGGTGTCGGAGATCGTGTCGCGCTGCGTGCAGCCTGTCGTGGACGAGCTGCGCGCACGGGAGACGCCGTTCGTCGGCCTGCTGTACGCGGGTCTGGCGCTGACGTCCAACGGCGTGCAGGTGATCGAGTTCAACTGCCGCTTCGGCGACCCGGAGACGCAGTCCGTCCTCGCGCTGCTGAAGTCGCCGATCTCGGCCCTGTTCCTGGCGGCCGCCGATGGTTCGCTGGCGTCGTTGCCCGCCCTGGAGTGGGAGAACGGCTACGCCGTGACCGTCGTCCTGGCGGCAGAGGGCTACCCGAACCGCCCGCGCACCGGTGACGTGATCACCGGTTCCGAGGCCGAGGGCGTCCTGCACGCGGGCACGCGCCGCCGTGAGGACGGCGCCGTGGTCTCGGCAGGCGGCCGGGTGCTGTCGGTCGTGGGTACCGGCAAGTCGCTGTCGAAGGCCCGTGACCGCGCCTACAAGCGCATCGCGGACATCCACCTCACCGGCTCGCACCACCGTTCGGACATCGCTTCCAAGGCCATCGACGGGAAGATCACGCTGCCGTGAGCCTGCTGGGCTGTGTGCTGGGCGGGGCCGTCGGCGACGGCCTGGGCGCGCCGATCGAGTTCTCGTCGATCGACGCGATCCGCCGCCAGTACGGCCCAGCGGGTGTCGTCGACCTGCCCGCACTGGAGATCACCGACGACACCCAGATGGTGCTGTTCACGCTCGAAGGTCTTTTGCTGGCAAGAAATCTCGGCATCGACCCGCTCCTGACCGTGCGGGCCGCCTACGCGCGCTGGCTGCACACGCAGGGCGGCCCGGAGGTCGCTTCGGACGGTTGGCTGATGGCGGACCAGCGCCTGCACTCACGGCGGGCGCCGGGCCACACGTGCATAACCGCGTTGAAGCACAACGAAAAGAACAACTCGAAGGGCTGCGGCGGCGTGATGCGCGCCGCCCCGGTCGCCGTCTGGTCCTCAGACGTCCGCGAGGTCTTCGAGCTGGCCGTGGGCACGGCGAAGATGACGCACCACCACCCGAGCGGCTACCTGTCCGCAGGCGCCCTGGCCGTGATCGTCCGTGCGCTTCTCTCTGGTGCGGACTTGCCGTCCGCTGTCGCCGTGGCACGCGCCGAACTGGTCCGCTGGGACGGCCACGAGGAACAAACCTCGTTGCTGGACAAGGTGATGGGCGTGGGCCCGTTGACCCCGGAGGAGATCGAGTCCGAACTGGGCGGCGGCTGGGTGGGCGAAGAGGCCCTGGCCATCGGCCTGCACGCCGCCCTGGTGGCGCCGGACTTCCCTTCCGCACTGCGCCTCGCCGTGAACCACTCGGGCGACAGCGACTCGACGGGTTCGATCTGCGGCAACATCCTCGGCGCGCGCGACGGCGTCACCGTGATCCCCGCCGACTGGCTAGCCGTTCTGGAACTGCGAGACGTGACGGAACGCCTCGTCCTCAGCTGGTGACGGGAATCCACAACTCCGCGGTCGCCTGGTCACCGTTGATCTGCGTGCGCAACATCGACGGCCCCTCAACGCTCTCGTAGCTGTTGGACGGGAACCACTGCGTGTACACGTCCCGCCACATGTACTGAATCGTCTCGGGATAGGGCCCCTCAGCCGTGAACACAGCCCACGTGTTCTTCGGCACCTGCAGGGTCTCCATGTCCTCCGGCGCCTCCTCGCTCGTGACAACCCCCTGGAAGTAGTCGAGCATGTCGCCCTCCTCGACCCCTTCCTGGTTGAAGGTGAGAGCCAGCATCCCTCCCGGCTCCCCGTCACTGAGCGCCTTCATCCGGTCCAGCGTCGGCATCCCGATGCCCTTGACGAACTCGACGATCGCGGGATTCATCCCCAAGTGCACCAACGGCACCCGCGTCCCCCGTCCGACAACCCGGAACGCCTCCTTCTCCACAACCCGGTACTCCATGCTCGTACTCCCCTCCACAACCAGTCTGAACGTGAGAATCTGCTGCGACTGCAACACCTTCCTGCTGGCCCGAGCCTCCTGAGGCCCAACCCCGTGCATGGCCTTGAAAGCCCGCGCAAAGGCCTCGTTGGACCCATAACCCCACCGGACAGCGACATCAAGCAACGACTCCCGTCCACTGAGGACCTCGTTCGCCGCCTTGGTGAGCCTCCTGCGCCTGATGTACTCGCTCAGCGGAATCCCGGCGAGCGCACTGAACATCCGGCGCAGGTGGTACTCGCTGGTACCCGCGATCCGCGCGAGCACCTTGACGTCCACCTCGCCTTCGAGGTCGTCCTCGATGCGGGCCATGGCCTCGTTGAGTCGTTCCAGCACGTGCTCAACGCTATGGGGCTCGCCGCCTTCTCACCCGACTAGCTGTGCCCTATCCGATCGCCTGCGGCACGCTGCGCCATGGACGACACTGAGGGTGATGTGGAACCAACGAGGGGTGGTCTTCGTCCAACCACAGGTACGTCTTACGCAGGCGTTGGTAGCCTGCGAAGCGGGACCGAACCGTTACCAACCGTACGGGGGTAGGACGTCGTGACACAGGAGAACGCGGGGGCGGATGCCGTTCTCGGTGCCGCAGCGGGAGCGGCCGGCGGTGTGGCGGGGGTGGCGTTCAGCGCCCTGAAGGCAGCGAACTCGGTCATGGACAGAGTCTCGGAGAGCTTCGCGGGTGGGGGAACCCAGAAGTTCCACGTCGAGAAGGACACGGTCCTTCAGGCGGGCAAGGTTGTCCACGAGCAGATGATGATCCTCAACCGGGCTTACCGTCACATCGCGCCCAAGCTGCGAATTGTGACCATGGACGGCCAGGTCACCTCTGACGTCGTCACCGCCTGGAATGATCGGCTGCTTTTCAGTGACGACTCGTACGGTAAGCGGATCGAAGCCTACGTGAAAGTCCTGGAGAATCTTTCTGAGCAGCTGAAGGCGTCGGCCCAGCAGTACGGCTTCAGTGAAGAAGAGATCCAGGCGACGTTCAGGCTGAAAGAGTGACGATGCGTATTTCCACGATAGCTGCTGTGGTCCTTCTTGCGGCGGTGCTCTCGGCGTGCACCACCGGTGAGAAGGGGAACCCCACCGCTTCGCCGCCGTCGAGCGGATCGTCGGGGAACGACTCTGCCAGCAAGTTGCCCCCGCGTCCGGCAAGCCTGAAGGTCGACTCGGTGGACACCTGCAAGTTGCTGACCGCGGATCAGATGAAGCAGGTCGAGACGCTTGCTGCGGAACCAGACAAACTCGATCTGGTGGATGGGCAGCAATCGGCGAGCTGCCACTATTCGAACTATGCCAAATACAATTACACGATCGGTGCTGTCACCCACAAGGGAGTCGATTACTGGCTCTTGGGCGGTGGAAACCTCACCACCAACGTGATCAAGGTCGCCGACTATGGCGCCGTGAAAGTCGAACTGGCCGGTGGTAGCGGTTTCGACTGTTCTGTGGCGATCGACGTTGCCGACGGTCAGCAGTTGATGGTGAGTTACATCCCGGTGACGACCGGTGAGAAGGATCAGTCCGTTATTTGCGGCAAGGCCGAGAAGGCCGCTGGTCTCGCGCTTGCGACGCTCAAGACATTGAAGTGAGGGGGAACCATGTCGGGATATCGGCAGCTCACTGACTGGAACTTCGAGGGTTGGTCCAACGCGGATCTCGCGAACGAGGTCCAGAAGCTCTCGGGCACCTCGGTCGCTTCGAAGTTCGGCGAAGCGTCCGCAGCGCTGCGCGACTTGGCCAACACCCTGGAATCGGTCGACAAGACGATCCGTGACCAGCTCAAGACGCTCAAGATCGAGTGGGGTGGCGCCACCGCTGAGCGGAGCCACGCGAAGACGGACGTGGTCGCAGCGGGTCTCGACGACAGCAGCCAGGCGTCGAACGAGAGCTCCCAGGCGATGACCCAGCAGGGCGAGAGCACCAGTCAGGCTCGCTACAGCACACCCCCGTCGGAAGACCTGCGCGGCGACACCGAGAAGAACTTCGGAGACAAGGTCGGCGGCTTCTTCGGCGTCGAGACCGACCACGCCAAGGAGGTCGCGGCGACCAACGCGGCTCGTCAGCAGGCCATCGACAGTCTCAACGGCTACGTCACGGGCAGCCAGGGCTCGCTCGACAGCTTCCGCGCGCCCAACACGCCGCCGGACATCGTGGTCGCGAGCGGCGCGGTCAGCACCCCAGTCGGTCCTCCTGTCGGCGGCCTGCCGCCGGGTGGTTCTCCCGGCGTCCACGGCGGACCGGGTTTCACCGGCTCGCCCGGCAGCCCCGGCACTCCTGGCTTCTCCGGCGTGCCCGTCGGCCCCACCCCGGGCACGCCCGGCAACGCCACCGGCATTCTTCCCGGCGGCAACACCACGAACCCGATCGCGGCCGGCACTGGCCTGCCCAAGCCGCTGGGCGTCCCGCCCCTCGGCCTGGGCCTCGCCGCTGCCGGTGCCGCCGGTCTTGCCGGTGGCACGGCCGGTGCGCGTGGGGCTCAGGTCGTCGGTGGTGGACGTGGTCCCAGCCAGGCCCCGAAGACGCCCATCGCGCCCGCCGGGCCGAAGGGTGCGCCGAGCACGATCGGCGGCGGCAAGGCCGGCGGTGCTGGTGCCGGCGGTACCGGTGCTGCGGGCAAGGGGCCCGGTGGCGCGATGACGCCTGGCGGTGCCAGTGGCGTCGGACCTGAGTCCGGCCGGCCTGGTGCGGCTGCGGGCAAGGGTGGCGTCGGTGGCAAGGGCGCCGGGTCGCTCATGTCGCCCGCGGCCAGTGCTGCCAAGGGTGAAGAAGAGGAGGACGGCGAGCACGTGCGCAAGTACGGCGTCGACTCCGACGAGATGTTCGGTGACGACCGCATGGTGGTTCAGTCCGTCATCGGCGAAGACCCGAAGGACAAGTAGATCCCTTGAGCTCACCAGGTTCTGTGGTTCTGTCCACAGTGGAGTTCGCCGTGGTCTGGGAGGCGCAGCGCCTCCCGGCCGCGCACGTCGCGCTCGACACGCGGATTCCCTCCATCACCCACACCGAGAAGTCCGAGGTGGTGAAGCGGGCCTGGGAGTCGCTTGAGGCGCGCGGCCTGGCCCGCAACGGCCGGGTCGTGCCCGAGCTCGCCGACGGGTTCGCGCTGCTGGCGAACCACCAGGTGGCGATCGACCTGTGGATCTGGGCCGACCGGCAGATCACCGGACTGGCGGCGGCCATCGGGGACGAGGCGATCCTGGCTGTGCGGGATCGCGACGAGATGTGGTTGATCGAGGCTCGCGGCACGGCGCTCGCCGAGGCCGCCGTGTCCGTTGCCGGGGAGATGCCCGCCGGGTTCGGGCGGTCGATCAGCATGCCCTACGACGAACTCGTGGCGGCCGCCAAGGACGTCGGGCTCGACGCGCAACGGATGATCACCATGCTGGAGCGGCGGGGAATGCGGCTCGGTGACGCGCAGGAACTGGCCGGAATGCTCGACGGCATGTCCACGCGCGGGCAGTTCGGTGTGCAGCGCAACGGACAGCGTGCCGGCCGCGTCGTTTCCTTCCACGACACGCACAACGGGCGTTACCTCCGTCAGCTCAAGCCGAGCAGCGACGGCCGCAACTGGTGCACCATCACGCCGGTCGACAACCACCGGCTCGCCGGCTCGATCTGGGAGCTCTTGCAAGAAGTCTGATCGTGGAACCCTCGTTGATGCCCGCCCGTCGAAGTCGACGGGCGGGCATCGTCGTTCGAAAGAGCGAATCGGCGCCCCGCCTGACGCAATTCGTTCTAAGGTCGGCGAGTAGACGTTGAGGGGGTAGGCGCGCGTGGCTGCGACGAAGTTCAACACAGAAGCCATGGAACAGTGCCGAACGACCGTGAGCAGTCAGGCCGGGCAATTCGGCGCGATCGGTGACGGCTTTTCCGGCCAGTACGGCAATTCGGACATCTTCGGGAAACTCGGCTCTTCTGGCGCGATCTCGGGCGCGGTGTCCGCAATGGACCAGGCGGGCACCCAGGAGTTCGAAGCGGCCGAGAAGGTGCTGCGCAAGATCGAAGGCGCGCTCGACGTGATCCAGACCAATGCCGCGGACGTCGACGAAGCCAACAAGAACTCCCTGAAGGCGGTGTGACGTGAGCGCGATGGACGAAGTCGCGGCGTTGCCCGGCGGCGGCGAACTGGCCGCACTAGCGGACAAGATCGAGACCGCGCAGCCCCAGGCCGTGCGCGACATCGCGAACCGCTGGAAGCAGGCAGCGGGCAAGTGCGGCGACCAGACGAACGTCCTGCAACGGTCGGTGACGCAGCTCGACGGCGCCTGGGAAGGCAAGTCCGCGGACGGCTTCGTCGCCTACATGGCGAACGTCACGAAGTGCGGCACCTCGATGGCCGACGCGCTCAACGGCGCCGCGACCGACCTGGAGGCGGCCGCGAACGCGTTGGAAACCGCGAAGACCTCGATGAGCCGCATCTGCGAGAACCTCCTGAGCCGCGCCCGCCAAACGCGCCAGCAGCTCCACGGCCAGCCGCAGGAGGACGTGGACAGCGTCATCCGCGGCTACTGCGCCGAAGCCGTCAGCGACGCACAACCCGTTGTCTCCCAAGCGGAAAGCGCCGTCAACGCGGCAGCCGGCACCCTGAAGGGCCGCCCAGGCGCGCTGACCCCGAAGTTCTCGTCACTCGAAGACCCGAACACCCAGTCCTTCACACCCGCGCCGGGCAAGCCCGTCGAGTGGGCCCCGACCGCACCGCCCGACGACTCGACCAAGGCTTCGTCCACATCGGACCCACAGTCCACATCCACCCCCGCACCCGCGGCTTCCGGCCATGGCGGCGGTGGGGGCGGTGGTGCTTCCGGCGGTGGAGGCGGCGGTGGCGGTGGAGGTGAGGGCGGCGGCATGGGCGGCCTCGGCTCCAGCGGCGGCCCGCCCTCAGGCAGCCCGCCTCCCGGCAACGTCGAGGAGTGGATCCGCGAGGCCATCAAGATCCTGCAGGCCAACGGCATTCCGGTCACCGACGAGAACATCGACGAGATCTGGAAGATCATCGAGAAGGAGTCGAGCGGAAACCCGCACGCCATCAACCTCTGGGATTCCAACGCCCAGGCGGGAACGCCCTCCAAGGGCCTCATGCAGTGCATCGACTCGACGTTCAACGCCCACAAGCTGCCCGGCCACGACGACATCTGGAATCCGATCGACAACATCATCGCCGGCGTCCGCTACACGTTCTCGCGCTACGGCGGCTTCGAAGGCCACCCCGGCCTGAAGGCGATGTCCCAGGGCGGCGGCTACCAAGGGTATTAGCCCCGCCCGATCGGGTGAGATTTGTCCGGAACCCGGCCCATCTTCGTCAGGTATGTCGTGACGGAAATGGGCCGGGTTTCGGTTATCCACACCCACACGGGTAACGAATGTCCTGAAACACTGTTATCTGCGCCCGCATATTGCGGAAGCGCGGGGGATGCGACGGAAGGTATTGCAACCCAGGCGCTGCCCACGAGGCGCTGCAACGAGACGGTGCTGCCAGGCCGCTGCAGCCCAGGTGTGGCGATCCAGGTGTGGAGGCCTGAGGTGACGAGAGCATCGGGCAGCGAAGCCAGAGGTGGCGAGAGTTGCGGCCGGGGAAGCCAGAGGTGATGAGAGCCTCGGCTGGGAAGCCAGGTGGCGACGGCTTGGCGAGGCCTGGCCTGGCGAGGCCTGGCGTGGCGAGGCCTGGCGTGGCGAGGCCTGGCGTGGCGTGGCGAGGCGTGGCGAGGAAGCCTGAGGTGGCGAGGCCCGAGGTGAGGAGCGAAGGGACGGAGATGAGGTGGGGAACAGACAGAGGTGAGGAGAGGTGGTGGGGAGTTAGCCTGGCGGCATGCTGACCGTGGCTGCCCGCGCCGACGTCCCGCCCTTCCACGTCATGGACGTGCTGTCCGCCGCCGCGCAGAGGCAGCGGACGCACGGGGACGTGATCTCCCTGGCTGCCGGACAGCCGTCGAGCCCCGCGCCGCGCCCGGTGCGCGAGGCCGCGGCGCGAGCCCTGGGTGAGCACGCGCTGGGGTACACCGAGCAGCTGGGGATTCCCGAGCTGCGGCAGGCCATCGCCGGGCACTACGAGCGGCAGTACGACCTGGACGTGACCGCGGACGACGTGGTGGTGACCACGGGGTCGTCCGGCGCGTTCACGTTGGCGTTTCTGGCGGCCTTCGACGCGGGTGACAGGGTTGCCCTGGCTCGGCCGGGTTATCCGGCTTACCGGAACATCCTCAAGGCGTTGGGGTGTGAGGTCGTCGAGTTGCCGTGTGGGCCGGAGACGCGGTTTCAGCCCACGGTCGAGATGCTCGATCCTGGGCTCAAGGGTGTGATCGTGGCTAGCCCGGCCAATCCGACCGGGACGGTCGCCAACGTCGAGCCGATCGCTGCCTGGTGTGCTGCCAACGGGGTTCAGCTGGTCAGCGACGAGATCTACCACGGGATCAGTTACGGGGAGCCGCTGCGGTGTGCCTGGGAGACGTCGCGGGACGCGATCGTCGTCAACTCGTTCTCCAAGGCGTTCGCGATGACCGGGTGGCGGCTTGGGTGGATGTTGTTGCCGGAGCGGCTGCGGCGGGCTGTGGACTGTTTGACGGGCAACTTCACGTTGTGTCCGCCTGCGCTGGCTCAGTATGCGGCGGTTGAGGCGTTTCACGAGGACTCGTACGCGGAGACGGCTGGGCATCTTCAGCGGTACCAGGTGAATCGGGATCTGTTGCTCGAAGGGTTGACGGACCTCGGCATCGACAAGTTGGCGCCGGCGGACGGGGCGTTCTACGTGTACGCGGACGTCCGGCACCTCACGGACGACTCGATGGGGTTCTGCAAGAAGTTGCTCGAGGACACCGGGGTCGCGATCGTGCCCGGCATCGACTTCGACCCCGTGGACGGGCACCACTTCGTGCGGATGTCGTTCGCCGGCGCCACGCAGGACATCGAGGAAGCGCTGCGGCGGTTGAAGGCCTGGCTCTGAGCGTCGGACGAGCGACAAACCGGACGAGAGCCGGGCGAGCAGAGCCGGGCGAGCAGAGCCGGGCGAGCAGAGCCGGGCGGAGCCGGGCGAGCAACACGACCGGACGAGCAACAAAACCGGGCGGCCGGACGTTCACGGGGTGGAGGAAGGGGAGTCCTATGTGGGCGATCATCGGGTGGCTGGTGGCGATCTGGATCGTGCTGGCCGTCGTCGGGGCCGTGGTGAAAGGCCTTTTCTGGCTCGCTGTGATTGGAGGACTACTCCTCGCAGGCACTGCGGCTTACGGTGCGATCAAATCCAAGCGATGACTCTGGATTAATGACTACGCACCGCTCACCATGGGGCGGTGTTGTTAGCCAACGAGGCCCGCCTCGAGCGGTGGGAGCGAAAGGTCGAGTGGCCGTTGACGGCACTCGCCGCGGTGTTCCTCGGGGCCTACGCGTGGCAGGTTCTCGATGATCACGGGGCCATGCACGTGCCTCTGGAGATCGCGTTGTGGCTGGTCTGGGTCTTGTTCGCGGCCGACTTCGTCACGCGGATCACGTTGGCGCAGAACAAGTGGAAGTTCCTGAAAACGCATCTTTTCGATCTTGCCGCGGTTGTGTTGCCGATGGTTCGGCAGCTGCGGGTGCTTCGGTTGATCACCGTCCTCACGTTGCTGAACAAGAAGTTCCAGCACAAGATCAGGCAACGGGTCAGCATTTACGTCGCGGGCGTGACGATAATCGTCGCGTTTTGCGCGAGCCTCGCGGTGCTGGACGCCGAAAGGCACGCGGAAAACGCCAGCATCACCACGTTCGGTGACGCGCTGTGGTGGACGCTGACCACCATGTCGACGGTCGGGTACGGCGACCGCTACCCCGTCACGGGTGAGGGGCGGCTGGTCGCGGGGTTGTTGATGGTCGGTGGCATCGCGCTGCTCGGTGTCATCACCGGCACGATCGCCAGCTGGCTCGTGGAGAAGCTGCGCGGTGTCGAGGAAGCCGAGCTCGAGACCGCGCAGGAGCTGCGGAACCTACGCGCCGAGCTCGCTGAACTCCGCAAGGAGCTCGGCACGCGCCACAGCGGCTGACGTCCACAGTCGCGCGTCCCAGCCCGCGATCAGCGCGCCCTCCACATTGGACAGGCGGTCGTCGAAGAAGATCACGTCCGACGAACCGATCACGTCCGACGTGTGCTTCCAGATCGCCGCGTCCGGCTTCGCGCAGCCGAGGTCGCCGGAGAAGACCAGGTGCCGGAAGTGCTTGGCCCACGGCACCTTCTCGGCCAGCCGCCCGAACGTCGACGGTGCGTTCGACAGCAACGCCAGCGGCACGCCGAGCGCCGCCAGGTCCTCGAGCAACGCGACGGTCTCCACCACCGGGTCGTCCAGCCAGCCCGCGTTGTCCATGGCGGTCAGCTCGCGGACCAGGGCGTCGTCGAGGGTCAGCCCCAGAGAAGAACCGATCCGCGCCCAGTAGTCGGCGTCCGACCCGCCGCGGTCGTACGCGTCGCGGTCCCAGTACGCCGTCTCGAAAGCCTCCAGTGTCACCCCGAGCTTCGCCGCCATCGCGGGCCGCGCCGGGTTCCGCTGGCTGATCACCTCGCCGAAGTCGAACACGATCCAGCGCATCTCAGACGTCCTCTCGAAGCCGGCGCAACACCTCGGCGATGTCGGACGAGTCCACGTCGCCGTGCGTCACGAACCGAACCTTGCCTGACATGGGACTGGCGAAAACCCCGACCTCGCGCAACGACAGCAGCGTCTTGTCCAGGTCGGGCACCGACGCCAGCACGATGTTCGTGGCGGGCTCGGCCACCTCCCAGCCCAGCGACCGCAGTCCGGAAGCAAGTACATCAGCGTTGGAATGATCGTCGGCCAATCGATTGATCCGGTCGAGGGCGACTAGACCCGCCGCGGCCAGCACTCCGCCCTGCCGCACTCCGCCACCCAGCATCTTCCGCACCCGCCGGGCCTCGACGACGAACGACGCGGAGCCGGCGACCACCGATCCGACCGGCGCCCCGAGCCCCTTCGACAGGCACACCTGAACGGTGTCCACCCCGGAAGCCAGGACCGCGGGCGACACCCCGAGAGCCACGGACGCGTTCCACAGCCGGGCCCCGTCGAGGTGCACCGCCAGCCCGATCGACCGAGCGGCCGCCACCAGCGAAGTGTGCTCATCGACCGAGGTCACCGTGCCACCGGACGCGTTGTGCGTGTTCTCCAGGCACAACAACGTGGTCCGCAGCCCGTAATAAGGAGACTCACCACCACCGGCGGCGATCACGGTCTCCGCGGACACGACAGGCAGGGCGTGCGGCATCCCGCCGGCCAGCCACGCGGCGGTCCCGAGCTCGGCGTCGAGCACGTGCGCGCCCAGCGGAGCCAGGAACCGGTCACCGCGCTCCAGGTGCAGGAACAGGGCGATGAGATTGCCCATGGACCCGGAGGGAACCCACAGCGCGGCCTCGACGCCGAGCAACGAGGCGACCCGCTCCTCCAGTGCGGCCATGGTCGGGTCGTGGTCCAGCACGTCGTCGCCGACCTCGGCCTGAGCCATCGCGCGGCGCATGGCCTCGTCGGGCTGGGTGACGGTGTCCGAGCGCAGGTCGATGGGGGTCACGAGCTCGATCACATCACATCCGGTGAACGACCGAGGGGGTGATGTAGCTCTCGCCGATGGTTCGTGCAACCGTTGGTGCCTCAGTTTCCGTCCAGTCAGTGCAACTCGAGGAACGAGCGGAGAGCAGTCCGCGTGGATCAGCGCGACGAGCAGGAGTTCGCGGAGTACTTCGTGGCTCGCCGTGAGGCTGTGCGCCGAACGGCATACCTGCTGTGCGGCGACTGGCACCGCGCTGACGACTTCGCGCAGACGGCCTTCGTAGCGGTGCACAGGAGGTGGCGGAAGATTCGGGACAAGCAGGCTCTCGACGCCTACGTCCGACGCACCGTCGTGCGCGCGGTGATCGACGAGTCACGCCGTCCGTGGCGTCGCGAGAAGTTCACCGACGAGATGCCCGAGTCGCCGACGACGGACAACGAGATCGGCGAGACGGTCGCGACCCGCGAGGCGTTGCTGAAAGGCCTGCGCAGAGTCCCGCCCAGGCAACGGGCCGTGCTCGTGCTCAGGTTCCTCGAGGGCCTCGACGTCACGGCCACGGCCGAGGCGCTGAAGTGCTCGGAAGGAACTGTGAAGAGTCAGACCGCGCGCGGACTGGCGGCGCTCAGGGAAGCTCTGGGTGACGCCATCGACGACCTGCGACCGGCGTCGTGACCAGCGAGAGGAGGACGTAGATGGACGAGCAGAAGCTCGCGGACCTGTTCCGCGACGCAGCACAGGACGCACCACCGGCGTCCTTCGACGCGGGCGACGTCCGCACGGCTTCGCGCCGCGCCACGCTGCGCAGGCGCAACTCGATCGCGGCCGGCACCACCTTGGTCGTCGTGCTCGGTTTCGGCGGGGTGTTCGCCGCCAACAGCTGGGTGAGCCAGGACTCGAGCAGTTTGAACAACGCGGGTTCTGGGCAGAACCGTGACAACGCGGCAGAATCCCCGATGACTCCGTTGCAGGCGAAACCGCCTACGGGCTTCTCCGGTGAAAGCGAGTCCACGCAGGGGGACGCGCAGACGCCGGGAAGCACTGGCCCTTCGGCCAGTGAAAGCGCAGTGCAGGGCTGCGCAGGTGTGGACCGAGAGCTCGCTGACGCCCTCGCCGACGAGCTTTCGGTCTCACCGGACTTCGCAGTGTCGCCCACGCTGACCTGCTCGCCCGACTCGCGCTCGGCCGCGTACAAGATCGACGGGCTGACGATCACCGCGATCGTCACGCCGCAGCCGTTCGAGGCGCCCGCCGGTGCGGAGAAGGTGCGGACCGCCAGCGGCCAGGACCTCTACGTGTTCACCCAGGGCGACGGGGCGCTGAAAGGCCAGGCCAAGCGGTTCGCGGACGCACTGGCCCCCAAGTTCTGATCGTCCGCCCAGTAC
Organism: Lentzea sp. NPDC092896; assembly: GCF_044754905.1. Classification (NCBI taxonomy): domain Bacteria; kingdom Bacillati; phylum Actinomycetota; class Actinomycetes; order Pseudonocardiales; family Pseudonocardiaceae; genus Lentzea; species Lentzea sp. NPDC092896. The sequence goes on from NZ_JBIVPX010000003.1 coordinate 919,267, forward strand.
TCTGGCTCGACTATGACGGCAGCAACTCCCAAGGGTGAGCGCAGGCGGCAGGCGCTCGTCGAGGCCGCGTCAGGCCTGTTCGCGGAGGGCGGGTTCGACGCGGTCCGGCACCGCGCGGTCGCCGAACGCGCAGGTCTGCCGCTCGCGTCGACCACGTACTACTTCGACTCGCTGGACGAGCTGATCATCGCGGCCGTCGAGTTCCACGGCCGCAGCGAGCTCGCGAGCTTCCGGCAACGGCTCTCGTCGCTGCCCGAGCAGACGGCCGACGACGTGCTCGTCGAGTTCATGCTCGACCTGCTGGTCGGCGAGGACGCGACCGACATCGAGGCCGTGCTGCTGCGCTACGAACGCCTCGTCGCGACCGGCCGCCGCCCGTACCTGCGGCCGTTGATGCGCGTCCTGTCGACCGAACTGCGCGAGCTGATCGCCGACGTCTTCGCCCGATCAGGCCGGGACATCGGGAGCGACCGGGTCGAGGAGCTGATCGCGTTGGTGGACGGATCCGTGGTCAACTCGTTCATCGAACTGAAGTCGGACCCTCGCGGCGTGGCGGCCAGGATGCTCCGTTCGGCTCTTTCGCGTCACGCCTGATGCAACCTCGCGTTCCTCCCATGCGTTCCCCTGGTTGAGGACGCGAGAGGGGAACGCATGCGCAAGGCCGATGAACAGGGCTTTCGCGAATTCGCGGCAGCCAATGCCGCGTCTTTGCGACGTACTGCGTATCTCTTCTGTGGCGACTGGCACACAGCTGAAGACCTGATGCAGTCGAGCCTCATGAAGATGTACGTGGCGTGGAAGCGCATCAAGGACCTCGACAACCTGATCGCGTACGCCCGCAAGGTGCTGCTGCGCACCTGGCTGGACGAGAAGCGCAGGCCGTGGCGCAGAGCCGAGCAGCGTGACGGGGAGCTGCCCGACGCCGCGGACGCCACCGTGGATCCCGACACGACCAGCGCGAAACTGTGGGCGCGCGAACTGGTTCACACCGCGCTGTTGCAGGTACCCCCGAGGCAACGGGCGGTGCTCGTCCTGCGGTACTTCGAGGACCTGTCGGTCGCCGAGGTGGCGGTGGCCATGGGGTGCACCGAGGGAACGGTCAAAAGCCAGACGGCGCGCGGTCTCGCGACACTGCGCACCATCGTGGAGAAGCTCGACAACAGTTCGGGGAGGGTCGCGTCGTGAGTGAGCAGGAGATCCGCGAGGGAATGCTGCTGGCCGTCTGGGACGAGCCGCCGCTCGACTTCGACCCCGACACCCTGATCAGGCGGGTCGAGCAGAAAAAAAGTCGTCGACGAGCGCTGGTCGCTGTGGGCGTGGCTACGGCGGTGATCGCCGTCGCGTCGCTGGCGCTGCCCGGCCTGCTGCCTCGTGACCGCGACAGCCAGCTCGGCGCCGAGACCACGACGAACTCGTCCACGCCGCCCAGTCAGTCGGTGGAGAAGAAGGCCCAGCGCATCGGCGACAAGATGGCCGACAAGCTCGGGGGGACGATGACGAGCCTCAAGGACATCTCCGCGTCGTTCGGTCCCGGCATGGTCGTCTATCCCCCGTACGCGACGTCGAGCCCGGCGCGCAGGCCGGGCGACCCGGAGTTCTCCGGATACCTCTACCTGACCGACCCGATCGGGCCGACCTCGCTGCGCCTGGAAGCCGGCGGTCAGGGGTTCTCGACGAAGAGCTTCTGCTCCGGCGCCACGCTCTGCAAGGACGTTCCGCAGGACGACGGGTCGGTCGTCACCGAGGCCGAGTTCAACGACGGGACGCCGGAGATCGCCAGGGCGGAGGTCGTGCGCGTGTTCCAGAGCGGATACGTCGTGCGCATCACCAGTCACAACTACAACCCGGCGACGGGCAGTGGTCTGAGGCAGACGGTGCCGGTGCGCGTGGGGGTCCTCACAGAGCTGGTCACGGACCCCGGCATCGCCTGGCAGTGAGGTGCGCGTGCACTAATCTTGCGGTGTGACGAAGCCCCGCATCGCCAACGTCCTCGCAGGTCGCTACGCCTCCACGTCGCTCGCGACGCTCTGGTCGGCCGAGCACAAGATCGTGCTGGAGCGCCAGCTGTGGCTCGCGGTGCTGCGGGCGCAGGCGGCCGCGGGCATCGACGTCCCGGCGACCGCGATCGCGGACTACGAGCGCGTGCTGGAGCAGGTCGACCTGGAGTCGATCGCCGCGCGTGAACGGGTGACGCGGCACGACGTGAAGGCGCGCATCGAGGAGTTCAACGCGCTCGCGGGCCACGAGCAGGTCCACAAGGGAATGACCTCGCGCGACCTGACCGAGAACGTCGAGCAGCTGCAGGTGCTGCGGTCGCTGGAGCTGATCAGGTCCAAGGCCGCCGCCGTCCTCGGTCGTCTCGCGCGCCTCGCGGCCGAGCACTCCGACCTCGTCATGGCCGGCCGTTCGCACAACGTGGCCGCGCAGGCCACGACGCTGGGCAAGCGCTTCGCGACGGGCGCAGACGAGCTGCTGGTCGCGTTCTCCCGCCTCGACGAACTGATCGCGCGCTACCCGCTGCGCGGCATCAAGGGCCCGGTCGGCACCGCTCAGGACATGCTCGACCTGCTCGGCACGCCCGAGAAGCTGGAGGAGCTGGAGCGCACGGTCGCGGGCCACCTCGGCTTCGAGCGCGTGCTCACGAGCGTCGGCCAGGTCTACCCGCGCTCGCTCGACTTCGACGTCGTCTCGACGCTCGTGCAGCTCGCCGCAGCGCCCTCGTCGGTGGCGAAGACGATCCGGCTCATGGCGGGCCACGAGCTGGTGACCGAGGGCTTCAAGCCCGGCCAGGTCGGGTCCAGCGCGATGCCGCACAAGATGAACACCCGCTCGTGCGAGCGCGTGAACGGCTTCGCGGTGATCCTGCGCGGCTACCTGTCGATGGTCGGCGAGCTCGCGGGCGACCAGTGGAACGAGGGCGACGTGTCGTGCTCGGTGGTCCGCCGGGTCGCGCTGCCGGACGCGTTCTTCGCGTTCGACGGGCTGCTGGAGACGTTCCTGACGGTGCTGGACGAGTTCGGCGCCTACCCGGCCGTCGTCGCCCGCGAACTGGACCGCTACCTGCCGTTCCTCGGCACGACGAAGGTGCTGATGGCGGCCGTGCGCGCGGGTGTCGGCCGGGAGACCGCGCACGAGGCCATCAAGGAGAACGCGGTGGCCGTCGCGCTGGCGATGCGCGAGCAGGGCCTGGCGCGGAACGACCTGCTGGACCGGCTCGCGGCGGACGAGCGGCTGCCGCTCGACAAGGCCGCCCTGGACGCGCTGCTGGCCGACCGCCTGTCGTTCACCGGCGTGGCGTCGGCGCAGGTCGCGTCCATCGTGGAGCAGGTCGCCGCGGTCGTCGACAAGTACCCGGCCTACGAGCCGGAGCCCATTCTGTGATCGTTTCCGACCTGATCGTCCACCCGGTCAAGGGATGCGGCGGACACTCCGTCGCATCCTCCGTCGTGGACGCCACCGGACTGCGCGGCGACCGGATGATGATGCTGGTCGACGACGACGGCGTGTTCCTGTCGCAGCGCAAGGTCGCCGCGATGGCCGCGCTGCGTCCGTCCCTCGTGGACTCCTCGCTGTCGATCGGCGGCGAATCCTTCCCGGTCGTCGTTGACGGGCCTCGGGTTCCAGTGGTCGTGCACACCTGGCAGGGCACCGGAATCGACCAGGGGGACGCTGCCGCCGCGTACTTCTCCGACGTGCTGGGGAAGTCCGTGCGGCTCGTGCGGACGCCACCGGACCTGCGTCGCGAGACGACCGGCGAGACCACCGGACTGGTCGGGTACGCGGACGGCAACGCGTTGCTGGTGCTCTCGATGTCCTCATTGGACGGCCTGAACGAGCGCATCCTGGAACGCGGCGGCGACCCGGTGCCGATGAACCGCTTCCGCCCCAACGTGGTCGTGTCCGGCTGGCCGGAACCGCACACCGAGGACCGGGTGCGGCGCGCGGCGATCGGTGACGTGGAACTGGCCTACGCCAAGGACTGCGTGCGTTGCGCGGTGCCGATGGTCGACCAGGAGACCGGGCTGAAGGACGGCCCGGAGCCGATTCGTTCGCTGGCGACCTATCGGCGTGACCCCGATGGCGGCGTCACGTTCGGCATGAAGGCGCAGGTCGTGCGCACCGGCACCATCTCGGTCGGTGACAAGGTAGACGTGCTGGAGTGGGCTTAGGCCTTCTGCCAGCGCAGCCGGTCACCGCGCTGAGGATCCTTGCGGCACACCAGCTTCTCGCCGAGCAGGCCGATGCCGTTCGCGCCTTCCGGATCGCAGCGCGCGCCTTCGTTGACCAGGAGCCCTTGCTGCGGGGGCTCGGTGGTCGTCGGCTGCTGCACGGCGGGAGGAGTCTGCGCGGGTGGCGGTTTCGGCTGCGTGGTCTTCGTCGTGGTGGTCGTGGTCGCCACTGAGGACGATCCCTTCACCGTGATCTCGACACCGTCCGGGGTCGGGACGATCGAGACCGGCTGGGGCGTGCTCGACGTGAGCGAACCTCCTGCGGCAGGCGACGAAATGGGGCTGGAGTCGAAGCTCCACCCGGCCACACCCAGCACGATGAGCAGTCCCAAGCTTGCCAAAGCCGGGATCCACAGGGCCTTTCTAGGGAGCACGGGTGCACCTTAAGCTTCTTTTGCCTTGATCTGTAGTGGTGCCGGGGTGTACGTCGGTTTGCGAAACTCGGCCACGTAGGCTGACCAGCGTGCCTACGCTCGCTGACTACCAGCACGTCGCCCGCGGCAAGGTTCGCGATCTGTACGACGTGGACGACGAGCTGTTGTTGTTCGTCGCGTCCGACCGCATCTCGGCGTACGACCACATCCTGAGCACGGAGATCCCCGACAAGGGGCGCGTGCTCACCGCGATGAGCGTGTTCTGGTTCGAGCGGCTCGCCCCGAACCACCTGGTCGCGTTCGACGACCCGCGCATCCCCGCCGAGGTCCGCGGGCGCGCGTTGCTGGTGCGCAAGCTGCGGATGGTCGACGTCGAGTGCGTGGCGCGCGGGTACCTGACGGGCTCGGGCATGGCCGACTACACCGCGACCGGTGCGGTGTGCGGGATCGAGCTGCCGTCCGGGCTGGTCGAGGCGTCCGAACTGGACCCGCCGATCTTCACGCCCGCCTCGAAGGCCGAGATCGGGGCGCACGACGAGAACGTGTCGTTCGACGTCATCGCCGAGAAGCACGGTGTCGAGCTGGCGTCGAAGCTGCGCGACCGGACGATCGAGCTGTACAGCGAGGCGCGCGCGTACGCGTTGACGCGCGGCCTGATCCTGGCGGACACGAAGTTCGAGTTCGGGCTGGACGCCTCCGGTGAGCCGATCCTCGCGGACGAGGTCTTCACGCCGGACTCGTCGCGCTACTGGCCGGCCGAGGGCTACGAGCCCGGTCGCGTGCAGCCGTCGTTCGACAAGCAGTACGTGCGCGACTGGCTGACGTCGTCGGAGTCCGGCTGGGACCGCAAGAGCGACGCCCCGCCGCCCGCGCTGCCCGCGAACGTCGTCGAGGCGACCCGTCAGCGGTACGTCGAGGCGTACGAGCGGCTCACCGGCCGGTCTTTCGCCGACTGGCTGGCGTGAGTTAGCGCCGCTTTCACGCGGATGTCACCACGGCATGGCGCACTCATACGGTGCATTCACAGCTCGTGGTCTCTCTGTCCGGCATCGGTCCGCAGACACTCGACCGATGCGCTGATCTCGCCGCGTCCCTTGATCCGCGGCAGGTGCCGTTGTCGCTGCTCGTAGTACCTCGCGAGCTCGGCAAGGCGCAGGAATGGGTGCGGCAGCGCGCGTCGCACGGCGACGCCGTCGTGCTGCACGGCCTCGGTCAACGGCGGCTGCCGGCCTATGAAGCCGGGTTGTTGCTGACGGGCGCTCGTCTGCAGATGGATGCCATCGGGCTCAACGCCGACACGTTCGCGCCACGGCGTTGCGTGGCGTCACCTGGGACGTTGATCGCGCTGGCCAAGCACAAGTTCCAGCGCTGCGCCGACGCGCACGCCGTCCGTGAGGTCGGCAGCGGCCTGGCGACCTTGGGCCGCCTGCACGCGCTGACCGAACGCACCAGCTTCGGTGAGCTGCGGTCGCTCGCGCTCGTCTACGCGGCCGCCAGGTCCGCGCGCCGCGGTGGCCTGACCCGGATCACCGTCGACGCGCGCGACCTGCACCGGCCCGGTGCGCGGCAGGCCGTGCTCGACGCCGTGGACATCGCACTCGCCCACGACGCCGCGCCGACCACCTACGTCAAACTGCCGTCTCCTCGCCTGGCGTCAGCAGCCTGACCTCGGTGCCGTCCGGCTTCAGCAGTTCGAAGAACCGGACGGCCATCTGCGGGCTCGCGAGCGTCTTCTCGTGGATCGGCACGGCGACACGCGGCTTCACCGCGCGCATGAAGTCGACGGCCTCGCCGGTGCGCAGCCACGGCGCGCCGGCGGGCAGTCCGAGCACGTCGACGTCCTCGTCCGGCACGAACAGCGAGTCGCCGGGGTGGTAGAACGCGCCGTCGCCGATCACGTAGGCGGCGTTCGGCACGATCGGGATGTCCTCGTGGATCAGCGCGTGCTGCCCGCCGGTGACCTTGACCGTCGTGTCGCCGACCTTGAGCACGTCACCCGGTCGAGCGACCGTCGGATTTTCGACCGTGGGCGCCGTGCCCTCGTCGACGATCAGCTGCGCCTGCGGGTTCGCCTTGAGCAGCGCGGGCAGCTTCTCCATGTCGATGTGATCGAAGTGCTGGTGCGTGACCAGCACCGCGTCCAGGTCCGTCAGGTCCTCGAACCCCGTGGAGAACGTGCCGGGGTCGATCAGGATGCGCGTTGTCCCGGTGTCGAGAAGTACGCAGGCATGACCGAAATGGACAACTTGCATGGATTCCTCCATTACCGACGATTGGCGGGCTGACACAGTCAGGTGACGTCGGAAGTATCAAAAGGCATGAGGAAAACCCTGCAACTCCTCACGGCACTGGCGCTTGCCCTGCCGATGACGTCCATCGTCCCTGCTACCACCACCTCTACACCTGCTGAGGCCTCGTCGCCGCAGACGCAGGAAATCGGAACTGAGGAGAACGTCTCAGTCCGCGTGGGTGGCGCGAATCGTTCGACGCTGATCGAACGACCGGGGTCTGGCTACGTGAAGCTGCATTTCACGGACCTGCGGATCCTGCCTGGTGACGTGCTCACGGTGTCGAACCCTGACGGCACCGAGAAGTACACGTACACCAGAGACCTGAAGTCCTCGCTGACCGCCACGCTCGACGCGTCCGGCTTCTGGGCCATGTCGATCACCGGCGACCGCGCCGTGGTCTCGGTGACGAACCCGCTGTCGCGCGTGCGGGTCGACAAGCTCACGCGTGGCTACACCGAGGCCGAGATGTCCTCGCAGCCGTCCGTGCAGAGCATCTGCGGCACGAACGACTACAAGGACGCGGTCTGCTACCAGTCCAGCAACCCCACCGAGTGGGGCAAGACGGCGTCCGTGGCGAAGCTGCTGCGCAACGGCAGTTCGCTGTGCACGGCGTGGCGCGTCGGCCCGAACAACCGCCTGCTGACGAACAACCATTGCTTCACCAGCGTCAGCGGCATCGAGGTGTGGTTCAACTACCAGTGCCCGACCTGCGGCGGCACGGCCACGGCCACCGTCACCAAGGTGCTGGCGGCCCAGGTCCTCAAGACCGACGCCGCGCTGGACTACACCCTCTTCACCGTGAACAACTTCGCGGCCATCAGCTCGTTCGGTTACCTCGAACTGGACGCGCGCGTTCCGGCCGTGGGTGAGGAGATGTACATCGTCGGCCACCCGGCCGGGAAGCTGAAGAAGCTGTCGTTGCGCGACAACAACAACGGCGGCGGCTACTGCGTCGTGCGTGCCGTGCGGGTGAACGGCAGTTCGTCGCAGTCCGACATCAGCTACATGTGTGACACCGAAGGCGGCTCGTCCGGTTCGCCGGTGCTGTCGAGGCGCACGCACAAGGTGATCGGGCTCCACCACTTCGGCGGCTGCCCGAACCAGGGCGTGCGCATCGACCTCGTCGCCGCGCAGATCAACTCACTGCTGTAGCGCGCTGAGGATCTCCGCCTCCTCGTCCGGCGTCAGGCCGGCGTGGCGGGTCCTGTCCAGCCCGAGGCCGCGCTCGTACTCCAGCGAGTCGAGCGCGGTCTCGGCCAGCGGCCTGGTCCGCAACCCGTTGGCCAGCGCGTTGCTGACGTCGCGGCCGACCATCTTGGCCCACGCCTGAGGCAGCCACATCGGCAACGACCGCGGCCCGGCCCACGGGTTGATCTTCAGCTCCTTGAGCAGGCTCTCCGGCACCGGCACGAGCTGCGTCCCGGCCGGCGCCGTCGCCCCGGCGATCTCGCCCATGGCCATCTGGAACGGCATGACGGGCCCGGTCGAGTCGTACGTGCCGGTGACCCGCTCCTCGGCCGCGAACACGATCCACTGCGCCAGATCCCGCGCGTCGATGTGCTGGAACCCCAGGTCAGGGCTGTCCGGTACGACCACGCGCCCGCCCTGCGACATCCGCGCTGGCCAGTACCCGAACCGGTCGCTCGGGTCGTTCGGCCCGGTGATGAGCCCGGCCCTGACGATGAACTCGCGGCTGGCCACGGCCTCTCTGACCGCGTTCTCGCTCGCGACCTTGATGCTGCCGTACCGCTCCGAGGTGAACTCCTCGTTCGGGTCGTCCTCCAGCGGCGGCAACAACTCGTCGCTACCCGTCGAGTGGTCCGCGTAGACGGAGATGCTGGACACGAACGTCCAGTGCGGCGTCGTCGCCCCGAACGCCTCGAGCGCGTCCCGCACCCAGTTCACCGAGTACTTCGACACGTCGATCACCGCGTCGAACTGCTCACCGGCCAGCGCGTCGAGCGCACCGGGTTTGTCCCTGTCGACCTGGACGAGCTTGGCGCCGGCCGGAACCCCGCCGGAGGCACCGCGGGCAGCGCAGAACACTTCGTGGCCACGGCGGACGGCCTCCGTCGTGATCGCCTTGCTGAGGAACACGGTTCCGCCGAGCACGAGGATCTTCATGATCCCCAGCATCCGTCCGATCGGGCCGGACTGCCACCGGTCTCGCTTTCGGCGAAATAGCTCCTGGGTATGGGTGTGATCGGGTATCGTTCGGGCCCGATCGGTGTGCTGTGACGATGTGCCCCCGAACACGTGTCGGGAGGATGAACGCACAGGTCAGATAGGCTCTCGAGGTACCGCCAGCCCCTCTGAACCCGGGAGCAGTCTGTCGTGGCCCGAGTCGTCGTCGACGTCATGCCGAAGCCCGAAATTCTCGACCCCCAAGGCCAGGCGGTGGCGAACGCGCTGCCTCGTCTCGGCTTTCAGGGTGTCCTCTCCGTCCGTCAGGGCAAGCGCTTCGAGCTGGAGGTCGCCGACGACGTCGACGACGCCACGCTCGCCAAGATCGCCGAGACCTTCCTCGCGAACCCCGTGATCGAGGACTGGACCGTGCGCAGGGTCGAGGCATGAGGGTCGGTGTCATCACCTTCCCCGGCACTCTCGACGACGTCGACGCGCAGCGGGCGGTCCGGTACGCCGACGGGGAAGCCGTGCCGTTGTGGCACGGGGATCACGACCTGAAGGGCGTTGACGCGGTCGTCGTGCCCGGTGGGTTCTCGTACGGCGACTATCTGCGGTGCGGTGCCATCGCGCGGTTCGCGCCCGTCATGCAGGAAGTGATCGAGGCCGCGAACAAGGGGATGCCGGTTCTGGGCATCTGCAACGGCTTCCAGATCCTCGCCGAGGCTCACCTGCTGCCAGGAGCGCTCACCCGCAACCACAAGCTGCACTTCGTGTGCCGCGACCAGTGGCTGAAGGTCGAGAACAACAGCACGGCGTGGACCGGCCGGTACGACCTGAACGCCGAGATCCTCGTGCCGCTGAAGTCGGGCGAGGGCGGCTACCAGGCCGACGAGGACACCCTCAAAGAGCTGGAGGACAACCACCGCGTCGTCTTCCGGTACGTCGGCGACAACCCGAACGGCAGCCGCAACAACATCGCCGGCATCACCAACGCCAAGGGGAACGTCGTCGGCCTCATGCCGCACCCCGAGCACGCCATCGACGCGCTCACCGGGCCCACGGACGACGGTCTGGGCGTGTTCCTGTCCCTGCTCGACACGGTGGTGAACGCGTGATCGACACCGTCAAGAACGCCGAGGCGACGCCCGACCAGGAGCAGCCCTACGAGGAGCTGGGCCTGAAGGACGACGAGTACGCGCGCATCAAGGAGATCCTGCAGCGCAGGCCGACCGACGCCGAACTGGCGATGTACTCGGTCATGTGGAGCGAGCACTGCTCCTACAAGTCGTCCAAGGTGCACCTGAAGTACTTCGGCGACACCACGACCGACGAGATGCGCGGCAAGATGCTCGCGGGCATCGGCGAGAACGCCGGCGTCGTCGACATCGGGGACGGCTGGGCCGTCACGTTCAAGGTCGAGAGCCACAACCACCCGTCGTACGTCGAGCCCTACCAGGGCGCCGCGACGGGCGTGGGCGGCATCGTCAGGGACATCCTCGCGATGGGCGCGCGGCCGCTCGCCGTCATGGACCCGCTGCGGTTCGGCAGGCCCGACGCCGAGGACACCAGGCGCGTCCTGCCCGGCATCGTCGCGGGTGTCGGCGGCTACGGGAACTGCCTCGGCCTGCCGAACATCGGCGGCGAGGTCGTGTTCGACGAGTCCTACCAGGGAAACCCGCTGGTCAACGCCCTGTGCGTCGGCGCGATGCGGGTCGAGGACCTGCACCTCGCGCACGCGAGCGGTACCGGCAACAAGGTCATCCTCTACGGCGCGCGCACCGGCCTCGACGGCATCGGCGGGGTCAGCGTCCTTGCGAGCGAGACGTTCGACGACTCCGCGGGCAAGCGCAAGAAGCTGCCGAGCGTGCAGGTCGGCGACCCGTTCACCGAGAAGGTGCTGATCGAGTGCTCGCTGGAGCTCTTCGAGAAGGGCATCGTCGCGGGCATCCAGGACCTCGGCGGCGCGGGCCTGTCCTGCGCGACGAGTGAACTGGCGTCCGCGGGTGACGGCGGCATGCACGTGTGGCTCGACCGCGTGCCGCTCAGGGCCACCGGAATGACCCCGGCAGAGATCCTGTCCAGCGAGTCCCAGGAACGCATGTGCGCGGTGGTCGAACCGGCCAACGTCGAGGCGTTCCTGGCCGTCTGCGCGAAGTGGGACGTCATCGCCACCGAGATCGGCGAGGTGACCGAAGGCGACCGCCTGGTCATCACCTACCACGACGAGGTCGTCGTCGACGTGCCTCCGCGCACCGTCGCGCACGAGGGCCCGGTCTACCACAGGCCGATCGAACGCCCCGCCGACCAGGACGAACTGCAGGCGAACACGCCGGACAGCCTCCCGCGGCCGGACGACCTGCTGGAACTGATCAAGATCATGGCGGCCAGCCCCAACCTGGCCTCCAAGAAGTGGGTCACGCAGCAGTACGACCGGTACGTCCGCGGCGGCACGGTGCTCGCGCAGCCCAGCGACGGCGGCATGATCCGGATCGACGAGGAGACCGGTCGCGGTGTCGCGCTCTCCACGGACTGCAACGGCCGCTACACCAGGCTCGACCCGTACGAGGGCGCGAAGCTCGCACTGGCCGAGGCCTACCGGAACGTGTCAGCCACGGGTGCCACCCCGGTCGCCGTCACGAACTGCCTCAACTTCGGCTCGCCCGAGGACCCGGCGGTCATGTGGCAGTTCGAGCAGGCCGTGAAGGGTCTCGCGGACGGCTGCGCGGAGCTGGGCATCCCGGTGACCGGCGGCAACGTCAGCTTCTACAACCAGACCGGCTCCACGGCGATCCTGCCGACGCCGGTCGTGGGCGTGCTGGGCGTGATCGACGACGTGCGGCGCCGCATCCCCACCGGGATCGGGGCCGAGGCCGGCGAGACGCTGCTGCTGCTCGGCGAGACGCGCGACGAGTTCGGCGGGTCGGAGTGGGCGCACCACGTCCACGGCCACCTGGGCGGACTGCCCCCGAAGGCGGATCTGCAGCGCGAGAAGCTGCTCAGCCAGGTCCTGGTCGCGGGTTCGCGGGACGGCATGGTCTCCGCCGCGCACGACCTGTCCGAGGGCGGTCTGGCCCAGGCGCTGGTCGAGACGTGCCTGATCGGTGAGGTGGGTGCGCGGGTCTTCCTCGAGGGCGACCTGTTCGTGCAGCTGTTCAGCGAGTCGGCCGGCCGCGTGCTGGTCGCCGTGCCGCGCACCGAGGAACAGCGCTTCGCCGACATGTGCACCGCGCGCCGCCTGCCGTGGCGCAAGGTCGGTGTCGTCGACCCGGAGTCGGACGCCCTGGAGATCCAGGGTCTGGGCGAACTCCCGCTGGACGAGCTCCGCGAGGCCTGGGAGGGCACCCTCCCGGCCCTGTTCGACTAGGGCGAGTGAGATGGCCCCGTCATCGCGACGGGGCCGTCTTCAGCTCGTGGCGATGCGTTGCAGCTGCTCGAACCGGCCGTTGAACAGGTTCTGGTCGCCGGGGAAGAGTCCGGCCGCCTGCCACTGCCAGATCGTGTGGAAGTCGAAGCCGACCGGCAGCGCGCCGAGCTTCGAGGTGTAGTGCGCGATCCACAACGGGTTGGTGTCGCCGAACTTCACCGAGCCGCCGACGCACTTGTTCCACCAGCTCGTGGACGTGTAGATCGCCGGATAACGCCTGGTGCGGGCGAAGACCGTGTCGCTGAACTCCTTGACCCACGCCGTCATCGCGGTCTGGTTCATGTTGTAGCAGGTCTCGCCGTACGGGTTGTACTCCATGTCGAGCGCCGGCGGCAGCGTCCTGCCGTCGCCCGACCACCCGCCGCCGTTGTCCACGAAGAAGTTCGCCTGCGCCACGCCGTTCGCGCGGTCCGGCAGCGCGAAGTGGTACGCGCCGCGGATCATGCCGATGCCGTAGGAGCCGTCGTACTGCTGGGTGAACTTCGGGTTCCGGTAGTGGACGCCCTCGGTCGCCTTGACGTAGGAGAACCGGGCACCTTTGTCCCAAGAGGACTTCCAGTCGACGTCGCCCTGGTGACTGCTCACGTCCATGCCGGGCACTTTGCCGTCGGTGGGAGGAGACTCGTCCGCGCGAAGGATGCCCGTTCCCTCGTGTTTGAGGATCTGGGATCCCGCGGTGTGGTCCGCGGAGCCCTCGGGCAAGGGCGCCGCGGACGCGGGTGCCGGCGTCATGCCGGCGACGATCGCCACGATGCTGATCAAGGTCCGCATGGGTTAGATCGTGCGACCATTTGTCGCAATTTGCTACCGGGGTCACCCGTCCAGGCGGGACAACTCCTCGGCGGACAACTCCAGGTGGGTGGCCGAGGCGGAATCCGAGATGCTCGCCGGGCGAGAAGCACCCGGAATGGGGACTACCACTTCGGACTTCGCGAGCATCCACGCGAGACAGACCTGGTGGGCGCTCACGCCGTGGGCCTCGCCGACCTCCTTGAACGGACCGGCCAGCGCCCCCGCCTTGCCGATGCCGCCGAACGGGCTCCACGGCAGGAAGGCGATGCCGAGCTTGTCGCACAGCTCCAGTTCGGGCTCACTCGATCGGAACGACGGCGAGAACTGGTTCTGCACGGCCGCGAGCCGTCCGCCGAGGATCTCGTTGGCGAGCACGATCTCCTCGGGGTTGAAGTTCGAGACACCCGCGTAGCGGATCTTGCCGCTGTCCAGGATCTCCTTCAACGCCCCGACCGACTCCGCGATCGGCGTCTTCGGGTCGGGCCGGTGGAACTGGTAGAGGAAGATCTGGTCCACGCCGAGCCGCCGCAACGACCCGTCGACGGCCTTGAACAGGTACTCCGGGCGTCCGTCGAGCTCCCAGCCGCCGCCAGGCACGCGCGTGTGCCCGCCCTTGGTCGCCACGAACACCTCTTCGGAACGGCCGCGCAGCCCTTCGGCGATGAGCGACTCGTTGTGGCCGAAGTCGGTGTCGTCGAGCGAGTAGGCGTCGGCGGTGTCGATGAACGTCACGCCCGCGTCCAGCGCGGCGTGGATGGTCTCGATCGCCTGCGCGCGCTCCGGCCTCCCCTCGATGGAGATGGGCATGCCGCCCAGGCCGATGGCGCTGACTTCCACTTCTCCGATGCGACGCTTCTGCATGTCCTCCACTCTGGACCCTGACGATTAAGCTGTCCAACGCAGAGAAGTGATCTCATTCAGCAACGACGGTGATGAATTGTGGAACTCAGACAGCTTCAGTACTTCATCGCGGTCGCCGAGGACTGCCACTTCACCAGGGCCGCGGGCCGGATGCACGTCACCCAGTCCGCGCTGTCGGCGTCGATCAGGGCGCTGGAGATCGAGCTCGGCGCGCCGCTGTTCCTGCGCACCACCCGCCAGGTCGAGCTGACCCAGGCCGGACGGGCCCTGCTGCCAGAAGCCCGGCGTGCGCTGTGCAGCGTCGAGTCGGCCAGGGACGCGGTCGCCGCCGTCCAGGGGCTGCTGCGCGGCACGTTGTCCGTCGGCAGCCTGCAGTGCCTGCACGTGGTGCACCTGCCCGCCGTGCTGGCGCGGTTCCACGAACTGCACCCCGGCGTGGAGATCAGGATGCGCCAGTCCGGCAACGCCGAACTGGTCGAGGACGTTCGCGCGGGCCGCCTCGACCTCGCGTTCGTCACGCGGCAGCCGAAGATCGCCGACGACCTGCGAACGTCCACTTTGGCCAGTGAACCGCTCGTGCTCGCGTGCGCGCCGGAAAGTCTGTTCGCCACCAGGGAATCGGTGGGGCTGGACGAGCTGGCGGGTCAGTCGTTCGTCGACTTCAACGCCGACTGGGGCACGCGCGACGAGGTCGACCGCGCGCTGGCCGCGGCCGGGGTCGAGCGGCACGTCGCCGTCGAGGTCAACGACGTGCACTCACTTCTTGACTTCGTCGCGTTCGGACTCGGGGTCGCCCTCGTCCCGCAGTCCTTCGCCGTCAAGACCGAACGCGCGCACTTCGTCGGCCTTCGCGGCGACGTAGACGTCCCCGTCGCGGAAACGGTCGTCGTCACGGCCGGCACCGTCGGAGCCGCCGCCGGCGTCCTGCTCGACATGGTCTTCGAGGCGAGGTCGGGCCGGCTGCACGTCGCCAGTTAGCGCCCAGCCCTCGTACGTGGTGCGCAACGCGGTGCCGGGCAGTAGTTCCAGCTCTCCGCGCAGGTCGGCGGGGGCGGGATCGACGAGTGCGAGGAACCGCCCGACCTTCGCGCCGCGCACGTCGAGCTGGCCCTTGAAGGTCACCTCGCTGAACGCGATGCCTCCCTCGAAGTTCGACCAGCTCAGGTCGAACCGCCCGTGGAAGGTCGAGCCGGAGAACAGCGTCGTGCTCTGCACGTCGGCCCGCGGGAACCGGGTGATCCCGTAGAAGTGGGCCCGCCGCGCGATGAACCTCTTGATCCGGCGCCCGTCGAGCTCGAAGTACTCCAGCGAGGCACCGGTCAGGTCGAGGTCGTAGTAGATCTTCTTCTTGTCGCCCCAGGACAACAGGTCGCGGATCAGCCGTTGCGCGGTGCGCCGGACCTGCTGTTCCCGCTGCTCGTCAGGGGACTTGACGTACACGGTGTCCGGGTCGGCGCCGTTCTCGTCCCACGACGGGTGGTGGAAGGGCCTGCGCAGGTAGGCGCACAGGACGTCGAGGACCGTCTGCCTGTAGCGCGGCGTCGAGTTCGCCAGCCACACCAGCGAGTGCATCGCCCCCACCCGCACCTGGTCGGCCTCGTTGCCGAGCATCTCGACCGAGCGCGCGAACCGTTCGTCGGCCACCTTCTCGCTCTCCAGCGAGTGCTTGCGGTCGTTGAGCCACAACGCGTACAGCGCGATGATCGCACCACCGGCGACACCGGCCGTCTTCACGATCTCGACGGGCGGGGCCTTGACGAGGTAGAGGAGAACCGCGGTCGCCCCTGTCACCACGACGGCGGACAGCACCGCGGCCAGCCACTTCACGTCAGTTCCTCCACGCTTCGGGAAGATCGGGTTGCACGGCGAACGTACAGCCGTCGGCCTTCACCTCTGCCCACTCCGAGTTCGCGAACTTGGTCTCGCCGCCGAACTTCGTGTCCGTGAAGATGGCGATCCCCTGCGCCTTGAACCTGCTGAACCAGGCCCTGCCCACGATCTCCGTGTGGTGCATGTGGAAGCGGCCGTTCATCGTGGCCTCGGTGACGTAGAAGTGGCCGTGGATCTTCATGTGGTGGAACGAGTTGGAGTCCTCGAAGTGGGCGACGCGGATGTAGAGGTCGCCGACCTGCCGGTACGACAGGTCCATGAACTCGAGGTGCGCCTTGGTGAGGTTGAGGTCGTAGATCGGAGGGTTCTTCACCTCCAGGCGCGGCAGCAGGTCCTCGATCAGCCGCTGCGAGGTGAGCCGGACCTCCAGCTCGATCTCCTCCGGGTCGTTGCGCGTCTTCTTGTACGGCTGGCGCAGGTACGCGCAGAGGATGTCGAGCACGGTCTGCGTGTACTCGACCCTGGACTTCGCGAGGCCTGCGAGCGCGTGCATCGCGCCCACGCGCACCTGGGCCGTCTCGTGGCCCAGCAGCTCCACGGCGCGTGCGAACCGTTCGTCGGCCACGCGGGACCTGTCGTGGTCGATGCGCTGGCTCTCGATCTCCTGACGCGCCTCCTCGACCTTGCGGCGCCGGTCGTTCAGCCACAACGCGTAGAGGGCGACGATCGCACCGCCCGCGAGACCGCCCGTCTTGATCGCCTCGTGCTTGGGCGCGCCGGGGTCCAAGAGCAGGAGCACGCCGCCGACCAGCACAAACACGCCGATGGACGCGAGAATGGTCGACAACAGCAAACTTTTCCTCACGAGGTCGGCATTCTGCCAAGCGGCGGGTGCATGATGGGCGCGAACGGTACGAACGCGGGTGGGGTGAGCGGGTGGAGCGGCCGAACTGGGCCCCGGGGGACATCGACCTGGAACGGCCGAGTGTCGCGCGCGTGTACGACTACTGGCTCGGCGGCGCCCACAACTTCGCCGCGGACAGGGCCGTCGCCCAGAAGACCCTGGAGACGATGCCGGAGATCCGCGACGTCGTCCTCAACCACCGCGCGTTCCTGCGCAGAGCCGTCCGCTACCTGCTCGGTCAGGGCGTCCGGCAGTTCCTGGACCTCGGTTCCGGCATCCCGACCGTCGGCAACGTGCACGAGATCGCGCAGGCCGCCGATCCCGGCGCCCGGATCGTCTACGTCGACATCGACCCGGTCGCCGTCGCGCACAGCCGTTCGATCCTCACCAGCAACGGGCACGTGAGCGTGCTGCAGGCCGACGTCCGCGACTGGGCGAGCGTGCTGGCCTCGGACGAGGTCGACAAGCAGCTCGACTTCGACGAGCCGGTCGCCGTGCTGATGATCGCGTTGCTGCACTTCGTGTCCGACGACGAGGACCCCTGGGGCATGATCGGCGGCTATCGCGACCACCTGGCTCCCGGCAGCTTCCTCGCGCTCTCCCACGCAGGCTACGAGGCTGACGAGGAGACGGACGCGTCACGGGCGGCGCGCAAGATCTACAACCGCGACGTCACGAGCACGACGTTCCGCGACAGGTCGGAGTTCGGCCGCCTGTTCGACGGGTTCGCCTTGGTCGAGCCCGGGGTGGTCAGGGTGCCCGCCTGGCATCCGGAGTCACCCGCCGACATCGGGGAGTCCGGCGGGCGCTTCCCGGGCTTCGCCGCGCTGGGCCGGAAGGAGCAGAGATGACTCCGGACGGCGACCGGCCGTATGCTGCGCGTTCGTGGGGTTAGGGCCGAGAAGATGACCGATCGGGTTGACCACCGGGTGCGTGAGGACCGCTCTCCTTTGGACCCGGCCGTACTGGCCGGTGCCGAGTCGTTCGCGCGCAGCTGGGCCACGGCCGTGATCGGGTCGAGCTACGTGCCCATGACCAGGGCCGAGGTCGCCCAGCACCTCCAGGACCTCACCGAGCTGCTCGTCGAGGCGCTGTTCGCGAGCCCGTTCCGCACGGCACCCGGCTACGAGATCGGCTCACGGCTGGTCGACGCGCACTTCACCGGCACCGACACGCTCGGCCGCACCGTCCAGCTGCTCGGCGACGACCTGCTGGGCGAGCTGGGCTTCCCCGGCGACGAACGGCTGCAGTCCCGGCTGGCGGCTCTCCAGGGCGCGCTGGCCGCCGGATACGCCCGCGCGTTGCGGGAACGCACCCTCGCCGAGCAGGAGGCGATCAGGGCGGCCGTGCTGGACGCCCGCGACCAGGCGGAGGCGGCGCTGCGGGCCTCGGAGGCCCGGTTCCGCGCGATGTTCACCGAGGCCGCGATCGGCATCGGCATCGCGGCCATCGACGGCCGGATCCTGGACGTCAACCAGGCCCTGCAGGACATGCTCGGGTTCAGCGTCGAGGAGATGCGCCAGTACAACGTGCGCGACCTCATGCACCCCGAGGACGCGGGCAGCGTGTGGCGGCTCTACGACCAGCTCATCGCGGGCGAGTGCGACCACTACCGGGCCGAGAAGCGCTTCCACCGGGCCGACGGCGAGCAGGTGTGGACGCACCTGACGTTGTCGCTGGTCCGCGACGACCACGGCGAGCCGCAGTACCAGGTCGCGATGATCGAGGACGTCACCGACCGCCACCTGCTGCAGAACCGGCTGCGCTACCAGGCGCTGCACGACCCGCTGACCGGCCTGCCGAACCGGGCGCTGTTCCTCGAACGCCTCGGGCGCGTGTTCAACAACCGCGCCAAGCACGTCCGTGCCGGTCTCTGCTACCTCGACCTCGACGGTTTCAAGGTCATCAACGACTCGCTGGGCCACGACATAGGGGATCAGCTGCTGGTCGAGGTCGGCCGCCGGCTCGACCACTCGGTGTCCGGCGAGGGCAAGCTGGTCGCGCGCATGGGCGGCGACGAGTTCGTGATCCTGGTCGAGGGCTCGTCCGGCGAGCAGGACATCGTCGACGTGGCGGGCCGGGTGCTGACCGAGCTGGAGGCGCCGATCCGCATCGCGGGCCACGAGCTGTCGGTGTCGGCGTCGATCGGCATCGTCGAACGGCAGCTGTCCGGCACGACGTCGGCGGACATGATGCGCGACGCGGACATCACGCTGTACTGGGCCAAAGCCGACGGCAAGGCGCGCTGGGCGCTGTACGACCCGGAGCGCAACGCCCGCGAGGTCGCCAGGTTCACGCTCTCGGCCACGATGCCGCGTGCGTTGGAACGCGGCGAGTTCTACGTCGAGTACCAGCCGCTGGTGCGCCTGGAGGACTCCACCGTCACCGGTGTCGAGGCCCTGGTCCGCTGGCAGCACCCGGAGTTCGGGCGGCTCGCGCCGGACCGGTTCATCGAACTGGCCGAGGAGACCGGCCTGATCGTCCCCTTGGGACGGTGGGTGCTGCGCAAGGCGTGTGAGGAGGCCCGGCGCTGGCTGGAGGAGTTCGGCGACGCGGCCCCGTTCGTGTCGGTGAACCTGGCCGTGCGGCAGTCCCGCGACCCCGAGCTGGTCCGCGACGTGAAGCAGATCCTGGACGAGTGCGCGCTACCGCCGCACCACCTGCAGCTGGAGCTCACCGAGTCGGCGATCATGGGCACCGCCGACGAGCCGCTGGAGGCGCTGCGGGCGTTGTGCGACATGGGTGTGCGCATCGCGATCGACGACTTCGGCACCGGCTACTCGAACCTGGCCTACCTCAAGCACCTGCCCGTGCACGAGCTGAAGATCGCCGGCTCGTTCATGGAGGGGCTGCGGGCCGAGAACGAGGAAGACCCGGTCGACTCGCAGATCGTGGCGACGCTGGTGCAGCTCGCGCACGCGTTGTCGTTGGGCGTCACGGCCGAGGGCGTGGAGACGCCTGCTCAGGCCGCTCGCCTGTTGCGTCTTGGGTGTGACACGGGGCAGGGCTGGTTCTTCGCTCGGCCCGGTCCGCCGGAGAACATCGACAGCCTGTTGCGTGGTGATCTCTAGCTCGGGGAACACCTCAGGGCATGAAGTCATTGGCCCTGGTCGTGCTCCTGCTCGTCATGTCGGCCCCGATCGCCCGTGCCTCCGCCGAGGTGGTCCCGCTGCCCGCCGACAAGCAGGGCTTCGGCACGGCCAGGTCCGCGGCGAGCCCCGTGTGGTTCACGCTCGGACACCAGGGCCTCTCCGAGATCTTCTTCCCCGACCTGAGCACGCCCGCTACTCGTGAGACGCGGCTGCTGGTCGACGGAAAGCCTGGTCAGGCCTACACCGAGCCCGCCGACGACAGGTCGCTGACGTTCCGGCAGAAGCTGCGTGGCGACGGCTGGCGGGCCGAGATCACCTACGTCACCGACCCGCGGCGCGCCGCCGTGCTCGCGGACGTGGAGCTCACGGCGCAGCGCCCGGTCCGGCTGTCGGTCGAGCACGTGCCGATGAAGGGCTCCAGCCAGGTCGCGAGCACCTTGCCGACCGAGCCGGTGCGACGCGCGCACGGCACGTTCGCGGTCGGGTTCGGCGAGGGCGTTGCCCAGGCCGCGCTGGATCGCGGATTCCGCTCCGCCGCCAGGGAGTACGCGCAGGGCTGGCACTCCTACCTCGATGGCCTGAAGCGGCCGAAGTCGGCGGACCGGCGGCTCTACGACATGTCCGTCATGGTGCTGGCGGCGACGGAGGACAAGACCCACCCCGGTGCGTCGATCGCGTCGCCGAGCTTCCCGTGGGCCTTCGGGTCCGACCGGGAACTGGCACCGGAACTCGGCCCGTACGCGCTGGTCTGGCCGCGCGACCTGTACCACGTGTCCACGGCCATGATCGCTGCCGGCGATCGCGGCTTCGCCGGACGCGCACTGGACTTCATGCTGCGCGAGCAGCAGGAACCGGACGGGCACCTGCCGCAGAACACGCGGGTCGACGGCACGCCGGTGTGGACCAAGGTCCAGCTCGACCAGACCGCGGCACCGCTCCTGCTCGCCTGGCACCTGGACCGGGAGGACAGGTCCACAGTGGACTCGCTGCGTCGTTCAGCCGACTACCTGCTGAGCTACCCGAACTCGCCGTTCAGCGAGCAGGAGCGGTGGGAGAACCAGGACGGCTACTCGCCCGCCACCATCGCCTCGGTGGTCGCTGGGCTCGTGTGCTTCGCGGATCTGTTGCAGCGCAACGGGGAGAACGCGGACCGCTATCTCGCGGCCGCCGACGAGTGGCAGAGCAAGGTCGAGGGCTGGACCGCGACGACCACCGGGCCGTACTCGCCGAAGCCGTACTACCTGCGGCTCACCAAGGACGGAAAGCCCGATCAGGGCACCAGGTACAACCTGGGTGACAACAACCCGACCGACATCGACCAGCGCGCGGTCGTGGACCCGAGCTTCCTCGAACTGGTGCGACTCGGCGTCAAGCGCGCCGACGACCCGGTCGTCCGCACCACCGTCGCCGTCGTCGACCAGCAGTTGAAGGAACAGGGCTACTGGCACCGGTTCACGCAGGACGGCTACGGCGAGACCGCGGACGGCAGGCCGTGGGGCATCAACTGGCCGACACCGACCCGGACCTACGGCCGGTTGTGGCCGTTGCTGAGCGGTGAACGCGGCGAGTACGAACTGCTGGCCGGTGACAGGGCCGGTGCGGCCCAGCGCCTCAGGCAGATCGCCGCGACCGCGAACAGCGGCCTCATGCTGCCCGAACAGGTGTGGGGTGGCCGCGGAACCGAATCGGCCACCCCACTCGCCTGGACGCACGCGCAGTACGTGCGGCTGGCGTGGTCGCTCGACGCGGGCCGTCCCGTGGAACGCCCCGCCGTCGTCGCGAACCGCTACTCGCGCTAGCGCTTGCTCACGTTGTGCCCTGAGACCTCGACCACCGGCTGTGCGCCGCCGAGGTCGGACGTCCGGTACTCGGCCCGGATCGTCTGCGTCTCACCGGGGAACAGCGTGATGTAGTTGTCGGACCAGTCGGCCGGCAGCACTTCGGGACCACCCTGGCCCTTGCGCAGCGAGGCGCGCAGGAAGAACGCCACGGACGTGCCGGTGTTCTTGATGGTCACGCTGGTGGCCTGCTTGCCGTTCGTGCCCGGCGTCGTGGTGGTGGACACCGACACCTGGCCCGCCTTCAGGCTGCTCAACGACTTCAGGTCCGTGTACTGGGCCTGCGGCGTGTAGTACCAGTCGCCGCCGTTGTAGTTCAGCGTGTCCGCCTTGGTGGACAGCCAGTAGACGTTGCGGTCGACCTCGTTGCCGTTCGCGTCCTTCAACAGCAGCCGCACGAAGTACGCCGACGAGAGGCCGGACGGCTGCGGGAGGTTGCCGACCCGTACGGAACCGTTGGCCTTGGCCGGAACCGAACGCGTCTCGTTCGCCTTCTGCGTGCCGTCGGAGTTGAAGACCGTCACCTGCAACTGCAGACCCTGCTTGGCTTCCAGGCCCATGTTCACCACGGCGAGCGACTTGTCGTCGTAGGAGTACTGGGCGTGCAGCGCCTTGTTCGCCGTCTTGGCACCGAAGTACGACCCCGCGGTCGCGAGGTTGTAGTTGTAGAGGTGCCAGAACAGCTTGGGCCACGGGTCGTTCTGCATCCAGTAGATGACGCCCTGCGCCTGGTTCGCGCCGGTGTCGGAGAAGTCGCGGCCGAACGCCTCGAACTGCGCGCGGTTCGTCTCGTACTGCTGCAGCTGGGACTTCTTGACGAAGTCGTCCACGTTGGACGGCTTGCCGTAGCGGTTGTCGAGCGCGGTGCCCCAGAAGCCGATCTTGCTGAAGTTGCCGGACGGCGACAGGTGGTACTGCGACGCGTTGTAGTCCGTCAGCTTGTTGATCTCGGCCTGGCTCAGGAACTTCTTGAGCTCGTCCATCTCCGGGATCGCGAGGCCGGGGCCGATCTCGGACGCGAAGCCCGCGGAGCCGCCCTTCTGGTTGTTGTACCAGTAGACCGGCGGCTCCCACCAGTACGGGCCGTCCATCTTCATGCCCGAGTCACCGAGCTGCGGTGAGCTGCGGCGGGCGGCGGCCGTGACGATCGGCGTCTGCCAGTCGGCGCGCTTCAACGCGTCCAGGTAGATCGTCTCGACGGCGGCGACCGGGGCCTCGTCCGAGCCGATCAGGAACGTGAACACGCTGGGGTGGTTGCGGATCCGCTTGGCCTCGCCCTCGGCGGACGCGCCGGCGACCCTCTTGTCCTCCGCCGTGTAGCTGCCGGTGCTCTGCCACTTCGAGCAGCACTCCCAGCCGGTCATCAGCAGGATGCCCGCGCGGTCGGCCAGGTCGTAGATCTCGTCGTTCTCCGGCTTGCCCTCGAGCCTGATCGTGTTGAGGCCCATGGACTTCGTCAGCTGGATCTCGTCGGCGATCTTCTGCACGTTGGTGCGCAGGAACAGGTCCGACGCCCAGCCGCCGCCGCGGATCAGGATCGGCTTTCCGTTGATCTGGTACTGGATGTTGCCGCTGACCATCTTCGAGGTGACCTCGCGGATGCCGAACGTCGTCTTCTGCTGGTCCGACGCCGCACCGGCCACCGTCGCGTTCGCCGTCGCCTCGTACAGCGGCTGCGCGCCCATCTGGTACGGCCACCAGATCTGCGGGTTGGTCACGGTGAGCGGGAACGTGACGGTCTTCGTCTCGTTCGCGGCCAGGCTCACGTTCTGGCTGTAGTTCTGGCCCGCCGCGCTGCCGGCGACGGTCGTGGTGACCGCGCTGCCGGTGTTGTTGCGCGCGTCGACCTTCACGGTGACCGTGGCGCTGTTCAGGTTCGGCAGCGGCAGGTCGCTCAGCACGTGCAGGCCGCGCAACGAGACCGCGCCGCTCTGCGCGATGTCGACGTCGCGGAAGAGGCCCTGGTTGCGGTCGGGCGGGAGCTGGGACCAGTCGATGAAGTGGATCACCAGGTCCTTGGCGGGATCGGACGGCGACGCCTTGATGGCAAGCGCGTTGTCGCCCTTGCGCAGCAGGCTGGTGACGTTGAACTCGAACGTCGGGTACGCGCCGATGACGGTGTCGGTGCCGGCGACCTTCGTGCCGTTCAGCCACACCTCACCGCGGGAGATCACGCCGCCGTTGAGCTTGAGGAACGTGTTCACGCCCGGCTGCGGGTCGGCCTGGAAGACCTTGCGGTACCACCACGGCACCTTGAAGTCGCCGGCGTTGGCCTTCTTCAGGTTCTCCGAGTAGTTGACGTCCCCGTACTTGTTGTTCGCGATGAGCCCGGCCATGACGGTCGACCGCGCGGGCACGGTCAGCCAGCCGGTGTCGGTGTAGGCCGGGCCGGAGATCACGCTGCCGGACTGCGTGGCGGTGGCGCTGGACTGCATGCGCCAGTCGGGGATGGTGGAGGTCTGTCCTGGGGCGGCGGCCACCTTGAGCGCCGCTCCGGTGCCGGGCACGGGGCCCGCGTTGGCTGAGGTACCTGGCACCAGCAGGGCCAGACCCACCGCCGCCACGACCAGAGTCGGTAGTGGTCGGTTGCGCAGCATGTCGCTCCTCGACGCATCGGGGCGGCGGCGCTTCGGGGTATCGTAAAGAAGGTTTCCTTTTTGTGAGGTCACCGGCAATGCGTCGAACGGGTGACGCGGGACACGTCGTTGCGCACCCTCCGTGCCCGGTGATCCGATATTTTGGCCGTCATGCGTCGACTTGCCGTCCCGTTCCTGCTGGCAGCGGTCCTGACCGGGTGTTCATCCACAGAACCGGGCACGCCGTCCGCAGGGGATCAGAGCAGCTCCGCCCCGACGACCGGAACTTCTGCCGGTACTCCGGTGAACAGGCCCAAGGCCGTCGACCTGACGACCGTCGACCCGTGCTCGCTGGTCGCGCAGGACCAGAGGGCCGCTCTGGGTTTGAGCAAGGTCGAACCGGGTAATCCGCTCCCCGATTACGGGGAGGGGAGCAAGCGGTGCAACCAGACGTACGCCTCCGTCAAGTTCGTGTCGAGCATCCACACGCTTCTCAACGGCGGAGTGGACAGGCTGAAGCAGACGACGGGTGAGGCGAAGCTCACCGCCCTCCAGGTCGCCGGGTACCCCGCGTACCTGACGCAGCGGGAGGCGCCGGGCGGCGCCCCGGTCTGCGAGATCTACCTCGACGCTCACGACGGCCAGTTGTTGCTGGTGGACGCGGGTGGGGTGTTCGGCGAGAAGGGCAACACGCCGGAGGCCGCCTGCACGCACGCCAAGGCGCTCGCGGAGGCCGTCGGCACCGCGTTGGCGACCAAATGACAGTTGAGTAGAAGTACGCACCTTGTACCGGGAACCGGTCACTCGCGTAATGCATCAGAGCTAAAGTCGTCCCAAAAGCACACGCGGCCCGATTTTCTGGGGGGCCGTCACTGAGGAGGGTGTGCCGTGTTTCTCGCGGATGGTGGTGGAGGCGCGTCGTCGCCGCCTGAGTTCGGGCAGCGCAAGCTCAAGGTGGACCCGTCCGCCATTCCCCAGGCGAGGAAGGCCTTCGAGCAGGCGCTGGCGGAGTTCGAAAGCAAGATCACGCACGCGGTGAACGACCTGCCCACCAGGCCGTGGGCGGGCGACCCGATCAGCAGCGAGACCTCGAAGGCGTTCAACGACCAGACGTCCGACAAGGCGCTCGCCGCGCTCGACTTCTACAAGAAGCAGCTCGTCGGCGTGATCGACCAGCTCAAGATGATCGAAGAGCAGTACCGCCAGACCGAGGGCGACAACGCCGCCATGTGGGGCAAGCACCTGCGGGACCAGGACTGAGAGGGGGACTGACCGATGACTGACCACCGCTTCCAGGGGTACGGACACCCCGAGCTGTACAAGATGATCAACTCCGGTCCCGGCGTCTCCGCCTCCATCCCGGTGGAGCAGGGCTGGAAGACCATCGCCGCGACGCTCGCGCAGATCGACGCCGACCTGCACACCGGCCTGTCGAAGATGGGCGCGGACTGGGAGTCCGACGCCTCCGACGCCGCCCAGGGCGCGCTGTCGCCGCTGGCCGAGTGGGCCGGTTTCGCCGAGTCCGGCGCCACGACCATGGAGAGCTCCGCGCGCCTGCAGGGCGAGTACATCGCCGACGCGCGCAAGAAGATGCCCGAGGTCGTCCCGATCACGACCGAGAAGCCCGGCCTGCTCGACATCGCGGCAGGTGCGCTGACCGGTCCCGTCGGCATGGCCCACGTCGTCGGCCAGCAGGTGGACCACGAGCGGCAGGAAGCCGCGGCGGACAACGCCGCCGCCAAGGCCGTCCAGGTCATGGAGGACTACCAGTCGGACAGCCGCTGGAACTCCTCGACGCTCGGTGACTTCCCGACGCCGCCGCAGGTCGTGATCGACACGCCGCCTCCGGCCGACACGGGTACCGGCAGCACGCGCGTCGGGTACACGTCGACCGGTCCCGGCGGGCCGTCCGGTACGAACACCGGCACGACCAACCCGTCGTGGACGCAGCCCCAGACGACGACGCAGCAGCAGGTCTCGACCGGCTGGACGCCGCCGCCCACCGACACCACGCACACGTCGTGGACGCAGCCTCCGACGACGACACCGACGCCTCCTCCCACGTACACCCCGCCGCCCACGAACGTCCCGCACCCGACGCCGACTCCCACGCCGGTCCCCGGCGGTCCGGTGTTCACCCGGCCGGGCACGGGCGGTCCCGGTGGACCTGGAGGCCCCGGTCGCTCTGGCGGCTCCGGTGGCGTTCGTGGTGGTCAGCTCGGTGGCGGCAAGGCGTTCGGGCCGATGTCCGGCTCGCTCGGCTCGTCCGGCCAGGCCGGCTCGATGAAGCCCGGCGGCATGCCGGGTGGCATGTCCGGCATGGGCTCCGGCCCCGAGGGCATGCGCGGCGGTGCCATGGGCTCCGGTGCGGGCGCTGGTGCCGGCAAGGCCGGTGCGGCCGGTGCCGGTGGCGGTGGCGCTCACGGCCAGAAGGGCGAGGGCGAGGACGACATCGAGCACAAGGCGGCCGACTACCTGGTCGAGACCGACGACGTGTTCGGCGACGAGCGCATGGTCGCGCCGCCGGTCATCGGCGGCCTGTCAGAGTGAGCCTGTTCGGCGCTCCGGCGGAGAGAGAACCGATCACTCTCTCCGCCGAGGAGTTCGACGTGCTGTGGGAACGCATGAACGTCGGCCCCATGCCGCTCGTGCTCAAAGTTCCCACCCCGGGTAAGACGCGGGACGAGCGAATCCAGCTCGAGAACCGCGTCTACCAGCAGTTGGACCACCGGCGCCTGGGCAACTCGCGCGGTCTCTCGTCCCAGTTGGACGGGTTGCTGCGGATGTTCGTGAAGCCCGAGCGGGAGGCGGACGGCCGCCTCTGGCTCGGCCACAGCCTGCGCGTCCTCGCCGTGGCGAACGGCGACTGGGGCGCGCTCGCGACGCTGCGGGACGACCAGCTGACGTTCCAGCCGTGGGAGGGCTCCGGGCTCGCCTCCGCGGTGCTGTCCCTGCTGCCCGCGCACCCCGCCGGGACGGGGCTCTCGGTGACGCTGCCGAGCGCGGACATCGAGAAGGCGATCGCGCAGACCGACGGCTCGCCGAAGTCGACGGAGGCCGCGTTCCGGAACATCGGGCTGCGCGAGGACGACGCGAAGGCGCTGGTGAAGATGTTCACCGGCATCGTGCACACCGGGAACTTCGGCGCGGCGGCCCGCGACAAGTACGGCAAGCGCTGGCGGCCCGAGCGCGTGGTCGCGTTCTTCGACACCGAAGAGGGCCGCTACCTGCAGCAACGCCGTTCCTCGAACGGTCAGCCGCCGTGGAGCACGTTCACGCCGACCGACGGCCGCCGGATGCTGCACCAGGTGGACGAGCTGATCTCCGAGGCGGTTCGTTCCGCGGGGGCCTGATGTCTGGTTTGATCTGACCACCGCCGCCGTGGCCAAGACCCCTTGGAGACGGCGAAATGAGCATCGACAGACGGCAATTCCTGCTGGCTACAGGGGTTGCGGTGGTCGGGTCGTCAGCGTTGACGGGGACTGCCTCCGCGCAGTCCTCCGCTTCGCTGTGGCAGGAGTTCGTTGCCAACCCGTACAACCACCCGCAGATCCCGAACATCTCGTTCGCCGGCTACCGCGCCGGTGAGAAGCCCGCCCGTCGCCCCGTCCTCGCGAACGTCCTCTTCTTCGGCGCGCGCCGCGACGGTTCGGCCGACGCGTCCGCGGCGATCAACAAGGCGATCGAGTTCGTCGGCAGGCTGGGTGGCGGCACCGTCCACGTGCCACCGGGCCGCTACCGGATCGACGACATCATCCGCATCGGCTACGACAACGTGGTGCTGCGCGGCGCGGGCAGTGCGAAGACGACGTTCTACGCGACCCGGTCGCTGGAGGAGATCGTCGGCATCAACCGCAGCCGCTACGGCTCGGAGAACTCGGCGTGGAGCTGGTCGGGTGGCCTGGTGTGGGTCTGCCACCGCGACCGCTACCAGCCGCTGGTCGACGCGATCAAGGCGAAGAAGTGGCCCTTCGAGGGCTGGACGGGCAACGAGCTGGAGCAGGGCTCGACGCTGACGGCGGTGACCGGTTCCGCAGCACGGGGTTCGTTCGTCGTGACCGTCGAGAACGGACGGAAGCTGCATGCAGGTCAACGGGTTCTGTTGCGGCTGGACGATTCCGAGTACTCGCTGCCCAAGCACATGTGCGGCGACATCCCAGGCACTCAGACCTACAAGTGGGACGACAAGGACAAGCTCCTGTCGTACTTCCCCTTCCTGTGGCCGGTGCGCGTGGAGTGGGTGCGCGGCAACAGGGTGAAGCTCGCGCAGCCGTTGCCGCTGGAGATCCGCCCGGAGTGGAAGGCGCGCCTGACCACGATGGCGCCGGTCGTCACGGGTGCGGGCGTCGAGGGCATCAAGATCGAGATGTTCAAGGTGCCGACGCCGAAGCACCTGCTGGACAAGGGGTACAACGGTCTCGCGTTCCAGTGCGCGTGGGACTGCTGGGCCGACGACGTGCACGTCCAGGACGTCGACAACGGCTTCCTCCTGGTGTCCTCCAAGGGAATCTCGCTGCTGAACACGCACGTGTCCGGCCGCGGCCACCACCACGCGTACGCGGTGCGCGAGCAGTCCCACGACAACCTGACTGATGGTTTCGTGATCGAGGCACCGTCCGAACCCTCGCAGGCGGGCGCCGGCAACCACGGCCTGAACGTCGAAGGCCTGTCCTGCGGCAACGTCTGGACCCGCGGCCGCATGGACCACGACGTCTTCGACACCCACCGCGGCCTGCCGTTCGCCAACGTCCGCACCGAGATCACCATCAACAACGTCGGCGCGCACGGCGGCAGCGCGAACGCGGGTCCGTTGTACGGCGCGCGTTTCGCGCACTGGAACGTCAGCGTCACCAACCAGCGCGCCGGCAACGTCCGCATCGACCAGGTGGCACCGTGCAGCGCCACCGTCGCGATCTCCGAGGTCCGCGACTTCGGCCAGATCGACAAGCCGGACTTCACCGGCGAGCTGAACTCCCGCCTGGAGCTCTACGGCACGACCTCCGTGACACCGCGCAACCTCTATGACGCACAACGGAAGTTGCGCCGTTCATGAGCTAGCCATCGCCACGGGCAGCGACCACGCCACGTCGTGCAGGTCGGTGGGGAGCACCAGCTTCTCCACCGACCTGCCGATCCGTCGCGTCCAGCCCCCATCGGTGAACTCCAGCCGGTACGACGCGTGCTCGCCCGGGGTCGTGCCGGACAGCAGCAGGTGCTGACCGTAGGTGCGTCCCGCCGTGGCCAGTGTCTGCAGGACCTCCCGGAACTCCGGGCGTTCCTCCAGCAGAGCGTGCACGCCGTCGACGCAGATCAGCAGCTCCGGCAGGACGAGCCCGGCGGCGCGGTAGTCCCAGATGGTGCGAAAGTTGTTGTGCGCCAACGTCCGGGCCCGTTGTTCGTGGTCCTCCAGCAGGTCCACGATGCCGTGCCGAACGTGCGGTGCGCCGTCGATTCCCGCGAACACACCGTTGCCGTGGAAGTCGATGAGGACGACCTCCAGCTCTTCCGGTGAATGCCGTGCCATCTGGCCGAGAACCACCGCGCGAACGCCTTCCGCCCGTCGCTCGTCCGGGGCCACGACCTCGCCGTGCGGGCCCATGCCGTCTTGCAGGTGCTTGGACTTCAGGTCTACCTCGACCGGTTGCCCGAACTCGTCCACCCCCACCGGAGCCCGGTACTGCAACCTGACCGGGCGTGGCCTCCACGCGTGCCTGTTCGGCATCTCGTGCAGAGCGAAGAAGTCCGGTGCCGGTTCCTCCTCGCGCATCAGCAGTGGCAACGACCTCGCCATCTCGCCGAGGTTCGCGGGCGCCGCGCAGTCGTCGACCAGCAGGTCCGTCAGCTCGCTCGGACCGTCGAACAGGAGCTGCATCCCGGACTTGCCGACGTCCGCCGAGATAGCGGCGAACGCGGGCTCTCCGATGTCCGCGAACCCGCTGACGCAGACCAGGAGCTGCGGCAGCACCTGGTCGAAGCCGCGGTGGTCGAAGATCGTCCAGGCGTTGCCGACGACTTCCAGCCGGCGTTCCGACTCGGCGACGAGCAGGTCCGCGATCCCCTGCGGATCCCTTGCCGCGTGCCGATGATGAGCCACGACGTGCGGAGCCTGGTCAAGCCCCTCGAACACACCCGAGTCGTGCGCGTCGACGAAGACCGCCTGGAACAACTTGGGTGAGTGCGTGGTCATCAGCCCGAGCACCAGACTCCGGAACGCCTCCGGTGCCGTGACGCTCAGATGCGATCCCGTGCGCCACTTCCCGTCGGCGAAGTGCGTCAGCTCCGCGACCACCGGCCTGCCGTCCGAGCCGACGCCGACCGGAACCTTCCACCACCGGCCTTTCCACGCGAGCGCCTTGGTGAAGCGCCTCAACCCGTGCAGCGAGAGGAAGTCCAGCACCTCGATCCGCAACGGCATCCGCTCCGGCAGCTCGTCCACCGACCGCGCGGTGACGATCACCCGGACGTTCCACACCCTCGCCGCGATCCACCGGACGGTGTCGGCGAGCCCGGGATCGCTTTCGCTGCAGTACTTCCAGTCGTCGACCAACAGGGTGGCGCCGGGTTCGGCCCCGCGCTCGAACCACGCCAGCAGGTTCTGCCGCCGCCGTTCGTCGCCGGGGTCGAAGCTCACCGCGACGCCCGCCACGTCACCCTTGCCGATGCGGTAGACCCCTTGTATCGCCCCGATTCGGGACGCGACGGCGTCAGGCGGGCCGATGAGCGCGAGGTGGTTCACGGCAGCGCGATCTGCGTGTGCAGGCGGTGGGGCAGGCAGAGACCGAACCCGGGCCGATCCGGCACCTGGGCCGCCTGCCGGGCGTCGACGAGGGACGTGCCGGGGTCGTCCAGGCGGAACTCGACGGCGAAGGCCAGGCTGTTCCTGATGAACGGCGGCACCTGGTCCCAGCTGCGGGCCGTCACGACGATGTGGCGTCGCGGGTCGAGCGGTTCGCCGGGACCGTCGAGGAGCTGGTAGCGGCTCGGATCGCCGAGGAGGGAGCCGAGGGTGCGCAGCGTGGTGCTCTTGCCGGTGCCCGGCCTGCCGACGATGGCGCCGTGGCGGAGCTCCTCGGTGAACACCGGGACCAGGACGTCCCGGCCTTGCTCGGACGGTGAGTCCACCAGGCCGATCGCGCCGGGCGGCAGCACGTCCAGTGTGAGGTCCACAGTGGACCTGAGCGGTGGCTTCGGCATGGCCACCGTGGCTTCCGCAGTGGACTTGCGCGGTGGCGGCAGCGCGAGTTCGTGAGCGGGCGGGCCGGATCCGGCCAGCGCCGGCGGCAGGACCTCGGCCCACTCCTCGAGGTCGTACGGCGTCACCGCGGACGGCCAGGCGGGGACCGGGAACGGCATGGTGAGCGGCACGTCACCCGAGCAGAGCAGGTGGACGCCGAGCTCGCGGCCGGCACGGGTGAAGGACTCCAGGACGCGCTTGTAGCCGGGGAGCCGTTCGACGAGCACCTCGGCGCCGTCCACGCAGAGCAGCAGGGCCGGGAACGGTTCGCCTGACCTGGCGAGCCGCTCCCTGCGGTCGAGTTCGCCGGCCAGGCCGTCGTGGAACCGCTCCAGCGTCCCGTCCCCGGTCTCTCCGGTGAGCGTGAACGCCACGTGCGGCGCCGCGTCCAGGCCGTCGAACACGCCGACGTTCTTCATGTCGAAGAAGCCGAAGTTCAGGTCCTTCGACGAGTGCGTGACCATGAGGCCCAGCAACGCGCTCAGGAGCTGCTGCTCGCGTTCCGCGGCCGGGCCGACGCAGGTGCCGACGGGGCCGCTGAGGTCCAGGTGCACCGGCCAGCCGCGGGCGTCTGACCCGATGGCGGCCTTCAGGTCGTCGTGCTGGTACTTGTTGCCCAGATCGGGCTCGATGCCGTGCAGCGCGAGGAAGTCCGTCGCCTCACCGTGCAGGTGCCGCCGCAACCGATCCGGTACGGCCGCCCACTTCCGTGCCGTGACGACCGTCTGGACACCGCGTGCCGGACCGAACGCGGCGATCCACTCGACGGTCCTGTCCAGCCCAGGGTCGAGGTCGGCGCACAGCTCCCAGTCGTCCACCAGCAGCACCGCACCCGCCGGCGCGCCGCGTTCGAACCAGTCCAGCAGGCTGCGGCAGCCCGGCTGGTCCGCCGGGTCGAAGGTGGCCGAGACCGGCAACGGGTCCGCGCCCCGCCCGATCCGGTACACCGAGATGTTCGGCGCCGCCCCTAGAGCCGCCGTCAGTCGTTCCCTGGTCGCCTGCCCGGGACCGACGACGGCGAAGTTCCTGATCACAGCCCAGAGGTATACCAACAGCCCGGGGAGCGCCGCTGCCCCTTCGCTAATGTGGGCGACGTGCCAGCCAAAGCCGTCGACCCCGCCGAGATGCGAGCCGCGGTCCAGGCCGTGCTCCCCTGGCTGCGCGGTGAGGCTGACCAGCCAGAACGTGCCGTGCTCGCCGCCGCCGTCCGGCTGAGCCTGCGGACCCTCGAACGGATCGCGCCCGGCCGCAGCGTCGAGGTGCGCGTGCCGCCGTTCGCCGCCGTGCAGTGCGTCGAAGGGCCGCGCCACACCCGTGGCACGCCCCCGAACGTCGTGGAGACCGACCCGCGAACGTGGCTCGAACTGGCCACCGGCGGCCTGGCGTGGGCCGACGCGCTGGACGGCGCTCGGGTCACCGCGTCGGGGACCCGAGCCGACCTCTCACACCTGCTGCCGGTCGTGAGGTTCTAGAACCACGACCCGATCGTCTTGATGGCCCCGCCGACGCCGTCGACGACGTCCTTCCCGAGCTCCACCGCGTTGCCCACGGTGTCGACCACGACGTCACCGGCATCGCTCGCGACCTCGCCGACGGTGTCCACCGCGTGCCCGGCCGCGTCGCCCCAGCGGCCGTTCGAGATGTCGTCCGCGACCTGACCGCCACCGCGCCAGATGTCCTCGCCCATGTCGACGACCTCCTTGCCGGTGTTGACGCCCCAGTCGATGACCGGCCCGACACCGGGCAGGTTCGAACCGGGCACCTCACGCGGCGTGGGCGCGTCCTGCCAGCGCTGCTCGGTGACGCTGCCGCCGTCCCCGTTGGCGATCTTCGCGATGTTGCTGAGCGACTCGGTGTCCTTGTCGTAGTAGGACGAGTGGGCGTGCCCGATCCAGGACTCGCCGGACGTGCCGAACGTCTTCGCGCCGAACGACGAGTCGTAGGGACCGGTCGACGACCCGTCCTTGGTGAACCAGTCACCACTCGTCGCCTGGATCACCGGATCGTGTTCGGTGCCACCGACGTAGACGTGGCCGCCGCCGGCCGACAGCTGGTCTACGTTGGACGCGCCGACGCCCGGCGAGCCGACGAACACGATGTCGTCCGCCTTCAGGCCGTTGTCCATGGCGGAGTAGCCGACGACCGTGCTGCCGTAGCTGTGGCCGATCACCGTGACGTGGGCGTTCGGGTTGGCGGTGCGGTAGCCCTCGACGTCCTTCGCGAGGATCGCGCCACCCTCGCGGGCCTGCTCGGGGTCGTTCACCTGGCCAGGCAGGAACTCCGGCGCGTCGTAGCCGAGCCACTGGATCGCGGCGCCGTCCGGGCCCATCTGGTTGCTGAGGTTCGAGGCCTGGTCCAGGCCGAAGCTGCTGAGCGTGGACGTGGTGCCGGGCACGCACACCGCGACGTTCTTCGCGGTGTCCGGGTTGCCGAACGCGACGGCGATCGCGCCTTCCTTGGCGCCGGCGCCGTCAGGGCTCCACGCGAGGACGTACGCCTGCTTACCGGTCTCCGTGCTCAGCTGTCCCGCCTTGACCAGCGCGCCCACCGCGTCATCCGCGTTCTTCGCGCGACGTGCCGCTTCGTCGTACTGCGACATCAGCTGTGAGCCCTGCGCGTCGTTGCGCAGAGCCCGCTGGCCCTCCGACGAGTTCGGGTCGACGCCGAGCTCGCGCGCACGGTCGGCCAGCTGCTGCTTGAGCTGGTCCTTCTCCGCGTTGAACCGCGCCGCGTCCTCAGGGATCCGCTTGCGGTTCGCGTAGTCCAGCACGTCGGCGGGCAGGCCGCGGAGCTGGCCGAGCTCCTGGTACTTGGTGTTCTTGAGCGCTTCCTGCTGTTCCTTGCTGAGCGACTTCCACCAGTCGGCGACGGCCTTCGGGTCGGAGCCCGGCGGTGGCACCGGCGGCAGGGCACCGCCCGCACCACCGCGCTGGGCGGCACGGTCCCAGCCGCAGTCCGTGCGCGCCGACTCCTCGAAGCCCGGCGGGATCTTGGTGAGCGCGCTCGCGTAGGAACGCAGAACGTTGTTGTAGCCC
Source organism: Lentzea sp. NPDC092896 (assembly GCF_044754905.1). NCBI lineage: Bacteria > Bacillati > Actinomycetota > Actinomycetes > Pseudonocardiales > Pseudonocardiaceae > Lentzea > Lentzea sp. NPDC092896. The sequence continues at coordinate 953,874 of NZ_JBIVPX010000003.1, forward strand.
GACTTCACCTTGTCCAGGTGCTGGTTGACCTGGTTGGCGAGCTGGCGGGTCTGCTCCTCGTCCATGCCCGGCGGACGGCCGCGCCACACGCCGATCGCCTGGTCCGCGGCACCCCGCATCTGGCCGTAGGCCCGCGAAGCGGCCTGCACGATGTCGACGCCCGCACCGAGTCGTTCGGCGGCGGCCTTGGCAGCGGTGGCGGACAGCTGGGCACGCGCGGTGAACTTCGTGGCGGCATCGCCGGTCCAGTTGCTCACGGCGGTCTTGCCGCCGTTGGCGACGGACTCTCCAGCGCGACCGACCGCGCTGATCGCACCCGTGATCGGGTCGGCGGCCGCGGCGATCCGGCCGGCATCACCGGACGCGAGCCTGCCGTACAGGCTCTCGGGATCCGTGTAGCTCACTGACCGCCCCCCAGTCCCGCCATGAGCTTCTTCATCACCGAGGTGTGGTCGTCCTCGGTGCGCTGGTAGGCCTCGGCGTTCGACACGAGACCCTCGGCGGCGTCGGTGAACCAGGAGGAACCGCGCTGCAGGTCCTGGGAGTGCGTGCCGACGAACTTCGACAGCGCGTCCGCGAACTCCGCGGCGGCGTCGACCTCCCCGAACGCGCCCGCGTCGAGCTGGAGCATCGAGATCATCTCCGCTGCCTCGCGCACCGCGTCGGAGCCGTTGCCGAACTCCTTGGACGCGTTGCGCAGCAGCTCTGGCTCAACGCCGAACATCGCCACCCCCTGTTGGTCACCGATCAATGCGACGCAGATACATGATGGCCGGTTCCCCCCTCGTCGGAGGACGGTTTCGGGCACGATGTCGTTCATGGTGCAGACAGGGTGGACGGCCCAGCGGTGGACCGCTGTGTTCATCGAGCAGGCGGAGTTGTTCCGCAAGGCAGTGGCGGACGCGGACCCGGCGGCCGAGGTGCCGACCCGGCCCGGCTGGACCGTCCAGGACCTGGTGATCCACCTCGCGCGCTTCCTGGAGACCTCCACCGAGTACCTGCGCACCGGCAGCCGCACCGCGATGCGGCCGTCGCCCCCGCCTGCCGGGCTGGCGCCGCTGCAGTACCTCGACCTGCAGCTGACCGCGGCCGCGGAGATCCTCACGGCCGTGCCGGGAAACCGCCCGGTGTGGACGTTCTCGCCGGCGGCGCCCGACCTGGCGTGGGTGTGGCACCGCCGGATCGCGCACGAGACGGTGCTGCGCCGGTTCGACGCGCAGACGGTCGTCCGCCAGGTGGTCGCCACGGACGCCGACCTCTGCGCCGACGGCATCGACGAGGTGCTGAGCACGATCGTCGCGGCCAATCTCGACGGCGACGTGCCGAGCACCGTGACCGGCACCGCCACCGTGCGGCCGACCGACGTACCGGAGTCGTGGCTGATCTCCCTCGTGGCCGGTGAGGTGCCCGAAACCCGTGCCGCGGCCCCTGGTGAGGAGGGCGACGCGCAGGTGACCGGTGAGGCCGAGGTCGTCTACTTCTGGCTCTGGAACAGGATGAACTTCAAGGAGATGACCGGCGATCGACGCGTGCTGGACGTCCTCCAGGTCGGACGGGGGCACTGATGCGCAAGCTCGCCGCCGTCCTGTTGAGCTGCCTCGCGCTGACCGCCTGCGGCGACAAGAAGTTCGAGGGTGACGTGAAGTTCAAGGTCACCAAGACCGACTCCGAGGGGTACGAGCTCGTCCTGGCGCAGGAACAACCGGTCGACATGATCAGCGACTGGTACTCGGGCCGCGTTCTTGCCAGGGAGTTCGCGGAACCCGTCGCGGTCGGCGACGAGGTGGTGTGCCACGTCGTCCAGGAACGGGTCAACGAGAAGCACATCTCGACTCGCTCCCAGACCACGAACTGCAAAAAGGCCTGATGCGCAAGATCATCGCGGCGCTCGCGGCCTGCCTGGTGCTGGCCGGCTGCGGGCTCGGCCGCTGGGAAGGCGAGATCCGCTTCAAGGTCACCAGCATCAACAACTGCTACGACGGCTACAGCGACGTCATCTGCGCGACCCGCATCTACCTCGACCTCGTCGGAGACCTGCCCGCGGGCGCACCCGGCAAGAGCTCCTTCAAGAGTGCCTTCGTAGAGCCGGACGACTTCGAGGACGAGTCGAAGGTGCGCGACCAGGTGGCGGTGGGCGACGAGATCATCTGCGTCGGCCAGGAACAGTCCGAGGGCTTCGAGTACCTCAACGGGATCCCGCTGCAGCTCTCGAAGTGCCGGATGGCATGAGTTTCATCACCTCACCAGGGGTCTGGAGGGGGTAGTTGGCCCCCTGCTCCACTTACACTCGGGTTGCAGCCAGCCCCATCGTGAGGGAGCCAATTCGGTGGTCGACGACCATTCCCAGTCCGAACAGGAACCCCGTGAGGAGTGTGGCGTCTTCGGCGTCTGGGCTCCCGGTGAAGACGTCTCGAAGATGACCTACTACGGGCTCTACGCCCTGCAGCACCGCGGCCAGGAGGCCGCGGGCATCTCGGTCGGAGACGGGGCGCAGGTCGTCGTCTTCAAGGACCTCGGACTCGTCAGCCAGGTGTTCGACGAGCAGGTCCTGCAGAGCCTCAAGGGCCACGTGGCCGTCGGGCACTGCCGCTACTCCACCACCGGGTCCACGACCTGGGAGAACGCGCAGCCCACGTTCCGCACCACCGCCGCCGGCTCGGGTCTGAGCCTCGGCCACAACGGCAACCTGGTGAACACCGCCGAGCTGCTGGAGAAGGCCAAGTCCCTCGGCATCGTCGAGCGCAACGGCGCCACCACCGACTCGGACATCCTCTGCGGCCTGCTCGCCCACGCGGCGGCCGACAAGGGCATCGAGCAGGCCGCGCTGGAGCTGCTGCCGACGGTCAAGGGCGCGTACTGCCTGACGTTCTCCGACGAGTCCACGCTGTACGCGGCGCGCGACCCGCACGGCGTCCGCCCGCTGGTGCTCGGCCGGTTGGAGCGCGGCTGGGTCGTGGCGAGCGAGACCGCGGCACTCGACATCGTCGGCGCGAGCTTCGTGCGCGAGGTCGAGCCGGGTGAGCTGATCGCGATCGACGGTGACGGCCTGCGGTCGACCCGGTTCGCGACGCCGGAGCCCAAGGGCTGCATCTTCGAGTACGTCTACCTGGCGCGCCCGGACACGACGATCTCCGGTCGCGGCGTCCACGCGACGCGCGTCGAGATCGGCCGCCGCCTCGCCAAGGAGCACCCGGTCGAGGCCGACCTGGTGATCCCGGTGCCGGAGTCCGGCACGCCCGCCGCCATCGGGTACGCGCAGGCCAGCGGCATCCCGTACGGATCGGGCCTGGTCAAGAACGCCTACGTCGGCCGGACGTTCATCCAGCCGTCGCAGACCATCCGCCAGCTGGGCATCCGGCTGAAGCTGAACCCGTTGCGCGACGTCATCCGCGGCAAGCGGCTCGTCGTCGTGGACGACTCGATCGTGCGCGGCAACACCCAGCGCGCGCTCGTCCGCATGCTGCGCGAGGCCGGTGCGCTCGAAGTGCACGTGCGGATCGCCTCGCCGCCCGTCAAGTGGCCGTGCTTCTACGGCATCGACTTCGCCTCACGCGCGGAGCTCATCGCGAACGGCTTGGACGACGACGGCATCCGTCGCTCGGTCGGCGCCGACTCGCTCGGGTACGTGTCGCTGGAGCAGCTCGTCGCGGCGACCGAGCAGCCCAAGTCGCGGCTGTGCTCGGCCTGCTTCGACGGCGAGTACCCGATCGAACTGCCGCAGGACGCGCTCATCGGCAAGCACCTGCTCGAGGGCCTCAAGGGCGTGTCGGGCTCAGCCGCTCCCGTTCTGGCGAGCGGCTATGGTGCCGAAGACGCCCTGCGTCGCCCTTAGGCATCCCAGATCCAAGTGGAAGAAGTTGACGTGACCGACAGCGCCAAGGCCACCTACGCCGCCGCCGGAGTCAGTATCGCCGCAGGTGACGAGGCGGTGGAGAAGCTCAAGCCGTGGGCGGCCAAGGCGAATCGGCCCGAGGTGCTCGGTGGCATCGGTGGCTTCGCCGGCCTGTTCCAGCTCAAGCTCGACCGCTGGAAGGAGCCGGTCCTCGCGTCCTCCACGGACGGTGTCGGCACCAAGATCGCGATCGCGCAGGCGCTCGACAAGCACGACACGATCGGCGTCGACCTCGTCGCCATGATCGTGGACGACTTGGTCGTGTGCGGCGCCGAGCCGTTGTTCGTGCAGGACTACATCGCGGTCGGCAAGGTCGTTCCCGACCGGATCGCGTCGCTGGTCAAGGGCATCGCCGAAGGCTGTGTCCAGGCCGGTTGCGCGCTGCTCGGCGGCGAGACCGCGGAGCACCCCGGCCTGATGGGCGACGACGACTACGACATCTCCGGCACCGGCGTCGGCGTGGTCGAGCACTCCAAGCTGCTCGGTCCCGACCGGGTCCGCGACGGCGACGTCGTGATCGCGATGGGCTCGTCCGGCCTGCACTCCAACGGCTACTCGCTCGCCAGGCACGTGCTGCTGGAGATCGCGCGCATGCCGCTCGAGGGCCACGTCGAGGAGTTCGGCCGCACCCTCGGCGAGGAGATGCTGGAGCCGACCAAGATCTACGCCAAGGACTGCCTCGCGCTGATCGCCGAGACCGAGGTCCGCGGGTTCTCCCACGTCACCGGTGGTGGCCTGGCCGCGAACCTGGCCCGCGTGCTGCCGGAGGGCCTGCACGCGAAGCTGGACCGCGGCACCTGGACGCCCGCGCCCGTCTTCCAGCTCATCGCCCAGCGCGGGCGCGTCGAGCGCGAGGAGATGGAGAAGGCGTTCAACATGGGCGTCGGCATGGTCGCCGTCGTCGCGCCGGAGGACGTCGACCGCGCGCTGGCAGTGCTGACCGCCCGCCACGTCCCGGCGTGGGTGCTCGGCGAGATCACCAAGGCCGCCGAGGGCGGCGCCGCGCTCGTCGGCGACCACCCGCGATTCTGAGGCAACCTCCTGAGGCGGTCGCCGCGTACTAAGCGGCGACCGAGGAGGGGCACTTGGACCGCGACCGCGAGTTCGGGGAGTTCGTCGACGCACGTGCGCTTGTCATGCGCCGCACGGCATACCTGCTGTGCGGCGACTGGCACCGCGCCGAGGACATCGTCCAGAGCGCGTTGATCAAGATGTACGTGGCCTGGGCGCGCGTGCGCAAGGACAGCGTCGACGCCTACGCCCGCAAAGTGCTCGTGCGCACCGCCATCGACGAGACCCGGCGCGGGTTCTTCCAGCGCGAACGCCCCGTCGACGCCGTGCCCGAACTCGCCGCCCCGGACTCGACGTCCGACCTGGACCTGCGCGAAGCCCTCGACACGTTGCCTCCTGGGCAACGCGCTGTCGTCGTGCTGCGGTACTGGGAGGACCTGAGCATCACCGAGACCGCCCGCATCCTCGGCAGGACGGAGGGCACGGTGAAGAGTCAGGCCGCCAAGGGCCTCGCCGCGTTGCGTCACCTGCTGGAGGACGAGCCCGAGCTGCGGATCCACCGCTCCGAGGTCATCCGCAAGGGCAAGACCAAGCTGGTCCGCAGGCGGGCCGCGATCGCGTCGGCACTCGCGTTCGTGCTCGTGGCGGGGTTCGGCACGGCCGGCTATCTGGCACAACCGGACGAGAAGTCGGCACCGGCGACGGCGAACTCCGCTGTCGATCGCAACGACGAGCTGACCCGGATCCTGCGCGACTCGGGCGTCATCCCGGCGGGCGTCACCGCACACGACGTGGCGTCGACGAAAGCGCTGCAGTTCTACAACGTCAACGGGCTGGAGAGCCGGATGGCGGTCGCACGGCTGACCGATGCCGCCGGCGCGAGCGGCCTGCTGCTCGATCTCTCCGCAGACGGGCCGGGCAGCGTCACCTGCGCCGGGGGCGAGGAGTGCCAGTACGCCGAGGTCGAAGGCGTCAAGATCGTGACCTACGTGAACCGCCTGCCCGGTACGGGCCAGGTGTCCTGGAGGGCGGAAGCGCACCGGCCCGATGGCACGCACGTCTCCATCTGGAGTGACAACGTCGGCAGCTTCCGAGCGAACAGTCCGTTCACGCAATCGATCGATACGCCGGTGGCGCGGCCGGAACCGATCCTCCAGCGGGACGCCCTGATAAAGATCGCGACATTGCCCGGCCTCACCTTCTAATCTTGAGGCATGAACGACGTGACCGTGACGAGGACGCTGGTGGTGCCGGCGTCCGAGCTGCGCGAACGTTTTTCCAGGTCAGGTGGGCCGGGCGGGCAGGGAGTGAACACGGCGGACAGCCGCGTGGAGCTCTCGTTCGACCTGGCTGCCTCGCCATCGATCCCCGCGCATCTCAAGCAGCGGATGCTCGATCGGCTGGCGGGCAGGCTCGTCGACGGCGTGCTCACGATCGCCGCTTCCGAGCACCGCGCGCAGCTGCAGAACCGCGCCGCCGCCCGCGAACGCCTCGCCGTGATCCTGCGTGAGGCCGCCGCGCCACCGCCTCCGATGCGCAGGGCGACCAAGCCCACCAGGGGTTCGCAGGAACGCCGCATCGCCTCGAAGAAGCGCCGGGCGGACACCAAGCGCGGCCGCGGCCGTTCAGGCTCCTGGGACTAACGCGTAGATCCGTTCCGGCCGGCCGGTTCCGCCGTAACGCAGCCGGACCTCGGCCCGTCCCGTCGACACGAAGTGCTCCAGGTACCGGCGCGCGCTGACCCTCGCGACGCCCGTCGACGAAGCACATTCCGATGCCGACAACCCTTCCGGGTGCGACCGCAGCGCGGTGTCCACGAGCCGCGCGGTCTCCGGCGTCAAACCCTTGGGCAGCAACGGTTTCGAGGTGGGTCGCGCGCCGAACACCTGGTCCACGTCCGCCTGTCCGGCCGAGTCGAGCCGGTGCAGCTTGTCCCGCAACGACGCGAAGTGCGCGAGCTGGTCGCGCAGGGCCGAGTAGTCGAACGGCTTGATCAGGTAGTGCAGCACGCCACCGCGCATCGCACTGCGCACGGTCTCGACGTCGGTCGCCGCCGTGATCACGATGACGTCCACGTCCTCGTTGGCGCGCAACGACTTCAGCACGTCCAATCCGCTCTGGTCCGGCAGGTAGACGTCGAGCAGCACGAGGTCGGGCTTCAGCGACGCCGCGAGCCGCAACGCGTCCCCGCCGGTGTGCGCGACGCCGACGACCTCGAACCCGTCGGTGCGCGCGACGTAGCCGCTGTGCACCTTGGCCACCATGAAGTCGTCGTCGACGACCAGCACCCGGATCACCAGGGCAGCCTTGCGGTGAACACCGAACCGGACACGCTCACCGAACCGCCGCGCCGCAGGCACGCCCGCCTGATCAGCGCGAGCCCGATGCCGCGTTCGCCGTGCGATGCCGCCTTGGTCGTGAACCCGTGCCGGAACACCTCTTCCGCGAGTTCCGGCGCCACACCGGGACCGGAGTCGCGCACCACGACCTGGACCTCGTCGTCCAACTGCATCACACCCACCTCGATCCACTTCCCCGCGCCGTTCGTGTTCAGCGAACTCAGCGCGTCCAACGCGTTGTCGACGAGATTTCCCAGCACCATCACCAGATCCGCGGACAGCGCCTCGTCGACCCTGCCCAGCACGCTGTCCGGGCCCATCCGCAGCGCCGTGCCGCGTTCGGCCGCGAGCGACGCCTTGGCGATCAGCAGCGCGGCCACGGCGGGGTCGCCGATCGACGAGCCGACCTCGGTCCGCCACTGGTCCTGCGCCGAGCTGATCTGGTGAATGTAGTTGGTGACCTCGTCGTACTCCTTCAACGAGATCAGTCCGGCGATGGTGTGCAGCCGGTTCGCGAACTCGTGCGCCTGCGCCCGCAGCGTGTCCGTCGCGTGCTGGGAGGCGTCGAGTTCGTGTTGCAGCGCAAGGAGTTCCGTGCGATCTCGCAACGTCACGACCGCACCGGCGCCGTCGATCGGCATGCGGTTCAGCGTCAGCACCACGCCCTGCCGCAGCACCAGCTGGTCGACACCGGTCGCGCGGCCGGTCAGCACGTCGCGCAGCCGGTCGTTGAGCTCGAGCTCCTCGACCGAGCGGCCGACCGCGTCCTCCGGCAACGCCAGCAGGTCGCTCGCGTGGTCGTTGACCAGCGTGATCCGGTTCTGCCCGTCGAGGCCGACGACGCCCTCGCGGATGCCGTGCAGCAACGCCTCGCGGTTCTCGACCAGCGCGGTGATCTCGTGCGGCTCCAGCCCGAGCGTCTGGTTCTTCACCCTGCGGGCCAGCAGCAACGACCCGGTGACGCCGATGAGCAGCGCGATCGCCAGGTAGCGCAGGACGTCGACGGGCTGCGCCAGCACGCCGGCGAAGGTCCCTGGGTCCTCGGCGCCCGCGATCACCATGCCGTTGACCTGGCGGCTGGTCGGGTCGAACACCGGCACGTGCGCCTCGATCGAGTCGCCGATCGTGCCCGTCCAGGACCTGCCCTCCAGGGCGGTGTCGCGGGTGTCCAGAGTGGACCCGATCTGGGCCGGGTCCGGCGAGGCGATCACGAGCCGGTTCTCGTTGAGGATCAGCACGTAGGAGGCTCCGGACAGGCTGCGGGCCGTCTCGGCGGGCGCGGACAGCAGGCGCCAGTTGCCCATCTCCTCCTGGACCAGCGAGTTCGCGGCGACGGTCTCGGCGACCGACAGCATCCGGCGTTCCTCGTTGGAGCGAAAGTTGTTGCCCGTCTGGACGACAGTCAGCGCGCCCACCGCGCACAGTAGCAACGTGACGACTACGAGTTGCCATGCGAGAAGTTGACTGGCCAGGGAACGGCGTCGGCGCATGAAACCTCCCGTGACCAGAAAGACCGAAAGAAACCTTAGAAGCGCAAGAGCGACATCAAGGTTTACACCAGAGCAACATGTCCAACCACGCGGATGAGAGGCGGGGATCACAGTGTCGGTGAAGGTGTGGGTGGCGGTGGCGACGGCGTTGCTCGCCGTCCTGCTCGTGCCGCCGCTGCTGACGCCGGGTGCGGACAGCGGCGAGACGAGCCAGGTGCGGGCGTTGCGGGTGCTGGTGCCGAACGCCCCGGGCGGCGGTTACGACATCACGGCTCGCACGGCGGCGAAGGCCATGGAGGACGCTGACCTGCTGCGCAACGCCGAGGTGTTCAACCTCCCCGGCGCGGGCGGCACGGTCGGACTCGGGCGCACGGTCGGTGAGCGCGGCAACGGCAAGCTGATCATGTCGATGGGTCTGGGCGTCGTGGGCGCGGTGTACACGAACAAGTCGCCGAACTCGCTGCTCGACACCACCCCGATCGCGAAGCTGATCGAGGAACCGGACATCGTCGTGGTCGCGAAGGACTCGCCGTACACGTCGATGCAACAACTCGTCGACGCGTGGAAGGCCAACCCCGGCACGGTGACGGTCGGCGGCGGCTCTGCTCCCGGCGGCCCCGACCACCTGGCGCCGATGCTGATCGCGAAGGCCGTGGGCCTGCCGCCCAAGACCGTCAACTACATCCCGTTCGACGGCGGTGGCGAGCTGCTGGCCTCAGTGCTCGGCGGCAAGGTCGCGTTCGGCGTCTCGGGCGTCGGTGAGTACCGCGACCAGATCCAGGCCGGCACGTTGCGGGTGCTCGCGGTGACGAGCAAGGACCGCATCCAGGGCATCGACGCGCCGACGTTGCGACAGTCCGGTGTGGACGTCGAGTTCACCAACTGGCGCGGCATCGTCGCTCCTCCCGGCATCTCGGCGACCGACAAGGCGAAGCTCGTCGAGGTGTTCCAGAACCTCCACACGACGCCGCAGTGGACGGAAGCGTTGCAGCGCAACGGCTGGACGGACGCCTTCGCGCCGGGAGACGAGTTCAGGACCTTCCTGGAGAACGAGAACAAGCGGGTAGCAACGGTGCTCAAGGACTTGGGGCTGGCATGACGACCGTGACGAAGCCGGGGCCCAAACAGTGGCTCCGCGACCACTCCGAGCTGGGCATCTGCGCCCTGTTGGTCGTGCTCGGCGTGCTGGTGCTCACCGACGCGCTGAGCATCCCCACGGACTTCGCCCAGCGCGGCCCCGTCGGCCCGAAGGCGGTGCCGATCCTGGTCGGCTCGCTGCTGCTGATCGTCGCCGCGCTGCTGGCCCGTGACGTGCTGCGCGGCGGCAAGGGAGAAGCGGAGGCCGGCGAGGACGTCGACCTGTCCGCACCCGCCGACTGGCGCACGGTTCTGCTGCTGTGCGGTGCTTTCCTCGCGAACGCCGCCCTGATCGGCGTGGTCGGGTTCCCGATCTCCGGCGCGATCCTGTTCTGGGGCGCGGCCTACGCGCTCGGCAGCCGCAACCCGGTGCGCGACCCGTTGATCGCGGCCGGTCTGTCGATCTTCACGTTCGTCGTGTTCAACAACCTGCTCGGTGTCCCGCTCCCCGGTGGCCCGTTGATGGAGGTGTTCTAGGTGGAACAACTGCTCGACGGCTTCGCGACCGCGCTGACGCCGACACACCTGCTGCTCGCCGCCATCGGCGTGCTCCTGGGTACCGCGATCGGCGTCCTGCCGGGCATCGGCCCGGCCATGGCGGTGGCCCTGCTGCTGCCCGTCACCTACGGCATGGAGCCGACCGGCGCGTTCATCATGTTCGCGGGCATCTACTACGGCGGCATGTTCGGCGGTTCGACCACGTCGATCCTGCTCAACACGCCAGGTGAGAGCGCCGCGGTCGTGGCCGCGTTCGAAGGCAATCCCATGGCCCGCAAGGGACGTGGTGCGCAAGCGCTTGCCGCCGCTGCCATCGGCCACTTCACCGGCGGCATCATCGGCACGATCCTGATCGTCCTGCTGGCGCCGTTCGTGGCCAAGCACGCCGTCGACATCGGCGCGCCCGACCTGTTCGCGATCATGGTGCTGGCGTTCATCGCCGTCACCTCGGTGCTCGGCGCCTCCCGGATCCGCGGCGTCGCGTCACTGCTCATCGGTCTGACCCTGGGGTTGGTCGGTCTCGACGAGATGACCGGCCAGCAGCGCCTGACGTTCGGCTCGCTGCACCTGGCCGACGGCGTCGACATCGTCATCGTCGCGGTCGCCCTGTTCGCGGTCGGCGAGGCCCTGTGGGTAGCGGCACACCTGCGCCGCAAGCCGTTCGAGCCGATCCCGGTCGGCCGTCCGTGGTTGTCCAAGGCCGACCTGAAGCGCACCTGGAAGCCGTGGCTGCGCGGCCCGGTGATCGGGTTCCCGTTCGGCGCGATCCCGGCAGGCGGCGCGGAGATCCCGACGTTCCTGTCGTACGTGACGGAGAAGCGGCTCTCCAAGCACAAGGACGAGTTCGGCAAGGGCGCCATCGAAGGAGTGGCGGGACCGGAGTCCACGGCCTCCGCCTCCGCCGCGGGCACCCTCGTCACGATGCTCACCCTCGGCCTGCCGACCACGGCGGTCGCGGCCGTCATGCTCGCCGCGTTCCAGCAGTACGGCATCCAGCCGGGCCCGCTGCTGTTCCAGCGCGAGTCCGGCCTGGTGTGGGCGCTGATCGCGTCGCTGTTCATCGGCCTGACCCTGCTGCTGGTGCTCAACCTGCCACTGGCACCGCTGTGGGCGAAGCTGCTGCGCATCCCGAGGCCGTACCTCTACGCGGGCATCCTGTTCTTCGCCTCGGTAGGCGCCTACGCGGTCAACGCGGACATCTTCGACCTGCTGCTGATGTTCGTGATCGGCCTGCTGGGCTTCGGCATGCGCCGCTACGGCCTGCCGGTGCTGCCCGCGATCATCGGCGTGATCCTCGGCCCGGCAGCGGAACAGCAGATGCGCCGCTCGCTGCAGCTCTCCGACGGCTCGCTGACGGGCCTGGTGAACAGCCCGATGGCGATCGTCGTCTACGTGGTCATCGTGGTGATCCTGTTCTTCCCGCTGATCAAGCGGTTCCTGCCGAAGCCTCCTGCGGCAGCGGAACCGGAACGCGAGAAGGTCGACGCCTGACCACGGCAGGAACGAGAAAGCCCCCGCTCTCCCGGCGGGGGCTTTCTCGTTGTCTCACTGCAGCTTCGTCCACAACTCCATCACCTGGACCACCTGCGGCTCGGGCAGGCCGCACGTGATGACGAAGAGCCGCACCTGCTCGGGCTTGGTCGGTAGGTTCCCCCTGCTCAACATCGAGTAGGCCTGACTGCGCGGCAACCCTGCCCGTTCTGCGATCTTCGGCAGTGACAGTCCGGACCGGAGCCGGATCGTCCTCAGCAGTGCGATGAACTCGGCCACGGTGGACGCGTGGAGTTCGTCCAGGGACGTGGGGACTGAGGGCTCGACCTGAGGCGGTCGTGGTGGAGCTGACCTCCTGGCGGCCTCCTGCCAGGCCTGGCGCAGCGACCTCTTGAAGCTCAGTTCGATCGTCATCTCGAACATCGCTGCCGTGTACTCCGGCCACGGAGCCGGTTCCTGCCGGTCGAGCAACGCGGCGAGGCGACCGCCGGACCGAGGTTCGCCCGACACGGAGCGGATCAGCAGGTGGAAGCGATCGAGCTCGGGGCTCACCTGGCGTCCTTTTCCCAGATCACCGGCCTGAAGCCGACGACGCGGCCCCGGCTCAAGGTCGTCGTCACCACCATGACGGAGCTGGCGGTGGCGACGGACACGACGGGCGAATATCCCTGGGTCAGCATCCAGCCGGTGAAGACGAAAGCGATCAACGCGAAGGCGACGCCGCTGGCGTTGGACGGGATGGGTCGTCTGTACGGCGGGAGCTCTCCGTTGGTGGCGGAACGCATGTTCTCTCCTGACGTGAGGGCCCCGGCGTGCGGAGACCGCACGCCGGGTGGACCAGCTGAGTTTCGAATTGCGACGAACTACCCGCGGAATGCGTCCTGGCGGTACTTGGCGATACCGTGGACTCGCGCGCTGTCCGACGGAGCAATCCTGTCATCCGCCCGGACGATCTCCAACGGACAAGTGTCCCAAAATTTCCACGTCGGCTGGCAAGGGAGTCCAAGCCGGTCCAACGGAGTCCAAGTGACCTGTAATTGTCCTGTTTCGCAGTGCCCGGAACTCGGCGTCATGTGTCCAAATTGGATCCAATTGCTGGTGCTGCGCTGTTCGCAGTACTAGTCTTGCGTCAGACCGGATTATTCGGTCGTGAAAACCCTGGCCGAGCTATGGACCAGCTGAGCAGCGGGGTGCGGCCTCCTGTTGGCGCAGGAGGCCGTCGCGCGCTCTATGTGCCGAGATCAGTCTGTCAGCAGGCGCTGCCACTCCTTGAGCCACAGGATGATGTCATCGGCGTCGACGCCGCACCCCGCCAGGAACGCTCGCAGCTGGTCCTCTCGTTTGGGGAACTGCTGCTTCGTGGTGAGGTTGTACACCGTGCTTCTCGGTACCTGACGTCTGGTTTTGTGGGCGAGTTGGCGGTACGACAGTCCGCTTTTTCTCAGGAGTCGGACCATTGCTTCGACGAACTCGGCCTTGCAGGTCGCGCGACATGCCATCTCGAATGGACTGATGTCCTCGCTGGGCGGCATCGTGATGCGTCCTCCTGCGGCCTGCCTCCTCTTTCTCCGCGATTTTCGGTTTCGCGGAAAAGAGGTGTCCGGGTTTGAATGGCGATACTACAGCCGGTATGCGCATGCGTGGAGGTTATTGTCGGGGTGTAGGTATTCCATGATCATCTAGATCGGAATGCGTTACGACAATCGTGTGAATAGTCCTTATGGAATGGAAAATGGCCGCCCCATTCGCGCAATGCGAACAAGACGGCCATTGAGCCGAACGGATCAGCCGTGCGTCGGGAACCCCAGGTTCACGCCGTGCTGCTGCGGCCACCGAGACGTGACCGCCTTGGCGCGCGTGTAGAACTTCACGCCCTCAGCGCCGTGCACGTGCGTGTCGCCGAACAACGAATCCTTCCAACCGCCGAACGAGTAGTAGGCCATCGGCACGGGGATCGGCACGTTGATGCCGACCATTCCGACGTGCACGCGCCGCTGGTACTCGCGGGCGGCCAGGCCGTCACCGGTGTAGATCGCGGTGCCGTTGCCGTACTGGTTGGCGTTCACCAGTTCCAGAGCATCCTCGAACGTGTCCGCACGGACGACGGTCAGCACCGGGCCGAAGATCTCGTCGGTGTAGATGGTCATGTCGCGGGTGACGTGGTCGAACAACGTCGGAGCCAGCCAGAAGCCGTTCTCGGCACCGGAAGGCGCGTAGCCGCGGCCGTCCACGACCAGCGACGCACCGGCCGCCTCGCCCGCGTCCACGTAGGACCGGACGCGATCCCGGTGGACACCGGTGACCAGCGGTCCCATCTGGGCGGCGGGATCGGTGCCCGGCAGCACGGACGGGTGCAGGTCGCGGGTTCGCGAGGCGATCTTCGACACCAGTTCGTCGCCCGTCTCGCCCACGGCCACGACGACCGAGATGGCCATGCAACGCTCGCCGGCTGAGCCGTAGCCCGCGGAAACGGCGGCGTCGGCGGCCACGTCGAGGTCGGCGTCGGGCAGCACGACCATGTGGTTCTTGGCGCCGCCCAGGGCCTGCACGCGCTTGCCGGCCGCGGTGCCGCGCGAGTAGACGTGCCGCGCGATCGGGGTAGAGCCGACGAACGACGCGGCGGCGACGTCCGGGTGGTCGAGCAGGGCGTTGACCGCGAAGGCGTCGCCCTGCAGGACGTTCAGCACGCCGTCGGGCAGGCCGGCCTCCTTGAACAGCTCGGCGAGCCGGAGAGAAGCCGACGGGTCGCGTTCGGAAGGCTTCAGCACGAAGGTGTTTCCGCAGGCGATGGCGATGGGGAACATCCACATCGGCACCATCACGGGGAAGTTGAACGGCGTGATGCCCGCGACGACGCCCAACGGCTGCCGGAACGAGTACGCGTCGACGCCGCGCGAGACCTGTTCGGAGTGCTCGCCCTTCAACAGCTGTGGGATGCCGCACGCGAACTCGACGACCTCGAGGCCGCGCTGCACCTCGCCGGCCGCGTCGGACAGCACCTTGCCGTGCTCGGACGTGATGATCGCCGCGAGCTCGTCGCGGTGCGTGTGCAGCAGGTGGCGGTACTCGAAGAGGATGCGCGACCGCGTCGACAGCGACGACTCGGACCAGGACTGCGCCGCCTTCAGGGAAGAAGAGACGGCGAGGTCGACGTCGGCCTGCTCGGCCAGCACGACCTGCGCGGCGACGGAGCCCGTCGCCGGGTTGAAGACGTCGGACCTGCGGGACGACACCCCCGTGGTGCGGGCGCCGTCGATCCAGTGGGGGATGGTGCTCAACGCGATCCTCCTGGGGGAGCTGTCGTGCTGCGGACTACGAGAGAGGGATTGAGGAGATGGCGCACGGGTTCGGTGCGCTCTTCACGGACGCGCTGCAGAAGCGCGTCAGCGGCCAACCGGCCGAACTCGGCACGGGGCTGGTCGATCGTGGTCAGCGAGACGTGGCGCAACGCTGCCAGCGAAGTGTTGTCGTACCCCACAACGGAAACGTCGTCAGGCACGCGCAACCCGGCGTCTTCCAAGGCCGAAATCGCACCGACGGCGTTGAAGTCGTTGCAGGACAGGATGGCCGTGGGCAAAGCGTCGTCGTCGATCAACGAACGGATCGCGCGCGCTCCAGCCGCATCGGTGTACTCGGACGACACGACCTGCGGCACGAGCCCGTGGGCTTCCATCGCGGTGATGTATCCGCGCCGACGAGGTCCGGCCTGGGTTCCCTCACCGCCGTCCAAATGTGCAATGCGCTTGTGCCCCAGCGAAACCAGGTGGTCAACGGCCAGTCGCGCACCCTGTTCACCGTCGTCGTTGACCGTGTCCACAGTGGACACCCGAGACGATCGGGCGACCAGGACCACGGGAAGTTGTTCGGCTGCTTTGCCGATGGCGGTCGCCGGTACGACAGGCGACAGCAGGATCAACCCGGCGGGGCGGAAGGACAGCAGCGATTCCAACGCGCGGCGCTCGCGAGCGGGCGAGCGGCCGCCTGTGTTGATGATGATGTCGAACCCCTGCTCGCGCGCCACCTCGTCAATGCCGTCGACGACCTCCGCGAAGAACGCGTTGTGCAGGTCGGACACCATCACGCCGAGAACGGTCGACGTGCGCGAGGCCAGCGATCGCGCCATGGCGTGCGGGGAGTACCCCAACTCCTCCGCGGCCTTCAAAACAGCGCTGCGTCGCAACTCGCTCACCTTGGGTGAACCGCGCATCACCAGTGACACCAGTGCACGGGACACGCCCGCTCGCAGAGCGACGTCCTCCATTGTCGGCCTGACCACCTGGAACCACCTCCCCTCACGTCACGGGCTGGAAACCCACCCTTGACACCCGTGTGACGGAAGCTACAGCATTAGAGCGCTCCAACCAATAGAGCGCTCTAACACATCACGTCGATGAACAGGGGAAACCTGCGATGCGGATCGGAGTAGCAGGTGTCGGCAGGATCGGCACCATGCATGCGACCAACCTCGCCGCACTGGATCGAGTCGACGAGGTGCTTCTCTTCGACCCGGTGCCCGGCAGGGCAGCGCAGGCGTCGGCCGGGATCGAGGGGACGACCGCCGTCGACGACCTGATCGGGCTCCTCGACAACGTCGACGGGGTCCTGCTCGCCACCCCGACGAACACGCACCCGGACATGCTGCGCTCCGCCATCGCCCGCGGTGTTCCCACGCTGTGCGAGAAGCCGATCGCGAGTGACGTCGAGGAGATGTCCGCGCTGATCGAGGACGTCGAGAAGTCCGGCGTCGAGGTGCTCGTCGGCTTCCAGCGCCGGTTCGACCCGGCCATCTACGAGCTGCACCGCCGCATCCGCGCGGGCGAGGTCGGCGACATCTACCTGGTCAGGGCCGTCGGCAACGACGCGAACCCGCCGGACTTCTCCTACCTGCCCGCCTCCGGTGGCATCTTCCGCGACCTGCTGATCCACGACCTGGACTGCGTGCCGTGGCTGGTCGGCGAGCCGGTCGTCGAGGTCTACGCGAGCGGCTCGGTCCTGGTGCACCAGGCGTTCGCGGACGCCGACGACGTGGACAACGCCGTCGTGATGCTGAAGTTCGCGAACGGCGCGCACGCCACGCTGGCCGGCGGACGGCACGACCCGGTCGGCTACGACCACCGCATCGAGGTGCTGGGCAGCAAGGACTCCCTGGTCGCCGGCGTCGACGCGCGCACGCCGCTGAACTCGCTGGAGCCCGGCGGGCACGTGGCCGGACCGGACGCCTACCCCGGTTTCCCGGAGCGCTTCCACCGCGCCTACGTCAACGAGATGAACCTGTTCACGCAGGTCATCAAGGGCGAGGTCGCGAACCCGTCGCCGGCGCGAGAGAGTTTGATCAGCCTGCGCCTGGCCGAAGCCTGTGAGCAGTCGCGCCGCAGCGGCGCACCGGTGAGGATCGAGGGGAACTAGGCATGGCGAAGATCGCTGGGGCACCGATCTCCTGGGGCGTGTGCGAGGTTCCCGGCTGGGGCGCCGTGCTCCCGTCCGAGACGGTCCTCGCCGAGATGCACTCCCTGGGCCTCACCGCCACCGAACTCGGCCCGCCCGACTACCTGCCTGCCGACCCCGGGCAGCTCAAGACCCTTCTCCAAAGCCACGAACTGACCCTCGTCGGCGGCTTCCTCGCGGTCACCCTGCACACCGACGTCCAGTCCACTCTGGACGAAGCCGGCCGCGTCGCCGCGATCCTGAAGGCCGGGGGTGCCGAGGTCCTGGTGCTCGCCGCCGCCACCGGGCTGGACGGCTACGACGAGACGCCGAAGCTCAGCGACGACGAGTGGAACACCCTCGTCGCCACCTGCGCGAAGATCCGTGAGATCGCCGCCGCGCACGGCCTGAAAACCGTGCTGCACCCGCACGTGGGCACCCACGTCGAGCGGGAGGCGGAGGTCGACAGGTTCCTCGCGGACTCCGATCTCCAGCTCTGCCTGGACACCGGCCACCTCCTCATCGGTGGCACGGACCCGGTCGAGCTGGCGCGCCGCTACCCGGACCGGATCGGTCACGTGCACCTCAAGGACGTGCGTGACGAGATCGCGGCGAAGGTGCGCAGCGGCGAACTCAGTTACACCGATGCCGTGGAACAGGGCATCTACGTGCCGCTCGGGGACGGCGACGTGGACGTGGAAGCGCTGGTGAAGCTCGTCCAAGAGGCGGGCTACACCGGTTGGTTCGTGCTTGAGCAGGACACCCAGCTCAAGGACGGAAGTCCAGTGGACAAGCCACTGAAGGACACCGGGCGCAGCCTCGCGCACCTCAGCAAGATCCTCTGAAGGGACTGGAGACGATGAAGTCTCGTCTGGTCATCCGTGCGGGCGTCGCCCTCGCCGGTGTTGCTCTACTGGCCGCGTGCAGCGGTCCCACGGGAACGAACTCCCAGACCACGCAGAACAACAGCGCGCCGGCGACGGGAGACCTCAAGGTCGCCGTCATCACGCACGGCACCGCGGGTGACGCGTTCTGGAGCGTCGTGAAGGTCGGCGCCGAGGACGCGGGCAAGCAGCTCGGTGTCGGCGTCACCTACAACTCCGACGGCGACCCCGGCGCCCAGGCCAAGCTGATCGACAACGCCGTGTCGCAGAAGGTCGGCGGCATCGTGGTGTCGATGGCGAACCCGGACGCGCTCAAGACCTCCATCGAGAACGCGGTGAAGGCCGGCATCCCGGTCATCACGATCAACTCCGGCAGCGCGAAGAGCGCGGAGTTCGGTGCCATGGCGCACGTCGGCCAGGAGGAGTCGATCGCCGGTGAGGAAGCCGGCAAGAAGCTCAAGACCGCTGGCAAGACCAAGCTGCTCTGCGTGATCCACGAGGCCGGCAACACGGGCCTCAACCAGCGCTGCGACGGTGCCCGCACCGGCTTCGGCGGCGCGGTGGAGAACCTCCAGGTCGACATCTCCAACCCGACCGACGTCGAGGCCCGCATCAAGGCCAAGCTGCAGTCCGACACCGCTGTCGACGGCGTGCTGGCGCTCAACCCGCAGGTCGCCGTGAACGCGGCCGCGGCGATCAAGGGCGCGGGCTCGAAGGCGCAGGTCGCGACGTTCGACCTGAACGCCGACGTGGTCAGCTCGATCAAGGCGGGCGACGTGCTGTTCGCCGTCGACCAGCAGCAGTACGAGCAGGGCTACCTGCCGATCGTGATGCTGAAGCTGTTCAAGGACAACGCCAACACCCTCGGTGGCGGCAAGCCCGTCCTCACCGGTCCCGGCTTCGTCGACAAGTCCAACGTGGACAAGGTCGCGGAGTACGCCAAGAACGGCAAGAGGTAAGGAGGAGGCGGGGAGATGACCGTGACGGCCACAGCTCCACCGGCTGCAGACGAACGGCTGAGCAAACCCAGGGCGATCGATCAGCTGATCAAACGCCCGGAGATCGGCGCCATGCTCGGCGCACTGCTCGTGTTCCTGTTCTTCTCCGTGGTCACCGAGCAGTTCCTGAGCGTGGGTGGTGCGGCCACCTGGCTGGACGACGCCTCCATGCTCGGCATCATGGCGGTCGCGGTGGCGATGCTCATGATCGGCGGCGAGTTCGACCTGTCCGCCGGTGTCATGACCGCGTCCACCGCGCTCGTCACGGCTCTCCTCGCCACCCAGCTGGGACTCAACGTCTGGCTGGCGTTGCTGGTGTCGCTCGCCTTCGCACTGGCGGTGGGCGCGCTGAACGGCTGGCTCGTGATGCGCACGGGCCTGCCGAGCTTCATCGTGACGCTGGGCAGTTTCCTGGCGTTGCAGGGCCTCAACCTCGGCATCACGCGCCTGGTGACGGGCAGTGTGCAGGTGTCGGGCATGCGTGACGCCGTGGGCTACGAGTCGGCAGGATTCCTGTTCGCCTCGACGTTCCAGATCGGCGGGCAGGGCTTCTACGTGTCGATCATCTGGTGGGTCCTGTTCACCGTCATCGCCTCGACGGTG
Organism: Lentzea sp. NPDC092896; assembly: GCF_044754905.1. Classification (NCBI taxonomy): domain Bacteria; kingdom Bacillati; phylum Actinomycetota; class Actinomycetes; order Pseudonocardiales; family Pseudonocardiaceae; genus Lentzea; species Lentzea sp. NPDC092896. The sequence goes on from NZ_JBIVPX010000003.1 coordinate 973,641, forward strand.
TTGGTGCGCACCAAGTTCGGCAACTGGATCTTCGCGATCGGTGGTGCCGCGCAGAGCTCGCGTGCGGTCGGTGTGCCGGTCGTGCGGTCGAAGATCCTGCTGTTCATGACGACGGCGTTCGCCGCGTGGCTCGTGGGCTCGATCAACATCCTGCGGTACGCGAGCGTGCAGGCGAACCAGGGCATCGGCCTCGAGTTCCAGTACATCATCGCGGCGGTGATCGGCGGGTGCCTGCTCACCGGTGGCTTCGGTTCCGCGGTGGGTGCGGCGATCGGCGCGCTGATCTTCGGCATGGCCCGGCAGGGCATCGTCTACGCCGGCTGGAACAGCGACTGGTTCCAGCTGTTCCTCGGCGTGATGCTGCTGGCCGCCGTGCTGGTGAACAACATGCTGCGCCGCCGAGCGGAAAGGGTCCGGCGATGACCGCACTCATCGAGACCGAGAACATCGGCAAGACCTACGGCAGCGTCATCGCGCTGAGCGATGTGTCCACTGTGGTCAACGCGGGTGAGGTCACCTGCGTGCTCGGCGACAACGGTGCCGGCAAGTCGACCCTGATCAAGATCCTGGCCGGTGTCCATCAGCACGACCAGGGCTCGTTCAGGGTCGAGGGCGAGGAGATCCGCTTCTCGTCGCCACGCGAGGCCCTGGACCACGGCATCGCGACCGTGTACCAGGATCTCGCGGTGGTGCCGCTGATGTCGGTGTGGCGCAACTTCTTCCTGGGCTCGGAGCCGACGACTCGCTTCGGCTTCCTGGACCGCAGGAAGGGCAAGGAGATCACCAAGAAGGCGTTGTCCGACATGGGCATCGACCTTCGCGACGTCGAGCAGCCGGTCGGCACGCTGTCGGGTGGCGAACGGCAGTGCGTCGCCATCGCCCGCGCCGTGCACTTCGGCGCCAAGGTGCTGATCCTCGACGAACCGACGGCCGCGCTGGGCGTGAAGCAGGCTGGAGTGGTGCTGAAGTACGTGGCCCAGGCACGTGATCGTGGCCTCGGCGTCGTGCTGATCACCCACAACCCGCACCACGCCTACCCGGTCGCCAACCGGTTCCTGCTGCTCAAGCGCGGTCGTGCGCTGGGCAGCTACGAGAAGGACGAGATCGACATCAACGAGCTGACGCGCCAGATGGCCGGCGGTGCCGAGCTGGAAGCGCTGGAGCACGAGCTGCGGGGTGCCGAGGCGTGACGTCTCTCGAAGTGCTGACCGTGGGCCGGGTCGGGGTGGATCTGTACCCGGAGCAGTCCGGCGTACCGCTGGCCCAGGTCAGCACGTTCGCCAAGTCGCTCGGCGGGACCGCGACCAACGTCGCGGTCGCCGCCGCGCGGCTCGGCCGTCGAGCCGGGGTGCTCACGAAGGTCGGTCCGGACGGCTTCGGCACCTACGTCCGCGAGGCGCTGGAAGGTTTCGGGGTGTCGTCGAAGTACGTCGGCACCTCGCCGGATCTCCTGACGCCGGTGGTGTTCTGCGAGCTCAACCCGCCCGCGGACCCGCCGCTGCTGTTCTACCGCCTGCCGACCGCGCCGGACATGACGATCGGCGAGGACGACGTGCCTTGGTCGCTCACGCGCGAAGTCCCGTTGTTGTGGGTCACCGGCACCGGCGTCTCCGCAGAGCCTTCTCGCACGTCCCAGCGGATGATGCTGGCGAACCGCGCGCGCAGCGGGCACACCGTGCTGGACCTGGACTACCGGCCGATGTTCTGGCCGGACGTCGAGACCGCGCGCGCCGAGATCGGCTGGATGCTCGACCACGTCACGGTCGCCGTGGGCAACCGGACCGAGTGCGAGATCGCGGTCGGCACGTCCGACCCCGATGAGGCCGCCGACCGGTTGCTGGCGCGCGGAATCTCGCTGGCACTGGTCAAGAAGGGCGCCGAGGGCGTTCTCGTTGCCACGCCGGAAGGCCGCTGGACGGTCGAGCCGAACCCGGTCGAGGTCGTCTGCGGGCTCGGCGCCGGTGACGCGTTCGGCGGCTCGGTCGTGCACGGCCTGCTGTCGGGCTGGGACCCGGTGAAGATCGCCCGCTACGCCAACGCGGCCGGCGCGATCGTCGCCTCCCGGCTGGCCTGCGCCGACGCGATGCCCGACCAGGAAGAGATCGAGGAACTGCTGTGATCACCGATGGCCAGTGGCGCGAACTGCTGTGGCGGCGGGCAGAGGACCCCGGCTCGATCAGGCGGGCCTACCAGGCGCGCAAGCGGCGCAACTCGTTGCTGAACGGCAAGTCCACGCTGTTCCTGGTCGCGGCGGACCACCCGGCCCGCGGTGCTCTCGGCGTCGGCGGCGACCCGATGGCGATGGCCGACCGGCGCTCGTTGCTGGCCCGGTTGCTGACGGCGCTGGCGAATCCCGACGTCGACGGCGTGCTCGGCACACCGGACGTGATCGAGGACCTCCTCCTGCTGGACGGCTTGAACGACCGCGTGGTCATCGGTTCGATGAACCGCGGCGGCCTCGCCGGTGCGGACTGGGAGATCGACGACAGGTTCACCGCGTACGACGCGTCGTCCATCGCGACGTTCGGGCTCGACGGCGGCAAGATGCTGCTGCGCCTGGTCGACTCGGACCCCGGCACGATCCCGACGCTGGAAGGCTGCGCGCGGGCCGTCACCGAACTCGCCGAGCACGGCCTGATGGCGATGGTCGAACCGCTGCCGTACAAGCGTGATCACAACGACAAACTGGTGCTGCAGAAGGATTCCGCGGCTCTGTCCCGCGCTTCGGCCGTTGCTGCCGGGCTGGGCTCGACCTCCGCCTACACCTGGCTGAAGCTGCCCGCGCCGGAAGAGCCGGAGATCGTGCTGGACACCACCGCGCTGCCCGCGCTGGTGCTCGGCGGTGTGCCGTCCGCGAACCCGCAGGACGACCTGGCGTCGTGGGGCCGATCGCTGGGCCACCCGACCGTGCGCGGCCTGGTCGTCGGCCGGGCGCTGCTCTACCCGCCGGACGGCGATGTCGCTTCCGCCGTTGCCGCCGCCGCCGAAATCCTCCGTACCGCGAAGGGAGTCACGGAATGACCTTGCACCGTCCACACGGGACGCTCTCGACCTCGACGGACGTCATCCACCTGACGCCGGAGGACGCGGACTGGACGTACACCGGTCTGCGCGTGCTGCGGATCGAGGCCGGCTGGGTGCGCACGATCGAGACCGGCGAGTTCGAGGCGTTCGTGCTGCCGCTGGCCGGGTCGCTGACGGTCGAGGTCGACGACGAGCGGTACGAGCTGCAGGGCCGTGAGTCGGTCTTCACCCGCGTCACGGACTTCGCCTACGTGCCGCGCGACGCCTCGGTCAAGCTGTCCTCTGTGGACGGCTGCGAGGTCGCGCTCCCGATGGCGCGCTGCGAGAACCGCCTGACGCCCAAGTACGGCCCGGCCGACGGCGTTCCGGTGGAGGTGCGCGGCTCCGGCAACGCGACCCGTCAGGTGACGAACTTCGGCACGCCGGGCGTGTGGGACCACGCGGACAAGCTCAACGCGTGCGAGCTGATCACCCCGGACGGCAACTGGTCCTCGTACCCGCCGCACAAGCACGACGAGTCCGAGCCGTGCGAGGTGAACAACGAGGAGATCTACTACTTCCGCATCGCCGACCGCGATCAGGTCACCCCGTCGCGCACCGGCTTCGGTTTCCACCGCACGTACACCGACGACGGCACGATCGACGAGGACGTGACCGTGCGGGACGGCGATGTCTTCCTGATCCCACGCGGCTACCACGGCCCGTGCGTCGCGGCGCCGGGATATCCCATGTACTACCTGAACGTCCTGGCCGGTCCCGGAGACGAGCGTTCGATGGCGTTCTGCGACGACCCGGCGCACACCTGGATCCGGGACAGCTGGGCGACGCAGGAACTCGATCCCCGTTGCCCGGTAACGACTGCCGAGGGGCGGGTCAAGTGAAGCTCACGACCGCGCAGGCACTGGTCCGCTGGATGCTGGCCCAGCGCACCGAACTCTTCGACGGCACGCAGGCACCGCTGTTCCCCGGCGTGTTCGCGATCTTCGGCCACGGCAACGTCCTCGGCCTCGGCAACGCCCTGGAGGAGGTCCGCGACCGCATCCCGGTGTGGCGCGGCCACAACGAGCAGGGCATGGCCCTCGCCGCCGTCGGCATCGGCAAGGCCACCCACCGCCGCCAGGTGGGCGTCGCCACGTCGTCGATCGGCCCCGGCGCCCTGAACATGATCACGGCCGCCGGCGTGGCCCACGCCAACCGCCTGCCTCTTCTGCTGCTGCCCGGCGACACCTTCACCGGCCGCGCGCCGGACCCCGTTCTCCAGCAGGTCGAGCACTTCCACGACCCGACGGCCACGGTCAACGACGCGTTCCGCGCGGTCAGCCGCTACTTCGACCGGATCACCCGCCCCGAACAGCTGCTCTCCACGTTGCCGCAGGTGGCGCGCGTCCTGACCGACCCGGCCGACTGCGGCCCGGTCACCCTGGCGCTGCCGCAGGACGTCCAGGCCGAGTCCTACGACTTCCCCGACGCGCTGTTCGCCCCCGTCGTCCACCGCCCGCTGCGTCAACGCCCCGACCTGCTGGCGCTGGCCGAGGCCGCGTCGGCGATCCGCCACGCCTCCCGCCCGCTGCTGGTCCTGGGTGGTGGCGTCCGCTACTCGGGCGCGGCGGGCCGGGCCCTGCGCTTCGCCGAACAGCACAACATCCCCGTCGCCGAGACCACGGCCGGCCGGACGCTGATCCCGCACGAGCACCCGCTGCACGCCGGTCCGCTCGGCATCACCGGCTCGACGTCGGCCAACGTCCTGGCGGGCGAGGCGGATCTGGTCATCGCCGTGGGCACCCGCCTGCAGGACTTCACCACCGCGTCCTGGACGGTCTTCTCGCCGGACGCCCACCTGCTCTCCCTGAACGCGGCCCGCTTCGACGCCGTGAAGCACGGCTCGTTCGCCCTGGTCGCCGACGCCGACGAGGGCCTGCGCGAACTCACCGACGTCCTGGGCGCGTGGCAGGCCCCGGCGGATTGGGCAGGCCGCGCCCAGACCGAACGCACGAAGTGGGACGCCCACATCACCTCTCTGCGCACGCCGTCCACCGCTCTCCCGACGTACGCCCAGGTGGTCGGCGTCGTGAACGACGTCAGCGAACCCACCGACTACGTCATGACGGCGTCCGGCGGCCTCCCCGGCGAACTGATCGGCGGCTGGCGCGCCACCGGCGAGTCCACAATGGACGTCGAGTACGGCTTCTCCTGCATGGGCTACGAACTTGCCGGTGCCTGGGGAGCCGCGATCGCGCACACCCAGGGCGTCGTCACGACCCTGCTCGGCGACGGTTCGTACCTGATGCTGAACTCCGAACTCTTCTCCGCGGCCTTCGCGGGCCACGGTTTCGTGGCCGTCGTCTGCGACAACGACGGCTACGCCGTGATCCACCGCCTGCAGACGGGCCAGGGCGGCGCGGGCTTCAACAACCTCTACGCCGACTGCACGACCGGCCACTCCGAACCCCCGCGCACCGACTTCGCCGCCCACGCCTCGGCGATGGGCTGCGCGGTCTTCCCAGTCGACTCGCTGGCCGACCTGGAAGGCGCTTACCGCAAGGCGCGCGAAGTGGCCGTCGCCGAGAAGCGGCCGGCCGTCGTCGTGATCCGCACGCACCCGTCGTCGTGGACGGAAGCCGGAGCCTGGTGGGAGGTCGGTGTGCCGGAGGTCTCACACCGGTCGGAGATCGCCCAGGCCCGCGAAGAAGTGCTGGAGGGCAAGTCCAAACAGGTCCGTTATTTGAGCTGAACTCCAACAGCGGATACCGCTCGGCGCGTGGCGTCACGAGGATGACTCTCCGTGAGCAAGCGGATGTTCAGGCTCGGCGCGTTCGCCCTGGTAGCACTCGGTGTCGTCCTGGTGGTGCCGCAGACCGCTCCACGATCGGCGTCGCTGCTGCTCCTCGGCGGGGTGCTGATCGTCGCGGGCGGTGCGCTGGGCTGGTACCAGGTCAGGGACGGCCAGGTCGTCGACCGGTACCGCCGCGCCGTCGAGCACCTCGGCAGTGACCAGGCCGAGGTCAGGCTCGGCGGGCTGCACGCGCTGGAACAGATCGCGCAGGACTCGGCGAAGAGCCGGCAGCTCGTGGACGACACGCTCGGGGACTTCCTGCGCGAGCGATCTCCCTGGACGGCCGCGGACCCGTCGGGCCTCGCCGTCAGGAGCCCGGACGTCGAGACGGCTCTGGTCATCCTCACCCGCAGGCCCGGCGCGCAGGTCGACCTGTCCCACGTCGATCTGCGCGGTGCCGACCTGGGCAAGCAGGTGCTCGCGGGAGCGGTGATCCGCCGGTCGAACCTCGCCGGCGCCCGGTTGGTCGGAACGTGCCTGGACAGCTCCGCCCTCGACGCCACGGACCTTCGTGACGCGGACCTGCGAGGGGCCTCCCTGCGCGAGGCGTCGCTGCGGGTCGCCTGCCTCGAAGGCGCCGACCTCCGCGCCGCCGACCTCACGGACGCGGACCTGCGCGGAGCCGACATGCGCGCGGTCAACCTGGACAAGGCCGTCCTGACCGGGGCCAGGGTCAACCGCGGGACGCTGTGGCCGCCCGACTTCACCCCGGCCCGTGTCTCTGCGTCGCTGTTCAGTGACTGAGATGGCTCACATCCGGGAACAACACGCCGACCCCCGTCCCTTGAACGGTTCGTAGCCCTACGAACCGTTCTGAGGGAGCTTCCCGTGAGCTTGCTGTTCTCCCCGCTGACCCTGCGCTCGGTCACCCTGCCCAACCGCATCGCGGTCAGCCCGATGTGCCAGTACTCGGTGACGAAGGAGGACGGCGTGCCGACCGAATGGCACCTCGTCCACCTGGGCTCCCGCGCAGTCGGCGGCGCCGGGCTGGTCATCGCCGAGGCCACCGCCGTCGAGCCGCGCGGCCGGATCTCGCCGCAGGACGTCGGCATCTGGAACGACGAGCAGGTCGAGGCCTGGAAGCGGGTCACCGCGTTCATCAAGGAGCACGGCTCGGTGCCGGGCATCCAGCTCGCGCACGCCGGCCGCAAGGCGATCGGCGACTGGGTGCCGGTGGCGCCCACGACAGAGCCGTTCCCCGGCGGTAACACGCCGGAGAAGCTCGACAACCACACTGGGATCGTGAAGGCCTTCGTCGACGGCGCGCTCAGGGCGATCGAGGCCGGCTTCGAGGTCCTGGAGATCCACGCCGCCCACGGCTACCTGCTGCACGAGTTCTACTCGCCGCTGACGAACGAGGGCAGCATCGAGGAACGCATCGCCCCGGCCGTCGAGGTCACGGCTGCGGTGCGTGCGGCGGTCGGCCCGGAGGTGCCGGTGATCGTGAGGATCAGCGGCTCCGACTGGGTCGACAACGGCTGGACCGCCGACGACAGCGTCGTGCTGGCACAGGCGCTCAAGGCCGCGGGTGCGGACCTGATCGACGTGTCCAGCGGTGGCAACACCGCGCAGGCGGACATCCCGATCGGGCCCGGCTACCAGGTGCCGCTCGCCGAAGCGGTGCGACGCAAGGCAGACGTGCCCACGGGTGCGGTCGGCCTGATCACCGAGGCGAAGCAGGCCGAACAGATTCTGACGGACGGTTCCGCCGACCTGGTCCTGCTCGCGCGCGAACTGCTCCGCGACCCGTACTGGCCGCTGCACGCGGCACAGCAGCTGGGTGTGGAGGTCAGGGCGCCGAAGCAGTACGCCAGGGCGTTCTGAAAGAGCCCTCAGAGTTCAAGGGCTGGGTGCCGGCGAACCGGACACCCAACCCTTGAACTCCGAAGGCTGAATTCAGCGACGGTAATCGTCGTAGTCGTCGTACGGGTCGTCATGTGGTGGCTCATCGCCACCACCGCTCCCGTTCGGCGACCTTTCATCAGTCGACAGCTCGCGCTGCAACGCAGCGAAGTCGGTCTCATGAGAGCTGTATTTGAGCTCCCTGGCGACCTTCGTCTGCTTGGCCTTAGCTCGGCCGCGCCCCATGGCTCGACCCCCTCGCACAGGGACGGGGGCGGCCGGGGGAACGGCGGCCCCACTCGTCTCGACAACTGATTCCTGGTAACTACCGTACCGTGCCGATGGGGTTCCTCGCGACGCGGTAGGCGTGACACGTACCGCCAAATCTCGTGGCCCCCCTCGCGTGGAAGGATGCACACGTGCCCAGACCGTTCGTCGCCTACCTACGGGTGTACGAACCGTTATCGGTATTGGACGCACCGCTAGCTTCCAAGGTCGAAAAAGCCCTGGAAGCGGGCCCTGTCCCCCGGTCGGAGGTAGGTGACCGGGAACGGGAGCTGTGGTTGCGATCACAGTTGGGACAAAAGCTCCTCCCGGGCGAGTCCTTCGACGTGATGACGATCAGTCCGGCCGAGGTTCCGACCTCCGAAGCGGCCCGCGTCGGCCCTGGACCGCTCGTGTGCCCCCTTGATCTCCGGGCGAGGTCCGCCGCCGCTCTGGTGGGCTTCCTGGCCACCGCGCCGCCGATCCTGCAGGACGCGGCCCTCAACCTCTCGCCGGAGACGGTCCGGGCGCGCGCGTCCTCCGTGATGGCCGAACTCTCCGCCGGCGCGGTCCACGTGATCTCCACGACCTGGACGGTCCCGCTGCCCTGGTTCGCCCTCGTCGACCCCGCCCAGCGCCGCGTGGTGCTGGCCAGCGCCCAGGACGACCCGGAACGGCAGGTGTCGTGGCGGGTGGCCATGGCCGATGCCAGGCGACGGGTCGCGCGGGCGCTCAAGGTCGTGAAGGGCTCGCTGGGCGAGGACGGGCCCGCCAAGATCCTCTCCGACACCGGCCGCTGGCTGGAGCACTTCCACCCGCACTCGGCCGTCGAGCTCGACTACGGCGGCCTCGTGCAGCTGCTCGAGGACAAGGACCTGCTGGAGGACACCTCTGCGGCCGACGTGAACGCCATCGTGGACGCCCTCGAAGCGGACGACGCCGAGGAGGTCGCGTTGCGCTACGAGACGCTGCGCGAGTTCTGGGGCGAGCTGGCCCGCAGGGAACGCCACGGCTGAATCAGCACCCGCGCGACCACGGCTGCCACCGCTGCCAGCAGCATCGCCGCAGGCCACGCCACGTGCACCGCGACGAAGCTCGCGACGAACGGGGTCACCGCCGCGCTCAGGTAGTTCGCCGAGTTCTGCATGGCGATCGCGGTGGCGCTGCGGCCCTCCGGGGCGAGCTCGCCTGCCTCGGTGACCGCCAGCCCGTTCCAGCACAGCGCGAACAGGCTGGTCGGGACGAGGACCGCGATCAGCAACGGCAACGGCGCCTGGTCGAGTGCCGCGACCAGCACGAACCCGCCCGCGGTGACCACCGAGATGATCTTCAGCGGCCCGATCCGGCTGCGCGCCCGGTCCGACCAGACGCCGACGGCCAGCCGTCCCGCCCCGCCGAGCAGCTGGGCGACGGCGAAGACGGCGGCGGCCGCCGTCACGCTCATGCCGCGGTGGCCGTGCAGCAGGGGCACGAGCAGGGCCGTGGCGGTGAACTGGGGCACGACCAGCAGTCCGCTGGCGAGCGACAGCCGCAGCAGCTTCGGGTCCTTGAGCACCAACCCGTGCTCGGTGCTCGCCCGGATCGCTCCAGGTGGTTCCCTGACCAGCAGGAACACCGCCAGCGCCACGAAGGCCGTCGAGCCGGCGAGCACGACGAACGCCGTGGGAATCCCGGCCGAGATCGCGATCCCCGGCAGGACGGCCGCGGTGAGGGCCGCGCCGAGCGGGGTCGCCGTCTGCCGGACACCCATGGCGAGGCCGCGTGACTCCCGGCTGAACCAGGACATCACCGCCCGGCCGCTGGCCGCGTTGACGCTGGCCCCGAACAGCCCGGCGCCGAGCAGCGCGAGACCGGCGATCCAGGCGTTGCCCAGTGCGACGGAGAGCAGACACACGGCGGCGCCCACGCCACCGATGGTCATCACGAGGCGTTCGCCACGGCGGTCCGCGACGACGCCCCACGGCACGAGAGCGATCATCGTGCCGAGGTTGACCGCACCGAGAAGTAGCCCGACCTGGGGCAACGTCAGTGAGAAGTGCTGCTGGAGCTGAGGACTGATCGCGGGCAGGCCGAGGAACACGGCCGCGTTCGTGCCCTGCGCCAACGCCCCGACAGACAGCACGACCCAGCGGTACCCCATGAGGGCACGCTAGGTCGGCTGCTCAGAAAGTGGAACGCTCGTCTTACCTCTTGGGACGGTGGTGTCCGCGCTCGGCTGCCAGCAGCTCGTCCACCGAGGCACTCCCGCGCTGGTAGCGCGCGGCGATCTCGGCGTTGAGCCGGTCCACGACCACCTGCACCTCGCGCCGGCGCACCGACACGGACGCCTCTTCCGAGATGAGCGTCTCCAGCACGTCGCCGAGGCGATCGTCGGCCAGCGAGCTCACGTCGGACAGGTCCACGTCGGAGATGAGCGCCTCGACGTGCCGTTGATGCGCATCAGCACGTGACGGTTCATGGGTCTGATAACGACCCAGACCGGTCGCGGGCCCCACGGCGTTCGTGGAGAGGATCGTGGCCAGCTGCTCGACCACGGCCGAGCCGCCGGAGCTGCGGCGTTCTTGCTCCGCACGCACGATGTCGATGCGCGCGTGCAACAGCCGTCGCAGGTAGGACAGATCTGTCTCTTCCTGCGCGGCCTCGTCGCGGAGTTCGCGCACCTCGACGAGCGGGCGCTGCTCGACGCCCTCCGTGTAGTCGGGGGCGAGCACCCGGTCGATTCGGCGGCGCCCGCCAGGACGCACCTCGATCACGTGTCCATCCTGCGGTAGATCCTCCTCACCCGCCAACACATCCCATGCACCAAACTTGTCTCAAATGTGCACGCCCAGCAGCTTTCGCGCCTCATCAGGTGTCAAAGCGGGTCGCTGGGCGATCTTGGAGAGACCTGCGGCACGTGCCACGAGCTGTGCGTTGTCCCGCACCGGCACCCCCCGCGAGTAGCTGATGGTGTCCTCCATACCCACTCGGAGGTGGCCACCCGCACCCAAAGCGGTGAACATCACGGGCAGGGTCGTCCTGCCGATCCCGGTGGCGGAGAACGTCGCCCCGTCCGGCAGCGCGTTGACGGCCGCGACCAGCGTGGCCGCGTCACCGGGCATACCGCCGGGCACGCCCATCACGAAGTCGACGTGCACGTGGCCGCCCGCCGGCAGACCGTGCTGGTCCAGCAGGCGCTTCAGCGACGCGAGCTGCCCGATGTCGAAGATCTCGTACTCCGGGACGATCGAGCGCTCCTGCATGCCCTTGTGCAGGGAGACGATGAACTCCCAGCGGTTCATGAACACGTCGTCACCGAAGTTGACGGTGCCCATCGTGCAGGACGCCGAGTCCGGCATCGCCTCCAGCACGCGCAGCCGGTCCGACTCGGGGTCGTGCACCGACCCGCCGGTGGAGAGCTGCACGACGAGGTTCGTTTCGGACCGCAACGCCTCGACGGTGGCCTTCAGACGACCGAGGTCCAGCGACGGCTTCGCGTCCTCGCCACGGATGTGGACGTGGATCATCGCCGCGCCGACCTGTTCGCACGTCTGCGCCGTCGAGACCAGCTCTTCCAGGGTCACCGGAAGCTGCGGGACGTCGGCTTTCGCGTGCTCCGCTCCGGTGGGAGCGACAGTGATCAGCGTGCCCAGGGACATGTACCGGACTTTAGGGGCTCACGCCCTCAAGTTGCGAACAGCTTCCCGGCCCAGTCCGGGCGTGTCCGCGGGCACGGAGTCGGGGTCGATTCGTGCCGGAACCTCCCGTTCGGGGGCCCCGGTGACGAGTTCGGCGTCCACCGGTACAGACCGCTTGACCAGCGCCAACGCGATCGCGCCGAGTTCGTGGTGCAGTGTCACGGTGCCCACCCGGCCGACCACGCGCCCGTCCAGCGTCACCGGGTCACCGGTCTCCGGCTGGGCGTCGGCAGAACCATCCAGGTGGAGTAGGAGCATTCGCCTGGGCGGGCGTCCCACGTTGTGGACCTTCGCGACGGTCTCCTGGCCGCGGTAGCACCCCTTGCTCAGGTGCACGGCGGGGTCGATCAGGCCGACCTCGTGCGGGATCGTGCGCTCGTCGGTGTCGACGCCCTGGCGGGCCCGCAGCGACTCGACCCGCAGCGCCTCGAACGCGTAGCTGCCGGCCGGGCGTGCGCCCGCGTCCGTGATGCGCTGCCACCAGTCCGCGCGCTCGGCACGCGGGACCAGCAGGTCGACCGCGTTCTGGCCGGGCCACGACGTCCTGCGCACGAAGCCCTCGCCGAGCGCGTCCACGTCCGCCGGCACCGGGATGCCGAGCTTCTCCAGGACCGCGGGCGTGTCCGGGCCGACGAGCGTCAGCAGCGCGAACTCCCCGGTGGCGTCACGCGGCTCCACCTTGGACCAGAAGACCATCTTCTTCAGGTACGCCAGCAGGTCGTCGACCTTCTCGACGTCGAGGAACACCGTGCCGCCGACGTTCGCGACGACCATGTGGTGCTCGAGGCGGCCCTGGGCGTCGAGGATCAGCGCCTCGGTGCCCGCGCCCTCGCCCAGCTGCTCGAAGTGCTGGCTCGTCAGCTGGTGCAGCCACGTGAGCCGGTCCTCGCCGGGGATCGCGATCACACCGCGGTTCGAGCGGTCCACGACCACCACGGAACGGGCGGCCGATCGTTGCTCGGCGAACGGGTCTCCGTAGTGCCAGGCCACGCCGGCATCCGTGGAATCGTCGGGCGGCGGGACGGCTCCTGGGAGGGTCACTCGGTCTCCTGCTCCTGCGTCAAACAGTCGCGGCAAGTGCCGGACAGCGCGAGATGGCTTGCATCAAGTTCGAACCCGTCGCGCTCCCGCAATGTTCCGACCAGGGGGTCGAGAAGCTCACACGGGATTTCCTGGATCGAGCCGCAGACGTGGCACACCAGGTGAACGTGCTGGTGGTCGTCGACCGAGTAGCTCGGCGCGCCGTGACCCAGGTGCGTGTGCCGCACCAGCCCGAGCCGGTCGAGCAGGTCGAGCGTGCGGTAGATCGTCGTGATGTTGACCGTCGGCGCCGTCTCCTGGACGCGCTGACAGATCTGCTCCGGCGTCGCGTGTTCGAGCGACCTGACCGCGTCCAGCACGAGCTGACGCTGCGGCGTCATCCTCATGCCGCGGTCGTGCAGGGTTTTGCGCAGCCCTCTTGCGGTCTCCACATCACTGATGTTAGTAGGCTCGTTCCATGCGCGTGCTGGCACTGCTCGACGGAACCCTCGCTGACCCCGACTCGCCGCAGATCCGCGTCGAGGATCTCGGACTCATGCGCGGTGACGGTGTGTTCGAAACGATCCTCGTGGTCGACGGGAAGCCCCGCGAACTCACGCCCCACCTCGACCGGCTCGACCGGTCCGCGGTCATGCTCGACATGGCGCCGCCTCCCCGTGCGGAGTTCGAGCGCGCGGTCGAGCTCGTCATCGGCAACTGGGCCGGTGGCAAGGAGTTCGCCCTCAAGCTCGTCTACACCCGCGGCGTCGAGGGCGGCGACGGCACGCCCACCGGTTTCGCACTCGGCATGGAGATCGGCGCGAAGGTGCTCAAGCAGCGCGCCGAGGGCCTGTCCGCGGTGACGCTGGACCGCGGCATCGACGCGGACCTCGCCGAGCGCGCGCCGTGGCTGCTGCTGGGCGCGAAGACGTTGTCGTACGCGATCAACATGGCCGCGCTGCGCGAGGCCGAGCGCCGCGGTGCTGCCGAGGTCGTCTTCACCACGTCGGACGGCTCGGTGCTCGAAGGCCCGACCTCGACGCTGATCCTGGTGCGCGGCAAGACCCTGGTCACGCCGCCGTCGAAGCTCGGCATCCTGCCCGGCACCACGCAGTACGCGTTGTTCCGCGCCGCCGAGCGCGCCGGCTGGACCGTGCTCGTGGAGCCGATCCAGACCGGCGAGCTCTACGACGCCGAGGGCGTGTTCCTCGCGTCCAGCGTCCGCAAGATCACGCGGGTCAACGTGCTGGACGGCAAGCAGCTGCCCGACTCGGCGGCCCTGCTGACCGAGCTGCAGGGCCTGTACGAGTCCGAGTACTGAGTTACCTGAGTTACCTGAGTCCGGCGTCGACCGCGGCCATCAACGGGCCGCGGTCACCCGACATCTCCCAGAACATCGCGCCCAGCAGGTTCTTCGACTTGAGCCACGCGGTCTTCTTCTGGATCGACCAGGCGTCGTCGAAGGTCCACCACTGGTTGCCGGTGTAGCAGGACGTCGCCACCGCCACCTCGTCGTGGAAGACGGTGCAGTTCGGCACGGACGCGACGAGGTTGGCGTACCCGCGGGTGCCCGACTCCTCCGGGAACTGGCCCGGTGCCGCGCCTCCTGCTGTCTGCCACTCACCGTTCTTGCCGCCGTTGACCACGTTCTGCCAGCCGCGGCCGTAGAACGCGAGCCCGAGCGTGATCTTGCGCGACGGCACCCCGGCGTCGAGGTAGGCCTGCACGGTGCTCTCCACGCTGAACTTGGTCGTGTAGGGGTCGTCCGGGTCCGGGTAGAGGTTGCCCTGGTGGCCGGTCCGGTTGGGCTCCCACGAGTTGTCGCTGCCGGAGCCGTGGAAGTCGTAGCCCTGGACGTTGAAGATGTCCATCGACTGCGCGACCCGCCCGAGCTCCCAGCCCGCCGCGATCTTGCCGGGGTCGGCCGGGGTGAACGCCGTGAGCTGGTAGCGCTTGCCCGTGGTGGTGCTGTACGCGTCCATCTGCCGGCGGAACTCCTCGATCAACAGGGTGTTGTTGACCTTGTCCTGCGGGCCGAAGTGGTTGCCCGCGTGGCCTTCCGCGCCCGGCCACTCCCAGTCGAGGTCGAAGCCGTCGAAGATGCCCGCGGCGGTGCCGGCACCGCCGGCGCCGTTGTACACGGGCAGGTTTCCCTTGAGGTAGACGTCGATGCACGACGTCACGAACTTCTTGCGCGCCGCGTCCGTCGCCGCGACGTCGGAGAAGTACTTGGAGTACGTCCAACCGCCGAGCGAGATCAGCACCTTGAGGTTCGGGTGCTTCACCTTGAGCTTCTTGAGCTGGTTGTAGTTGCCGCGCAACGGTTCCCAGCCGCTGTCCGCGACACCGTCCACGGACTGCGACGCGCTCATCGGCCTGCTGTAGTCGGCTTCCGCGTCACCCGCGCCGTCACCCTGGTTCGGGTCCTGCGGGTTCGGGCTCGTGCCCTTCGTGACGCCGTGCAGACACGTCAGGTTGACCGGGTCGATGTTGCCGAACGCGTAGTTGACGTGCGTCATCTTCGCGGCGTCCATGTCCTTCACGAAGTACTGGCGTCCGTAGATGCCCCACTGCACGAAGTACCCGACACGGGCGTAGCCGCCGACGATGTCACCAGTGCGCTCGTTCAGCGCGTTGCTCGCCGCGGACACGTTGTCGTAGAGGTCCCGTGCCTTGACCGTGAAGGTGTAGTTCGTGGACGGCGAGAGGCCACTGACTGTGGCCGTGGTGCCGGAGACCGTCGTCTTCACGGTCGAGCCCACGTAGACGTCGTAGTTCGCGATGCCGCTGTTGTCCGTGGAGGCGTTCCACGCCAGCGTGACGCTGCCAGCGTCCTTCGCCGTCGAACGCAGGTTGCCCGGCGCGGTCGGAGGCGTGGTGTCGCTGGCGGGGTTGTTGGTGGTGACGCTCAGCGCGGCGCTGGGGGCGCTCTGCGTTCCCTTGGTGTCCTTGGCCCGCACCGTGAAGGAGTACGCGGTGTTCGGGGTCAGGCCGGTGATGATCGTGGACGTCGTGGTGGAGCTGCCGGCCATCGTGGAGCCGTTGTAGACGTCGTAACCGGCGATCGGCAGTGAACCCGGCGTGGAGGCGTTCCACTGCAACGTCACCGTGCGCGTGGTCTTCGTCGGTGCGGCGAGGCCCGTTGGCGTGCTTGGCGGAGTGTCCGCGCTGCCGTCGCAGTTGGCGTTGTTGATCCGGCACGTCACCAGGTCGACGTTCTGGCTGATCGAGAACGCCGGGCTGTACGGCTCCGTGCTCGCGCCGGCGTTGATGGTCTTGTTGTAGTGCGCAGGGGTGATCGTGACCGCGTTGCCGTTCTGGGCGACCGTGCCGTTCTGGCCGTTGCTCACGGTCACGCCGTTGGGCAGCGTGAAGGAGATCGACCAGTCGGTGACCGCGGCGGCGGAGTGGTTGCGGACGACGAACTTCGCCGCGCCACCGGCCACCGAGTACTCGGCGGTCAGCCCGGTCGGCGCCGGTGGTGCGGTGCCACTGCCGTCGCACGCCATGTTGTTGATCGTGCAGGCGGTCGGGTCTGCCGCGGCGCTCAGCGTGAACGTCGGGCTGTACGGCTCGGTGTTGCGTCCGGCGGGAAGGTTGTTGATGTAGAAGGCCGGAGTGAGCGTCACTCTCGTGCCGTTCTGGGTGATCGTGGCGTTCTGGGGACTGCTTGCCGTGACACCGGCGGGCAGGTCGAACTTGACCGACCACCCGTTGAGCGCGGTCGTGCTCGCGTTGGCGACCACGAACTTGCCGGTCGTACCGGTGCGGGAGAAGGTCGCGGTGATGCCCGTGGCGGCGTTGGCAGGGACCGCCAGAGCTAACAGTGCTATCAGAACTGCGAGGAGGGCAGGGATCCGGCGCATGCGGAACTCCAGTTTGGTAGAGATTCCGCGGCGGCTGGGAGTTACGGTATTTGGTCTGGACCACTTCCGTCAACGGCGTGATCCTCAGCCGATCGGCCGGAACCTGACCTTCGTGCCCGGCCGCGCCTGCCCGAGGAAACGCAGGTAATCGTTGTCCACCACGCCGATGACGGGGTAGCCGCCGGTCGTCGGATGGTCGTTGAGGAAGACCACGGGCTGCCCGTCCGGCGGCACCTGAACCGCTCCGGTGATCATTCCCTCGCTGGGAATCTCCCCGTCACGACGATTCAGTGCCGTGCCTTGGAGTCGCGCGCCGACGCGGTTGCTGCGATCCGACACCGTCCAGGACCCTTGCCGCAGCTGGGTTTCCGCCTGGTCGAACCAGTCGTCGCGCGGCCCGAGCCGGATCGGGATGACCAACGTTTGCAGCGCCCGGACCGGTGGCACGACATCTGCACCATTGGGCAGGTCGGGTGTCCCAAGATGCAGGACGTCCTTGTCCTGCAACGGGTCTGGACCGATTCCGGAGAGCAGGTCGGTGGAGCGGCTGCCGAGTTCTTCCGGTACCTCGATGCCGCCGGAGATCGCCAGATAGCTGCGCAGGCCGGTCTGCGGGGTGCCGATCTCCAGCGTTTGGCCGGGGTTGAGGTGGATCGGCTGGTGGGAGTCGGCGAGTCGGCCGTCGACCGTGAGTTCGGTGGACGGGCCGGTGACGGCGATCGTGCAGCTCGAGTTCGCCCGGAGCGCGAGGCCGCCGAGCAGGAGTTCCAGTCCGGCCGCGTCCTCGAGGTTGCCGACGAGGCGGTTGGCGAGCTTGAGCGAGTCCTGGTCCAGGGCGCCGGACGGGGGGACGCCCAGGTGCGCGTTGCCCGGCCTGCCCAGGTCCTGGATCAGGGCCTGAGGGCCGGTTCGGATGATTGTGACGCTGCGGTTCGTGGTGCCGTTCATGCGACCACGAACCTGACCTGGTCGCCCGGCTGCAGCAGTGCGGGGGTCTCGGCCTTGGCGTCGAACAGGGTGATCTCGGTGCGGCCGATCAGTCGCCAGCCGCCCGGTGTCGGCCGCGGATAGGCGGCGGTGAACTCGCCCGCGATGCCGACCGAGCCCTGCGGGACCTTCGTGCGCGGGGAGTCGAGCCTGGGCTGCTGGAGGTTCTGCGGGAGGCCGGTGAGGTAGGCGAAGCCCGGTGCGAAGCCGCAGAACGCGACCTCGAAGATGGCCTCGGTGTGGAGCTTGACCACTTCGTCCGGGGTGATGCCTGCTGTCTCGGCGACGAGGTCGAGGTCCGGGCCGTCGTAGCTGACCGGGATGGTGATCTCGCGCGGGTGCGTCGCGGGGGCCTTGGTCAGGTCGATGGTCTTCAACGCGTCCCTGACCTGGTTCAGCGCGCCCTTGACCAGCACTGTTCGCGCGGCCGGGACGAGCTCCTCGATGCCGTCGAGTCGTGCGAGGGCGGCGCGGACGGCCGCGACCTCGCTCAGTGAGTCGACCTCGACCAGGAGCGCGTCGGTTCCGCAGCGCCGCAGAAGCATGCACCCATGCTACGGGGAATCGTGGGATTGTTGAACAATCCGACACGCGAATCGTTCAACAATCCGGCGATCCGGTAGCGCGGCGATCCGGTAGCGCGGCGATCCGGCAGCGCGGCGATCCGGCAGCGCGGCGATCCGGTAGCGCGGCGATCCGGTAGCGCGGCGGTGCGGCGGTGTGGCGACCGGATCGTTCAGCGAGCCAGTCAGCCGACGATGCGCTTGAGGTGCGCCGACGCGTGCGGCTGCATCTCCTGGCCCATCATGGCGCGCTCCTCGACGTACGCGAGGTCGCCGTTCACCACGCCGTACAGCCGCTGCGCGCCCTTGACCTCCTTGGCCGTGGCGGAGCGGATGATCGCGTCCGTCTCGAACTCCCAGGACGTCTGCGTGCGCACCTTGCCGTAGTACAGCTCGACGATGCCCGTGTTGTGCGTCAGCAGGAGCTCGATCGTGTCGTCTTCCTGCGGACGCCAGAAACCCTGTTCGCGGGCTGCCGGGCGGATGACCTCGCCTGCCTCGTTGAGCAGCCACGACCGGGCCTCGTAGACGAGGAACGGACGGCCGTCGTGGGCGAAGGTGATCTGCTGGCCGAAGCGGAACGGGCCGTCGATCGTCGGGTAGACGATCTCGCCCTCGCCTCGCCAGACGCCCACGAGCGGGAGCACGCCCAGGAGAGCGTCGTTGAGGTCAGCGCCTTCTCTCAGGTTCGCCGTGTCCGCCGGGATCGGCATGTCGGTGAACTGGGGGAGGTTGCGCTGCTTCGTGGCCGCCGCACGTTCCTCGGCCAGGCGGATGGCCTCGTCGCCGCTGGTCATCGCTGGTCGGAGTAGAGGCGGTAGACGACGTAGCCGGCGAACCACATTACGGCGATCGTCACTAGCACCAGGAGTCCGGTGAAGATGTGTTCCACGGTGGAGAGGATATCTCCCTGGTTGGGACGTGCAGGGTTGTGGTGGTGGAGGACACCGGGGGCTCGCCTTCGGCGTGCGCGTCGGGTCCGTGGGTCGTCCCCCTGGTGCGTTGGCGGGTGTGCGTTGCGAGTTCGTAGGTGGTTGGGTTGCGAGGGGGACGTGGCGGCTGATTCCTGGGGCTCCGCCCCAGACCCCGCCAATCTGATCAAAAGCCGGGGTCCACGCCATACGCGGGTTGATGGCACGCCTGTTGCTTTGGGCGGAGTTGCGTTGCGTAGAGGGTTGCGTTGGTGGGGTGGCTTCGTCACGAGCCGTGCCAAGAGCGGGCCACATCAGAGGATGGGTGTCAAACGGACGAAAAGCGTGTCCGTTTGACACCCATCCTCTGATGCAGCAAGAGCTGTGGCACGACTCGTGACGAAGCCACCCCACCCGGACCGCACGGTAAGGACGGCTCGCCTTCGGCATCGCGTATGAGTGGGCGGTGGGTGCTTGCCGTGACCGGCGGGAGTGTCAGACCTGCTCTGTACGTTGGGTCGCGGGGGACGCTGAATCCAAGGGGACCCCTGCGCGAGCCTGCCCGGGACCGCGGGCCTGCCCGAGACGTGGAAGGCCCCGGCGGTGCGAAACCGCCGGGGCCCTCGCCCTACCAACCAGGTCTTGCGGGTCTAGGCGACCGCGATCTCCACCGCGTGCACGCCCGGACCGGAGGCCGACACCGCGGCCTGGCCGTTGCCGGTGCGGTGCAGGGCTCGGACGGTCCAGCTGCCCGGTGCCGCGAAGAAGCGGAAGTCGCCCTCCGGGGAGGTGACCACCTCCGCCGTGAACTCGCCCGTCGAGTCGAGCAGGCGGACGAAGGCGCCGCCTACCGGGGTGCCGTCGGCGAGGACCTTGCCCTCCAGGACGGTTTCCGTCGTCGACGCGTCGATCGTGCCGCCCTGAGCAGGGGCGCCGCAGCCGTTGGTCATGAGATCAGGCCTCCTTGCCGGAACCGAGCTCGATCGGCACGCCGATCAGCGAGCCGTACTCCGTCCAAGAACCGTCGTAGTTCTTGACGTCTTCGTGGCCGAGCAGCTCGCGCAGGGCGAACCAGGTGTGCGAGGAGCGCTCGCCGATGCGGCAGTACGCGATGGTCTTGCGGCTGCCGTCGAAGCCCGCTTCGGCGTAGAGCTCGCGGAGTTCGTCGTCGGACTTGAAGGTGCCGTCCTCGTTGGCCGCCTTGGACCACGGGACGTTCACCGCGGACGGGATGTGGCCGCCGCGCTGGGCCTGCTCCTGCGGGAGGTGGGCCGGGGCGAGCAGCTTGCCGGAGAACTCGTCGGGGGAGCGCACGTCGACGAGGTTCTTGTTGCCGATCGAGTCGACGACCTCGTCGCGGAAGGCGCGGATCGAGAGGTCCTGCTCCTGGGCGGAGTACGAGGTCGTGGAACGGGTGACCTCCTCTTTGTCCAGGGGGCGGCCGTCGAGTTCCCACTTCTTGCGGCCGCCGTCGAGGAGCTTGACGTTGGTGTGGCCGTAGAGCTTGAAGTACCAGTACGCGTAGGCCGCGAACCAGTTGTTGTTGCCGCCGTAGAGGACGACGGTGTCGTCGTTGGAGATGCCCTTGGCCGAGAGCAGCTTCTCGAAGCCCTCGCGGTCGACGAAGTCGCGGCGGACCGGGTCCTGGAGGTCGTTCTTCCAGTCGATCTTCACGGCTCCGGGGATGTGTCCGCCGTCGTACGCGGTGGTGTCCTCGTCGACCTCCGCGAACACGACGCCCGGCGCCTGGAGGTTTTCCTCGGACCAGGCGGCCGAGACCAGCACGTTCTCACGGCTCATGGGAAGTTGCTCCTGTGTTTTAGTGCGTGTGCTTGTCGTTATTGCGGACGTGCGAGGGCGGGTGCGTACCGGCGCAGCACCAGGTACATCTCGCACCCGAGGCACAGGCCCAGCGCCGCGTTGAGCAGTGCCGCGACCAGTGCGAAGCCGGTTGCGACCATGCCGAGCGTGGTGAGGCCCGTGGCGTAACCGAGGGTGCCGATCAGAGCGAAGACGAAGCCGACGCCTTGCGCGAACCGCAGCGGGGCGGCTTCCTCGCGTTCGGTGGTCGGGGTCAGACGCGGTTGGATCGCGTAGCGGTAGACGTGACCCCACGGGTTCAACTTCAGCGAGATGAACGCGCACATCGCGAAGAGCACCGTCTGCGCGGCGAGGAGACGCCACCAGCCGGTGAGCAACACGATCGCGAGGATGACGGTCGTCATCCAGGCGGAGAAGCGCGGTCCGCGCGGGTCAACAGGGCGGTCTTTGGGCACGACGACCTCCGGGCAAACGGACGAGGGGATTCAGTCCGGCAGAGGTAGCTGATGGGCGTCAAGCAGCCCAGTTCAGCTCGTCGTGCGACACAGGCTGCTGCGCGTGCGGCACAGGTCAACCGCGCGTCGCTTCGTGAGCAGCAAGGTCATGCCAGCGAGGGTAGCCCTCAATCCCTCGGTGCGGGAGGTATGTCCATCTGGTGGAACAACGCAGGTTCACCCGACCGGATTAGGGCAAATGCGGGCGCAGGGCCTCGATCAACGAGTCGCGTTTCGGCACTCCGCCGACTCGCAGAACCTCGGTTCCGTCGGCCCTCAGAGCCAACGTCGTCGGGGTGCGCATGACGCCGAGTCTGGTGGCGACGTCCGGGAGGTTCGTGACGTCGAGCTCGGCGTGCGTGAGGCCGTCCGTGCGGTCGGCGAGGTCGCGCAGGATCACCTTCGCGTGCCGGCACGGCGCGCAGAACGTGGTGGAGAGCTGGACCAGCGTCACCCCCGGCGCGAGCAGGTCGCGCACGGGGGCGGGCAGGTCGATCGAAGCTTCGCGACGAGAGATGCGGCCCTCGCGGACCTTGAGCAGCACACCGATCGCGCCGGCCACGGCCAGCGCGCCCAGGAGCGCCCACACACCAGTCATCGTTGGACCAACGGTACATCCGCGATCGTGCCGCTGAGCTTGAACGAACCGCTCTCCACCTCGACGGCGGTCGGCGTGGCGTTGAACGGCAGCGTGCCGGGGTCGATCTTGATCGCAAGCGCTTGGCGCAGCTGCGGGATGATCTGCTTGAGCGAGGCGTCGTCCAGCTCGATGTCATCGATGTTGATCTGGATGGCACCGCTGACCAGCGCGATCTGGCCGTACGCGGTGAGCGTGATGACCTTGCCGGCGACGTTGGTCTGGCCGGAGAGCTTGATCGCGGCCGTGGTCTTGGGCGCCTTCGGGTCGGCCGGCGTCTGGGTGGCGGCGGCGCGGTTGTCGGGCTCGATCGAGAGCTTGTCGAACGGCGTCACCTGGTTCGCGAGCCGGTTCAGGTCCGGCGCCTTGATCCGGACGCTGCCCTCGACGGTGTCGATGGTCGCCTTGGAGACGTTGCCCGCGAGCAGGTCGGCCAGCTCGACGCGGGTGTGCCGCAGGTCGGCGCCGATGTCGAGGTCGCGCAGGTCGACGCCCTGCTGCTCGTCCTTGATCGGCACGCCGTACGCGTCGATCCGGACGTGCGTGTAGTCGCCGCGGATCGCCTGCAGGATGAACGGGAACCCGTTGATGCGCACCGACGGGTCCTCGTTGAGCTGCAGCTTCTCCCGCATCCGCTGGGCGATCTGGTACTCACCGGCCGCCGCGAGCGCGAAGTCGGCCGCGACGAGCAGCACGCCCAGCACGATCACCGCGATGATGAGGAACTTCCCGCGCCGCGACTTCTTCTTCGGCTTGGCGCGCGCCGGGTTCTGGCCGGAATACCCTGCAGTCATTCCTCGTCCTCGATCTTGGCGACGATCCATGCCGCCATCCGGTCTACCAGGTCTGGAGTCGCGGCCGATTCGGCGTGCCGCATGCCGGGCTCGATCCACAACTCGGCATGTCCTGAGGACGCGCGGTGCAGCGACCTGGCGTGGTCCACGGAGAAATAGTGGTCCAGGTCACCGTGCACGATCAGCAGTGGGGTGGGCGTGATCCGCCCGACCACCTCCAGCGGACTCTCCGGCGGTTGTACCCAGCTACCGCCGAGCCGAACCCCGAGCGCCCGCGCCGCCAGCTTGCCGTGCGGCTGCTCCAGCAACCAGTGCACCCGGCGCATGGGAGCGGTTTCGCGCGACCACCACCGGGCCGGTCCGCTGACGGAGACGACGGCGTCCGGACGGGTCTCCCCCAGCACCGCGTGCCGCAGCACGATCGAGGCGCCCATCGAGAACCCGACCGTGGCGATCTTCGAGTAACCGAGTTCGCGGGCCTTGAGAACGGCCGCCTCGATGTCGTGGATCTCGTCCGCGCCGACCGTGGAACGCCCTTCCGAACGTCCGTGGCCGCGGAAGTCGAACGCGACCACGCCGGCTTTCCTGGCCATCCGGGCAAGCACGCGGGCGACGTACGGCCGGCGCACGTTGTTCGTGAATCCGTGTCCCACAACGAAAGCGAGGTCGCTCTCACTCTTGTGGTGGACGCCGTGCAGGCGCACTCCGTCATGTGACATGGATGTAACAGGCATGACGCTTGTGGAAACAAGTGTGAGCACGGCTTCTTGACCTGGGACTTTCTCGGGGTGCACCGGTATTGTCTCCGTCATCCGCAGGCAACGGGGCCCGGTCACCGTACGCCGCTGGTCTGGTCCAGGTGACCGACCACGGCCGATTTGGAGGGCGCCGCGAATGAGCATCGACGTGCTTCTGCTGACGACAGACCCCGACCCGGAGGCCGTGCTTCCGGCGCTGGCTCTGCTTCCCCACGCCGTACGCCCCTTGCGTCCAGAGGTCTCCGCGCTCCTCGAGGCCGGACCGCACGACATCGTGCTGATCGACGCTCGCACGGACCTGGTCGGCGCGCGCTCGCTGTGCCGCCTGCTCGACTCGTCCGGTGTGGACGTGCCCGTGGTGGCCGTGGTCACCGAGGGCGGTCTGGTCGCGGTCAACTCCGACTGGTCGGTCGACGAGATCCTGCTGCCGAACTCCGGTCCCGCCGAGGTCGACGCCCGCCTGCGGCTGGTCCGCTCGCGCCGCGGCACGACCCAGCCCGGTGGCGACGGCGCGATCCAGCTCGGCGACCTCGTGATCGACGAGGCCACCTACACCGCGCGCCTCAAGGGCCGCCCGCTCGACCTCACCTACAAGGAGTTCGAGCTGCTCAAGTACCTCGCGCAGCACGCGGGCCGGGTCTTCACCCGCGCGCAGCTGCTGCAGGAGGTCTGGGGCTACGACTTCTTCGGCGGCACCCGCACGGTCGACGTCCACGTGCGACGGCTGCGCGCCAAGCTCGGCCCCGAGCACGAGGCGCTCATCGGCACGGTCCGCAACGTGGGCTACAAGTTCGTCCGCCCGCCGCGTCCCGGATCGTCCCGCCGCCCGTCCGACCTCGCCGAGGTGGAGATCGACGACTCCGCCCGCGTCCTGGATGAGCGTTTGATCGCGCGGTAGGTTCGCCTGTGTGGCGCAACTGAGCTGGTTCGAGGAGCTGACGGCCGACCAGGCCGCCGAGGTGACGGGGTTGCTGGAGGCTGCCCAGGGCACCGATGGCGTGGCCCCGGTCGGCGAGGCCGTGCGACTGCGGATGCGCCCCGGCGCGACAGGCAGCAGGCACCTGCTCGCACACCTGAACGGCGAACTCGCCGGGTACGCGCACGTCGACCTGGTCGGTGACTCCGGCGGCAACAAGGTCGCCGAGCTCGCCGTGCACCCGAAGTACCGCCATCAGGGCGTGGGCGAGGCACTGGTGAAAGCGCTCCCGCAGGAGTCGCTGCGGATCTGGGCGCACGGCGGCCACCCGGACGCCGAGAAGCTCGCGGAGAAGCTCGGTTTCCGCAAGGTGCGCGAGCTGCTGCGGATGCGGCTGCGCGTCGAGAACGACCTGCCGGAGCCGTCGGTGCCCGAGGGCATCACCATCCGGCCGTTCGTGCCGGGCCAGGACGAGGCCGCGGTCGTCTACGTGAACCACCGCGCGTTCGACTGGCACCCCGAGCAGGGCGCGATGTCCATCGAGGACGTTCGTGCGAAAGAAGAAGAGGCCTGGTTCGACCCGGAGGGCTTCCTGCTCGCGTTCGACGCCGACGACGAGTTGGCGGGCTTCCACTGGACCAAGGTGCACACGCCCGAGCTCGGCGAGGTCTACGTCGTGGGCGTCGACCCCGACCGCCAGGGCGGCGGGCTGGGCAAGGTGCTGACCCTGGCCGGCCTGCGTCACCTGCGCGAACAGGGCGTCAAGGAAGTCATGCTCTACGTCGAGTCGGACAACACCGCGGCGGTCCGCGTGTACACGAAGCTCGGATTCACCCTTTGGGACGCCGACGTCCAGTACGCCCGGTAGTCAACGTACCGTCACAAAACGCATACGCGCTGGTCACGCGGTCACTCTTTTGGCCGTGTGACCCGTCACTTCCCGTTCGGTGTTCACCTCCCGTTCACCCTGACTAGGTGGGCTGTCCATTCTGGCTACCTACCTTCCGTAGCGAGCGGCGGCGTCCGTCGCGAACCGCTAATGCTTTCCGCAAGGTGGAGGACCAAGGTGAAGATCCAGCGGCACGGTGCCGTTCTCGGCCTCGTCGCGGCCAGCGCGCTGCTGCTCGGTGCGTGTGGCAGTGACAACAACGCGCCGGCGGGTGGCACGAACCCCTCGTCGAACGCCGCCTCCGTCCCGGTCGAGTGCGGTGGCAAGACCAAGCTCAACGCCGAGGGCTCCTCCGCGCAGAAGAACGCGGTCGACGCGTTCGTGCAGGCCTACCAGGCCGCCTGCCCCGGTGTGGACCTCGCGTACAACCCCTCGGGCTCCGGCGCGGGCGTGAAGAACTTCAACGCCGGCCAGGTCGACTTCGGCGGTTCGGACTCCGCGCTCAAGGACGGTGCCGAGACCACGGACGCAGCCAAGCGCTGCAAGGAGAACCCGGCCTGGAACCTGCCGCTGGTCTTCGGCCCCGTCGCCGTCGGCTACAAGGTCTCCGGTGTGGACAGCCTCGTGCTGGACCCCAAGACCATCGCCGCGATCTTCTCCGGCACGGTCAAGAAGTGGAACGACCCGGCCATCAAGGCGCTCAACGGATCCGCGACCCTGCCGGACAAGGACATCTCGGTCATCTACCGCTCGGACGAGTCGGGCACGACCGACAACTTCCAGAAGTACCTGAAGGTCGCCGGCGGCTGGACCAAGGGTGACGGCAAGCAGTTCAAGGGCGGTGTCGGCGAGGGCAAGGAGAAGTCCGCCGGTGTCGGCCAGGCCGTCGGCTCCATCGACGGTGCCATCACCTACGTCGAGTGGTCGTTCGCCCAGGACAACAAGCTCTCGATCGCCAAGATCGACTCCGGTGCCGGCGCTGTCGAGCTGACCGCCGAGTCGGCCGGCAAGGCCATCGACGGCGCGAAGGTCAAGGGCGAGGGCAACAACCTGGTCCTCGACCTCGACTCGATCTACGGCTCCAAGACCGCCGGTGCGTACCCGCTGCTGCTCGCGACCTACGAGATCGTGTGCTCGAAGGGCTACGACGCCGACACCGCGAAGGCCGTCAAGGCGTTCCTCACGGTTGCCGCCACCACCGGTCAGGCGCAGCTCGCCGACGCAGGCTACGTCCCGCTGCCCAAGGCGTTCCAGGACAAGCTCCTGACCGCCGTGAAGGCGATCGCCTGAGGTTGATGCGAGACTTCGACAAACGCTGACGCGATGAATGATCCCGTCGTGGCCAAGCGCCCCGCCGGCTCCGGTGCAGCCGGAGCCGAGCGGGGCGTTGCGGCTGCTCCCACCGCCTCGGAGGCTCCGATTCCCCCGACACCGGAAGCTCCAGTAACCGCCAAGGCACCTCACGTCCGGCCCGGTGACCGCATCTTCCGCGGCCTGGCGACGGGGTCCGGTGTCTTCATCGTCGTCCTCATCGGCGCGATCGGCCTGTTCCTGATCCTGCAGGCCATCCCGTCGCTCGGGCTGGACAACGTCAACTTCCTGACCAGTCGCGAGTGGAACACCACCGACCCGTCGAACCTGCGGTTCGGCATCCTCGACCTGACGCTCGTCACGGTCGTGGTCGCGCTGGTGGCCCTGCTGATCGCCATGCCGATCGCGCTGGGCATCGCGCTGTTCCTCACGCAGTACGCGCCGCGCAACCTCGCCCGGCCGTTCGCCTACGTCGTGGACCTGCTGGCGGCCGTGCCGTCGATCGTCTTCGGCCTCTGGGGCCTGTTCGTGCTCGGCCCCGTGCTCTTCCCGTTCTCCGAGTGGGTGATCGAGCACCTCGGCTGGATCCCGATCTTCGCCAAGGGCAACGTGAACGTGCAGCTCGGCGGCACCATCTTCACCGCGGGCATCGTCGTCGCGGTGATGATCCTGCCGATCATCACGGCCGTGAGCCGCGAGGTCTTCGAACGCACGCCCACCATGCACATCGAGGGCGCCATCGCGCTCGGCGCGACCAAGTGGGAGGTCGTGCGCACGACCGTCCTGCCGTTCGGCAAGGCCGGTTACGTCAGCGCCTCGATGCTCGGCCTCGGCCGCGCGCTCGGTGAGACCATCGCCGTCGCGATCATCCTGAGCACCGCCACCAGTTCGTTCGGCTGGTCGCTGTTCGACGGTGGCTCGACGTTCGCCTCGAAGATCGCGCTGGCAGCGCCCGAGTTCAACGACGCGCGCTCGGCCGGTGCCTACATCGCCGCCGGTCTGGTGCTGTTCGTGCTGACCTTCGTCGTGAACGCCATCGCGCGCTCGATCGTCGCCGGCCACAAGGAGTACGAGTGAGCACGAATCTCGCGGATCCCCAGCGCCTCGCGACGCCGCCGACGTTCCAGTCGGTCAGCGTGTCCCGCCGGATCAAGAACGGCATCGCCACCGGGCTCGTCTGGGGCGCGTTCCTGATCGCGATCATCCCGCTGGTGTGGGTGCTCTACACGGTGCTGCAGCGCGGCTTCCCGGTCATCCTCGACGGTGACTGGTGGCAGAAGTCGATGTCGGGCCTGCTGGCCCGGCAGCAGGGCGGCGGCGCGTACCACGCGATCTACGGCACGCTGGTCCAAGGCCTCGTCTGCGCCGTGATCTCCGTGCCGGTCGGCATCATGATCGCCATCTACCTCGTCGAGTACGGCGGCCGCTCCCGGCTGTCGAAGGCGACGACGTTCATGGTCGACATCCTGACCGGTGTCCCGTCGATCGTCGCGGCGCTGTTCGTCTACACGGTCTGGATCACGACCTTCGGCCTCGGCCGCAGCGCGTTCGCCGTGTCGCTCGCGCTGGTGCTGCTGATGGTGCCGGTCATCGTGCGCACCACGGAGGAAATGCTCAAGATCGTCCCGGACGAGCTGCGCGAGGCCTCCTACGCTCTGGGCATCCCGAAGTGGAAGACGATCGTCAAGATCGTCATCCCGACCGCGCTGTCCGGCATCCTGACCGGCATCATGCTGGCGCTCGCCCGCGTCATGGGTGAGACCGCGCCGGTGCTGGTGCTCGCGGCGTACGCGCCGTTCATCAACTACAACCTGTTCGACGGCCCCATGGCCTCGCTGCCGTTGATGATGGTGAACGAGCGCAACAACCCGACGGCGGCGGGCTTCGACCGCATCTGGGGCGCGGCGATCACGCTCGTCGTCCTCATCACCCTGTTCAACCTCCTGGCGACCGTGATCTCGCGGGCGCTGGCGCCGAAGACGAAGTGAGCGGGCGGACATGGCCAAGCGACTCGACATCAAGGACCTGAACCTCTTCTACGGCAAGTTCCACGCCGTGGAGAACGTCTCGCTCGCGGTGCCGCCGAAGAACGTGACCGCGTTCATCGGCCCCTCGGGTTGCGGCAAGTCGACCGTGCTGCGGTCGCTCAACCGCATGCACGAGGTCGCCCCCGGCGCCCGGTGCGAGGGCAAGGTGCTGCTCGACGGCGAGGACATCTACGCGTCCACTGTGGACCCGGTCGAGGTGCGCCGCACCATCGGCATGGTGTTCCAGCGGCCGAACCCGTTCCCCACGATGTCCATTCGCGACAACGTGGTGGCCGGCCTGCGGCTCTCGGGCGTGAAGGACAAGAAGAAGCTCGACGAGGTGGCGGAGCGCTCGCTGCGCGGCGCCAACCTCTGGAACGAGGTCAAGGACCGCCTCGACAAGCCCGGCGGCGGCCTCTCCGGTGGTCAGCAGCAGCGTCTGTGCATCGCGCGTGCCATCGCGGTGCAGCCCGACGTGCTGCTCATGGACGAGCCGTGCTCGGCCCTGGACCCGATCTCCACGCTGGCGATCGAGGACCTGATCACCGAGCTGAAGAAGGAGTACACGATCGTCATCGTGACTCACAACATGCAGCAGGCCGCGCGCGTGTCCGACCAGACCGCGTTCTTCAACCTGCTGGGTGTCGGTCAGCCCGGACAGCTGATCGAGGTGGACGACACGGAGAAGATCTTCTCCAACCCCAGCCAGAAGGCGACCGAGGACTACATCTCCGGCCGGTTCGGCTAAATCCGCGGGTTGGACTATCTTGCTGGCGTGAGCCCGCAAAGCAAGCCCCGCAAGAAGAAGCAAGGCAAGGCACCCGGCCGCAGGCCCGAGCAGCAGTCCCCGTACGGGGCGTTGCTCGAGTCGGCGGCCGCGCTGCGTTCGGAGTCCTGGTTGCTCGCGGACGCCTGGGCGAGCGAGCTCTACGCGACGCTCTGGCTCGCCGGCTCCGGCACCGACCCGCTGGTCGAGGCGCTGCAGAAGATGGACGACCCCGCGGCGCTCACCGCGTTGCGCGCGCTGGCCGGTGTGGGCTCCGAGGAGAACAGGACCGCCGCGTTCGCCGCCGCGGAAACCGTTGCGGCACGCGGTGTCGCCGAGCCGTCCTGGTACGTCGCCGGCACCGTGTCCGACTTCCGCGACGCCTTCCTCGTCACGAACCTGTTGGGGGACGTGGAGGTCGTCGCGATCACCCAGGAACGCGCGGGTGTCGGCGAGACCGTCCTGTTCATGCGTCAGCCGGTGCTCGGCGCCACCGCGATCGAGCTGTTCGCGACGCCGGCCGAGGGCACCGTGGCGTTGCTGGAGGACATGATCGCCTCCACGCCCGAGGCGTTCCGCGACGAGATCACGCCGTTGAGCGCCAGCGACGTCTACGACCGAGTGTGGCCGGACGTCGAGCAGTTCTGGGAGGACGGCCCTGACGAGGAGGCCGAGGAGGGCCTGATGGGCGAGGAGGACGTGCGGCACCCGGTGCAGCTCATCGCCCTCGCGGACGCCCGTGTGAGTGCCCTGGTGCCCAACGAGTACGAGATCCCCGCCATCAGTCCGGAAAGGACGGACGAGGTCGTCGGCGCGTTCCTGGCCTCAGAGCACGGGATCACGGACGTCGAGGCCGCACAGGCGTTCGCGCGGATCGTCGTTTCCGCCGCGGTGGAGCAGAACCGCGACCCCGTCGTCTACGGTCCGGCGTCGCTGACCGCCGTGCTGATCCTCAACGTGGCGGCGAAGTTGCACGTGAGCGACGCGGATCTGGCGCTGCTGCCCGAGATCGTGCGGGCGTGGGCCTACTTCACCGTGGACGCACGGGACCTGCCGCGCGACGAGGCACGGGCGGTGTGGGACGAAGAACTGCCCACCGTGCTCGCCGAGTTCTCCGAGGCCTACGCCGATCCGGAGCTGGTGGCAGAGCGCGATGGGCAGTTTCGCTGATTCCTGAAGGGGCTCAGAGGTTCTCGTCGTCGCCGTAGCCGGGCATCCGGCCGGTGACGACGAAGACCGTGCGCTTGGCGACCGACACGGCGTGGTCGCCGTAGCGCTCGTAGAAACGGCCCAGCAGCGTCACGTCCACCGCCGCGGCGACGCCGTGCTGCCAGTCCTTGTCCATGATCACGGAGAACAGGTGGCGGTGGATGTCGTCCATCGCGTCGTCCTCGTCCTCGAGGCTGCGCGCGCGGGCGACGTCCTTCTCGCGGATGATCGACGCCGCCTCGTTCGCGAGCTTGACCGCGATGCGGCCCATCTCGGAGAAGTACGGCTGCACGTCCTCCGGCAGCGCGGACGCCGGGTGCCGGCGCCGCGCGGCCTTGGCCACGTGCAGCGCCAGGTCGCCCATGCGCTCGACGCTTTCGGCGGCGTGGATCACCGCGAGCACCGTGCGCAGGTCGGTCGCGACCGGTGCCTGCAACGCGAGCAGCGCGTACGACTGCTCCTCGATGCTGGAGCGGACGTCGTCGACCTTCTGGTCGCCGCTGATGACCTGCTCGGCCAGGCCGAGGTCGGCCTGCAGCAGTGCCGTGGTCGCGTTCTGCATCGCCTCAGCGACCATGCCGGTCATGTCGGCCAGTCGTTCGGCGAGCTCTTCTAGAGAGTCGTGGTAGGCCTCGCGCATGGCGTTCAGCCTACGTCCCGACCATCGCGGCAGCGACATGCCAGCATGAACCGCAGGTGAACCCCAGGCGAATCACTTCGCTGCGCAGGGGTCCTGTGCCGCGTTCACAATGGACAGACCGTCGCCAGGCTGACCAGCGGCCTGACCCTGCGGAGTGCCCTGCTGGGTACCCGCCTTGGGTGCCTGGATCTTCTCGTCGAAGTTCGCGCCGATCGTCAGCTGGACCGCTCCGCCCATCTCGGGCGCCTCGACCAGTTCCGCGCTGGGCACGGCCGCCTTGAGCGTCGCGGCCTTGTTCTCGTTGCCCTTCGCGAACTTGATGATCGTCTTGGGTGCGTTCTCCGTGGCGTTGCCGCGCTGGGCGATCTTGAAACCCTGCTGCTCCAACGCGTTCGACGTCCTGGCGACCGCGCCGCCGTTGGTCGGGTCCCCGTTGAGCACCTGGATGGTGACGTCCTTGGGGTCGATCACCGTGCCGGGCTGCTGCGCGGGAGCGTTGGTCTCGCCGGGCTTTCCTTCGACCGGCTTCTCCTGCGGCAGTGGCGTTCCGTCGATGATCGTCTGGAACAACGCCTTGACGTCGTCGTCCTTGAGCCGCTCGATGTTGTCGTCGTTCGACTTCGTCGGGCCCTCGTCGGTCCAGTGCGGCATCGTCACGAACGAGACGCGGCCGGCGTCGAGGCTCTGCAAGGAGTTCGCGAGCTCCAGCAACTGCGCCACACCGACGTTGTCACCGACGGTGGACTTGGTGAGCGCGTTGATGAAGTTGTTGAGCTTGGTCGGGCTCAGCAGGACCTCGTTCGACAGCGCCTGACGCAGCATCGCCGACAGGAAACCCTGCTGCCGCTTGATCCGGTCGAAGTCCGTGCCGCTGTCGCCCTGGGCCTGGACCTTGCGAGCGCGCACGTACTGCAGCGCCTGGTCACCCTTGAGCGTGTACTTGCCCGGCTTCTCGAGGATGACACCGAGCTCGTCGTCCTTGATCGCGGTCGGCGAGCAGATCTCCACGCCGCCGATCGCGGTCGACATCTCGCGGAAGCCGACGAAGTCGATGCTGACGAAGTGGTTGATGTTGAGGCCGGTCAGCTGGGTCATCAGGTTCGCGACGCACTCGGGTCCACCGTCGTTGTAGACGGAGTTCGCCATGACCTCTTTCTCCGGCGCCAACGGGCCCGCGTACTGCGCGTTGTCCGGGTTCCACGCACGGCACGCGGGACGGTCGACGCGCACGTCGCGCGGCAGCGACACGATGACCATGCGCTTCCGGTCGGCGGGGATGTGCGCGAGCATGATCACGTCCGACCGCGCGCCACCCTCCTGCGCCTGGGTGCCGACGTTGTCACCCGCCTTGGCACCGGCCCTGGTGTCCGAACCGACCAGCAGGAAGTTCTCGTCACCGAGCTGCTTCTCGGCCTGGAGCACGGCCTGGGAGTTGCCGCCCAGCGCCTGGGTCTTCTGGATCTTGGAGTCGGCCCACTGCATCGCGGCCCAGCCGATGCCCGTCGACGCGAACACGACGGCCGCGGCGGCGATCGCGCCGATCCGGCCGGCGCGCATCAGCTTGCGCTGCTGCGGCGTGCGACCAGGAGTGCGCTGCACACCGGCTTCCTCACCGAGGACGACCGGCTCGGCGAACTGGGTCGCCTCGTCGACGAGGTCGTCCTCGTCGCCGTCCTTGACCCACGGCATGAGCTTGGCGCGCCGTTCCTTGCGCTGGCGCTCCTGCTCGAGCAGTTCGTCGTGCACCGCGGAGAACCGCGCGAGAGTGTGGTCGACCTCGCGACGCTTCTTGACGTCGTCGCCGATGGCCTCCATCTCGGTGGTGAGGCTCAACGGGTCCATGTCTTCGCGCTTCTCGACCTTGGCCACACCCGCCGCCGAGGCGATCTGGGTGGCTTCAGGGCCGGGCGCGTCGGCCTTGGGCTCGTCCACGGGCTCGGCGCCGAGCCGGCCCGCGAGGCCACCGGGAATCGGCCGCGGGCCACTGGACTCCGCCCTGGGGGGCATCGGCCGGGGACCGCTCGACTCCGCGCGCGACGGCATCGGCTGCCTGCCGGTCACGTCCCCGTTCGGGGGCATGGGGCGGCGGCCGGTGTTCTCCGGGCCCTCGCCGGGGACGGGAGGACGCGGAATGCCGTTGGAGGACGGTGCCTCGCCCGCCAGGAGGCGGCGCGGCGCGGGACCGTCCGGCGCCCCACCTGGAACGGGCGGGCGCTTGAGACCGGTGGGCTGCGAGATCTCGCCGGGTGCCGGTGGGCGCGGGATGCCGTTGGACGACGGGGCGTCGCCCGGCGGGAGCCTGCGCGGCGGTGCCCCGTTGACGTCGGGTCCCGGCCGGCGGACCGTGCCGGCGGGCATGCCGTTCGCCTCGGGCACACCAGGCGCCGGACGCCGGGGAATGCCGTTCGAGGACGGCGCGTCACCAGGAGGCATGCGCCTCGGGTCGCCGGGAGCCGGCGGCCTGGGCATGCCGTTCGAGGTGGCGTCGGGCGCCGGTGGGCGCGGGATGCCGTTGGACGACGGAGCGTCGCCGGGGGCGAGCCTGCGCTGCGGAGCGCCGTTGGGCGGCATCTCGTTCGGCGCGGGACGCCGGACCTGGCCGCTCGGCGGTTCGCCGGGGACCGGACGGCGCTGCATGCCCGTCGCGTCGGGCCGCGGCCGCTGGCCGGTCTGCTCGACCCGGTAGGCACCGCTCTGTTCCGGATTCGGGATCGGAATCTGGGCAGGCCTCGGCCGTGGACCGGTCTGCTCACCTGGAGCGGGACGCGGGCGTGCCGGGGGCTGCTGAACGCCGTTGGGCTCGGGCGGAACGTCCGCCCTGCGCCGCCTGCCGGTCTGGTCGGCGGTGAAGTTCTGCGGGGCAGCCTGCTCAGGCCGCGGGCGCGTACCCGTCTGCTCACCAGGCCGGTGAGCTGCGGGTGGCTGCTGCCGCGGTGCCTGTGGAGGCTGCTGGGGCTGCGGTGGCTGGTGCACCGGCGGATCAGGCAGAGCACGCCTGCCGGTCGGCGCGGGTGGGTCGGGCAGGGCACGCCTGCCTGTCGTGGGTTCGTCGGGCGAGCCTGGCGGGACGGGTCGGGGGATGTTCGTCCTGCTGTGCTGCTCGATGAGGTCCGAGACGCTCAGGCCCCCAGAGCCTTCCATCGAGCGACGTCTACGGCCGGTCGGCTGGTCGTGCTGGGGATCCTGATCACCACGGGAAGAGGGGCCGCCACGTCGGGGGTCGTCGGGCACCCAATCTCCCTTCTGGGTCAGAAGCAAAAGCGGTTCGTCATTACGAAAGGACGTCGACCGGGACACAAGGGTTGCATCACCGGCGTGTCAGTTGCGCCCGCGATACTACGGATGTAGGCCACTTCTGACGACCACTCCGGGTGATAGAGCTGCGATCTGTACGCGATTACGAGCAGTCTGCTTGCCCTGAACGGGTGAGCCAGGTCACTCAGTAGTAACCGAGAACACGTGTCTCAGTGATCGCACGCCTGCCCGCGGCAGCACCTGCGAGGCGAACCCGTCCGTCGGCACGGTACGCCACCGCGTTGCGTCCCGACTGCTTGGCTGTGTACAGGAGGCTGTCGGCGCGGAGCAACTGCTGCTCGGCGCTGACCGCCGGCCGCTGCGGCGCCTCGTCCGCGGGCGGCTCGTACGCGAGGCCCGCGCTGACGGTCACGCGCAGCCCTGGCGCGATCTCCTGCCACGGGTGACGCTCGACACGTTCCCGGGCGTTCTCGACGATCTCCAGGGCGCTGGAGGCGTCTACGCGGGGCAGCACGAGCACGAACTCCTCGCCGCCGTAGCGGGCGCAGAAGGCGCCCTCGGGCAGGCCTTGCTGGAGCATCTCGACCACGCGCTGCAGCACCCGGTCGCCGAGGATGTGGCCGAAGGTGTCGTTGACCTGCTTGAACCAGTCGAGGTCGATCAGCGCGATGGCGAGCCCGTGCCGGCACGCTCCGTGCTCGGTCAGCAGGTCCATCAGCCGTTGGTCGAGGTAACGGCGGTTGTAGGAGTCGGTGAGGCTGTCGCGCAGGCTCTGTTCGCGCGCCTCGGCGTGCTCCCGGCGCAGCAGCTCGACCTCGCGGCGCAGCTGTTCCGGAACGTGCGGCTCCTCGACCTGGTCCGCGTGGACGAGGTCGAGCGCGGAACGCAGGTGCTGGTACGCCTGGCGCCACTGGCCGCGGGAGGCGAGCAACGTCGCGATGGACTCGTGCAGCCCCACAAGGCCAGGACCCTGCTTGTCGGCTGGGGCGTCGGCCTGCTGGGTCTCTGCGGTTTCGGGTCGCAGCGCGGTCATCGCGGTCACCTCCTTACTTGGCAGGTGTCGTCCCTTGGGAGGCGGTGCTTGAGCTACAAGGACACGTGGGGGTGGGATTTCC
Organism: Lentzea sp. NPDC092896; assembly: GCF_044754905.1. Lineage (NCBI taxonomy): Bacteria > Bacillati > Actinomycetota > Actinomycetes > Pseudonocardiales > Pseudonocardiaceae > Lentzea > Lentzea sp. NPDC092896. The sequence continues at coordinate 1,009,260 of NZ_JBIVPX010000003.1, forward strand.
CCCGTCCGGTTGACCGTCAGCTGCTCCGATCCAGTGAGCTTGGAAGATCAACAACCCGCTCAGCCACCGAAGCAGGGCGCGAACCCGTACACCTCGTCGTCCAGGAGCACGACGTGCAGTGAGCCGATCTGGCTGCCGATCGCCTGATCCTGCTGCCGCAGCGTGATCGTGACGGCGACGACGTACACGTCGCCACGCGGATGGGCCTTCTCCCCAGGTGGTGCCCAGTCGGCGTCCATCCGCAGCGTGGTCCACGTGGGCTCGACCTTGATCGTCGCGCCGCGCAGGTCGCACGCCTTCTGCCGGAAGTCCGGGTGCTGCGTGTCCTTCAGGAGTTGTGCCTGTTTGGACGCGCTCTCGTCACCGGCCTTGTTGACCTGGGCGTAGTACTCCTTGAACTTGGCGCGGTCGCCGTCGGACAGCCGGACCGGCTTCGCGGAGCCCGCGACCGGACCGCCACAGCCCGCGACCAGCGCGAGCGAGGCCAGGAGGACCGCGACGCGTTCAGCCACCGGAGTGCATCACGTCCGCACCGGAGGGCACCGTGGCGTCCTCCGGGTCGTCCAGCCAGCCCTCGGGCAGCACGACCTTCGCCGACGAGCCCTGCCTGCCGCGCGGCCCCTCGGCGTTCTCGGGGAACGGCACCGACCGGTCGAGCGTGCCGATGAGGTCGTCCAGCTCCTGCAGGCTCGACACCATCGCGAACGCCCGCCGCGTGTCGCCGCCGACCGGGAAGCCGTGCCAGTACCAGGCCATGTGCTTGCGCAGGTCGCGCAGCCCCTTGTGCTCGCCGTCGTGCGCCGCGAGCAGCTCGGCGTGCCTGCGCAGCACGTCGGCGACCTCGCCGAGGCTCGGACCCTCGGGGACCGGCTCACCGCGGAACGCCGCCTGCAGGTCCCGGAACAGCCACGGCCGGCCGAGACAACCGCGCCCGACGACCACGCCGTCGCACCCGGTCTCGGCGACCATGTCGAGCGCGTCCTGGGCGCTGAAGATGTCGCCGTTGCCCAGCACCGGAATGCTGGTCACGGCCTCCTTGAGCCGCGCGATGGCCGTCCAGTCGGCCTTGCCGGAGTACCGCTGCGACGCCGTGCGCGCGTGCAGTGCCACGGCCTGTGCGCCCTCGTCCTGCGCGATACGTCCCGCGTCGAGGTACGTCAGGTGGTCGTCGTCGATGCCGATGCGGAACTTCACGGTCACCGGCATGTCCCCGGCGTTGCGCACCGCGGCCCGCACGATCTGCCGGAACAGCTCGCGCTTGTACGGCAGCGCCGCGCCACCGCCCTTGCGCGTCACCTTGGGCACCGGACAACCGAAGTTCATGTCCATGTGGTCGGCGAGGTTCTCGTCCACGATCATCTTCGTGGCCTCTCCGACGTTGCGCGGATCCACGCCGTAGAGCTGCATCGACCGGGGGCTCTCCCCCTCGTCGAACGTGATCATGTGCATGGTCATCGCGTCGCGTTCCACGAGGGCGCGGGCGGTGATCATCTCGCAGACGTAGAGCCCGGCCCCGTACTGACGGCACAGCTGCCGGAACGCCACGTTGGTGATGCCGGCCATGGGGGCCAGCACAACGGGCGGGTCGACGGCGAACGGGCCGATCTTCAGCGTGGAGGGAACGGACACGCCCTTCAGGTTACGGCACTGACCTGCCGTGATCTTCACCGAGAGTGACCGTGAAGGCGTCCAGGACGGCGACCTGGTGGCGACGTTCGTCACGTTCGCCGTTGGTCCACCGGTGGCCGTTCGCGCATTCCCACTGCGGATCGGTGCCGTCGCCCAGCTTGAAGCACCCGTCGGGTGCGAACAACCCGGCTCCCTTCCCCTCGAACCGCGGGTTGGCCAACGTCCCGTACGCGATCGGGATCGCCCTGGCCTCGCAGGTCGGGCACGACACCTCGACCGGCTTGGCCAGCTGCCTGGTCAGCGCGTCGAAGGTCTCCTGGTCGAACGCCACGAACCGGATCTCCTCGATGATCGCCAGCGAGCGGATCGTCAGCGCGGCGATCTCCGCCGCCCGTTCGACGGGGAAGCCGTAGACGCCGGTCGCGATGGCGGGGAAGGCGATGCTCTCGGCTTCGAGCTCCTCCGCGAGCAGGAGCGAGTTGAGGTAGCAGCTCGTGAGCACCAGGTCCTCGCCCTGCTCGCCGTCCTCCCAGACCGGCCCGACCGTGTGGATCACGTGCCTGACCGGCGCCAGGTCGAACGCCGGTGTGGCCACGGCCTGGCCCGGTTCGCACGGCGCCAGTTTCGACCCCGCCTCCGCGAGCCTCGGCCCGGCCGCGCGGTGGATCGCACCGTCCACCCCGCCCCCGCCGAGCAACGACTCGTTAGCCGCCGTGACGATGACGTCAACTCTTTGTTGCGTGATGTCGCCGAGCACAACCTCGATCGTCCCCATGCTGACCAGCGTGGCAGCGAATTCCTTGCGGTATCGCGGACTTCACTGAGCGCGAACACCCCCGGTGCCCCGATCGGGTGTCAGGGCCTTCTGCCAACATGCCCTTGGAGGTGGCCTAGCTCATGGGGGCGGTTGCACTGATCAGGTCCGGGTTCGAGCGGTTCTTCGTCGACGGACCGGTGGGCAAGCAGACCGGTGGTGGCGAACAGCAGGTCATCGCCGTGCAGCAGGTCGGTGAGCTGGCCTTGCCGACCGGCAGACTCGTGGCGGCCGACCCGTTCGTGGTGTGGCCGGAGGACGCGGAGTCGTTCACCGACGAGGTCGAGCCGGGCACGTACCCGGTGTCGGTCTCGCTGGTCTCGTACATCGACGAGGACGGTGAGCCCGACCTGCGGCAGGGCTACCGCGTCGCGGCCGCCAGGGTGACCGTGAAGGACGAGCCCGCCTATTCGTGGCGGCCGGCGGTCGTGCCCGGCGAGCACGTGCCGATGCTGCCGATGCTGCCGATGATGCCCGAGTTCGGCTACGAGGTGAAGTCGAGCACCGGCGCCTTCTTCGACATCGCCGCCGCTTCGGCGCTGGACCGCCTGACCGGCGACGACCACCTGGGCAACTGCGCCCTGATCGACGCGCTCGGCGAGGTGGGCGGCGGCCGTGGCCCCGCCAGCGTGACCGACGCCCGCACCGGCCTGAACGTCGTGGCGTTCTCGACCGGCTGGGGCGACGGCGTCTACCCGACCTGGGTCGGCCGCAACACCGCGGGCGAGCCGGTCGCGTTCGTCACTGATTTTTTTGTGATCAACCGGGTCTAGAACTCGACGTTCGCGCACGCCAGTCGTGGCCCGGCGGTGCCTGCCTCGCCGGGCTTGGTGTGCGTGTGCTCGTTGTGCAGCACCACGGACTGCGCGTGCCGTTCGGTGAACTGCCAGTCCACAGTGGACTCGGTGTGGGCGAACCCGCGGCCGTCGGTGTGCACGTCGAGCCAGATCTCGTTGCGGGGGTTGGCATAGGCCGGGTCGACGGACGGCTGGACCGGGTCGGCGACGTTCTGGAAGTGCGGCCCTGAATCGGCAGGAGCCGCACCACACTTCTTCACGTGGACGTGCGCGCCGTAAGCCCGGTGCGGCTGCAATCCGTTCAACACCAACAACACCGTCGTGCCGCCAGTGACCGTCGGTACTCCGACGACGGTGACCTTGGCTCCGGCCGGGACCTTCGCGTCGTACGTGACGGCCTTCGCCGTGGCGTTGTAGCTCTCGAACTTCGCGGACGTGTGAGCCACCCTCGCGGGTTCGGCGTGCGCGGTTCCGGTGAACACGAGCGCGGCGGCGACCGCGACTGCAAGCGTCTTCATGGATCACCTGCTTAGTGCCAACGGCCCAGCTCCGCCATTTTTCGGCGTTTCAACTGCTCAGATGCGGGTACGCGAGCGTGGTGAGCGAAGCCGAGGAATCTCGCCAGCGCAGACTCGCCCGCAACGTGAACGAGCTGCTCCAGGAGCTGCGCGTGGCCCAGGCCGGCGTGCAGATCCTGTTCGGTTTCCTGCTCTCCATCGCGTTCACCGACAAGTACACGACCGTGGGTGGCTACATCCGCGTCACCCACCTCGTCACGGTGCTGTGCGCGGCGGCGGCCGTCGCCTTCCTCACCGCTCCGGCCGCGTGGCACCGAGTCCTGTTCCGCCAGGGCCGCCGCGAGGACGTGGTCCGCTACGGCAACACGTCCGCCCTGGTGGGCCTGGCCTTCCTGGCCCTGGCGATGACCGGCACCGTCCTGCTGCTCGCCGAGGTGGTCCTGGGCGGCTGGCCCGCGATCGTGGTCGGCGTGCTGGCGTTCGTCGTCTTCACCGGCCTCTGGTTCGCGGTGCCGTTCGCCTCATCCGAGCGTGCTCAGAACCGCGAGCGCGCCTAGCCCGAGCGCCACCGGCACCGCCGTCAGCACGTTCTTCCGCGTCGGCCGAGGCTGCTCGCGCAACACCAGAACCCCCAGCGGCACCAACGCGACGCACAACCCGGCCGTGCCGACGATCGACAGCACCTCGGTCCCCTTCAGGACTCCGAGCGGCAACAACCCCATGGTCGCCAGCGCCACCGACCTGACCTTGCCGAGCACCCCGGACCGGTACGCCCCGAAGGCCAGCACGAACCAGCCGAACATGATCGTGAAGGACAGGAAGCTGAACAGGTGCAGCTCTCCGTACCCCTTCGCCACCAGGTCCGTCGCCCCTTCGACCCCCAACTGCCTGGTGGCGCTGAACGCCGCCTGATCGACCCCGGCGTGAAAGGTCCGCTCGAACAACCCGACCGTCACCAGCATCCCGCCCCAGGCCGCCCACCTGGGGCTGCCGGTCCCCATCCGCTGCACCAGGCAGGCGACCGCCGCCCACATCACGACGTTCCCGGCCAGAAACGCCGTGTAGGCCGCCCGCATCAACTCCGGATGCTCGGCCACCGCCTTCAACTGGTCGGGGAAGAAGAAGTTGAACGGCGACCGCAACAGCGTGCCCACCAGCAACAGCACCGGCCCCACGACGAGAGCCGTGCCACCAACCCACCCGTTCGGAAACCTCATGGTCGTTGACGCTGCCAGCGCCGCGACCGCCTGTGATCGGCCCGTGGTCCGACCCCGCCCTCAGCCCGTGGTCCGAGCCTCGGTGAAGATCCTGTGCGCCAACGGCTCGCCGAGCACGCTGTTGGTCAGCACGGCCACCGCGACCCCGGCGTCTGGTGCCACGCGCAGGAAAGCCTTCTGCCCCTTCGAAACCCCGGTGTGTCCGACCACGCCGTCCCGGTGCAGCATCCATCCGAGCCCCCAGCCGATCACCCCGATCCCGAGGTCGGGCACGGCGTCGACCTGGGTCTCCCGCAACACCGCGAGCTTCGGGTCGTCGAGGTGCAGCCGCACGAACTCCAGCAGCTCACGCGCGCTCATCGCGAAATGCGACCCGCTCGGTGCCGTGCCGTAAGCGACCGCCCACTCGGTGACCGGCGATCCGTCCTCGTGGTGCCCGACCGCGGCCCGGTGGAAGATCGCCTCGTCCGCGTCGGTGGCAACGGCCCGCAATCCCAGCGGCGTCACCAGTCGTTCGCGCAGCACGTCGTGGAACTGCCGGCCGCGCAACACCTCCACCAGCCTGCCCAGCACCACGAACCCGCTGTTGGAGTACGAAAAAGCAGTGCCAGGTGGAACGGGGTGCTCCTCCGCCGCGATGGCGTCCGCGAACCTCTCGATCGCGTCGCCGTTGCGCCCGGTGTCGAAGAAGTGGTTGGCGGCGATTCCGCCCATGTGCGTGAGGAGATGACGAGCCGTGAGCGAAGCGGTGAACCCAGGCAGGTGGCGGCAGATCGGACGATCGAGATCCAGCAGCCCCTCGTCCACCAGTTGCTGCACGAGCGTGGCCGTCCAGATCTTGGTGATCGAACCGACCTTGAACACCGAGTCGTTCGTCACCTCGACCTGAGTGTGCGCGCTCAGCACGCCCGCGGCCTCGTCCCGTATCTCCCCGCCGGCCAGCACGGCCACCTGAGCACCTGGAACGTCGTACTCGGCGATCAGTTCGCCCAGCTTCAACCCCATCCCGAAAAAACTACGGACCGGCATGTCGATTCGCGGTCTGGCCCTTCGACGTACAGGTAGACGGACGAGAAACCGGGTGAGACCGGGGCGGCGATGAGGAAGACTCGGGTGTACCGATGAGTTCCTACAGCGTTGCAGGTCTCCTCCGGTGTCGCGAAGAACCTGATGCCAGCAACCTAGTGAGGGCCTGACATGCCTGCTGCGATCCAAGACCGGCCGACCGTGCAAGGGGGCAAGACACCCCTGGTCGTGCGCCTGTTGGTGCTGGCCACGTTCGTCGTGATCCTCAACGAGACGCTCATGATCAACGCGATTCCGCGCCTCATGGAGTCGATGCACGTCACCGAACAGGCCGCGCAGTGGGTCTCCACCGCGTTCATGCTCACCATGGCCGCCGTGATCCCGGTCACCGGCTGGTTCCTGCAGCGCGTCACCACCCGCCAGGGCTACGCGATCGCGATGGGCGTCTTCCTCGCGGGCACCGCCATCTCCGCAGCCGCGCCGTCGTTCACGATCCTGCTGCTGGGCCGCATCGTGCAGGCCGCGGGCACCGCCGTGATGATGCCGCTGCTGATGACCACGCTGATGACCGTCGTGCCGGAGCAGGACCGAGGCCGCGTCATGGGCAACGTGACGCTGGCGATCTCAGTGGCCCCGGCCCTCGGCCCGGCCATCTCCGGCGTGATCCTGCAGCTGGGTTCCTGGCGCCTGCTGTTCGTGGCGGTCCTCCCGATCGCCGGCGCCGTGACGTACTTCGGCCTGCGCCACCTCGACAACATCGGTGAACCCCAGGTCAGCACCCTCGACTGGGCCAGCGCGGCCATGGCCACCCTCGGCTTCGGCGGCCTCGTCTACGGCTTGAGCCTCTTCGGCGAGGGCGAGTCGAACCTGGGCCCGAGCATCGGCATCGTCGTCGCGGGCGCCGCCACCATCGCGTTCTTCGTGCTCCGCCAGCTCAAACTGCAGCGCACCGGCGCCCCGCTGATGGACCTGCGCACCCTCACCCACCGCACCTTCGCCCTGGCGCTGGCCCTGATGTGCATCGCGTTCCTGGCGATGATGGGCTCGATGATCCTGCTCCCCCTCTACCTGCAGAACCTGCGAGGCCTCACCCCGTTGCAGACCGGCCTGCTCCTCATGCCGGGCGGCCTGGCCATGGGCCTGCTGGGCCCGACCGTCGGCCGCCTGTACGACCGCCTGGGCAGCCGCCTGCTGGTCCTGCCGGGCTCGATCGGCATCGTGCTCTCCCTCGCCGGCTTCACCCAGGTCTCGATGACCATGCCGTACTGGCAGGTGCTCGCCCTGCACGCACTCCTGATGGTCAGCCTGGCAGCGACGTTCACGCCGATCTTCACCCTCGGCATGGGCGCCCTCCCGCCGAACATGTACCCGCACGGCAGCTCGATCCTCGGCACGCTCCAGCAGGTGGCGGCAGCCCTGGGCACCGCCCTGGTCGTGACCGTGATGTCCGCCCGCGCCAGCCACCTGGTCGCAGAAGGCACCACCGCCGCGCTGGCGCAGCTGAGCGGCATGAAGCTGGCGTTCGTGATCGCCACCGTCCTGGCCGCGGCCACGATCGTCGTGGCGGCCATGCTGCCGAGCCGGACCACGACGTCCGGCGACGTGATGGCCCACTGAGTTCTTGGACGTCGTCGAGCAGGAGATCACCGGTGCCGTGCAGGGCGTGCTCGTGCGCCCTCGTGCCGGAAGCCGTGCGGGAGTGCTGGTCCTGCACGGCTCCTACGGCCCCGGCACGCTCGACCGGTGCAGGCTCCTGGCCCGCGCCGGCCTGATGGCGTTGGGACTTCGCTGGTACGGCGGCGAGGACCAGCCGCCAGGGATCTGCGAGGTCCCGCTGGAAACGTTCAGCGCAGGCCTGGACCTCCTCCAGACCGAAGGCGCCGAGAGACTCTCCGCGCTGGGCCTGTCCAAGGGCGCAGAAGCAGCGTTGTGGCTGTCCATTCTGGACCAGCGCACCGCCGCCGTCGTGGCCCTGTCGCCACCTTCAGTAACCTGGGCGAACCTCGGCGCGGGAACAGACGGCCAAAGCCACCCGTGGCGCTCGTCGTGGACCTGGCAAGGCGAACCGCTCCCGTTCGTGCCCCGCGACAAGACCTGGGAGCCGAAACCACGTGAGGACGGCTTCGTCCCCCTGCGAGGCTGGTACGAACACAGCCAGGAGCACTACCCCGACCACTACGAGGCCGCGGCCATCCCAGCGGAGAAAACCAAGGCCGAACTGGTCCTGGTAGCCGGCGGAGACGACCAGACCTGGCCCTCCCTGCCCGCCGCGAGAACACTGCGAGACCGCAGACTCGCCGCCGGACTCCCCACCGTCCTGGTCGAACGACCCGCCGCGGGCCACCGCCCCCGCCTGCCGGGAGAAGAACCCGCAAGCCCGTCGACGTACCTCTGCTACGGCGGCACAGAAGCAGAAGACAGGGCCCTGGGAACGGCTGCCTGGCCGCACGTCCTGAACGCACTGCGCGGCACCTGAACGCGGATGGGGCCCCGGACATGTCCAGTCCAGGGCCCCGGGTTGCCGCCCATTTGCGCACACCAGCGACGTTTAAGAGTCGGATCAGTCCTTAGGTCGCCGCGCTCTGCCGTTGAGCTACGGCCGCACGGGTAGAGCGGCCAGCAGGATTTGAACCTGCACCTCGGCGAGTCTTGTCCGTTCTCGGTTGATCTGGCGTTCGGCGGAAATGCTGATTCTGGAGCGAGAGTCTGAGCTTGATCCCGGCTTGCCTCTCCCGATTGGGCTACCCCGGCGCGATGGTGCCGGGAGCAGGATTCGAACCTGCACTTGTGACCGAGTGGTTCAGGCTGACGTTTCAGTTTCAGCTTTCACGCTCCCAATCGGGAGCGCACCCCCGCGCTCCAGCGGGGGAGTCTGTGGACGCTACCGAAACAGGTAGTCGAAGACGACCTCTCCGACGCGCTGGTCGGTGATCTCCATGTTGTTGGCTTCCTCGCGGGCGAACTTCACCGCGTGCTGAAGCTTCTCCACCCGGTCGACGAGCTCGTTGACCCGGCGGGCAGGCAGCGCACCGGAGAACTTCACGGTGGTCCAGTACCCCACCGGAATGTCCTCGTAGTACACCTCGACCTGCGCCGGGTGCTTCTCCGTGGCCTCAGCCTTGACGTGGTTGCGCGGCACCTTCTTGGTGCGGATCGTCCGCACCTGCTCGGTGCGCCAGTAGTCGGCGGACTCGTCGAAGTTCCAGTCCTCCGCCGCGTCCAGCAAGGGCAGCTTCTTCACGAAGGTGTGCAGGTCGGTCAGCTGCTTCTCGAGGAACAGCAGGTACGACACAGGCACGTCGCGAAGCAACGTCTGCCCGTCGACCACCACATCGGCCTTCGCGACGCAGTTGGCCCAGTCCTTGGTCGCCGTGACGTCGAAGAGCCGGGTCATCACACCGGCCGTCTTCCGCAGCACGTCCTCGGCCTTGATCTGCACACGAGTGGACTCCGGCGGCAACACCTCGCCGTCCTCGTCCTTCGGCTGGTACGTCCGGGAGATACCGGCCAGCAGCGCGGGCTTCTGCAGCCCGTGATGCGCGTCGGTGAGGTCCCGAAGCGTGCCCCCTTTGACACTCTTCTCCACCGCGATGATCTGGTTCAGCTTCGTCATGCCGCACCCCCCTTTGGTCTCGCGGCACCCTACGTGCCGGAAAGCCGTGCCTGCACCCGATTTCAGCCGGCCGCCGTGAGGGGCTCGTGGCCGCGTAAAGCACGTCAAAGGTGTATCGGTGGTCTGGAGATGCGAAACCCCCAGGCCTGTTACCTGGGGGTTTGGTGGGCCGCCAGGGACTCGAACCCTGAACCCGAAGATTAAAAGTCTCCTGCTCTGCCAATTGAGCTAGCAGCCCTCGCCGGGACAGCCTACCGATCTCCACCTCCGCATGTCCTCCGGGTTGCCAACCTCACGGTTGACGCACCGCCGCCACGGCTGGACCAGGCCCAACGACGAGCAGAGGAGAGGATCGGGCAAGAAGGGAGCCGGATCGTCGTACCGCCGGGAAGGCGGCGGGGCTGGAATTGGAGGTGTCAGAACGACGAGTCAGAGGAGCCGAGACGATGCCGCTCGACCACTACGTCACCCTGGGCCGCTCCGGCCTGCGGGTCAGCCCTTTCGCTCTTGGCGCGATGACCTTCGGTGAGGATCCCGGGGCCGCCGGCTGCAGTGTGGAGGAGTCCGAGAAGATCCTCAGGGCCTACCTCGACCGCGGCGGGAACTTCATCGACACCGCCAACTTCTACACGAACGGGCACTCCGAGAAGATCCTCGGCGACTTCTTCACCCACCACGGGAATCGGGAGCGGGTGGTGCTGGCTTCCAAGTTCTTCTTCAACATGTTCCCCGGCGATCCGAATGGCGGCGGGGGTGGAAGGGGATCGATTCGCCGGCAGCTCGACGAGACGTTGCGGCGGTTGAAAACCGACTACCTCGACCTCTACTGGATGCACAACTGGGATCGGAACACCCCGATCGAGGAGACCATGCGGACCCTCGACGATCTGGTGGGATCGGGCAAGGTGGGGTACATCGGGTTCTCCAACGTGCCTGCTTGGGTGACGGCTCAGGCGCAGACCATGGCGCTGCTCAACGGGTGGACGCCGTTGGTCGCGTTGCAGGTCGAGTACTCGTTGCTGGCGCGGACGGTCGAGGGTGAGATCGCGCCCATGGCCCGGGACCTGGGGATGGCGCTGGTGCCTTGGAGTCCGCTCAAGAACGGGTTCCTGTCGGGCAAGTACCGGAGGAACGTGCAGGTCGGCGACTCTGAGCGGGCCAAGTTCGTGGGTGGGCCCAGCGAGGAGGAGTTCAAGGTCATCGACGTCGTCGCGGAGATCGCGGAGGAGACGGACGCGACCGCTGCGGCTGTGTCGTTGGCCTGGTTGCGGGCGCAGGCTGGAACTGTCGTGCCGATCATCGGGGCGCGGAAGCTGGAGCACCTGGAGAGCAACCTCGACGAGGTCGCGCTGACGCGGGAGCACGTCGCCAGGCTCAGCAGCATCTCGCGGCCCGAGCTCAACTACCCCGCCGGCCTTCACGGGGAGTTGCGGGCGATGTTGCAGTTCGCCGGTACGACGGTTGATGGCGAGGCGTCGAACGTCTATCCGCCGTTGCTGCAGAGCGACGTTCGCTACTGAGGTAGAGCCTGCTCCACCCCGAGAACGGAAGCGTGCGTGACTGCGACAACCGGTGCCTGGTTGGAAATCTTGTCCTCACCACGGCAAGGGGAGGCACAGGATGAAGAAGACGCTGGTAGGAGTGCTGGCAGCGGCCATGTTGTTCAGCGGAACGGCGATGGCCGCGCCGGCGAGCGATGTGCAGAAGCAGCTCGACGGGCTCACGAAGCAGCACGAGTTCCCGGCGGCGTTGGCGACGATCACCGAAGGCAACGGCAGGACCAGCGCCTACACGTCGGGCACGTCCGAGCTGAACAAACGGACTCCGGTGCCCAGGAACGGGCAGGTGCGGGCGGGGTCCAACACCAAGGCGTTCGTTGCCGTGGTGGTCATGCAGCTCGTCGGTGAGGGGAAGGTCGAGCTCGACAAGCCGATCAACCACTACCTGCCGGGAGCGATCAAGGACGACCGGATCACGGTCCGGCAGTTGCTCAACCACACCAGCGGGCTCGCGAACTACACCGAGTTCATGGGGCTTGAGAAGTTCGAGGAGCAGCGGCACCGCTACTTCGAGCCGCGCGAGTTGCTGGACGTCGCGAACGCGCACCCCGTGACGGGCGAGCCGGGCGTGAAGTTCAAGTACAGCAACACGAACTACCTGCTGCTCGGCCTGTTGACGCAGAAGGTGACCGGGCGGCCGATCGCGGAGAACGTCGAGCAGCGGGTCATCAGGAAGGCCGGCCTCAAGGACACCTACTGGCCCGGTGTCGGTGACCAGACGATCAAGGGCAAGCACCCGCAGGGGTATGCGAGGACCGGCAACGGCATCGAGGACGTCACCGAGATGGACCCGAGCTGGGGCTGGGCGGCCGGCCAGATCATCTCGACGACGAAGGACCTCAACGCCTTCTACCAGGCGCTTCTGGGTGGCAAGCTGGTGCCGCCGGCTCAGCTGACGGAGATGAAGAAGACCGTCGACACCGCAGGTGAGATGTGGCCGGGCGTTGAGTACGGGCTCGGCATCGCCAGTGCGCCACTGTCCTGTGGTGGCCGGTCGTGGGGTCACGGTGGCGACATCCACGGTTACGAGACGCGTGGCGGGGTCACCGACAGCGGCAGGGCGTTCTCCGTTGCTGTCACGGCGTTGCCGGGTACTTTCCAGGACACGGCTGAAGAAGCCGGTAAGGCCCACGAAGCGGTTCTGGCCACTGTGGACGCTGCTCTGTGCGGTGCCAAGTGATCGCGGTCGCGGCGCTCACGGCGCTGACTCTCCTCGTCCCCCAGCAACTCGACCAGATCGTCAAGGACGGCACGCCCGGCGTCGAGGCGCATGTGAACGGGCACGACCACGCGCGGGGCAACGCTCCCGTCAACGGGCAGGTGCGCATCGGGAGCATCACCAAGTCGTTCGTGGCGGTGGCGACGCTCCAACTGGTCGCCGACAACAAGGTCGAGCTGGACGGGCCCGCGAACAAGTACGTGCCGCACATCAAGGACGGCCGCATCACCGTGCGCCAGGTCCTGCAGCACACCAGCGGACTGCCGGACTACGTGCTCGACGTCGGGGTCCCGAAGATCGCCGACATCCGGGACAGGTACTTCGCGCCGCACGACCTGCTGGACGCCGCGCTGGCCAAGCCGCCGAGCTTCCAGCCGGGTGAGAAGTACGAGTACAGCAACACGAACTACGTCGTCGCCGGGCTGCTGATCCAGAAGGTCACCGGACGCCCCGTCGGCGAAGCGATCCAGAAGGTCATCACCAAGGCCGGTCTCAAGGACACGTACTGGCCGAACCAGGGCGAGCAACGCATCCGCGGCCGCCACGCCCAGGCCTACGCGCTGAGCGACCTGCTCGACCCGAAGTCGAAAGTGGTCAACGCGACGGAGATCGAGACGTCCGCCGCTTGGGCGTCCGGCGCGATGGTCTCCACGCCCGCTGACGTCGCCAGGTTCTTCGAGGTGCTGCTCACGGGCGGACTGCTCGAGAAAGCGCAGCTCGACGAGATGCGCAAGGCCGTCACGGTCGACGAGAAGAGCGCCTACGGCCTCGGGCTCGAGAGCACCAAGCTCAGCTGCGGCGGGGTCTGGTGGGGCCACGGCGGGTCGATCCACGGCTGGGCGTCGCTGGGCGGTGCGACCGACAGCGGCAAGAGCGCGGCGGTCACGCTCACCGCGTTGCCCGGCACGTTCGGCGACGACCCGATGAAGAAGTTCCAGCAGGTGTTCGACGTGATCGACACCGCGCTCTGCAGGAAGTGACGTCAGCGGGCGTACCGGAGCACCCAGAGCATGTCCTGCTCGGTGACCGGTCCGTCCGCGACGCACGCCGTCAGCCAGTCCGTCAGCGCCTCCGGATCGATGCCCGCCCCGATCAGCACCAGCTGCGTCGGGGCGTCGTCGACCGGCGTGAACGAGACGGACGCGCCGACGGTGTGCAGCATGAAGGTGCCGAGTGGGAACCGCACGAAACCCTTGGCGCGGAACAACCCCTCCGGTCGCGCGCTCAGGAAGTCCATGAACAGCTTGGGGTGCAACGGATCCTCGAGCTCGAAGGACACGCTGTCGTACGAGGCGTGCGTGTGCGTGGAGTGGTCGTCCAGGTCGTCGAACGATAGCTGGCGCGGACCGAGGTCCGGCGGCCGCACCTCGAACAGCAACGCCGGATCGATCTGTCCGAACGAGACCGGCAGCACCGGTGCCGAACAAGGCAGCGAAGGCAGTTCGGAAACCCGGTCGACCTTGTTCAGCACCACCAGATCGGCCAGGGCGAGATCGCGTTCCAGATGAGGCACGGCGCCGAGCTCCACCGCGTCGGCCACGTAGATCAGCCCGCCGTAGGACACCCCGGGCGCCTGCAACACCATCCGGACCATGGCCGCGGGCTCGGCGAGCCCGGACGCCTCGATCACGATGACGTCCAGGTCCGCCGACGAGAGCTTCTCCAGCATGCCGTCGAGCTCGGTGCCGTCGACCGCGCAGCACAGGCAGCCGTTCGACAGCGACACCATCGAGTCGACCTGGGCGGAGACGGAGAACGCGTCGATGTTGATCCGCCCGAAGTCGTTCACCACGACACCGATCCGCGTGCCGCCGGACGTGCGCAGCAGGTGGTTGAGCAGGGTGGTCTTGCCGGAACCGAGGAAGCCGGCGAGCACGACGACGGGGATCACGACGTCCGAGGCTAGCCGGTGAACTCGGCGTTGCGGCGCAGCACCTCTTCCACGGTGCCGTCGAACATCGGCGGGTAGATGACCAGCTCGTCCACGCCGAGGTCCTCGTACTCGCGCACGACCGACGCGGACAGCGGCACCGACGCCGACACGCTGATCCGGAAGCCGGAGGGGCGCTCGGGGAACCGGGCCAGGTGGCCGCGGATCTCTTCAGGCGTCCCGATGCCGAACCACCCTTGCGCCCGCGAAACAGCTCGCCGGAACGCCGAGCCGCTGTGCCCGCCCACGACCACGCGCACGTTGGACGGCCGGGGATGCGCGTCCACCCCCGAGAACGACACGAACTTGCCCGCGAACGCCGGCGAGGGCGCGTGCCAGAGCTGGTCCATCGCGTCCAGGTACTCGTCGGTCCGCGCGCCGCGGTCGTCGAACGACACGCCGACCGCGGTCATCTCCGGCTCGAGGTAGCCGGCTCCGACGCCGAGCGTGAACCGGCCGCCGCTGAGCAGGTCCAGTGACGCCACCTGCTTCGCGAGCACCAGCGGGTTGCGCTGAGGCAGGATCACGATGCCGGTGGCGAGCTCCAGCGTGGACGTGACCGCCGCCACATAAGCCAGGTGCGTCAGCGGATCCACGATCACGGCGTCCGGTTCGGACGGTGACGGGTCGACGCGCGGTGACGGCAGCACCACGTGATCAGACGCCCACCACGATCGATAGCCGAGCGATTCGACCAGTTGGGCGAGCCGTCGCGTCTCGTCCGGTCCCGCGTGGCCGCCGATGTTGAGCCCCTGCACCCCGATGTCCATGATCGGGCCAACTATCGATTTGCATCGATCATTCCCGAAAGTGCAACGGAACAGGCGCTTCGCGCATCAGAATGGCGAGAAGGGGGGCGATGATGACCGAGTTCCTGGCTGCCGCGCTGGCGTTTCCGACCGTGGTGTTCAGCTTTTCGTTGCTGATAGTGCTGGCCTACTGGCTCACGGTGGCGTTGGTGGGCCTGGACTTCGACGCCCCGGTGCTGCCGATCTCCATCTCGATGTTCGTCGTGATCACGTGGTTCGCCGCACTGGTCGGCACGGTGCTCACGCCGGAGGGCTCGCTCCGGTACGCCATCCTCGCCGGATCGCTGCTCGTGGGCGCGCTCGTCACGAAGATCCTTCTCATCCCGGTCAGGAATTGGACGAAACCGGAGAAACCGGCGTCCCGCAACGACTTCGTGGGTCGCACCGCGATCGTCAGGACGACCAGGGTCACCGAGCGGTACGGGCAGGCCGAGGTGACCGCCGACGACGGCGGTACGGCGGTCGTTCAGGTGCGAGCGGCGCAGAGCACCGATCTCAAGGCGGGCCAGACCGCGTTGATCTTCGACTACGACGCAGAGGGCGAGTTCTTCTGGGTCGTGGACATCACCACAGGGGGCTGAACATGGGTGCGATCTCTACGGGGCTGATCGTGCTGATCGCCGTGTGCGCGTTCGTGCTGATCTTGGCACTGATCACGCTGAGCAGACTTTTCAAGAAGTGCGAGCAGGGCAAGGCGCTGATCGTCTCGAAGATGCGCAAGGTCGACGTGACCTTCACGGGAACCGTTGTGCTCCCGGTGCTGCACCGCTGCGAGACGATGGACATCTCGGTGAAGACCATCGAGATCCGCAGGGCCGGCAACGAGGGCCTGATCTGCCGCGACAACATCCGCGCGGACATCCGCATCACGTTCTTCGTGCGGGTCAACAAGACCGTCGAGGACGTCATCAAGGTCGCGCAGGCGATCGGCACCGAGCGCGCGAGCCACGAGGCGACGCTGCAGGAGCTGTTCAACGCCAAGTTCTCCGAGGCGCTCAAGACCGTCGGCAAGCAGCTCGACTTCGTGGACCTGTACACCCACCGCGACGAGTTCCGCGATCGGATCGTGCAGGTCATCGGCACCGACCTCAACGGCTACAGCCTCGAGGACGCGGCCATCGACTACCTGGAGCAGACGCCGCTCAAGCAGCTCGACCCGGCGAACATCCTGGACGCGCAGGGCATCCGCAAGATCACCGAGCTGACCGCGATCGAGCACGTCAAGACCAACGAGTTCACCCGCAACGAGGAGAAGGAGATCACGCGCCAGAACGTCAGCGCGCGTGAGGCGATCCTCGAGCTCGAACGGCGTCAGGCCGACGCGGAGATCAAGCAGAAGCGCGAGATCGAGACCGCCCGCGCGCAGCAGGAGGCGGAGACGCAGAAGGTCCAGGCCGAGGAACGCCTCAAGGCCAACACCGCCTTCATCCGCACCGAGGAACAGCTCGGCATCCAGACCGAGAACAAGGCTCGCGAGATCGCCGTCGCCGAGAAGAACCGCGAGCGCGTGATCGCCGTCGAGACCGAGCGCATCGAGAAGGACCGCATGCTGGAGGTCATCGCCCGCGAACGCGAGACCTCGCTGCGCATGATCGAGAAGGACAAGGAGCTCGAGCACGAACGCCGCGCGATCGCGGACCTGGTGCGCGAGCGGGTCGCCGTCGAGAAGACCGTGGCCGAGCAGGAGGAGAACATCAAGCGCCTGCGTGCGGTCGAGGAAGCCGAGCGCGATCGTCAGCAGGTCATCATCCGCGCCGAGGCCGAGGCGCAGGAGTCGCTGGTCAAGGACATCAAGGCCGCCGAGGCCGCGGAGCAGTCCGCGCAGCACAAGGCCCGCGAGGAGGTCGTGCTCGCCGAGGCGCGCAACAAGGCCGCCGAGCTCGACACCCGCTCCAAGATCCGTCTCGCCGAGGGCACGCAGGCCGAGGCCGCGGCGAAGGGCCTGGCCGACGCGCTGGTCAAGGAACGCGACGCCGCCGCGTCCGAGGCGCTCGGTCGCGCCGAGGCCGTGGTCGACCGCGAGAAGGCGCTCGCCGACGCCGAGGGCATCAAGGAACGTCTCAAGGGCGAGGCGGAAGGCCTGTCGCACAAGGCGGAGGCCATGGCCGCGCTCGACACCGCCACTCGCGAGCACGAGGAGTACCGGCTGCGTCTCGAGGCGGAGAAGGAGATCCGGCTCAGGGGCATCGACGTGCAGCGCGAGATCGCCGAGGCCCAGGCCATGGTGCTCGCGGCCGGCCTGGAGAAGGCCGACATCGACATCATCGGTGGCGACACGATGTTCTTCGACCGGATCGCCAGCTCGATCACCGCGGGCAAGCAGGTCGACGGGTTCGTCGGCGGCTCGGACGTGGTGCAGGCGCTGGGTTCCAAGTGGATGGACGGGTCGGCGAACTTCCCGGAGGACCTGACCAAGATCCTCAGCTCGTTCACCACGGGTGACGCGCAGAACATCGCCGCGGCGATCGCGCTGACCCAGATGGCCAAGAACAACGGCCAGACCGCATGACACAGCTCGACGCGGGCACTTACGAGGTGCTGCGGGCGAGGCTGGCCGACCAGGCCACCGCGCTCGCCCGCAGCACCGAGGCGCTGAACGACCGGCGCGTCGAGACGTTCGGCAGCACTGCCCTCGAACTCGTTGCCACCGAACGCATCCGGACCGAGAACAACTGCGTGCCGCGTG
>NZ_JBIVPX010000004.1:0-312803 GCF_044754905.1 Lentzea sp. NPDC092896
TGCCTGATGGACCACCCTCGCAAGGCGACGGAACGTCAGGAACGCGACCAACCCCGCTGGAACGCGACAAACGCCCGCAAGCCGACCCGCACGGCCCTGGAACGCCCCCGAATGCCCCCGGCTCGGCCCTCACTCGCCCCCGCATGCCCCCGGCACGCCAACGCCCGCCCTCGCCCGCCTCTGCACGGCACCCACCCGCCCCCGCACGGCACCCGCCCGGCCCTGGCCCGCCGCCCCCGCACGGCCCCCGCCCGGCCCTGGCCCGCCCCGCATGCCCTCGCCCGCCCCACCAGCCCCTCCACCAGCCCTACGTCAACACCCCACCAGTTCCCAGGCAGTGGACCCGACACTGATGGGTGAACACCACGTCCACCCATGCTTCGTCCCATACTGCAAGACGCGGGCGGTGACCTGAGCCACCCGGCGGAATGCGGGCGCAAGGCCGGTGTCTATGCTCGTTAACAGTCCGGACACATTGCGGTGCTCCGGTCGGCGCGGGCCAGCCGCCCCCGACCACGCCCGCGCCCCACGATCCGACCCTTCCTGGGAGCGATGTCCGTGAGCAACACGAGCCGACCTGTTGTCCTCATCGCCGAGAAGCTCGCGCCGTCCGTTCTGGACGCTCTCGGTGACGGCGTCGAAGTGCGCCACGTAGACGGCACCGACCGCGAAGCCCTCCTCACCGCTGTCGCCGACGCGGACGCCCTGCTCGTCCGGTCCGCCACCCAGGTGAACGCCGAGGTGTTCGCGGCCACGCGCAAGCTGAAGGTCGTGGCCCGCGCGGGTGTCGGCCTGGACAACGTCGAGGTCCCGGCCGCCACGCAGAACGGCGTGATGGTCGTCAACGCGCCTACGTCCAACATCGTCAGCGCCGCCGAGCACGCCGTCGCGCTGCTGCTGAGCGTCGCGCGTCAGATCCCGGCCGCGCACGAGACGCTGCAGAACCACGAGTGGAAGCGCTCCAAGTTCAACGGCGTCGAGCTCAACGGCAAGACGGTCGGCGTCGTCGGCCTCGGCAAGATCGGCCAGCTGTTCGCGCAGCGCATCGCCGCGTTCGGCGTCGAGCTCATCGCCTACGACCCGTACGTGAGCGCCGCCCGCGCCGCCCAGCTCGGCATCGAGCTCGTCAGCCTCGAGGAGCTGCTCGAGAAGGCGGACGCGATCAGCATCCACCTGCCGAAGACGCCGGAGACCAAGGGCCTCATCGGTGCCGAGCAGCTGGCGAAGGCCAAGCGCGGCGTCATCATCGTCAACGCGGCCCGCGGTGGCCTCATCGACGAGGCTGCCCTCGCCGAGGCCGTCAAGGAAGGCCAGGTCGGCGGCGCCGGCATCGACGTCTTCTCCACCGAGCCCACGACCGAGAGCCCGCTGTTCAACGTGCCGGGCATCGTCGTCACCCCGCACCTCGGCGCGTCCACGGCCGAGGCGCAGGACCGCGCGGGCACCGACGTCGCGAAGAGCACCATCCTCGCGCTGGCCGGCGAGTTCGTGCCGGACGCCGTCAACGTCCAGGGCGGTGCGGTCGGCGAAGAGGTCCGCCCGTACCTGCCGCTGGTGCAGAAGCTCGGCACCGTCCTCAGTGCACTGTCGCCCAAGGCCCCGACCAGCGTCACCGTCGAGGTCCGCGGCGAACTGTCCAATGAGGACGTCGCGATCCTGCCGCTCGCCGCGCTGCGCGGGGTGTTCTCCAAGGTCGTCGAGTCGCAGGTGACGTTCGTGAACGCGCCGAGCCTCGCCGCGGACCTGGGCGTCAGCGTCGAGCTGGTCAAGGAGACCGAGAGCCCGAACCACCGCAGCCTCGTCACGGTGAAGGCCGTGTACGCGGACGGCGCGACGAACACCGTGTCCGGCACCGTCAGCGGCATCGCGCAGGTCGAGAAGCTGGTGAACATCAACGGCCGCAACTTCGACCTGAGGGCCGAAGGCACCGTGCTGCTGCTGGAGTACCCGGACCGTCCGGGTGTCATGGGCACGGTCGGCACGCTGCTCGGCGAGGCCGGCGTGAACATCGAGGCCGCGCAGATCAGCCAGACCGGCAGCGACGCCGTCATGGTGCTGCGCGTCGACCGCCCGGTCGACACCCAGGTGCTCGACCCGATCGGCGCGGCCGTCGGCGCGCGCACGGTCAGGTCTGTCGACTTCGGATAGTCACGACAAACCGGGAAGGGGACGGCAAAGTCCCCTTCCCGTGTTCATCGTCGTTCACAACGAAGTCGTAACAGGCAACTATCTGTAGACCACATTCATACTTTCGGGGCAGTCGCAGACACACGATCAGCGATTAGCGTCCCCACGAGGTTGACCCGGTGCCGTAGAGGGCACGGCACTGTCATTTCGGGTCGAAGGCACACACCTCGGTTGGGGCAACGTTGTGAAGAGACGATCGAGTCTGGTGGTGTTCTCTGCCATCACCACACTGCTGATCGCACCTGCCACGGCACAGGCGCAGAGCGAACCGCTCGCGCAGCCGGTCAAGGGTGCGCACGGGTTGGACGCGAAAGCGTTGCACCTCAAGGTTTCTCCCAGGCTGAACGCCGCGGGTTCGGTCACCGCGTTCGTCGCGCTGGACCGCAAGCCCGCCGTCGACGCGTTCGACGAGAAGAAGAGCCAGGGCAAAGAGGTCGCGAAGCAGGCAGCCAAGCAGGCCAAGAACGACACGTCGGCCGCGGTCGACCAGGTCGTCGGCCAGCTCAAGAGCGCTGACACGCAGACCAAGGAGCTCTACCGCACTTCCAACGGCGTCCCCGGCGTCGTCGTGACGGCCGACGCGCAGAAGGTCCGCGAACTGGCCCAGCGCCAGGACGTTCTCGCGGTCTACCCGGTCGTCCCGAAGAAGCGCCAGAACTCGAACGCCGTCCAGCTCACCAGGACGCTCAACGTCTGGCAGCAGTACGGCAAGCTCGGCGACGACATCCGCGTCGGCATCATCGACACCGGTGTGGACTACACGCACGCGAACTTCGGCGGCCCCGGCACGGTCGAGGCGTTCAAGGCCGTCGACCCGCGCGTGAAGGACCCGAACTTCCCGACCGCGAAGGTCGTCGGCGGTTACGACTTCGTGGGCGAGGACTACGACGGGGAGAGCACCGACCCGGCGATCAACACGCCGAAGCCGGACCCGAACCCCATCGACTGCAACGGCCACGGCTCGCACGTCGCGGGCACCACGGCCGGCTTCGGCGAGAACGCCGACGGCAGCACGTTCAAGGGCGACTACACCAAGCTCGACGCCGCGAAGCTCAACGAGATGAAGATCGGCCCCGGCACCGCGCCGAAGGCCCAGATCTTCGCGCTGAAGGTCTTCGGCTGCGAGGGCTCGACCAACGTCACCTCGCAGGCGCTCGACTGGTCGCTCGACCCCGACGGTGACGGCGACTTCTCCGACCACCTCGACGTGGTCAACCTGTCGCTCGGCTCCGACTACGGCGCACCGGACGACCCCGACAGCCTGTTCGTGAAGAAGCTGTACAAGGTCGGCGTCATGCCGGTCTTCTCCGCGGGCAACGGTGGCGACCTCTACGACATCGGCGGCTCGCCGGGCAACACGCCCGAGGCGCTGACCGTCGCGTCCGTGCGCGACTCGTTCGTGCTGCGCGACGGCGCCGAGGTGAAGGGCCAGGGCCTCAAGCCCGGTCAGTACAGCCAGAGCTTCACCGGTTACCTGGGCTACAACAAGGAACTGCCGGTCGTGAAGCTGTCGCAGGCTGGCAACGCCGACGGCTGCGTCGCGATCACCGACAACGTCGCCGGCAAGTTCGTGTGGCTGGAGTGGGACGACAACGACGCCACGCGCCGTTGTGGTTCGGCCGTCCGCGCGAACAACGTGCAGGCCGCCGGTGGCCAGGGCGTGCTCCTTTCGTCCACTTTGGAGAACTTCGCGGCGGGCATCGCCGGCAACGCGGGCATCCCGATGTTCCAGTTCACCGGCTCCGCCACCGCGGCGATCCGCCCGGCGCTGAACGCGGGCACGCTGGTCGTCCGCCTCGCGGGTGACCTGCGCACCTCGACGCCGACGTACGACCAGTCCATTTCGGACACCCCGAGCGCGTTCACCAGCCGCGGCACCCGCGGCCAGTCCATCAAGCCGGACGTCGCGGCCCCCGGTGACACGATCTCGTCGACCGCCGTCGGTTCCGGCAACGACCGCCTGGTGATCTCGGGTACGTCGATGGCGTCCCCGCACGTCGCCGGCATCGCCGCCCTGGTCCGCCAGGCGCACCCGGACTGGACGCTGGAAGAGGTCAAGGCCTCGATCATGAACACCGCCGGTGCGGACGTGAAGGAAGACGGCAAGACCTTCGCCCCCAACCGGGTCGGCACCGGCCGCGTGGACGGCAAGTCCGCGATCGACAACCAGGTCCTCGCGTACGTCGAGGAGGACAACGGCTACGTCAGCGCGAACTTCGGCGTCGTCGAGGTCTCGAAGCCGGTCGAGAAGTCCAAGACCATCAAGCTGGTCAACAAGTCCACGAAGTCCGTGGAGTACAAGGTCGGCTACACCGCGGCCACGACGATCCCCGGCGTGAGCTACGTGCTCTCGCAGGACAAGGTGAAGCTGAGCCCGCGCGGTGTCGCGCGCGTCAAGGTGACCCTGAAGATCACCGACCCGAAGGCGCTGCGCAAGACGGTCGACTCGACGGTCGAGCCGAACCAGCTCGACGTGCCGCGCCAGTTCCTCGCGGACGCCTCCGGTCGCGTGACCTTCACGCCGACCGCGGGTGCCACGGTGCCGCTGCGCCTGTCGGTCTACTCGGCGCCGAAGCCGGTCGCGGACATCAAGACCGCGTCCAGCCTCAAGTTCTCCGGCAACAGCAAGCAGGCCGTGCTGAACGTGACCGGCAAGGGCATCGACCAGGGCACGGGCTCGCAGGCCTACCGCTCGCTGATCAGCGTTCTCGAGCTGCAGGCCCAGTCGCCGAAGCTGCGCGACTGCAAGCGCAACGTCACCGAGAACTGCGCGCTCAACGAGACCGCCAAGGGCGGCGACCTCCGCTACGTCGGCGCGGCCTCCACGGCCCCGCTGGCCAAGGCGCAGGGCAAGCCCGAGGAGGCGCTGCTCGCGTTCGGTGTCGCGACCTGGGGCAACTGGTACAACCTGGGCAAGAACACCATCCCGTTCGTCGACATCGACACCAACGGTGACGGCACGGCGGACTTCGAGGTGTTCGCGACCCGCCTGACCGACACCGACCTGCTGGTCGCGTCCACGGTGGACCTGAAGACGGGCGAGACCGTCGACATCCAGGGCGTCAACGGCCTGTTCGGCGACGTCGACGCGAACGTCCAGGACACCAACGTCGTCGTCCTGCCGGTGCTGCTCAGCGCACTGGGCATCGACGCGACGAAGGACACGGCGCGCCTCTCGTACGTCGTGGGCGTCGGCGGCTACTACGCCGCGCCGGGCAACGCGAACAAGCTCGTCGACGTCATCGACCGCAACCTGTCCTACGACCCGCTCAAGCCGGGTCTGTGGGCGCAGGGCGGCGGCGACGCGGCGCTCTCGTACCTCGCGAAGCCGGGTACCGCGCTCGTGGTGAACAAGAACGAGGCCTCGCTGAAGGCCGACAAGTCCGAGGGCCTGCTGGTCCTGAACCACCACAACGCCAACGGTGACCGCGCGTCGGTCGTCCTGGTGAAGTCGAGTGGCCGGGGCAGCGCCTACTAGATCGGATGTTTCACGAGAGGCCCGGTTCTTCGTTTGGAACCGGGCCTCTCGGCGTGTCACGGCCCGGAACTGCCTCCCGTCACCCCTTGACGCGACCCCGTTCCTGCGGTCGAGTGACACTCGAAAGTGGGATATGGGCCGTGTGGGTGTCCCGCAGTACGGGAGATAACACCCCGATGGGGTGTCCGGCATGCGGCGGGCGGCCTGGATGCCGGTAGCCTTTCGCGAAGGAAAGTAGTCCCACCAATTGGGGACTGACACCTGGGAGGTGTGTGGATGCGGCTCGCAGTGATCCCAGGAGACGGGATCGGGCCCGAGGTCATCGCTGAGGCCCTGAAGGTCCTCGGAGAGGTCGTTCCGGCGGCCGAGATCACTCGCTACGACCTCGGCGCGGCGCGCTGGCACGCCACGGGAGAGTTGTTGCCCGAGTCGGTGCTGGGAGAGCTTCGCCAGCACGACGCGATCCTGCTCGGCGCGGTGGGCGACCCGTCGGTGCCGAGCGGAATTCTGGAGCGGGGCCTGCTTCTGAGGCTGCGCTTCGAACTCGACCACCACGTGAACCTCCGCCCGGCTCGTCTCTACCCCGGTGTCCGCAGCCCGCTCGCGGACCCGCCGGAGATCGACATGGTGGTGGTCCGCGAGGGCACGGAAGGCCCGTACGCGGGCAACGGCGGCCTGCTCCGCAAGGACACGCCGCACGAGATCGCCACCGAGGTCTCGCTGAACACCTCGTTCGGCGTCGAGCGCGTGGTCCGGGACGCCTTCGCGCGTGCGTCGAACCGTCAGCGCCGGCACCTGACCTTGGTGCACAAGACGAACGTCCTCACGCACGCCGGCTCGTTGTGGTCGCGCGTCGTGGAGGAGGTCTCGCTGCAGCACCCGGACGTCACCGTGGCCTACCAGCACGTGGACGCGGCGACCATTCACATGGTCACCGACCCGGGCCGTTACGACGTGATCGTCACCGACAACCTGTTCGGCGACATCCTGACCGACCTCGCCGCCGCCGTCACGGGTGGCATCGGCCTGGCCGCGTCGGGAAACATGGACGTGACCCGTCGCAACCCGTCGATGTTCGAGCCGGTGCACGGTTCGGCGCCGGACATCGCGGGCCAGGGCATCGCGGACCCGACGGCCGCCGTGCTGTCGGTCGCGCTGCTGCTCGACCACCTCGGCGAGCACGAGTCGGCCCGCCGGATCGAGGCCTCCGTGGCCTTTGATCTCGCTACCAGGGACCACCAGTCGCCTGGGGCCACCTACGCCATCGGCGATCGTCTCGCGGCACTCGTGTCGTCGAACGTCCGCACTGGCTGAGGTTCATCCGCTCGACGTTTTGAAGCCCCGGCCGGACTTTCCGGCCGGGGCTTCGGCGTTCTCCGCGTCAGAGCTGGCCGTTGGCCTCACGCCACGCGCGCTCCTTCTTGATCCACTCGTTGTCCTGCGGGAACTCGTCGATCGTCGGCACGCGCCGGATCTCGGTCTTGAACCCCGGGCCGGTCAGCGGCATGCGCTTGGCCCACTCGATCGCTTCTTCCTTCGACGAGACGTTGAGCAGGTAGAAGCCGTTGAACAGCTCCTTGGTCTCGCCGTACGGGCCGTCCGTGACGACCGGCGGCTCGGCGGAGTAGTCCACGACGACGCCCTCGGACGGCTCGGACAGACCCTCGGCGGCCAGCAGCACACCGGCGCGGATCAGCTCCTCGTTGAACGCGCCGACCGTCTCCAGCATCTTGTCGAAGTCGACCTCGCCCATGTTCGCGAAGCCCTCGTCGGTGGCGCGCATGATCAGGATGTACTTCACGGTGGATCTCCTCGCTCGGTGTCTTCCTCGGTGACGTCCACAGGTCGAACGGACCGCGGGCCGGATCGACATCACACCCGAAAATTCTCGAACTTTCTGTTTCCGCAGGTAGGGTCGCCTCAGTCGTGCGTGGGGGAAGACCGGTCGAAGTCCGGCGCTGACCCGCAACGGTAGGTCTCCTGATCAGGAGACGAGCCCGAACACCCGCTCACGGTGACCGAGAAGTTCCGACTCCGCCGTGGACTGCGGGAAGGACCCAGTGCTCTCCAAGATCAGCGTGCTCGTCGGCGTGCTCGCCGTCAGTCTCGTCGCGGGCGTCGCGCTCGGCCCCGTCTCCGTTCCGTTCGACCTCACGCTCGAACTGCTGTGGGCGGCGCTGACCGGCGGCACGATCCCCGCCGACCTCGCCGGGCAGTACCACATCGTCTGGGACATCCGGCTTCCCCGAGTTCTGCTCGCGGCCGTCGTCGGCGCCGGCCTGAGCACGGTCGGCGTCGCCATCCAGGCGATGGTCCGCAACGCGTTGGCAGACCCGTACGTGCTCGGCATCTCGTCGGGCGCGAGCGTGGGCGCGACGGCGGTGGCGACGCTCGGCATCCTGTCCGGCCTCGGCGTCTACGCGTTGTCGGTGGGAGCGTTCCTGACCGGTCTCGGCGCTACCGCCCTGGTCTACATCACCGCACGCACGAGCCGAGGGCTCACACCGTTGCGGCTCGTGTTGACCGGGACGGCGCTGGCGTACGGGTTCTCCGCCGTGGCGATGCTGCTGGTGTTCCAGGCACCGCGCGGTGAGGCGGCGCGGGCCGCGATGTTCTGGTTGCTCGGCAGCCTCGGCGGGGCGAACTGGCAGTCGCTGCCGGTCGCCGCCGTGGTGACCGCGGCCGGCATCGTCTACCTGGCGACCAAGGCGCGGCAGCTCAACGCGCTGGCGATGGGCGACGAGACCGCGACCACGCTCGGCGTGGCGGTCAACCGGTTCCGCACGCACCTGTTCATCGTCACCGCGGCCATGACCGGTGTGCTGGTGGCGGTCAGCGGTGCCGTCGGGTTCGTCGGACTGATGCTGCCGCACCTGACGCGCATGGTAGTGGGCGCCGACCACCGCAAGGTCCTGGCGCTCGCACCGCTGGCCGGAGCGTCGTTCCTGGTCTGGGTGGACGTGGCCGCGCGCATGCTCGCGGCACCGGAGGAACTCCCGCTCGGCGTCATCACGGCCGCGCTCGGCGTGCCTTGCTTCATCTTCCTGATGCGTCGCAAGTCCTACGTCTTCGGAGGCCGCTGATGCGCGTCGAGCTGAACGACGTCGCCGTCCGGAACATCATCTCCGACGTTTCTTTGCACGCCTCTGGCGAGGTTGTCGGCATCGTGGGCCCGAACGGCAGCGGCAAGTCCACGACGCTGCGCTGCGTGTACCGGGCGTTGAAGCCCGACGCCGGCACTGTGCTGCTCGACGGCTCGAACGTCCACAAGCGACATGATGTCGCCCGCCACCTCGCGGCGTTGACCCAGGAGTCGCAGGTCGAGTTCGACTTCACGGTCACCGAGGTCGTGGAGATGGGCCGGCTGCCGCACGACCGTGATCCGGTCCGCGACTCTCGGGTGGTGGCCGAGGCACTGTCCACGGTGGACGTTTCACATCTCGCTTCGCGCAGCTTCCTCAGTTTGTCCGGTGGTGAGCGACAGCGCGTGCTCATCGCCCGCGCGATCGCCCAGGAGCCGCGGGTGCTCGTGCTGGACGAGCCCACGAACCATCTCGACATTCGCCATCAGCTCGATGTTCTCCAGCTCACGCGTGGGCTGGGGATCACGGTGCTGACGGTTCTGCACGACCTGAACCTCGCTGCTTCCTTCTGCGACCGGCTGTACGTGTTGGACGAAGGACGGATCGTCGCGTCCGGCACACCGGCGGAGGTTCTCGTGCCTGAACTGATCGCCAAGGTTTTCCACGTCACCGCGCACGTCGTGCGGCATCCGACCACGGGAGTTCCCCAGCTCCTGTTCGATCAGGAGGTCACCCCTTGAGAACCGTTGTCCTTGCCGCTGTGCTGTTGGTCTCCGGCTGCGGCGCCACGGTCGCCCAGGACACCTCCGCGTCCGACCCCGTGACGGTCACGAACTGTGGTCAGCAGGTCACGTTCGACAAGATTCCGTCCAAAGTGGTCACCAACGACACCGGGATCACCGAGTTGATGTTCGCGCTGGGACTCAAGGACCGGATGGCGGGTTACGTCATCAGCGGCGTGGACTCCGTCGACGTGCGCACCTCGCCGTGGAAGGCCGACTTCGGGAGCGTGAAGCATCTGTCCGACAAGGTCTCCAAGGAGGTCGTGCAGGGCGCGAACGCCGATCTGGTCTTCGCCGGCTGGAACTACGGGTTCAGCGAGAGCACCGGGTTCACGCCGGACGCGTTGAAGGCGTTGGGGATCGGGACCTACCAGCTGACTGAGGCCTGTCGGAACGGGGTGGGCAAGCAGCGCGGCATCATGCCCGCGTTGGACGCGCTGTACACGGACCTGCGCAACCTCGGGAAGATCTTCCGGGTCGAGGCCAAGGCTGAGGAGCTCGTGAAGGGGTATCAGGAGCAGATCGCCCGTGCCGGGAAGTTGATGGAGGGGAAGCCTCGGCCGAAGGTGTTCCTGTACGACAGCGGGCAGGACCAGCCGTTCACGTCCGGGAAGAACGCCGCGCCTCAGGACGTGATCTCGAAGGCGGGTGGGGACAACATCTTCGGGGATTTGAACGACAGCTGGACGACGGTCAACTGGGAGACCGTGGTGCAGCGGAACCCCGATGTGGTGTTGATCGTGGACTACGCGGACGGGGAGGCGAACACTCCGGAGCAGAAGCAGGCGTTCCTGGAGGGCTTCGCTCCGCTGGCCAACTCGCCTGCGGTCAAGGGGAAGAGGTTCTTCTCGTTGCCGTATGCGGCGTTGGTGGAGTCGCCTCGGAACGCGGCTTCGATCGAGGCGTTCGCGAAGTTCCTGGCCCAGGGGTGACGTCGGTGCGGGTCGGGTTGCGGGCGGTTGCCGGGTTCCAGCGGGGTTGGTCGCGTTCCGTGCGGGTGGTTGCCTTGCGTCGGCGGGCTCCGGGTGGCACCGCGTGGGTGCCGTTGCGAAGGCGTGAACCCGTGACCAGATAGTGGGAGATTTCCTCCCGTCGCTTGGTACGCCGCGCTGAGCTGTGGCAGCATCGCCGACATGGTTCAGTACGTCGCCATCATTATTGACGAGCGCGTCGGGTAGTTGCCGCCCCTGGCACCCGACGCGCAGACCTCTCGCATCCCGCGGGGGGTCTTTTTGTTTGCCCGGATGAGGAGATGACCCCGATGGCCGGCCCGACCGACGAGTTCCACGTCTACGACACGACGTTGCGCGATGGCGCACAACGTGAGGGCATTTCGTACTCCGTCACGGACAAGCTCGCGGTCGCGCGGCTGCTGGACGGGCTCGGCGTCGGGTTCATCGAGGGCGGCTGGCCCGGCGCGTTGCCCAAGGACACGGAGTTCTTCGCTCGTGCGGCGGCCGGGGATCTGGAGTTGAAGCACGCCAAGCTGGTCGCGTTCGGGGCCACGCGCAAGGCCGGGGTCAAGGTCGAGGAAGACCCGCAGGTCAAGGCACTTGTTGACAGTCAGGCGCCGGTGGTCACGTTGGTGGCCAAGTCGGACCTCAGGCACATCGAACGGGCGCTGCGCACGGACGCCGACGAGAACCTGAGGATGGTGCGCGACACCGTTCGGTTCCTGAAGGACCACGGTAGGCGGGTCTTTCTCGACGCCGAGCACTTCTTCGACGGGTACGCGTTCTCGCCGGACACGTCGCTGCGTGTGCTGGAGTCCGCTGTGGAGGGTGGCGCGGACGTCGTTGTGCTGTGCGACACCAACGGTGGTCAGTTGCCGTTGGGGCTTGCGGAGACGGTCGCGGAGGTCGTCGAGAAGACCGGCTTCCGCGTTGGAATTCACTGCCAGGACGACACGTCCTGTGCGGTGGCGAACACACTCGCGGCCGTTCAGGCGGGCGCGACGCACGTTCAGTGCACCGCCAACGGATATGGCGAGCGAGCAGGCAATGCGGACCTGTTCGCCGTCGTGGGAAACCTCGTGACCAAGCTCGGCATGGAGGTGCTCCCGATCGGAGCACTGGCCGAGCTCACCCGTGTCTCCCATGCGTTGGCCGAGATCGCGAACATCGCACCCGACACCCACCAGGCTTATGTCGGGTCGTCAGCATTCGCTCACAAGGCGGGTCTGCACGCGAGCGCGATCAAGGTGGATCCGGAGCTGTACAACCACATCGATCCGGACACCGTCGGCAACGACATGCGGGTGCTGGTCACCGAGATGGCCGGTCGGGCGAGCATCGAACTCAAGGGACGTGAGTTCGGACTCGACCTGGCCGGCCGGGGGACCGAGGTCGGCAGCGCGTTGAAGCGCGTGAAGGAGTTGGAGGCGAAGGGCTGGTCGTTCGAGGCCGCCGACGCCTCGATGGAGCTCCTGCTGCGCACCGAGCTGTCCGAACTGGACACACCTCCGTTCACGCTGGAGTCCTACCGGGTCGTGCTCGATCACCGGTCGGACGGCGAGATCGTGTCCGAGGCCACGGTCAAGGTGCACGTGGCGGGGGAGCGGGTCATCGCGACGGCCGAGGGAATCGGGCCCGTGCACGCTCTGGACGCGGCGCTGCGCAAGGCGTTGTTGCCGCATCTGTCCTGGTTGGACACTGTGGAGCTGGCCGACTACAAGGTGCGCATCCTGACGGAGCATCCCGGTACGGATGCCGTGACGCGGGTGTTGGTGGAGTCGACCGACGGCGAGCGCGAGTGGACCACGGTCGGAGTGCACGGGAACATCGTCGAGGCGTCCTGGCTGGCGTTGTGCGACGCGCTCGTGCACAAATCCATGAGGTCCAGCTGACCTCGTAAACTGGGGCCGTGCGCATCGCCCGAATTGCTCATCCCCAAGGCGTGGCCTTCGTCGCCGTTCACGGCGACGAGGCCGCGGAAATCGCCGAACACCCTTTCGGCACGCCCACGTTCACCGGCCGGAAGTGGCCGTTGGCCGACGTCAGGCTGCTCGCTCCCATCCTGCCGACCAAGATCATCGGGGTGGGGCGGAACTACGCCGACCACGCCAAGGAGATGGGGAACGAGGTTCCCGCGGAGCCGTTGCTGTTCTTCAAGCCCAACACGTCGGTGGTCGGCCCGAACGTGGAGATCAAGCTCCCGGCCGTGTCCGAGCGCGTCGACTTCGAGGGTGAGCTGGCCGTCATCATCGGCCAGCCGTGCCGCGACGTGCCCAAGGCCAAGGCCGCGAGTGTGATCATGGGTTACACGATCGCCAACGATGTCACGGCGCGCGACCTGCAGAAGAAGGACGTGCAGTTCACGCGTGCCAAGGGTTTTGACACGTTCTGTCCGTTGGGTCCGTTCATCGAGACCGAGTTCGACCCCTCCGACGTCCGCGTCGTCACCGAAGTTGACGGGGAAGTCAAACAAGACGGCCGTACTTCGTTGATGGTGCACGACATTCCGTCACTCGTCGAGTACGTGTCCGGCATCATGACGCTGCTGCCGGGCGACCTGATCCTGACCGGCACGCCGGCCGGTGTCGGGCCGATGAGGGCCGGACAGACGGTCTCCGTGACTGTGGACGGCCTTGGCACGCTCACCAATCCGGTCGCAAATAGGTAGCCGTACGGAGCAATCCGGCGTCCGGCAGGTTACGCATCCGGGTACCCGCGAGTAACTTCCCGGTGTCATGACGGACCTGGCGTCCACCCGCGTGTTGCTGGTCGACGGATCGCAGCTCATCACCGAAGGGCTGCGGCTTTCGCTGCATCGCACGCACTGCTTCCGCGTTGTGGGCATCGCCCACACCGTGGCCGAGGCTGCGCGCAGCCTGCGCGGCACTCTGGTGGATCTGGTCGTCACGGACTTCGACGTCCCGGGCGCCGGACCGCTGCGAACCGTGCGGGACACGGCGCAGTACCGGCCGAGCGCCCGCGTCGTCGTGCTGTCCAATGCGGACAGTCCGAGCTGGGCCCGCGCGGCTCTCGACGCCGGCGCGGTGGCCTACCTGCTGAAAACCTCGCCCGTGGCCGAGCTGTTACCGCTGATCGCGGCCGCGGTGCGGGGTGCTCCCGCCACGATCGACGCGCGGGTGGGATCACTCGCGCGCCTGCCGTCGCGGATGCCGCCACCCGCGTCGCTCGGCAGGTTGTCGGCACGGGAGTTCGACGTGCTGGCCGAGATGGCGAAGGGGATGGACAACGCGCGCATCGCCCAGCGGCTCTTCATCAGCAACGACACCGTGAAGACCCACGTGAAGGCGATCCTGCGCAAGCTGGGCGCCCGTGACCGCGCCCACGCCGTGGCGTTGGTGCTCGGCGAGAGCTCCGAGGCCTTCGTCACGACCTAGCGATGGTCTGCGGTGCCCTGCGCGCGAAGTCCGGCGCGTGCTCGGGACGTGGCCCGATCGCGATCATGTAGGCCGGCACCGCCTGCAGGAACGGCAGCTTCTGCGCGACCTTGAGCATGAACGGCGTGCCCGTGCTCGAGACCGTGGCCGTGCTGTTGAGCTTGCGGCCCAGGAACAGCCGGTGGATGACCCGCTGCATGGTCTGGATCACCACGGTCGGGAACAGCCTGCGTCCGCGCACCTTCGCGAGCGTCGCGCTCGTGACCTTGCCGTCCCGCAACGGCCGCGCGAGCACGGTGGCCGCGGCGACCGCGTCCTGCACGGCGAGGTTGATACCGACGCCGCCGACCGGTGACATCGCGTGCGCCGCGTCACCGATGCACAGCAGTCCGTCGACGTGCCAGTGCCGCAACCGGTCCAGCTTCACGTCGAGGAGCTTCGGGTCGTCGATGCTCTTGATGTGCTCGACCCGGTCGACGAGCCACGGGACGAGCGTGACGACGCGTTCGCGGAACTTCTCGACACCCTCGGCGCGCACGGCCTGGTCCGTTCCCTTGCGGATCAGGAAAGCGCACTGGAAGTACTCGCCGCGTGGAATGAGCACGAGTCCGCTGCCGGCGCTGAACCTGCCGCCGCCGCCCTTGACCGGGTCGCTTTCGTTGCGCGGCAAGCGGAACCACCACACGTCCATCGGCGCGCCGAAGCGGTAGACCGGAAGTTCCACGGCCGCGCGCAGGATCGAGCTCCGCCCGTCGGCCGCCACGACGAGGTCCGCGACGATCTCGCCCTCGTGCCCGTCGACGCGGTCCCGGTACTTCACGCCCGTGACCCTGTTGCCGCTCTTGGTGATCGAGGTGACCTCGGTGTTCATCCGCAGCGTGAACGTCGGTTCGAGCTTGCCCGCGTCCGCCAGCAGGTCCAGGAAGTCCCACTGGGGCACCATCGCGATGCGCTTGTTCGGGCCGGGGAGCCGGGACAGGTCGGCGATCGTGGCCTTGGCGCCGCCGTCGAGCAGGGCCTCGATCTTGTCGACGTCCTGGTGCGGCACCTGCTCGAACGCCGGACCGAGCCCCAGCTCGTCCAGCAGTGTGAGCGTCGACGCGTGCACCGTGTCGCCGCGGAAGTCGCGCAGGAAGTCACCGTGCTTCTCCAGCACCGTGACCTCGACGCCACCGCGGGCCAGGAGCAGTCCCAGCACCATTCCGGCAGGTCCGCCGCCGACGACGAGACAGGTCGTCCTCTCCATGTCGATCCCCTCTTTTCAACCGGTGTTGAATAAACTCAAGCATGCTCTTGATCGCCAGGTGCGTCAAGCCGGATTCCCGGTGTCGTGGCTCTCGTTCGGGTCGGTCCAATGTGGACGGTCTGGGGACCCAGGCCCCGAAAAGGTTGCGGCTGGTGCGGAATGTCGTTGTGCGAGCTAGGGTGTCGCGCTCGCGGAACCGCCCGTTCGGGCAGAGATCGTTGCGCCGCCGAATAACACTCGACCGGGTGATTGCATTCGGCGC
Organism: Lentzea sp. NPDC092896; assembly: GCF_044754905.1. NCBI lineage: Bacteria > Bacillati > Actinomycetota > Actinomycetes > Pseudonocardiales > Pseudonocardiaceae > Lentzea > Lentzea sp. NPDC092896. Next base: position 15,387 of record NZ_JBIVPX010000004.1, read on the forward strand.
TCGGAGGAGTGTGACTAGTTCGTTCGGGGCCTCAAGGTCAGCTGGATCGTGCAAGGACCTATAGGAATCACCTCGTTAGCCGAATCGGACGAGGGCCCCGCGCACCTAACCTTCCGGAGTGACAACTGCGTCCCCGACTTTCACGCGTAAGAGAACCGGCGAGATCCGCGCTGTCTGCCTGGACGTCGACGACACACTTGTCGACTACAGCAGTTCATCGCGAGCCGCGTTGGCCTCGATGGTCGGTAACGCCGACGCCTGGTCGTTGTGGCAGCGAATCACCGACGACCACGTCTCCCGCCAGCTCGCCGGTGAGCTCCAGTACGAGTCGATGCGCAACATCCGCACCCAGGCCTTCTTCGCCGCACTCGGCGAGGAGCTCACGCTGGAGGAAGCCACCCGTCGCGAGCTCGGCCGCCAGGAGGTCCTCACCTCCGGCTGGTGCCTGTTCCCGGACGTCATCCCGATGCTCGACTGGCTGCGGGCGACGGGCCTCCCGATCGCCGCGATCAGCAACGCGTCGGGCCGCCACCAGCGCGTGAAGATCGCCCAGCTCGGTCTCTCCGAGTACTTCGACGCGGTGCTCATCGCCGGCGAGGTCGGCTGCGCCAAGCCGGACCGCGTGATCTTCCACACCGCGTGCCTCGCCCTGGGCGTCTCGCCCGGCGACACCGTCCACGTGGGAGACCGCCTGCACGCCGACGCCATCGGCGCGCGCGACGCCGGAATGCACGGTGTCTGGATCAACCGCACCGGCCCGACCGGCGGCACGCTGCCCGCGGGCCTGTCGTCCATCACGACGCTCGCGGAACTGCCGGAGCTCCTCGTCTGCGAGCTCTCCACCGCCAGCGCCTGAGAAGCGCCTCGAGACCGGCTCCCACCTGCGCATATGCGTTCAGGTGGGGGCCGATTTCACTTCTGGTGGGGGCGTGGTCTAGTATTTCTCACGGCAGCAACGAGGACCTCGGAACTCCTTCGGGACAACGAAGTCGATCGCGAAAGCCAATGGGGTATGGTGTAATTGGCAGCACGACTGATTCTGGTTCAGTTAGTCTAGGTTCGAGTCCTGGTACCCCAGCTGCTGCGGAAGAACTGCCCTCGGGTAAGCTTTCGGAGCTGCTGAAAATAGCAAGACCTGCAGAATGTAATAGCCTGCAGTACAAGAACTGAATAGCCGGATTTGGACCGGACAGAGCGATCTGATAAGGTTCAAGCCAGCAAGAAGTTCTAGGGCCCCGTCGTCTAGCGGCCTAGGACGCCGCCCTCTCAAGGCGGTAGCGAGGGTTCGAATCCCTTCGGGGCTACAGAGGTGTCAGAGGCCTGTCTGCGGAGTGCGCAGACAGGCCTCTTTCGCATGCGTCCTCTGGGGGCCGAGCCCCCAGACCCCCAGCCGGCGGGCTCCGCCCCCGGACCCCCGGCGTGAGTGTGCCCGGACCATTCGGTTGGCGCGTCGCTTCGCTCGCGAATGGGTGGCTTCGCTTCGCTTCGCTCGCCGGGCGGTGCTTATGGGTGGTCGTTTCTTTGGTGTGGCTCTTCTGTTGTTAGGGCGTGTGTCGCGTTGCTGTTTTTAGGGTTTCGGTGAAGGTCTGCAGGTCTTGGACGTTGGTGTAGGTGGCTGTTTGGCCGTTGTGCAGGGTGACGGTCAGGGTGTTGGACAGGAGTTCTTGCTGTTGGGTCACCGTGATCACTGCTGTCAGGGGGAACTCCGTTGCCTCGGTTGAGTAGAAGGACTCGTCCAGGGCGATGAAGCGGGTCGGTGTGAGGGCGATCATGCCCACGTGGTCGTTGAAGGTCGCCCTGGTGGCGTGAAGCAACGGCTCGTCTGGCCTGAGGGTTCTTGCCAAGGCCGGGATTTCTGACGCTGTCGTGCCCAGCCAGGTGGTGGCCAGGGCCGCGGTCACGACGTCTTCCCGGGTTATGCCCTGGGCGGCGAGGTCGGCGCGGAGTTGGGCGATTCTCGCCTGTTCTGCTGCCTCGGCCTCCTGGGCTGCGGCTGTGGCCCTCGCCACGGACTCTTCGCGGGCTCTTGCCGCGGCCTCTGCTTGGCGGGCTGATCGTTCCCTGGCGCTGTCGAGCAGGCGCTGGGAGGTCGGCTTGCTCGGGGCGTCGTAAGGGACGTGAGGGGTGGAGGTGGTGCGGTTGTGGGCCACCGCGGCTTCGAGGCGGGCCTGCAGGGCGTTGAAGGACGTGGTGTGTTTTGGCGTCTTGGGGAAGAGGAAGGTGTTGGGCTCGGTCGGCTTCATGGTGGCCGGCGGCTCGTCGTTCAGGACCAGCTGCAGCAAGGCGGGGGCGAACCTGCCGCCCGGGTCGACGCGCAGGTCGGTGATCGCGGCCAGAGGGATTCGGCGGACCTCGTCCTTGCCGATCTTCTTCCTGATGATCGTCAGCACTTCGTCGTCGATGGTGATCTCTGTCGACTGCGCCTTGTAGGTGTCCATGTCCGTCCCCCAGATCGTGGCCGGCGTCACGCGCCGAGGGGCGAGCATATGGCGGTTGGAGGTGGGGGCTCGGGCTTTTGGCGGATCGAGGGCGGTCGCCTGTTGAGACGTGTCAACGCCGCGTGTCGTGTGTTGAACGCGGCGTGTCGTAGGGGGCGAAACGAACTGTGGCCGCTCTCCCGATGGGAGAACGGCCACAGTTCGTTGGTGCTTTAGAGGCGGCTTTGCAGTGCTTCGGCTGCGGCCAGTAGGTCCGCTGCCCAGCGGGCGCCTGGGCGGCGGCCCATTCGGTCAATGGGGCCGCTCACTGAGACGGCTGCCACTACGGCGCCTGAGGAGTCCCTCACCGGGGCTGAGACTGACGCCACGCCTGGTTCTCGTTCTGCCACGCTTTGTGCCCAGCCTCGGCGGCGGACTTCCAGGAGCGTGCGTTCGCCGTAGACGGCGTCCGCCAGGACCGCGCGTTGGGTGCCTGGGTCTGACCACGCGGCAAGGACTTTGGCGCCTGAACCCGCTGTCATGGGGAGCCTGGCGCCGATGGGGACTGTGTCGCGCAGGCCCGACGGGGGTTCGGCTGAGGAGACGCAGACTCGTTGCATGCCGTCGCGGCGGTAGAGCTGCACGCTTTCGCCGGTGATGTCGCGCAGGCGCGGCAGTACTGAGGAAGCGGCGTCCAGCAACGGGTCTGTGGCGCCGCCCGCCAGTTCGGCCAGAGCAGCGCCCGGACGCCAGCGGCCGTCGGAGCCTCGGCGCAGCAACCTGTGCACCTCCAGGCCTACTGCGAGGCGGTGCGCGGTCGCTCGGGGGAGGCCGGTGCGGTTGCACAACTCGGCCAGGCCACAAGGATCTTTTGCTACGGCGTTCAACACGGCCACTGCCTTGTCCAGCACGCCGATCCCGCTATGCTGTCCCACAAGCCGATACTAACTTCCCAGACAGTGAGAAGTCCAGATCTGTCGGCGCGTCCATAATGTGGGAGATGTCGCGATGAGCCGCACGCTCGCGGAGAAGGTGTGGGAGGCACACGTTGTGCGCCACGGAAGTGGTGCGGAGCCGGACCTGCTTTACATCGACCTCCATCTGCTGCACGAAGTCACCAGCCCCCAGGCGTTCGACGGGCTGCGCCTTGCGAACCGCAAGCTGCGCAGGGCCGATCTCACGATCGCCACCGAGGATCACAACGTTCCGACCGTCGACATCGACAAGCCGATCGCGGATCTGGTGTCGCGCACGCAGGTTGAGACGCTCCGCCGCAACTGCGCGGAGTTCGGGGTGCGGCTGCACCCGATGGGGGACTTCGAGCAGGGCATCGTCCACGTGGTCGGCCCGCAGCTCGGTCTCACGCAGCCGGGAATGACGGTGGTGTGCGGCGACAGCCACACGAGCACTCACGGTGCGTTCGGCGCGCTCGCGTTCGGCATCGGCACGTCCGAGGTGGAGCACGTGATGGCGACGCAGACGTTGCCGTTGCGTCCGTTCAAGACGATGGCCATCAACGTCAACGGGCCGCTCGGCGAAGGCGTCACGGCGAAGGACATCATCCTCGCCGTCATCGCGAAGATCGGAACCGGTGGCGGACAGGGCTATGTGCTCGAGTACCGCGGCGACGCCATCGAGGCGCTGTCGATGGAAGCGCGCATGACGGTCTGCAACATGTCGATCGAGGCGGGCGCGCGCGCCGGCATGATCGCACCGGACGACACGACTTTCGACTACATCTTCGGTCGTCCGCACGCGCCGTCCGGCGCGGACTGGGACGCGGCCGTCGAGTACTGGAAGACGCTGCGCACCGATGACGACGCGACTTTCGACGCGGAGGTCCACATCTCCGCGGCCGAGCTCACTCCGTTCGTCACGTGGGGCACCAACCCCGGCCAGGGTCTGCCTCTGAGCGCGAACATCCCCGACCCCGAGAAGATCGCGGACGAGAACGAGCGCGTGGCCGCCGAGAAGGCGCTGACGTACATGGGCCTCGAGCCCGGCACGCCACTGCGCGACATCCGCGTGGACACGGTGTTCCTCGGCTCCTGCACCAACGGGCGCATCGAGGACCTGCGCGCCGCGGCGGACGTCATCAAGGGGAAGCACGTCGCTTCAGGAGTACGGATGCTGGTCGTCCCCGGTTCGATGCGGGTGCGCAAGCAGGCCGAGGACGAGGGCCTGGACAAGGTCTTCCTCGACGCGGGCGCGGAGTGGCGGCAGGCCGGCTGCTCGATGTGCCTTGGCATGAACCCGGATCAGCTCGCGCCCGGCGAGCGCAGCGCGTCGACCTCCAACCGCAACTTCGAGGGCAGGCAGGGCAAGGGCGGCAGGACGCACCTCGTCTCCCCGCTCGTCGCCGCCGCCACGGCCGTGCGCGGCACCCTCTCCGCCCCCGCAGACCTGGAGGTCTGAGCATGGATGCCTTCACCACCCACACGGGCGTCGGTGTGCCGCTGCGCAGGTCCAACGTGGACACCGACCAGATCATCCCGGCCGTCTACCTCAAGCGCGTGACCCGCACCGGGTTCGAGGACGGGCTCTTCGCGGCCTGGCGCGGCGACGAGCACTTCATCCTCAACCAGGAGCCGTTCAAGGCGGGCAGCGTCCTCGTTGCGGGCCCTGACTTCGGCACCGGGTCCTCTCGGGAACACGCCGTCTGGGCGCTGATGGACTACGGCTTCCGGGTCGTCATCTCGTCCCGGTTCGCGGACATCTTCCGGGGCAACTCCGGCAAGCAGGGTCTCGTGGCGGCGCAGTGCAGCCAGTCCGATGTCGAGCTCCTGTGGAAGTTGCTGGAGTCCGAACCCGGCACGGCGGTCACGGTGGACCTCACCGACAAGACCGTTCGCGCCAAGGACTTGGTTGCCCCGTTCGAGATCGACGACTACACCCGCTGGCGCCTTCTCGAAGGCCTCGACGACATCGCTTTGACGTTGCGCCACGAGCCTGAGATCAGCGCATTCGAGGGCAATCGCCAGACTTGGTTGCCCACAACGGATCCGCTTCCGGCGGTCTGAGAGGGGGCCGGATTCTCCCCTTGAGAGGGGCGAATCCGGCGCCTCCTGTCCCTCGAAGGGGCGCAATTAGCCACGCCACAACGAAAAATCTGGCGTGGCGATTGGTATTTCTCGCGTTTTGGGCCTACCGTTGCGTTCTAGTCGGCCCGCTCTCTTAGGGCCGTGAGCGTCCTGGGAGGGACTGACGGTGAATAAGGCCCAGCTCATCGAGGCGCTCGCCGAGCGCCTTGGAGACAAGAAGACCGCCGGCGCAGCTGTTGACGGCCTCGTGGACGTGATCGTCCGCAGCGTCAACAAGGGCGAGAAGGTCAACATCACGGGCTTCGGCGTCTTCGAGAAGCGCGCCCGTGCGGCTCGCACCGCGCGCAACCCGCGTACGGGCGAGACCGTGAAGGTCAAGAAGACCAACGTGCCCGCGTTCCGCCCCGGCTCGACGTTCAAGGACGTCATCAGCGGTGCGAAGAAGCTGCCGAAGGCTGTTGCGGCCAAGGCTGCCGCGAAGCCCGCCGCCGCTGCTGCCGCGAAGCCCGCGGCTACCAAGGCTCCGGCGACCAAGGCCGCGACGACCCGCGCGACGACCACGACGCGCACCCGCACGGCCGCGGCCGCCACCAAGGCGCCCGCGACCCGTCGCACCACCACGGCTGCCGCGGCGAAGCCCGCTGCTGCCAAGGCGCCCGCGAAGGCGACCGCCACGAAGACCGCCGCCAAGCCGGCCGCTGCTGCGAAGGCCCCCGCGGCCCGCAAGCCCGCTGCCGCCAAGACGACGGCTGCGGCCAAGCCTGCTGCGAAGACCGCGGCTGCGAAGCCGGCTGCTCGCAAGACGGCTGCCAAGAAGAAGTGAGACGGGCCTCCTGAGGGAGGCTGCGTCACTTCAGGAACCACGCGGAAGGCCCCGGTGTGCGCACACCGGGGCCTTCGTGTGTCCGGGGAAAGGTGCTTGGCCTGCGAGAAAGGCGAGGGAGGGGCCGCGGAGGTGCCTGGCACGCCTGGGATGCGCCGAAGGCGGCTGGGGAGTCGCTTGGGGCGTCCGGGAAGCCGCCGCAGGCGTGGCGGAGCTGCCTGGCACGCCTGGAACACGACTGACGCGGCGGGCGGGCACGCGCGGCGTGCCCATGTGTTCACATGCTTGGAGAGCCGTCCCGCATTCGCCGCAAGGCAGCAGAGAAGCCCGCGCCGAGGCGCCGGAAACGTTCCGCCGAGCCGGAGTCAGGCAGCCCGCGGCACGACTTTGAGGCGCCACTCAGAATTCCGGAACCCGGCCTGGAGGATTGCCCGGCGCGGTTCCTCCGAACCCCCGGCCCGCCAATAGAAATAACGCCGGCACGCCTGCGAACGCCCCCGGTGCAAGCGAAACCGCCGCCTTCCGGCCCGACTTGGTTGCCACAGGCGAACTTTCGTCAGAGCGGGAAGACGGCGGCTGAAAACGTCTGCAACAGCGGCTAGGGACGCGGCAGCGGCGAGGCCAGGTAGTGCGCCGACACCAGGGTTGGCCAGCTCGAAGGTGAGTCCGAAGTGGACCACGTGCCGAACGGCCTGGTGAAGGCCAGCACCCACGTGCTGCCCTTCTTGCAGGGGATTTCGTCGAGCCGCAGCCCGCCCATCTCCGCCAGCGACTGCACGACGGCCGGAATCACGCCGCCCTGCGAAGAGACGACGGCCCTGCCTTCGAGCGCGGCGACCTCCAGCAGGCGCACGAGACCGGCGTCCGGGTCCGGCCAGTAGCCCTCCTCCGACAGCCGATACTCCTCGACCATCTCCACGGACAGGTCCGTTGCCACGGCCCGCACGGTGTCCGCGCAACGCACCCTGGGCGCGGTGTGGACGCGCACCGGTGCCCACAGGGGCAACAACGTGCGCAGCGCCGCGGCCTGGCGCCAGCCCGCGTCCGAGAGCGGGCGGAGGTCGTCGTCGCCGTCCCACTCGGAACGCTTCCCGGCCTTCGCGTGCCGCACCAGCACGACCAGCAGCAGGTCCGCGGGCAGGCGCGCGAACTCCGCCAGCACGTCCCGGTCCGGTTCGTAGGTCAGCAACTCCGTCGCCTCGGCGATGGGCAGCCACCGCAGTACGTCGACTTCTTCGTTGGGGACGAACGAACCGGAAACGGCCTGCGCGGCGTAGTAGTCGACGGTCTTCGGCACGCCCTTCACCGAATACGACACCTGTCGCAGATGGCGGCCGAGGACACAGGAGAAGCCCGTCTCCTCCTCGATCTCCCGCACGGCGCAGGCGGGAATCGTCTCTCCGTGGTCGAGTTTGCCCTTCGGCAACGACCAGTCGTCATAACGCTGACGGTGCACGACCGCGACTTCGACGTTTCCGTCCGCATCGCGCCAGAGCACCGCCCCAGCAGCTTTGATCACCCAAGAGCTCCGTGCTTGTGCAGCAGTTCCATCTGATGGTCGCGCACGGACGAGCCGTCCGACGGCGAGGCTTCCCATTCTCCGTCAGGGCGCAGGACCCAGCAGCGGGTGTGGGGGTCGAGCGCCGACTCGAACATGTCGGCCAGTTGCTTGGTCAGCCGCGGGTCGGCCACGCGCAGGGCGACCTCGACGCGGCGGTCCAGGTTGCGGTGCATCATGTCCGCGCTGCCGATCCAGTACTCGTCGCAGGCGACGAAGTGGAAGACGCGCGAGTGCTCCAGGAACCGGCCCAGGATCGACCGCACCCGGATGTTCTCCGACAGTCCCTTGATGCCCGGCTTCAGGCCGCAGATGCCGCGCACGACCACGTCGACGGGCACACCGGCCTGCGACGCCCGGTACAGCGCGTCGATGACCTGCTCGTCCACGAGCGAGTTCACCTTGATGCGCACACCGGAGGGCTCGCCCGCCTGCGCGCGCTCGATCTCCAGGTTGATCCGGTCGACGATTCCCTTGCGGACGCCGTAGGGCGCGACGAGCAACGAGCGGTACTCGTCCTGGCGCGCATAACCGGTCAGCACGTTGAAGAGGTCGGTGAGGTCCGCGCCGATCGTCGGCTCGGCCGTCAGGATGCCGACGTCCTCGTACAACCGCGCGGTCTTCGGGTTGTAGTTGCCGGTGCCGATGTGGCAGTAACGGCGGATCGTCGAGCCTTCCTGGCGCACGACCAACGACGTCTTGCAGTGCGTCTTCAGGCCCACCAGGCCGTAGACGACGTGCACGCCCGCCTTTTCCAGCGCCCGTGCCCACTTGATGTTCGCCTGCTCGTCGAAGCGCGCCTTGAGCTCCACGAGCGCCACGACCTGCTTGCCCGCCTCGGCCGCGTCGATCAGCGCGTCCACGATCGGCGAGTCACCTGAGGTGCGGTACAGCGTCTGCTTGATCGCGAGCACGTGCGGGTCGGCCGCGGCCTGCTCGATGAAGCGCTGCACCGACGTGGAGAACGAGTCGTACGGGTGGTGCACGAGCACGTCACCCTCGCGCAGCGTCGCGAAAACGCTCTTCGGCGTCTCGCGCTCCCCGAACGCCGGGTGCGTCGCCGGCACGAACGCCGGGTCCTTCAACGTCTTGCGGTCGATGCCGTAGAGCTGCCACAGGCACGACAAATCGAGCAAGCCGGGCACGGTCACGACGTCGTGCGGGTCGACCTCCATCTCCCGCAGCAACAGTTCGAGCATGTGCTCGGTCATGTCGTCGGCGACTTCCAGCCGCACCGGCGGGCCGAACCGGCGCCGCGCGAGCTCGCGTTCCAACGCCTGCAACAGGTCCTCGTCGCGGTCCTCCTCGACCTCGAGGTCCGCGTTGCGCGTCACGCGGAACGCGTGGCACTCGATGACCTCCATGCCGGTGAACAGCTCGCCCAGGTGCGCGGCGATGAGTTCCTCGAGCGGCAGGAAGGTCGCGGACGACGACGACCGGTCCCCTTCCACCCGAACGAGACGCGGCACGTTGTCCGGCACCTTCACGCGGGCGAACCGCTCGCCGCCGCCCTCGGGATCGCGCACGGTCACCGCGAGGTTCAGCGACAGCCCCGAGATGTAGGGGAACGGGTGCGCCGGGTCGACGGCCAGCGGCGTCAGGACCGGGAACACCTGCTCGCTGAAGTAGTTGGAGAGCCTCAGCCGGTCGTAGTCCGTGAGGTCGCCCCACGTCACGATGCTGATCCGGTGCTCTTCCAGGCCGGGCCGGATGTGGTCGAGGAACGCGCGGGCGTGCTGCTCCACGAGTTCCTGGGAGCGCTTGGAGATCGACACGAGCTGCTCTTGCGGGGTGAGCCCGTCCGCGCTGCGCACCGAGAGACCGGTCTCCGCGCGGCGCTTCAGGCCCGCGACCCGGACCATGTAGAACTCGTCCAGGTTCGAGGCGAAGATCGCGAGGAACTTCGCGCGCTCCAGCAACGGCTGCGAGGAGTCCTCGGCCAGTGCGAGCACGCGGGCGTTGAAGTCCAACCAGGACAGTTCACGGTTGAAATACCGGTCGTCCGGCAGGTCGGTCGGTATCGCGCTCGGCGTCACGGCGGGCGGTGCGGAAGGCACACCGCGCAACGGGGCGGCGGCCGTGGGCCCCCGTTCGACCTTCGCCCGCGTCGTGGACACTCGCCGGGTCGCCGCGCGAGGCTGCTTGCGCGGGGTCGCCGCTTCCGCTTTCGCACGCGGGGTGCGGCGTCGCGAGGGGGTCGCCTTACCGTCGTTACCGTCGTCCTTGCTCACGTCACGCATTGTGGCGCACTATCGCCGTGAGCGCCCCTAAGCAGGACGTCCGTTCGGTGAACTCCTCGTCACAGAACAGGCATTCGAAGAGCGGTGATGGCTCCGCCGGGGCTACGTTCGAGGGTCACCCGCTGCCCCGGACGCAGCATTCGCCAGCCACCCGCCGTGACCGCCTCGGCACTCACGTCGACGAGAACGCCGTCATCACGCAGAACGACGGCAGAGCCGTCGCTGTTAAAAGTAGACACGGTCGCCTGCACGGACCAGAACCCTAGACGTTCGTCGGTACACGTCTCATTCGCGCCGCTGCCAGGGTCGATCCATGAAGGTTATGGCCACGATCACCGCGGCGACCCTGTTGGCCTTCACCACGGCAGGACTGGCTTCGGCTGCCTCAGCCGAACCCAGGACTCCCCAGGTGGACAAACCACGACTCCAGGCGGCGGCGAAGAACGTCCGCCTGAAAGCCTCACTTCCCGGTACCGAACGGGCCATCTCGATCGCGTTCGCCCAGTACGGCAAGCGCGACGTGGCGTTCGTGAGCATGGAGACCGGGCTCAAGACGTTCGACGTCACCGACCTCGACAAGCCCAAGCTCCTCGACCACCTCACCAAGGAGGAGATGGCGCTGCCGGGCGACGACCCGACGAAGCGCTTCTGGGAGAACGAGGACATCAACGTCGACCCCAAGCGCAAGCTCGCGTTCCTGGCGCGCGAGGTCAACTCGTTCGGGCGCGCACTGCCCGGCGACCGCCCGACCGGCAACTACATCGTGTCCGCTGTGGACCCCGCCGACCTCAAGATCCTCAGTTTTCACCGGCAGAACACCGGCCACACGAGCACCTGCGTCAACGACTGCAGCTTCCTCTGGACGGCGGGACTCGACCGGTCGGACGCCAAGACGGGGCGGATCTTCGTCACCGACATCCGCGATCCGAAGACCCCGAAGGAACTTCCGGTCTCCGTCGACGTCCGCGGCAAGGCCGGCGAGGGGAAGATCACGCACGACGTCCAGGTCGACGCGCAGGGAATCGCCTGGGTGGCGGGCGACGACGGCACCCGCGGCTACTACACGCAGGGCTGGCACCGGGACCCGTTGAGCGGCAAGTACCGCGAGGCGAAGGCGTGGGATCCCGTCGCGTACGCGGGCGGCACGGTGCCGAAGGCGGACATGCCGACCTCGTTCACGCACAACTCGTTCCGCCCGATCGGCCGGACTCTGAGCGATGGACCGCAGCCGACGCGGGAGAACCCGGCCGGTTCACTGCTGCTGCACACCGAGGAGGCGTTCGGTTCGCCGACCTGCAAGACCGAGGGCCGGTTCGTCATCTCCTCGCTGCAGGGCACGCACAACGGTGAGGGCTGGGGCGAGCAGCCCAAGGAGATGAGGACCGTCGGCATCTGGAGCCCGGACGACCAGGAGGGCACGATCCCCGGCGACGTCACGTGTTCCGCGCACTACTTCGACGTGCAGAAGAGGATCGTCGCCTACTCCTGGTACAACCAGGGCACGAGGTTCCTCGACATCTCCAACCCCGCCAAGCCGATCCAGATCGGGTACTGGCGGCCGGACACCGCGACCTCGTGGGCGCCGTACTGGCACCGCGACACCGTGTTCGTGGCGGACATCTCGCGCGGCGTCGAGATCCTGCAGCTGGAGAAGGGCGCCTACGAGGCGCAGGCGAGCGGCACTCCCGTGACGCTGACCGCCCACCACGCCAGGGAACTGGCCAGGGAGAGCGACCGGGAACCCGTGCCGCTCGCCCCGAACCCGTTCTACGGCTGGGCCTGCCCGATGGTCGCGAGCCGCGACGACTCGGACTGCGGCGTGGGAGCCTGCGGCGCACCCTGCTGAGCAAGACCTGCCTTGACGGCGGCTTTCGCGCGCTGGCGGGTGATCACGCGGCGGCCGAGGTTGATCATCGGGATCTCCACGGTCGCGTAGAGGACACTCGCCAGCGCCAGCCCCAGCGCCGTGACCACGACGGACTGGCCGAGACCGGACAACGCGGGCCAGAAGAACGCGATGATCGTCGCGGCGATCGTCTGCACCAGGTAGAGCGAGTACGAACGCTCGCCGACGAACTGCATCGGCTTCGTGGACAGGAAGGTCGTGGCCGGTCCCGGCGCGATCATCGCGGTCAGCAGCACCGCCGTCGCGAGCGCGTACACGGGGATGACCAGCACGTGACCGGGAATTCCGTTGATCCCGTCGAGGAAGGCGGCGATCGGCTTCACGCTCAGGTGCACCGCGACGAATCCGATCGCGACGATCACCTGCGCGACCCGGTTCGTGAGCGGGCGCAGCAGGGCGAATCCGCGCGGGCTGTGCAGCGCGATCGCGAGCAGCACGCCGGTCAGGATCGAGAAGTAGTGCAGCGGCCAGCCGGGGTTGCTGTGCGACGCGGTGAAGTTCACGACCACGAGCGCGAGCAGCATGCCCAGGACGGCGGCACCGGCGCGGCGCCGCAGCACGACGGTGCCCAGCGCGATCGCCACCAGTGGCCAGACCAGGTAGAACTTCTGCTCGATGCCCAGCGACCAGGACTGCCCGTACGGGCTGCCGCCGGCGAACTCGTTGGTGAACGTGAGGAAGTACTTGAGCGCGGAGCCGATCCCGTTGCTGGCGAACGTGCCGTAGAGCGCGGAGGCGACGACCGTCACGAGCAGGATCACGAAGTAGACCGGGAGAATCCGGAACGCCCGCCGCAGGTAGAACTCACCGAGCGAGATCTCGCCGGTCCGGTGCTCCTCGCGCAGCATCAGCGTGGTGATCAGGAATCCGCTGAGGACGAAGAACATCTGGACACCGGCCCAGCCCTGGAGCCAGTCGGGGCCGCCGTAGTGGAAGAAGACGACCAGGACCGCGGCAATGGCACGCAGGCCGTCGAGAGCGGGAAAGCGGCGCAACGCCAGGTAGTCGGCGTGCGTCAGTGAAGTCATGCAGGTACACCTCGGGGCAAAGCGTCGGGGAACGACGTCGGGGGATACGTCGTTTGCAGCAGGGGATACGGATGTAAAGGTGCCGGGGTTCCCCTCTGAGTTGCCTAAACCAACACTTTCGTGGCGTTCGTCACGGCCTCAACACCTGCGCAGCGGTGAAAGCTCCGAGAGCGGCGCGGTGGCCGCGACGCGCCATCCTTGCTGCGTAAGCACTCCGCCGTGGACTTCCAGCCAGTACGCGCCGTCGGTCATGCGCAGGGTCGCGCCGCTGCGCATGTCCGTGACGTGGGACGACCCCGAGACCCACGACACGAAGTCCCCGCTGACCCGCGGGAACAGGATGCCCTCGCTCGCCGGCGTGAGCTTGATCCCGGCCAGGTCACGGGGTTCCGGCCAGCCGTCGCGCCACCCGCGCAGCTTGTCGCCCTGCGTCCACACCACCGTGCGGCCATCCGATGCCACGCTGGGGCCTGGGGTCGCGTTCGCCAGCTGTTCCGGCAGCGCTCCCTCACCGCGGAACTTCCCGTCCTGCTGCCAGATGACCGCGTCGCCGAAGAACACCGGAGTCTCGCCCTGGCCGACGATCCTGTCCTTCTTCTTGGCCAGGTCGTAGAAGTGCACGCCCGCACGGTCCGACCAGGCGGCTTTGCCGTTGTGCACCACGGCACCGTAGCCGCCGATCTCGGCGGGTGCGCCGTCGTTGCGCGAGTCCCACGCGTAGGTGGTCGTGGCGAGGTTGGCCGGGTTCGGCGTGGTGGAGAACGTCACCCAGCGGCCGTCGAACTCGACGCCGAACACCTGCCCGTCGTTCTGCATCGCGACCACCTGCTGGCGTTTGCCGTGGTCGCGCAGCACGAGTTCGGTGGTCCTGTTGCGTGTGGTCTTCACCAGCGTCGTGCCGCCGTCCGCGTCCGCCGCGACGACGGTGACCTTCTCGTGCGAGCCCGCCTCTGTCGACGTGCGCGACAGCCGGTCCTTCCAGTCCTGGGGCAGGTCCACCCCGCACGTGCTGAGGTTGTTCTCCGCCCTGTAGTCCGGCGGACGGTCGATCGGATAGGCGGCCACACAGCCTGCGAGCGCAGTGACGCCCGCCAGCGCGATGAGCGCTCGCATCAGTCTCCCCAAGTCGTGATCACCCGGGAAGACGCGTGAGGACTGCTCAGGTTGTCCAGGCGGGCAAGGCGTTCGCGGTGTGCGTGCCGAGGCCGAGCATGAGCGCGAGCCGCAGATCTTCTTCCGTGTCCACGTCACAGCGCAACGACGGCCACGCGCCGATCAGCGCGACCGCACCGGAAACGCGGTGGTGCCCGGCCGACCCGACGCCGAACCTCGGGTCGAGTTCTCCGCCAGGTGCCGCGAGGAGCAGCGTCGTGCCGGTGCCCTGACGGTCCGGGACGAACGCGCGCCGGCCGGCCGATGCTTCGAGCGCGGCCTGCAACTCGTCGGGCCTGAGCGCCGGCAGGTCCGCCTGAAGCGCGCCGATCCGGGACGACCGGAGCGTGCGCGCGCCGTGCCGCAAAGCCGCGTTGAGTCCGGGCTCGGCGGGCTCCGGCAGCGACTCGACACCGAGAGCGGCCATTTCGGACGCGACGGCCGGGTCCGATGTGATCGTGACCACTCGGCGGACGCCGGGGGTGGCGATCGCCGCGCTCACCGTGTCGAGGGCGAGCGCGAGCGCCAGCGCCGCGTGCGACACCGGATCTCCGCCTGTCGCGCTGGTCAGCCTGGTCTTGGCCCTGTCGAGGGTCTTGACCGGGACCACTAGGTCAACTTCATCCCGCACCTAGTCATAGTCCACGATTCGGCGACTACTGTGCTCTCGGGCGCAGATCTACGCAGGTAAGGAGAGGCCTCGTGGCCAAAAGGGAGAAGGGCGGCTTTTGGGTCGGGGTCGCCGCGGCGATCGTCTACCCGATGTCGTTCGTGCTGGGCAGGCACCGGATCCTGCACGGGGACCGCATCCCGCGCCAGGGGGCGGCCCTGCTCGTCATGAACCACATCTCGCACCTCGACCCGTGCTACGACGCCGTGTTCGTGCACCGCAACTACCGGGTGCCGCACTTCCTGGCGAAGCACAGCCTGTGGAACGTGCCGATCATGGGCCGGATCCTGAAGGGCGCGAACCAGATCCCCGTCTACCGGGGGACCACGGACGCCCAGCAGAGCCTGCGCGAGGCGCACAAGGCCCTGGCGACCGGTCAGATCGTGGTGATCTACCCCGAGGGCACGATCACCAAGGACCCCGACGGCTGGCCCGCGAACTCGCGCACCGGCGTGGCCCGGCTGGCGTTGCAGCACGACGGCCCGGTCATCCCCGTCGCCCGCTGGGGCACGCTCGACCTCTACAACCACTACGCGAAGAAGTTCCGGCCGTTCCCGCGCAAGACGATCACGCACTTCGTCGGCGAACCGGTCGACCTCTCCGCCTACCGCGGCAGGGAGGAGACGCTCCCGATGCTGCGCGAGGTCACGGACCTGCTGATGGGCGCGGTCAAGGAGCACCTGGCCGAGGTGCGTCAGGAGCCGGCCCCCGAGGGCTTCTACGGACCGAGGAAGGCCTGAACACCATGGCGATCGAACGTGTTGCGGTGCTCGGCTCCGGTTCGTGGGGCACGGCGTTCGCGAAGGTCATCGCGGACTCCGGTCCCGAGGTCGTGCTGTGGGCGCGGCGTCAGGACGTCGCCTCGGAGATCACCGAGACCCGTGTGAACTCCGGCTACCTGCCCGGCATCTCGTTGCCGGCCAACCTCGGCGCCACCTCCGATCCGGCCAAGGCGCTGGACGGGGCGGACGCGGTGGTGCTGGCCGTGCCCTCGCAGACGCTGCGGGTGAACCTGTCGGCGTGGAAGGAACTGCTGCCGCCGGACGCGACGCTCGTGTCGCTGTCCAAGGGTGTCGAGCTCGGCACGCTGAAGCGGATGAGCGAGGTGATCCGCGAGGTCGCCGGCGTCGACGAGTCGCAGGTCGCCGTGGTGTCCGGGCCGAACCTGGCCAAGGAGATCGCCGTCGAGCAGCCGACCGCGACCGTCATCGCGTGCACGGACCACGACCGAGCGGTCGACCTGCAGCACGCGTGCTCGAACTCGTACTTCCGCCCGTACACCAACACCGACGTGGTCGGCTGCGAGCTGGGCGGGGCGTGCAAGAACGTCATCGCGCTGGCGTGCGGCATGGCCGCGGGCATGGGATACGGCGACAACACGATGGCGTCGATCATCACCCGCGGCCTGGCCGAGACGGCACGGCTGGGCGCCGCTCTGGGCGCCGACCCGCTGACGTTCGCGGGCCTCGCCGGACTGGGCGACCTGGTCGCGACGTGCGCGTCGCCGTTGTCGCGCAACCGGTCCTTCGGCGAACGGCTCGGGCGTGGCGACACTCTCGCCCAGGCGCAGGAAGCCGCGCACGGACAGGTCGCCGAGGGCGTGAAGTCCTGCTCGTCGATCCGCGAACTCGCGGCGGCGAACGGCGTCGACATGCCGATCACCGAAGGCATCCACCAGGTCTGCCACGACGGCCTGAGCGTGCGGGACCTCGGTGCCGCGCTGCTGGGCCGCGACCGGAAGCACGAGCGCCAGTGAGCCCCGAACTCGGTGACGGCACACGGGTCGTCCACGCGGTTTCCGGCGAGCCGGGAGACCCTTTCGGCGCACAGCCGGTGTTCGCGTCGGCGTACCACCTGGGCGGCGAGGACTACTACGGCCGCGCCGGCAACCCGACCTGGCGGGCCCTCGAATCAGCCCTGGGGTCGTTGGAGGGTGGCGAGTGCGTCGTCTTCCCGTCCGGGATGGCGGCCATCTCGACGTTGCTGCGGACGGTTCTGTCCACTGGGGACACTCTGGTCGTCCCGTCGGACGGCTACTTCCTGACCCGGAAGTTCGTGTCCGAAATGGACGTGAACGTCGTCGAGGTGCCGACGGCAGGGCCGTACCCGTCCTTCGAGGGCGTTCGGCTGGTGCTGCTGGAGACACCGTCCAACCCCGGCCTGGACGTCTGCGACATCGCGTCGCTCGCGGAGGCTGCCCACGCCGCGGGTGCGTTGCTGGCCGTGGACAACACGACCGCGACGCCGTTGGGGCAACGGCCGCTGGAGCTGGGCGCGGACGTCGTGGTGGCTTCGGACACCAAGGCGGTCGCGGGCCACAGCGATGTCCTCTTCGGACACGTGACGCTGGCTTCTCCCGAGCTGGCGGCGAAGGTGCGGGACGCGCGGACGATGAGCGGCGCGATTGCCGGCCCGTTCGAGACGTGGCTCGCGTTGCGCGGCCTGGGAACCCTGGACCTGCGGCTCGCGCGGCAGGCGGAGAACGCCGCCGCGATCCACGCGTTGCTCAAGGGCAGGGTGGCGAACCTGCGCTGGCCGGGTGCGTCGGACGATCCCTCGTACCTCGTGGCGGCGCAGCAGATGCGGCGGTTCAACGGCGTGCTGACGTTCGAATTGCCGGACGTGGCGGCCGTGGAATCGTTCCTGTCGCGCTCGAAGCTCGTGTCGGCGGCGACGTCGTTCGGCGGCCTGCACTCGACCGCGGACCGGCGGGCCCAGTTCGGCGACCCGGTGCCCGAGGGCCTGGTGCGCTTCTCGGCCGGCTGTGAGGACACTCGAGACCTGGTCGCGGACGTGTCCCACGCTTTGGGACTGGATTGACGGAGGGTCCCGTTTTCGGGACCCTCTGCTCCATGTCCTTCAACGCATGTTGCTGTTGTACCTGGCGATAGTCCCGCGTCCTCTTTTCGCGCACTCGCCTGGTTAGGACTTTTCCCCGATGTTCGCCGTTCCCGAGAACAGCGTCGTTCTGCCTGAAAACACCCAGCTGCTGCACCCCGTCCGGGTGGCTTTGGCGTGGGCGGCCGACCGCGACCGCTGGAAGCACCTGCTCCGCTACGACCCGGAAGAGCGCTTCTCCGCGCTGGTCGACAAGACCGGTGACCAGGAGATCTGGCTGATGAGCTGGCTCCCCGGCCAGGTCGCGTCGCTGCACGACCACGACCACACCTCCGGCGCGTTCACCGTGGTCAGCGGCCTGCTGACCGAGGTCGTGACCACGAAGATCCAGGTCGTGCACACGCTGCACACCGGTCAGTCCCGCGTGTGGGGTCCTGGCTACGTGCACCAGGTGCGCAACGACGGTGTGGATCCGGCCGTGTCGATCCACGTGTACCGCCACGGCACACGCGCCATGACCCCGTACCGCTACGACCCGGTCAACGGGCCCGTTCGCTGACGTGCGGCGGGATCGCCTTGTCCGTCTCGTGCGGCACCGGCGCGCCCCACGACTGGATGAGTGGCACGTGTCCAGCCCACACGAGGTTCGCTTCGAGGTCCGACGGCTCCTCACCCGGCCCGCCGGCGCGCACCTTGACGCTGGCCTCGGTGAGGTCGATCTCCAGGGCGGCCGTCTGCGCGAGCTCCTTCTTGGACGGCTGCCGCGCGTAGTCCCAGCTGCCCGGCGTCACGTGCTCGACGATCGTGCGCAGGGCGTGCGAGGTGTCCTCGGCGATCTTCGCGGTGCCGTGGATGATCGCCGACCGGTAGTTCATCGAGTGGTGGAACACCGACCGCGAGTAGACGACGCCGTCGACCAGCGTGACCGCGACGCAAACCTGCTTGCCCTCGAGCATGCTCCTGATGGACCGTGAGCCCGTCGACCCGTGCAGGAAGATGGTGTTGCCGTCCCGCCCGTACGCGGTGGGAATGAGGAACGGTGCCCCGTCGACGTCCACGGAGAGATGGCACACCATGCCTGCGTCGAGGATGTCGTAGAGCACCTGGCGGTCTTCGACGGCTCGCTTCTTGCCGCGGATCACGGTGCTGCGCGGGGTGGGGGAGAGCTGCACGTCAGAGGTCATGTCTCTACTGTGCGCGCGGAAGTGGCATCATTGAAGCGCCATTTCTGATCGATCTGAGAAGGCCACTTGGCTGAGACCGCACTTCCCGTCGCGCTGGACCGCGAGTCCGCCGAACCGCTCGCCGTCCAACTCGCCGACGCGCTCCGCTCGGCGGCGTCGGAAGGACGGCTGCGCGCGGGCGACCGTCTTCCGTCCACGCGCGCGTTGGCCGACAGTCTTGGAGTCTCCCGCACGGTCACTGCCGCCGCCTACGAACAGTTGCACGCGGAAGGCTGGATCGCCGGCCGGCACGGCTCCGGCACGTACGTCACCACCACGCCGCCCGGCCCGTTGCGCAAACGTTCGCGCAAGCCCGTTGCGCCCACCATCACCGATTTCGTGGACCTCGGCACCGGCGCGCCCTGGGCCGGCGGCCTCGACCGCGCGGCCTGGCGCAGGGCCTGGCGCGCGGCGGCGGACGCACCCCCGCTGTCCCGTCCCGAACGCGCGGGCCTGCCCGAGTACCGCGAGGCCATCGCCGAACACCTGCTGCGGCACCGCGGCCTGGCCGTCAACGCCGACCCGGTGCTCGCGACCGGCGGCACCACCGCCGTGCTGACCGAGATCGCGGTCGCGGTGCTGAAGCGCGGCGACGCGGTGGCCGTCGAGGAACCCGGCTACCAACGGGCCGTGGGCGTCTTCCGCGCCAACGGTCTGAAGGTCGTCCAGGCCGCGGTCGACGCCGAAGGACTGCTGCCGGACGCCGTGCCGGCGGGCGTGAGGGCCGTCTACTGCTCGCCCGCCCACCAGTACCCGCTGGGCGGCCGCATGTCGGCGGGCCGCCGGGTCGCGCTGGTCGAACGGGCCCGCCGTGACGGCTGGCTCGTCATCGAGGACGACTACGACGGCGAACTCCGCTACGACGTCGCCCCGCTGCCGTCACTGGCCGCGCTCGCCCCGGACGTCGTCGTCCACCTCGGCACCACGAGCAAGATCCTCACACCCACCCTGGGCGCGGGCTGGATGGTCGCGCCCGAGCACATCGCCACGACCGTGCTGGAACACCGGGACCTGACCGGCACCAGCCCGTCCGCCGCCGGCCAGCGGGTCGTCGTCGAACTGGCCCGCATGGGCGACCTCGGCCGGCACCTGCGCAAGCTGCGCCGTGAGCTGTCGGAACGCCGTGCGCTCATCATCGACACGTTCGCGAAGGCTGGCATCGAGGTGCTCGGCGACGACGCGGGCGCGCACGTCGTGGTGCTGCTGCCTGGTGCCGAACGGGAACGTGAGCTCACGAGGCAGGCACTCGAACGCGGCCTGCGGGTGGACGGCCTGGCCCGGCACTACGTGAACCGGGCCAAGTTGCACGGGCTGGTCATCGGCTACAGCGCGTGCTCGCGGGAACAGCTGGTGAACGCCCTGCCCGTGCTGACGGAGCTGCTCACAGCGAACGGCTGACGACGACCACCTCGCGGTCGGTGACGAAGCCCAGCTGCTCGTTCACCCTGATCATGGCGGCGTTGGTCGCGTCCGTCCCGGTGTCGACGCTCTCGAGCGCGGGCCGGTCCGCGAGCAACCAGCGCAGCACGTGCGCCTTGACGGCTCGGGCGAGTCCGTGGCCGCGATGGGCGGGCACGACCATCGTGCTTCCCCAGCGCGCGTGCGCCGAGTCGCCGGGCTGCAGTGCGACGTCGGTCAGCGCGACCACGAGGCCGGTGGCTTCTTCGACCACGACGGCGACGCGCAGCTCGACACCGCCGGCGCGAGCCTCGGCCTCCTCGGCCCGCACGACCTCCGGCGTCCACTCCGGTGCCCGCAGCGCGGACTCCATGGCCGGTGCGTCGTGGATCGCCTGCCGAGTCACGGCGACCGACGCCAGCAAGTGCTCCGGCGTCGCACCGATCCACCGCTCCAGCCGGTATCCGGGTGGCGCCTCGATCTCCCAGGAAGCCGGATCGGTGCCGGCGAACGTCAACCGCTGCATCACCCTCGACGCGGCCACGCGGAACCCGCGCGCCACCGCCCAGTGCTCGCCCACGCTGCCCTTGATCACACCCCAGCTCTCGAACGCGTCCCGGCCTCGGGCGCGCAACTCCGGCAGCAACGCCTCCAGCAGCGCGGTGCCGACGCCCTGACCGCGGTGCTCCGGGTGCACCGTGATCGGACCGATCGCGAGCCGTGCGTTCAGACCACCGAGCAGACCCGCGGACGTGATGCCGACGCCTTCGCCGTCGCGGCGGGCGATCAGGCGGACCACCTCGTCGAAATCCGGGTTCTTCTCGTGCAGCGACGCGATGATCCGCTCCCTGCTCGACGCCGGATCGGCCGCGATCCGCACGTCGGCGTAGGCCTGAACCGCGGCCTCGTCGTCCAGGTCGAGCGGTTTGATCTCCAGCACGCGACCGAGGCTAACTGGCAGGTAGGCACAATCGCCCAAACGGGTAGGGTCGCCCGCATGACGCAGCGCAAGACGAGGGTTGCCGTGGTCTTCGGCGGCCGCAGCTCCGAGCACGAGGTCTCCTGCCAGTCCGCCAAGAGCGTCCTGCCCTACCTGGACGCGGACCGGTTCGAGGTGGTGCCGGTCGGCATCACGCCGCAGGGGCAGTGGGCACTCGGCACGGACCCGAACGCGCTGGAGGCAGGCGCCGGCAACCTCCCCACGCTGCGCAACCAGACCGTCGCCGCGATCGAACCCGGCCAGGCTTTGAAGGACGTCGACGTCGTCTTCCCGCTGCTGCACGGCGCGTGGGGTGAGGACGGCACGATCCAGGGGCTGCTGGAACTCGGCGGCGTCCCGTACGTCGGGCCCGGCGTGTTCGCCAGCGCCGCCGCGATGGACAAGGTCTTCGCCAAGAAGATCCTCCAGGCCGAGGGACTCGACGTCGGCAAGTTCGTCGCTCTCGACCGCGCCGCGACCACGCTCACCCTCGACGAGCGCGAGCACCTCGGGCTGCCGGTGTTCGTGAAGCCGTCGCGCGCAGGGTCGTCCGTCGGCATCTCGAAGGTGTCCGACTGGAGCGACCTCGACGCGGCCATCTTCGAGGCGCGCCAGCACGATCCCAAGGTCATCATCGAGGCCGCCGTGCCGAACGTCCGCGAGATCGAGCTCGCGGTGCTGGAGTTCCCGGACGGCCGCGTTGAGGCCTCACTGCCCGCCGAACTGCGCCCGGTCGGCGAGAGCGTCGAGTGGTACGACTTCAACGCCAAGTACGTCGACGACTCCTACGAGGCCGACATCCCGGCGAAGCTCGACGACGACATCACCGCACGGCTGCGCGAACTCGCCGTCACCGCGTTCAAGGCGCTCGACTGCCAGGGTCTGTCCAGGGTGGACTTCTTCCTGACCGAGCAGAACGAGCTGATCATCAACGAGCTCAACACCATGCCCGGTTTCACGCCGATCTCCATGTACCCCAAGGCGTGGGACGCGACCGGCATTGACTTCGCGACGCTGCTGACCACGTTGATCGAGACGGCGATCGCGCGCGGCTCCGGCCTGCGCTAGGGCGCTGTCCTGACCGGCTGCTTGGGCAGGAGGTCGCGCACCGTCGTGGAGATGTCCTGCAACGGTCCGGTGCCCGCTTCGTCGGGCACCGTCAGCGCCACGTACGCGCCGCGGTCCACGATCACCCACGTGGAGCTGCCGGAACCGGGCAGCTGCAGCCACTGCACGTCGGAGATCACCCGCAGCTGCGAGGTCGCCGACAGCTCGTTCGGTCGCGGCAGGCCACAGCGCAGGACCACCGGATCGTGTTTGGCGTCACCCCACGCCACCGTCGCGAGAGGTGCGGGGGAGGCGAGTTCCCTGCGCGGCAGCATGTCCTTCCCGGACGGCAGCCCCACCGGCAGCTTCTCGGTCAGGGTCACGCACGTCGGCGAGCCCGCGTCGGGCGCGTCGATCGAGACCAGCGCGAGGGGACCCGTGCGACCGGGTACGTCCTCCGACTGGTTTCCCGTGCCCAGCACCAGACCGAGCCCTGCGACACCGATGGCGAGCACGACAGCGAGCCCGACCGCCGCGAGCAGCGGCCGGGACAGCGTTGACGTGGATTCCTGCTGAGTCACCCGGCTATGACAACACGAGCTAGAGATGTACCACCGGGCAGGTCAACGTACGAGTGATGCCCTCGACGTTCTGGATGCGCGCGACCACGAGCTGGCCGAGCTGGTCGACGGTCTCCGCCTCGGCGCGCACGATGACGTCGTACGGCCCGGTGACGTCTTCGGCGGTGGCTACTCCGGCGATCCCGGAAATCTCGGAGGCGACTGCGGCGGCCTTGCCGACCTCGGTCTGGATGAGGATGTATGCATGCACCACGGCGTGCCCCTTCGTCGCGACAGGTTGGGTCGAGGTAGGAACGTGTCACGCAACGTACCCCAGTTGGGGTTCCGAATGCTCAGATTGGGAGGCAACTTTGCGTCCGGAGCCGCCGCGCGACGCGGAGACGGTCGCCGATGTGGGTGAGTTCAATCTCATCCACCGGGTGACGACCGGTCGGGCGCAGCCGGAGACGACCATCCTCGGTCCCGGTGACGACGCGGCCGTCGTCGCCGTCCCGGACGGACGGGTCGTCGCCTCGATGGACGTGCTCGTCGAGGGTGTCCACTTCAGACTCGACTGGTCCACTCCCGAGCAGGTGGGCCGAAAAGCGGCCGCCGTGAACCTGGCCGACGTCGTCGCCATGGGGGCGCTGCCCTCCGCACTGCTCGTCGGCATCGCCTGTCCGGCCGACACCCCCGCGTCCGTCGTCGAGGGGATCATGTCGGGACTCTGGCAGGAGGCGGCGACGGCCGGCGCGGGCATCGTCGGGGGCGACATGGTCAGCTCCGGGACGCTCGTGATCTCCATCACCGCCATGGGAGACATGAACGGGCTCGAGCCGATCACGAGGTCGGGAGCACTAGTCGGGGACGTCGTGGCGGTCGCCGGCAGGCTCGGCTGGGCCGCCGCCGGACTGGCCGTGCTCGGCCGCGGATTCCGTTCACCGGTCGGCATCGTCAACGCCCAGCGCACCCCGGAACCGCCGTACGAGGAAGGTCCCAGGGCCGCGGAGGCGGGCGCCACCTCGATGATCGACGTCTCGGATGGACTGCTGCAGGACCTGAGTCACATCGCGGACTCCTCCGGCGTGGCGATCGACATCCGCACCGAACTGCTGCCGTTGCACCCGCGCCTGCTCGACGTCGCGTCGGCGCTCGGCGGGGACGCGCGGCACTGGGCGCTGACCGGGGGTGAGGACCACGCCCTCGCGGCGACGTTCCCCGGCCCCAAGGCGGTTCCGCCGAACTGGACGACCATCGGCACGGTCCGTGCGGGCGAAGGTGTGACGGTCGACGGCAGGAACTACGAAAAACCTCCTGGCTGGGAGCACTGGCGGGCGTAGGATTCAATCCGTGGAACTATGCACGCGCGCGTATGACCATCCAGACTCGGTCAAGATGATCGCCGACCTCCAGCAGGTCTACGTCGAGCGCTACGGCGACGTCGACGTCACGCCGGTCGATCCGGCGCAGTTCGCCGCGCCCCTGGGCTACTTCGTCATCGGCTACCTGGACGGCGAGCCCGTCGCGTGCGGCGGCTGGCGCGTCAACGACGAGCTGGACGGCGCCGCCGAGATCAAGCGGATGTACGTCGTCGACTCCGCACGCGGCAAGGGCCTCTCACGGCTCGTGCTCGCGCATCTGGAAACCACCGCGCGCGAGGCGGGGCTGCAGCGGATGGTGCTGGAGACCGGGTTGCGCCAACCCGAGGCGATCTCCCTGTACACGTCCAGCGGCTACGAGCGGATCGACAACTTCGGTGTGTACCGGGACCACCCGGAGAGCCGCTGCTTCGGGAAGTCGTTGTAGGTTCGGGCGCATGGCCATCTATGCGCTGGGGGACTACACGCCGCAGATCCACCCGGAGGCGTACGTGCACCCGGACGCGACGGTGATCGGCGACGTCCGCATCGGCGCGTTCTCGTCGGTGTGGCCGCAAGCCGTGCTGCGCGGCGACTACGGGCGCATCGTCGTGGACGAACGCACGTCGATCCAGGACGGCACGGTCATCCACTGCACCGAGGTCCACCCGGTGCACATCGGATCGTCGTGCGTCATCGGCCACAACGTCCACATCGAGGGCGCGACGGTCGCGGACGATTGCCTGATCGCCTCGGGTTCGGTGGTGCTCAACGGTTCCATCGTGGAAAAGGGCGCGATCGTCGGCGCCGGCGCGGTGGTCTCGTTCGACGGCCACGTCCGCGAACGCACGATGGTGCTGGGAGTTCCTGCTCGCGAACGTGCCGGACACGTTGTGCCAGAACAGGCCTGGGCATTCATCGTGGAGAAATATGTTCAGAACATCGCTTTGTACCGGGAGAAGCTCCGTCGGCTCGATTGAGTGAGATAGGGTTCACAGCCGTGGCTCGTCCCCTCAACGAAGTTGTCGAAGCCGGTTGGGCTGAAGCTCTCGCCCCCGTTGCTGACCAGATCGCCGCCATGGGTGAGTTCCTGCGCGCGGAGGTCGCCGCAGATCGCACCTATCTTCCCGCGGGCGAGAACGTGCTGCGTGCGTTCCAGCAGCCGTTTCACCAGGTGAAGGTGCTGATCGTCGGCCAGGACCCGTACCCGACGCCCGGCCACGCGGTCGGCCTGTCGTTCTCGGTGGCCCCCGACGTGCGGCCCATTCCCAAGTCGCTCATCAACATCTACAAGGAATACGCCGAAGATCTCGGGCACCCGATCCCGTCCAACGGCGATCTGACCCCGTGGTCCGAGCGCGGTGTTCTGCTGCTCAACAGGGCTTTGACCGTGCAGCCCGGCAAGGCGAACTCCCACCAGGGCAAGGGCTGGGAGAAGGTGACCGAGCAGGCGATCAAGGCTCTCGCCGCCCGTGACGCACCTCTGGTGTCGATCCTGTGGGGCCGCAACGCGCGCAACCTGCGTCCGTTGCTGGAACCGTTGCCCGCCATCGAATCCGCGCACCCGTCGCCTTTGTCGGCGCATTCCGGTTTCTTCGGCTCGAAGCCGTTCAGCCGCGCCAACGAACTGCTGGAGAAGCAGGGCGCCGACCCGATCGACTGGAAGCTCCCGTAATTCGCACATCCCCGCACGCCTCGTACCGCTAACGTCGCGAGGTGTGCGGGGGAATCGTGATCTGTTCATCGTCGCTGCCGGCGTGGGCGTCAGCGAGTTCGGCAACGCGTTGTCGTTGCTGGTCCTGCTGTTCTGGGCGACGCCGATCAGTTCGCTGCTGGTGGCCGCGGTCCTGATCGCCGAACTGCTCCCGTTCGTCCTCGGCGCTCCTCTCACCGGTGCGCTCGTCGACCGGCTGCCCAACCGCCGCCTGCTGATCGCCGGACTGCTCTGCGAAGGGGCGGCGATCGCGGCGATCGCGCCGTCGATGGGACAGCCGGTGCTCGTGGTGGCGCTGGTGCTCGTGTTCGGCTGCGGCCGTGCGGTCGCCCAGCCCTGCGTCGCCGCACTCGTGCCGCACATCGCGGGCGAGGAGCATTCCACGCGCGCCTACGCGCTGATCGGCACCACCCGCAGCGTCGGCAACATCGCCGGGGTCACCGGTGGAGCGTTGCTCGCCGGGTTCTTCGGTCATCCGACCGCGATGCTGTTCAACGGCGCCGCTTTTCTGGTCTACGCGGTGCTGGTGGCGTTCGTGCGGTCCGAACGCAGGCCCACGGGCGAGCACCAGACGCGTTCCAGCGCGTTGGCGGGGATTCGGCACGTGCGGCGGGATTCCGTGCTGTTCGCGGCGATCGTCGGGCTGGCGTGCTTCGTCGGCGCGACGGTGGTGATCAACGTGGCCGACCCCGCGTTCGTGCGGTTCGTCCTGCACGGCAACGAGTTCCTGCTGGGTGCCATACAGGCGTGCTGGATGGTCGGCATCATCGTCGGCAACCGGGTGGCCGCGCGGCTGAAGTCCGCCTCGCAGCTCGCCCACGCGTTGGCGATCACTGGCCTGACCACGGGCATCGCCGTGCTGATCCCGGCTGTCTTCCCGTTCGTCGCGGCCGCTGTGATCGGGTGGTTCATCGGTGGCGTGTCGAACGGCGTCGACAACGTGACCGTGAACGCCATCGTGCGGTTGCGCACACCTGAGGAGATGCGCGGGCGGGCGTTCGCCGCGGTCGGGTCGATGGTGACCGGCGCGAACCTGCTCGGGACGGCGGCTGCCGGTGGGTTGCTGCTGGTCATGGGGCCTCGCGCGGTGTTCGCGTTCGGCGGCGTCGGTGCGTTTCTCTGCGGCGCGGTCTGTCTCGTGTTCGTGCGCCGGGCCCTGAAACGCGAAGAGAGCCCGGCCGAAGCCGAGCTCTCCCCGAACTGAAAACGAACTGTGGCGGTGATCAGCCGCGCACGACCTTGCCGGCCTTCAGGCAGGACGTGCACACGTTGATCCGCTGGCGCTGCGAGGCCGAGACCTTCGCGCGCACAGACTGGATGTTCGGGTTCCAGCGGCGGTTCGTCTTCCGCTGGGAGTGCGAAACCGAATGGCCGAAGCCCGGCCCCTTGCCACAGACGTCGCACACGGCAGCCACGTCAGCCACTCCTTCAGGTTCCTCAAGCGGTAAGTCATGCGTCCCGGTGGGCGCGCAAGCGTGCACAAGCCTCAACCGGGCACGGCAACTCAATGAGGGTAGCCGGTGGCCTCACCCGCGACCAAACCGGGTGGATACTCTCGCCGCCATGCAGGTCATGGATGCGGTCGCGGTGCGCAGATGGGCAGACGCCTGCGTGCGGTCGTTGGACGCCAATCGGGAGTCGATCGACCAGATCAACGTCTTTCCCGTGCCGGATGGTGACACAGGTACGAACCTGCTGCACACGATGCAGTCGGCGCTCGACGCGCTGCTGCGTTCGCCCATGTCGACGGTGGGGGACGCGCTCTCGGCGCTGGCCCGCGGCGCGCTGGCCGGGGCGCGCGGGAACTCGGGCGTGATCCTGTCCCAGGTGCTCAGGGGCCTGGCGGAGACCGTGCAGGAGGTGTCGCTGGTCACCGGCACGGCGTTGCGCAAGGGCCTGCACCGGGCCGATGAGCTGGCCACGGCCGCTGTGTCCAAGCCCGTACCCGGCACTGTTCTGTCCGTGCTGCACGCAGCGTCCGAGGCTGCTCGTGACTGCGAGTCGGACGAACTGGACGACGTGGTGATGGCGGCGTCGCGCGCGGGTGCCGTCGCACTGGCCGATACGCCCCGTCAGCTGGCCGTGCTGGCCAAGGCCGGAGTGGTCGACGCGGGCGGACGAGGGCTCGTTGTGTTGTTGGACACATTGGCCGCGGTGATCACCGGCCAGAGTGTGGAAACACCAATAGACGCGCCGTTGCTGCCGCGCACGCCGGAGTCGCTGACGACCGAGCGGGAGAGCGGGTCGTCGGAGTTCGAGTACGAGGTGATGTACCTGCTCGACGACACCTCGGACGAGGCGGTGGCCGAGCTGCGCGCCACGTTGAACGGGCTGGGCGACTGCGTGTCGGTCGTGGGGGACGGGGCCTCGTTGTGGACCGTCCACGTGCACTGCAACGACATCGGCGCGGCGGTCGAGTCGGGTGTGCGCGCCGGGCGTCCGCACCGCATCACGGTGGCGCGGTTCGCCGACCAGATCGCCGCACAGGCTTCTCGGTTCGTGCGCGACCGGGCGATCGTGGTGGTGGTGAGCGGCGCCGTGGACCTGTTCCGCGCGGAAGGCGCCGCGGTGTTCGACCTCGCTTCTACTACTGCGACACCCACGGACCTGTTGTCGGCCATCGTGTCGACGCGCGCGCGTCACGTCGCGGTACTGCCGGGTGATCCGGACATCCGTACGGCTCTGGACGAGGCCGTGGCGTACGCCCAGGCCGCAGGGCAGGACGTAGTGGTGGTGCCGACGTTCTCGCCCGTGCAGGCCCTCGCGGCGTTGGCGGTGCACGATTCCTCTCGGCGCGCAGGTGACGACGTTGTCGCCATGGCCGAGGCCGCCGCGGCCACGCGCCGTGGTGAGCTCTCGATCGCTGCGGACGAGGCGCTCACGTGGGTGGGCCGCTGTCAGCCGGGTGATCTGCTGGGCATGCTGGACGGCGAGGTCGTGCTGATCGAGCCTGGTCCCGCGGCGCCGGAGTCGTTGATGGACCTGTCCTGCCGCCTGGTCGACCGCATGCTGGCGGGCGGCGGCGAACTGGTGACGGTGATCCTGGGCGCCGACGCGCCCGAAGGCCTGACCGAAGTGCTGGAGGACCACGTGCGGGTCACCCATCCGGAGGTCGAGGTGACCGCGTATCCGGGCGGACAGCCGGACGCGGTGATTTTTGTCGGTGTCGAGTAGTTCAATAGGGCGCGATGATCTCCTTCGACGACAAGCTGCAGCCGTTGCTCGGCAAGAAGACCGCCGACGCACTGGAGACCGGCCTCGGCCTCACGACGGTCGGCGACCTGCTGCGCCACTACCCGCGCCGCTACGACGAGCGCGGGAAGCTGACCGACATCAGGTCGCTGGAAATCGACGAGCACGTCACGGTGCAGGCCGAGGTCCGCAAGTGCCAGAAGCGCCAGATGAAGGCGCGCCGCGGCCAGATGACCGAGGCCGTCATCACCGACGGCACCTCGGAGCTGCACCTGGTGTTCTTCGGCAAGCCCGCGTTCGTCGCCGAGCAGGAACTCCTGCCGGGCACGCGCGCGCTGTTCGCCGGCAAGGTCGGCCGCTACCGGCAGAACCTGCAGCTGGTGCACCCGGCGTTCGAGGTCCTCACCGCGGAGCAGGACGGTTCGTCGTTCCTGCAGGCCTTCCTGCCCGTCTACCCGGCGTCGCAGCACATCAACACGTGGAACATCGCGAACTGCGTGAAGCAGCTCCTGGAGATCTGGGACGGCGTGCCGGAGGACCCGCTGCCCGAGGACTTCCGTCTCGAGCAGGGCCTGATCGGCCTGGAGGACGCGCTGCGGTCGATCCACCGGCCGGACAGCTGGGCGCAGATCTCGGTGGCGCAGCTGCGGTTGAAGTGGGACGAGGCGCTGGCCGTGCAGCTGGCCCTGGCGCAGCGCCGCAAGGCTTCCACGGCCCGTCCGGCACCCGCCTGCGCGCGCAGGTCCGGCGGCATCCTGGACGCGTTCGACGCGCGGCTGCCGTTCACGCTGACGGCGGGCCAGGTGGAGGTGGGCGAGCAGGTCTCCGCTGATCTCGGGTCGACCGTGCCGATGAACCGGTTGTTGCAAGGTGAGGTGGGTTCTGGCAAGGCCCAACCGCTCGATTCGCTGGTTCTCACGCCGACCGGTTTCATCAAGATGGGCGAGGTCCGCCTTGGGGACGAGGTGATCGCGCCCAGTGGCGAGATCACCGTCGTCACCGGCGTCTTTCCCCAGGGCGAGCGAGATGTCTACCGCGTGGTGCTCTCCGACGGGCGCAGCGTGGAGTCTGATCTTGAGCACCTGTGGGCCGTCAACACGACGGTGCGCCGCGACCGCGGGAACCCGCTGAAAGTCCTGAGCTTGCGTGAGATCCGCGACGATCTGACCACGGCGAACGGGTCGTCGAAGTGGCACCTGCCCGTCGTGGAAGCACCTGAGTTGGACTGTCTGACCGAACGGCCGCTGGACCCGTACGCGCTGGGCATGTTGATCGGGGACGGCTCCTTGCTCAACGGCAGAGTCATGTTCACCAGTGCTGATCCGGAGCTGCTCGTCGAACTGATTGCGGTCCTGCCGAAAGGTGCGCACCTCGTCAAGCCTGACTGGGCGAAGAAGTACGACTGGTTCGTGAACGGATGTCGCAAGGGCACGAACCCGGTCCTCAACGCATTGAGGACTCTCGGGGTCTACGGCCACCGCGCCAGGGAGAAGTTTCTGCCGGAGAACTACTTGATCGCCCCGGTGAAGGTTCGGCACGCGCTGTTGCAGGGCCTGCTCGACACCGACGGCACGCTGGACGGCGACCGTGGTTCGAACGTGACGTTCTTGTCTGCGTCGCCACGACTTGCTGATCAGGTGTCCTGGCTGGCGGAGTCACTGGGCGGCACGGGCAGAGTCCGCACCGTCGAGAAGATGGGAAACACGTACCACCAGGTCAGCCTTCGCTTGCCGAACGAGTTCCCGCCGTTCCGGCTCACTCGGAAGGCCGAACTCCTCAAGGAGCGCACCAAATACGTGAAGCCCGTGCGGGCGATTCGCGCGGTCGAGTTCGTCGGCCGCAAGCCGGTGCAGTGCATCTCCGTGGCACACCCTGACCAGCTCTACGTAACTGACCACTTCGTGGTCACTCACAACACCATGGTCGCGTTGCGGGCGATGCTCCAGGCCGTCGACGCGGGCCGTCAGTCCGCGATGCTCGCTCCCACGGAAGTCCTTGCGGCACAACACGCCCGCTCGTTGACCGAGATGCTCGGCGACCTCGCCCAGGCGGGCCAGCTCGGCGGCGCGGAGGACGCGACGCGCGTCACGCTGCTGACCGGTTCGATGAACACGGCCCAGCGCCGTCAGGCGTTGCTCGACATCGTGACCGGCGAGGCGGGCATCGTCGTCGGCACGCACGCGATCATCCAGGAGAAGGTGGAGTTCCACTCCCTGGGCCTCGTCGTGGTCGACGAGCAACACCGCTTCGGCGTGGAACAACGAGCAGCCCTCTCGGCCCGCGGCGAGCGCGAGAACCCGCACGTGCTCGTGATGACCGCGACCCCGATCCCGCGCACGGTGGCCATGACCGTCTACGGCGACCTGGAAGTCTCGGCGCTGCGCGAACTCCCCGGCGGCCGCTCGCCGATCAAGACCTCGGTGGTCCCGGCCCGCGAAAAGCCGGCCTGGCTCGACCGCGCGTTCGCCCGAGTGCGCGAGGAGGTGGCGAAGGGCCACCAGGCGTACTTCGTCTGCCCGCGCATCGGCGACGAGGAACCGGCGAAGTCCGACGACGAGGACAAGCGCCCCGCCCTCTCCGTGATCGACGTGGCCACCATGCTCGCGCAGGGCCCGTTGCGAGGCCTGCGAATCGAGATCCTGCACGGCCGCATGCCCCCGGACGAGAAGGACGCGGTGATGCGCGCCTTCGCGGCCAACGAGGTCCACGTCCTGGTGGCCACCACCGTCATCGAAGTCGGCGTCAACGTCCCGAACGCCACCGTCATGGCCATCATGGACGCGGACCGCTTCGGCGTGTCGCAGCTCCACCAGCTCCGCGGCCGAGTGGGCCGAGGCAGCGCCCCAGGCCTGTGCCTGCTGGTGACCGAGATGCCGGAGATGACGGCCACGATGGAACGCCTCCGCGCCGTCGAGTCCACTCTGGACGGCTTCGAACTGGCCCAGCTGGACCTCGAACTGCGCCGCGAGGGCGACATCCTGGGCGCCGCCCAGTCAGGCCGCCGCTCGGGCCTGAAGATGCTGTCCCTGCTGCGCGACGAGGACATCATCGCGGACGCCCGCACAGCAGCGCAGCAGGTCGTGGACGCCGACCCGGACCTGGCCGAGCATCCCGGGCTGGCGGGGATGGTGGCGACGCTGCTGACGGAGGAGCGCGCGGACTTCCTGGAGAAGACCTAGCCGGCGGGGCCCGCGCGGCGCGGCTGGCGCCGCGTGTGGGCAGGGCGAGAGGCGGGTCCGTGTCGCGCGCCTCGCCCTGGCCTGGGGCGGCGTTCGTGCGGCGGAGTTGGTGCCGCGTGTGGCGGGGTTGGTGCGGCGGAGCCGAGTTGTGCGGGCGAGGCGCGAGGGTTGTGCGCCGGGGTTTGAGCGGCGTGTCCACGGACTAGGCACAAGGGGGCGTGTCGCAGGGGTGTGCGCCCTGGGGTTCGTGCCGCGTGCGGGAAGGGTGCGGCGTTGGTGCGAGCCCTGCTCACCTGGCTGCCGCCCTGCTTGGTCCGCGATCTCGTGCGTCCTGCCACCCCGGCTTGGCTCGCGACCCCGGCCCAGCTCGCCGCCCGCGTGGCCTGCCACCTGGTGGTCCGCCGCTCTGCTTGCCAGCCGCCAACCCGCCACTCTGCCTGCCAGCCGCCAGCGACTAGCCCGCCGCCCGCACGACCCGCCACCCCCACCTGCCTAGGCCGCGTCCCCCTTCTCACCCCACATCACCTGAAGGTGTGCGCGTGCCAGGCGTCGGAACCGCCCCGCGACCTCGGTACGTTCCCAGCGTGCGTCGCATGATCATCACCGCGCTGGCCGCCGCCCTCACCGTCCTCTCCAGCCCGAGCCCGGCCCTGGCGAGCCCGGTGGTGCTGACCGGCGAGGAGTCCCGCTACCCGCACGCGATCCGCCTCGAACACGGCACTCAGCGCGGCTCGATCCTGGTGGCGCTGCACGGCGACCACGTCGTGGACGTGCTCAAAGCAGGGCGCGCCGGCAAGAGGTTCAAGAAGATCGCCGAGTTCACCGACTCGGCCGGGTCCACCGCCACGTGCTGCGGGCACCTCTACGAGTTGCCGCAAAGGGTCGGCGACATGCCCGCGGGCACGGTGTTGTGGGCCGGCTCGGCCGGTTTCAAGGCGGAGACGCTCAAGGCGCGGATCTGGCGCAGCGACGACGCGGGCGAGTCGTGGCGGTACCTGTCGGAGTGCGCGCGGGCCCGGCCAGGGGGCGGGCTGTGGGAGCCGGACCTGTCGGTCGACGCCGAGGGCAGGCTCAACTGCTACTTCTCCGACGAGTCCGAGAAGGGGCACAGCCAGTACATCGGGCGGACCGTGTCCAACGACGGCGTCATCTGGTCGGCCAAGCAGAAGGTCGTCGCGGTGCAGCCCGGCTGGCTGCGGCCGGGGATGCAGCAGGTCAAGCGGTTGCCGACGGGCGAGTACTACATGATGTACGAGATCTGCTCGCAGCCCGACCAGTACTTCTGCGAGGCGTACCACCGCACGTCACCGGACGGCGTGAACTGGGGCGACCCCAAGTGGTTCGGCAAGCGGCCGACGACCAAGGACGGCAAGTACTTCGCGCACACGCCGTCGATCGTGCTCGCGCCCAACGGCACCGCCACGGGACGTGTGCTGCTCATGGGACAGATGCTGATGTCGGCCAACGGCAAGGTCGATCCCGGCAACGGCAGGACGATCTTCGTCTCCGAGAACGGCGGCAGGGACGGCTGGTACGAGATCCCCGCGCCGGTTCCGGTGCCGGGCGCACGCGACAACTACTGCCCGAACTACCACCCGACCGGCGTGCCGTCGCTCGACGGCAGGGAGTTCATCGGGTTCGCGAGCGACTTCGCGGCGAACGGCAGCTGCCACACGAGCTGGGCCACGAGCAGCCTGCCGCCGTTCCCCGGATAGAACTCAGCCCTGCTGCCGCGGCTTCGGCAGCTGCTCGGTCTTCTGCTCGACCGGCGAGGCCGGCGAGGCCGCTGCCTCGTCCGCGTCCGCCGAGCCGTCCTCCAGAGGCTTGAGCACCGACATCGCCGCTTCCACCGCTGCCTGCGCGGCGTGGAACTGCGTGGCGAGGTTGTCGTGCGCCGAACGCAGCGACGACTCCTTCTCGGACGCCGCGGCCGCGCGCTGGTCGGCCTCGGCGACGGCCGCGGCGGACCTCTCCTCGGCCTGGCGCACCAGCGCCGACGTCTTGGCTTCAGCGTCGCGGACGAGCGCGACGGCCTTCTCGTCGGCCTCGCGTACCGTCGCCTCGGCCTTCTGCGAGGCCTCCGCGACGGTGGCCGTGGCCTTGTCCTCGGAGACGCGCAGGGTCGTCGCCGCCTTCTCCTCGGCCGCGCTGACCAGCGCGATCGCCTGAGCGGACGCGTCAGAACCGATCTTCTCGGCCTTCGCCAGCGACTCGGCCTCGATGTCGGCGAGAGCCTTCTCGGCCTCCGCCTGCCTGGCCTTGAGCTCGTCGTCGAGCCTCTGCAGCGTCTCGACGCGCTTGACCTCGGCCTCGGCGGAGATCCGCTCGGCCTCGGACCGCGCGTCCGCCAGCACCTTCTGGTGCTCGGCGGTCAGCGTCGCCTTGAGTCCGTCGTACTCCTTGTCCAGTTCGTCGTGGTACGCCTTGTACTTCGCGTCCAGTTCGACGCGGTGGGCGTCCAGGTCGGCCGACTTCTTCTCGAACTCGGCGGCGACGCGCTCACCGTTCGTGCGCACCTCCGCGACCAGCGCCTCGTGCTCGGCGGCGAGCTTCGCCTGCAGCGCCGAGTGCTCGGCCTCCAGCTCGGACCTGCGGCCGGCGGTCTGCTGGTCCAGCTCGGCGTGGCGCTGCTGGTAGTTCATTTCCAACTGCTTGCGGCGCGCCTCGGTCTCGGCGAGCAGGCGCTGGTGGGCGTCGCGCTGGTCCGCGGCCCACCGCTCGGCCTCCCCGCGCGTCGCGGCGGCCTTGTCGAGGGCGTCCTTGCGGATGTCCGCGATCTCTTCCTCGGCCAGGCTCATCATCACGCGCACACGCTCGGTGACGTTCGACGCGCTCACGGGACTGCTGGCGAGGTTCTGGAGCTGGATCTTGGTCTTGTCGAGATCGGCGCGCATCGAGTTGAGGAGCTTGGTGAGCTCCCCCACCTGCGCGGCGGCTGCGTCACGGGAGCGGTTCGAGTTCTTGAGGTCGAACTCCAAGCGGGTGACTCGTTCGTTCACCTGTCGCTGGTTGTAACCACGAAGGACAACGTCGAAATGCGGTGTGCGGGCAGTAGGCTGCCCGGCTCCATCAGCCCCGGCCATATGGCTCACCCTACCGAGATAGTCGCGAAGATCGTCACTCGATCTGGTTAAACCCACTACCGGCCGCAGTCTGACCGGGTGGTGGGTATCCACTTTGCTCTCATCACGCGAGAATTGGTGTGAGCAAGACCGATCAGGATGACACCCATCACGTGGGACAGTCCTCCCAACAGGCAAGAGTCGCACGGTAACGTGCCACGACTGATGACTGCCGAGTAACACCGGGAGGGCACGGATGTTCCGCAAGGTTCTTGTCGCCAACCGCGGCGAGATCGCGATTCGCGCGTTCCGAGCCGCCTACGAACTGGGCGCGGGAACGGTCGCCGTCTTCCCACACGAGGACCGGAACTCACTGCACCGGTTGAAGGCGGACGAGTCCTACGAGATCGGTGAGGCCGGACATCCCGTCCGTGCCTACCTTTCCGTCGAGGAGATCATCAAGGCCGCCCGCAAGGCCGGCGCCGACGCGATCTACCCCGGTTACGGCTTCCTGTCGGAGAACCCGGAACTCGCGATGGCGTGCCGTGAGGCAGGTCTCACCTTCGTCGGCCCCGTGGCCGAGGTGCTGGAGCTGACGGGCAACAAGGCGCGCGCCATCGCCGCCGCCCGCGAGGCCGGGCTGCCGGTGCTGGAGTCGAGCCCGCCGTCGTCCGACATCGACGAGCTGCTCGAAGCGTCGAAGACGATGCGCTTCCCCGTCTTCGTGAAGGCCGTCGCCGGTGGTGGTGGCCGCGGCATGCGCAAGGTCGACGAGCCGTCCGCGCTGCGCGAGTCCCTCGAAGCCGCGTCACGCGAGGCCGAGTCCGCGTTCGGCGACCCGACCGTGTTCCTCGAACAGGCCGTGGTCGAGCCACGCCACATCGAGGTGCAGATCCTCGCCGACGGCCAGGGCAACGTGATCCACCTCTTCGAGCGCGACTGCTCCGTGCAGCGGCGCCACCAGAAGGTCATCGAGATCGCGCCCGCGCCGAACCTCGCTCCCGAGCTGCGCGACCGCATCTGCGCCGACGCGGTGAAGTTCGCGAAGCACATCGGTTACCGCAACGCCGGCACCGTCGAGTTCCTGCTCGACCCGCAGGGCCACTACGTCTTCATCGAGATGAACCCGCGCATCCAGGTGGAGCACACGGTCACCGAAGAGGTGACCGACGTCGACCTGGTGCAGTCGCAGATGCGCATCGCGTCCGGCGAGACGCTGGAGGACCTGGGCCTGTCCCAGGAGACCGTCCAGCTGCGCGGCGCGGCGCTGCAGTGCCGCATCACCACGGAGGACCCCGCCAACGGTTTCCGCCCGGACACCGGCACGATCAGCGCGTACCGCTCGCCGGGTGGGTCCGGCATCCGCCTCGACGGCGGAACGGCGGGCGCGGGCATGGCCATCAGCCCGCACTTCGACTCGATGCTCGTGAAGCTCACGTGCCGCGGTCGCACCTTCGAACTCGCCGTCGCCCGTGCGCGCCGTGCGATCGCGGAGTTCCGCATTCGCGGTGTGTCCACGAACATCCCGTTCATCCAGGCCGTTCTGGACGACCCGGACTTCTACGAGGGCCGCGTCACCACGTCGTTCATCGAGAAGCGCCCGCACCTGCTGACGGCGCGTCACTCGGCCGACCGCGGCACGCGTCTGCTGACCTACCTCGCGGACGTCACGGTCAACCACCCGAACGGCACGCGTCCCACCGCGGTCGACCCGCGCGAGAAGCTGCCGGTCATCGACCTCAACGCCGAGCCGCCCGCCGGTTCCAAGCAGAAGCTGGTCGAGCTCGGCCCCGAGGGCTTCGCGCGGTGGATGCGGGAGAGCAAGGCCGTCGGCGTCACGGACACGACGTTCCGCGACGCGCACCAGTCGCTGCTCGCCACGCGAGTGCGCACCAAGGACCTGCTCGCCGTCGCACCGCACGTGGCGCGCATGACGCCGGAGCTGCTGTCCCTGGAGTGCTGGGGCGGCGCGACCTACGACGTGGCGCTGCGATTCCTCGCGGAGGACCCGTGGGAGCGCCTAGCGGCGTTGCGCGAAGCGGTGCCGAACATCAACCTGCAGATGCTGCTGCGCGGCCGCAACACGGTCGGCTACACGCCGTACCCCGAGGCGGTCACCAAGGCGTTCGTGCAGGAGGCGACGAACACCGGCATCGACATCTTCCGGATCTTCGACGCGCTGAACGACGTCGAGCAGATGCGCCCGGCGATCGAGGCCGTGCGCGAGACCGGGACGGCGATCGCCGAGGTCGCGCTCTGCTACACGAGCGATCTGTCCAATCCGGACGAACGTCTGTACACACTGGACTACTACCTCAAGCTCGCCGAGCAGATCGTCGGCGCGGGCGCGCACGTGCTGTGCGTCAAGGACATGGCCGGCCTGCTGCGGGCACCCGCCGCGTCCCGCCTGATCACCGCGCTGCGCAAGGAGTTCGACGTCCCGGTCCACCTCCACACGCACGACACGGCCGGTGGCCAGCTCGCGACCTACCTGGCCGCGATCCAGGCCGGCGTGGACGCGATCGACGGCGCGACCGCGTCGATGGCGGGCACGACCTCGCAGCCGCCGCTGTCGTCGATCGTGGCGCTGACCGACCACACCGAGCACTCGACGGGGCTGAACCTCCAGAACGTCTGCGACCTGGAGCCGTACTGGGAGTCGGTGCGCAAGATCTACGCGCCGTTCGAGTCCGGCATCCCCGGCCCGACCGGCCGCGTCTACCACCACGAGATCCCCGGTGGTCAGCTCTCGAACCTGCGCACCCAGGCCGTCGCGCTCGGTCTCGGCGAGAAGTTCGAGGAGATCGAGTCGATGTACGCGGCCGCCGACCGCATGCTCGGCCACCTCGTGAAGGTGACGCCGTCGTCCAAGGTCGTCGGTGACCTCGCGCTGCACCTCGTGGGCGCGGGCGTCGCACCGAAGGACTTCGAGGCGGACCCCGGCAAGTTCGACATCCCGGCGTCGGTGATCGGTTTCCTGCACGGTGAGCTGGGCGACCCGCCCGGCGGCTGGCCGGAGCCGTTCCGCAGCAAGGCCCTCGAAGGCCGCCCCGCCCCGAAGCCGGTCGAGGAGCTGTCCGACGAGGACGAGGCCGGGCTCGTCGATGACCGGCGGGCGACGTTGAACAGGCTGCTGTTCCCGGCGCCCACCAAGGAGTTCCGCACGCACCGCGACGCCTACGGCGACACGTCGGTGTTGCGCTCCAAGGACTTCTTCTACGGCCTGCGTCCCGGCGAGGAGTACTCCGTCGACCTGGAGCCGGGCGTCCGGCTGCTGATCGGCCTGGAGGCGATCTCCGAGGCCGACGCGCGGGGCATCCGCACGGTCATGGCGACCCTGAACGGCCAGCTGCGCCCGATCCAGATCCGCGACCGCTCGGTGGCAGCCGACATCCCGGCCGCGGAGAAGGCCGACCGCGCGAACCAGAACCACGTGGCGGCCCCGTTCGCCGGCGTGGTGACGGCCGTGGTGGCGGAGGGCGACCGCGTCGACGCCGGGCAGACCGTCGCGACGATCGAGGCCATGAAGATGGAGGCCGCGATCACCGCCCCGAAGGCGGGCGTCGTGCAGCGCCTGGCGTTGCGCGGTGCCCAGCAGGTCGAGGGCGGCGACCTCCTGATCGTTCTGGAGTAGCTCGTCCCGTGTGAAGGGCCCGGTCTCGTCGAGACCGGGCCCTTTCGCTGTGCGGAGTGCGCGGAACTCCACGACGATTCCCTGCGTTGCACCGGACACGGGAGTCAGGGGAAGAGGGTTTCGCACATGAAGAAGGCGTTGGCCGGACTGCTCGGCCTGGCTGGGGTGGCTTGGGCGCTCAAGGACGTGCCCCGGCAGCTTGGCGGGAAGCCGGATCCGGTCCACATGTCCCGCTCGCCGCGTTTCCGCGACGGGAAGTTCCACAACGACAAGGAAGTCCGCACCGTTCCGGACAGAGACTCGTTCTCGATCAGCGACTTCGTGCGCGGTGGACAGGACCGCAAGCCCGCGGTGGCGGTGCCGCTGGTGGGACCCGCCACGCCGGTCACCGACGGACTGCACGTCACCTGGTACGGCCACGCGTCCGCGCTGATCGAGATCGACGGCGCCGCCGTGCTCCTCGATCCTGTGTGGAGCGACCGCGTCTCGCCGTCCGCGCACGTCGGTCCCAAGCGACTGCACCCGGTTCCGCACGAGTTGTCGGATTTGCCCGACATCAGTGCCGTCGTGATCTCGCACGACCACTACGACCACCTCGACATGGAGACCGTGCAGGCGCTGACCGCCGGGACGTCCGCGGTGTTCGTGGTGCCGCTCGGGCTCGGCGCACACCTCGCGCGGTGGGACGTGCCCGCCGACCGCGTCGTGGAACTGGACTGGGACGAGTCGCACACCGTCGACGGGTTCACGCTCACCTGCACTGCGGCACAACACTTCTCCGGCCGTTCGGTGCAGCGCAACGTGACGTTGTGGGCGTCGTGGGTGATCAAGCGCGGTGAGCGTGCCGTGTTCTACAGCGGTGACACCGGCTACTTCCCGGGCTACGCGGCCATCGGTGCCGAGCACGGGCCGTTCGACGTGGTGCTGATGCAGGTCGGCGCGTACAACGACGCGTGGGCGGACATCCACATGACGCCGGAGGAAGGCGTTCAGGCGTTCAAGGACCTCGGCGGCGAGCTGCTGATCCCGGTGCACTGGGCGACGTTCAACCTCGCGCTGCACCCGTGGGGCGAGCCGATCGACCGCGTGTGGCGGGAGGTCAAGGCGGGCGGGCTGAAACTCGCGGTGCCGAGGCCCGGCGAACGGGTGGACGTCGACAAGCCGGCCGAGGTCGACGGCTGGTGGCAGGCGCTCGCCTGACGCGCGGAGCGCACCTGGGACGATGGGCCGGTGACACGAATCGTTGCCGGGACCGCGGGAGGCCGCAGGCTCAAGGTTCCGCCCAAGGGCACGCGGCCCACGTCCGAGCGGGTGCGGGAGGCGTTGTTCAGCTCCCTCGAGGCGCTGTTCGACCTCGACGGCGCGAAGGTGCTCGACCTCTACGCCGGATCGGGCGCGCTCGGGTTCGAGGCGCTGAGCCGGGGCGCGGAGCACGCGACGTTCGTGGAGTCGGACAAGCGGGCCGCTGACGTCCTCAAGGGCAACGCCAAAGAGCTCGGGTTCGCGAACACGGTCGTCGTGAATCGCACGGCCGAGGCGTACGTCACGGCCGAAGGGGAGAAGTTCGACGTCGTGTTCGCCGACCCGCCGTACGCCGTGGGTGACGACGAGCTCGCCAAAGTGCTTCGCGGGATCGTGCCCAGGCTCGCCGGGGACGCCATCTTGATCGTGGAACGTGCTTCGCGAAGTGGCGAACCAGTGTGGCCCGAGGAAGTGGAAGCCTTGCGTGCCAAGCGTTACGGGGACACGGCCGTGTACTGGGCACAGGTGCGTTCTGATGGGTGACGAGAACCACGGACACGCCTGGAGGCGTCCGATCGGGTGCTAACGTCCGGCACATGACGCGTGCCGTGTACCCCGGCTCCTACGACCCGGTAACCAACGGTCACCTGGACATCATCGGGAGAGCCGCGCACCTCTTCGAAGAGGTTGTCGTCGCCGTGCTCATCAACAAGAACAAGCGCACGCTGTTCGACGTCGAGGAGCGCCAGGAGATGCTCATCGAGGTCACGGCGCAATGGGACAACGTGCGCGTGGACTCGTGGCACGGGCTGTTGGTCGACTACTGCCGCGAGAACAACATCAAGGCCATCGTGAAGGGCCTGCGCGCGGTCAGCGACTACGACTACGAGCTGCAGATGGCGCAGATGAACCACCAGCTCACCGGCGTCGACACGCTGTTCATGCAGGCCAGCCCGCAGTACTCCTACCTGGCGTCCTCGCTGGTCAAGGAGGTCGCGACGTACGGCGGCGACGTCTCGACGCTACTGCCCGCGTCCATCGAGCAGCGGCTGCAGCAGCGCCTCGCCGAAACTCGGTAGTGCGGCGACCTCCAACCTTCACCGTCTGTTCCGGCGCCCAGCAGGGCGATGCACCGTATGAACGGCGGAACGGCAGGCGAAGGCTGGAGGTCGCCGCACTAGAGCGCGAGCTTCATCCCCACGTGCGACGCGGTGAACCCGAGCCGTTCGTAGAACCGGTGCGCGTCCACACGTGACGCGTCCGTCGTCAGCTGAACCACACCGCAACCGCGTGCGCGCGCCTCGTCGATCGCCCACCTCATCAGGTGCTCGCCGAGGCCGTTGCCGCGTTGGTCGGAACGCACCCGCACGGCCTCGACGGTCGCGCGGGTCATGCCCAGGCGCGACAGGCCGGACGTGAACGTCAGCTGCAGCGTGCCCACGACCTCGGCGCCGTCCACCGCCACCGCCAGGTACTGGTGCGGGTCGGCGTCGATCACCTCGAACGCCTTCAGATAGGCAGGATCGCCCGGCGTCTCCCGCCGCGCGCCGAGCGGGTCGTCCGCCAGCATCGCCACGATCGGGTGGACATCGGCGGCCGTGGCCCGCCTGATTGTGATCTTCACGTTTCCCCCTGCCGGATCGGGGCAAATCCTGACACGCCCTGCCGATCTCCCTCTCCCGGGTAGATCGGCAGGGCACACTTGTGGGTGGGAGTCACAGGGGTTAGGGAGTGAGACGTGTACCGGGTGTTCGAGGCACTCGACGAGCTCGTCACGATCGTCGAGGAAGCGCGCGGAGTACCGATGACCTCGGGCTGCGTGGTGCCGCGCGGCGACGTGCTCGAACTGCTCGACGACGTGCGTGACGCGATCCCTGCCGAACTCGACGACGCGCAGGACGTGCTGGACCACCGCGACGAGGTCGTCGGCAAGGCCAAGCACGAGGCCGAGTCGGGTGTGTCCAAGGCACGCGCGGACGCGGATCGCATGCTCGCCGAGGCACAGGCCGAGGCGGAGGCGATGCTGTCCGACGCGCGCGCCCGCGCCGAGCGGATGATCGCCGAGGCGGAGGACCAGGCCGAACGGACCGTGTCCGCCGGCCGCCAGGAGTACGACGACCTGGTGGGTCGCTCGCACTCCGAGGCCGAGCGCATGATCCAGGCGGGCCGCGCGAACTACGAGCGCGCCACCGAGGACGGCCGCGCCGAGCAGGCGAGGCTCGTCAACGAGCAGGAGGTCGTCCGGGCGGCGCACGCCGAGTCGGCGCGACTGCTCGACGCCG
This sequence comes from Lentzea sp. NPDC092896, assembly GCF_044754905.1. Taxonomy (NCBI): domain Bacteria; kingdom Bacillati; phylum Actinomycetota; class Actinomycetes; order Pseudonocardiales; family Pseudonocardiaceae; genus Lentzea; species Lentzea sp. NPDC092896. Next base: position 57,930 of record NZ_JBIVPX010000004.1, read on the forward strand.
CCCAGAGCGAGTCGATCCGGCTGCGGTCGGAGTGCGACGCGTACGTGGACGGCAAGCTCGCGGACTTCGAGGACCTCCTCGCGCACACGCTCAGGTCGGTCGGCAAGGGCCGTTCGCACCTGCGCGGGCCGGCTGTCGCGGGTGCCGCGGCGCCGTTCGACTACGGTTCCTGACGAACCAGCGGCTCGGAACGCACCTGAACGTGTGATTCGTGCTACGTCGGACAGGTGCGATCACCTGCCGATTTCACGCACGGGGGCGTCGTCCCGTACCCTGGAACGGCTGGACGTGGTAGGTCCCCGCCGGCAAAACCCGAAATCATGACTGAGCATCGTCACGCGTCCACGCGTCCCACAGCATCCGGTCCCTGGGTCATCGACACCAGGGACATCGGCCGTCGCGCCGGCCTCAGCCGACCCTTCGTGAGGTCGGTTCCCGGCGCAGGTGTGGGGCTGCTCGGGGTGATCGCGGTGCCCGAGGACGGGGAAGTGGAGCTCGACCTCCTGATCGAATCGGTCGTGGAGGGCCTGCTCGTGTCGGGGACAGCGTTCGCGAAGGTCGAAGGGGAGTGCTCGAGGTGTCTCGAGCCGCTCACCGATGAGGTCGAAGTCCGGATCACCGAGCTCTACGCCTGGCCGGACAGCACCACCGACGCGACCACTGATGAAGACGAGGTCAGCCGGATCGTCAACGATCTGATCGACCTCGAGCCTGTGGTGCGGGACGCCATCGTTCTCGCGCTGCCGCAGGCACCGCTCTGCGAGCCGGACTGCAAGGGGCTTTGCTCCGAGTGTGGTGGCAGGTGGGCGGAGCTCGGGCCCGACCACGGGCATGAGACGATTGACCCTCGTTGGGCCGCGTTGCAAGAGCGGTTCAGCGATGACAACTCGGAGGAGAAGTAGTCGTGGCCGTCCCGAAGCGGAAAATGTCGCGTTCGAACACCCGTGCGCGCCGTTCCCAGTGGAAGACGTCTGCCGTGCACCTGGTGGCGTGCTCCAACAAGGCTTGCCGCCAGCCGAAGCCGCAGCACGTCGCCTGCCCGGCCTGTGGTCAGTACGCTGGCCGCCAGGTCGCTCAGCCGGCCTGATCTCCTCGGCGACGTAGTGGGGGGAAAGCCGCCGCGCGCACCGCAAGCGGACCGCGCGGACCTGCTCGAAGCGCTCGGCGTCCACCTGGACGCCGAGCTGCTCGTGCTGTCGCTCACCCACAGGTCTTACGCGTACGAGAACGGCGGCTTGCCGCCGAACGAGCGTCTCGAGTTCCTGGGAGACGTGGTACTGGGGCTGGTCGTCACCGACCACCTCTACCGCACTCATCCCGACCTTCCAGAAGGTCAGCTCGCGAAGCTCCGTGCCAGCGTGGTCAACATGCACGCACTGGCCGGCGTCGCGCGCAACCTGAGTGAGGGCGGGCTCGGTGCACACCTGTTGCTCGGTCGTGGCGAAGAACTGACCGGCGGCAGGGACAAGGCGAGCATTCTCGCTGACGGTCTCGAGGCCGTCATCGGTGCGGTGTACCTGCAGTTCGGTATCGATACCGCACGAACGTTCGTTCACCGGCTGTTCGATCCGCTCTTGGCCAAAGCTCCGCTTTTGGGTGCTGGACTGGACTGGAAGACAAGCCTGCAGGAGCTCACCGCTCAAGCCAGTCTCGGCGTCCCGGAGTATCGCGTGGACGACCAGGGGCCGGACCACCGCAAGGAGTTCACCGCCACGGTGCTCGTCGGTGGCCAGCCCTACGGCAAGGGTGATGGGCGCACCAAGAAGGAAGCCGAGCAGAAAGCCGCCGAAGCGGCTTATCATGTTCTGTCGGAACGGGTCAAGGCCGAGCAGGAGTCGGCCGTGGCCAAGAACGGACAGAATGGCGCCTCGGTGACGCCAGGGATCTCCCCAACCGAGGAAGACTGAGACCGCAAATGTATGCGACCAGGAACCGCACGAACCGCCGTACGCGCACCAACCGCGGGCCGGTGAACACCTCCCGCAGTGGAGGAATCCAGGGCCTTGTGCTGGTCAGGGACACGAGCCGCGCGGGTGTGTGGGTGCTCAAGCCCACCAAGCCGCAGGCTGCCGTGATCGAGGCGCAGCCCGTCGACGAGGGCAAGTCCGAAGCCTGACGTGCCCGAACTCCCAGAGGTCGAGGTAGTACGCCTCGGCCTCGAAGCCCACGTCGCCGGCCGGGTCATCTCCTCGGTAGAGGTGTTGCACCCACGTGCCATTCGCCGGCATGACCTGGGTTCCTTGGACTTCTGCGCGCGCTTGGTCTCGCAACCGATGGTGGCAGCCAAGCGCCGCGGCAAGTACCTCTGGGTCGAACTGGCCGACAAGGCCGCCATGCTCGCGCACCTGGGCATGAGCGGCCAAATGCTCGTTCAACCCTCGTCGGCCCCCGACGAGAAGCATCTGCGCGTCCGTTTCACGTTCGACGACGGCGGACCCGAGCTCCGTTTCGTTGACCAACGCACCTTCGGCGGCCTCGCTCTGGCCGAGCTGGTCGAGGTCGACGGCACCCTGGTCCCCGACTCCGTCGCGCACATCGCTCGCGACCCCATGGACCCCTTGTTCTCCCCTGATGCTGCCGTGCGCGCGTTGCGCCTGCGTCACACGGAGGTCAAGCGCGCTTTGCTGGACCAGACCCTCGTGTCCGGTATCGGCAACATCTACGCCGACGAGGCCCTCTGGCGCGCGAAGCTCCACGGCACCCGGATGACGGACAAGCTGGCCAAGGTCAAGGCCGCCGAACTGCTGGACCACGCCACCGACGTGATGCGTGAGGCGCTCGGCCAGGGCGGGACCTCGTTCGACGCCCTGTACGTCAACATCAACGGGCAGTCCGGGTACTTCGACCGCTCCCTGAACGCTTACGGGCAGGAGAACCGGCCCTGCAAGCGGTGCGGTGCGGCGATGATCCGAGAGCCGTTCATGAACCGCTCCTCGTACTCGTGCCCGCGGTGCCAGCCTCGCCCCAGGGCTTGAGGCTTTCTTTCCCCTGCTCCGCGACGTGCTGACAACCCGCGCACGCGCCTGAGCGTCCTGTAGTCACACCCTTGTTCGCGTCTCAAATCTCGAAGCCGTAACGCGCGTTAGACAGTACTGCGCACTGCGTAGTACCGTTCACAGCGCAACAGCGGTCGGAGGGGACCATGGACACCAGTCAACTGCTCAAAGGGGTGCTGGACCTGGCCGTGCTTGCGGTTCTGCGCAAGGACGACGGGTACGGGTACGACGTGGTGCGCAGACTGCGCGCCGGGGGACTGAACGAAGTGGGTGACGCGTCGGTGTACGGCACGCTGCGGCGGCTCTACAACGCGGGGATGCTGACCTCGTACGTGGTGCCGAGCGAAGAAGGCCCGCACCGCAAGTACTACAGCATCAACGAGACCGGGCGGGCGCGCCTGGCTGAGTCGAGGGAGACGTGGAGGTCGTTCGCCAGCACGCTGGACGGCCTGCTCGAGGAGGTCGCAGCATGAACACCCAAGCGCTCGGTGTCGAGCACTACCTGGCCGGGATGCGTGCCGCCCTCGACGACCTGCCGCCCAACGAGGTCGCCGAGATCATGGAGGACGTCGAGGCGCACGTCGCCGAGCTGTCCACCGAGCTCGGCGAGGACGAGACGCTGGAGCAGCGGCTCGGGTCGCCCGACCAGTACGCGCGGGAACTGCGGCAGGCGGCCGGGTATCCGCCGAAGACCGAGCGGTTGCCGGTCACCACGAAGGGCGGCTGGCTGACCAGGCCTCGGGCCGCCGCGTGGGGGCTCGTCGCCGCCACCGGTGTCACGCTGCTCGCGGGGGCGGCGGCGTTGCGGGAGCCGGCGATCCTGCTGCTGCCCGCGGTGATCCTGGTGCTCAGCCTGGCTCTGGTGTACGACCGCGGGCCGGTCCAGCAGGAGATCATGAACCTGCCGGAGACCCACCGGCTGAAGAAGTGGCTGACGCCGGAGCAGGGCACGCCGGCGGAACGGGCGTTGACCTACCTGAAGTCGTTGCAGCCCGCGTGGTGGCTGATCCGGGCCGGTCTGCTCGGGCTCGGGGCGGTGCTGCTCGCCGGTCGCGACATCCTCGGGTTCCTGGCGCTCGCCGCGATCGCGGTGGTGTCGGTGTTCGCCGGGCCGCGCGCCAAGATCGACCGTCGGTGGCTGTGGTTCAGCCTGCCCGCGTCGGCGCTGGCGGTGGGACTGCTCTTCCAGGTGATCGACGTGACAGCGAATCAGCTGGCCTACGGCTCGTCGTCGCGCTCGTCCTACCCGCAGCCGATGGTCGAGACGTACCAGAACATCTACGCGTACGACGAGAACGGCAAGCTGCTCACGAACGTGCTGCTGTACGACCAGGACGGCCAGCCCATCAACGCGCCGCGAAGCTACAACAGCTGCAATGACCCGGGTAACGGTCCTGAGCCGGTCATTCCGGCTAACCGCTATCCGCGGCCGAAGATCGACTACGAAAACGGCGTTTGTTACACGGTGGCACCGAGCGTGTCCGCTCCGTCATCAACGTCCAGTGAGACGCCGTCGAGTTCTGGAAGCGCGACTTCGAGCTCGGTGCCACCTACTTCCGTGTCACCCAGCAAGTAAACGTAGGAGCGGGGCCCGTCGGGGGGTCCCGCTCCTACTTGTTCTGCTGTGGTTCGGCCAGGCCCCGCAAAACCGGCATGGCCGAGCGCAGGTGTTCTCTGTCTTCTGGCGAAAGTTCGGACATTCTTTCACTCAATAGTTCGGCTTCGCCGTGAGCGAGCGACAGGATCGTCTCGCGACCGACTTCCGTGAGCACGACTATCGTTGCTCTGCCGTCGGCGGCATCTGGCTCGCGACGGACGAGGCCGGTGGACTCCAGGCTGGTCACGACGGTTGTGGCGGTCGGCTGCGAACACAAGGCGCGCACCGCGATCTCGCCGATCCGCATCGGGCCGTGGGCGCTCAGTTCTGACAGCACCAATAACTGGGTGGGTTGCAAACGGCGGGCCGGAGCGGCCTGCCGAAGACTTCGCACCAGCCGGTGCACGGCCACCACGAGTTGAAGTGCCTCGTGGTTGGTGACGGTGGTGGGCATCGTTTCTCCGCGCGCATGTGATTGTCCGAATTCGGACACGAACCCTGGCACTTTCCCTCATTCACGCTCCGCGCGCTATCCGCCAACTGCCGATAACCCATTCGGCCGTTGTGGTGACGCGGGGTGTCACGGCGCGCGTCCGTCACACTTAAATGTGCTGGTAAACGGCGTAAAAAGCGCAGCGAAGCTCACTCGAACGGGCGCCGTGCTGAAGCATGATTCAACGAGACAGATCTTCTGACAGAACTGTGGGAAGGCGCACTCGTTTAGCCGTGTGGCGCAGCGCATACCACCGAACGGTCCATGTCCGGCCAGGAGCAGACTGGGCCGGTGAGTCCGAAACCCCGACGTGGCGAGCTTCGCATCCACCTCGGCGCCGCTCCCGGCGTCGGCAAGACGTTCGCCATGCTCGCTGAGGCGCACCGCAGGCGGGAACGCGGCACAGATGTGGTCATCGGATTTGTGGAGACCCACGGTCGTGCGAAGACCGCCGAACTGGTCGAAGGCCTGGAAATCGTCGCGCGCAGGCACTCGGTGCACCGCGGCGTCGAACTCACCGAGATGGACGTCGACGCCGTGCTGGCCCGTGCGCCGCAGCTCGCCGTCGTCGACGAACTGGCCCACACGAACGCGCCCGGATCGCGTAATGCAAAGAGGTGGCAAGACGTCGAGGAACTCCTCGAAGCCGGGATTGATGTCCTGTCGACAGTCAACATTCAGCACCTGGAATCGCTCAACGACGTCGTTCAGCGCATAACCGGCGTGCCGCAGAAGGAAACTGTGCCCGACGAGGTCGTGCGCAAAGCCGACCAGATGCAGCTCGTCGACCTCACGCCGGAAGCGCTGCGCCGCCGGCTCGCGCACGGCGACGTCTACGCGGCGAACAAGATCGACGCCGCGCTCGGCAACTACTTCCGCGTCGGAAACCTCACGGCGCTGCGCGAACTCGCGTTGCTGTGGGTCGCCGACCAGGTCGACGTCGCGTTGCTGCGCTACCGGACCGAGCAGCAGATCACCGACACGTGGGAGACGCGCGAACGCGTCGTCGTCGCCATCACCGGTGGCGTGGAAAGCGAGACTCTCATCCGTCGCGCGCGTCGCATCGCCACGCGCGCGGGTGGTGATCTTCTCGTCGTGCACGTACTTCGCGGTGATGGCCTCGCAGGAGCCGATCCGCACTCATTGCAGAAGTACCGCAAGCTCGCCGAGGACGTCGGTGCCACGTTCCACACCGTTGTCGGCGATGACGTGCCCACGGCGCTGCTGGAGTTCTCACGGGGCGTCAACGCCACTCAGCTCGTGGTCGGCACCTCGCGCCGTTCGCGGTTCGCGCGCGTGTTCTCGGCAGGCATCGGCTCGACGGTCGTGCAGGAGTCCGGCGCGATCGACGTCCACATGGTCACGCACCCGGCGACGACCAGCGGCTGGCGAGCACGGTTCGCGGGCAGCCCGTTGAAGCCGAGCCGGCTCGCGTGGGGCTGGTTCCTCGCGGTCGCCGGTCCCGCGCTGGTCACCGCGGCCGGCGCGTCGCTGCGCAGCGGCCTGAACTTCTCCACCAACGTCATCGGCTACCTGCTGGTCACGCTGGTGGTCGCGATCGTCGGCGGGCTCGGCCCCGCGATCGCCGCCGCGCTGATCAACGCGTTGCTGCTGAACTTCTTCTTCACCGAGCCCTTCTACACGTTCACCATCGACGCTCAGCAGAACGTCCTGACCTTCTTCGCGATGATCATCGTGGGCGTCTCCACGGCGTTGGTGGTGGACCACGCCGCTCGCCGTGCGACGCAGGCAGCGCGCGCTCGCACCGAGGCCACGCTCCTCGCGTCGTACGCGCGCACCGTCCTGACGAACCCGTATCCGCTCGCGCGGCTGTTGGAGAAGGTGAAGGAGAACTTCGGACTGACGTCCGTCGCGCTGTTGGAACGAGTCGACGGGTCCTGGGAACGCGTCGCGTGCGTCGGCGTCAGCCCGTGCGACGAGCCCGACGACGCGGACGTCGACATCGCCGTGACGCCGGAAGTGCACCTGGCGCTGCGCGGCCGTTCGTTGCCCGCGTCCGACCGCCGAGTTCTCGAAGCGGCCGCGGGTCAGGCGCTGCTCGCGCTGAGGCAGCAACGCATGGCCGAGCAGACCCTCGAAGCCCAGCGCCAGGCCTCCCGAACCGAGTTGCGCACCGCCTTGCTGTCCGCCGTCGGCCACGACCTCCGCACGCCGCTGACGTCGATCAAGGCGTCCGTGGGCTCGTTGCGCGACCCGGAGCTCCGACTCTCGGACTCCGACACGGCCGAACTGCTCGAGGCGGTCGAGGAATCGGCGGACCGGCTCACCGGCCTGGTGGACAACCTCCTCGACTCCTCCCGCCTGGCCACGGGTGCCGTGGAACCGCAGTTCCGCGCCGTCGACTACTACGAGGCCGTCGCGCGGGCCCTGGTCGGCCAGCCCGGCGACATCGAGGTCGACGTCCCGGAGTCCCTCCCGCCCGTGCGCGCCGACGTGGGCCTGCTCGAACGAGTGATCGCGAACGTCGTCGGCAACGCGTTGCGCTACGCCGGCGCCGTGGCGTTGCGCGCGTCCGCACACGGCTCCGAGGTGGAGCTACGCGTCGTGGACCACGGGCGCGGCCTGCCCAGCGGCACGGCGGACCAGGTCTTCGCCCCCTTCCAACGCCTGGGCGACCGCACGCCAGGTGGCGTTGGTCTCGGTCTGAGCGTGGCGAAGGGCTTCACGGAGGCGATGGGAGGCACGATCACCATGGAGGACACACCCGGTGGCGGCCTCACCGTGGTGATCTCACTCCCCGCAGATGAGAGGGTCGCGTGACAAAAGTACTGGTGGTCGACGACGAGCCGCAGATCGTGCGCGCCCTGCGGATCAACCTCTCGGCCCGCGGCTACGAGGTGCTCACGGCCCCCGACGGCGCCACGGCCCTCCGCCTGGCGGCCGACGGCAAACCGGACGTCGTGGTCCTCGACCTCGGCCTGCCCGACATGGACGGCACCGACGTCATCGCGGGCCTGCGCGGCTGGACCAGCCTGCCGATCATCGTCCTGTCCGCCCGCACCGACTCGGCCGACAAGGTGGAAGCCCTCGACGCCGGCGCAGACGACTACGTGACAAAACCATTCGGCATGGATGAACTTCTCGCCCGCCTGCGCGCCGCCGTCCGCCGCTCGGCCGCTGCCGGCCCCGAGGACGAGCCGATCGTGAAGACCGCCTCGTTCACCGTCGACCTGGCGGCGAAGCGCGTGCTCAAGGACGGCACCGAGATCCACCTCACGCCCACCGAGTGGGGCCTGCTGGAGGTGCTCGCCCGCAACGCGGGAAAGCTCGTCGCGCAGAAACAGCTGCTGCGGGACGTGTGGGGCCCCGCGTACGAGAAGGAGACGCACTACCTGCGGGTGTACCTGGCGCAGTTGCGGCGGAAGCTGGAGCCGGAGCCCGCGCGGCCGCGGCACCTGCTGACCGAGCCCGGCATGGGGTACCGGTTCGAGCTGTGACGGACGAATCGGAGCCGTTCGGGCGCGCCCTCGCCGCGTTGACGCGGGAGACCGGCTGCGTCACCGACCTCACGTCCGAACACGGCCAGTGGAGGCCGACCTGCCGGCGTGGTCGGACTGGCTGCAACTCCGGCTGGCGGAGATCCTCTCGCGCGAGCTGCTGATCGCCCTCGCCGACGGCGGCCGGACCAAGCGGATCAGGCGGACCGCCGCCGCCACGCTCAGGGCCGTGCCGGACTAGGGCTTCGGGTCCGGCGGCGGCGTGCTCGACGTCGAGGACGCGGGCGGCTCGGTGGTCGGCGACGCCGAGGACGAAGGGGTCGACGACGGCGGCTCGGTCTGAGACGGCGGCGGGGTGCTCTGCGTCGGTTTCGTGGGCTTGGCCGGGTCGGTGGTCAGCTGCGGCTGGTCCGGCGTGCCCGGTTTCGGCTGGTCCTGCGGGCGGGCGGCCTGCTTGCGGTCCGGTGCGGACGCCGGCTTCGGGGCGCCGGAGGACACCGTGACCACGACGGTGCTGGTGCTGCCGTCGGGCGCGACGCTGGTGATGGTCTGCACGACGTCGGCCGCGGTGCGTTCCGGGCTCGCTTCGCGGCCGGAGGCGGCCAGCATGGAGGCCACGGTGGCGAACAGGGTCGCCACGACCACACCGCCCGCCGCCAGCATCACTGCCGTGCCCACGCGCTTCTTCGGCTGGGCCTGCTCGGCCGGTGACTGCGGATGATCTTCCTCGAACACCACTCGCTCCTCGGGGGAAACCCGGTCGGATGGACTTGCGTTCGAGTTATCGGCGGAAACGAACCATCGCCTCAGCAGAGCCACACCTTCGTGTAGCTCTGCGTCACTTGGCGGTGACGGGCGTAACCCTAGGGCGCCGTCGTCGTTGTCGTCGGGTCCGTCGTGGTGGTGGTCGACGACGTGGTCGTGGTCGTGGTCTTCGACGTGGTGGTCGTCGTGGACGACGAGGTGATCACCGGCGGCGGGTCGTCGGTCGTGACCGTCGTCGTGGTGCCGTCGGGACGCGTGATGGTCGTGACGCGCGTCTGCTTCTTCGTTGTCGTGGTCGCCGAGGTGGCGGTGGTGGTCTCCGCGGCCGACGACGTCTGCTCGACGCTCGAGGTCGGTGCGGAGGTCGGCACGATGCTCAGGGCGTCGCGCACGGCCTCCTTGCGGGGCGGCTGGGTCGCCGGTGACTCGGATGCGGAGTCCGAGCCTGCCGCGAAGGAGGCGACAGCGGCGAAGACGGTCGCCAGCACGACGCCTGAGGCGGCTAGGACGACCTGCGGTGCACCTCGGAAGAAGCGCGAGCGCGAGTCCGGTTCCGGGCTCTCGTACACGAAGTTTCCCCTGTTTGAACGGTCAGCGGCCGAAGTTCTGGGTCCAGTAGTTGCCGCGGGTGTCCAGTCCCACGCCCATCGTGGTGAAGCTGCAGTTCTCGATGTTCTCGCGGTGGCCGGTGGACTTCATCCAGCCGTCCACGACCGCCGCGGCGGTCGGGTAGCCCATCGCGATGTTCTCGCCGCCCGGCTTCGGGTAACCGGCTTCCTTCATCCGCACGTCGAACGTCCTGCCGTCCTGCGACGTGTGCGAGAAGTACTTCTTGGTCGCCATGTCCGTGCTGTGGGCCTGCGCGGCGGTCGTGATGCGGTCGTCGATCACGAGGGCCTTGCATCCTGCTGCGGCACGGGCGTCGTTCGTGAGCGCGAGCACGGCCTGCTCCGGCGTCTGACCGGTGGGCGGCTGCGTCTGGGCCGGCGGCTTCGGCGCCTCGGGGGGTGGCGTCGTGGTGGACGGGGACGCCGGCGTCGAAGGTGTGGAGGAAGGCGTCTCGGACGTCGTCGAGGTGGCGGGCACCGAGGAGGACGTCTGGGGTGCTGGAACGTCGGCGTTGCCGCCGTCGGACTGCGGTCTGTTGCCGTTGGGTGCGGCGGCGTTGCCCGTTCCGAACTGGTTCGCCGCGTCGGTGGTCTCCTGCTGTGCGGCATTGGTGAAACCGATGCCGAGAGGAGAGGTACCGGAGAGGGCGAGGCCGCCGATTCCGGTTGCACCGATCAGCAGGCCGAGTAAGAGGCTGCGGGCACTCACGAGCCGGGACCGTACCACTAATGGGTGACAACCCCAGAGTGCGTCTTCGGTCACCTGGCGTGACTACGCAACCATTCGGAGGTGGACGTGCGACTAAACGCGTGGGTGCGAGGACGGGTTCAGGGTGTTGGTTTTCGCTGGTGGACGCGAGCCAGGGCGCTAGAACTCGGCCTGGTCGGGAGTGCTTCGAACAGGCCGGACGGCCGGGTCGAGGTCGTTGCCGAGGGGTCACGGGAGAACTGTGAACAACTGCTGAATGCTCTCCGTTCGGGTGAAACCCCCGGACACGTCGAATCTGTCGGTGAGCAGTGGTCCGACGCCAGGGGTGACCTGACCGGGTTCATCGAGCGCTGAACCTTTCCGGACGAGATGGCGTAGTAGGAGATCGTGGACTCCTCGGAAGACGTCCTCATCCAGCTGTACGACCGCTGGAGGGGCCCGCTGCTGCACTACGTGCTGCGGCTGGTCGACGGCGATTACCAGCAGGCAGAGGACGTCGTGCAGGAGACCCTGCTCCGCGCGTGGCGGCACCACGAGGAGTTGAAACCGGACGACGCGGCGCCGTGGCTCTACACGGTCGCGAAGAACCTGGTGATCTCCGGCTACCGCCGCCGCAACGCACGCGCGACCGAGGTGCCGCTCGAACCGGTGGACCTGCCACCGGTCAGCGACCAGGTCGAGCACGTGCTGCAGACGTGGCAGATCGCGTCGGCGCTGCGGGCGCTCACGCCTGAGCACCGGACGGTCGTCATCGAGCTCTACTACCGCCGCCGCACCGTCGCGGAGGCCGCCAAGACGCTCGGCATCCCGCCGGGCACGGTCAAGTCGCGCTGCTTCTACGCGCTGCGGGCGCTGCGCGACGCGCTGGAGGAAAGAGGGGTGACCGAGGCGTGAGCTGCCAGCACACCGTCGATGTCGGCGCCTATCTCTTCGGCTCGCTCGACCTCAAGGAACGAGCCGCGTTCGAACGTCATCTCGGCACCTGCGACTGCTGCCAGGCCGAGATGCTGCGGCTGGCCCCGCTGCCGGGCCTGCTCGGCCGCCTGACCCTGGAGGACGTCGAGAACCTCGACGAGATCCCCGCCTGCCCGCCCAAGCCGAACCACAACCAGCGCCGCGTGCTGATCGCGTGCGCGGCGGCCCTCGTCCTCCTGGCACTGGTCGGTGGCAGTTTCTTCCTTCGGCAGACGTCGTCGCAGGAAGCCGCGCCGCCTTCGTCGAGTCAGCCGCCCACGCCGACCTGGGCCGCCAAGGACGCCGCCAGCGGCGTGAACGGCGAGGTGTCGATGGTCTCGAAGACCTGGGGCACCGAGATGTGGTTCAAGCTCGGCGAGGTCAGGCCCGGCGCGCGCTGCAAGGTCATCGTGTTCGACCGGCAGGGCCAGCGGGAGATCGGCGGCTGGTGGGGGTCCGATCACGGGGCTGACGAGCGGATTCCCGGTTCGACGTCGTTCCGGGTCGACCAGATCGAACGTTTGGAGGTCTCGGACGAGAGCGGGTTGTTGGTTACTCTCCGTCCATAGAAACGCAGGTCAAGGCCCGCGTCCCGCATCACCCGCAAGCGTTTGGGTAGTCTGCCCGGCGTGCATCTCAAGAGCCTGACGCTGAAGGGCTTCAAGTCCTTCGCCTCGGCTACCACGCTGCGCTTCGAGCCCGGCATCACCTGTGTGGTCGGCCCCAACGGGTCCGGCAAGTCCAACGTGCTCGACGCGCTGCGCTGGGTGATGGGCACGCAGGGCGCCAAGGACCTGCGCGGCGGCAAGATGGAGGACGTCATCTTCGCCGGCACGTCCGGCCGCGCGCCGCTCGGTCGCGCCGAGGTGACGCTGACGATCGACAACGCCGACGGCATGCTGCCGATCGAGTACACCGAGGTGTCGATCACCCGCCGCATGTTCCGCGAGGGCGCCACCGAGTACGAGATCAACGGCAACTCGTGCCGCCTGATGGACATCCAGGAGTTGCTGTCGGACTCCGGCATCGGCCGCGAGATGCACGTGATCGTCGGTCAGGGCCAGCTCGCCGCGATCCTCGAGTCCAAACCGGAGGAACGGCGCGCGTTCATCGAAGAGGCCGCCGGCGTCCTGAAGCACCGCAAGCGCAAGGAAAAGGCGCTGCGCAAGCTGGAGGCGATGCAGGCGAACCTGACGCGCCTCACCGACCTCACCGCCGAACTGCGCCGCCAGCTCAAGCCTCTCGGCAAGCAGGCCGAGATCGCCCGCCGCGCGCAGGTCGTCCAGTCCGAGCTGCGGGACAGCAAACTCCGCCTGCTCGCCGACGACCTGGTGACGCAGCGCGAGACCATCGCGCAGGAGGAGCACGACGAGGCGAAGGCCCGCGTGCGCCGCGCCGAGGTCGAGAAGTCGTTGCAGGCGGCCCAGTACCAGCAGAACGAGCTGGAGGAGCGGGTCGCGGCCGACGCGCCGAGGCTGCAGGCCGCGCAGGACACCTGGTACCGGCTGTCCGCTTTGGAGGAACGCCTCCGCGGCACCGTGCGCCTCGCCGCCGAACGAGCCCGCCACCTCTCCGACGTCGTGGACGCGCCCAGCAGGGGCCGCGACCCCGACGACCTCGACCGCGAGGCCGAGGAGACCGCCGAGATGGAGCTGGAGCTCCAGGAAGGCGTGACGGAGGCCCGCATCGCGCTGGCGGAGGCCGTGGAGACGCGCGCCGAGCTGGAGCGCATGGTCTCGCAGGCGGAGAAGGCGCACATCGCCGCCGTCCGCGCGATCGCCGACCGCCGCGAGGGCCTCGCCCGCCTGTCCGGTCAGGTGGAAGCGTTGCGCAGCAAGACGAGCGCGACCGCCGAGGAGATCGAACGTCTGTCCGTCACGCTGTCCGAGGCCTCCGAACGCGTCGAGTACGCGTCGATGGAACTGGCCGAGGCCCGCGAGATCACCGGCACCGAGGACGAGGACGACCACGGCCTCGACGAACGCCACCGCCAGGCCGTGCAGTCCAACGACGCGGCACGGCAGCGCGTCGAGGAACTGGTCAAGGCCGAACGCACGTCCGAACGCGACATCGCGTCGTGGCGGGCCCGTGTCGACGCTCTCTCGCTGGGGCTGACGCGCAAGGACGGCGCGGGCGCGCTGCTCGCGTCGGACGTGCCGGGCCTGCTGGGTTCCGTCGCCGCGCTGCTGACCGTCGAGCCCGGTTTCGAGGTGGCGCTGGCCGCCGCGCTCGGCCCGATCGCCGACGCCGTCGCGGTGTCGTCCGGCGACGGCGCGCTGCAGGCGCTGAAGCTGTTGAAGGAGAAGGACGCCGGCCGAGCGGGCGTGCTGATCGGTTCACACGGGTCCACTGTGGACACCAGTCAGTGGGGTCACCTGCCGCACGGCGCGCGGTGGGCGATCGACGTCGTGCACGCCCCTGAGGCGTTGCGTCCGGCGTTGGCCCGTGCGCTCGATCGCCTTGCGGTGGTGGGAGATCTGGACACCGCGGCCGGGTTCCACGGCCGCGCGGTGACCCGGGAGGGCGATCTCTTCGGCACGGACTGGGCCGTCGGTGGCTCGGGTGCCCAGGGCCAGAGCGTCATCGAGGTGCAGGCCGCCGTCGACGAGGCGCAGGAGCAGCTCGCGACCGCCGAACGGGCGCTGGAGCACGCTTCGGCCGCGCTGGAGGGCGCCCGCGCCGAGCAGCAGTCCCGCCGCAAGGTGCTCGACGCGGTCAAGGAGGCCATGCAGGAGGCCAAGGTCCGCCAGGCCCGCTCCGGCGAGCGGCTCAACCGGATGGCCACGGCCGTGCGGTCGGCGGAGGCCGAGGTCAGCCGCATCTCCGAGCAGCGAGCCAAGGTCGAGCGGTCGCGCGAGGAAGCCCTGATGAAGCTGGGCGAACTCGAAGAGCGGTTGCTGATGGCCGAGGAGGAGCAGACCCTCGACGACGAGCCGGACACCGAGCAGCGCGACGAACTGGCCGCAGAGCTCGCTCAGGCCCGTCAGGGCGAGATGGACGCACGTCTGGTGCAGCGCACCGCGGAAGAGCGCGCACGGGCGTTGCAGGGCAAAGCAGAGGGCCTTCGTCGTGCCGCGCGCGCCGAGCGTGAGGCACGCGAACGCCACGCCCGCGCGACCCAGCACCGCGCCCGTGGCGCCGTGGTGGCGAAGGCCGTCGCTCGCGGCGGTGAGCAGGCGCTGGAACGCATCGAGATCTCGCTGTCCCGCGCCGCCCGTGAGCGCGACCAGGCCCAGGAACGTCGTTCGCAGCACGAACTCCTGCTGACCCAGGTGCGCAACCTGGCGCGCGAGATGTCCGGTGAGCTGGAGAAGCTCGTCGACGCCGTGCACCGCGACGAGGTCCTGCGCGCCGAGCAGCGCATGCGCATCGAGCAGCTGGAAACCAAGATCGCCGAGGACTTCGGCATCGGCCTGGACGACCTGATCAACGAGTACGGCCCCGAGGTCATGGTGCCGGCGTCGGCCGCCGAGATGGCCGAGTACCAGGCCGCCAAGGAACGCGGCGAGCAGGTCTCCGAGCCGCAGCCGATGCCGTTCGACCGCGACACCCAGACCCGCCGAGCCAAGCGCGCCGAACGCGACATGTCGTTGCTGGGCAAGGTGAACCCGCTGGCGCTGGAGGAGTTCGCTGCGCTGGAGGAGCGCTACAAGTTCCTCTCCACGCAGCTGGAGGACATCAAGGACACCCGCCGCGACCTGCTCACCGTCGTGAAGGAGGTCGACGACAAGATCCTCGAGGTCTTCACGCTGGCCTACGAGGACGTGGCGCGCGAGTTCGAGATCGTCTTCAAGGTCCTGTTCCCCGGCGGCGAAGGCCGCCTGGTGCTGACCGAGCCCGACGACATGCTGACCACCGGCATCGAGCTGGAGGCCCGCCCGCCCGGCAAGAAGGTCAAGCGCCTGTCACTGCTCTCCGGTGGCGAGAAGTCGCTGGCCGCGGTCGCGATGCTGGTCGCGATCTTCCGCGCCCGCCCCTCACCGTTCTACGTGATGGACGAGGTCGAGGCCGCGCTGGACGACACGAACCTGCACCGGTTGATCACCCTGTTCGAGCAGCTGCGGGAGAAGTCGCAGCTGCTGATCATCACGCACCAGAAGCCGACCATGGAGATCGCGGACGCCCTGTACGGCGTCTCGATGCGCGGTGACGGCATCTCGCAGGTGATCTCGCAGCGGCTGCGCACGTCCAGCGACGTGCCCGCGCGTGCGGCGGCGAAACCCGTCGCGGTGGCGGAGCCGGTCGAGACCGCGGAGCCCGTCGTGACCGAGGAGCCGGTGGCGGAACCTTCGCCCGAACCGGCGGACGCGGAAGCCTGAGAGGGCGGCCGGAGCGGTGCCTGGGGGGCTTTAACCAGCTCCGGCCGCGGCCTCTACGCGCCCGAAGGGATGAGATCCCCCAGATCGACCTCATCGCTCCAGGTGCGCACAGGCCACTCTGCCGGACGATGCTTGTGGAAACCTTGTATCGCCAGGTCAGGGGCCGATCGGTCAGTTGACCCTGACCCAGCGCTGCCACATTCCGCCGTTGCAGCCGATGGTGCGCACGCCGAACTCGCTCATGTCGAGGCAGTGGTTGCTGCGCTGGTGCAACAGCTGGAACTCCGTGGCGTTGAACGAACTGCGCGTCCAGCGCTGGTAGTTCAGGTCGTTGCACCCCCACCCGCGCACGCCGAACTCGCTGGCGTCCAGGCACATCTTGGTGGCGACGTTCATGTACCTGGTCGTGCCGTCCGAGTAGTAGGTCGGGTCCCAACGCTGGAAGTCACCGCCGTTGCACTGTCGCGTGTGCACGCCGTCGGTGGGGTTGTAGTCCAGGCAGTAGTTGTTGAACCTGGACTTCATCACCCAGGTCACGTCTGCCTGGGCCGCGGGCGTCAGTCCCAGGAGCAACGCCATCACCGCGAGCAGTACCGCCGCACGTTCGATCTTCATCGAGTCCCCTGGTCGAGGTGGTTGGTCGGGGAACCAGCCTCGCAGGGGCGTGTTGGAGAAACCTGGTTCAGGCGCCGCGCGAGTCCAGCCTGGCCGCCTGTTCCGGCGTGGGAGCGGTGCCGCCGAGGTGCGCCGGCGCCCACCAGGCACCCGGCTCGGTCGGGTAGTCGGCCTGCGCGGTGTCCAGCAGTTCCTGCATCCGCTTGCGCAGCACGTCGTCGCCGGAGTCACCGGGGGAGGGCTCGAACGGCTCGCCGATGAGGATGGTGACCGGCACGTGGCGCTGGGTCAGGTCCTTGGGGCGGCCCTTGGTCCACAGCCGCTGGGTTCCCCACAGCGCGACGGGGACGATCGGCACGCCGGCCTCGTACGCGAGGCGGTTCGCGCCGGACTTGATGTCCTTGACCGTGAACGACCGGCTGATGGTGGCCTCGGGGAAGATCCCGACGACCTCGCCGGTGCGGAGCGCGGACAGGGCCTGCTGGTAGGAGGCCTGGCCCGCGCTCCGGTCGACGGGGATGTGGTGCATGCCGCGCATGAGCGGGCCTGCGATCTTGTTGGCGAAGATCTCGTGCTTCGCCATGAACCGCGTGAGGCGCCCCGAGGGACGCGCCCCGTAGCCCGCGAAGATGAAGTCGAGGTAGCTGACGTGGTTCGACGCCAGCACCGCTCCACCTGTGCGCGGGACGTGGTGCGCCCCCTCCACGGTGAGCCGCACGTCGAGCACCTTGAACATGAGCTTCGCTGCGGCGATCACCGGGGGATATACGCGATCCGACATCTTCCGAACGGTAGCCGGAAAAGCTACTGGCCGGTAGGAGCCCCTTCGTGTTCTCGCATGATCTTTGGCACGCCCGCCAGATCCTCGTCGTTGCACAGCAGCTTGAGGTCGTAGTACGGGTTGCCGTGGGTGTCGTCGTAGTCGAGATGGACTGCGATCACGTCCACGGGTTCGCCCAGCCAGTCCTGGGTCTGCCGCAACCAGGCGGCAGCGCGTTCCAGAGCTGACGGAAGATCATCGTCTCGGAATTCGACCGGCCGATACGGAACTCCCTGGACACCGTCCCGGATGTTCGCCGGCAAGGGCAGGTCGACGGCCACCCCGGATTCGTTGAGATCGAGTTGGATCGTTTCCTCACTCACCGTAGAAGAGTCCCCCACCCTCACCTGCCCTGCAAGCCCGAATCTGGGTGTTGTGCCCGGGACGTCGGTGTTCGTGCTACGGCATACCAGCGCCGCGCAGTGCCCCGGTGTGAGTGTTGTCTCCTACGTCATGTAGGGCGCTTCAAGTACGCGATCTCGCGCTTCACCCTGGCGATCCGGTCGTGGGTGGGCATGAGCACGCGGGACAGAGCCGCCAGCAACCGCTCCAGATCCTCGACCGCGCCCTCGGCGTCACCGGCCTGGTAGCGAAGGTTCGCCAGCAGCTGAGTGGTCTCCATTACGTCGTCGTGCTCGGGACCGAGGACGCGGGTCTGGTCGCGCAGCAGCGGCGCGCAGACCTCGATGGCCTTGCCGTACTGCCTCGCCGTGCCGAGCACCTGCGCCAGGTTCAGGCGAACGGCGAGAGTCCGGGGATCGTCCGCGCCCACCGCGGCCACGTGGTCCCTCACGAGCGACCTGAACTCGGTGGCGGCTCCCCTGAAGTCACCCGCATGGGCCTTGGCCTGCGCCAACGCGTTCCTGGCTGCCAGCTCTTCGAGGTCTCGGACGGACGACATCCACGCCATTTTACAGAGCCGCACGATCGTGACCTGAGACCGCGGAAAACTCCCTCGCTTCGAACGGCCGTGCGAGCAACCATTCCTTCTATGTACGACATCCGTTTCGCCGAACCTGGCGACCTCGGCGCCACGATGGCGCTGCTGGTCCGGCTCCAGGCCGACAACGCGCATCACATCGGGTACCTCGGTGAGACAGTCGAAGAGCTCCGCGCGGAGCTCGGCGAGTTCGAGCCCAGCTGGGCGGACTGCACGGTGGTGGCCGTCGACGCCGACGACAACATCACCGGCATGCTCAGCGTGGAGATCGACGCCGAGCTCGGCCGTGCGTGGCTGCACGGACCGTTCGTCGACGTACCGGTCAACCACCCCGCGGGCAGCCGCATCTGGGACCAGACCGCCGACGCGATGTTCCGGCGCGCCACCGAGCTCCTCACCGGCATCTCCGATCTCGAGCTCTACGGGCACACAGCCCACAAGCGTCTGGCGGCGTTCGCCGAGAGGCACGCCTTCAGCGCGGGCAAGGCGAGTGCCATCCACATACTCGACAACGGGGACCTGCGCACGTTGCTGCTCAGGGACGCCAAATGTCCCAGCGACCGCGAGATGCGCGTCCTCCCGACCGATCGGTTCGTGCACGAGGCCGTCGCGGTCCTGCACGAGCGATGTTTCCCGCGGACCTACCTGTCCGGGAAGCAACTCGTCGAATCCGATCCGCAGAAGCGCACGATCGTCGTCGCCATGGACGGCCGGCGCGTGCTCGGGTACGCCGCGGGCAAGGCCCAGCCCGAGGAGTACTACGTCGATTTCGTGGCCGTCGAACCCGATGTTCGCGGTCAGGGCGTGGGCGCAGCGCTCATCACCGAACTGCTGTGGAAACTCGCGGCGGACCACGGTGCCAGGCCGCAGGCCGCCGCGTCGATCCACGCGGGCAACGAGTCGTCGCAGAACATGTTCGCCCGACTAGGATTCCGCCTTCACATCGAGCTCGTCGCGTACCGCCACACCGCGTGAATGCCTCAGTGACAACAACCCACCCACGAGCAAGGTGACCGCCACCCCCAGGGGCGTGTTCCACCAGCCGGTCAAGGACTTCAGGTCAGCGGTGGCCTTGCCGAAGTCGATCGTCGGCGTGCTGCCGGCGAACTTGACGCCGAGAATCACGAAACCGACGACCAGCACCGTCGACACGAACGCGATGATCGCGTCCACCTGCGTGACGCGCTTGAAGATGAGGCCGAGGAGGAAGGCCCCGAGCAGCGCGCCGTAGGTGTAGCCGGCGATGCCGAGCGCCTGCACCACGATCGGATCCGCCGTGGTCTTGTTCGAGGAGGCGAACAGGCCCGCGCAGACGATCAGCAGACCCGCCCACACGAGGGTCCAGATCCGTCCGTGGCGCAGGCGCTCGTCGTCGGTCATCGGGGTCTTGCGGATGCGTTCGTAGACGTCGGTGACCGTGCTGGAGGCCAGGGCGCCCAGCGACGACGACAGCGCGGCCGCGAGGATGCCGGCGATCACGAAGCCGGACAGGCCAGACGGCAGCGAGTTGACGATGAAGTAGCCGAAGAGCTCGTCCTTGTTGCCGAGCTTCAGGTTCTTCACCGGGTCCACGCCGTTGTAGAACGCCCACAGCATCACGCCGATGAACAAGAAGAACGCGAACTGCAGGAACACCACGAAACCGGAGGCGATCAACGCCTTCTGCGCGGACTTCACGTCCTTCGTGGACATGAGCCGCTGCACGATCAACTGGTCCGCGCCGTGCGAGGCCATCGACAGCAGCGCGCCGCCGAAGAACGCCGCGATGAACGGGTACGCGCCCGTGAGCGGTGACGAGGTGAAGTCGAAGATCTGGAACTTGTTGACGTCGACGGCCTTCGAGAACCAGCCGTCCGGCAGCTGACCCGACAGCCACCAGATCACCACGACGCCGCCGAGCACGTACCAGAGCATCTGGATGGCATCGACCCACACGACCGCGCGCACGCCGCCGAAGAAGCTGTAGAACACCATCGCGATGCCGAGCGCCAGGATGATCGCCCAGTAGCTCGCGTCGATGCCGTACTGCGCGAGCACGAGCTTGATCGGGATCGCCGTCGCGAAGAGCCGGATGCCGTCCGCGAGCAGTCGGGTGAAGAGGAACGTCACGGACGCCGTGGCGCGCATGCCGTTGCCGTATCGCTTGCCCAGGAACGCATACGCCGTGACGAGGTCACCGGCGATGTAGCGCGGTAGCAGCACGAAGCTGACGATGATCCGGCCGACGATGTAGCCGAGCGCGAGCGTCAGGTACGTCATGCCGCCCTGCGCGGGCGTCGCCATGTACGCGATCACCGGCACGCTCAGCACCGTGAGCGTCGAGGTCTCCGCGGACACGACCGACAGGCAGACGACCCACCACGAGATGCGCTTCTCGCTGACGAAGTAGTCGGTGGACGACTTCTGCCTGCCGCCGATCCACATGCCGAGCAACGGCATCCCGACGAGGAACAGGGCGATGATCGCGAGGTCTAGTCCGCGCACTTCAGGTCCCCCACATTCAGCTTGGTCACGGCGGTGGTGACGGGCTCCGGCATCCTGAGCGGCCCGTTGCCGGGCGTGATGCTGCCGAGCAGCCGCGGTCCGGACGCACCGGTCGCGGACGGCGTGTTGCCCGCGATCCCGTGCCACGTCAGGAATCCGAGCAGCGCGGCGAGGTAGGCCTCCTTGCCGTCGCGCGGCAGGCCCAGTGAATCGCTGATCTTCAACGGGACGGGGTCGAGCGCCTGGGTCAGCGCCTCGACGAGCACCGGGTTGCGCATGCCGCCGCCGGACGCGACGACCACGCTCGCGTCGTGCGCGCGGCAGGCGTCCGCGATGGTGCGCGCGGTGAGTTCGGCGAGCGTGCGGAGCATGTCCTCGGCCTGGACCGTGGGAAAGCCCTGGAGGTACTCGGCGTTGAAGTGCTCCTTGCCCGTCGACTTGGGCCACGGCTTCGCGTAGTACGGGTCGGCGAGGAGCTTCTTGAGCACGTCTTCCCTGACGGTGCCTCTGCCGGCGAACTCGCCGTTGGTGTCCTGGCGCCGTTCGCCGTTGGACAGGACTTCCATCACGGCGTCCATCAGCGCGTTGCCGGGGCCCGTGTCGTAGGCGATCGGCTGGCTGCCGGGTCTGACGACGGTGATGTTGGCGATGCCGCCGATGTTCAGCGCGATCGCGGGCGCGTCCTCGGCCATGCCGGCGAGCCACAGCGCGTCGAGGGTGGAGGCCAGCGGCGCTCCCTGGCCTCCCGCGGCCACGTCGCGGACCCTGAGGTCGGCGACGACCGGGAGGCCGGTCCGTTCGGCGATCCAGGCGGGCTGGCCGAGTTGCAGGGTGCCGAGGCAGTCGCCGTCCTGGACCTCGTGGTGCACGGTCTGCCCGAGTGAGGAGATCAGGTCCGCCGGCAGGTATCCGGCGGCGACTTCGCCGAAAGCCTGCCCCAGCGACGTGTCGAAGGCGCACACTTCGGCGAGGTCCCGCGGTTTCTCCAGCAGGTCCTTGGGGAAGGGGTGCTCGGCGCACTGCACCGGCACGAGTTCGACCACGTCACCGTTGATCGACAGGTCGGCGACGGCGACGTCGATGCCGTCCATCGACGTGCCGGAAATCAGTCCGATCACCCTCACGACGTGTGGTCTATTCCACAGCGTGGCGGGACGCAAGAGCCTTGGTGAAATCTTCGCCTAATTGAGCAATACATGGTTGACAGGTCACATGATGGTCTGTGAAAGCATGAGCTCGTGCCGACGTCCTCCCTTGTCCTGATCCTCGTCGTCGTGGCGGTCGTCCTGATCGCCGCGCTGGTGACCGGTGTGGTGCTGACGCGTCGCCGTCGCATCAGCCTGACCCAGAAGGAGGAGGCGCCGAGGCCTGGCGGATACCAGGCGTCGTCCGGGATCTCGCTGACCCCGGCCGCCCCCGAAGCGAGTGCCGCCGAAGCGGTGGCCGTCGCCGAGGTGGCTCCCGTCGAGCACCCGGTCGCCGACCGCACCGAGGTCGACGGCCAGCCGGGCGTGGGCGACGACGCCTCCGTGCCGCGCGACTCGGCGAAGCGCGGCTTCGTCGAGGTCGACCTGCCCGTCGAGGCGTCCGAGGTCGAGGAGATCGAGCCCACCTCCGGCCGCCTGGAACGGCTGCGCGGCAAGCTCTCGAAGTCGCGCAACGCGTTCGGCACGTCGCTGCTGGGCCTCCTGGGCGCAGGAGACCTGGACGAGGACTCGTGGCAGGACGTCGAGGACACGCTGCTGATCGCGGACCTGGGCGCGGCGCTGACCACCGAGATCGTCTCGACGTTGCGTTCGAAGATCGCCGGCGCCGGCGTGCGGACCGAGGCTGAGGCGCAGGCGTTGGTGCGCACTGTGCTGGTCGACGCTCTCGGGCCTCGGATGGACCGGTCTTTGAAGGCGCTGCCGCATGCCGGCAAGCCCGCAGTGCTGCTCGTGGTGGGTGTCAACGGCGTTGGCAAGACCACGACCACCGGCAAGCTCGCGCGCGTTCTCGTGGCGGACGGTCGCACTGTTCTGCTTGGTGCCGCGGACACGTTCCGTGCTGCTGCCGCCGACCAGTTGGAGACCTGGGGCAAGCGGGTCGGCGCGGAGACCGTGCGCGGGCCTGAGGGTGGGGACCCGGCTTCGGTGGCCTTCGAGTCGGTGAAGCGGGGGATGGACACCGGGGTAGACACGGTGCTGATCGACACCGCTGGGCGGTTGCACACCAAGAAGGGCCTGATGGACGAGCTTGGCAAGGTCAAGCGCGTGGTCGAGAAGCAGGCCGTGGTGGATGAGGTTCTGCTGGTGCTGGATGCGACCACCGGGCAGAACGGGCTGACTCAGGCTCGGGTCTTCGCCGAGCAGGTGGACATCACCGGGATCGTGCTGACCAAGTTGGACGGTACGGCCAAGGGCGGCATCGTGTTCCAGGTGCAGCGCGAACTCGGCGTGCCGGTGAAGCTCGTCGGTCTTGGTGAAGGCGCCGACCACCTGGCGCCGTTCGAGCCGGGCGCCTTCGTGGACGCCCTGCTCGGCTAGGCCGTCGCGGCCTGGTCCGCGAGTTTCTTCGCCACCGCCAGCACCTCGGGGAGGATGCGGTTCACCGCGTCCTTCGTGAGTCGTCCCTCCGGCCCCGACACCGACACCGCTGCCAGCGTCGGCCCGCCGATCACCGGCACCGCGATGCACCGCACCCCGAGCTCCTGTTCGGACTCGTCCAGCGCGAACCCGCGCGCCGAGATCTCGTCCAGCGAGTCCAAGAGCTGAGTGGCGTCCGTGATCGTGTTCGACGTGTACGCGGGCAGGCCGGTGCGTTCCAGCAGCGCGCGCACGTCCGAACGCGGCAGCTGCGACAGCATCGCCTTGCCCACGCCGGTGCCGTGCGGAAGCAGGCGGCGGCCCACCTCCGTGAACATGCGCATCGAGTGCTTCGACGGCACCTGCGCCACGTAGACGACCTCGTCGCCGTCCAGGACGGCCAGGTTCGCCGTTTCCTCCACCGAGTCGACCAGTTGCGACAGCAGTGGGCGTGCCCAGGTGCCGTACTGGCGCGATGCGGTCTCGCCGAGGCGGATCAGGCGCGAGCCGAGGGTGTAGCGCCGGTTGCTGTTCTGGCGCACATAGCCCAGCGTGACAAGGGTGCGGATCAGGCGGTGGATCGTGGGCAGCGGTAGGCCCGACGATGCCGCGAGCTCGGAAAGTGAGGCTTCGCCGCCTGCGTCTGCCAGGCGTTCCAGCAGGTCGAAGGCTCTTTGCAAGGACTGCACGCCACCAGTGGACACGTGCGGCTCCTCTCATTGCAGTTCCGCAATGCAAAAACTATAGTCCACACAGCAAAACCGAGAGAGGTGGATCCAGGTGCAGGTCCTGACCGAAGAGGCTCTTGAGTTCGTCGCGAAGCTGCATGAGGCGCACGCCGCCCGCAGGGACGAGTTGCTCGCCCTTCGCAAGGAGCGCCGGCCCCTCGGGTTCCTGCCCGAGACGCAGCACGTGCGTGACGGTGAGTGGCAGGTGGCTGAAGCGCCGGAGGCACTGCGCGATCGGCGCGTGGAGATCACCGGGCCCACCGAGCGCAAGATGACGATCAACGCGCTGAACTCCGGGGCGAAGGTGTGGCTCGCGGATCTCGAGGACGCGAACACGCCGCACTGGGACAACGTCGTGCAGGGGCAGGTGAACCTGTACGAGGCGGCGCGCGAGACGATCGAGTTCACCTCGCCCGAGGGCAAGGAGTACAAGCTCAAGGGCGGGCCCTACCCGGCGATCGTCGTGCGGCCGCGCGGGTGGCACCTCGACGAGCGCAACCTCCAGTTCGGCGGCAGGAACGCCGTTGGCGCGCTTGTGGACTTCGGGCTGCACTTCTTCCACAACGCCGAACTCGGCAAGCCGTACTACTACCTGCCGAAGATGGAGTCGCACCTCGAAGCCCGGCTGTGGAACGACGTCTTCGCGACGGCGCAGAAGCTCAAGGGCGTTCCGCACGGCACCATCAGGGCCACGGTGCTCATCGAGACGATTCCGGCCGCGTTCCAGATGGACGAGATCCTCTACGAACTGCGTGACCACGCGTCGGGGCTCAACGCCGGTCGGTGGGACTACCTCTTCAGCGTCATCAAGTACTTCCGCGACGCGGGTGCGGACTACGTGCTGCCGGACCGCAACAGCGTGACGATGACGGCGCCGTTCATGCGCGCGTACACCGAGCTTCTGGTGAAGACGTGCCACAAGCGCGGGGCGTTCGCCATGGGTGGCATGGCCGCGTTCATCCCCAACCGCCGTGATCCCGAAGTCACCGAGAACGCGCTGCGCAAGGTTCGCGAGGACAAGACGCGCGAGGCGAACGATGGTTTCGACGGGTCGTGGGTTGCGCATCCTGATCTCGTGCCGATTTGCCGGGAGATCTTCGACGGGGTGCTGGGTGACCGGCCGAACCAGATCGACAAGCAGCGTCCGGAGGTCAGCGTCACGGCCGAGCAACTGCTCGACTTCAAGTCGGCGGGTGGCGCGGCGACGCGGGCCGGGCTGGAGGCCGCGGTCGACGTCGGCGTGCGCTACATCGCGTCCTGGCTGGGCGGCAACGGCGCGGCGGCGATCCACAACCTGATGGAGGACGCGGCCACCGCGGAGATCAGCAGGTCGCAGATCTGGCAGTGGATCAACAACAAGGTCGTGCTCGACGACGGCGCGCAGGTCACCGCCGACGCCGTGCGGGAAGTGCTGACGCGGGTCGGGAACGAGCTGGAAGGCCCGCACGTCGCGGCGGCCGTCGAGCTGTTCGAGCAGGTCGCGTTGTCCGAGGACTTCGTGGACTTCCTGACGCTGCCGGCGTACGAGCGCATCTGATGTACGAGACATCGCTGTCCCCGGAGGACGTCGCGCGGGTGACCGCGCGGCTGTCCACTGTGGAACGCGGCTGGCCGACGGGTCGTCAGCCCGTGCACACCTGCTACGTGCCCGCCGGTCGCATCATCGGGTCCACGATCGCCGACTGGGGCCGCGAGGCGCTGGAGTCGATCGAACCGGAACTTCTCCCGGAACTGCCGGAGGGCGTGCTGAAGCGCGTCGAGGACAAGCTCCGCCGGGAGCCGATCGAGGACCTGCGGATCGACTTCGAGGACGGCTACGGCGCGCCCGAGGACGACGTCGAGGACATGGACGCCGAGAGCACGGCGAACCTCGTGTCGCGCTGGATCGCCGACGGCACCGCACCGCCGTCGTTCGGGCTGCGGATCAAGTCGTTCGACACGGCCGAGTTGCGCGAGCGCGGACTGCGCACGCTGGACATCTTCCTGACAGCACTGGGAGAGATTCCGCCAGGTTTCGTCATCACTTTTCCGAAGGTGACATCAGTCGACCAGGTCGAGGTGTTCGGGGAGGTGCTCGACCTCTTCGGCAAGGACCTGAAGTTCGAGATCCAGGTGGAGACCACGCAGTCCATCGTGGACAGCACCGGCCGCCTGGCCATCCCCCGGTTCATCGAGGCGGGCCGAGGCCGGGTGACAGGTCTGCACTTCGGCACCTACGACTACACGGCGGGCTGCGGGCTGTCCGCGGCGCAGCAGCACCTGGCCCACGGCGCGTGCGACTTCGCCCGGCACGTGATGCAGGTTTCCGCTGCTGGCACGGGTGTCCGCCTCTCGGACGGCTCCACCAACGTGCTGCCCGTCGGTGACCAGAAGAAGCACGGCTGGGACACGCACTACCGGCTGACGCGACGGTCGCTGGAGCACGGTTTCTACCAGGGTTGGGACCTGCACCCGGCACAACTGGTGACACGATATGCAGCTGTTTACGGTTTCTACCGCGAAGGTCTGGAAGCGGACGCGGCACGTTTGAAGGCGTACGTGCAGAACGTCTCAGGAGGCGTTCTGGACGAGCCCGCGACCGCCCAGGCGTTGTCATCGTTCTTCCTCCGAGCGGTGGACTGCGGTGCGCTCGATCCGGTGGAAGTGCAGGTGGCGACGGGTCTGGACGAGTCAGCACTGCGGGGGCTCGCCACCCGATCGAGCTGATCGGGTCATCACCCGTTCGTGTGGTTCTGTCAATGGGTGTCGAATAGTGCGGGCAATGGGTGCAGGGTGGCTCGCATGAGCATGCGAGCGGGCCTGTGGACCGGGCTACCCGACCTCGACGCTGCCGAGCACAAGTACCAGGTCGTCGCGTGCGAGGCGGACGTGGACACGTTGATCAGGCTGCTGGGGCGGCCCGAGTGCAACGACGGCTCGCTCGACCACTTCGGCCGCGACCTCACGGCCGAGGGCGACCCGGACCACAACGTCGTGCTCGCCGTGCGCGGCGCGTGGGGCTACATGTACTACGTCGACAACACCTTCATGGGCTGGCCCAAAGGGTCCGAGGAAGCGCCGTACGTCAACGAGAAGTACACGGACTTCCCACCCGGCGTCGGCGTTCCGCTCGGCCTGTTCCGGCAGCTGCTGATCGAATTCATGGTCTCCGGCGAACGGCCGACCGGTGTCGGCTGGTACTCCGAGGCGGACCTGTTCCACTCGTGGCGTGATCAGCAGATGTCGTTGCGCACGAGCGAGAACCGCTGACTCTCAGCTGGGCGCTGGTTGAATGGCCTCATGAAGGCCGTGGTGATGGGTGGGGGAATCGCCGGCTTGCTGGCGGCTCGCGTGCTGAGCGAGTCTCACGATGTCGTTGTCCTGGAACGCGACAAGCTGACGGACGAGCCCGAGTACCGAGCGGGTGTGCCGCAGGGCAGACACACGCACGGACTGCTGGTGCGCGGCGGCGAACTCCTGGAGGAGCTGTTTCCCGGGCTGCGCGACGAACTCGTGGCGGAAGGGGCGGTGCTCGCCGACGCGGGGGACATGCAGATCCTCAACCCGCTCGGCTGGCTCGCCACGACGCACATGGGCATGCCGCTGCTGTCGTTGAGCCGCCCGTTGCTGGAGACCTGCGTCAGGCGGCGCGTCACCGCCGAGATCGTGGACGGCGTGCACATCACCGGGTTGTCGTTCCGCGATGGCAACGTCGATGGCGTGCTCACGCGTGACGGCAGGGTCGACGCGGACCTGGTCGTGGACGCGTCCGGCCGGTCGTCGAAGCTGGCGGCCTGGCTCGCCGAAGCGGGGATCACCACGCCGGAGCCCGAGGTGGTCGACTCCGGCACCGGCTACGCGACCCGGATCTACACCGCGCCGGACGACTTTCCCGTGGTGTACGCGGAAAGTCTGTCCGCGCCGGATCTGCCGCGCGGGGTCGCGGCGATGCGCGTCGAGGGCGACCGGATCATGGTCACCGCGCAGGGCGCTGTCGGCGATCACCCGCCGCGCGACCTCGACGGGTACCAGGAGTTCCTGGACTCGTTGCGGGTGCCCATTTCGAAGTTGCTCGCCGACGCCGAACCGCTCACGCCCGTCTACCTGTTCGCGCGCACGGCCAGTCGTCGCAACGCTTTCGAGGACGTCGCGAACTGGCCCGGCGGGCTCGTGGCGGTCGGAGACGCCGTGTGCGCGTTCAACCCCGTGTACGGGCAAGGCATCACGGTGGCCGCGATGGAGGCGCTGTTGTTCCGGCAGCACAAGGACTTCAGCGCCAAGGGGTGCCGGGCGTTCCAGCGGAAGATCGCGAAAGCCTCGAAGGGGCCGTGGGCGATGTCCAGCAACGCCGACCGCAGCTGGGTGGAGGCCCAGCGCGGCGGCCTGTTGGGCTGGTACCTGAAGAAGTGGCAGGCCGGGATCGTGCACGACCCCGACCTGTTCCGCCGCTTCGTCCGGGTCGTGCACATGGTCGCGAGGCCTGCGAGCCTGCTCAACCCGGTGGTGTTCAGAAGGCTGGCAAAGTACTCCAGGCCTGGCCCGCGTCCGGAGCGTCGTCCCGCAGGATCGAGCCCTCGATGAGCCCGTACGGGCGGTCCGCGGCGTAGAACACCTCGTTGTCGTTCTCCAGGCCGAACGCGCTCAGGTCCACCAGGAAGTGGTGCTTGTTCGGCATGGAGAGCCGCACCTCGGCGACCTCCGGCCGTGTGTTCAGCACGGCCTCGCCCATCGCGTACAGCGTTTGCTGCAACGACAGGGAATGCTTGTCCGCGAACGTCTTCAGCATCACGGACCGGATCTCGGTGAACGACTTCGCCCAGTCGACGTCCGTGCCGGCGTAACGCCAGCGGGCCGTCACGGACGTCGCGAGGATGCGGTCGTTCGTCTCCTTCAGCGTCGTGTACGGGTCCTTCGGATAGCCGTGGAACTCCGAACCCGTCGACTTCAGCACCACGAGGTCGCGTACGCCCGACACGACCCAGGCCTGAGAGCCCTCGATCGTCACGGCGGTGGTGCGCTTCTCGTTCGACCCCTGCGAGAACGCGTGGTCGTGGCCGTCGATGCGCTCCCACGCGTGCTCGTCGATCAGGATCCGCGCGCCGGAAATGGCCTCCTGCGTACCCACGAAGTGGCGGCCGAGGCGCAGCGCGAAGTCCTCGATCTCGCCGACCGGCGCCTCCTTGGCGAAGGCGTAGACGGTGTTCTTCTGCGTGTCGGTTGCGAGCACCTTGGCGTTGTCGCCGGTCAGGTGCGTGTCCGAGAGGTCTCCGCGCAGCGAGGTGCTGACGGTCAGGTCTTTGATGGTGTGCACGGAACCGTTGCGCGACACCGTGACGAGGCGGTTCTCCGCCTTTCCGTACTGGTTGGGGCCCAGGACGATGGCCATGAAATCAGCTCCCGATCAGCTTCTGCAGCCGCAAGGCGGCGATCTTCGCGAGTTCGTCGTTGACGACGCGGAGCTCGACGTCCGGCGGGTTGTCCATGCGACTGGACAGGTTGCCGAGCATCTCCGCACCGCTCAGGCCGGTCGCGCACACCAGGTAGATGTGCCCGAACCGATCCTCGTACGCGGCGTTGGCCTCCGCCAGGCGATCAGCCTGGGAGGCGTCCACACCGGACTGTTCGGACCGCGACCACTTCGCCGACACCCCACCTGTCTTCTGTCGTTCGCCGATGCGCGGGTGCCCGGCGATGGCGCCGAGCACCTCCTCGTCGGAAAGTCCTTGTGCGGCAACCGAAGAAGCCGCGAGGAGAGCATCCACCGACGCGTAGGGCCTGCCCGCCACCATCGCGTCGATCCAGCGGGGTACCGCGAGGCACTCGGTGAGCAGAGGTCGCAGTTCGGCCTCCGGGGCGCTGTTGAAGCTGTCCACGGCTCTCCAAGTTTCTGTATCGCGGAATCTAACTTCCACATTCTTGACCCGGGCTGCGCGAGATGTCTAGTGTCTCCATAGAGCGAAATCCAACTTCCGCAATGTGGAAGGAACGAGCCAACGATGTTCGACGCAAACCTGTCCATGCTCTTCACTGAGCTGCCCTTGCTGGAGCGTCCGGCAGCGGCGCGCGCCGCCGGGTTCGACGCGGTCGAGATCTGGTGGCCGTTCGCGGACGCCGTACCCGAGACGCGGGAGATCGAGGCGTTCGAGAACGCCATCGTCGACGCGCAGGTGCGCCTCGTCGGCCTCAACTTCTTCGCGGGCGACATGCCGGCCGGAGACCGCGGGCTCGCGAGCTGGCCCGGCCGCGAGACCGAGTTCCGGACGAACGTCGAGATCACCGCGGCCATCGCGGCCCGCCTCGGCTGCCGCACGCTCAACGCGTTGCACGGCAACTTCGAGACGACCGCGCAGACCGTCTCCAACTACCGCTTCGCCGCCGACGTCGCGGCGGAGATCGGCGCCCAGCTCGTGATCGAACCGCTCAGCGGTGCGCCGAAGTACCCGATCAAGACCGCCCACCAGGCGTTCGAGCTCATCGACGAGATCGACCGCGGCAACGTGAAGCTGCTCGCGGACCTCTACCACCTCGCCACGAACGGCGACGACCTCGACCTCCTCGCCGACCACGTCGACCGCATCGGTCACGTGCAGATCGCCGACGCTCCCGGACGCGGCGAGCCCGGCACCGGCGAGCTCGACCTCTTCGGGCACCTGCAGAAACTCCGCGCCAACGGCTACACGGGCTTCGTCGGCGCCGAGTACAAGCCCGTCACCCACTCCTTCGCTTGGAGGGCCAACGCATGACCCGCATCGGATTCATCGGACTCGGCATCATGGGCAGCCCGATGGCGGCCCACCTCGTAGCCGCCGGGCACGACGTGACGGGCTTCGACCTCAGCTCGGCCTCGCTGGAGAAGCTCGCCGCCGACGGTGGCAAGGCGGCTTCGAGTGCGCAGGAAGCGGTGAGCGGCGCCGAGGTCGTCATCACGATGCTGCCGAACCACCCGCAGGTCGAGGCGGTGATCGACGAGGTCACGTTCGACGACGGCACGTTGCTGATCGACATGAGCACGATCCGCCCGTCCACGTCGATCGGGATCGCGAAGAAGCTGTCGAACGTCCGCGTGCTCGACGCGCCGGTCAGCGGCGGCCAGACCGGTGCGGTGCAGGCGAGTCTGAGCATCATGGTCGGCGGCGACGAGGCCGACTTCGCCGCCGCCAGGCCGTTCCTGGAGGTCGTCGGCAAGACGATCGTCCACGTCGGACCGCACGGCGCCGGCCAGGTCGTGAAGGCCGCGAACCAGCTGATGGTCGGCGGCATCTACGCCCTCGTGGCCGAGTCGATCGTGCTGCTGGAGGCGTCCGGCGTCGACCCGAAGGCGGGCCTGGACGTGCTCGCCGGCGGTCTCGCGGCGAACCGGATCCTGGACCTGAAGCGCGAGTCGATGATCGCGCGCGAGTTCCAGCCCGGCTTCCGGATCGACCTGCACCACAAGGACATGGGCATCGCACTGGACGCGGCACGCGCCGCCGACGTCGCGCTGCCGGTCACCAACCAGATCGCCGCACTGGTCGCGGCGGCACGCGCGCAGGGTTACGGGTCGCTCGACCACTCCGCGCTGCTCAAGGTCATCGAGAACTTCGCGGGAAGGTCGTAGCCAAATGCCGAAGATCCCAGTCATGCAGGCGGTCGTCGAGGTCCTGAAGTCCGAGGGCATCGACACCGTGTTCGGCTGCCCCGGCGCCGCGATCCTGCCGCTGTACAAGGCGATGGAGCAGGACGGCTCGATCGAGCACCTGATCGTGCGGCACGAGGAGGGCGCCACGCACATGGCGGACGGCTGGTCGCGCACGACCGGCAACGTCGGCGTCGCGATCGGCACCTCCGGTCCGGCCGGCACGAACATGATCACCGGGCTCTACACCGCGCAGGCCGACTCCGTGCCGATCCTCTGCATCACCGGCCAGGCCGCGGTGTCGAAGCTGCACCAGGAGGCGTTCCAGGCCGTCGACATCGTCTCGATCGCCGCTCCCGTCACGAAGTGGGCGGTGCAGGTCAAGGAAGCCGCGCAGATGCCGTGGATCTTCCGCGAGGCGTTCCGGATCGCCCGCTCCGGCCGTCCGGGCCCGGTCCTGATCGACCTGCCGATCGACGTGCAGAAGCAGGAGATCGAATGGGACTCCACGATCGACGAACCGTTGCCGGTGCCGAAAGTCGTGCCCTCCGACGCACGGGTCGAGCGCGCGCTGGAGATGCTGCTGGCCGCGGAACGCCCGCTGCTGCTCGCGGGTGGCGGTGTCATCCTCGGCGAGGCGTCCGCCGAGCTGCTGGACCTGGCTGAGTTCCTGCAGATCCCGATCCAGGCCACGCTGATGGGCAAGGGCGCGATCGACGAGGACCACCCGCTCTACGCCGGCATGACCGGCATCCAGACCTCGCAGCGCTACGGCAACGCGTCGTTCCTGGAGTCGGACCTGGTGCTGGCGCTGGGCGCGCGGTTCGGCGACCGGCACACCGGTGACCTCGCGACCTACCGCGGCGACCGCAAGTTCATCCACGTCGACGTCGAACCGACGCAGATCGGCAAGGTGTTCGGGCCCGACCTCGGGATCGTCGCCGACACCAAGCTGTTCCTGCAGGCGTTGCTGGAAAAGGCTCGTGAACGGGGTCCGCGCGCGGCCGGCGAGTGGGTCGACCGCTGCCAGGAGCTCAAGCGGACGCTGCTGCGGCGCGAGGACTTCGAGACCGTGCCGGTCAAGGCGCCGCGGGTCTTCAAGGAGATCAACGAGTTCTACGGCCCGGACACCTACTTCGTCACGGCCATCGGGCTCTACCAGATCTGGTCCGGCCAGCACCAGAAGGCGCACAAGCCGCGGCATTACCAGGTCTGCGGCCAGGCAGGCCCGCTCGGCTGGGAGATCCCGGCGGCGATCGGCGTGAAGAAGGCGCGGCCGGACGCGGAGGTCGTCGGCATCGTCGGCGACTACTCGTTCCAGTTCCTCGTGGAGGAGCTCGCGGTCGGCGCCCAGTACGACGTGCCGTTCGTGCTGATCATGCTGAACAACGAGTACCTCGGCCTGATCAGGATGGCGGAGGACCACGGCGGCTATGACATGAAGTACGAGGTCGACATCCACTACGACACGAGCGGCTCGGACAACGTGAAGATCATGGAGGCCTACGGCTGCTCCGGCGTCCGGGTCGCCGATCCGAGCGAGATCCGCGGCTCGCTGGAGTGGGCGCGCAAGGAGGCGGACCGGACCAGCCGTCCCGTCCTCGTGGAGATCATGATCGAACGCGAGGGCAACACCGCGAACGGCACGTCGATCGCCGCGATGAAGGAATTCGAGCCGCTCCCGTGAGTTCAGTGATCGTCGCGCCGGACAAGTTCAAGGGATCGCTCACCGCCCCGCAGGTCGCCGCCGCCGTCGCGCGCGGCCTGCGGGAGGCGGTCCCGGACTTGGACGTGCGCCTCCTCCCGGTGGCCGACGGCGGCGACGGCACCGTCGACGCCGCCGTCGCCGCCGGGTTCATGAAGGTGGGGCGCTGGGTCACCGGACCGGTCGGCAAGCCGGTGCCCGCGTCGTTCGCGGTCAAGGGCACGACCGCCGTGGTCGAGGTCGCCTCGGCGGCCGGGCTGACGTTGCTGGACCGGCCCGCGCCCCTCGACGCGACCAGCTACGGCGTCGGTGAGCTGCTGAAAGCCGCTCTGGACGTCGGCTGCACCACGATCGTGCTCGGGCTGGGCGGCAGCGCGTGCACGGACGGCGGCGCGGGGATGCTGGAGGCGCTGGGCAAGGCGTCGTTCGGCGGCGTCGACCTGGTGCTGGCCTCGGACGTGGACAACCCGCTGCTCGGTCCGTCCGGTGCCGCGGCGGTCTACGGGCCGCAGAAGGGAGCTTCACCCGAGCAGGTGGAGATCCTCGAAGCGCGGCTCGAAGCGTTCGCCCAGCTCGTGGGCCCGGAGTACGCCTCAAAGCCGGGAGCGGGCGCGGCCGGCGGGATCGGGTTCGCGGCGCTCGCGGTGCTGGGCGCGCGGTTCCGGCCCGGTATCGAGGTGGTGCTCGAACTGGCCGGGTTCGCCGAAGCCGTGACGGACGCGTCGCTGGTGATCACGGGCGAGGGATCGCTGGACGCGCAGACCCGGCACGGCAAGGCGCCGTACGGGGTGGTCAGGGCCTCCGGTGACGTGCCGGTGGTCGCGGTGGCGGGGCAGTGCTCGGTCGAACCCGGTGACCTGGGGCTCAAGGCCGCCTACGCGTTGCTGGACGTCGAGCCGGACGTGACGAGGTGCATGGCCCGGGCGGAGACGCTGCTGGTTGATCTCGGCGGTCGCATCGCCCGCGACTGGGTGTCAGAGTGAGTGCCATGGACCTGGTCTTCCGCGCCCGCAGGGTCGTGACCCCGCAGGGTGAGATCGCGTGCGACGTCGGTGTCGCCGACGGCAGGATCGTCGCCGTCGAACCGCACATCGACTCGCCGAACGTCGTGCACCTCGCCGACGACGAGGTGCTGCTGCCAGGCCTGGTCGACACGCACGTGCACGTCAACGACCCGGGCCGCAGCGAGTGGGAGGGCTTCGAGACGGCGACCAGGGCCGCCGCCGCGGGTGGCGTCACGACGATCATCGACATGCCGCTCAACAGCATCCCGCCGACGGTCGAGGTGGCGGCGCTGGAGATCAAGCGCAAGGCCGCGGCGACCGTCTCGGTGGACGTCGGGTTCTGGGGCGGCATCATCCCCGGCAACCTCGCCGACCTGAAGCCGTTGCACGAGGCCGGCGTCTTCGGTTTCAAGTGCTTCCTGCTGCACTCGGGCGTGGACGAGTTCCCGGCGGTGACCACCGCGGAACTCGAAGTGGCGCTGCGGCAGCTGGCCACGCTCGACGCGTTGACGATCGTGCACGCCGAGGACGCGCACACGGTCCGTGACTCGGAGCCGGACTACGCGGGTTTCCTGGCGTCACGGCCGCGCGAGGCCGAGAACAAGGCCATCAGCGACGTCGTGGAGCTGACCCGCAGGACCGGTGCTCGCACGCACGTCCTGCACCTCTCGTCGTCGGACGCGCTCTCGATCCTGGAGGCCGCCAAGCGCGAGAGCCTGCGGATCAGTGCCGAGACCTGCCCGCACTACCTCACGTTCACCGCCGAGGAGATCCACGACGGGCAGACGGAGTTCAAGTGCTGCCCGCCGATCCGTGAGGCGGAGAACCGCGAGGCGTTGTGGCAGGGACTGCGCGACGGCGTGATCGACCTGGTCGTGAGCGACCACTCGCCGAGCACGGTGGAGCTGAAGGAAGGCGACTTCGCGACGGCGTGGGGCGGTATCGCGTCGTTGCAACTCGGGCTGCCGGCGGTGTGGACGGGCGCACGGGAGCGCGGCTTCCAGCTCACCGACGTCGTCCGCTGGATGGCGACGCATCCGGCGCGCCAGGTCGGGCTGGAGACCAAGGGCGCCATCGAGGTCGGCAAGGACGCGGACCTCGTGGTGTTCGCACCGGACGAGACCTTCGTGGTGGACAAGAACAAGCTCCACCACCGCAACCCCGTGACGCCGTACCACGGCCGCACGCTGAACGGCGTTGTGCGGCAGACGTGGTTGCGGGGCAAGGAAATCAGTACAACGCAGGGCAAGTTGCTACGCAGAGGAGAAGCATGACCGAGTGGACCCGGCTGCCCGATCTCGCCTCGCGCGCGGTCGGAGGTGGTGTGCTGTGGGCGAACGACGAGCTGTTCGCCGAGCGGGAGAACCTGATCAAGCCCGCCGAGCCGGTCTACCAGACCTACACCTTCGGTCACAAAGGCCAGGTCTACGACGGCTGGGAGACCCGCCGCCGGCGTGAGGCGGGCGTGGACCAGGCGGTGGTCCGGCTCGGCATGCCCGGCGTCGTGCGCGGGATCGTCGTCGACACGGCGTTCTTCAAGGGCAACTACCCGCCGTTCTGCTGGGTCGAGGGTGCCCAGGTCGACGGCTACCCGTCCGGCGACGAGATCACCGAGTGGTTCCCGCTGGTCGAACGCACCGCGCTGAAGGGCGACGAGAAGCACTACTTCGACGTCACCGAGGGACGCCGCGTCACGCACGTACGGCTGACCATCGACCCTGACGGCGGTGTGGCCCGGTTGCGCGTGCACGGCGAACCGCTCGCCGATCCGCGTCTGCTCGTGGGTGGCATCGACCTGGCCGCGCTGGAGAACGGCGCGGTCGTCACCGGCTGCAGCAACATGTTCTACAGCTCGCCCAACAACCTCATCGCCCCTGGTCAGGCCACGGTCATGGGGGAGGGCTGGGAGACCGCGCGGCGGCGTGACGACGGCAACGACTGGGTGTCGCTCCGGCTCGCCGCACCCGGTGCTGTGCAGCTCGTGGAGCTCGACACCAGTCACTTCAAGGGCAACGCGCCGGGCTGGGCGTCCGTCCGCGGCTGCGACGAGCGCACGGATCCGGACACGTGGTTCGACCTGCTTCCGCGCACCCGGCTGCAGCCCGACACGCGGCACCGGTTCGTCGTGGAGGCGACCGAGGCGACGGCCGTGCGGCTCGACATCTATCCGGACGGCGGAATGGCACGCCTCCGAATCCTCGGCACCCCTACGAGTGACGGCCTATGGCATTTGCAGGAGATGTGGGCCAAAACGACTAACTGACTGTGGTTGTACGACCACGGTCTGATTCTTCTCCCTACCTAGGTCGGTTGTCTGCGTCACACGATCGGTGGAAGCGTTCCTCCCGCAAGTTCGGGGATCCAGGGAGGAATTCCATGCAACCGATGGTGCGCGCCTTCGGCGCCGCGATCGCCAGTTCTGCATTGGTTCTAGGCGCGAGTCAGGTCGCGATCGCGGCTCCGGAAGGGCAGCCGGAGTACCAGGTCGGCGCGATCGACTGGAAGCCGTGCGAGGAGAAGCCGACGGTCGACTGCGGCTTCCTCGAGTTGCCGATCGACTACAAGAAGCCGAACGGTGAGAAGTTCAAGCTGGCCGTGTCGCGCCTGAAGGCGGCCGACCCGTCCAAGCGCATCGGCGCGATGGTGATCAACCCCGGCGGACCGGGCGGTTCGGGCGTCGACTTCTCGATGTTCGCCGACGGGTACTTCAGCAAGGAGATCATCGACAAGTTCGACGTCATCGGGTTCGACCCGCGTGGTGTCGCGCGCAGTGCGCCGATCAAGTGCTCGGCGGAGCTGCTGCAGAAGACGCCGTCGAGCTACCCGAAGACCAAGGCCGAGTTCGACGCCCTGGTCACGTTCAACAAGGCGCTGCGCGAGGACTGCGCCAAGCAGAGCGGCGCGATCTTCAACTTCGCCTCGACCGCGGAGGTGGCGCAGGACATCGACTCCATCCGCCGCGCGCTGGGCGAGCAGAAGATCAACTACTACGGCATCTCGTACGGCACGATCATGGGCCAGCACTACGCGGAGAAGTTCGGCAAGAACATCCGCGCCATGATCATCGACTCCAACATGGACCACAGCCTCGGCACCAAGCAGTTCCTCGACTCCGAGGCGCGCACCGCCGAGGACTCGTTCAACGAGTGGATCAAGTGGAACGACCGCACGGCGACCTCGCCGTTCGCCGGCCAGGACCTCCGCAAGATCTGGAAGGACCTGCTGGCCAAGGCGGAGCGCGGTGAGGTGCCCGCGCCGTGGGACCCGACCGTCAAGATGACGCCGGAGGACCTCGGTGGCGGTGTGGTCAGCATGGCCTACGGGCCGAGCTGGCAGCGGTTCGCCGAGCAGATCAAGCAGATCATCGACGGCACGCAGGCTCCGAAGTCGGCCTTCTCGGCGTTCGCGGCTGACGAGACGTTCGACAACCCGTTCCCGGGCATCTTCTGCAACGACTACAACCTCCGCGTCAGCTCGTGGGGCGAGTACCAGTCGCTGGTGAAGTCCGAGTACCGGATCGCGCCGAACACGCGTGGCTCGTCGCTCGGCCACGGCGCCATGATGGGCTGCGTCGGGTTCCCGAAGGCCACGAACCCGCAGCGCACGCTGAAGATCAAGAACTCGCCGAAGATCCTGCTCACCAACGCCAAGCACGACCCGGCGACGGCGTACGAGTGGGCTGTCAACGCGCACCGTCAGACCCGTGACACCACCGTCTTCGTGACCTACGAAGGCTGGGGCCACGGCGTCTACGACCGCAGCGAGTGCACGCTGAAGATCAACAACGAGTACCTGGTGTCGCTCAAGCTGCCGCGCAACGGCACCTCGTGCGCCGCGGTCGAGCCGCCGGCCCAGTCGGTCATGTCCGTGAAGCCGCGGATTCCGTCCGGCCCGTTCTCGGTCCGCTAACGCTGGTCAGTCGCTATACCCCCGGTGTATACGCCGGGGGTATAGTCCTGCGCCATGGCTGGCCTGTGGTGGCCTCGCGGTAAGGGTGCGTGGGCGCGTTTCGCGTTCACGGCAGCCGGTGTGGCCGTTGGCGTCACGGTGTTGATGCTCTGTCTCGCGGCTCAGGGCGCGCTGCAGGGGCGTTCCGACCGTTCGGCGTGGCAGTACACCCGCGCGGACACGCCCGGTTCCGGCTCTGTGCGGTGGCTGGCCGTCACCGACTACTTCCACGGCGAGCAGATGCTGCGGATCCACGTCGCCGACGTCGGTCCCTCCGCTCCTTCGCCCGGCTTCCCGTTGCCGCGTCCCGGTGAGGTCGTTGCCTCACCGGCGATGCAGCGCCTGTTCGAGTCCACTCCGGACGATCAACTCGATGATCGCTATCCGGGCGTGGTCGTCGGCACGATTCCCGTGGACCTGCTGGCCCATCCCGCGCAACTCGTCGCCGTGGTCGGCGGGCAGGTGCCCGGCATGTTCACCGCGTCCGGCATCGCTGCCGAGCCTGACCACGCGTTCTTCGCGTTCACCCGGATCCTTCTCGGGATCGCGGCGTTGCTGCTGCTCGTGCCCGTCGTGGTGTTCGTGGCGATGGCGACCAGAATCGCCGCGGCCCAGCGGGAACGCCGCCTGGCCGCGTTGAGGCTGGTCGGCGCCACCCGGTCGCAGACGGCGCTGATCGCGGCCGCCGAGACCGGGATCGCGGCTGTGGCGGGAACGTTCGCGGGTTGGGTCGCCTACGAAGTGCTGCGTCGTGTGTTCGCTTCCTCGATGACGTACGAGGGCTTCCCGTTCCACGCCGCTGATGTGCGCGCGCCGTTGGCCGTGCTGGCTCTCGTGCCGTTGCTCGCGATCGTGGTCTCCGTGCTCTCGCTGCGCCGCGTCGACATCGGGCCGCTCGGGATCCTCCGGCGTGCCGCGTCGAAACCGCCGACCGCCGTGCGCGTGCTGCCGCTGGTGATCGGCCTCGGCGGGTTGTTCCTGGTCACGTACACCTCGTCCGCCGGCTTCGACGAGCTGGCGCCGTTGTTCATGATCGCGACCTTGGTCGGTGTGACGATCGTGGGGCCGTGGGTGTGCCTGCAGATCGGACGGCTGCTCGCGCACGCCTCCAGCGCCACGACGGTGCTGGCCGCGCGCCGGATCGAGCAGGACCCGAAGGCGTCGTTCCGGGCGGCGGGCGCCCTGGTGTTCGCGGCCTTCGCGGCGACCTACCTCAGCGGCCTGGTCAGCGCGTACGGCGACCTGCCCGGCACCGCCACCCCGCCCGGCGTCGTGACCGTGTTCGACGGCCGCGACCGCCAGATCGTCAGCGACGGCACGGTGGACGACGAGGAACGCATCCGCACCCGCGAGGCCGTCGCCGCGCCACGGGCCATCATCAACACCCGCCGCGAGTTCGTGCTGCGCGAGCAACGGCTCTGGAACGACGTCGAGTCCGCCGTCCACTTCTCTCTCGTCGTCATCGTGGTGGTGGCGGGATGCGGTCTGGCCGCCGGCGCGGTGGGAGGCGTGCTCGAACGGCGGCGGTCGTTCGCGTTGCTGCGCGCGTCCGGCACGACGCTCGGTCAGTTGCGCAGGGTCGTGTTGCTGGAGACGGGCGTGCCGCTGGTGGCGATGACCGGGCTCGGCGTGGTGCTGGGCGTGCTCACGCTGGTCGCGACGAAGGGGCCGTTGCCGACGCTCGGGTTCGCGGTGGTGGTCGCGTGCGGTCTGGTGGCGGCGTTGCTGATCGCCTCGACACCGCTGGTGCTGCTGGGGCGGAGCACCGGTGCGGAGTCGGTCCGCCGCGAATGACCGTGGACTCGGAGTGGCCGGCGGACCCGCCGCGCACGGCCGCAATGCCCCGGAAGGGGAGCCTCCGACTACTTCTCGCGACTACTTCTCGTTATCACCTCGACGCGGTGAGGTGGCCGAATCGAGTCCGTGAACGCCGCGAAACGCGGACGTAACACGTCCAGGTCGACAGTTCACCTCCGCGAAACGTTGGGCGTGGGTGGGTGAAACAGGACATCTCGATGCTCCCTGCAACCGACGTGCAGTGGAGGTCGAAGTGGATACAGGGGACACCGCCTGGGTGCTCACCAGCGCCGCATTGGTGCTGCTGATGACGCCGGGCCTTGCCTTCTTCTACGGAGGCATGGTCCGTTCGAAGAGCGTGCTCAACATGATGATGATGAGCCTGGGCGCGATGGCCGTGGTCGGTGTCCTCTGGGTGCTCTTCGGGTACTCGACGGCATTCGGTGCGGACGTCGCCGGAGGCCTGCTGGGCAAGCCGTTCGAGTTCTTCGGCCTCGACGGGCTGCTGGGCGCCGACTCGCTGTCGGGCAAGATCCCGAGCACCGTGTTCGTGGCGTTCCAGGCGATGTTCGCGATCATCACGGTCGCGCTGATCTCCGGTGCGATCGCCGACCGCGCCCGCTTCGGCCCGTGGCTGCTGTTCGCCGGCCTGTGGGCCACGATCGTCTACTTCCCGGTCGCGCACTGGGTGTTCGACTTCGACGGCAAGGACGCGGCCGGCAACGTCGTCGACCCCGGTGGCTGGATCGCCAACAAGCTCCTCGCGATCGACTTCGCCGGTGGTACGGCAGTGCACATCAACGCCGGTGCCGCGGGTCTCGCGCTGGCGATCGTGCTCGGCAAGCGCGTCGGCTGGCCGAAGGAGCCGATGAAGCCGCACAGCCTGCCGCTGGTCGTGCTCGGCGCCGGTCTGCTGTGGTTCGGCTGGTTCGGGTTCAACGCCGGTTCCGCCCTCGGTGCGAACGGCCTCGCCGGCGTCACGTTCATCAACACGCTCGTCGCCACCTGCGCGGCGATGCTCGGCTGGCTGCTCACGGAGCGCATCCGTGACGGCAAGGCCACCACGCTCGGTGCGGCGTCCGGTGTCATCGCCGGTCTGGTCGCGATCACGCCCGCCTGTTCGTCGGTCACCCCGGTCGGCGCCATCGCGATCGGTGCGATCACCGGTGTCCTCTGCGCCCTGGCCGTGTCGCTCAAGTACCGCTTCGGCTTCGACGACTCGCTCGACGTCGTCGGCGTGCACCTCGTCGGTGGTCTGTCCGGCACGATCCTGATCGGCCTTTTCGCCAGCGAGTCGGCCCCGGCCAAGGTCAACGGCCTGTTCTACGGCGGCGGCGTCGACCAGCTCTGGCGCCAGGCCGTCGGTGCCTTCGCGGTGCTCGGCTACTCCTTCGTCCTGAGCCTCGCACTCGGCTACCTGGTGAAGTTCACCGTCGGCTTCCGCGCGTCGGAAGAGGCCGAGGTGGCGAGCATCGACGAGTCCGAGCACGCTGAGCGGGCGTACGAGTACGGCAGCCTCACCAGCGCGCGTGGTACCGGCAAGCCGAGCGTGGCCGCGGGCGCGACCGCGGTCCTCGAGGGGAGCAACAAGAAATGAAGCTGGTCACCGCGATCATCAAGCCGTTCACCCTGGACGACGTGAAGGGCGCCCTCGAACAGCTCGGGGTGCTGGGCATGACGGTCAGTGAAGTGCAGGGCTACGGCCGCCAGAAGGGCCACACCGAGGTCTACCGCGGTGCGGAGTACTCGGTGGACTTCGTGCCCAAGATCAAGATCGAGGTCGTCATCGACGACACGGCCGTCGAGAAGGTGCTGGAAGCGGTGGTCGAGGCCGCCCGTACCGGCAAGATCGGCGACGGCAAGGTGTGGGTCACTCCGGTCGAAACCGTTGTCCGTGTGCGCACGGGCGAACGTGGATCGGATGCGCTGTAAAAACTGAGGAGACGGCCCGTGGAGAACAACCAAACGGCCGTCGTCACGGCTGACGACCTGGTGCGAGCACGCGAAAGGCTGCTCGTGCCAGGTCGTCGTCGCTTGGCCGCCGAACCTTTGCGCGAAGCACTCGTGGATCTGCACGAGTTCTGGTTGACCAAACATGCGGGGGGAGCGGGGATATCCGGATCGGGTATCGCGCTCGTGGCGGTCGGCGGGCTGGGGCGGCGCGAGCTCGTGCCCTATTCCGACCTGGATCTGGTCCTGGTGCACAACGGCGTCAAGAACGTCGACGAGATAGCCGAGAAGCTTTGGTATCCACTGTGGAACTCCGGCATCGGACTCGACCACTCGGTCCGCACGGTCGGTGAAGCCCTGAGAGTCGCGGCAGGCGATCTGCGCACCGCGTTGGGGCTGCTGGACATCCGCCACATCGCGGGCGACCCCGAGGTCACCCAGAAGCTCGCCGAAGGCGCGAAGCAGGCGTGGCGCGGGAACGTGCGCAACCGGCTGGACGAGATCGCCGAGTCGTCGCAGAAGCGCTGGGGCCGCAGCGGCGAGATCGCGCACCGCGTCGAACCCGACCTCAAGCACGGCCGCGGCGGGCTGCGGGACGTCACGATCCTGGACGCGCTGTCGGTCGCGCAGGTGGTGGACAGACCGTCCGCCGACGTCGACGAAGCCCGCAAGCTGCTGCTGGACGTGCGCACCGAACTTCGTCGTGCCGCACGGAAACCTCGTGACGTGCTGCGGGCGCAGGACGGCGACGAGGTGGCCTCCGCGCTCGGTCTGACCGACCGCTTCGCTTTGGCCCGTTCGCTTTCCTCCGCCGCACGGACGGTCGTCTACGCGTTCGACGTGGCGATGCGAACGGCCCGCGCGGCCGCCCCGAAACGCGGGCTCGGCGCGTTCCTGAGGGGACAGCCGCCGCGCAGGCCGTTGGACGAAGGCGTGGTGCTGCACGGGTCTGAGGTCTCGCTCGCCCGTGACGCGATTCCCAGCCGTGATCCCGCGTTGTTGCTTCGTGTCGCGACGGCGGCGGCACGCAGCAAGCACCCGATCGCGACAGGAACGTTGTCCCGGCTCGCGGACTCGGCGCCGGAGCTGCGCCAGCCGTGGCCGCGCGAGGCCCGTGAGGAACTGCTGGCGTTGCTGGGCAGCGGCAGTGGACTCGTGGACGTCGTGGAAGCGTTGGACCGCACGGATCTGTGGGGCCGGCTGTTCCCCGAGTGGGGTGCGGTGCGGGACCTGCCGCCGCGCGACGCCGCGCACATGTGGACGGTCGACCGGCACCTGGTGCAGACCGTCGCCCACGCGGCCAGGCTGGTGACCACGGTGTCGCGGCCCGACCTGCTGCTGCTGGGCGCGTTGATCCACGACATCGGCAAGGGCCGGCAGCAGGACCACTCCGAGGTCGGGGCCGCGCTGGCGACCCAGATCGGCGAACGGATCGGGCTGTGGCCGCAGGACGTCGAGACGTTGTCGATGATGGTGCGGCACCACCTGCTGTTGCCGCACACCGCGACCCGGCGGGACGTCGAGGACGAGGCGACCGTGCACCGCGTGGTGGAGACGCTCAACGGTGACGCGGTCCTGCTGGAACTGCTGTACGCGCTGGCGGAGTCGGACTCCATCGCGACCGGGCCTGGCGTGTGGACGGACTGGAAGGCCGCGCTGATGGCCGACCTGGTCTCCCGCTGCCGCAAGGCGATGGCGGGAGAGCCGTTGCCCAAACCGGAACCGCTCGACCCGGTGCACGTGGCGATGGCGGAACGCGTTGCGGCGTCGGGAAAGCCGGACGTGCTGCTGGAGAAGCAGGACCACGCGGCGCTCGTGACGGTGATCGCGCCGGACCGTCCTGGACTGCTGTCCAAGGCCGCCGGCGTGCTCGCGTTGAACTCGCTGGAGGTCCACGCGGCGACGTTGCACTCGCACGGCGGCGCGACGGTGGACGCGTTCACGGTGTCGCCGCGGTTCGGGTCGCTGCCGGACGCGACGCTGCTGCGCGAACAGCTGTCCAGGGCGATCGACGGCTCGCTTCCGTTGGCCGACAAGCTCGCCGCGAAGGAACGCGACTACGGCGGCCCGCCGCTCGACCCGCCGCCCTCGAAGGTCCTGTGGTTCGACGACGAGGCGACCGGCGCGGTGGTGCTGGAACTGCGGGCCGCGGACCGGATCGGGCTGCTGCACCGCGTGGCCGGTGCGCTGGAGCAGTGCGGCGCCGACGTGCAGTGGGCGCGCGTGTCCACGTTGGGCGCGACGGTCGTCGACTCGTTCAGCATCGCGGGCTCCGACCTCGACCGGCGCCGGATCGAACGGGCGGTGCTGGACGCGGCCAGGTAGAGGTTGAGTAGCTCTACGCACAACCTCTCCGGGTGCTCACGCTCCTGCGCGGTTCCGAAACACGGCAGTGTTCGTGGTGTCCGGAAAGCGTCCTCGAGGGGT
The DNA here is from genome assembly GCF_044754905.1 of Lentzea sp. NPDC092896. Lineage (NCBI taxonomy): Bacteria > Bacillati > Actinomycetota > Actinomycetes > Pseudonocardiales > Pseudonocardiaceae > Lentzea > Lentzea sp. NPDC092896. The sequence continues at coordinate 102,405 of NZ_JBIVPX010000004.1, forward strand.
GGATCGCTTCCCGGACGGGCAGAGGGTGGTGGTGACGAGTGACGGCGCCGGGGGAGGTACCGCGCACTCGCACCACCGCCGCTGTTTCCCGGTTCTGACAACGAGACAGCTTCCTGGACAACCTTCGCGGCGTCCGGGCAGTGTCAGGTTCTCGTTGTTCTGACTGGGGAGGAAGAACTTTGAGAACCGCCATGGTGGCCGCCGTCGTCGCGGCCCTGATCGTTCCCGCCACCGCTCAAGCGGCTCCACTGGCCGTGGAGGACCTCGGCACGTTGCCGGGTGATCTCCGTAGCACGGCGATCGACATCAACGACTCCGGCTCGATCGCCGGCGTCTCCTACGGCACAGGCACCTCGCAGCACGCCGTGCGCTGGGACCGGTTCGACGGGATCAGGAAGCTCGCGGACCTCGGATTCGACTCGCAGGCCACCGCCATCAACCGAGACGGCGTGGTCACCGGCTACGCCGTGAACTCGGCAGGCCAGGCACAGGCGGTGAAGTGGAACCCTTCCGGCGCACTGGTGCAGCTGGCGGTGGCGGGTGCGACGAGCTCCGTCGCGTTCGACGTCAACGACGCCGGCACCGTCGCGGGCGCCGCCACGATCAACGGTGTGAGCCAGGCGGTCCTGTGGGACTCCATCGGTGACGCCAGGATCCTGGGCGCGGGCAGCGCGCACCACGTGACCGACGCGGGCTGGGCCGTCGGGTCCACCGGCAGCGATGTGGTGCGCTGGAACGCGTCCGGCGTGCGGACCGTGCTCGACAGCGGCACGTTGCTCGCGGTCAACCAGCTCGCCGACGCGGGCGGCACCGTGGGCACCAACGGCGTGCTCTGGTTGCGCGACAACACCCGCACCCAGTTGGGCGCAGGCGCGCGGCCGTTCGACATCAACGACAACGGGTTCGCGGTCGGCGAGCTTGCGTCGCAGGCGATCAGGTGGGATCTCTTCGGTGGCGGCAGTGCCGTGCTGGCGCCCGCACCTTCGAGCGCTGCCGAGGTGAACAACTCCGGTGTCGTCGCGGGCACCATGGGCACCTCGGCCGCGACCTGGAACATGGCGGGCACGCAGACGTTGCTGCCAGGGCTGCCGAGTGCCGCACGTCACTCCGTGAGCGGGCTGAGCGAGGTCGGGCAGGTCATCGGCGTCGCGAACTTCGCCAACGGCACCTATCACGCCGTCGTCTGGCGCTGAACCCCTGTGCATTTCGGCCGAAATCGGACCAAACTGAACGAGAAGGATGGTCAAGACGTCTTCTAGGACATGACCGCCGTGTTGAACACGCAAGCCGCAGTCGTCCGGGTGCGCAAGCGCTCGCTCGTGGTCCTCGCCGGGATTCCCGGCGCGGGCAAGACGACGCTGCTCACCCGCCTCGACGCGGACGAGCCGGTCACCGTGCTCGACTCCGACCAGGTGCGCATGTGGCTCGAACCACGCGTACCGCTGCCGTACAAGTACTGGCGCGTCTTCGTGCACCTCACGCACCGGTTGCGCGTGTTCTGGTCAGCGCTGTTCTGCGCGGGCCTGCTGGTGGTGCACGAGCCGTCCACCAGGCCCGGCACGCGTTTCATGCTGGTGCTCGCCGGACTGCTGTCGGGGCGTTCCCGCCACTTCCTGTGGCTGGACGCCTCGGCGGCGCAGGCCCTGGACGGCCAGATCGCCCGCAAGCGCGTCGTCCGCACTCACGCTTTCGAGCGACACGTCCGCCGCGGCTCGTCGATGCGTGCGCAGTTCGAGGCGGGTTGGGTGCCGTTCGGATTCAGCGGCGTGACGCTCCTCACCCGTGCGGGGACCTCGGGTGGTCTGCGCATCATGGTGTCGTGATCAAGGCTGTCCTCTTCGACTTCGCAGGCACCCTCTTCGGGCGCCCGACCTACCAATGGCTCTCGCCGCGGCACCTCACCGTGTTGCGCGCCCCGGCGCCGTTCGTGGCGCGAATGAACGCCGCCGAGCGCGCGGTTTGGGACGCCCGCGACCTCACCGCGCTCGCCAACCGCTCCGCCCACTGGACCCTGTTCCGGCTGGCGGGCCTCACGATGACCGACGAGTTGTTCCAACGTCTGCACAACCCGGCGTTCTGGCTGCCCTACACCGACACGGCCGCGGCCCTGAACCTGGTGAAGCCGCTGAAGGTCGGGGTGCTGAGCAACATCTCGTGGGACATCCGCCGCGTGTTCGAGCGCGAGTCGCTGTCCGTGGACGCCTTCGCGTTGTCCTACGAGATCGGTGTCTCGAAGCCGTCCGCACGGGCCTTCGACGCCGCCTGCGTCCGGCTCGACGTCGAGCCGTCCGAGTGCCTGTACGTCGGCGACGACCCGGTGGCGGATGGAGCAGCGGTGTCGGCCGGGCTGCGGTTCGCGCAGATCTCCACTGCTCCGGTCGGACGTCGTGAGCCGGTGCTCCTGGACGCCCTGGCGAGCCACGGGATCGGGTGAACGTTCGGTTAGCTAGTCTGGAAGGCGTGTTCTCCACGCTTTCCGACCGGCTGACCACGGTTCTCCAGGGCCTTCGCGGCAAGGGCCGGCTCAGCGACGCCGACATCGACGCGACCGCCCGCGAGATCAGGGTCGCCCTGCTCGAGGCCGACGTCGCGCTGCCCGTTGTGCGCAACTTCATCGCGAAGGTGAAGGAACGTGCCAAGGGCGCCGAGGTCCACCAGGCGCTGAACCCGGCGCAGCAGGTCGTGAAGATCGTCAACGAGGAGCTCGTCAACGTCCTCGGTGGCGAGACGCGGCGGCTGAACCTCGCGAAGAACCCTCCGTCGGTGATCATGCTGGCGGGTCTGCAGGGTGCCGGTAAGACGACGCTTGCGGGCAAGCTGGCCAAGTGGCTCAAGGGCCAGGGCCACACCCCGCTGCTCGTCGCCGCCGACCTGCAGCGCCCGAACGCCGTGACGCAGCTCCAGGTCGTCGGTGAGCGCGCGGGCGTGCCCGTCTTCGCTCCCGAGCCCGGCAACGGCGTCGGCAACCCCGTCGAGGTCTCGCGCCTCGGCATCGCGGAGGCCAAGGCCAGGCAGCACGACATCGTCCTCGTCGACACGGCCGGCCGGCTCGGTGTCGACGAGGAGATGATGCAGCAGGCCATCGACATCCGGGCCGCGGTCAACCCCGACGAGATCCTGTTCGTGGTCGACGCCATGGTCGGTCAGGACGCGATCAACACCGCCACGGCGTTCCGCGACGGTGTCGGCTTCACCGGTGTCGTGCTCACCAAGCTCGACGGCGACGCCCGCGGTGGTGCCGCGTTGTCGGTCCGCGAGGTCACCGGCCAGCCGATCCTCTTCGCGTCCAACGGTGAGAAGCTCGAGGACTTCGACGTCTTCCACCCGGACCGGATGGCGTCGCGCATCCTCGGCATGGGTGACGTCCTCACCCTGATCGAGCAGGCAGAGCAGCACTTCGACCAGGACCAGGCCGAGAAGGCCGCGGCGAAGCTGCACTCCGGCCAGTTGACGCTCGAGGACTTCCTGGAGCAGATGCTCGCGATCCGCAAGATGGGCCCGATCGCGAACCTGCTCGGCATGCTGCCCGGCGCCGGGCAGATGAAGGACCAGCTCGGCATGCTGGACGAGAAGCACCTCGACCGCATCCAGGCGATCATCCGCGGCATGACCCCGGCCGAGCGCGACGACCCCAAACTGATCAACGGGTCCCGCCGGCTGCGCATCGCGAACGGCTCCGGCGTCAAGGTCAGCGACGTCAACGACCTGGTCAACCGCTTCTTCGAGGCTCGCAAGATGATGGCGTCGATGGCCGGCCGGATGGGCTTCGGCGGCGGTGGCGGCAGCAAGACCCGCAAGGGCAAGAAGGGGAAGAAGGGCAAGGGCGGACGCGGCCCGACGCCTCCCAAGATCAAGGGCGGCTTCCCGCCCGGGATGTTCCCCGGTGGCATGCCCGGCATGCCCCCCGGCGGGATTCCGGGCATGCCTCCCGGCGGTGGCCTGCCGAACCTGGGCGGCCTGAACGAGCTTCCTCCCGGCTTCGACCCGTCGAAGTTCAAGTTCGACGGGGACGACAAGAAGAAGTGACCATGCACCTGCGCGGCGTCGTCCTGCCGGACGGCGAGCCGCGAGACCTGTGGGTCGTCAACGGCCGCGTCCGCACCCAGCCGGTGCCGAACGCGCAGACCGTAGTCGACGGCGGGTTCCTGGTTCCCGGCCTGGTCGACGCGCACTGCCACGTCGGCCTGGGCCCGCAGGGCGGCGTCGAGTTGTCCGAGGCCGTCGAGCAGGCGCTCACGGACCGCGCCGCGGGCACGTTGCTGATCCGCGACTGCGGTTCGCCGATCGACACGACGCCGTTGCAGGAGCGCCTCGACCTGCCGCGGATCATCCGGTCGGGCCGGCACATCGCCCGCCCGAAGCGCTACATCCCGTACATCGGCGTGGAGATCGAGTCGGATCTCGCGTCGGCCGTGGCCGAGCAGGTCGCGAACGGCGACGGCTGGGTCAAACTCGTCGGCGACTGGATCGACCGCGGCGAGGGCGATCTGGCTCCACTGTGGACGGACGAGGAACTGGCGCAGGCCATCAAGGTCGCCCACGCCGCCGGTGCGCGAGTGACGGCGCACGTCTTCGGTGAGGACGCGCTGCCGGGTCTGATCAACGCGGGCATCGACTGCATCGAGCACGGCACCGGCCTGACCGGCGACACGATCTCGTTGATGGCGGAGCACGGCACCGCGCTGGTGCCCACGCTGATCAACATCGAGACGTTCCCCGGCATCGCGGACAAGGCCGGCAAGTACCCGAAGTACGCGAACCACATGCGTGACCTGCACGCACGTGTCTCGACCACCGTGGCGTCCGCGATCGAGGCGGGCGTCAAGGTCTACGCGGGCACCGACGCGGGCGGTGGCATCCAGCACGGCCGCATCGTCGACGAGATCGTCGCGCTGCACGGCGTGGGGATGAGCGCTCTGGACGCCATCGGCGCCGCGTCGTGGGGTGCCCGCGAGTGGCTCGGCTTCCCGTCGCTGACCGAGGGCGCGGCCGCGGACATCGTCGTCTACGACGAGGACCCGCGGGAGAATCTGGAGACTCTCCGGACGCCGCGCATGATCATGCTCAGGGGCCGGATCCACTAGTCCTTGAACTGGGCCATCGCACCGATCTGGTACGAGCCGCCCTTCTGGTGCGTGATGACGGCCATCCGGTTGGCGGCGTTGATCAGCCCGAGCAGGCAGACCAGCGCCGCGACCTGTTCGTCGTCGAAGTGCTTGCGCACGTTGTCCCAGGTCTCGTCGCTCACGCCGTCACGGGTGAGCACGGTGCCCTCCTCGGTGAACGCCAGCGCGGCCTGCTCGGCCTCGGTGAACACCGTGGTCTCGCGCCAGCCGGCCACCAGGTGCAGGCGCAGTGGGTCCTCGCCCGCCGCGATGGCCTCCTTGACGTGCATGTCGAGGCAGAAGCCGCAGCCGTTCAGTTGGCTCGCCCGCAGGCTGACCAGTTCCGCCGTGATCGCGGGCAGCGACGTCTGGTGCACGGCCTGTCCGAGGCCCGCGAACCGCTTCGCGAGCTTGCTGCCGGTCTCGGTGCCGAAGAGGTCGAAGCGCGGTTCCATGATCTTTTCCTCCCTCGTGGACTTGCTTGACGACCACGAGATGCCGGTGCCCCGCTCCGTGTGACTGTGATCCAGCCCACTGTCACAAACCGCCGCCGGCTGGTGTCTTGTGTCCATGGACGCCGCCACCGACACGTTCGTCAGCCACCGCAACCTGCTCTTCACGATCGCCTACGAGATGCTCGGCTCGGCCGCCGACGCCGAGGACGTGCTGCAGGAGACGTGGCTGAAGTGGTCGGGCGTGGACCACGGCGTCGTCGAGAACCACCGCGCCTACCTGGTCCGGATCGTCACCCGCCAGGCCCTCGGCCGCCTGCGCACCCTGGGCCGCCGCAAGGAGTCCTACGTCGGCTCCTGGCTGCCGGAGCCGTTGCTGACCGCCCCGGACGTCGCTGAGGACGTCGAACTGGCCGACAGCGTCTCGATGGCCGTGATGCTGGTGCTCGAGACCCTCACCCCGACCGAACGGGCGGTCTTCGTCCTGCGCGAGGTCTTCGACCTGGACTACGACGAGATCGCCGCCGCCGTCGACAAGAACCCGGCCGCCGTCCGCCAGATCGCCCACCGGGCCCGCTCGCACGTGGCCGCCCGCCGCCCGCGCGAGGTCGTGACCCAGTCGCAGTCCCGCGAGGCGCTGGCGGCGTTCCAGCGCGCCACCGAAACGGGTGATCTCCAGGCCCTGCTGGACCTGCTGGCGCCGGACGTCGTGTTCCTCGGCGACGGCGGCGGTGTGAAGCAGGCCGTCCCGCGCCCCGTCGTGGGTGCGTCGAAGGTGGCGCGGATGCTGCTCGGCGGCCTGCTGAAGGTCACCGGATGGACGATGGAGCCTGCCCAGGCCAACGGTTATCCGGCGCTGATCGTGCGGTTCGACGGCGAACTCGACACGGTGATCGCGGTGCGCGTGGAGGACGGCCGGATCAGCGGCCTGTACGCGGTGCGCAACCCCGCCAAGCTCTCGCACATGGAGCAGGAGACGACCCTGAAGCGCTGATGATCAGCGGCGCGGGGGTTTAGTAGCAGCGTTTGTACGCCGATCCACTCACCAGGAGTGGGACATCCGGCGGGGACTCGATCTGACCATCTTTTGGCCAGGTGCTTGGCCCCGTTCGTGTCGGTGCCGCACAGTAGCCTCGGATTCGGGGGCGGCAGCGTCCCCCGAGGGGGCTCGCGGTCCCCACTCCAAGCGTATCGCGAGGCACCGACAGCGCATCGGTGCTTCAGAAGCCGTCGATCGCGAGGTGGGCTGATCATGAGTGTGCCAGTGCCTGCTGTTCGTCCGCTGGTAGCCGCCGCGTGACTAGATTGCAGAGCGTGAGTGAAGCGGAATCCCTGAAGCCGAAGCGCGGCTTCATCGAGAGCGTGCGGGACATCAGCCGCAACCCGGAGCCCGAGCGGGTCGGCCAGCGCTGGGGGTTCGGCGCGTTCCTGCTGGTGGAAGCCGTTTTCATCCTGAGTGCCGTGTTCATCACGGCGATCGCCAAGCAGTTCGGCGTGAACCTGCTGCAGTCGGTGCCGCTGGTCCTGGTCGGCTCGATCGTGCCGACGATTCTCGCGGCCGGCACCGCCATCGTGATCACGTACGTGCGCGGCAACGGCCCGAGGATCGACCTGCGCCTGAGCATGACCAAAGAGGACCTGGCGATCGGCCTGAAGCTCGGCATCCTCGGCCTCGTCCTCACCTACTCCGCCGCGACGATCTGGGCGAAGGTCGTCGGCGAGGAGAACGCCACGAGCGCGGTCGGCGACCTGCTGTCCGGCTCGAACCTGCCGCTCTCCGCGGCGATCACGATGTTCCTCTACGTCAGCCTCATCGGGCCGGTCTGCGAGGAGATCATCTACCGCGGCCTGCTGTGGGGCGCCGTCGAACGCCAGGGCTGGAGCCGGTGGGCCGCGTTCGGGCTCACCACGGTGATCTTCGCGATCGGCCACTTCGAGCCGCTGCGCACGTCGTTGCTGCTGGTGATCGCCATCCCGATCGGCATAGCCCGGCTGCTCACCCGCAGGCTCGGGGCGAGCATCGTGGCGCACGTGATGAACAACTTCCTGCCAGGGCTCACGCTCCTGCTCGTCTCCGCCGGAGTCATGTGATGGACCTGAACAGCGACCTCGGCGAGGGCTTCGGCATCTGGAAGCTCGGCGACGACAACGCGTTGCTGGGCGTCATCACCAGCGCGAACGTCGCGTGCGGCTTCCACGCCGGTGATCCGTCCACCATGCGCAAGGTGTGCGAGGAAGCCGCCAAGAACGGGGTGAAGGTCGGCGCCCAGGTCAGTTATCGCGACCTGGCGGGCTTCGGGCGGCGGTTCATCGACGTCGACCCCGCCGAACTGGCCGACGAGGTGCTGTACCAGATCGGTGCGCTCGACGCGTGTGCGCGAGCAGCAGGCACCGAGGTCGCGTACGTGAAGCCGCACGGCGCGCTTTACAACGCGACGGTGCACCACGAGAAGCAGGCCAAAGCCGTGGTCGACGGCGTCAGGGCGTTCAAGGACCTGCCGATCCTCGGTTTGCCGTTCTCCCACCTCCTGCACCGGGCGGAAGCCGCCGGCCTGCGCGCCGTGCAGGAGGCGTTCGCCGACCGCGGCTACCTGCCGGACGGCACCCTCGTGCCGCGTGGGCAGTCGAACGCTCTGCTCACCGACACGAAACAGGTCGTCGAACGCGCCGTGCGCCTCCTCGCGGGAGAGTTGGTCGCCGTCGACGGAGCGGTCATCAAGGTCCAGGCCGAGTCGTTGTGCGTGCACGGCGACACGCCAGGAGCGGTCGCGCACGCGCGCGCCGTCAGGGAAGCGCTCGGCACCGTGCGGGCGTTCGCGTAGGACCCGATTCGGATCCACCGTTCCCCATCTGGCAGAATTGCTCGCTGTCCGTCGTGGCCGGCCCCTCTGCCCGGGCCACGGCTGTGCGAATCATCAACACAGAGCTTTCGAGGAGTACCAGGCCCATGGCCGTCAAGATCAAGCTTCAGCGTCTCGGCAAGATCCGCCAGCCGTACTACCGCATCGTGGTCGCCGACGCGCGCACCCGTCGCGACGGCAAGGCCATCGAGACGATCGGCAAGTACCACCCCAAGGAAGAGCCGTCGTTCATCGCGGTCGACTCCGAGCGCGCGCAGTACTGGCTGGGTGTCGGCGCGCAGCCGACCGAGTCGGTCCAGCGCCTGCTGGAGATCACCGGTGACTGGCAGAAGTTCAAGGGCCTGCCGGGCACCGAGGGCACGCTGCGCGTCAAGGAGCCGAAGACCCCGAAGGCCGAGCTCTTCGCCGCCGCGCTCGCGGCCGCCAACGAGGAGCCGATGACCGACGCCACCACGCCGAAGGCGAAGAAGGCCAAGAAGGCCGACGACGCCCCCAAGGCTGAGGCCGAGGCGCCCAAGGACGAGGCGTGAGTTTGTTGGCTGACGCCCTCGAACACCTCGTTCGCGGCATCGTCGACCACCCGGACGACGTCCGGGTGAACCTCGTCACGACCCGCCGCGGCCGCACCCTCGAGGTCCACGTCCACCCGGACGACCTCGGCAAGGTGATCGGTCGTGGCGGTCGCACCGCGACGGCTCTGCGCACCGTGATGGCCGGTATCGGCGGTCGTGGTGTCCGGGTCGACGTCGTCGACACCGACCGCTGAACGAAGCTGCAAAGGGCAAATGGACGTCGTCGTCGGCCGCGTGGCCAAGGCGCACGGGATCACTGGTGAACTCGCCATTGACGTGCGCACTGATTCACCCGAGTTGCGGTTCGCGCTCGGGCAGAAGATTCAGGCCAAGCTGCGTGACGGGACGTCCCGAAGCCTCACCGTGTCAGCCGCCCGGCCTCATGCCGGGCGGCTGCTCGTGCGTTTCGAGGAAGTCGTCACGCGCGATGTCGCGGAGTCGTTGCGCGGCACGTTGTTGCTGGGCAGCACGGACGACCTGCCGCCGACCGGCGACCCCGACGAGTTCTACGACCACGAGCTCGAAGGGCTCACGGCCGAACTCGTCGACGGCACGAAGATCGGCACGGTCAAGGAGATCCTGCACGGCCCCGGCGGCGAGTTGCTCGTGGTCATCCGTGACTCCGGCGAGGCGCTGATCCCGTTCGTGCGCGAGATCGTGCCCACTGTGGACGTTCGCGGCGGCCGTGTCGTGATCGACCCGCCAGAGGGCCTGCTCGATGCAGATTGACGTCGTCACGATCTTCCCCGAGTACCTGGCGCCGCTGCGTGCCGCGTTGCTCGGGAAGGCGATCGACAAGGGCCTGATCAGCGTCGGCGTGCACGACCTGCGTGACTGGACCCAGGACGTGCACAAGGCTGTCGACGACAGCCCGTACGGCGGTGGGCCCGGCATGGTCATGAAGGCCGACATCTGGGGCCCTGCCCTGGATGACGTGTGCACGGACGAGACGCGTCTCATCGTGCCGACGCCGGCAGGACGCCCGTTCACGCAGGAAGTTGCGCACGAGTACGCGAACGAATCGCACCTCGTGTTCGCGTGCGGTCGCTACGAAGGCATTGACCAGCGTGTGGTGGATGACGCCGCACGGCGCGTTCGCGTCGATGAAGTGTCCATCGGGGACTACGTGTTGGTCGGTGGCGAGGTGGCGGTGCTCGCGATCGTGGAAGCGGTCGCACGGCTGCTTCCCGGCGTGCTCGGCAACCCGAAGTCGCACGCCGAGGACTCGTTCCAGGACGGGTTGCTCGAAGGGCCGAGCTACACGCGGCCCGAGGTGTGGCGCGAACTCGCGGTGCCGGACGTGCTGCGTTCCGGCAACCACAAGCTGATCAACCGCTGGCGACGTGACCAGTCACTCGCCCGCACCTTCGAACGGCGTCCTGACCTGCTGGAATCGCTGTCGCCGGAGGCGTTCGACAAGCACGACCGAGCCCTGCTCACGCGCCTGCGCGAGGGTGGGGAGTAGTCCGATTTCATTCCGGGGTGCCTGGTCTGGCACACTGGAACAGTTGCCGCAGCCGGTGTCATGTCGGCATGCGCACCAAAGCCGAGCCCCCATCATGTCGTGCACAGCCATGGAACATGCTCTGGGGAGTTCAAGACACGTGAGGAACCACCGATGAACCTCCTGGACGCACTTGACGCCCAGTCGTTGCGCTCTGACATCCCGAGCTTCCGCGCGGGTGACACGCTGAAGGTCCACGTCCGCGTCATCGAGGGCTCGCGCGAGCGCGTCCAGGTGTTCCAGGGCGTCGTGATCCGTCGCCAGGGTGGCGGCATCCGCGAGACCTTCACCGTCCGCAAGGTCTCGTTCGGCGTCGGCGTCGAGCGCACCTTCCCGGTGCACTCCCCGAACATCGCCGAGGTCGAGGTCGCGACCCGCGGTGACGTGCGTCGCGCCAAGCTGTACTACCTGCGCGACCTGCGCGGCAAGGCTGCCAAGATCAAGGAGAAGCGCGAGGCCCGTCCGGTCTCCTGACCGGTGGCTTCGAGCCCAGCAGACTTCGAGGACGCCTCCGCACCGGATGAACCGGAGCGGGGGCGTACTCCTGTCTGGAGAGAAGTTCTCTACGTCGTCATGACGGCCGTCGTGCTGACGGTGCTCATTCAGGCGTTCGTGGCGCGGGTCTACGTGATCCCCTCGGCGTCCATGGAGAACACGCTGCACGGCTGCAACGGCTGTGAGAACGACCGGGTGCTGGTCGACAAGATCACCTACCGCTTCGGCGACATCGAACCGGGCGAGGTGGTCGTGTTCCGCGGCCCCGAGGCCTGGACCTCCAACGACTTCCGCGCTGCCCGGTCGACGAATCCCGTCGCGGGTTTCGTGCAGAACATCGGTTCGCTGCTGGGCATCTCGCCCGCGAACGAGCGCGATTTCGTCAAGCGCGTGATCGCGTTGCCCGGCCAGACGGTGATGTGTTGCGACGAGCAGCACCGTGTCGTTGTGGACGGGAAATCCCTCGACGAGCCGTATGTGCACTGGCAGCAAGGCACTTCGCCAGCGGACCACGAGCCGTTCGAGCCGATCCGGGTGCCGGATGGACGGTTGTTCGTCATGGGGGACAACCGGATGAACTCCACCGACTCGCGCAAACAGGGCGGCGGGGGCGTAGCGGGCACCGTGCCGGTCGAGAACGTCATCGGGAAAGCCCGGTACATCGTTTTCCCGAAAGATCGGTGGAGTGTTGTGTCGGATCACAACCCCCAGCCCCTAGGCTGATCTCGTGGTCGACGACGCTCCAGAGCAGAACCCGCCCGGTGACGAGCCCAGTTCGGACGCTTCGGACAAGCCCGCGAAGCAGAAGAAAAAGGGCAACTTCTGGAAGGAACTGCCTGTCCTGATCCTGGTCGCGTTCGGCCTTGCGATCGGCATCCAGATCTTCCTCGGCCGCGTCTACATGATTCCGTCCGAGTCGATGGAGGCGACGCTGCACGGTTGCACCGACTGCTACGGCGACCGGGTGCTCGTGGACAAGGTCACCTACCGCTTCACCGATCCGTCGCCCGGCGACGTGATCGTGTTCCGCGGGCCGCCGTCGTGGCAGAACGACTTCATCTCCGACGAGCCGGCCAACCCGATCTCGCAGGGGCTGTCGTGGCTCGGATCGCTGATCGGGCTGCCGTCGGCGAACGAGGAGGACTTCGTCAAGCGCGTGATCGCCGTCGGCGGGCAGACCGTGAAGTGCTGCGACGAGCAGAACCGCGTGACGGTCGACGGCAAGCCGTTGGACGAGCCGTACAAGCACTTCGACGAGGGCACGCCGTCCGAGCAGGAGTCGTTCGAGGAGCTCAAGATCCCGGACGGCATGCTGTTCGTGCTCGGTGACAACCGCAACCACTCGTGCGACTCGCGTTGCCAGGGCCAGGGCGGCCTCAACGGCCTCGTGCCGGTGGACGACGTGATCGGCAAGGCGCGCGTGATCGTGCTGCCTCCGTCCAGGTGGGGCGGGGTGACGGACCACGATCCGCAGACCGTGTCGATGGGAGCGCCGGGATGGCAGCAGAACGTCCCGCTGGGGCTCGGTATCGTCGCAGCGTGGCCGCTTCTGCTGCTCGGACGTCGAGTGCGAGACCGATTCCGCCGATGACCATGCTGATGCCGCCTCGCGCGGTGGTGCGGGGCTCGTCCGGGAACTGGGCTTTGCAGAGCACGCTGGAGCGCCGGGGTCTGGGGCCCGTCGCCGGCGTCGACGAGGCAGGGCGCGGGCCGTGCGCCGGCCCGTTGGTGATCGCCGCGTGTGTCCTTCGACCGGGTGATGCTTCGCGGTTCGAAGGGCTGAACGACTCGAAGCTGATGACGGCGGCGGCACGTGATCGGATGTACGACCTGGTGCTCAAGCGTGCGCTGGATCACTCGATCGTGGTCGTGTCGCCCGCCGACATCGACTGGCTGGGCATCCACGTCATGAACATCGAGGGCATGAGGCGTGCGGTCGCGCAGATGGCGACACACCCCGGCTACGTGCTGACGGACGGGTTCAAGGTGCCGGGGATGCCCGCGCCGAACGTGGCGGTGCTCAAGGGCGACCAGGCGGCGGCGTGCGTGGCGGCGGCATCGGTGCTGGCCAAGGTCACGCGGGACCGGATCATGGCCGACCTGCACACCCGTCATCCGCAGTACGGGTTCAACGTGCACAAGGGGTACTGCACGCCAGAGCACACGGCGGCGTTGATGGAGCACGGGCCGTGTGCGGAGCATCGCTGGTCGTATGTAAATGTGGCAGCAGCGGCCGTCAAGCACGGTCTCGCCGCGCCGCACAGGGTGGCGCGCGGCACGACCGCGCAGGCTGTGGTCCAGAATGATGCAACCCCGGCTGACGCCGGGGAGCTCGCGACGAGTGAGGGCGCGGAGCAGATGACCCGCGCGGAGGCGTAATGAGTGCAGAGGATCTCGAGAAGTACGAGACCGAGATGGAGCTGTCGCTGTACAAGGAGTACCGCGACATCGTCAGCCAGTTCTCGTTCGTCGTGGAGACCGAACGGCGTTTCTACCTGGCCAACTCGGTGGACGTGCAGGTGCGCAACGCCGATGGCGAGGTGTACTTCGAGGTGCGCATGTCGGACGCGTGGGTGTGGGACATGTACCGCCCCGCGAGGTTCGTCAAGAACGTTCGTGTCATCACGTTCAAGGACGTGAACGTGGAGGAGCTGGACAAGCCGGACCTGCGTTTGCCGGAAAGCGGGCCCTTCCCCACGTAGGCCACCAGGGCCTGCATCGAGTCTCGTCTGTGACAGCCGGGCCTGAGACGGCCCCTGGGGGCACGGCCGAAGAGCGCACGTACGACACCTGGTGGTGCGGGGCTACTCGGCCGCACCACCAGGAACTACCTCAGACGCGGCTCTCGTCGAACCCAGCTTCGATGCGGGCCTTAGCACACCCCACCGACAATTCCGCCGTTCCAAGATCCACAACGGCCGACTTGTCCACAGGCGCTGAGTTGTCCACAGATTCCCCTCAGCCCGGTCGCCCCTCCCGCCCCGCCCTGCAAGGTCGTACCCAACGACCCGCAGGGAGGCGAGGGCAGTGGTGGCACAGGCACCGGCCGAGACCAGGCAGCAGGAGAAGGGGCGTCAGGGCGAGGACCTGGCGTGCAGGTACCTGGAGGGGCAGGGCCTGGTGGTCCTGTCGCGGAACTGGACGTGCCGCGACGGCGAGCTCGACGTCGTGGCCGTGGAGGGCGACCGGCTGGTCGTCTGCGAGGTCAAGACCAGGTCCGGCCCTGCCTGGGGCCGTCCGGACGAGGCGGTGGACGAGCGCAAGCTCTCGCGCCTGCGCCGGACAGCCCTGCGGTGGCTGGCGGCGCACGGCGTCGGCTGGTGCAACGTCCGCGTCGACCTGATCTCGGTCACCTGGCCTCCTTCCGGCGAAGCGCGCCTGCAACACCTGCGGGGAGCCTGAGATGGGCTTGGCGCAGGCGTGGTCCGTCGCCCTCTACGGCGTCGACGGCCTGGCGGTCGAGATCGAGGCCGACGTGGGCGTGGGCCAGCCCCGCACCCACCTCCTCGGGCTTCCCGACGCGTCCTTGCACGAGTCGAAGGAGCGCGTGAAGGCCGCCGTTCGCAACAGCGAGGAGGAGTGGCCGAAGCAGCGCATCGTCCTGGGCCTGTCCCCGGCGAACCTGCCCAAGGGCGGCAGCAGCTACGACGTCGCCATCGCCTGCGCCACCCTCGCCGCCGCCGGCTCGGTCCCGTGCGATCGCCTGGCCACCACCGTCCTGCTGGGCGAGCTGGCCCTGGACGGCCGAGTCCGCGCGGTCCGAGGCGTTCTGCCCGCCCTGCTGGCCGCCCGCCGAGCAGGCCTCAAGGCGGCCGTCGTCCCGGTCGACGCCCTGCCGGAGGCCGCCCTGGTGGACGGGATCGAACTCCACGGAGCCCAGACCCTCCGCGAGGTCCTGGCCTGGCTGCGCGGCGAGGACGTGACGCTGCAACCGCCACCCGCCTGCGTCGACCCGCCACTGCCGGACGTTCCGGACCTGGCCGACGTGGTGGGCCAGCCAGAAGCCCGCTGGGCCCTCGAGGTGGCCGCCGCAGGCGCCCACCACCTCCTCCTGACGGGCCCGCCGGGCACCGGCAAGACGATGCTGGCCGAACGCCTCCCCGGCCTCCTCCCACCGCTGTCGCGCCAGGACTCCCTGGCG
This sequence comes from Lentzea sp. NPDC092896, assembly GCF_044754905.1. Lineage (NCBI taxonomy): Bacteria > Bacillati > Actinomycetota > Actinomycetes > Pseudonocardiales > Pseudonocardiaceae > Lentzea > Lentzea sp. NPDC092896. The sequence goes on from NZ_JBIVPX010000004.1 coordinate 117,535, forward strand.
GTGACCGCCGTCCACTCGGTCGCGGGCGTCCTGTCCTCCGACTATCCGCTGGTGGCCAGCCCGCCGTTCGTCAACGTCCACCACACGACGTCGATAGCGGCCCTGATAGGCGGCGGCAGCGGAATGGCCAAGCCAGGCGCGGCCTCCCGAGCCCACAAGGGCGTTCTGTTCCTGGACGAGGCCTGCGAGTTCGGCCAGAAGACCATCGACACCCTCCGCACGGCCCTGGAAGAGGGTGAAGTCCGCATCCCGCGCCGAGACGGCATAGCCCGCTACCCGGCCGGGTTCCAGCTGATCCTCGCCACCAACCCCTGCCCGTGCGCCCCGCCGAAGGAAGTCGACTGCATCTGCACGGCCACAGTCCGCCGCCGCTACCAGTCCCGCCTCTCCGGCCCACTGCTCGACCGCGTGGACCTCAGGGTCCGGATGAGGGCCACCACAGCCATGTCCAACGCCGACGCCGCCCCGCCAGAACCGACGTCGGTGGTCCGCGAACGAGTGCTCAAAGCCAGATCCCGAGCCGCCACCCGCTGGTCGGCCCACGGCCACACCTGGCAGGCCAACGCCTTGGTCCCAGGCCCGGCCCTGCGCCGGGAGTTCGCGCTCCCCAGGCCGACCACAGCCCTGCTCGACCGAGCCCTGGCCGTAGGCGCCCTGACGGGCAGAGGCGCAGACCGCTGCCTACGGGTCGCCTGGACCCTCGCCGACCTGGCCGAAGCCGACCGCCCAACCCAGGACCACGTGGCCGCGGCCCTTCAGTTCCGAGAACGCCGAGCCCCCTGACCCACAGCATCCCCAGGCCGTCAGCCGTGGAGCTTCGTGCTCGCCCCAATCCGCCGGACGCGGAGCTTCAACGCCCCGACTCCGCGTCCGGCCCCAGCAGAGCGGGCGCTCGTCCCCTGAGAGCGCCCGCTCACCCTCCACCTCGCTCGCCCGCAGCGGCCCCCAATGCAGCTGGGCGCGGAGTCCCACTCCCACTCCGCGCCCAGCACCTCTCCACCGAGACGTTCGGACGTCTGTCCCAACCCAGGCGTCCGAACCACCGGACGTGAGCCTCGAGCCTCGGCTCACGTCCGGTCCCGAGCGGGCCGCCCGCCCTTTCCCCAGCGGGCGACCCGCTCACCTACCACCTCGCGACGCTCGGCACCCTCGACAAGGAGCCCGACCATGACCTCATTCCCGATCCCAGCCGGAACCCCCTTCACGGCCGCCGTACCGGCCTTCCCGCAGTCGCAGTGCACAGTCCGGAAGCGCACATCCGGTGCCAGCCCGCCAAGTCCGTGGCACCCCGCCCCCTGGCACCGCTGGCTGCCCTGGTGGTGGTTCCGGTGACCAGAACCCCAACCACCCCGCACACCACGTCGCCGACAGATGCGCCCGCCGCCCCGGCCACCGTCCCGACGGCCAACCTGGCCACCGAACCCACCGCCGTGCCACCCAGCGCGCCCCCGACCCAAACCCCGCCAAGCGGCTCCGCAACCACCTCACTCACCGCGCCGCCGCCCACCGCACGCACCGCCGAGCGCGTCGTGCCACCCAGCGCGCCGCTAGTCGGTGCCCCACCCTCCGCATCTCCCATCACCACCCGGCCCGCCACGTCGCTGGCTGCTCTTCCCGCCCATCAGGCCGCCACACCGGCCACCATCGGAGCCGTAGACCCGGCCACCGTCCCGGCGGCCAACCTGGCCACCGAATCGGCCGTCGTGCGCGTCGTGCGACCCGGCGCGCCGCTGGCCAGCACCCCGGCCACCGCATCTCCCATCACCACCTGGCCCGCCGCATCGCTGGCTGCGCCGGCCGCCCATCAGGCCGCCACACCGGCCACTACCGGAGCCGTCGACTCGGTCACCGTCCCGGCGGCCAACCTGGCGACCGAATCGGCCGTCGTGCGCGTCGTGCGACCCGGCGCGCCGCTGGTCGGTGCCCCGGCCACTGCATCTCCCATCACCACCCGGCCCGTCACATCGCTGGCAGCCCCGACTGCCCATCAGGCCGCCACGCCAACCGCCGGCCAGGCCACCGTCCCAGCGACCAACCCGGTCCCCGACGCCGTTCGCCTGGCGAGGGCCTACCTGTCCCGCGTCGCGGAGCCCTTCCCGGCGGCGCTTGCGGCGCTGGTCGCCGAAGTCGGGCCGATCGAGGCCGCGGAACGTGTGCGCGCCGGCGAAATTTCGCCGTCCGTGGCCAGCCAGACGTCTGCGCGGCGGACGGAGGAGCGGGCTCACGCGGACCTTGCCGCCATCGCGAAGGCCGGTGGGCGGCTGGTCGTTCCCGAAGACGAGGAGTGGCCGCGTTGGCCGTTGCTCGAGCTGGAGAACGTGGACGCTCGGCGGTGCGGAGGTGAGCCGCTCGCGTTGTGGGTGCGTGGGCCGCATTTCCTCGCTGACGCGGTCGACAGGGCCGTGGCCGTGGTCGGGTCGCGGGCCTCCAGTGGGTACGGCGAGCAGGTTGCTGGCGAGTTCGCCCACGGGCTGGCGTTGGCCGGCATGACCGTTGTTTCCGGTGCCGCGTATGGGATTGACGGTGCTGCCCATCGCGGTGCGTTTGCTGCTGGCGGGCTGACGATCGCGGTGCTGGCGTGCGGGGCGGACGTCGCCTACCCCGCTGGGCACCAGGGACTGCTCGCCAAGGTCGCGCGCGAAGGCCTGATCGTCAGCGAGTACCCGCCCGGCGTGATGCCCGCGCGGCATCGGTTTCTCACTCGCAACAGGCTCATTGCGGCGTTGGGTGGCGGCACCGTCGTCGTGGAGGCCGGGCGGCGTAGCGGGGCCAAGAACACGGCCGCGATCACGCTCGCGCTGGGGCGGCCGCTGATGGTGGTGCCTGGGCCTGTGACGTCGGCGAGTTCTGTTGGTTGCCACGAGTTGTTGCGGGACGGGCGGGCGGTGCCGGTGAGTTCGGTCGCCGAGATCGTGGAGTCGGTGGGGCGGTTCGGCGACGACCTGGCCACCGAACCCGCCGAGAAGGAGAGCGACCTCGGCGCGCCGCACGGGGAGGCGATGCGGGTGTACGAGGCCCTCGGGAAGCGGAACGGGGTCAGCGACGAGGTCGTGTCGGTCGAGTCCGGAGTGCCGTTGGAGCGGGTGCGGGCGCTGTTGCCCGAGCTGGAACTCGCCGGGCTGGCGCTTCAGCTCGACGAGGGCTGGCAGAAGCTGGAGATGAGGTGATTTTGTCCACTGTGGACGGTCGAGTCAGTGGGTGCGGAGGTAGCGCGGGACGACGAGCGCGACCGCCACGACCACGGCCGTGAGGATCGACCAGAACGTGATGCCGAAGTCCCTCGCGACCGTCACCGCGACGTCGGACTGCTGCGTCGAGGACTGGCAGATCGGCAGGTTCCTGGCCTCCTCGGTCGGACAACCGAGGTAGACGCCACGCAGCCTGGCTGACCAGGTCCACAAGACCGCGAACAGCCAGCCGCCGGCCACGCAGGCGCAAGGCACGGCATAGGTGAGGAAGGAGGGCATTCGAGAAGCGCTCGGGTCGGTGCGACGCCACGACGTGCCGAGGGCGTCGAGCCACCAGCAGAGGCCGAAGGTTCCCAGAGCGAGAGCGAGGAGGACGGATGGTGCGATCGGGACGCCGATCGGAGCCTGGTCGAAGATCCGGGTGTAGAGCGGCAGGTGGCTGCCGATCACCAGGCCGGCGAGCAGCGCGGCGGCGGTGAACAGAGGACGCAAGCGGTTGCGGTCTTCCTGCCAGGCGCCGCGCCACAGGCAGAAGGCCGCGAACAGCGTCAGCGGGATGCCGATCGCCACGCCGGTGATGATCGGGGTGCTCCTGTCCTCGGCGTCGCCGCTGAGGAGCATGTCCTGCAGCGTCACGAAGGCCGTGCCCGCCGCGGCGGCACCCAGCGACACCTGGCCCATCGGTGAGGCCAGCAGGCGCAGCGGGTTCGTCAGGGCCTGGGAGCGTTCGTCGGCGCCTGGGTGATGGCGCAGCCAGGAGCGGACCACCGAGCGGGTCTGGTCGGTCTCGTGCGCCTTCACGGCGGCCAGGAGGCCTTCCACGCCGAACTCGGCCGCGTGCAGGTCGGCGGCGTGTTCGCGGGCGCGCAGGAAGGCGCGGGCGATCAGTTCGGTGACGAGGGTCAGTGCGGCCAGGCGCAGTGTGCTCACGAGGAAGGAGGTGACGTCGCCGCGGTCGAGCAGGACATCCAGCCACAGCACCAGCAGGGCGAAGAAGCCGGTGGAGAGGTTCGAGAACCGCAGGACGGTGGCCAGCTGGTACCACCAGAGGTCGCCCGCGTGCACGTGGGCGAGTTCGTGGCGGACCACGGCGTCGAACACGGCTTTGCGTTCGCCGGGCATCGAGTGCAGGGCCAGGAGTTCCGGTCCCAGCACGACGATCGGCTTGCGCGGCGCGCCGGTGACGTAGGCGCGGCTGCCCAGGCGTTTGCCGAGGCGGACGTCCACGTGGCGCGGCGGGTTCACCTGCCGCACGAGCTCCGCCACTGCCTTGCCGGCCTCGCGGAGGCCGGTGTCGGCGATCGGTGTGGAGCGGCGGATGCGGACCGCGGTGTAGAAGCCGTAGGCCGCCAGGCCCGGCGTCAGGAGCATCTGCAGTTTCTGCAGGTAGGCACCTGCGCCGCCCTGTTCGAGGCCGGACAGCCAGTTCGCGACGAAGAAGACGTTGAGCAGCACCGTCACGGCGAGGAGGAGAAGCAGCAGGACCATCTCGGATGGTAATGCCCTGGGGTTGACCTGCGGCTTCGCTTCCGTCATCCGGAGGTGTCACCGGCCTCGCGTCTGGTGTCGCTGTCCTGGTCGTTGTCGCGAAGCACGAGTGCGGCGATGACGGCGTCCGCGAGCGCTTCGGCCTTCTGCTGCTCCATGCCGAGCGAGAGAGCGCGCTCAAGCGCTGTCTGGCGCACCTCGGCGAGTTGGGCCGTGGTCAGCGGCGTGGCCGGCAGTTCGAGGGGCGTGGCGGGCTTGCCGCGGAGCTTTCGCCACGCTTTGCGCACCGCGTTGGTGGTGCCATCGCTGACGGCCTTGCCGACGTTGTCGGAGACGGCGGTGATCACGCTCCCGGACACGAGGGCGATCACCGGGGTCGCCATCGCCACGATGTCGCCCAGACCGAAGCCCAGCGGGTCGTCGTGAGCCTGGCGCAGGCGGCGTTCGGCCTGTTTGGGGCTCTCCAGGTAGGGAGCGGCGACGATGTCGAACGAGGACAGCTCCTCGGGAGCGATCTTGCGTACGACTCGGCGAGCGAGTTCATCGGCTGTTCGGACGGTGGTGCTGGCTGCCATCACTACTCCGAAAGGTGATCTGTGCGTGCCGCCAAACCCCTGCTCGTCACAGGGAGTTGAAACGTTATCGTGTTCCCGATCATGAGAGCGCTCTCAAATGGGGCGGGGGTGTGGCGATACTTGACCAAACGCCCCGACTGGCGCAGCGTCTTGGCCTATGTCCCCGCCGCCGCATGGTCGGACACGTCGTGTCGATCTCGTTCGCCTGCGCGAAAAACTGCCGGTGAACGTGGAAGACGTGGTGCGGCAGTACGAACGGCACCTGATGTTGGAGCGTGATCTGTCGCCGCACACGGTGCGCGCTTACATCGGCGACGTCGTGGCATTGCTTGGACACGTGGCGGGGAATATTCCGGAAAATGCAGATGTCGAGCGCATCGACCTGACCAATTTGCGGTCATGGCTTGCCGCGCAACGCACAGCGGGTGCGAGTCGTACGACACTTGCGCGCCGCGCTGCTGCCGCGCGCACGTTCACCGCGTGGGCGCACCGAGCTGGGCATTTGGCCTCGGATCCGGGGCCTCGGCTCGCTGCTCCGCGACCGCATCGGACGTTGCCGTCGGTGTTGCGCGAGGACCAGGCCAAGGACGCGATGAGGGCCGTATCCTCTGGCGCGTCCCAAGGCGATCCGGTTGCGCTGCGTGATCAGGCCGTGGTGGAGTTGCTGTACGCCACAGGTATCCGCGTGGCCGAACTCTGTGGTCTTGATCTCGACGACGTGGACTACTCCCTAAGGGTGATTCGAGTTCTGGGCAAAGGTGGACGCGAGCGCAGCACGCCGTTCGGCGTGCCGGCCGAGCGAGCGCTGCGGCGGTGGGTGGACGAGGGCAGAAACGCCCTGGTAGCACCGGATTCGCCACCGGCGGTGTTCCTGGGCGCCCGTGGCGGCCGGCTGAACCAGCGAGCCGTTCGCACTCTTGTGCACGAGGTCGTCGCCGTCGTACCGGACGCGCCGGACATCGGGCCGCACGGGTTGCGCCACTCCGCCGCGACCCATTTGCTGGAAGGAGGAGCGGACCTGCGCACCGTCCAAGAACTGCTTGGTCACGCTACGCTCGCAACGACTCAGCTTTACACACACGTCACTGTCGAACGGCTGAAGGCGATCCATGACCGAACCCACCCCCGTTCCTGACGCCGCAGGGGGAGGATCGCGTACGGCGACCGTGCCCCCTGAACCCGTCCTGCCCGCACCAGTGTCGAAGCAGGCGAGCAACGGGCACCGTCAGAACGGCGCGCCACGCACCGAGGCAACCCCCGAGCCCGGTGCCAACACGCATGTCAACGGCACGCCCGCGGCCGTTCCGACTGCGGTGACGCGCGCGGACGTGCGGTCCGGTGACGACGTCGAGGCCGGCATCGTCGCGCTGTGGCGCAGCTACGGCGAGTCCCGCGAGCAGAGCCAGCGCGACCGCCTGGTGCTGCACTACGCGCCGCTGGTCAAGTACGTCGCCGGCCGCGTCGGTACGGGCCTGCCCGCGCACGTGGACGTGGCCGACCTGATCCAGTCCGGCATCTTCGGCCTGGTCGACGCGATCGAGAAGTTCGAACCGGAACGCGGCCTCAAGTTCGAGACCTACGCCATGCAGCGCATTCGCGGCGCGATCCTCGACGACCTGCGCTCCCAGGACTGGGTTCCGCGCTCGGTCCGCAGCCGCGCCCGGGACGTGGAACGAGCTCTCGAACGCCTCGGCGCCAAGCTGCAGCGCACGCCCACCGACCGCGAGCTCGCCGCAGAGCTCAAGATCGGCCTGGCCGAACTGCGCGAGCTCTACGGCCAGCTCCAGCTCACCAGCGTCGTCGCCCTGGACGAGCTGATCGCCCCGAACAAGGGCGGCTCCTCCCTGGCCGAATCGCTCCCCGACGACGCCGCGGAAGACCCGGTGGCGAGCCTCGTCGACCAGGACAGCCGCCGTCAGCTGGCCGACGCGATCGCCCAGCTGGCAGAACGCGACCGCGTGGTCGTGACCCTCTACTACTTCGAGAACCTGACCCTCGCCGAGATCGGCAAGGTCCTCGGCGTGACCGAGTCCAGGGTCTGCCAGCTGCACACCCGCGCCGTCCTGCGCCTGCGCACCAAGCTCAACGAGCAGTCCGAGGCCTGACCGCACCTCGCCTCATCCAGCAGCCTGGCGAGCGCCGGGCTGCCGGACACCCGTACCGAGAAGTCGTACGGGGCCTCCTCAAGGCGGCTTGAACCCCTTTCCGTCCGTTGCCAGGGCTAATTCACTCGAACGGGTGGCCCTTGGCCCTGCTCCAAGCACGCCCTGTGCCCACTCGGGCATCGAGACGAACGCCGGACCCCGCAGTCGGGCACCGAACGCCCAGGCGCGCTGAGCGCCGAACGGGAGCGGCGCTCGTCGTGCTCCGGGCGAACCGCTGTGCCAAAACGCGAGCAGCTCGCGAACGGCAGGACCGCGGTCGCCTGGTAGGTGTCCAGGCGCAGCGGGAACCGGGCAGCAGGCGAACGCCTGAACCGGGAGTCGGGCAGCGAACGACCAGGTGCACCGAGTGGATGCCGCACGGGAACAGACGGTCGTGGGGCTGGCGAGCAGATCGAAGATAGTCGGACCGTGGTCGCGCGGTGGGCATCCAGGCGCCTGGGGACCGCGCTGCGGGCGAACGCCTGAACCGGGAGCTGGGCAGTGCACGGCCGCGGGTGCCGTGGGGCCGGGAGCGGTCGTGTGACTGGGGAGCCGCTGCGGCGACAGGCGGGAAACCCGAAGCCAGCCGGACCGCGGTCGCGCGTCCAGGTGCTGCGGGAACCGGGCAGCGGGCGAGCGCCTGGACCGGGACAGAGCACGACCGCGTGCGCCGAGCGCTGCACGAATGCCGAACGGAACTGGCGGCGGTCGTGGGGCTGGCGAGCCGCGGTGTCGACAAGCGGGCTGCTTGCGGACGGTCGGACCGCGGTCGCGCCGCGGGCGGTCAGGCGTCGCGGGAACCGGCAACGGGTGAACAGGTGGGCCGGGGAGGCAGGCGGGGGTGACCGGGAGTCGGGCAGCGAACGACCGGTGCGCCGAGCGGATGTGGAACGGGAACAGCGGCGGTCGTAGGGCTGGCTAGCTGCGGTGGCGACAGGTGAGCGGCTTGACGACAGCGGACTGCGGTCGCGTGTCCAGGCGCCGCTGGAACTCGAGCACGGGCGAACGCCTGAACCGGGGCAGTGCACGACGGCGGGCGCCGAGCGCTGCACGAATGCTGAACGGGAACAGCGGCGGTCCTGCGGCCGGCGAGCAGCTCGACGTCAGTCGGACTGCGGTCGCGTGTCTAGGCGCCGCGGGAATCGAGCGACGGGCGAACGCCTGAGCTGGGAGTCCGGTAGTGCACGACTGCGGGCGCCGTGGGCTGCCGAACGGGAGCAGTCGTGGGGCTGGGGGGCTGCGGTGGCGTGTCCAGGCGTCGCGGGAGCCGAGCTACGGGCGAACGCCTGAGTCGGGAGCTGGGCAGTGCACGACCGCGGGCGCCGTGGGGCTGGCGAACGGGAGCGGTCGTGGGGCTGGCGAGTCGTGGTGGCGACGGGCGAGCCGCTCGCGGACGGTCGGACCGCGGGCGGGCGGCGGGCGGCGCGGGAACTGCGCTGCGGGGGAACAGGTGGCCGGGAGACGGGTGGGGTGAGCGCACGGCCGTCTCCCGGCCACCTGGCGGGCGCTGGCGGCGGCGCGTCGGGGTGCGCCGCTGCTCTGCCGCCGTGGGAACGGCGGCAGGCGCCCGATCGGAGCGTCGCGCGGGGGACAGTGCCGCGCGACGGAGGTGGCTAGCCGCCTCGGGACGGCGTGGTCAGGGGGAGCAGGCGGACGCGGCCCGTGCTGAGCAGGCGGAGCGGGTCCAGGTACGCGTTGGCTCGGCGGGCGCCCCAGTGCAGGCAGGGGGACGGGCAGTGGCCCGGCTGCAGGTGGCCGATCACCTCGCCCCGGCGCACCGGGCGGCCCGGCGTGACGGTGGGGGCGATCGGTTCGTAGGTGGTGCGCAGGCCGTTGCGGTGTTCTAGGGACACCAGGGTTCTGGCTGCCACCGCGCCCGCGAACACCACGGTGGCGTCGTCCGCGGCCAGGACCGCTGTGCCTGCGGGCGCGGAAAGGTCCACGCCTCGGTGACCGGGGCCGAACGGCGAGGCCGGCGCCTCGAACGCGCGCACCACCGAGTGGGGCGGTGGCAGCGGCCAGGCGAACCGGACCGGGGCGGGGGCCAGGAGCGTCGAGACGAGCAGTGCGGTGGGGAGGAGGGGCATGGGGTCAACGGTGGTGGGAGGGCGTGGCGGGGACCAGCGGGTATTGGGGATCTGTGGATTACTCGCCGGTTGTGGACAACTACCCCCTGCGAGATGGGGGCGATTCGAGGTTTGTCGGGGGTGGGGAGTAGACTTTTGGGCGCGTCCCGTCTGTGCGCGGGACGACTTCGCGTGCCAACGCAGATCCGACCGGCTGATCCCAGCTGGGTCGAGTCACGACGTTCGACGGTCCCGACGGAGCAGAGATGTTCCGTGGGTACGAACGGCGGCTTCGGCACCAGGGCTGAAGGCCGAACCCGGCCGGAAGCGAAAACCGAACTGACGCGCAAAGGCGAGACCTCGCGCGTCCCGACAGATGAGGTGCGAACCGGCCATGGCCGTCGTAACCATGAAGCAGCTGCTTGACAGCGGCGTGCACTTCGGGCACCAGACCCGGCGCTGGAACCCGAAGATGAAGCGCTACATCCTCACTGAGCGCAACGGCATCTACATCATCGACCTGCAGCAGACGCTGACCTACATCGACCGGGCTTACGAGTTCGTGAAGGAAACGGTCGCGCACGGCGGGTCGATCCTGTTCATCGGCACGAAGAAGCAGGCGCAGGAGGCCATCGCCAACGAGGCGCTCCGCGTCGGCATGCCCTACGTGAACCAGCGCTGGCTGGGCGGCATGCTCACCAACTTCTCGACGGTCCACAAGAGGCTTCAGCGCCTCAAGGAGCTCGAGTCGATGGAGCAGACCGGCGGTTTCCAGGGTTTCACCAAGAAGGAAATCCTGATGATGAACCGCGAGAAGGACAAGCTGGAGCGCACGCTCGGCGGTATCCGCGACATGTCCAAGGTGCCCAGCGCCGTGTGGATCGTGGACACCAAGAAGGAGCACATCGCGGTCGGTGAGGCTCGCAAGCTGAACATCCCGATCGTCGCGATCCTCGACACCAACTGCGACCCGGACGAGGTCGAGTTCCCGATTCCGGGCAACGACGACGCGATCCGTTCCGCCGCACTGCTGACCAAGGTCGTGGCCGAGGCCGCCGCCGCCGGTCTCATGCAGCGCTCCGGTGCTCGCCGCGACGCCGCGGAGGGCCAGGACAAGCCCGAGGTCGCCGCCGACGAGCCGCTGGCGGAGTGGGAGCAGGAGCTCCTCACCACCAACGCCGCCGTCGCGACTGAGGCCCCGGCTCCGGCCGCGGCCGAGCAGCCCGTCCAGTCCTGATTTCCCCCACGAGGTGCCCGCGACAAGCGGGCACCTCGTGACCTAAGCGCGTACATCGCAGAAGGAAAACGATGGCGAACTACACCACCGCGGACGTCAAGAAGCTCCGCGAGCTGACCGCCGCCGGCATGATGGACTGCAAGAAGGCGCTGGACGAGGCTGACGGCGACTTCGACAAGGCCGTCGAGATCCTGCGCATCAAGGGCGCCAAGGACGTCGGCAAGCGCGCCGAGCGCACCACGTCCAACGGCCTCGTCGCCGTCAAGGACGGCGCGATGGTCGAGCTCCGCTGCGAGACCGACTTCGTCGCCAAGAACGCCGACTTCATCGCCCTGGCCGACGACATCGTCGCGCTCGCCAAGGCGAACAAGGTCGCCGACGTCGAGGCCCTCAAGGCCGTCGAGGTCGACGGAAAGACCGTGGACGCGCTGGTCCAGGAGTTCTCCGCCAAGATCGGCGAGAAGCTCGAGCTGGCCAAGGCCGTCGACTACGACGGCACCGTCTCGGTCTACCTGCACAAGCGTGCTGCCGACCTGCCGCCCGCCGTCGGCGTGCTCGTCGAGTACACCGGTGACAACGCCGAGGTCGCCAAGGGTGCCGCGATGCAGATCGCCGCGATGCGCCCGAAGTACGTCACGCGTGACGAGGTCCCCGAGGAGCTCGTCGCCAACGAGCGTCGCATCGCCGAGGAGACCGCTCGCGAGGAGGGCAAGCCCGAGGGCGCGCTCCCCAAGATCGTCGAGGGTCGCGTGAACGGCTTCTTCAAGGACGTCGTGCTCACCGAGCAGGCTTCCGTGACGGACAGCAAGAAGACGGTCAAGGCTCTTCTGGACGAGGCCGGCGTGACGGTTACCCGTTTCGCTCGGTTCGAGGTCGGCCAGAGCTGATTCGCATGAGGGCGGGGTTGCAGGCACCAGCGACCCCGCCCTTGGCGTGTCCACAGAAGTTTCCAGGCCAAAAGCGCGAGGAGAGGACCTGTGAGCGAAGAAGGCAGCCACGGCTACAACCGGGTGATGCTCAAGCTCGGTGGCGAGATGTTCGGCGGCGGTGGCGTCGGTGTTGATCCCGATGTCGTCCAGACAGTGGCCAAGCAGATCGCGGCCGTCCACAAGTCCGGCGTGCAGGTCGCCGTCGTGATCGGTGGTGGCAACTTCTTCCGCGGGTCCGAGCTCCAGCAGCGCGGGATGGACCGTTCGCGCGCCGACTACATGGGCATGCTCGGCACGGTCATGAACTGCCTGGCGCTGCAGGACTTCCTCGAGCGCGAGCACGGCATCGACACCCGCGTGCAGACCTCCATCCAGATGACGCAGGTCGCCGAGTCGTACATCCCCCGCCGCGCGATGCGTCACCTCGAGAAGGAACGCGTCGTGATCTTCGGTGGCGGCGCCGGTCTGCCGTACTTCTCCACGGACACCACGGCCGCTCAGCGCGCGCTGGAGATCGGCTGCGAGATCGTCCTGATGGCCAAGGCCGTCGACGGCGTCTACACGGCCGACCCCAAGATCGACCCGGACGCGTTGATGTTCGACAACATCACCCACCGCGAGGTCCTGGAGCGCGGCCTCAACGTCGCCGACGCGACGGCGTTCAGCCTCTGCATGGACAACAACATGCCGATCCTCGTCTTCAACCTCCTCACCGAGGGGAACATCGCGCGCGCGGTGCGTGGTGAGAAGATCGGCACTCTGGTCAGCACCCCCGGTGGCCGCCCGGCCTTCTAGACCTGGTGGGATCTCTCCAGGACCGGGAATTGGGCACGAACACGCAGAGCAAGGAGCAGTCGTGATCGACGAGACCCTCCTCGACGCCGAGGAGAAGATGGAAAAGGCGGTTTCGGTGGCGAAGGAGAACCTCTCCTCCGTCCGAACCGGTCGTGCGACTCCCTCGATGTTCAACCGAATCCACATTGACTACTACGGCTCGATGACGCCGCTGAACCAGATGGCGAGCATCACCGTTCCCGAGGCTCGCATGGCGGTCGTCAAGCCGTACGACGCGGGCCAGCTCAACGCCATCGAGAAGGCGATCCGGGACTCCGACCTGGGCGTCAACCCGAGCAACGACGGCGCGATCATCCGCATCGTCATCCCGCAGCTCTCCGAGGAGCGCCGCCGGGACATGGTGAAGGTCGCGAAGTCGAAGGGCGAGGACGCGAAGGTCTCCCTGCGCGGCGTCCGTCGCAAGGCGAAGGAAGAGATCGACAAGCTCGTCAAGGACGGCGAGGTCGGCGAGGACGACGGAGCCCGTGGCGAGAAGGAGCTCGAGGCTCTGACCCACCGCTACGTCGCGCAGGTCGAAGAGCTCGTGAAGCACAAGGAAGCCGAACTTCTCGAAGTCTGATGTTCCACTGATGGTTCGCCCGGCCGAGTCGCCGCAGGCGTGATTGCCCAGGCCGGGCGGAGGTCTCGATGGGAGCACAGGTGGCAGGCGGTCCCGCGGACGTCCCCACGTCCAAGCCGTCGCGCGCGGGTCGTGACCTGCGCGCGGCGATCCTGGTCGGGGTCGGCCTCGGCGCCCTGATCCTGGTGTCGTTGCTGACCGTCAAGGAGACCTTCATCGGCATCGTCGCGGCTGCCGCGGCGGTGTCGACGTGGGAGATCACGAACGCCTTCAAGAAGGCCGGCATCAACGTCGCCCTGTGGCCCGCGTTGATCGGCGGCCAGGCGATCATCTGGCTGTCGTGGCCGCTGGAGCGCTCCGGCATGATGACCGCGTTCGTGGTCACCGTGCTGGTGTGCATGATCTGGCGGTTCCGCGGCGGCTCGGACGGCTACCTGCGCGACCTGAGCGCGTCGGTGTTCACCGTCGCGTACATCCCGTTGTTCGCGGCGTTCGCGGCCATGCTCGTCGTTCCCGAGGACGGTGCGGGCCGCGCGTTCGCGTTCATCATCGGAGTCGTGCTCTCGGACGTCGGCGGCTACGCGGCCGGTGTCTTCCTCGGCAAGCACCCGATGGCACCGACGATCAGCCCGAAGAAGTCCTGGGAGGGCTTCGCGGGCTCGCTGACCGCCGGTGCGGTCGGCGGCGCGATCACGGTGACGACGCTGCTCGACGGCCAGTGGTGGCAGGGCGCGCTGTTCGGTGCCGTGCTCGTCGTCACGGCCACCGCGGGCGACCTGGTCGAGTCGCTGATCAAGCGCGACCTCGGCATCAAGGACATGGGCACGCTGCTGCCCGGCCACGGCGGCCTGATGGACCGGATGGACTCGCTCCTCCCGTCCGCCGTCGCCTCCTGGCTGCTGCTGCACCTCTTCGTGCAGTAGTCAGGCGTTCAGTCGTCGAACGGGTCGTCCACCTCGCTGCGCGGCTCGGCTTCGATGACGCGGGACTGGTCGATCACGGAGAAGGCCATTCCCGCGTGGTCCTCGACCACGGTGATGCGTCCGAACGGGGTGTCGTAGGGCTCGACGGTCACCCGGCCGCCCAGTTCCAGCACCCGGTAGGCCACCGAGTCGGTGCCGATCTCGGGCGCGGCGTTGAAGTAGACCATCCAGTGGGAGCGCTCTCCGTAGGGGAACTCGCGCCCCATCTTCTGCCGGCCGATCACCTCGGTGCCCTCGACGGACCACGACGCGTAGTCCAGCCGGTGCCCGTCGCCGATCTGCGTGATGTCGTAGTGGCACAGCTCGCCGAAGAACTCGTCGGCCGCCGCGCCGTCACGGGTGTTCAGCTCGGCCCACGCGTAGGCGCCGTGGCCGCCAGTGCCGAACCGCCAGTCCGGTGGCACGTGCCGGAACCCGACGACGGCGCCGGTCGGGTCCTCGATCACCGTGCTCTGCGTGTGGTCGGCGGCGTCCTCCGGGTTGCGCAGCACCGATCCGCCGAGGTGGAAAGCCTTCTCCGCGGTCGCGCGCGCATGGGGCGTGACCAGGTACAACCGCCACGCGTCCGGTTCACCCTGCGGCAGTCCGGCGACGGGGATGCCGTCCACCATCGCCACGGTGTAGCCGTCGTCGTCGGCGTAGTGCCAGCCGAACAGGCCGGTGTAGAACTCGATCGCGGCCTTGAGGTCGTCGACGGATCTTTCGACCCAGCACGGACTTCCGGACAGCAACGGCGCGAGCTGGGGCGTGTTGGGCGCGATCGACACTGCCGCCTCCTGCAGGGAAAGAAGTGCCACAACGCTACGCCGTAGCTGGACGAATTCGAACGGTCATCGGCAAATGGAGGCCCTACAGTGTCTTCGTGAGGGGATTCGTGCGAGCGGCGCTGAACGCGGTGCGTCCGGCGGAAGTCGTGCCCAGTCCGAACATCTGGCACTGGCCTGACGTCTACGAGGTCGAAAACCGCGCGCAGGACGTCCACGGCGCGATTTGGGCGGCGTTAAGCGAAGAATGTCCGTTTGGCGGCCGGGACGTGGTGGACGTCGGCTGCGGCGACGGATTCCATTTGCCGCTGATCGCTCGCGCCGCGAAGTCCGTCACGGGCGTGGAACCGCACCCGCCTCTGGTCGTCCGGGCCAGGCAGCGGACGGCCGGCTTGGCCAATGCGCGTGTCGTTTCCGGTCCCGCGCAACGACTTCCGCTCGACGACGCCTCCGCCGACGTCGTGCACGCCCGCACCGCCTACTTCTTCGGAGCGGGCTGCGAACCGGGACTGCGCGAAACGGACCGCGTGCTGCGGCCGGGCGGCGTGCTCGCGATCGTGGACCTGGACGGCTCGGCCGATCCGTACGGCCCCTGGCTGCGCGCCGACGAGCCGCGCTACGACCCGGCCGTGGTCGAGAAGTTCTTCGCGGACAACGGGTTCTCGCTGCGACGCGTCACGGCGGAGTGGCGGTTCGAGAAGCGGGAGGACCTGGAGGCCGTGCTGCGCATCGAGTTCTCCGCGAAGGTCGCCGAACGGGCGATCGCCTCCGTGAACGGACTGAGTTTTCCGGTCGGCTACCGCGTGCACGTCCGGCGCAAGCCGAAAGGGCTGATCGTGTGATCCGCGACTAGGCTTCGGTTCGTGGAGAAGCGAAACGCAGGCAGGTTGAACCGCCAGGTCGGCGTCGTGGGACTGGGCTGCTGGCAGCTCGGCGCGGACTGGGGCGAGGTGGACGAGAGCGACGCGCTCGCGTTGCTGCACGCCGCGGCCGACACGGGGGTCGACTTCTTCGACACCGCCGACGTGTACGGCGACGGTCGTAGTGAGACGCTCGTCGGGCGGTTCCTCAAGGAGCGCAAGGACGACGGGATCTTCGTCGCCACGAAGATGGGGCGGCGGCTGCCGGCGCAGGTCGCGGAGGGGTACAGCCGGGAGAACTTCCTCGCGTGGAACGACCGGAGCCGCCGCAATCTGGGCGTCGACACGTTGGATCTCGTGCAGCTGCACTGCCCGCCCACCGCGGTGTACAGCCGTGACGAGGTGTACGACACCTTGGACGAGATGGTTGAGCAGCAACGGATTGCCGCCTATGGCGTGTCGGTGGAGAAGGTCGAGGAGGCGCTGGAGGCGATCAGGCGTCCGCACGTGGCCAGCGTGCAGATCATCCTGAACGCGTTCCGGCTCAAGCCTCTCGAGGAGGTGCTGCCCCAGGCCGCGCAGGCGGGGGTCGCGATCATCGCGCGGGTGCCGCTCGCGTCCGGGTTGCTGACCGGGAAGTACGACAGGGCGACGACTTTCGGTGCGGATGATCACCGCAACTACAACCGCAACGGCGAGGCCTTCGACGTCGGCGAGACCTTCTCCGGGGTTCCCTACGAGGTGGGCCTGGAGGCGGTGGAACGCCTGCGGCCGCTGGTGCCTGAAGGTGTCACGATGGCGCAGTTCGCGCTCAGGTGGATCGTGGACCAGTCCGGCGTCACGGTGGTGATTCCCGGTGCTCGCAACGTGGAGCAGGCTCGGGCGAACTCGCAGGCCGCCGGGTTGCGACCGGTGGACGGCAAGGCCGTCGCGGCGGTGTACGACGAGCTGATCCGGCCGCACGTGCACGACCGGTGGTAGGTCACTCCTCGGCGAGGATCGCGTACAGCTTGCGGCGCAGCTCGTTGTAGTGCTCGGCGGCGCGGGTCTTCTGCTCGGGCGTGCCCGCGTGGGAGATCTGCTCCATCGCGGCGCCGAGCAGCCGGACCGCTGTGCGCAGTTCGCCGTCGACCGGGTCGAGCTGGATGTCGATGTCGTTCCAGGGCGGGGCCGTGTGCTCCGCCCTGCCGTGCTCGGTCAGCGTGAACAGCTTCTTGCCTCCTTCTTCCAGTGCGGAGACGAGGCCTTCGTCGGCGAGCATCTGCAGCGTCGGGTAGACCGAGCCGGGGCTCGGGCTCCACACGCCGCCGGTGCGCTTGGCGATCTCCTGAATGATCTCGTAGCCGTGCATCGGCCGTTCTGCCAGCAAGGACAGAACCGCCGCCCGGACGTTGCCGCGCCTCTGGCGGCCGCCCCTGCCGCCGCCCCCGAAGGGACCGCGGCGATGCCTGTGGTGGTGCTCTCTGTGGTGTGGTTTCATCATCATGTCGCTAACGATATATCGGAATCTATCGCGATGCAACGGTCTTGTGTTGGTGAAGTTCGTGGGACACTAGATGTGCTATGACCTCGCTTCCCCTTGTCTTCGACGCGCCCAAGCGCGGCCTGCCGCCGCGCCACCTGGTCGACCTCTCGCCCGCCCAACGCGCGGAAGCCGTTGCGGCCCTGGGGGAGAAGCCGTTCCGGGCGAAGCAGCTGTCGAACCACTACTTCAGCCGCCTGACCGTCGACCCCGCCGAGATGACCGACATCCCGGCCACCACGCGCGACAAGCTCGTCGCCGACCTGATGCCGCCGTTGTTCACGGTCGTGCGCAAGGTCACGGCAGACGAGGGCGCGACGTCGAAGACCCTGCTGCGCGCGCACGACGGCACGCTCATCGAGTCCGTGCTGATGCGCTACCCGGACCGCGCGACGCTGTGCATCTCGTCGCAGGCCGGCTGCGGCATGGCGTGCCCGTTCTGCGCCACCGGCCAGGGCGGCCTGCAGCGCAACCTGTCGACCGCGGAGATCGTGGACCAGGTGCGTCTCGGCGCCGCCGCCATGCGTGACGGCGACCTGCCCGGCGGCCCCGGCCGGCTGTCGAACATCGTGTTCATGGGCATGGGCGAGCCGCTCGCGAACTACAAGCGCATCCTCGAGGCCGTCCACCGCATCTGCGACCCGGCGCCGGACGGCCTGGGCATCTCGCAGCGCCACGTGACGGTGTCGACGGTCGGCCTCGTGCCCGCGATCAAGAAGCTGACCGAGGAGAACCTCCAGGTCCGCCTCGCCGTGTCGCTGCACACGCCGGACGACGAGCTGCGTGACACGCTGGTACCGGTCAACACCAAGTGGAACGTCGCCGAGGTGCTCGAAGCGGCGCGTGCCTACGCGGACAAGACCGGACGCCGCGTGTCCATCGAGTACGCGCTGATCCGCGACATCAACGACCAGGGCTGGCGGGCGGATCTTCTCGGCAAGAAGCTGCGCAAGTACCTGGGGCAGCTCGTGCACGTGAACCTGATCCCGCTGAACCCGACGCCGGGCAGCAAGTGGGACGCGTCGCCGAAGCCGGTGGAGCGGGAGTTCGTGCGGCGCGTGCGTGAGCAGGGTGTCGAGTGCACCGTGCGGGACACGCGTGGGCAGGAGATCGCGGCCGCCTGCGGCCAGCTCGCCGCCGAAGGCTGAAATCGGTCGCCACGGCCCGGTGGTGAGTTCTAGCGTTTCCCGCGATGAAACTCGAGGGGGAACGCTGGCGCACGCTCGTCAGCACGGTGAGGCTGGGGCGGGACGAGTACCGGGTGGTGCGGCCGGCCCGGCCGTTGAAGCATGCGCCGCTGTACGAGGGGTACGCGGGCGTTGAGTCGTGTGTGGACAAGGATGCGGCCCGCACCATCGCCATGGCTTGGGCGTTTGCGATGCGGTCGCCGCGCACGTTGGTCTACCTGCCGTTGAAGCAGACCAGTACCGAGTGTGCGCGCAGCGACGGGCCGTTCCTGGATCTGGTGCTGTTGCACCACAGCCTGGGGTTTCGGCTGTCGGAGTGGAAGGACGTGCGGGCCAGGCTTCGGGGTGGGCGGCCGCACACCGTTGTCTGCCAAGGGTTCGGGCGGGAGCCCGACTACGACCGGCGGTACGACCGGGAGAACCGGGACCTGTTGCGTGGTGAGGTCGTGGCCGAGACCGTGTTCGTCGTGGGGAGCGCGCCTGCCTTCCACCTCGGGGGACACCGCCTGCGGGAGCTGGTCGAGGACGGTCCCCGGTACATGCACGAGAACCCCGGAGGGCACTGCTGCGCCGAGATCACCGAGGATCGGCGGCACTGGGAGTGGCTGCACGTGATGTACTGCGACGATCATCGCGTGCACGTCTGAGGGGACTTGAAACCGTGGGAGTGATGTACGACTACTTCGTCGCGCCGTCGGACGAGCTCGCGGCCGCCACGATCGACGGCGGGCCGGTGAACAGTCCGTTCAGGACGGTCGAGACCAAGTCGCTCGATCCCGTCGTGGTGATGGGGCAACTGGAGGAGCTGCTCACCGGCCGGCCCTACGACGAGGTGTTCGAGGACCCGCGGTGTGGTCACGACCTGGCGATCGAGGATGACGGTGAGGTGCTGGTCCTCACCGTCACCGACGGGCTCAGGGACGGGCTCGCCGCGGCCGGTGGGCTGTACGAGATCGCGGCGGCCTGGGCGAAGATCGAAGAGCTGGAGGGGTTCGATCCCGTCGTTCTGGCCGACGTCCTGGGGCAGCTTCGAGACTTGGCCGCGGAGGCCGTCAAGAACGAGGAACGGCTCTACTGCTGGGTGTGCGTCTAGGGCTTCACCTCGGTCAGCACGCCGGTGGCCACGTCGAAGACGAAGCCGCGTACGGAGTCCTTCACCGGCACGAACGGGTTGCCGGTGATGCGCGCGAGTGACTGGCGCACGTCCTCCTCCAGGTCGCCGAACGCCTCGGCGGACCAGGCGGGCTTGATGCCAACCTCGTCCTGGATCGAGCGCTTGAACTCGTCGTCGGTGAACGTCAGCATGCCGCAGTCGGTGTGGTGGATGAGGATGATCTCGCGCGTGCCGAGCAGGCGCTGGCTGATGGCGAGCGAACGGATCTCGTCCTCGGTCACGACGCCGCCGGCGTTGCGGATGACGTGCGCCTCGCCCTCCTGAAGCCCCAGCACGCGGTACACGTCGATGCGGGCGTCCATGCACGCCAGTACGGCCACGTGCTTGGCCGGTGGCAGCGGGAGCGGGCCGGAGAACTGGGCGGCGTACGAAGCGTTGTTGGCGAGCAGTTCGTCGGTCACCGACATGGTTCATGTCCTCTCACCTGGATGTATAGGTGAGCAAACTGTTGTATGCGCATACCTGCAACCGCGCCCGAAAGGTGAGAAAGGCCCCCACTCAGACACAAGCGGGGGCCGACACATCTACAGCTGCCAGTTCTGGTTCGCACCACCCGTGCACGTCCAGATGTTCAGCTTCGTGCCGTCAGCGGAGGAGTTGCCGACCGCGTCGAGGCACTTGCCGGACTGCGGGTTGCGCAACGTGGTGCCGACGCGCGACCACACCTGGGCGCCGGTTCCGTTGCACGTCCACAGGTGCACGACCGTCCCGTCCGCAACGCCGGACCCGTTGACGTCCATGCACTTTCCCAAGGCGCGCAACGTGTCCCCGACGCGCGACCACTGCTGGGCGCCACTGCCGTTGCAGCCCCAGAGCTGGATCGCGGTGCCGTCGGCGGTGCCGGAGTTGCTGATGTCGACGCACTTCCCGCCGATGCCCACGATCGCGCCGGACCCCGACGAGGTCAGGAACTGACTGCGCGCCACGTTCCAGTGCGTCGCCAGGTACGAACCAGAAGCGGGGTTGGTGTGGAAGTAGTCGTCACCGCCGCAGTCGAGCTGGTTCTCCGGGGCGCCAGGGCAGACGTTCACCAGGCCGCCGGGCGGGTTCGGGATGCCGCCGTCGTTGTAACACATGATGTCCTGGTCGTCCCAGCAGTGACCGAACGCCGTGGAGTGCGGTGCCGAACGCTGCACGGCGCCCAGCGTGTGCAGCAGTTCGTGGCCACTGGCCTGCCACGTCCAGCAGCCCGTTCCCACTGCGGCGTAAGAAGGTCCGGAGTTGTAGCCGTTCTCAGCGCCGGGCCGGTCGTCGCCCGGCGCGCCCCACGCCACGCCGCAGCCGTCGGAGTCGTGCCAGAACAGGTACTTGCGATCAGTGCGGTTGTAGCCACGAGCAGCCAGCTGATCCGCGACGGCCGAAGGGGAGGACATCGCCGACTGAGAAACGACAACGTTGTCCACCTTCGCGCGGCAGTCGGCCTGCGTCACGAAACGCACGTGCCGAACGCCGCCGCCCAGGCGTGAAGCGGCCTCGACGAACGAGTTGTCGATCTGGTCGGCGAACGTCTGGAACTGACCCACGAGCTGCGGATACCGGTCCGCGGACTGGTCGCCGCGCACGTACACGGCCTGAACGCGCTTGCCGCTCACGCCGTCGCCTTCACACACGACGGACTGGACCGAAAAACCGGGGGAAGGCTGCCGGAACTCGTCCGGCAGGTCGTCCACGATGGGACTGAGCAGGGACAACGCCACGAGCAACACGCCAAAAGACATGAGAGACCGCCTTCAACGCGATGACAGGGAAGCGGTCTAGACCATCTCGAACGGTAGCGAACCCGGCACGCACTGTCAGCGGACAGAACCGGACAGGAAACCGGACGGCACGGGCGTCCGGCTACCATGCGGCCTCGTGGGGGAAGAGACAAGGCTGGTCGCGGGCAGATACGCGACGCTCAGAGAGCTGGGCCGGGGCGGCATGGGGGTCGTCTGGCTCGCCGAGGACCGGGTCATCGGACGGCAGGTCGCGCTCAAGGAGCTGCGGACCACCGAGACCGAGCGGGTGCTCCGGGAGGCCCGCACGGCAGGCCGCCTGAACAGTCCGAACGTCGTCGGCATCTACGACGTCATCGTCGAGCACGGCGCGACGTACCTGGTCATGGAGCTCGTCGAGGCGCCCACGCTCTCCGAGGTCATGACCCGCAGGGCCCTCACCGAGGACGAGGTAGCGGACATCGGTCTGCAGACGCTCAACGCGCTCGAAGCGGCGCACGCGGCGGGCATCGTGCACCGGGACGTCAAGCCCAGCAACATCATGGTGCTGCCCGACGGACGTGTGAAGCTCGCCGACTTCGGCATCGCCCGCGCGATGGACGATCCGGGACTGACCGCGACCGGCGGCATCATGGGTTCGCCCGGCTACATGGCGCCGGAGTTGTTCGCGGGCAAGCAGCCGTCACCGGCGAGCGACCTGTGGGCGTTGGGCGCCACCATGTTCCACGCGATCGAGGGCCGTTCGCCGTTCCAGCGCGACACGACCGCGGCCACCATGCACGCGATCATGTACGAGGAGCCGGTCCTGCACCGGACCAGGGGCCCGCTCGCCGACACGATCATGGCGCTGCTCAGCCAGGACGACACCCGCCGGCTCACGGCCGCCCAACTGCGGGAACGACTCAGCGGTGCCACCACCACGGTCAAGCCGCTGACGCCGTCCGAGCAGACCGTCGTCATCGAACCGGTCACGAGCTACGTCACGCCGAACACGCCGACGCACGCGGACTGGGACGAGAAACCCAGGTCCCGCAAGAAGATCGGTGTGTTCGCCGGTGCCGCGGCCGTGCTCGTGGTGATCGCGCTCGTCGCCGTGTTCCTGCTCAAACCCGATGCCCAGAAGGGGATCGCCGCCGCCCAGCAGAACATCGGCGCGACGACCACCACGGCCTCGTCGTCGAGCGAGGCGCCGAGCAGCAGTTCCGCCGCCCCGAGCAGCAGCCAGGCGTCGAGCTCCGCGCCGTCGAGCGCCTCGAAGCCGACCCAGGCGCAGGCCCTGCCTCCGCAGACGACGCAGCCGAAGCCGGAGCGCAAGACGGTCGCGATCACCCGCTACATCAAGCAGGGCACGCCGTTCCACTTCAGCGGAGTGCCGGGCGCGGGGCCTCCCGCGGGGTTCACCGCCGAGAACACCGGAGGGCTCGGCAGGCTGCTGGTGAACCCGGAACCGGGGACCAAACCGCTGGTCGCGTGCCGCGTGAAGGGCTCGGGCGACCACATGACGTCACCGTGGCCGGACTGCGAAGGGCACGACAAGCTCTGGGACCTCGGCTACGTCTTCAACGACAAGCCGGCCGACGTCCCCGCGTTGCAGCTGTACCGCTGCATCTTCGAGGGCGCGCACTTCGACTCGCTCGACCCGAAGTGCGAGGGCCAGAAGCCGGAGTGGTCCTACGGCTGGGTCGTCACCGGCTAGTGGCGGGTTCCAGGCCGACGGGTTCGGAACTGTCGAACGTCTCGCGCGCCTCGGCCACGGACTCGTAGTTCTTCTGCGCCCACAACCGCAGCGCGGCCAGCGGCTCGGTGACGCTGCGCCCGAGTTCGGTCAGTTCGTACTCGACGCGCAACGGCACCGAGGGGTAGACCGTGCGCGTGACGAGCCCATCGCGCTCCAACGTGCGCAACGTCTGCGTGAGCATCTTCTGGCTGACGCCCTCCAGCCGGCGCTTGAGCTCACCGAACCGCTTGGGCCCGTCCTCGAGGTCACCGATCACCAGCGCCGTCCACTTCGACGCGACCATGTCCAGCAGGTCGCGGCACGGACACATCTTGAGATAAACGTCCCTGATCACAGCTAGTTTCTATCAGGTACCTAGTGCACAAGATAGTGCCTAATTGCGAAGGGTGACCAACTCTCCCATGCTTGACAGCATGCGAGCGATCATCCAGAACGAGTTCGGCGGCCCTCTCACCCTCGGCGACGTGTCCAAGCCCGCGCCGCTTCCGACGGAGGTCCTGGTCAGGGTGCACGCGGCCGGCGTCAACCCGGTCGACTGGAAGACCCGCGCCGGCAGCGGCATGGCCGGGATGCAGACCTTGCCGTTCATCAACGGCTGGGACGTCTCCGGTGTGGTCGAGGAGGTCGGTTTCGGCGTCACGACCCTCAAGCCCGGTGACGAGGTCTACGGCATGCCGTGGTTCCCGCGCGCCGCGAGCGCCTACGCCGAGTACGTCACCGCGCCATCCCGCCACTTCGCGAAGAAGCCGAAGAGCCTCACCCACGTCGAGGCGGCCGCACTCCCGCTGGCCGCGCTCACCGCATGGCAGGTCCTCGTCGACACGGCGGA
The DNA here is from genome assembly GCF_044754905.1 of Lentzea sp. NPDC092896. Classification (NCBI taxonomy): domain Bacteria; kingdom Bacillati; phylum Actinomycetota; class Actinomycetes; order Pseudonocardiales; family Pseudonocardiaceae; genus Lentzea; species Lentzea sp. NPDC092896. The sequence goes on from NZ_JBIVPX010000004.1 coordinate 141,348, forward strand.
CGTGCAGCCGGGGCAGAAGGTGCTGATCACGGCCGCGGGCGGCGGCGTCGGCCACCTCGCGGTCCAGATCGCGAAGGCGCGTGGCGCGTACGTCATCGGCACCGCGCGTGAGCCCAAGCACGCGTTCCTGAAGGAGATCGGCGCCGACGAGGTGATCGACTACACGGTGGGCGACTACGCCGGGACTGACGTCGACGTGTTCGTCGATCTCGTCGGCGGCTCGTCACCGGAGTCGGTGCGGCCCGGTGGGTTGTTCGTCGGCGTGCCGTCCGGAGTGGACAGGCCGATGCGCGACGACATCAGGACCAGTCCGATCCTGGTCGAACCCGACCGCGCGGGCCTGGAGGCGATCGCGGCGCTGGTCGAGTCGGGCGAGCTCAAGGTGCACGTCGACGCGACGTTCCCCCTGGAAGACGCCGGAAAAGCACATGCCCTGGGCGAGACGGGCCGCACCCAGGGCAAGATCGTGCTCGAGACGCTCTAGCGGCGCCAGGACGTGCGGCGGCGAGCCGTGTCCCACACCAGGAACGCGATGATCGTGACGCCGGTGGCGATGAGGAAGATGTTCTCGGTCTTACCGTGGTGGTTGCCGATCAGCATCAGGAAGCAGAAGCCCGCCGAGAGCCAGCCCGCGATGCGGGTGCCCTTGGGGAACGTGCCGTGCCAGCCCCACTCGTGCGACGGTTCCTCGTGAGGGTCGACGGCAGGACGCTTGTCCAGTTCCGAGGACGTAGCCACGGTTTCCTCCACTGCTCATCCGGATTACGAGGTCATCGTCGCACATGACGACGAGCACGGAGGTGTGAGGTCGCGCGCGCACGACTGACGAGCGAGGTCGGACGGGTTTAGGCTCTTCGAGGCCTACCCGTTCGATCTTGCGAAGGCGCCTCGACTTGACCGGCTTCTCTCCCGCCGAGGCCTCCACCCCGGACACGTTCGCCCCCGTCGAGATCGGTCTCCACGGTGTGCGCAAGCGCTTCTCCGACCAGGTGGCGGTCGACGGCGTCTCGCTGAACGTCCACGAGGGCGAGTTCTTCTCGGTGCTCGGCCCGTCGGGCTGCGGCAAGACCACGGTCCTGCGCATGATCGCCGGTTTCGTCGACCCGGACGAGGGCCGCATCGAGCTCGACGGCAACGACATGGTGGGCGTCCCTCCCTATCGGCGGGACGTCAACACCGTCTTCCAGTCGTACGCGCTGTTCCCGCACATGTCGGTGTGGGACAACGTCGCGTACGGCCTCAAGCGCAAGAAGATCCGCGGCGACGAGCTGAAGAAACGCGTCGGCGAGCACCTCGAGCTCGTGCGGTTGTCGCAGTTCGCCAAGCGCAGGCCCACGCAGCTCTCCGGTGGTCAGCAGCAGCGCGTCGCCATCGCCCGTGCGCTCGCCGCCGGTCCGCAACTGCTTCTGCTCGACGAACCGCTCGGCGCGCTGGACGCCAAGCTCCGCAAGGAGTTGCAGATCGAGCTGATGCGCATCCAGCGCGAGGTCGGCACGACGTTCCTCTACGTCACGCACGACCAGGAAGAGGCACTGGTCCTCTCGCACCGCATCGCCGTGATGAACGCGGGCAAGATCGAGCAGGTCGGCTACCCCGAGGACGTCTACGAACGGCCCGCGACCCGGTTCGTCGCCGGGTTCATCGGCACGTCCAACATCCTCGACGCCGAGGTGTCCGGTGTGGACGGTGAGTTCGCCGCGCTGACGGCTCCCGGCGCCACGAACCTGCGCGCCAAGTTCTCCGGCGGCATCAGCCACGGCAAGAAGGTCGCCGCGACGGTGCGGCCGGAGAAGGTGCACCTGTTCAACGAGACCGCCGAGCCGCCGACGGGCTGGTGCGTGCTCCAAGGCGTCGTTCAGGACGTCGTCTACACGGGCGTGTCCACGCAGTTCGTGGTCGACACCCCTGGTGGCGTGCTCACGGCGTTCGTGCAGAACGCCCAGCGCATCGACGACGCGGGCGCGCCCGGCCAGACCGTGCGGATGGCCTGGGACCCCGAGTTCACCGTGCTGCTGGAGTCGGGCGATGGCTGAGCAGGTACGGATCGCCCGGCTGTGGGACGTCGACAGCCCTCGGGTGACCCGCCGCACGATGCTGGGCTCGATGGCGTTCTTCGCGCTCGCCGCCTGCGCGGTCGGCCCCGCGCCCACGAACACCGGCGGTCCGAGCGAGGGCAGGGCGGTCAACCTGACCGACGAGCCCAAGCTCAACTTCTACAACTGGACCGACTACATCGCGCCGGAGACGCTGCCGGGCTTCACGGCCGTGAGCGGCATCGAGGTCACGTACGACAACTTCTCCACCAACGACGAGATGGAAGCCAAGATCGCGTCCGGTCAAGCGGGCTACGACCTGGTGGTGCCGAGCGACAACTTCCTGCGCCGGTTCCTGCGCTCCGGCCTGCTCCAGCCGCTCGACCACGACGCGATCGGCAACCTGCGCAACCTGGAGCAGCGGTTCGCCGAGGCCGAGTACGACCCCGGCAACCGGTACTCGGTGCCGTGGGCATGGGGCACCACGGGCCTGGCGTACTCGAAGTCGCAGATCGGTGGCGAGGTCACCGGGTTCGACGCCTTCGACCTGCCGAACGCGCAGGGCCGCAGTTCGATCCTCGACGAGGCCCGCGACGGCATGGCGATCGGACTGCTCAAGCTCGGCCACGATCCGAACACCACTGACGCGAAGCAGATCGACGACGCGGCGAACTTCCTGCTGTCGTTGAAGAAGAAGCTCGGCCAGATCACCTCCGACGTGATCGAACCGCTGACCTCGGGCCAGGTGCGGCTCGCGCAGTCGTACTCCGGCGACGCTTTCCAGGCGCGTGCCGCCAACGACGACATCGGGTACGCCATCCCGACCGAGGGAGGACTGTCCTACGTGGACCTGCTCGTCATCCCGAAGGACGCGCCGCACGCCGCGAACGCGCACCGGTTCATCGACTACGTCCTCGGCGCGGAAGCGGGTGCGGCGCTGTCCAACGCCGTCCGGTACGGCAGCCCCAACGCGGCCGCGAAGCCGTTGATCGACAAGGAACTGCTGAACGACCCGGTGGTCTACCCGCCGGAGGACCAGCTGAAGAGACTCCCGTTCACCAAGGACCTCGGCGGCGACGCCGAAGCGCTCTACGCCGACGCGTGGACGAAGGTCAAGACCGGCTGACGGGGAACGACTTCATCCCGCGGATCACCACCGAGTCGCGAAACCGGACCGGACCCGTCTGCCGCAGCTCGGGCATCCGGCGGGCCAGCGCGCGGAACGCCACCTCGCCCTCCATGCGGGCGAGCGTCGCGCCCAGGCAGTAGTGGATGCCGCTGGAGAACGCGAGGTGCTCCGGCTTGTGCACGCGCATCACGTCGAACTTGTGCGGCTCCGGGTAGACCTCCGGGTCGCGGTTCGCGGCGGCGAGCAGCAGCGTCACGACCTCGTCCTTGCCTATCCGGTGGACCTGCTCGTGCGCGATCCGGCTGGTCATGTGCACCGGCGGCGCCCACCGCAGCGTCTCCTCGACCACCGCGGACGCGAGTTCCGGGTTGGCCTGGAAGAGCTTCCACTGCGACGGGTGGTCGAGCAGCGCGCGCGTGCCGTTGCCGATCAGGTTGACCGTGGTCTCGAAGCCCGCGACCAGCAGCAACACCAAGGTGCTGAGCATCTCCTGCGGGACGAGCTTCTTCTCGGCCTCGGCGGCGATCAGGGAACTGATCACGTCGTCACCCGGCGTCCGGCGGCGTTGCGCGATGAGCCGGTCGAACAGTTCGAGCACCTTGTCGTTGGCGTCGGCCATCTCCGGGGTGACGCCGGAGTCGATCGACGCGGCGACGAGCGCGCCGTAGTCCGCGAACTCGGCCGTGTCGGCGTCCGGGACGCCCAGCAGGTCGCTGATCACCGAGATCGGCAGCGGCGCCGCGAAGTCCTCGATCAGGTCGAACTCGTCGCGGTCGAGCAGCGCGTCGGCGACCTTCTCGACGCGCGAGCGGTACTCGTTGATCTTCTTCGGGCTGAACGCCGGCGTCGCGATCCTGCGCAGCCGGGTGTGGTCCGGCGGGTCGGCTTCCAGGAACGACTCGGCCAGCAGACTGCCGTTGGCCGGACGGCTCCCGTCGGAGAACCGCATGCCGAACCGCCGGTCGCGCAGGATCGTGTTGGCCACCGAGTGGCTCGTCGTGAACCAGAGGCCACCGTCACCGCTCAGCGGCCCGAGCGCGCGCATCCGTTCGTAGATCGGGTTCGGGTCTTCATGTGCGGTCAACTGCTCGAACATCACTTACCCCCTCGAACACCGTGGTCAGCACGAACCGGGGAGCGTCCAGCGGCGCGAGACGGCCGTCGCTGATCGCCTCCCAGGCGTTGAAGAGCCCGGCGTAGAGGGTGTTGAGGATCCACCACGCGGGCAGGTCGCGGCGCAGCTTGGAGCCCTGCAGCCGGGTGATCAGGTCGAGCACGGGCCGGTCCATCTCGCGGATGCGGGTGGCCAGCTCCTCGTCGTGGTCGAGGCCGGGGAAGCGGAGCAGGAACTCCACCCGCGGGCCGAGCGCGACCAGGCGCGTCATGAGGTCTTCCAGTGCGTCGTCGCTGCCGAAGTCGACGTGGCACGCCACCGAGTCGATCAGGTCCAGCGCGTCGCTCGCGAGGGCGCGGACCAGTGCCGTCCGGGTGGGAAAGCGCTTGTGGAGTGTGGTCCTGCCGACACCGGCGGCCCGCGCTACGTCGCCCAGGGACGCGGTCGGGTCCTTGAGCAGCACGGATGTCGCCGTCTGCAGCAGGTGAACACTCATGTTCACAACGGTACACAGATGTTCGCCCGGGTAGGTGGTGGCAGGATGTGGATCCGTGCTTCGACGCTGGCTGAAGGCCAACGCCCTCCTCGCCCCGACCGGGCTCTGGCTGGGGTTCTTCCTGATCGCGCCGCTCGTCGTGGTCGTCGAGTTCAGCTTCGCGACCCGCAACACCGGGGTCGCCCGCGCGGTGCTGCCGTGGACGGCGCAGGCGTACCTGACGGCGCTGGACCCGGCGTTCCTGCCGATCTTCGGACGGACCCTGCTCTACGCCGGCGCCACGACCGTCGCCTGTCTGCTGCTCGGTTTCCCGCTGGCGTGGTTCATCGCGCGGCACGGCGGCCGGTACCGCACGGCGTTGCTCGCGGCGGTGCTGATCCCGTTCTGGTCGAGCTACCTCGCGCGGATCTACGCGTGGAAGGCGCTGCTGGACGGCGAAGGGCTCGTGAACACCGTGCTCGGGTGGGTCGGGCTGGACCGTGACGGTGGATTCCTGCTCACGCACGGAGCGGTGGTTCTCGGGCTGACGTACGGCTTTCTGCCGTTCATGGTGTTGCCGCTGTACGTGGCGTGCGAGCGGTTCGACGTCCGGTTGATGGAGGCGTCGTACGACCTCGGGCACGGGCGCGTGTCGACGTTCTTCCGCGTGGTGCTGCCGGGGGTTCTGAGCGGTGTGCTGGCCGGGTCGTTGCTGGTGCTGGTGCCCGCGGCCGGTGACTTCGTGACGCCGAAGCTGCTCGGCGGGGTCGAGCAGTCGACGTTCGGGTCGGTGATCGACGACCAGTTCCGCGGCGGCAACAACTGGCCGCTGGGTTCGGCGATGGCCGTGCTGCTGCTCGTGCTGGTGGTGTTCGTGCTCGTGCTGCGCGGGCGGCGTGGGGAGGACGTGCTGTGAACCGTCGTCCGTGGGCGCTCGGCGCTGTCGTGGCCCTGGTCTTCCTGTTCTTGTACGCACCGATCGCGTGGCTCGCCATCGCGTCGTTCAACTCGTCGCGGTCGTTGTCGCGGATCAGCGGGTTCTCGTTGCAGTGGTACGCGGAACTGCTCGACGACACGCGCGTCTTCGCGTCGTTGCAGCTGACCTTGCAACTGGCGCTGGCGTCGGCGGCGATCTCCACGGTGATCGGGACGCTGGCGGCGTTCGGACTGCGCCGCGCGTTTCCCGGCCGCGGGCTGTGGACGGTGCTGCTGTCGCTGCCGTTGGTGGTGCCCGAGGTCGTCATGGGTGTGGCGATGCTGGGGTTCTTCGTTCGGCTCGCCGGGATTCCACTCGGGTTCGGTGCGCTGTTGTTCGCGCACGTGGCGTTCTCGCTGAGCTTCGTGGTCGTGGTGGTGCGGTCGCGGGTGTCCGGAATGGACGTTCGGATGGAGGAGGCCGCGGCCGATCTCGGGGCGTCGCCGTTCGTGGCCTTCCGGACCGTGACGCTGCCGCTGGTGGCGCCCGCGGTGGTGGCGGGGGCGGCGTTCGCGTTCCTGCTGTCGTTCGACGACGTGGTGATCTCGTCGTACCTGACCGGCGTCGGATCGACGACGTTGCCGGTGTTCGTCTACGCGCAGGCGTCGAAGCGCGGGATCTCGCCGGAGATCGTGGCGCTGTCGACGTTGATGGTGACCGCGACGGCACTGCTTTTGATCATCGGTGTGGTCATCGCGTCGTGGCGCGCTCGCAAGGCGGGGGCTGTCGCTCGGCTGGCCTAACTTCCCGCCAGGGCTGTATCTCCGCCTCGGCGCGGACGACTTCTCCAGTGGAGGCCAGTTCCTTGGGGGAGGACGACGTGCCGCAGCTGCACATCCATTTCACTGATCGGGACGTCGCGCACACGCGGTTGAAACTGGAAACCGACCTGATGTGGGAGATCGCCGGGAGCGTCCAGGTCCTGCAACACGGTGAGGGCGCTCTGTGCTTCGGTCCATGGCGTCGCCACGTGCGCGCGCTCGCCGCACACGACCGGGACCTGCGGAGCGCGCTGCACACCCTGCTCGAAGATCTGCCTCGCGTCGACCAGAGCGCTGTGCGCCAGGCTTTGCGGGTCTACCGCAGCCGCGCGATCGAGCCGTACCTGCCGATCATCGAGGGCGGGCTGTGCACCGACGCGGCGGTCAGGATCCACCAGTACCTGCACCGCGGCCCGGAAGGACTGCTGAGCACGCTCGGGGCCGCCACCCGCTGGCATCCGCCCGTGCTGTCCGTCGACCACCCGCACGACCGGGTCCTGCGTCTCGACGGACGGGGTCTCACGTTGATCCCCTGTTATTTCGCCCCGCACCACCCGGTGGCCCTGGCCGATCCGCCGGCGCTGGTCTTCCCGATCCGGACCGAGTCCCGCCTGCCGCCCGGCGGGCGCGCGGGCGGTGACCAGCTGACCGCACTGCTGGGCGCCACCAGGGCGTCGATCCTGCGGTCGGTGGTCGGCGGGAGCACCACCACCAGGCTGGCGAGGCTGGTGGGCGTCGCCCCCGCCACGGTGAGCCATCACACCGGCGTGCTGCGCGAGGCTGGCCTCATCGCGACCGAACGCGAGGAGAACTTCGCCCTGCATCTGATCACCCCGCTGGGACTGCGGATGCTCGCCGCGGAGCGCTGAACGCGACCGAGGGCCGCCGCGACGAGCGTCCATTCCGGACACCGGCGCGACGGCCCTCGGCTTCAGATCACCAGCAGGTGTTCCCGGTGACCCACTTGTGGGAGCGGATCAGCACGTTCGGGAAGTTCGGAGCCTCCGCGCCTCGCACGACGTAGTACGCGACGCTCCCGGTGTAGTTCGCGCCCGGATACAGGCACACCCTGGCGTAGGCCGTGCTGGCCCCGGCGTTCTCGACGGCACGCACCGCGCGGGAACCCGACCAGGAACACCGGATGTCCCCGCCCTGCCAGTCGGGGTCGGCGACGCCCCAGCTGCAGCGGCTGCTGCTGCCGTCACCGACCGGCCACGCGCACATGTTGCCGCTGCCGCACGACAAGGCCTGAGCCGAGACGTCGGGCACCGGCGCGCCCACCTCCGCCGGACCGCTCAGATTGATCTCGGCCGGCTTCGCGACCGCTGCTGACGTCGTCCCCAGCAACGTCATCAGCGCCAAGGCGGCGGCGAACAGCACACACAACGCTTTTCTCATGTTTCCCCCTGAGATTGATGTGCAGGGGGCGGAGCATGCCGAGACGATCATGGGTGGAACGGGTACTTCGAACCTCGTCTAAGGGGTTCCACGCGACCTGGATCGACCGCGGCGTCAACTTTCGTCGTGTGAATTCGATACTCCAGCGTGCCGCGCGGACGTGGGACGTCTCGTAGCTTGAGGGCGTGATTACTGCTGTGCGGGCCAGGGCCGAGGCGTTCCGCGCCGACACCCTGGCCCGGTTCCGGGCGCTGACGCCGGTGCGGCTCATCGGCGACCTGCTCGTCGTGGTCGGCGCGATCCTGCTGGACGTGTGGCCGGGGCCGTGGGCCGAGGCGAAGGCGACGGGCTGGACGATCGTCGCGTACGCCGCCGTCTACGTCGTGCTGCTGCCGCTGCGGCACCTGTTCCCGGCGACGGCCATGATCGCCGGCGCGGCGATCCCGTTCCTCGGACCGGCGATCATGGTCGTGCTGAGCTACACGGCCGGCCGCCGGCTCGAGTCGTGGGTCAAGGCGGTCGTGTCGACCACGCTCACGTTCATCGTCGTCGTGCTGCTGTGGGACTGGGACTCCCGGCCGCTCGACATCGAACCCGTCTACGGGATGCTGATCCTGGTCACGATCTTCGGCGTGGGCGTGGCCCTGCCGTTCCTCGTCGGGCGGTATCTGGCGCAACGCGAGGCGCTGATCCAGGCCATGCAGGACCGCGAGGCCCGCATGCGCGGCGAGCACAAGATGCTGTCGCGGCAGGTCCGTCTGCGCGAACGCAGCCGCATCGCCCAGGACATGCACGACAGCCTCGGCCACCGGCTGTCGCTGATCTCCGTGCACGCCGGCGCGCTGGCGCTGGACCCGTCGCTGGGGGACAAGCAGCGCGAGGCGATCGGGGTGCTGCGCTCGGCCGCGTTGACCGGCATGGGGGAGCTGCGGTCGATCATCGGCGTGCTGCGGGCAGAAGACGGTCCCGACGACGACCCCGCGACACGGACCGCGGAGTCCATCGACTCGTTGGTGAGCGACGCGCGCAAGGCCGGTGTTCTGGTCAGTCTGGTGCGCGGCGGGCAGGCACACCCGTTGCCGTCACGTGTCTCTCACGCCGCCTATCGCGTGGCGCAGGAAGGCCTGACCAACGCCGCCAAGCACGCGCCGGGCGCCGCGGTGCAGGTGACGGTGAAGTACGAGCCGGACGCCCTGGTCGTGGAGGTGCGGAACAACCCGTCGCGCAACGGCTCCCCGGTCCAGGAGCCGGGCGTCGGGCTGATCGGCCTCACCGAACGCGTCCGCGTGGCCGGCGGAATCCTGCACGTCGGCGCGCTGCCGTCCGGTGGCTTCCGGATCGCCGCCGTGCTGCCGTACGAGGAGACGCCGCTCCCGGACGAGCCCGAGGACGAGCAGGACGAGACCGAGTCGCCGCGCGGCATCCGCAAATGGGCGGGCGTCGGCTCCATCGCGGGCGCGTCCCTGGTGCTGACGACCATCATCGGCGGCTTCACCTACCTCGGCGCGCAGCCGGTGACCGAGGTCGTGTCGCAGGAGAACCTCGACCGGATCCAGGAGGGCCAGTCCGAGGCCGACGTGCTCGCGTTGCTCCCGGCAGGCGACGAACCCCTGGTGGCGGACGGCGAACGCAAGTCGCAGGCCGGCCCCGAACCGCCAGGCGCGCGCTGCGTCTACCACATCACCGACGAGCAGTCGTACCTCGCGAAGGGCACCCGAGTGGTGCGTTTCTGCTTCCGAGACGGCAAGCTGGTCGAGAAGAAGATCCACGTGCAGAGGACAGGTCAATGATCCGGGTGCTCATCGCCGACGACGAGCCGCTGATGCGCGCCGGCATCAAGGCCATCCTCGGCACCGCCGACGACATCGAGCTCGTGGCGGAGGCAGGCGACGGCCGCGAGGCGCTGCAGATCGTCCGCGAGCGCCGAGTCGACGTGGCCGTGCTCGACATCCGCATGCCCCGCATGGACGGCCTCGCGTGCGCCAAGGAACTGCGCGTCGTCGCACCGTCCGTGCGCGTCGTCATGCTGACGACGTTCGGCGAGGACGACAACATCGTGCGCGCGCTGTCCGACGGTGCCGCTGGGTTTCTCTTGAAGGACTCCGCACCCGAGGAACTTCTCCGCGCCGTGCGTGCCGTCAACAACGGCGAGGCCTACCTCTCGCCGATGGTCACCTCACGCGTCGTCGGCATGGTGGCGACCTCCGGCCAGCCGAAGCGGCAGGAGGCCCAGAAGGCCGTCGAGGGGCTGACCGACCGCGAGGTCGAGGTGCTCGCGCTGCTCGGGCAGGGCATGTCGAACGCCGACGTCGGCGCGAAGCTGCACATGTCGGAGGCGACGGTGAAGACGTACGTGTCGCGGTTGCTGGCCAAGCTGGGGCTCACGAACCGGGTGCAGGCTGCCCTGCTGGCTCGGGACGCGGGCATCGCGACCTGACCTAGCACAAACGAAAAGGCCGTTCGGGTGTCACCCGAACGGCCTCAAACGTCAGTACGGCTAAGCGTGACTGCGTCGACCCGTGACCAGGCGGTAGATGCCCAGCAGGATCAACGATCCGACGATGGCCAGCAGCCAGGTCCGGAGATCGAAGAACGAGCCCAGATCGGTCCCGAACACCGCAGATCCGATGAATCCGCCCAAGATCGCGCCGACGATGCCGATCAGCATCGTGATGATGATTCCGCCCGGGTCCTTGCCCGGCATGATGGCCTTGGCAATGGCTCCGGCAAGCAGACCGAGCACGATCCATCCGAGGATGCCCACGGAGAGTCTCCTTCCAACGACTTGACGTCGGAGGAATGCCCTCGAACTGGCGACTTCACACCTTCAAGACCACTCCGTTATCAAAGTAACGGGCTGTGCCGGGCTCTCAGGCACTCTCCGGAACAATGAGGGGCGATGAGTACTCCACGCACTGTCCTGATCCTGGGCTCGACCGGCTCTGTCGGCACCCAGGCGCTCGACGTCATCCGGCGCAACCGCGACCGCTTCAAGGTCGTCGGACTCGGCGCGGGTGGACGTCAGCTCGACCTGCTCGCGGAGCAGGCGGCGGAGTTCGACGTGAAGACGGTCGCCGTGGCCAACGGCGCCGAGGTGCCCGGTGTCAGGACGCTGACCAGCATGGTCGACCTGATCGAGGCGGCGCCCGCGGACGTCGTCCTCAACGGCATGGACGGGTCCAGGGGGCTGGAGCCGTCGTTGAAGGCCCTGGAGACCGGGGCCGTGCTCGCGCTCGCGAACAAGGAGTCGCTCATCGCGGGCGGGGCGCTCGTGCTGAAGGCGGCCAAGCCCGACCAGATCGTGCCGGTCGACTCCGAGCACTCGGCGCTCGCGCAGTGCCTTCGCGGTGGCACCCAGAACGAGGTGCACAAGCTGGTGCTCACGGCCTCCGGCGGGCCGTTTCGCGGGAAGAGCCGCAAAGAGCTCGAGGCCATCACCGTGCAGCAGGCGATGGCGCACCCGACCTGGTCGATGGGCCAGGTCGTCACGATCAACTCGGCGAACCTGGTCAACAAGGGCCTGGAGCTGATCGAGGCGCACCTGCTGTTCGGGGTCCCCTACGACCGCGTCGACGTCGTGGTGCACCCTCAGTCCATCATCCACTCCATGGTCACCTTCACGGACGGCTCGACGCTCGCGCAGGCGTCGCCTCCGGACATGCGGCTGCCGATCTCACTGGGGCTGGGGTGGCCCGAGCGCGTCGCGGGTGCCGCGTCCGCCTGTACCTTTGACACCGCCACCTCGTGGACGTTCGAACCCCTGGACAGCGTCACGTTCCCGGCGGTCGAGCTCGCGCGGCAGGCAGGCACCACCGGTGGTTGCCTGCCTGCGATCTACAACGCCGCGAACGAGGAGGCACTCGCCTCCTTCGTCGCCGGCGACACGTCGTTCCTGTCGATCGTGGACACCATCGGCCAGGTTCTCGGCGAGGCGAATGACTGGCAGAACGACCCCGCGGACGTCGCGGAGGTCCTGGCCGCCGAGGACTGGGCACGCGCACGTGCCCGCGAGCTGGTTGGAAGGAACTGAGCTTTCCGTGAACACATTCATCAACATCCTCGGGGTGCTGCTGTTCGCGACCGGCATCGCGGTGTCCATCGCGCTGCACGAGTTCGGGCACCTGCTGACCGCGAAGGCCTTCGGCATGAAGGTCACCCGCTACTTCATCGGCTTCGGCCCGAAGCTCTTCTCGTTCCGCAAGGGCGAGACCGAGTACGGCCTGAAGGCGATCCCTGCCGGTGGCTTCTGCGAGATCACCGGCATGACGGCGCTGGACGAGGTGCACCCGGACGACCGCAAGCGCGCCTTCTACAACCAGAAGGTGTGGAAGCGCGTCGTCGTGCTGTCCGCCGGCTCGATCACGCACTTCATCCTCGGCTTCGTCATCCTGCTGATCCTCGCGATGTCGCTCGGCCTGCCGAACAACAAGGACCTGCCGGTTCTCGCCGAGATCACGCCGTGCGTGCAGAACCACACCGTGGGCCTCACCGCGCCGTGCCAGCCCGGTGCCCCGGCTCCGGCCAAGGACGCGGGCCTGCAGCCCGGCGACGAGGTCACGTCCATCGCGGGCAAGCCGATCTCGACCTGGTCCGAGATGCTCAAGATCACCCGTGACCTGAGCGGCCCGACCGAGTTCAAGGTCCTGCGCGACGGCAAGGAACTGGCGCTCACGGTGAACGTGCCGAAGGTCACCCGCGAGGTGACGGACGGCAAGGGCGGCCGCGAGGTCAAGGAGGTCGGCGCCATCGGCGTCACCTGGCAGCAGAACTTCGAGTACAGCCCGCTCGCGGCGGTCCCGGCGTCCCTGGCGTTCACCGGCGACATGTTCGTGAACACCTGGAAGGGCCTCATGCGCTTCCCGGAGCGCATCCCGGCCGTGGTCAAGGCCATCGGCGGCGGCGAGCGCGACCTCGACACCCCGATCTCCGTCGTCGGTGCGTCCCGCCTGGGCGGTGACGCCGCGGAGCGAGGCCTGTGGGCGTTCTTCATCCTCATGCTGGCGGGCCTGAACTTCTTCGTCGGTGTGTTCAACCTCCTGCCGTTGCTCCCCCTTGACGGTGGTCACATCGCCGTCAACCTGTACGAACGGGTGCGAGACTGGTTGAGGAAGCTGCGCGGGAAGCCCGCCGGCGCCCCGGTCAACTACATGCGCCTGTTGCCGCTCACCTACGTGGTCATCTTCATCGGCGGCGCCATCACGCTGCTGACCGTGACCGCCGACATCGTCAACCCGATCAGGTTGCAATAAGTGATCCACGGAAAGGTGCACAACCCATGAGTGACGGCGTGATGCTCGGAATGCCGGCACTGCCGCCGCCGGTGCTGTCGGAACGTCGCAAGACCAGGCAGCTGATGGTCGGCAACGTCGGTGTCGGCAGCGAGTTCCCCGTCTCAGTCCAGTCGATGACGACCACGTTGACGTCCGACGTCAACGCGACTCTGCAGCAGATCGCGGAGCTGACGGCGTCCGGCTGTGACATCGTGCGCGTCGCCTGCCCGTCGCAGGACGACGCTGACGCTCTGCCCGCGATCGCCAGGAAGTCCCAGATCCCGGTGATCGCCGACATCCACTTCCAGCCGAAGTACGTCTTCGCCGCCATCGAGGCTGGTTGTGCCGCGGTCCGGGTCAACCCGGGCAACATCCGCAAGTTCGACGACCAGGTGAAGGAGATCGCGGCCGCCGCCAAGGACCACGGCACCCCGATCCGGATCGGCGTCAACGCCGGTTCGCTCGACCCGCGCCTGCTCAAGAAGTACGGCAAGGCCACGCCCGAGGCGCTGGCCGAGTCGGCGATGTGGGAGGCGTCGCTCTTCGCCGAGCACGACTTCCACGACATCAAGATCTCCGTCAAGCACAACGACCCGGTCGTCATGGTGCGCGCGTACGAACTGCTGGCCGAGCAGTGCGACTACCCGCTGCACCTGGGCGTCACGGAGGCCGGTCCCGCGTTCCAGGGGACCATCAAGTCGGCCGTCGCGTTCGGCGCGCTGCTGCGCCAGGGCATCGGCGACACCATCCGGGTGTCGCTGTCCGCCCCGCCGGTCGAGGAGATCAAGGTCGGTCACCAGATCCTGCAGTCGCTCAACCTGCGGCCGCGCAAGCTGGAGATCGTCTCCTGCCCGTCCTGCGGTCGCGCGCAGGTGGACGTGTACACGCTCGCGGAGCAGGTCACGGCCGGTCTGGAGGGCATGGAGGTGCCGCTGCGCGTCGCCGTCATGGGCTGCGTCGTGAACGGCCCCGGTGAGGCTCGCGAGGCCGACCTGGGCGTCGCGTCCGGCAACGGCAAGGGCCAGATCTTCGTGAAGGGCAAGGTCATCAAGACCGTGCCCGAGCACGCGATCGTGGAGACCCTCATCGAGGAGGCCATGCGCCTCGCCGAGGAGATGGAACCGGTCGAGGGCGGGACTCCCGCCGTCACCGTTGGCTAGTACCTGAACGACTGAGGGGCGGCGCACGACGTGTGTGCCGCCCCTCACCGTGTGTCCATGCACAGGCGCACTGTTGGCTGATGCCACATTCGCCGTTCATCTGGCACGCTGGAGCCGTGCTGAGGCTGGCCGGAGCGCGCGTTCTCGACGAACGCGACCTGATCGATGTGCGCGGGGTCTTCGACAACGACCCCGTAGCCGCGTGCATGGTCGCGGCAAGGGTGGAGGTGGCCGGCCTCGACCCGTGGCGTCTGGGCGGCGAGATGTGGGGCTCGGACTCCCGGCCTCTGCGCGGCCGGGTCGACGGCCTGTGCTTCTCCGGGCCGAACCTGATCCCGCTCAAGGGCAGCGCGTCGGCGATGCGCATGTTCGCGGACCGCGCCCGCCGCAGGGGCCGCATGTGCTCGAGCCTCGTGGGGCCTGCCGAGCAGGTCCTGACGCTCTGGGACGAGCTCCAGCCCGACTGGGGCCCCGCCCGCGAGGTGCGCGGCGACCAGCCGTTGATGGCCATCTCGTCGAGCCCGAAGATCACCCCGGACCCGCTGGTGCGCCAGGTCCGTCCCAGCGAGATCGGCCGCTACCTGCCGGCCGCGATCTCCATGTTCATCGAAGAGGTCGGCATCGATCCGTGCGCCGAGGACGGCGGTGCGGGCTATCGGGCTCGTGTGTCGGAACTGATCGCCGCGGGCCGTGCGTTCGCGCGGTTCGAGCACGGCGAGGTCGTGTTCAAGGCCGAGATCGGCGCCATGTCGTCCCGCGTCGGCCAGATCCAGGGCGTCTGGGTCCGTCCTGACCGCAGGGGCGAGGGCATCGGCACCGCCGGAACGGCCGCCGTGGCGGACCGGCTCACCCGAGTCCTCAACCGCACGGCCAGCCTCTACGTCAACGGCTACAACCACGTGGCCCAGGCCGCCTACCGGCGAATCGGTTTCGAACAAGTCGGGCAATACGCCACTGTCCTCTTCTGAACGGGCATACTCGCGCGAGTGCGACTTCTCGCGACGATCACGGTGTTGCTGGTGACGGTGAGCGGCTGTGGGCTGTTCAAGTCGGAACCGGGGGCTCCGGAGATCACCAACGACTTCCTGGCGAAGCTCGCGTCCGGTGACGTGCAGGGTGCCGCAGGGATGACCGACAACCCGAACGACGCCAAGGAGACCCTGGACAAGTTCCGGGGAGCGCTCAAACCGGAAGGCCTGACCAGCAAGGTCGACCAGATCCGCAAGAACGGCGAGCTGGCGTCGGAGGCGTCCGTCACGCTCGACTGGAACCTCGGCAAGAACCGCCACTGGACGTACTCGACCAAGTTCGACGTGCGCCAGGAAGGCGACACGTGGAAGGTGCACTGGGCGTCGTCGGTGGCGCATCCGAAGCTCGCCCCGCAGCAGTCCGTCAAGCTCGCCGAGCTCACCCCGGACCCGGCGCCGGTGCTCGACCGCGACGGCACGCCGTTGCTCGCACCGGAACGCGTCGTCTCGGTGATGCTCGTCGCGAAGGAGGCCGGCGACGTCGCGGCCGTCACGAAGAGCCTCGCGGACGCGCTGAACCCGCTCGACAAGGCCATCACCCAGCAGACCATCACCGACGGAGTGGCCAAGACCCCGGAGGGTCAGGCCTACCAGGTGGCGGCGCTGCGCGACCCGGACTACCAGTCCGTGAAGCCGCTGATCTACGAACTGCCCGGCGTGCGGTTCAGCTCGCAGACGTCGTTGCTGGCACCGAGCCGCAACTTCGCCACCCAGGTGCTGCCCGCCGTGCGCAAGCTGGTCGAGAACGACATCGCCGGCAACGCGGGCTTCCGGGTCAGCACGGTCGACGCGCAGGGCACCGAGGTCGAGGAACTGCACTCCAAGGCCCCCGAGCCCGCCAAGGCCGTGAACATCGCGCTGTCACGGGCGATCCAGGCCGCCGCCGAGGACGCCGTCGAACCGGTCACGCAGCCCGCGATCCTCGTCGCCATCCAGCCGTCGACCGGCGACATCCTGGCCGTCGCGCAGAACGACCCCGCCGACGCCCAGGGCGCCCTCGCGCTGACCGGCCGCTTCCCGCCGGGCTCCACGATGAAGGCTGTCTCCGCGCTGGCCGTGATCCAGTCCGGCAAGGTCAACGCCGACACCCCGGTGCCGTGCCCCGGCAAGACGACCATCGACGGCCGCCGGATCGTGCCGAACTCCAGCGAGTTCGACAAGGGCACGATCCCGCTGCACTCGGCGTTCGCGTTCTCCTGCAACACCACGTTCGCGACGCTCGCCGTCGACATGACGCCGGAGCTGCTGCCGAACGCCGCGCTGTCGCTCGGACTCGGCGTCGACTTCGACATCGCGGGCCTCACTACGATCACCGGTTCCGTCCCGCCCGCGACCGACGTCGTGGAACGGGCCGAGGACGCGTTCGGCCAGGGCAAGGTGCTCTCGTCGCCGTTCGGCATGGCGCTGGTCGGGGCGTCCATCGCGAAGGGCTCGATGCCCGTGCCGCAACTGGTGCGCGGCAAGGAGACCAAAGCGGACAAACAGCCCGCCGCACCGCCCGTGGCCGCACTGGATCCGGTGCGCGCGATGATGCGCGAGGTCATCGAGTCGGGCACTGCACCGCAACTCAAGCCGTACGGAGACGTGCGCGGCAAGACTGGTACCGCGCAGTTCGGTGACGGCGTGCACTCACACGGGTGGTTCATGGGCTACCGAGGCGATCTCGCGTTCGCGACCTTGGTGCTCAGTGGAGAGACTTCAACTCCAGCCGTGGACGTGGCGGCGAGGTTCCTCAAGGCGGTGCCGTGATGAGCAAGACCAAGGATCTGACCATGCGTGAACGCCTGCTCCGGGCGGGCATCCTGCTGCCGGCGCCGCGGGTGCCGGAGCCGCGGGCGGAGGACCAGGTTCGGGGCAGCACGCGACTGGGCGGCTAATCTGGAACGCATGCCTGTTCGTGCCCCTCTGCAGCCTGGTGTGCAATCTCCGCGGCGTCAGGTGCCTTCGCGCATCGTGCGTCCCGAGTACGTCGACAAGCCCGCGCCGCAGCGCGGCACCGACCCGTGGGTGCAGACGCCGGAGATCATCGAGGCCATGCGGATCGCCGGGCGCCTCGCGGCCCAGGCGCTGCAGGAGGCCGGCAAGGTCGTCGTGCCGGGCGTGACGACGGACGAGATCGACGCCGTGGCGCACGAGTTCCTGTGCGACAACGGCGCGTACCCATCGACGCTGGGCTACCGCGGCTTCCCGAAGTCGTGCTGCACCTCGCTCAACGAGGTCATCTGCCACGGCATCCCGGACACGACGGTCGTCGAGGACGGCGACATCGTGAACATCGACGTCACCGCGTTCATCGGTGGCGTGCACGGGGACACGAACGCCACGTTCCTCGCGGGCGACGTCTCCGAGGAGGCCAAGCTCCTCGTCGAGCGCACGCACGAGGCGACCATGCGCGCCATCAAGGCCGTGAAGCCCGGCCGTGAGCTCAACGTCGTCGGCCGCGTCATCGAGGCGTACGCGAACCGGTTCAACTACGGCGTGGTGCGCGACTTCACCGGCCACGGCATCGGCCGCACGTTCCACAGCGGGCTCGTGGTCCTGCACTACGACGAGCCGTCGGTGAAGACCGTGCTGGAGCCCGGCATGACGTTCACGATCGAGCCGATGATCACCCTCGGGGACTTCGAGGGCGAGATGTGGGACGACGGCTGGACCGTCACCACGAAGGACAAGAGCTGGACCGCTCAGTTCGAGCACACGATCGTCGTGACCGAGACCGGCTCGGAGATCCTCACAGTTTGCTGACCTCCAGGTGTCTCTTTCGTGAGAGACGGCGGTCAGCAACGTTGCTGTTGTGCGGACGGCATACCGGTGCCGGGCCTACCCGACGCCTGAACAGATGACTGCGCTGAACCGCACTTTTGGGTGCGCGCGTTTCGTGTGGAACAAGGCGCTTGCTGAACGTCAGGCCAGGTATCGGACTTGCGGTGCGGCGACCACGTACCGAGAGACCGATGCGGCACTGACGGCATGGAAGAAGACCACCGAGTTCGAGTTCTTGAGCGAAGTGTCGAGTGTGCCGCTGCAACAGGCATTGCGGCACCAGCACACCGCATTCGGCAACTTCTTCGCTGGCCGCGCCCGCTATCCGCGGTTCAAGTCCCGCAGAGGCCGTCAGTCTGCTCACTACACACGTTCGGCGTTCCGCATGCGCGACGGGAAGCTTTGGCTGGCCAGGACCAGCGCGCCTTTGGAGCTCGTGTGGTCTTGGCCCGGTATTGAGCTGGTGAGCATCAACCCGACGACGGTGATCGTCGCCCGCGAACCAGACGGTCGCTGGTACGTGACGTTCGCAGTGGACGCCGCTCAACCGGATCCGATGCCCGAAACTCACCGTGAGGTGGGGTTGGACCTTGGCATCGCCGTTTTCGCGGCCACCAGCACCGGACAAAAGATCGCCAATCCCCACTGTCTTGAACGCAAGGGCCGCAATCTCGCCAGGTACCAGCGACGCATGAGTCGTTGTCTGCCAGGCTCCAGGAACCGCGAGAAAGCCAGGCGGAAGGTCGCTGCGGCACATCGCAAGGTTCGCAACGTCCGCCGAGATTTCCTGCACCGGATCAGTGCGCGGGTGGTTCGCGACCATGACCTGGTGGCAATCGAGGACCTGGTGGTGAAGAACATGGTCCGCAACCGCAGCCTCGCCCGTGCCATATCCGACGCTGGGTGGGGCGAATTCCGGGTGATGCTGGGTTACAAAGCCGCAAGGGCCGGCCGAACGCTGGCCGTGATCGACCGGTGGTACCCGTCCAGCAAGACCTGCAGTTCATGCGGGCACGTGCTTGCGAACCTGGCACTTTCGACCCGGTGCTGGACGTGCCAGGTCTGCTGCACCCGCCACGATCGGGATGTCAATGCGGCGAAGAACATCCTTGCCGCTGGTCGAGCGGTAGCTCGAAGTTCTGCTTCGGGTGAGGCCTGTGGAGCCGATGTAAGACGACGAGGCGAGCTCTTGTCGCGGTCGGCGGCGAAACAGGAAACCCGCACCGTGAGGTGTGGCGCACTCCGCGCGACACGTTGTTGAACGTGTAGGACTCTCCGCTGCGACAGCGGAGAGGAAGTCAAAGTTTGCTGATGACCGCCTTCAGCGCGGCCGCGACAGCCGACGGCGACGTCGCGGCCGCCAAGTGGTGCGACTCCAGGCGTTCGACCGGCCAGCCGAGGTCGGTGGCCTTGGCCGCCGCGTCCTCGTAGACCGGCGACAGCTGCACGTACCCGCACGCCCCGGACCACTCGACGCTCGGGCGCTGCTCCTTCAGGAACTCCCACGGCACCTCGGGTGCCTCGTCACGCATCTCCTCGCGCAGACCGGCGGGCACGAGGACCAACGGGTCCGAGTCGAACCAGCGGTCCCAGCGCGGCAGCTTGCCGTCCCGCACCGATGCCTTGACCTTGTTCACGAGGGCGGGATCGACGGTCTCGCGCCACGACCTGCCCGGCGTCGGCAGGTCGGAGTCGAGGAAAACGAGGCCTGCCACCTCCGTCTCGAGCGCGTCGGCGAAGCACGGCAGCAACGGGCCCGCGCCGCTGTGGCCCACGAGCACCAGCGGGCCGCCGACGCCGGAGTCCTCCAGGGCGTCGGCGAAGGCGCCGATCAGCCGCTGGTGCACCGGTGCCTCGTTGATCGTCATCTGCAGGTCGACCAGCAGGACGGCCATCCCGTCGGAGGCCAGTTCGTCGGCGAGCGGACGCATGCTCGACGGGCCGAGGAACGGGCTGTGCATGAGCACGACGGTGAGCATGGGGGTGATGATGGCAGCATTGGCGTCCATGCGGGGCGCGATGTTGATCTGTGGGACGACCTCGGACGCGGGCAAGAGCGTCCTGGTCGCCGGTCTGTGCCGCTTTCTGGCACGCCAGGGCGTTGACGTCGTGCCCTTCAAGGCTCAGAACATGTCGAACAACTCGTTCGTCACACTCGATGGTGGCGAGATCGGGCGTGCTCAGGCGGTGCAGGCGCGGGCGGCGTTCAAGGAGCCCAGCGTCCGGTTCAACCCGGTGCTGCTCAAGCCCGGCAGCGACCGCACGTCCCAGGTCGTCGTCCTCGGCCAGGCGGTCGGCGAGGTGTCCGCGCTGAGCTACCGCGAACGCAAGCAGCAGCTGCTCGGCACCGTTTTGTCCACTTTGGACGGGCTGCGGCGCGATCACGAGGTCGTCATCTGCGAAGGTGCGGGCTCGCCGGCCGAAATCAACCTGCGCCCCAACGACATCGCGAACATGGGCCTGGCCGTCAACGCCAACCTGCCGGTGCTCGTCGTCGGCGACATCGACCGCGGCGGTGTGTTCGCGCACCTCTTCGGCACGGTCGCGGTGCTGGACGCGGCGGACCAGGCGTTGATCTCCGGCTTCGTCGTCAACAAGTTCCGCGGCGACGCCAGGCTCCTCGAACCGGGCCTGCACCAGCTCAAGGCGTTGACCGGACGGCCGGTGCTCGGTGTGCTGCCGTGGCGTGAGGAACTCTGGCTCGACGCCGAGGACTCGTTGTCCTACAACGCGGACGGCGTGATCGGCAGGCCGCAGCCACCGAAGCGCGACTGGTTGCGCGTCGCCGTGATCCGGTTGCCGCGCATCTCGAACGCCACCGACGTCGAGGCGCTGGCCTGCGAGCCCGGTGTCTCCGTGCGGTTCGTGACCGAGCCGTCCCGGCTGGCCGACGCGGACCTGGTCGTGCTGCCCGGCTCCAAGGCCACCGTCTCCGACCTCGCGTGGCTCGGGGAAACAGGCCTGGCCCAGGCGATCCGGCGCTTCGACGGCCCGGTTCTCGGCATCTGCGGCGGCTTTCAGATGCTGTCGAAGCGCATCGAGGACGACGTGGAGTCGGGGCGCGGCACGGTCGACGGACTCGGCCTGCTCGACGTCGACATCCGCTTCCAGTCGCGCAAGACCCTCGCCACGCCGTCGGGCACCGCGTGGGACGAACCCGTCACCGGCTACGAGATCCACCACGGCCAGGTCGTCCGCAGCACCGAGGAGCCGTTGATCGGAACGGAAGGCGCCCAGACCGAACGGGTCCTCGGCACCCACTGGCACGGCCTGCTGGAGAACGACGCGTTCCGCCGGAGGTTCCTGCGCTGGGCGGCCGAGCGCGCGGGCCGTGACTTCGAACCGGGTGACGTGAGCTTCCAGGCCGCCCGCGAGGCCCAGCTGGACCTGCTGGGCGACCTGGTCGCCGATCACCTCGACACGTCGGCCGTCATCGACCTGCTGGAACGAGGGGCCCCGGCAGGACTGCCGTTCGTGCCGCCCGGCGCCCCAGCAGCAGCGGAATAGCGAGCCCGGCCAGCACCAGCCCACCGGCGGCGGCCTGCAGCCAGCTGAGGTCCTCGCCGAGGAACGCCCACGCCGAGAGCATCCCGAACACCGGCACCAGCAACGAGAACGGCGCCACGACCGACGACTCGTACTGGCGCAGCAGGAATCCCCAGATGCCGAATCCGAGCAGCGTCGAGATCCACGCGACGTACCCGACGGCGGCTGCTCCGCTCCAGTCCAGGCGGCCGAGCGCGCTCATGTCCTCGGTCAGTGCCGAGAGTGCGAACAACGGCAGCACCGCCACCGCGCTGACCCAGACCATGAACCGCAGCGTGTCCGCGGGCCGCGCGTACCGCATCAGCACGTTCGACACGCCCCAGCAGGCAGCCGCCGCGATGATCAGCGCGAACCCGAGCAGCGGCGACGAGAGGCCGTAGTCCCACGCGATCACCCCGATGCCCGCGACCGCCAGGGCGATGCCGGTGATCTGCACGGGCTTCGGCCGTTCGCGCAGCACGATCGCCGCGAACACCGTCGTGAAGATCACCTGGCTCTGCAGCACCAGGCTCGACAGCCCGGACGGCATGCCGGCCTTGAGCCCGATGAACAGGAAGCTGAACTTCGCGACGCCCAGCACCAGCCCGACCGAGATGATCCAGCGCCACGGCACCGACGGCCGGCCGACGAAGAAGATCGCGGGCACCGCCGCCGCGAGGAACCTCAGCGCGGAGAACAGGATCGGCGGGAACTCGTCCAGGCCGACCTTGAGCACGACGAAGTTGAAGCCCCAGATGGCGGCGACCAGCACAGCGAGCAGGAGGTGACGGGGACTCATGCCATCAAGCTTGTGCCCGACAACTATTTAGCACCAGTTCCGATTCCTAAGGCTTTGGGTTTAGCATCGCTACATGCTCGATCTGGGAAGGCTGAAGGCCCTGAACGCCGTCGCCGTGCACGGCACGGTTGGCGCCGCGGCCGAGGTGCTCGGCTACACGCCGTCCGCGGTGTCGCAGCAGATCGCCAAACTCGAACGCGAGACCCGCACCACGCTGCTGGAACGCAGTGGTCGCGGCGTCCGCCTCACCGACGCCGCCCGGCTGCTCGCCGACACCGCGAGCCAGGTCCTCAAGCTCGTCGAGGAGGCCGAGGTGGCGCTGGAGGAACAGCGGGGCGCCGCGATCGGCCGCCTCTGCATCGGCGCGTTCGCCACGGCCGCGCGGGGACTGCTCCCCGGCGTCCTGGCGGACCTGATCGACCAGCACCCGGCTCTCGACGTGCGGCTCACGGAGATCGACCCGCCCAACGCCACCGAGGCCGTCGCCCGCGGTGAGCTCGACCTGGCGATCGTGCACGACTGGGCGAACACGCCGCTGCCGGTGCCGGCGTCGCTGTCCCGCGTGTTCATCGCCGACGACGTCGCCGAGGTGCTGATCCCGGTGACGAACCCGTTGTCGCGCAGGGAGTTCCTCGAACCCGCCGACCTCGCCGGCGAGCGGTGGATCTGCCAGACCGAAGGGTCGATCTGCTACGACTGGCTGGTGCGGACGTTCCACGGCGCGGGCATCGAACCCGTGGTGGCGTACCACATCAGCGAGTACCGGACGCAGATCGCGTTGCTGGCCAAGGGAATCGGGGTCGCGCTGATCCCTCAACTCGGCAGGGGTGAGGTGCCGGACAGCGTCCGTGCCGTGCCGCTGCGGCCCACGCCCACCCGGCGGCTGTACGCGGTGTGGCGGACCCAGGCTTCGCGCAGGCCCGCCATCACCGCGGCGCTCGACGTGATCAAGCAGCTTTCCTAGGGCGCGAGGATCACGTGCGGTTTCTTGGGGGACATCACCTTCAGCACCGCCTTGGCCTCGCGAATGACGCCGGCCATGTCCTTCTTCGTGGTCTTGAAGTACGGCTCGATCGTCAGCGTCGCCGCGTCCTTGTTCTCCACCACGTTCCACGTGCCGCGCAGGAACCCGTCCACGAGGAACGTCGGCGGGAACACGCCGTTGCGCACCGCGCCCCACCGCGACCGCGCGTCCTCGCTCATGATCCGCTTCCGGTCGGCGTGGCCCAGCAGCACGTTGTCGAACGCGGGCAGCAGCCGTGCGGGCGCCGGTACGTCCTCGGACACGATCACGCCGTCCGGCACGTCCAGCAGCACCTTGCCTTCCTCGTTCTTGTACTCCACCAGGTCGAGGTCCGCCGCGTGCGCCTTGAGTCCGATCAACCGCGACCAGGCCTGCATGTCCGCGAGCGTTGCCGGTCCGAACGCCCGCAGGTACCGCTTGATCAGCTCCGGCACGGCTGCTTCGGACGGCAGTTCCCGCCCCAGCCACGACGCCATCGCGACGTTCTGCGGAACGCCGCCCACGCCCCAGATCCCGCGCGGCGGCACCTGGATCATCGGCACCAGCATCTGCGCCTGCGTGGACATCTCGCGCGCCTTGGCCTCGGGGAAGTGCTCCTCCAGGTGCGCGCCGATCTCCGCGACCGTGCGCGGTTCGGCGTCGATGTACTCACGCGTGATGCGGGCCAGCTTGTCGAGGTCGATCTCGACGCGGGTGGCCGGCGGCATCACGATCTTCGCCCACTTGTTGAGCTCCGGCTGCAACGCCGTGCGCATCAGGTACACGTCGTTGGCCGAGATCAGGTGCAAAGTGCCGCGCCACAACGTCATCCGGACCAGCGAGCGGTCGATGATGAGCTTGCTCAGCGCGTCGACCTTGTACGGCTTGAGCCGAGTCCACAGCGCGAGGTACGGCGGAATCGGTGCCTGGGCCTGAAGTCCGCCGAGGTGCTCGACGGCCTCCACGATCGGCATGGACGTCCGCTCCAGCAGCAGCTGCCGCGCGAGCAGCGTGCGGTTGAGGGTGCGGGTGGAAAGTGTTGTGCTCACAGTGATCCGAAGAACTTCCTGATGTCTTGGACCAGAAGGTCCGGCTCCTCCATCGCGGCGAAGTGACCGCCGCGGTCGAACTCGGTCCAGTGCACGATCGACGGGATCATCTTCTCCGCCAGCGACCGCACCGGCAGGCTCAGGTCGTGCGGGAAGACCGCGACGCCGGTCGGCACCGTCGACGGCTGCTGCTGACCCCAGGTCGCCGACTGTTCCTTGTACAGCGCCGCCGACGAGCCCGCCGTGCCGGTGAACCAGTACACGGACACGTTGGTCAGCATCTGGTCGCGGTCCACCGCGTCCTCGGGCGCGCCCTCGTTGTCCGTCCAGTCGTGGAACTTCTCCGCGATCCACGCCAGCTGCCCGACGGCCGAGTCCGTCAGCGCGTAGGAGAGTGTGCGCGGCCGGCTGCGTTGCAGGTGCATGTAGCCGGAGAGGTCCTTCTGGTAGTGGTCGAGAGACTCCAGCGCCCGCAGTTCTTCCGGCGATAGGTCGTTCACGCCCTGTGGCCGGAACGTCTGCAGCATGTTCACGTGCACGCCGATGACCTGCTCGGGGAACACCCGGCCGATCTCCTGCGCGATGCCCGAACCCCAGTCGCCGCCCTGCGTGCCGTAGCGGTCGTACCCCAGGCCCTCCATCAGCTTCGCGAACGCCCACGCGACGCGCAGGACGTTCCAGCCGGGCTTCTTCACCGTCCCCGAGAAGCCGAAGCCGGGGATCGACGGGATGACGAGGTGGAAGTCCTCCGACAGCGGCCCGATCACGTTCAGGAACTCGACGAACGAGCCGGGCCAGCCGTGGATCAGCAGCAACGGCGTCGCGTCCGGGTTCTGGGAGCGGACGTGCAGGAAGTGGATGCGCTGCCCGCTGATCTCGGTCGTGAACTGCGGGAAGGAGTTGAGCAGCTCTTCCTGCGCGCGCCAGTCGAACCCGTCGCGCCAGTACTCGGCCAGCGGGCGCAGGTAGCTCAGCGGGATGCCGTAGGACCAGCCGACACCGGGCAGGTCGTCCTCCGGCCAGCGGGTGCCGGCCAGGCGCGAGCGGAGGTCGTCGACGTCGGTCTGCGGGATCTCGATGCGGAACGGCGTGATCTCCATGGCCCCCACGCTATGAGCTCATGCGGACAGCCATTGTCCGCGGTTGCGCGACTCAGCAGAACTTCTCGATCAGCTCCTCGAAGAAACCGCCCGCCTCGATCGCCGCCTTCTCCTGGTCACCGTCCCGGACCGCGTGCAGCAGCCCGGTGTGCGACACCTGGTCGGTACCAGGCTGACTGGTGTCGACAGACGCCGCCACCGAAGCTTTGACGGCCTCGGTCAAGCCCTGGTAGAGCTCGGCTAGAAGCGTGTTGTGCGAGCACTGCACGAGCAGCACGTGGAACGCGGTGTCGTGCTCGATCACCTCGGCCCACTGCTCGTCCTCCATCGCCGCGTCGCGCTTCTGCAGCAACTCGGTGAGGCGTGCCAGTTCGGCGTCCGTGCGGTGCTTCGCGGCCAGGCGCGCGCCCTCCATCTCGAGGGTGCGGCGGACCTGGAGCACCTCCTTCAGCTCCGTCCCGCACATGCGGCGGACCGCGCCGGAGAGCTCGCTGGTCGCGCGGACGAACGTGCCGTCGCCCTGCCGCACCTCCAGCAGTCCGGCGTGGGAAAGCGCGCGCACGGCCTCTCTGACCGTGTTCCGACCCACCCCGAGCGCGGTGACCAGCTCGGGCTCGGGCGGGATGCGCTGCCCGACGGGCCATTCACCAGTCGTGATCGCGCTGCGCATCTGCTCGATCACCTGGTCGACGAGGCCCGCCCGTCGGGTAGTGGCCAACGGCACAGCGTCATCCTTTCATCCGAACATCCTACGTCTGCGATAGTGGTGCCCGTGACGATGAAGCAGACGACTCTTGCCGCACAGACTGCCACCGATCCAGGTCGCAGGGTGACGGTCGTCATGAATCGTCACGTTCCGCTGGTCGGGTCCGCGTTGCTCGCGATCGGGGTCGCCCTCGCTGCCGCGAATCTCCGTCCTGCGGTGACCAGTCTGGCCTCGGTGCTCGGTGATGTCCGCGCCGCCCTTGGGGTTTCGGCCGCTTGGACCAGTGCGCTGACGGCCGTTCCGGCGCTTTGCTTCGGCTTCGCGGCCTTCGCGGCCCCCTGGCTGGGTCGCCGCCTCGGCATGGCTCGTGCGATCGGACTTTCACTGGGGGTGCTCACGCTCGGCCTCGTGCTGCGCGTGATCGACGGTCCGTGGGTCGTGCTGGGCGGCACCTTCATCGCGTGCGCGGGCATCGCGGTGTCCAACGTGCTGATCCCGGTGGTGGTGAAGGCGTCCTTCCCCACGAAGGTCGGCCTGATCACCGGCGTCTACACGGGAACGCTGTCCGCGGGTGCTGCTCTGGCCGCCGCGTTGACGCCTCGGCTGGAGGACTGGCTCGGCTCGTGGCGTCTCGCCGTCGGCGCGTGGGCGTTGCTGTCGCTGGGAGCGGTCGTCGTCTGGTTCGCCGGTGCCCGCCACGGTTCCGCGGCTTCGGTCGTGCGGTCGGCCGCGCCCGTCGAGAAGCGGTCGTTGCTGCGCAGCCCGCTGGCGTGGGTGATCACGGTGTTCTTCGGCCTGCAGTCGTTGTTCGCCTACACCGTCATGGGCTGGCTGCCCGCGATGCTCGTCGACTCCGGCGTCGACCGGAACACCGCCGGGATGCTGCTCGCCGGTTCGATGCTGCTGAGCGTTCCGGTGAGCCTGTTCGTGCCGCCGATCGCCGCCCGGTTCTCGAGCCAGGCGCCGGTGGTGCTGGCGCTGGGAGTGCTGTCGTTCGCCGGGATTCTGGGCATGCTGGTGGCGCCCGCCGCCGCGCCCGGACTCTGGGTGGTGCTGATCGGGTTCGGCATGGGCATGTTCCCGCTGGCGCTGCTCGTCATGTCGTTGCGCACGAAGTCCACTTCGGACACCGCGCGGCTGTCGGCCATGGCGCAGAGCATCGGCTACCTGATCGCGGCCTCCGGGCCGTTCGCGTTCGGCGTGCTCCGCGAGGCCACCGGCACGTGGACCGTGTCGTTGACGCTGCAGCTGGTCCTGCTGGCCGCGTTGACCGTGCTGGGCATGATCGCCGGGCGTCCCCGGTACATCTAGTCAGGAATCGAGAAGCACGGCGTTCTCGCTGGTCCTAGCGTTGTCGGCATGGACATCAGCATTCACACCACGTTCCTCCCGCACACCGATCCCGACGCCTCGCTCGCGTTCTACCGCGACCTGCTCGGCTGGGAGGTCCGCGCCGACGTCGGCCAGGGCACGATGCGGTGGATCACGGTCGCGCCCGTCGGTTCGGCCTCCGCCGTGGTGCTGGAACCGCCCGCCATGGCCGAGGGGCTGACGGACGTTCAGCGCACCGCGATCGCCGAGATGATCGAGAACGGCTCGTACGCGTTCATCAACCTGTCCACGCCCGATCTCGACGGCGTGTTCGACAAGCTCCAGGCCGGTGGCGCGGACGTCGTGCAGGAGCCCGCTGATCAGCCGTGGGGCGTGCGCAACTGCGTGTTCCGGGACCCGGCCGGCAACACCGTCCGGATCCAGCAGGCCTAGTTGGAGACGAACCCGCGGTGCAGCACCGTGAGCTGGTCGGCGAGGTAGCGCGCCCACGCCTTCGCCCGGTCCCAGTCCGGTGCCGCCCCGCCGAAGCTGATCGGCCCGTGGGCGTTGAGCTTCCGGGCCATCCGCGTGACGTCGTTCGGCACCGGGGGCGTGCCGCGGTGGAACAACCACACGGGCGTGTGCTTGAGAGAAACCTTGTGCCGCCGCACGAACCGATGCGCATCGCGCGTGGCGGCGTCACCCAGAATCACGGCACCGAACCCGTACAGCGTTTCGGCCGCGGTGACCGGGAGCACGATGACTCGCAGTCCGCAGCCCGCGAGTTCGGTGCCGATGATCCGGGCGATCTCGTCGGTGGCGGCGACTTCAGAGGTGTAGGCGACGAGGACTTTGTCTGTCATCGCTGCATCCTGGTCGGTGAATCCCGTTCGCGGCAGCGGCAGAAGTCCTGTCGTTCAAGGACTTCAGTCCAGCGGCAGGTTCAGCAACGCGTTCTCGACCAGTTCGGGCATCGCGGGATGGATCCAGTACTGGCCCTGTGCCATGGACTTCGCGTCCAGCCCGAAGCTCATCGCCTGGATCAGCGGCTGAATCACCGTCGACGCCTGCGGGCCGATGATGTGCGCGCCGAGGAGTTGCCCCGTGGCCGGGTCCGCGATCAGCTTCGCGAATCCGGTCGTGTCCTCCATCGCCCAGCCGTACGCGATCGACGCGTAGGCCTGGGTCGCGGTGACGTACCGGATGTCCTTTTCCTTGGCCTGTTCCTCGGTCAGGCCGACGCTCGCGATCTGTGGACTGGAGAACACGGCGGCCGGCACGAAGCGGTGGTCGCTCCTGATCTGGTTCTCGGGGTTCTGCAGGTTGTGCCGGACCACCTTGGCCTCGTGGTTCGCGACGTGCTTGAGCTGGTAGTCCGAGCTGATGTCGCCCAGGGCGTAGATGTGCGGCTGGCTCGTTTTCTGGAACTCGTCCACCTTCACGCGGCCGTCGGCGTGCGTGTCGAGGCCGGCGTTCTGGACCTGGAGCAGGTCGCTGTTCGGCTGCCTGCCCGTGGCGATGAGGAGCTGTTGCGCTTCAACGGTTTCCTCGCCGTTGGGGCCTTCCAGGTGGAGCTTGACGCCGGCGTCCGTCTTTTCGGCGCGGGTGGTCTTGCGGTTGAGCAGGACGTTCCACTTCTGCTTCGCGATGTCCGTGAAGCGGGTGGCGATCTCCAGGTCCTCGTGGCGCAGGAGCAGGTTCGAGCGGGCGACCAGCGTGACCTTGACGCCGAAGCTGCTGAAGACGTGCGCGAACTCGGAGGCGATGAAGCCGCTGCCGACGATGATCAGGCTCTCGGGGAGTTCGTCGAGGCGCATGATCGTGTCGCTGGTGTGGAAGCCCGTGGTGTCCAGGTCCGCGATGTCCGGGATCGTGGGGCGGCTGCCTGCCGCGATCACGATCCGGTCGGCGGTGATGGTCTCGCCGGTGCCCGTGTCGATCGTGTTCGCGTTGATGAACGTTGCCGTGCCCTCGTAGACCGTCACGTTCGCGTTCTCGTTGGCTCGCCAGTTGCGGCCGCCTTCGGCGATCGGGTCGATCCGGTTGAAGATGCGGTCTCGGATTTCTGGCCAGTGGACTGCGTCCAGTGTGGCGTCCACGCCCAGCTTTTTGGCGTTTGCTGGGGCTGCGGCCTGGTCTGCTGTGTGGACGAACATCTTTGTGGGGATGCAGCCCACGTTCAGGCAGGTGCCGCCGAAGGTCCCCTTTTCCAGGATGGCGATCTGCCAGCCTGCCATGGCGTCCGTCGGGATGCTGTTGCCGGAGCCGGTGCCGATGATGACCAGGTCGAAGTGCCTCACGTGTGGATCCAACCATTTTGGGATCGGGCGTGTTCCCTTGAAGGGGTTACGTGGGGCTTACGGGTTGTCGCGGCTTTGGTTGCGTTCCCCGGCTTGCGATCCGCGACCGGGTGGGTGGGTCGCCTTGCGGGCGGCGACCTTGCGTTGGGTGCTTCCCCTGGGGGCTCTGCCCCCAGACCCCCGGCAATCTGATCGGGGGGTCCGCGCCATACGCGGGTAGATGGCACGCCTGTTGCGTTGGGCGGCCGCCGGTTGGTTAGAAGGTTGCGTTGGCGGTGGGGTCCCGTCACGAGCCGAGCCAAGAGCGGGCCACACCTGAGGAGGGGTGTCAACTCGACGAAAAGCGTGTCGAGTTGACACCCCTCCTCAGGTGCAGCAAGAGCTATGGCGCGACTCGTGACGGGACCCCACCGCCCTTGCCGCGCGGTAAGGACGGCTCGCCTTCGGCCTCGCGGGCGATTAGGCGTGCCGTGTCGTGCTGTTGCGTTAGTGCTGGTAGGTCGGGGTGATGATCGCCCTTGCCAGGGTGTGGAAGGCCAGGTTGAAGCTGACCACCGCTGGAGAGGCGTTTTCGTCCACGTCCAGCTTGTCCACGTCTACGGCGTGCACCACGAAGTAGTAGCGGTGCGGGTGGTCGCCCTTGGGTGGGGCGGCGCCGCCGAAGGCTCGGGTGCTGTAGTCGGTGCGCACGTGGAAGGCGTCACCCGGAAGTGTGGCGTCCGAGGTGCCTGCGCCGGTGTCCAATTGGGTGGTGGTTGCCGGGAGGTTCACGGCCACCCAGTGCCAGAAGCCCGACGGGGTCGGGGCGTCCGGGTCGTAGCAGGTGACTACGAAGCTGCGGGTGTCCTCGGGGAAGCCCGACCAGGAGAGTTGAGGGGAGGTGTTGCCGCCCTCGAAGACCTGGGCGTCGTCCAGCTGTTCGCCGTCGCGCACGTCCGTCGAGGTGACGGTGAAGGTGCCGACCTGCGGGAGCAGCTGGTAGGGGTCGGGAGCGACTGGGCGCTCGAGGCTCATGGGAGTCCTCCTTTGTGATCAGTTCGACCCTATCCCCGTGCAACCATGGAGGCCTGCGCGACGTCTTTCGCGTGGAGGGGGATTTTTGATGTCGAGGTTGCGGCTTTTTGCTGCCTTTTTGCTGGTTGCTGGAGTTGTGGCGTGTGCGGACGCGCCTGAGTCCGGGACCGGTGGGCCGGTGCTGACCACGTCTGCGGCGCCGGTGACCACCACTACGACGGAGCGGCCCAAGCGGATGTTCGAGCCGCCCTATCCGTACGGGACTGTGCAGGCGAAGGCGCCTGCTGTGGTCGACGGGATGGTGCCCGTCATTACGCGCATTCAAACGGACAAGCCGTACGTGTTCATCACGATCGACGACGGGGCCGTGCAGCATCCGAAGGCTCGTGAGCTGATGATCGAGGCCGGGGTGTGGCCTTCGGTCTTCCTCAACACGAAGTACGCCGAGGGGCACAAGGACTACTTCAAGCAGTTGCCCGTCACGGTGCACAGTCACACGTCGAACCATCCGAACCTGCAGGGCAAGGGGTTCGAGTTCCAGAAGAACGAGATCTGCGGCAACGCGGACTTCCTGGCGGCGGACTACGGGAAGCGGCCCACGTTGTTCCGGCCGCCGTTCGGGAACTACGACGCGACTACTCGTCATGCGGCGGCCAGTTGCGGGTTCAAGGCGCTGGTCAACTGGACGGCTGCGGTCAACGACGGGCGCGTGCAGTTCCAGCAGGGGGACAAGCTCAACCGCGGCGACATCGTGCTCATGCACTTCCGCACGACGTTCGTCGAGGACTTCACGGCGTTCCTCAACCGGGCCAAGCAGGACGGGCTGACGCCGGTGCCGCTGGAGGACTTTCTGGGGTAGGCGGGCAACCAGGAAGGCGGGTCGCGCGTGATCTGCGCGGGCGTCTTCTGGGAACAGGGGGAGAGATGAAGCGAATCGCTGCAGCAGCGCTTGTCGCCGTGGGGATGGCGGTGGGTGTTGTGCCGGCCGCGTCGGCGGCAGAGGGGAACGAGCTGACGGCCATTCGGACCGGGCTGCACGCCGGGTTCGACCGGGTCGTGTTCGAGTTCAACGGGGCGCGGCCGAGCGTGGTGGAGTCGCGGGCGGCCTCGCTGGAGCACTGCGCGTCCGGCAAGCCCATCGCGGCCAAGGGGGATGAGTTCCTGGTCGTGAGCATGCGGTCCGCCAACGCGCACAACTACCCCGGGCCGCGTGCGTTCGACACGCCTGGGCTGGCGAAGGTCAAGAGTGTCACGAACACGTGCGACTTCGAGGGCCACCTGGACTTCGCGATCGGGTACGCCGGGACTGGGCGCGCGTACACGATCTCGTTCCTGGACAACCCGAGCCGTGTCGTGGTCGACGTCAACAACAGCTGACTGGGGAGACGAGTGAAGAAGCGTCTTGGTGCGGTGCTGCTCGCGGTGGCCGCGGTGTTCACGTTCGTTCCGGTGGCGTCGGCGCAGGGGCATGCCGAGCTCACGAACATCCGGACCGGCAAGCACGACAGGTTCGAGCGCGTCGTGCTCGACATGAACGGCTTGCCGAGCAACTCCCAGTCGCGGGAGGCGACCGAGGTCTCGAACTGCGCCTCGGGCAACCCGGTTCCGATGGCGGGCAACGAGGTCCTGGAGACGATTTTCTTCAACGCCGCGTCGTACGACGAGAACTTCAACCGGACGTACACCGGTCCGCGCAACTTCGTGCCGGAGGGGCTGACCAACGTGAAGGGCGTCGCCTTCACGTGCGACTTCGAGGCGACCATGGGCATCGCGGTCAGCTACGACAACGTCAACTCGTGGCACAAGGTCTTCACGCTGACCAACCCCGACCGGGTCGTCATCGACATCTACTCGTACTGACGCAACTGTGGTCTGGGTCACACGTCTTCAGGGTGTGGGAAGAGCCCTGAGAGGGGGCCGAGATGAACAGACGTCTTGTCGCGGTGCTCGTGGCGGTGCTGGCGGTGTTCACGATCGCGCCGATGGCGTCGGCGCAGAGCACGGCCACGCTGTCGGACATCAGGACCGGGCAGCACAACGGCTTCAGCCGGGTGGTGCTGGACCTGTCCGGGTTGCCGGGCGAGTACCGGGTCAGTGAGGTCACCGGCGTGTCGCACTGCGCGTCCGGGAACCCGATCACCGTTGCCGGGCCTGGAATCCAGGAGATCCTGGCGGTCACGCTGATCGGCGCGGCCGCGCACGACGACAACGGGAACCTGACGTACACCGGGTCGCGGAACTTCGCGACGCCTGGCCTGGGCAACGTCCGCGGGGTCGCGCTCACGTGCGACTTCGAGGCCACGCTGGGAGTTGCCGTCGGTTACGCCAACGCCGCGTCGTGGCACCGGGTGTTCACGCTGACGAGCCCGAACCGGCTCGTCATCGATGTTGGCCTGTAGACACGAAAAGCCTCGTGGGGGCAGCAGTCGCCGCTACTGCCCCCACGAGGGGTCTAGTCGATGAAGCCGTTACGCCGCAACGGTCGTGGCGACGGTCTCCTTCGAGAGCGCGTGCTCCAGCACCTGTGCCACGTCCGAGACGAAGTGCACGGTCAGCTGCTCACGCACCGACTCCGGCACGTCCTCCAGGTCCGGCTCGTTGTGCTGCGGCAGCAGCACGGTCGTGATGCCCGCGCGGTGAGCGGCCAGGAGCTTCTGCTTCACGCCACCGATCGGCAACACCCGGCCGGTCAACGAGATCTCGCCCGTCATCGCCACGTCCGAACGCACCGGGCGGCCGGACAGCAGTGAGGCCAGCGCCGTCGTCATCGTGACGCCCGCGGACGGTCCGTCCTTCGGCACCGCGCCCGCCGGGACGTGGATGTGCACTCCCCGGTCGGCCAGTGCCGCGGCCCTGTCGTCGTGCGCACGCAGGTACGACAACGCGATCTGCGCGGACTCCTTCATCACGTCGCCCAGCTGACCGGTCAGCGTGACGCCGGACGAGCCGGTGTCCTTCGGGGCCAGCGAGGCCTCGATGAACAGCACGTCGCCACCGACACCCGTGACCGCCAGACCCGTTGCCACGCCGGGGACGGAGGTGCGCTCCGCTGATTCCGGCGTGTTCTTCGGGCTGCCGATGTAGGACTTCAGCGACGGCTGGTCGATCGTGATCGGGAACTCCGCCTCGCCCAGGGCCACCTTCGCGGTCGCCTTGCGCAGGATGCGCGCGAGAGCCCGTTCCAGTTGCCGCACACCGGCTTCCCGCGTGTACTCGCTCGCGAGCTGGTGCAGTGCGGGCTTCTCGAACGTGACGTCCTCAGGGGTGAGGCCGGCGCGTTCGATCTGGCGCGGCAGCAGGTGACCGCCGGCGATCGTGACCTTCTCATCCTCGGTGTAGCCGTCGAGCTGCACGAGTTCCATGCGGTCGAGCAACGGTGCCGGGATCGTGTCCAGCACGTTCGCGGTCGCGAGGAACACGACGTCCGAGAGGTCCAGCTCGACCTCCAGGTAGTGGTCGCGGAACGTGTGGTTCTGCGCCGGGTCCAGGACCTCGAGCAACGCCGCCGTCGGGTCGCCGCGGTAGTCCGAGCCGACCTTGTCGATCTCGTCGAGCAGCACGACCGGGTTCATCGAACCGGCCTCGGTGATCGCCCGGACGATCCGGCCCGGCAACGCGCCGACGTACGTGCGGCGGTGACCGCGGATCTCGGCCTCGTCGCGCACGCCACCCAAAGCGACACGCACGAACTTGCGGCCCATCGCCCGTGCCACGGACTCACCGAGCGACGTCTTGCCGACGCCGGGAGGGCCCGTCAGCGCGAGCACGGCGCCCGAACGACGTCCGCCCACGACGCCCATGCCGCGGTCGGCACGACGCTTGCGCACGGCCAGGTACTCCGTGATGCGCTGCTTCACGTCGTCCAGGCCGGCGTGGTCGGCGTCGAGGATCTCGCGCGCCGCCTTGATGTCGTAGGAGTCCTCGGTCCGCTCGTTCCACGGAATCTCGAGGACGGTGTCGAGCCACGTCCGGATCCAGCCCACCTCAGGGGACTGCTCGGAGGTGCGCTCCAGCTTGTCGACCTCGGCCAGCGCGGCCTTCGCGACCTTCTCCGGCAGGTCCGCCGCCTCGACGCGGGCGCGGTAGTCGTCCTGCTCGGTAGCGGGCTTGCCGTCGAGCTCGGCCAGCTCCTTGCGGATCGCGGCCATCTGCTGGCGCAGCAGGAACTCCCGCTGCTGCTTCTCGACGCCTTCCTTGACGTCCTTCGCGATCGTCTCGTTGACGTCGAGCTCGGTCAGGTGCGCCTGACCCCACTCCACCAGCTTCTCCAGCCGGGTGGTGACGTCGCTCGTCTCCAGCAGCCAGATCTTCTGCTGGTCGTCGAGGTAGGAGGCGTAACCCGCGAGGTCGGCCAGCGCCGACGGGTCGCTGATCTGCTGCACCGAGTCGACCATCTGCCACGCGCCACGCGTCTGCAGGATGTTCGTCACGAGGGCGCGGTACTGCTTCGCGAGCTCGCGGGTCCGGTCGGTGATCGGGGAGTCGTCCGCGATCGTCGCGTTGACCCACAGCGCCGCGCCCGGCCCCGTGGTGCCCGTGCCGATGCGCACGCGCTTGGTGCCGCGCACGACGGCAGCGCGTTCGCCACCGGGCAGGCGGCCGACCTGTTCGATCTCGGCCAGCGTGCCCACTGCTGCGTACTTCCCGTCCAGCCGTGGGACGAGTAGCACTTGATGATTCGCCGCGGTCGTGGCCGCGTCTACGGCCGCACGGGCCTCGGCGCTCGCGTCCGCACCGGAGATGCGGATCGGCACCACCATGCCCGGCAGCACCACGACGTCGTCCAGCGGCAGTACCGGCAGGGCCAGAGTCTCGCCCATCTCGTCACCCTCCAAAGTTGAGTCTGTACCGCTCAACCATCTGGAGTGGGGTGGTGTTCCCCTGGCGTGTTCGCTGTCAGCGAGCAGCTGCCCGCAGGCGCCTGACCAGCGCGATTTCACCGGTCACACGGGCGAGCGCGGTGCTCGTGGGGCACGCGGCCAGCACGCCGACGGGCCTGCGCCGCAGGTCGAGGCGCTCACCGCCGGGAAATTTCACCGAGCACCGGTTGGCCGCCGCGACGAACGGCAGGAGCATCTCGCCTGCCTCGACCGTACGCCCGCTCAGCACGACGGGGCGGGGCGTCCGGCGGGGAGGAGCGAGGGGAACCGGGGTGTCGAACCGCAGCAGCTCCTCGACGGCGTCCCGCGCGAGCGCCGGTTCGGACCTGAGCAGCTCGGCCTGGGCCGGATGATCGTGGAGCGCGCGCAACGCGTTCGTGAGGAACGCCTGCGTGGTGGCCAGGGCCGTGGCGGCGAACGCTTCCACGCCGTGCGCGAGCGTGAACGCCTCGGCCGCCGTGGCTGCAAGCGATTGCGCGAACGTGGCGTCATCGGCGTCGAGCAACTCGAGGGTGCTCATGGTGACCACGGGCCGGACGACCTTCATGGCGTGCGCGATCGCCCGTTTGGGTAACGGGTCCGGGTCGCCCGCGTCGAGGTCGAGCACTGTCAGTACGTCGTCGTAACGGGTGATGCACCAGCCACCGATATCGGCGTCGAAGTGCACCGGCGAGCGTTCCCTGAGAAGGCGGAACCTCGCGTGGAGCTCAGCGGTGCTGGAGGACATGTCCTCCCACACGTGACCGAAACCATCCCGGTTCGGTGGTGTGGCGGTGGACACCCGTGCGGCGACGACGGAGGATGCGCACGTGATGGAAGAGCTGAAGTGGGTCCCGTCCACGGTCGACGTCACCCGCCCGAGCGTGGCGCGGATGTACGACTACTACCTGGGCGGCTCGCACAACTTCGAAGCCGACCGTGCCGCCGCCAAGCAGGTGGAGCAGATCTTCCCCGGCGTCGCCCAGAGCGCGCAGGCGAACCGCTCGTTCCTGCGCCGGGTCGTCCGCCACCTGATGACGCAGGGCGTCGACCAGTTCCTCGACCTGGGCTCCGGCATCCCGACCGTGGGCAACGTCCACGAGATCGCCCAGCACGACAACCCGGACGCGCGCGTCGTCTACGTCGACTTCGAGCCCGTCGCCGTCTCGCACAGCAACGCCCTGCTGGCCGACAACCCCAACGCGAACGCGATCCTGGCCGACCTGCGCGCCACCTCCTCGGTGCTGGCCGGCGCCCGCGAGACGCTCGACTTCTCCCGCCCGGTCTGCGTGCTGGTCATCGCCGCACTGCACTTCGTCTCGGACACCGACAGCCCGTACGAGGCCATCGCCCAGTACATGGCCGACCTGCCGTCCGGCTCGTACCTCGCCATCACCCACGCCACCTGGGACACGCTGTCCGAGGAGGAGCTCGCCGAGGCCCGTGAGGTCGCCAAGATCTACAGCAGTTCGGACAACAAGCTCACCATGCGCACGCACGCCGACGTGACGCGGTTCTTCGACGGCATGGAACTGCTGGAGCCGGGCGTCGTCGCGGTCAACGACTGGCGCCCGGACTCCTTCGACGACGCCCACGTGGGCATCTACGGCGCTGTCGGCCGCAAGCCCTGAAGCAGCCTGTCCCTGATCTCGTTCGTCTCGCGGTCGGTGAGGGTGCGTTCCGGCGCCCTCATCGTCACGCGGATGAGCACGTTCTTCTGACCGTGCTTGATTTCCAGCCTCTGCTGGACGTGCGGCGGTAGCTCTTCCGGAGGCGTCTCGCTGAGGATCTCGATCTCCTCGACGACGTCCTCCGGCACGAGCGCGCGGATCCGGTCGCCCAGGGTCTCCACGTCCTCGTCGTCGCTCGTGACGATCGAGATGTCCCTGATCGCGGCCGGGTGCCGGGAGATCGGCCGGTACTCGGTGAGGTCCAGCATCTGCGTCCTGATGCGCGGGTCGTCGTTGCGCAGCAGGCGGATGTCCGGGATTCCCTTGCGGAGCATCAGGATCCGGTCCAGGCCGAGGCCCATCGCGAGTCCGTGCGGATGGTGTTTGACGACGTGCCGCGCGGCCCGTCCGCACTCGCCGACCTCGACCCACTCGCCGTCGTGCTCGACGTCGATCTGCTTGCCGTGCGTGGTGTACGGGTGCTGGGCGTCGATCGTGCGATAACGCTTGCCGGGCAACAGGGTTGTGACGACCGTGTGGATGAGGGCGTCGAGCGGTTCCTCGGCGTCGCTGATCCGCCAGACGTCCAGCTGGTGCGGCGTGCCGGTGTGCAGGCGGTCGACCGTGTCGCGGCGGTAGACCAGGCCGGGGCAGAGCAGCGTCACGTCCGGGGTCGCGTCCCTGAGCGCCGGCGGGATCATCGCCGTGGTGTGGCTGCGCAGCATGCACGTCTCGCTGACGTACCTGGTGTAGCGGGCGTCCCGGGTGATCGCGTCCTTCGGGTAGCCGAGGTGTTCGTAGTTGTGCTCCACCGGGACGAGCGGGTGGTGGCGGACTTCCCGCGGGTTGGCCAACGCCTGTTTCAGGTCGGCGATGAGGAGCTGCATCGCGTGCGGGCCCTGCGCGGGATCGGTGAGATCGCGGACGTTCAGGGCGTGCACGAGTTCTTCGGTGCGGTACATGGGGTTTCCCGTCTTCCGGTCTGGGTTCCTGACTGCGGAGTCCCCCGACCTACGGGAAGGTTTCAGGCGCGCGCCACCCACGCAGGTCGGGGGCGGCTAAATCGACGCGTCATGTGTCCCAGGGTAGCGGGCCTACTCGGGTGGTGTCAGCCGCAGATCCGGATCCACCGGCGGCACCCCGTCGAACGGTCCGTCGTCCTTGAGCCGCCCGACGTGGTCCAGCGCGACGTCGATCTCCTGCCGGAACGGATCGCCGTCGACCGGGGGAGTGCGGAACCAGTCGTGCAGTTCGGCCGGGATCTCGAACCGCTCCAGCAACTCCTCGTACAACGCGTCGCGGTCGGCGGCCTGCGTGCCGAGCTCCTGGTATTCGCGCAGCGCCATGCGCAGCCGGATCCAGCGGTAGCGGTCGGTGTTGTGCTGCTGCTCGAACCGTGCGCGCAGCATGTCGCCGGCCTGCTGGCCGCGCAGGGCGAGCTTCTTGATCGTGGCGGGCGGCATGAACAGGTTCGAGCCGCCCTCGTCCGCCGACTGCCGCACGTGCGCGATGCGGCCGCGGTAGCCGGGGAGCGCGGACTGCATGGTGTCGCGCCAGTCCAGGAACGTGTCCAGGATGGACACCAGGAAGCGCGGCACGGAGCTGATCGACGAGTAGGGGGTGCCGGAGGCCGACGCGTCCTGCTCCGGCAGCCACACGTCGTTCTTGTCGCCGTTCGGGTAGGGCTGGATGGTCAGGCCGAACGTGGGCCAGCGCGGCAGCAGCGCGTCGAAGAAGTGGATCGGGAAGTTGCTGGTGATGCCGCCGTCGGAGAACCAGTGCACCCGCCCGTCCCTGCACAGCGGCACGGCGGCGATCAGGCCGGGGAACGAGAGTGACATCCGCACGGCGACCACGACCGGAAGCTGGTCGCGCGCAGGCAGTTCCCGCAGCGGCATGAACTCGTGCAGGGGGCACTTGGCCGCCGTTTCGAGCCCGTTGAGTTGCTCGACCACACGGCTCGGCAACACGTGACCCAGGCACTCCTCGCAGTACTGCCACTCCTCCTTGAACGGCAACCGGTACGGCCGCCCCTCGGACAGGTCCGTCGTCATCAGCACGAGGTTGATGTCGCCGAGATCGCCGAACGTCAACGCCTCGGAGGTGCCCGCGATGTCGTCCAGCTGGTCGGCGATCCAGTCGGCCAACGGCGGCACGCCCGTCGACTTCGGCACTCCCGCCAGGCGATCGAGCCACGACGGCGTGAAGTCGCCCGTGCCCGGCACGAGTCCGAAGTGGATGGACTGGGCGTTGTTCTTCAAGAACCGCTGCATGGCATACCCGTAAGTGACGAACAGCGCGCTGACCGCCGCGAGCGACAGCACCAGCCACACCAGCAGCACGATCGCCGCCGTCGCGTAGTGCCGCGAGAACGCCAGCCCCAGCACGAGCGGCACCGCGCCCAACACCCAGGAAGGCCAAGGCAAACTCGACCGCAACGGCCACAACACCATCACCAGGCACGCCAGCGCCAGCACGACGACCAGTGCCGCGATCCAGCCCGGATACGCCGAGGGCGCGAGCCACGCCGAGAACAGCACGGGCCCGCCCAGCCACAACAACGCCATCAGCGCCAGCACCGACTTCGCCCGAAGCCCGACCGCCCCGAGCAACGCGAAGAACAGGCACGAGAACGCACTACGCCCCGTCGTCTCGCGCTTCTGCATGGACGCGATGACGATCCGGTACAGCGCACGGGTCTTCTCGGCAGGCTGGAACAGCTGAGCCATCCGCCACCGCTCCGCGCCCGAACCGGACGTGAACCAGTCGATCAGCCCGGCCAGCTTCTCGAACCCGCCGGAGGCGCGGCCGCGTTCGGCCGCCGCCGTGAACCCCGCGGCGATCGCGCCGGCGGACGCGCCACCGATCTGCTTGAACTCGTAGTGGCGGGCCAGCGAGGCGACCGCGAGGGGGTACACGACTCCGCTGGTCGTGCCGCCCCGCATGGTCAGGTCGCAGTAGCGGTCGTACTCCATGTGCCCATGATCGCGCGATCAGCGCAGTCCGTCGGAAAAATCACTCGGACGCCACGGTGAACAGATGTCGTGTGGTCAGTCCGACGCCGATGAGCCGTGCAGGACAGGCTCGCTGAGCTTCCACTCCAACGCCACCTCCAGTGACACGTACTCCACCGGCCGGTTCGCGTCCGTGACGAAGTCCTCGATCGAGGACGACGCGAACAGCGTTTCGAGCTCGTCGGCGCGGTTCAGGTGCCACCGCAGTTCCGCCTCGTCGTGGTGCCGTGCGACGAGCCGTTCGTGGATCACGGACAGGTCCGCCTTGAGCCGGCAAACCTTCAGCTCGCCGCCGACGGCTTCGGCGTACCGCTCGCGATCGGCCCGGCTCTCCACGACGCCCGCCAGCACGAGGCGCTGCGTGCCGGCTTTGGCGTAGTTTCGCGCCACCGCCCGGAGGTTGCGCAGCTGCAGTTCGAGCTGGAACGGGTCGTCGGCGGGCGCGGGCCGGCAGTTCGACAGCCAGTCGAGGTCCACGACGGCGACCGGCCGTCCGAACGCGGCCAGATCTGCGGCGACCGCCTCGGCGACCGTCGTCTTGCCGACCCCGACCGGGCCGGTGATCAGCAACGTCCTCATTCGACGGCCGCGAGCTCGGCCGGGGTGCCCGCCATGATCACGCGGACGTGCTCGGTCACCTTCTCCACCGGCCAATCCCACCACGCGACCCGTTCCAGCAGCTCTACCTCGGAGTCGCTGTACCGCTTCCGAAGCAGGCCGGCCGGATTCCCGCCCACGATCCCGTACGCCGGCACGTCCGACACCACCACGGACCCGGCGGCGATGATCGCCCCGTTGCCGATCCGCACGCCCGGCATGATCAGGGCGTTGTAGCCGATCCAGACGTCGTTGCCCACCACCGTGTCGCCGCGGCTCGGTGCGCCGAGGGCGATGTCGAGCGTCTTCTCGCCCCAGACGCCGCCGAAGATCGTGAACGGGAACGTCGACACGCCCGCCATGCTGTGGTTGGCGCCGGACATGATGAACCGCACGCCTTCGGCCAACGCGCAGTAACGGCCGATGACGAGCTTTTCGGCGCCGAAGTTGTAGAGCACGTTGCGCTGCTCGAACTCCGTGGCGTGGTGTGGGTCGTCGTAGTAGGTGTACTCGCCGATCTCGATCTGCGGGTTCTTCACCAACGGCTTGAGCAGCACCGTGCGCGCGTAGTCCGGCAACGGGTACAGGTTGTCGGGCGAGGGGATGGTCACGGTGCTCCGATCGGCTCTTCGCTGAACTGAGTGCGGTACAGCTTGGCGTAGTGGCCTTCCAGGGCCAGCAACGTCTCATGCGTACCACGTTCGACGATCTGACCGGCGTCGACGACGAGGATCTGGTCCGCGGCCCGGATCGTTGACAGCCGGTGCGCGATCACCAGCGACGTCCGGCCCGCCAGCGCCTCGACCAGCGCTTCCTGCACGGCGGCCTCCGAGCGCGAGTCCAGGTGCGCGGTCGCCTCGTCCAGGATCACCACGCGGGGCTTGGCCAGCAGCAACCGGGCGATGGTCAGCCGTTGCCGTTCACCACCGGACAGGCGGTAGCCGCGTTCCCCCACCACGGTGTCGAGCTGATCCGGCAACGACGACACGAGGTCCGCCAGCCTCGCTCGGGTCAGCGCGTCCCAGATCTCCTCGTCGGTCGCCGACGGGGCCGCGAGGCGCAGGTTCGCGCCGATCGACTCGTGGAACAGGTGCCCGTCCTGCGTCACCATGCCGACGGTCTCGCGGATCGAGTCGAACGACAGGTCGCGAACGTCCACACCGGACAGCCGGACCGCGCCGGAGTCCGCGTCGTACAGGCGGGGCAGCAGAGACGCGATCGTCGACTTGCCCGCACCCGACGCGCCGACCAGTGCGATCAGCGAACCGGGCTCGGCGACGAACGACACCCCGCCGAGGATCACGTCGCCGCCACGGGTGTCGAGCGTCGCCACCTCCTCCAGCGAGGCCAGCGAGACCTTGTCCGCGGACGGGTAGGCGAACTTCACGTCCGAGAACTCCACGGACACCGGGCCGTCCGGAACGGTGACCGGCGACGGCTTCTCCTTGATCAGCGGCGGCAGGTCCAGCACCTCGAAGACCCGCTCGAACGACACCAGCGCCGTCATCACGTCCACCCGTGCGCCGGCCAACGCCGTCAACGGCGCGTACAGGCGAGTCAGCAGCAGCGCCAGCGTCACGATCGTGCCCGGCGCCATCTCCCCGGCGAACACGAAGTACCCGCCCAGGCCGTAGACCAGCGCCAACGCCAACGAGGACACCAGCGTCAACGCCACGAGGAACAGCCACTGCGCCACGGCGGTCCGCACACCGATGTCACGCACGCGCCGCGCCCGTGACCCGAACTCGGCGCTCTCGATGGAAGGACGGCCGAACAGCTTGATCAAGGTGGCACCGGGCGCGGAGAACCGCTCGGTCATCTGCGTCGTCATCGCCGAGTCCAGGTTCGCGGCCTCGCGGTGCATGGACGCCAAACGCTTGCCCATCCGCCGTGCGGGCAGCAGGAAGATCGGCAGCAGGATCATCGCGAGCACCGTGACCTGCCACGACAGCGTCAGCATCACGATCAGGGTCAGAATCAGAGCGATCACGTTCGTGACGACGCCGGAGATCGTCTCGGAGAACGCCCGCTGCGCCGCGATCACGTCGTTGTTCAGCCGCGACACCAGCGCACCGGTGCGCGTGCGGGTGAAGAACGCGATCGGCATCCGTTGCACGTGGTCGAAGACGGCCTGCCGCAGCCGCAGGATCAGGTCCTCGCCGACGCGCGACGACTGCCACCGCTCGGCCAGTGAGAACCCGGCCTCCAGCACCGCCACCCCGGCGATCGCCAGCGCGAGCCACACGACCAGCCCGAAGTCGCGGCCGCCGATGATGGTGTCGACGACCCGGCCGGCCAGCACCGGCGACGCCACCGCGAGCACCGCCGCGACCGAGGAAGTGGCCAGAAGTCCGTACACGGCACGCCGTTGCGGGTGGGCGAACCGGGCGACACGCTTCAACGTCGCCCGGCTCACGCGACGGCTTTTCTCGTCCTGCATCGCGCTTTCGAGCGCGTACCAGGCGTTGAAGTCGATGTTCATGAC
Source organism: Lentzea sp. NPDC092896 (assembly GCF_044754905.1). Lineage (NCBI taxonomy): Bacteria > Bacillati > Actinomycetota > Actinomycetes > Pseudonocardiales > Pseudonocardiaceae > Lentzea > Lentzea sp. NPDC092896. Next base: position 184,887 of record NZ_JBIVPX010000004.1, read on the forward strand.
GACCAGTCTCGAACCTCGACCTACAACGAGGTCAAGCCGTTTTCAGGAACTCGTCGACCTCCGCGAGAGCCGCCGCACGCACCGGCTCAGGCGACAGGAACAGGTCGTGCATGCCGGCCTTGATCTCCACGACCCTGACCGATGATCCGATCTTCGGGCCCCACTTGCGCATGCCCTCGACGTCGAGCACGGCGTCCGCCTTGGACACGTCCTCGCTCCACTCCTTGGCGTTCAACATGCTCTTGTCGGAGTGCAGCACCAGAACGGGCACGCGCACGTCGAGTCCGTTGTGGACCTTCTCCTGCGCCACCAGCACCGCCCGGATCCACCCGGCCAGCACGGGGAAACCGGCCAGCGGCTTCCACTTCAGGTCGAAGTCCCACTCGCCGTTGCGCGAGCTGTGGATCGCGGCCCCGTACGCCTCACCGAGGTTCGCGCGGATCTTCACCTTCGGCGCGATCCCGCCGATCACCTTCACGAGTTGCCGCACGAACGGCGGCTCGACGACGTCCAGCCACGGGCTGTTGAGCACCAACGCGTCGATCAGGTCGCTGGAGCGCCGTTCGTGCGCCCACAACGAACTGGTGAGGCCGCCCGTCGAGTGTCCCATCAGCACCACACGCGAATGCTCTTCACGAATGACGGCGATCGCGGCGTCGATCTCCTCGAAGTACACGGCCATGTCGGTCGTGTAGTTCGGCACCTCGCCGTCGCGCAACGACCGGCCGTATCCGCGCAGGTCGACGGCGTAGAAGTCGTAGCCCTGGGCCGTGTAGTGCGCGGCCACGTGCTCCTGGAAGAAGTAGTCCGCGAAACCGTGCACGTAGAGGATCGCCCCGCGGTCGTTGGCGACCGCACGACGGCGGACCAATGTCGCTGAGGCCCCGCCGCGCAACGGCAGAACTGTGGTGTCTTCGTCGCTGCTCACCGGGCAAGTTTGCAACCATCCGGTGCCGATTCCGTGCAGCCTTGTCCGGATCGTGTCTAACCTGGGGGAGTGACGGGGGATATTGAGCAGTCATCGAGGGTGCGGTTCCCGGGCATCAGCCCACGCGCCTATGAGCATCCTGCCGACCGAGGCGCCCTCGCGGTGCTGAGGGCGGTGCCCGCCGTGGCACCGATCCTCAAGGCGGTCGCCGGAGCCTTCACCGAGCGGGGTGAGCGCCTGCTTCAGGTGGCGTCCTCCGTCCGGGTGGGCCCCAAGCAGTACCCGAAGCTCGACCGCATCCGCAACGAGGTGGCGGCGACGTTCGACCTCGCCGAGGTGCCCGAGCTCTTCGTCGAGCGCAACGCGCAGGCGTACGGCTACACCTACGGCATCGACAAGCCGTTCATCGTGATCAGCACCGGCTCGGTCGACCTGCTCGACAACGAGTCGCTGCGCTTCCTGATCGGTCACGAGATGGGCCACGCGATGTCGGGCCACGCGCTCTACAACACGCTGCTGCGCAGGCTCGTCGACCTCACGACGTCGTTCGCGTGGGTGCCCGCGGGTGCCATCGCGATGCGCGCGGTCATCGCGGCGTTGCGCGAGTGGCAGCGCAAGACCGAACTGTCCTGCGACCGGGCCGGCCTGCTGGCCTGCCAGGACCCGCAGGCCGCGCTGCGCACGCACCTCGCGCTCGCGGGCGACCTCGGCGGCAACGTCGACATCGCGTCGTTCCTCGCCCAGGCCAAGGAGTACGAGGAGGTCGAGGACATTCGCGACAGCATCCTCAAGCTCCTGCACACCGAGACCCGCACGCACCCGCTGGTCGTGGTGCGGGCCGCCGAACTGCAGCGCTGGTCGGCGAGCGAGGAGTACCGCGAGATCCTGACGGGCACGTACGCGCGCCGTGAGGACGACAGGCCGACGACGAACCTCGGCGACGACATCAAGAGCGCCGCCAGGTCGTACAAGGACACCATGAGCAACTCCGCCGACCCGCTGATCAAGACGATCAACGACATCGGCGAGTCGGTCATGGGCGCGGCCGGTAGGGTCTGGAGCAAGGTTGCTCCGAACGGCCCAGCGGAGTAGCTACCATCTGGAGTCATGAGACGACTCCTGGTGTTGGTTCTCTCCGCATTGCTCGCTTCCACGGGCACCGCCGCCGCCGACGAGCAGGTCGTCGGCGGCGAGCGGGCCTCCATCGAGGCCAACCCGTGGGCCGTCTACCTCGTCGACGACCGCGGTGGCCAGTTCTGCGGTGGCACGATCGTCGCGCCGGAGAAGGTGCTCACCGCGGCCCACTGCGCGCTCGGCCGCTCGCCGAGTGAGCTGAAGGTCGTCGCCGGCCGCGAGGACAAACAGGACCGCACGGCCGGGGTGACGGCCGTCGTCACGAAGATCTGGATCCACAAGCAGTACGTCTCCGCGGACGAGGGCGAGGACGTGGCCGTCCTGACGCTGAAGGACCCGCTGCCGTACCGGCCGCTGCCGTTCGCGGAACTGTCCGACCGGGCGCTCTACCAGCCGGGAACGCAGCTGCGCGCGCTCGGCTGGGGGCGCACGGCGGAGAACGGGAAGACGTCCCGCTTCCTCATGCAGGCCACCGTGCCGGTGCTGCCGGACGACTTCTGCGTCGACACCTATCCGCAGTTCGTGAAGGCGGACATGTTCTGCGCGGGCTACGAGGGCGGCAAGGTCGACACCTGCCAGGGCGACTCGGGCGGCCCGATCGTGGTGGACGGCAAGCTCGTCGGCGTCACGTCGTGGGGCGAGGGCTGCGCGCGCAAGAACAAGCCCGGCGTGTACGTCCGGATCTCCCGTTACGCCAAGGATCTTCACTCGGTCGTGGATGCTTCGCCGCCCGGGGTTGTCGACCCGTAGGCCACTGGGGTCAGCTGGTCCACATGCGACTGCTGGCGGTGCTGGTCCTGCTCGTGATCACGGTGACCCCGGCTCGTGCCGATCCCCGGATCGTCGGCGGCGAAGTGGTGGACGACGTCGCCGAGGTGCCGTGGATGGTCGCCCTGACGACGTCGTCGGGCTACCAGTTCTGCGGCGGCGCGCTCCTCGGGCCCCGGCAGGTGGTCACGGCGGCGCACTGCGTCCACGGCCGCGAGCCCGGCTCCATCACCGTCGTCGGTGGGCGGCTCGACCTGCGCACCGACGGCGGTTCCACCTCGGCCGGCACGTCGTACGAACTCGTCGACGGCTACGTGACTCCCTCGCGCGGCAAGGACATCGCGTTGCTCACGCTCGCGGAGCCGATGCCGTACCGGACGTTGCCGGTCGCCGCTGCGGGCGTCTACATGAACGGCAGCGTGGGCGTCGTGTACGGCTGGGGGCGGCAGGCGGAGAACGACGCGGACAAGAGTCCGTTGCTGCACAAGGCTTACGTTCCGATCATGCCGGACGAGCAGTGCGCCGCGACCTATGCGCGCTACGACGCCCAGTCCATGTTCTGCGCGGGATATCCCGATGGCGGCATCGACGCGTGCGTCGACGACTCAGGCGGTCCGTTCGTCGTCGACGGCCGGTTGGCGGGCATCGTGTCGTGGGGCATCGGCTGCGCTCGTCCGAACGCGCCCGGCGTCTACACGCGCGTCACGACGTACCTGAGCGGAGTGTCCTGACCAGGTCGGCCCGGTAGCGCAGTCCGGCGCTCTCCGCTCGTTCGATCGCCTTGTCGTACAACGTTTCGTCGTGTGTCAGCGCGGCTTTGCCCGCCAGCGCGCGCACCTCGATGATGCGGAACTCGGCGTCGGCCGCGCGTCGCAACACGTCGTCGTACCCGGCGACCGACCGGTTGACCTCCGCGAGCACCAGGCAGGCGTCGACCTCGATGAACAGGTCGTCGTCGCCCGCCAGTTCGAGCGCGCGTTCGGCGTGGTCACGGGCTTCCTCGCGGCGGTCGAGGGCGATGAGCAGCTCCGCGTACTCGACCCGCGCGGACATCTCGATCGGCCGCAGCCCGTGCTTCCGCGACAGGTCGAGCGCCTCGCTGAACGCGGCTTCCGCGTCCTCGTGCCGGTGCCGGGCGGCGAGCACCACGCCGAGGTTGTTCAGGCCGTTCGCGAGGTGCTGCCAGTCGTCGATCTCCCCGGCCAGTTCGACGGACCGGCGCAGCGCGTCCTCGGCGGAGGAGAGCCTGCCGAGTTCGAGGTCGACCAGCCCGAGGTTGCCGAGGCCGCCGATCAGCTGCGCCCGCATGCCGTTGGGCCCGTAGAGCTCGATCGCCGACGCGAGGTGCTCGCGGGCGCGGGCGAGGTCGCCGAGGTCGTGGTGGATCCCGGCGAGGATGTTGAGCGCGGTGGCCTCCGGGGCCTGCGTGCCGGCGGCGCGGTACTCGGCGATGGCCCGTTCGCTGTGCTCGATCGCCGTCCGGTGCTCGCCGGACCGCCAGTCGAGGTAGGCGAGGCAGACCCGCATCGCGGCCGCGCGCTGCCCGGTCTCGCCGCCGTCCAACGCGGCGCGCGCGATCGTGCGCAGATCGGCGTACTGGCCGGTGAGCAGCAGGAACGGCCTCGTGGCGACGACCAGCGCCGCGTCGGGGTGGTCCTCGGCGAGCGCGACGAGGTTCGGCCGTTCCGCCTCGAACCAGGCCATCGCCTCCTCCCGGTCAGCGAACGCGACGGCGTCCGGAGTGGACGGAAGCAGCCGGGTGAAACCGACCTGCAGTTGAGCTTCCGCCCCGTCGGCCCGTTTGAGGTACCAGTCGAACACGGTCCGCCGGTCCTGCTCGGTCGCGCGTTCGTGCGCGTAGAGGCGCAGCAGGTCGTGCAGCTGGTAGCGGTTGTTGTTCTGCTGCACCAGGTTCGCCGCGACCAGCTCGTCGGTCGCGGCTCCGGCCAGGTCGCGCGGGATGTCCGGGCCGGGCACCGCGCCGAGGAAGTCGAACGTCCTGCGCGCCCGCGGTGAGAGCTTCCGGTACGAGAGGTCGAACGTCGCCTGCACGGCCGTGTCGTCGTCCTCGATCTCCAACGCCTCGAGGCGGTGCTCGCGCAGTTCCTCGACGTAGTCCGGCAGGTGCCGCCCGGCGAGGTTCGCCCCGGCGATCCGCAACGCCAGCGGCAGCCGCGCGCACAGCCCGATCAGCTCGCTCGTGTCCCCTTCGACCCGCATGCCCTTGAGCAGCTCCCGTGCCTCCTGCTCGGCCAGCACGGACAGGGTGACCTGCGCGAACTGCGGCAGGTCCTGGCGGCTCGTGATCAACGCGGCGCAGCCGGGGGCGGCCGGCAGGAGAGGCTCGATCACCTCGGCGGTCGCGTTGTCGAGCACCACCAGCACCCGCCGGTTGCGCAGCAGTTCGTGGTAGTCGTCGTTCGGCCCGCCGCCCAGCGCCTTCACGAACCGCTCCAGCGCCTGCCCGACCGTCATCGCCGGCCCGGTGGAGAAGCCGCGCAGGTTGACGTAGAGCTGCCCGTCCGGGAACTCGGGCGCCAGCCGGTGCGCCTCCCTGATCGCGAGCACGGTCTTGCCGACGCCGGGCAGCCCGGTGATCGCCCGCACCGGCTCGTCGATCAGCTCCAGCCGCGCGATCTCGTCCCTCCTGCCGACGAAGTCCGGCAGGTCCGCGGGCAGCTGGCACGGAGCGGGCGGGCGCGGCACCAGCCGGTACCCGGTCGGTTCGGTGATCACCTGCTCGGTGCCGCGCAACCGGCTGACCAGCGTCCGCAACGCCGCGCGCGGATGCATCGGCGGCTCGTCCGGCCACACCTCGGCGGCCAGCACGTCGAACGGCACCGGCTCGCCGGGACGTGCGGCCAGCGCGTCCCGCAGTGACTGCAGTCGATCCGCCACGAACCCGATCGTAGATCCGTAGCGTGTGAGGGCATGGGGAAAAGATCATTGGGTGTCGTCGCCGCCATCGCGGCCGCGCTCACCCTGGGGGCAATGACCACCGTTCCCGCGAGCGCCGAGCCCGCCCGGAACCCGATCGTCGAACTGAAGAACGTCGCGCGCGGCCAGTGCATGACATCGGCCAGGAGCGACTACTTCCAGGTCGAGATGGCCGACTGCACCGGCGCCGCGACCCAGCACTGGGAGAAGGTCGGCCTGCCGAACGGGCAGTTCTTCCTGCGCAACGTCGCCGACCGGTGGTGCGTGAACGGCGAGCGTTCTTTCGTCACCGAAGCGTGTGACGAGGCTGCCGGGTACCAGCGCTGGGAGTTCGTCACCGACGCGTCCGGCGCCACGAAGCTCAAGGCCGCGACCTGGCCGGGATACGCCGACACGAGCTGGTACGACGAGTTCGATCTCAAGATCATCCCGGAGTCGTCGCTGGACAGCGACCACCAGCGGTGGGTCGTGACCGAGGTCGGCTCGGTGCCGCCGTTGCCGGACACCACCGGCGCCCTGGTCACCCTGGAGAACTCCAGGTGGTGGGCCGTCGAGCTGGCCGACTACTGCGCCGACGGGACCGGCATGGGTCCGTGCCCCGGATCGCCGTACCAGCGGGTCGAGCTCGACGGCGGCGCGTTCCAGCTGCGGGCGGGCGACGTCTGTCTTCGTTCCAAGCCGGACACGAGGTTCGTCGACCTGGCGGGGAACTGCGCCGCGGCAGATCCGGCACAGCAGTGGCGGCTGGAGGGACCTGACCTGTTCGGCGGTCACCTGGTCCGCAACGTGGGCAACGGTGACTACCTCACGCCCGGCTCCGCAGGTCTGACCCTGTTCCAGAAGGATCCCCCCGGCCGGTACGCGCAGGTGCAGAGGTGGTACCTGCACCTCGCGTGAGGCTCAGAGGACCAGACCGACCGACATGGTGAGGAAGACGGCCGCGCAGACAGCGTCGAGCGCGGTCGTCACACCGGGTCGCTTGAGCTTCCCCGCCACGCGGGAGGCCGCCAGCACGATCATCAGCTCCCACACCGCCGCCAGTCCGAGGAACACGACGGCGAGCATCGCGAGCTGCGGCGCCGGTTCACCCGATCCGATGAACTGTGGCAGGAACGCGAGCGAGAACAGGATCATCTTCGGGTTCGTGATGTTGGTCAGGAAGCCCTGCCGGAACGGCCGCGTGCTCATGACCTGCTCCGGCTCGCCGCCGGAGCGCTTGATCAGGCCGCGCGTGATGGAAATCGCCAGGTAGAGCAGGTAGCCGGCGCCGATCCAGCGCAGCGCCGTGAGCACCATCGGGTACCGCGCGAGCAGCACTCCGAGGCCCGAGATCACCAACGCCACCTGGACCGCCGCGGCCGCGTGGATGCCGCCCAGCGCGAGCAGTCCCGCGCGGGTGCCCGAGCGCAGTGACGTGCGCAGGAGCAGGAACGCGTCCACGCCGGGGGTCACGATGACGACCGCGCACGCGATGAGGAAGGCCGGAACCTGGCCGAAGTCGAACAACACCGTACATACCCCCGTGATCTAAGTCATAGACCGCAAAATCTCCGGCCTGATGGGACATTAACACGAGAATCTCCGGTTTTGACGCCGTCCTAGCGCGATCGCTACCGTTGGTGACCGATCGTCCACCTGGCGCAACGAGGAGTGGTCCGTGAGGGGTAAGCGGTGTGCCGTGCTGGTAGCGGTGATCGCGCTGGTCAGCGGTGGTTCGTCCGCTGATGCGATCGTTGGGGGGACACCCGCGCGGGTGGCCGACACCCCGTGGGTTGTGGCGATCACCACCACGGACGGTCAGCTGATCTGCGGTGGCGCGCTCGTCGCCCCGGACAAGGTCATGACGGCCGCGCACTGCGTGACGCTCAAGGGCGTGCTCGGCAAGAACCAGCGCCCCGCCGAGCAGTTGCGGGTGGTCGCCGGCCGCACGGACCTGCGGAACAAGGCCGAGGGCGTCGACGCGGTGGTCGCGGGCGTGTGGCGGCACCCCGACTACGTCGAGGTCACCAAGGGCGACGACGTGGCGATCCTGACGCTCGCGAACCCGGTGCCGTACCGGACGATCGCGCTCGGCGAGGTCGGTGACGACGGCGTGGTGCTCGGCTGGGGCCGCACCGCCGAGAACACCCCGCCGGCGATGTCGCTGCGCAAGGTGACGGTGCCGATCCTGTCCGACTCCGAGTGCGTGCTGAAGGAACCGGACTACCGGCCGGGCGCGATGCTGTGCGCCGGGCGTGGTGGCCGGGACGCCTGCACGGGTGACTCGGGCGGGCCGCTCGTGGTGCGCGGCAGGCTCGCGGGCGTCGTGTCGTTCGGTCGTGGCTGCGCTCGGGCAGATGAACCCGGTGTCTACACCCGGCTCGCTCACTACCGGCAGACGCTGGGCTTCTGATATCCACGACCAGGTGCGAACCACACAGTTTCCGGCGACCCTGCGCCGTCAGTGGGGGCTCGACCTGAGCCCCGCCCAGCTCTACGCGATCTTGCGGCTGCGTCAGGACGTTTTCGTCGTGGAGCAGAACTGCGTCTACGCCGACGTGGACGGCCACGATCTCGACCAGGGCACACGGCATTTCTGGCTGGAGTCCGAAGGATCGCACGAGCCGCTCGCGTACCTGCGACTGCTCGAAGAGGCAGACGGCACGTTCCGCATCGGACGCGTCGCCACCGCGCGCATGGCCCGCGGCCGCGGCTACAGCCGTCGCCTCATGCAGGCCGCGCTCGCGGACATCGGCACCACGCCGTCAGTGCTCGACGCGCAGACGTACGTCGCCGACTTCTACGCGTCGTTCGGGTTCGTCGCCGAGGGCGCCGAGTTCATCGAGGACGGGATTCCACACCTGCGGATGCGGCGCTCTCCCTGATCACGCGCACCGCGCGCTCGATGTCGGCCTCGGTCAGATCGGCGCGCGCGGTGAGCCGCAGCCTGCTGATCTGGTCCGGCACCGACGGCGGCCGGAAGCAGCCGACCACGACACCGCTCGCGCGGCAGGTCTCGGCCCACTGGAACGCCTGCTCCGGCGACGGCGCGCGCACGCTCACCACGGCCGCGGTCGGCGTGCTGACCTGGAAACCGGCTTCCTTCAAGCGGTGGCTCAGGTCGTGTGCCACGGTCAGCGCCCGTTCGGGGCGGTCCGGCTCCTCGCGCAGGATCTTGATCGCCGCGAGGGCCGCCGCGACGCTGCTGGGCGCGAGACCGGTGTCGAAGATGAAGGGGCGCGCGGTGTCGATCAGGTGCTTGATCACCCGGCTCGGTCCGAGGACCGCGCCGCCCTGCGCGCCCAGCGACTTGCTCAGCGTCAGCGTGGTGATCACGTCGGGCGCCTTGATGATGCCCGCCGCGGCGACCGCACCCCGGCCACCGGGGCCGACGACGCCGAGGCCGTGCGCGTCGTCCACGACCAGCGCCGCACCCGTCGCGCGGCAGGCCTCGTGCAGTTCGCTGAGCGGGGCGATGTCGCCGTCGACGCTGAACACCGAGTCCGTGACGACGATCGCGCGCCGCTTGCCGCGGGTCTCCAGGGCGTGCCGGACCTTGCCGACGTCGCAGTGGTCCGCGACGACGACGTCGGCCTTCGACAGGCGCGTTCCGTCGATCAGCGACGCGTGGATGTGCTGGTCGGCCACGATCGCCGTGCCAGGGCCCGTGAGCGCCGTGACCGCGGCGAGGTTCGCCATGTACCCGCTGCTGAACACCAGCGCGGACTGCGAGCCGCAGAAGTTCGCGAGCTCGAACTCCAGCTCGGCGTGCAGCTCCGTCGAGCCCGTGACCAGGCGCGATCCCGTGGAACCGGAACCCCACTTCAGCGTGGCGGCGGCCGCGGCACCCGCGACGCGCTTGTCCTTGGCGAGGCCCAGGTAGTCGTTGCTCGCGAGGTCGAGGTCCGTCGAGTCCGACGTGCGGGGCCGCAGCCGCCGGCTCAGACCCGCCTTGGCTCGCGCTTCAGAGCGGACGTCGATCCAGTCGAACGTCGACTCACCACCACTGGAAATCGCCTCAGTTGTGCTCACGGTCACCGCCTGAGTCTCCCATCCGCCCGCTAGCGTGCCGCTCGTGGACCTGTTCACCTTCACGCGCGCCGAACTCACCTCGCCGGTGCAGTTCCTCGGCGGCCGCTGGGTGGTGTCGGCCTACGAGGACGTGCGCGCCGTGCTGGCCGATCCGGTCACCTACCTGCCCGACAACGCCCTGACCGCCGTGACCCCGGTGGGCACGGCCGCGTTGCGTTCGCTGGTTCGCGCCCGCTTTTCCTTGCCGCCGACGTTGGCGAACAACGGTTCCGAGTCACACGCTCAATTGCGCCGTCTCGTCGCGTCGTTCTTCACGCCGGTCCGCGTTGCCGCTGCGGAGCCTCGCATCCGATCTCTGGTTTTGGAACGGCTGGGTGGCACGGATCTCGTGCGCTCGCTCGCGTGGGACCTGCCCGCGATCGTGCTGATGGACCTGCTCGGGCTGGAGAACGTCGACATCCCGACGCTGAAGCGCTGGAGCTCCGGGTCGCTGGAGTTCTTCTGGGGCGACATCTCGCGGGAACGGCAGCTGGAGCTGGTCGACGACGTCGGCGACTTCCACCAGTGGCTGATCAAGCGCTACCACGCCCGCGACGGCGAGTTGTTCTGCGCGCTGGCCGATGCCGGAGTGTCCGCTGAGGACTCCGCCGGCCTTTGCTACTTCCTGCTGATCGCGGGCCAGGAGACGACGACCCAGTTGTTGTCCACGGCGTTGCGCCGTGCGTTGCAGGACCGCGCGTTGTGGGCGCGTCTGGGGTCGCCGGGTGTGGCCGAGGCGTTCGTCGAGGACGTGCTGCGGACCGAAACGCCCGTGGTGACGTGGCGGCGGCTGACCGCGCGTGAGGTCGTGCTGTCCGGTGTGCGCGTGCCTGCCGGTGCGGAGCTCGTGTTGTTGTTGAGCGGTAAGGAAACCGATCCTCGGCACCTGGCGTTCGGCTACGGCCGGCACTTCTGCCTCGGCGCCGGGCTGGCTCGGTTGGAGGCCGCGGTGACGTTGCGGACGGTGGCCGAGCACGAGCCGTCGTTGCGGCTGGACCGCTCGGAGCCGGAGTGGCTTCAGCTGCTGTCGTTCCGCGCGCCCAAGTCGGTCACGGTCGCGCGATGAGCTTGCCCGTCGTGGTGCGGGCTTCGAGCGCCCTGTGCGCCTCGGCGATCTCGTCGAGCCGGTAGACGCCGCCGAGGTTCGGCTTGAGCTGGAGCTCGAACACCTCTTCTGGCGTGGTGTCGCGGGGCAGTCCCATGACCGCGACGCCCTTGCGGAAGATGTCGCTCGCGGTGACGTCCAACGGCTCGCCGCTCGCGTAGCCGAACACGACCATGCGGCCGACGCCATCGTTGAGCAGCTCGAACGCGCGTTTCCCGACCGCGCCGCCGATGGACTCGAAGACGACGTCGACCGGGTCCAGGTCATCCCAGTCGTAGCCGAGACCGCCCTTGCTGGACGCAGCGAGCACGGTCGCACCCGCCCGTTCCGCGAGCTGCACGAGCAGACCGCCGACGCCACCGGACGCCGCCTCGACGAGCACCCGGTCGCCCGGCTGAATGCGGGCGGCCTTGACCGCCGCGACCGCCGTGGTGCCCTGCAGGAGCAGGGCGAGAGCCTCGTGGTCGCTCACGCCGTCGGGCACGTCGATCGGGTTCTCGATGACGGCCTTCGTGGCGTAGGCGCCGCCGCGCGGCACGCCCATGACCCGTCGGCCTTCTCCTGTGATGCCAACGACTTCCGAGCCGAGGACGACCGGGAGCGACGGCCCTGGGTACCACGGGAACAGCTCCCTGCCCTTGCCCCGGCGGATGACCGTCTCGCCGTAGTTGAGGCCGATCGCGGTGACGTCGACGAGCGTGTCGCCGGTCGGGTCCGGGACCTCCTCGACCTTCAGCACCTCGGGCCCGCCGAACTCGTGGAACCGCACTGCCTTCATTCGCTGCCTCCCCTGGATAAGCGGACCGCTGGTCCGGTTGCTAGAATACGGACTGCCGGTCCGCTTGTGTCAAGGGAGAGTTCGTTGGAACGTGCCGATGCCGCCCGCAACAGGGCCGCGATCCTGGCCGCCGCCACCCGGCTGATCGGCGAGCGCGGCATCGACGCCGTGTCGGTGGACGACGTGGCTGTCGCGGCGGGCGTCGGCAAGGGCACCGTGTTCCGGCGGTTCGGCGACAAGGCGGGCCTGGTGGGCGCCGTGGTCGACGCCACCGCTGCCTCCTGGATTCAGACCGCGTCGTTGGAGTGCCGCTCCGCCGGAGAGTTCGCCGGCACCCTGTTCGACCACGTGCTGGCGTCGTTGCCGCTGGTCATCGCCGTGGAACGGACGACGGTCCGCAGCTGCGAGGGCAACTTCCGGATCACCGTCGAGCGGCTGGCCCGGCTGGTCGGCTCGACGTTCAAGGCGCACACCGTGCTGGCCGTGCTGCGAGGCGAGCACATCGAGTTCCTGCTGGCCCAGGGCATGACGGCGGCCGAGATCCGGGCGGGCGTTATCTCGCTCGCGGACACGCTCGCCGCTGAGGTTTGATGCCTGGGTGATGAACCGACAGCTCTCCGGAACCCGCAAGAAGACGCTCCTGGAGAGGCTCGGCCCGGTGCCGGACGTCGACCCCGACCGCTACGGCGATGGCGGCCCGGTGGGCGCGCTGGAGACCCGCGTCGCACAACTGCTGGGCACCGAGGCGGCGCTGTTCGTGCCGACCGGGACCATGGCGCAGCAGATCGCCCTGCGCTGCTGGGCCGACCGCACGCACAACCCGATCGTCGCGATGCACTCGCAGGCGCATCCGCTGAACCACGAGGACGACGCGCTGACCGTGCTGTCCGGCCTGCGACCGATCAAGGTCGAGAATTCCGAGGTCGCGACCTGCCCCGAGCCGTACGGGACACTGCTGCTGGAGGTCCCGGACCGCGAGAGGGGGTTCGTCCTGCCGACGTGGGACGAGCTGACGTCGCTGGTCGACGCCGCGCGCGAACGAGACGCGGTCGTGCACCTCGACGGCGCGCGACTGTGGGAGAGCACCTTCGGCCTGGGCAAGCCGCTGCCCGAGATCGCGGGCCTGTTCGACTCGGTCTACGTGTCGTTCTACAAGTCCCTCGAAGGCATCTCCGGCGCGGCGCTCGCCGGCACCCAGGACTTCGTCGACCAGGCACGGGTGTGGCGGCACCGGTACGGCGGCATGCTGTTCCAGCAGTGGCCGGCGGCGCTGTCCGCGTTGCACGGCCTGGACACCGTGCTGCCCCGGCTGGGCACCTACGTGGAGCACGCCAAGGTCGTGGCGTCCGCCATGGGCCTGCCGGAGCCGCACACCCACCAGTTCGCGCTGCACCTGCCCGGCGACCCGAAGCGGCTGACCGAGGTGAGCGGCAAGTTCCTCGGCAACTTCTGGCGCGACGGCCTGCTCGCGAAGAACGAGATCACGATCGCCGAGCCCGCGCTGGAGTGGACGGCGGACGAGGTCGCGGAGGCCTGGGCGGAGTTCCAGAGCCTGATCTAGGGCGACGTCGCTCACCTGGCTGTTGGACCCGGCGGTGCGAAATGCGACGATGCCGGGGCTGTGAGGGGAGTGCGAGGAAGCCGGTGCGAATCCGGCGCCGTCCCGCGACTGTGACCGGTAGTGAGAGAACCGGGAGTCAGGAACTCGTTCCCCTCTTGATCACCGACCGCGGGCGTGGACACCCGAGGAAGGACTTCGCCGAGCATGTTCCCCTTTTCGGCTGTCGTCGGCCATGACGACCTCCGGCTTGCCCTGCTGCTGAACGCCGTTCATCCCGGCATCGGCGGCGTTCTGGTCCGCGGCGAGAAGGGGACCGCGAAGTCGACCATCGTGCGTGCCCTCGCCGCGCTCCTGCCCGAACTGGACGTGTCGCGAGGCTGCCGGTTCGGCTGCGTGCCCGGCAGCACCGACTGCCCCGACGGGCCGCACGACGGCGTTGACCGTCGACCGGCCAAGCTCGTCGAACTGCCCGTCGGCGCCACCGAGGACCGGCTGGTCGGGTCGCTCGACCTGGAGAAGGCGCTGACCGAGGGCGTGCGGGCGTTCCAGCCCGGGCTGCTGGCGGCGGCGCATCGCGGCGTGCTCTACGTCGACGAGGTCAACCTGCTGCACGACCACCTGGTCGACCTGCTGCTCGACGCCGCCGCGATGGGGCGCGCGCACGTGGAACGCGAGGGCGTGTCGGTCTCGCACCCGTCGCAGTTCCTGCTGGTCGGCACCATGAACCCCGAGGAGGGCGAGCTGCGGCCGCAGCTGCTCGACCGGTTCGGGCTGACCGTGGCGGTGAAGGCGGCGCGGGACGTGAGCGTGCGCACCGAGGTGATCCGGCGCCGGCTCGCCTACGAGGCCGACCCCGTGACGTTCGCGGCCAAGTGGGAGGCCGAGGACGCGAAGCTCAAGCAGCAGATCGCCGACGCCAAGCAGAAGCTGCCGCAAGTGTCCCTTCCGGACAGTGAGCTGCGCCGGATCGCCGCTGTCTGCGCGGCTTTCGAGGTCGACGGCATGCGCGCGGACCTCGTGGTCGCCCGTGCCGCCACCGCCCACGCGGCGTGGCGAGGCGCCGAGACCGTCGAGGAGACCGACGTCGAGACCGCCGTCCGGCTCGCCCTGCCGCACCGCAGGCGGCGCGACCCGTTCGACGAGCCCGGCATCGAGGAGCAGCAGCTCGAGGACGCGATGAAGCAGGCCGCCGAGCACGCGGAGGAGCCGGAGGAAGGCCCGGACGACGACGGCCCCGGCGGCGGTGAGCTGCCCGAGCCGCAGGAAGGCCCGAAGGGCAACGGGAACGCGCCCAGCGACAGTCCTGCGCCGGAACCCTCGCCCGCGTTCAAGGCGCGGCTGCTGGAGGTTCCCGGCGTCGGCGAAGGCGCGCCCGGCAAGCGTTCGAGGGCCCGCGCGCGCACCGGCCGGATCGTCCGGTCGTCCAAAGTGGACGGCAACGGGCTGCACCTGGTCGACACGCTCACGAACGCCGCGCCCCACCAACGAGCACGTGGCCGCAGTGGCCCCGGACTGCTGCTCACCGCCTCCGACCTGCGCAAGGCGGTCAGGGAGGGCAAGGAGTCGAACCTCGTCCTGTTCGTCGTCGACGCCTCCGGCTCGATGGCGGCGCAGAAGCGGATGTCGGCCGTCAGCGGCGCGGTGATCTCGTTGCTGCGCGACGCCTACCAGCGCCGGGACAAGGTCGGCGTGGTGACGTTCCGCGGCCAGACCGCCGAAGTCGCTCTGCCCCCGACGACTTCCGTGGACGCGGCGGCCACCCGCCTCAAGAAGATGCGCACCGGAGGCCGGACCCCGCTCGCGGACGGCCTGCTGAAGGCCCACCGCGTCCTGGAGATCGAACGGATGCGCGACCCGCAGAAGCGCCCGCTCGTCGTGCTGCTCACGGACGGCCGCGCGACGTCGTCCGGCCTGGGCGGCGACCCGACCAAGGACGCGCTCAAGGCCGCCACCCTGCTGGAGAAGACCGCCGTCGTGGTCGTCGACTGCGAACAGGGCCACGTCCGGCTCGGCCTCGCGCAGAAGATCGCCGAGGCGTTGCAGGGCACCTGCGTGAAGCTCGACCAGCTCAGCGCCGACCACCTCGCCGGCGTCGTCCGGGCCGCGTGAGTTCGCGTCCGGCGAACTCGCCGGAGTCTGCGGAGCAGCGACCAACGAGCAAGGAGAATCCCAGTGCCTCAAGGACAACCCACCGAGGTGCCGAAGGACGGCCTGACCACCCGCCAGCGCCGCAACCGGCCGCTGCTGATGCTGCACACCGGTGAGATGAAGGGGAAGTCGACGTCGGCGTTCGGCATGGCGCTGCGCGGCTGGAACCAGGGCTGGGACATCGGCGTGTTCCAGTTCGTGAAGTCCGCCAAGTGGAAGGTCGGCGAGGAGTCCGCGTTCAAGGCGCTCGGCAAGCTGCACGACGAGACCGGCGAGGGCGGCGCCGTCGAGTGGCACAAGATGGGCGAGGGCTGGTCCTGGACCCGCAAGCAGGGCACCGAGGACGACCACGCCACCGCCGCGCTTGAGGGCTGGCACGAGATCCAGCGCCGGATCAACGCCGAACGACACGGCTTCTACGTGCTCGACGAGTTCACCTACCCGCTGCACTGGGGCTGGATCGACGTCGACGAGGTGGTGGAGACGCTCGCGAACCGGCCCGGCCACCAGCACGTCGTCATCACCGGCCGGTACGCGCCGCAGAAGCTGATCGACGCCGCCGACCTCGTGGTGGAGATGACCAAGGTCAAGCACCCGATGGACGCCGGGCAGAAGGGCCAGCGGGGGATCGAGTGGTGAACAGGCTGGTCGTCGCGGCCCCGGCCTCTGGCAGCGGCAAGACCACCGTCGCGACGGGCCTGATGGCCGCGTTGCGCAGGGCCGGGTCGCGGGTCGCGCCGTTCAAGGTGGGACCCGACTACATCGACCCCGGCTACCACTCGCTCGCCACGAACAGGCCAGGCCGCAACCTCGACCCCGTGATGGTCGGCGAGCACCGGATCCCCGGCCTTTTCGCGCACGGCTCCAAGGGCTGCGACATCGCCGTCGTCGAGGGCGTGATGGGCCTGTTCGACGGCCGCATCGACACCGCGGGCATCGGCTCGACCGCGCACGTGGCCAAGCTGATCAACGCGCCCGTGCTGTTCGTCGTGGACGCACGCGGGCAAAGCCGGTCGCTCGCCGCGTTGCTGCACGGCTTCCGCGGCTACGACCCCACCGTCCGGCTCGGCGGCGTGATCCTCAACCAGGTCGGTTCGGAACGGCACGAGCAGGTGCTCCGGTCGGCGTGCGACGAGGTGGGCCTCGACGTGCTCGGCGTGCTGCCGCGCGATCCGCAGTTCTCCTTGCCCTCACGGCACTTGGGGCTCGTGACGGCGGCGGAGCACGGGCCGGAGGCCGTCGCCGCGGTCGACGCGATCGCCGCCGCCGTGGGCAAGCACGTCGATCTCGACGCGGTCCGCAGACTGGCCTCGTCGGTGCCCGCGATGGCCGTCGCCGCGTGGGAACCTCAGGTCGACCGAGTCGGGAACGAACCGGTGGTCGCCGTGGCGGGCGGAGCGGCGTTCACGTTCGGCTACGCCGAGCACGTCGAGGTGCTGAAGGCGGCAGGAGCAGCCGTCGCCGTCGTCGATCCGCTCCACGACGAAGATCTTCCGGAGGGCACGGCGGGCCTCGTCCTGCCCGGCGGATTTCCGGAGCAACACGCGGAAGCTTTGTCCGGCAACGCGAAGTTGCGCGAGGCAGTGGCTCGGTTCGCTCGTTCGGGTGCGCCGGTCCACGCCGAGTGCGGAGGGTTGCTGTACCTCGCGAGATCACTGGACGGGCACCCGATGTGCGGCGTGCTCGACGCCGAGGGGTTCATGACCCCGAAGCTGACCCTCGGTTATCGGGACGCTGTGGCCTCCGCGAGCTCACCGCTGCACCCGCCCGGCAGCCGCGTGACCGGCCACGAGTTCCACCGGACCCAGCTGTCCACACCGCACTCGACCCCGCCCGCGTGGCACTGGCGCGGCGTCGACTCACGGCCCGTCGCCGAAGGGTTCGTGATGGGCGGCGTGCACGCGTCGTACCTGCACACGCACCCCGCCGGTGATCCGGAGGCCGTAGCCCGTTTCGTGCGGGCCTGCCACCCGTTCGTGGCAGGAGTGGCAGACGGTACGGTCATCGCTTAAGTCTCTCCCCAAACCCCCTGTGGAGCTGTCGTGACGACGACCGGTCGGGTCTCCTTCGTCGGCGCCGGTCCCGGTGCCGCCGACCTCATCACTCTCCGAGGCGCGCGCCGCATCGCGGAAGCCGACGTCGTCATCTGGGCGCCCACAGCGGTGGACGCCGAGTGCGTCCGCGAGCACGCCCGTGCCGACGCCGAACTGGTCGACTTCTCGCGCGTCACGCCCGAGGAGATCACCGACGTGTACCGCCGTGCTGCCGCGTCACGTCAGGTCGTCGTGCGTCTGCACTCGGGCGACGCCGCGACCGGCGGTGGCGTCCAGGAGCAGCACGACCTGTGCGTGCGTCTCGGGCTTGAGACCGAGGTCGTGCCGGGCGTGTCCGTCGTCGCCGCCGCTGCCGCGAAGATCGGCCGCGAGCTGACGCTGACCGAGGCGTCGTCCACCGTGCTGATCTCGCCGGAGAGCAGCGAGCTCGTGAGTGAGTTCGCCGCGCTGCAGACCACGATGGCCGCCACGGTCTCGGGCGCGCGCACCGGCCAGTTCGTGGAGAAGCTGCTGCAGGGCGGGTACTCCGAGGCCACGCCGGTCGTCGTCGCGTACAAGGTGAGCCAGGCCGACGAACTGGTCGTGCACACCACGGTCGGCGAGCTGGAATCCGTCGTGAAGCAGCACAAGCTGTACCGCCCGACGCTGTTCCTCGTCGGTGCCGCGGTGAAGGCGCCCACGCGTCGTGTGTCGGCCTCGGCGACGGCGTCGGTGGACGAGCCCCTGCGCGCCGCCCGCCCGACCCGCTGGTCCCGCCGCGCCGCCTCGCGCATCGCGACCCGCGTGGACGAGCCCATTCCCGCGTCCTCGCCCGCGCCGGCCACCGCTCCCGTCGCCGAGCCGAACCCGGCGTGGACGGCGGTCGAGGAAATACAACAGTCGGTGCGCAAGCCCGCCGAGGAGCCCGCGCCGAAGCCGAAGCTGGTGGTGGTCGCGGCGGAGAAGCCGAAGCCGCCGACGGTCCGCGCTTCGACGGCCACTCCCAAGAAGCGGCCGACCGCCCGTAAGCCCAAG
Organism: Lentzea sp. NPDC092896; assembly: GCF_044754905.1. Taxonomy (NCBI): domain Bacteria; kingdom Bacillati; phylum Actinomycetota; class Actinomycetes; order Pseudonocardiales; family Pseudonocardiaceae; genus Lentzea; species Lentzea sp. NPDC092896. The sequence goes on from NZ_JBIVPX010000004.1 coordinate 203,364, forward strand.
CGCACCGCCGGCAACTGATGTCGTTCGAGAAGCTGCTGGAGGCAGCGGGCCGCCCCGTCGAGATCGTCGACGCGGCGGACGGCCTGCGCCCCGCGCTGAACGTGTGCCGCGCCCGCTCCGCCGTGCTCGTCAAGCTGGCCGCCGGCATCGGGCCCGCCGAGATCGGCGCGGGTCTCGCGGGCTGGCGCCGATCGCTGATCGTGCAGGACTCGGGCGAACTGACCACTGTGGACCCGCGCGACGCGGTGACGAGGCGCTGGACCGCCCCGGACGCCGTGTTGTGCCTGGCGGACAACGAGTTCCTCCGCGCGAACGACGGCTGGGCGCTGCCGGACGACGCCTTCGGGAGCCGTACGCACGTGCTCGGCGCCGAGGTCCGCGCGTTCGTGCTGGCCCGCCTCGCCCCCCGTCCGGGCGTGCTGGTGTGGGACGTGCTGGCCGGTTCCGGCGCGGTCGGCGTCGAGTGCGCCCGGCTCGGCGCCGCGGTGATCGCGGTCGAGCCGGATCCTGTGCAGTGCGTGCGCATCATCGCGAACGCGTCCGCGCACGGCGTCGACGTCCGCGTTGAGGAAGCCGAACTGGACGCGCCCTCGTTGCCGCGCCCGGACGCGGTGTTCGTCGGCCGCGGCAACCTGAGCGCGGTCAAGGCGAGCGCGGCGGCGTCGGCCAAGCGCGTCGTCGTCGCGACCGAGAGCGTGGACGAGATCGTGCCCGCGCGGGACGCGTTGCAGGCGGCCGGATACGAGGTCGAGGGCGTGCACTGGACCGCCTCGCGCCTGCTCGACTCCGGGTTCGCGCCGGCCGTGCCGGTGACCGTGCTGTGGGGAACCAAGAAGTGATCGGTGTGTTCGCCGGTGCCGCCCAGCGTGGTGACGCCGCAGATCTGGCCGGGCTGCTCGGTGCCGACGCGGTCGTCCCCGACGGTCCCGTCAAGCCCGCTGTCCGCGGTCTCTGGCCCCGCCTGGGTGCCGTCGTGCTGTTCCTGGACGCGGCCGCGGCGGTCCGGTTGATCGCGCCCCTGTTGCGGGACAAGCGATCCGACCCCGCCGTGGTGTGCGTGGACGAGCACTTCGTCGTCGCGCTGGCCGGTGACGTGGACGTGTTCGCCCGCCACGTCGCCGATCTGCTGAACCGCACGGCCGTGGTGACCAGCGGCCCGTCCATCGACTCGGTGCTGGACGAGCTGGTCGAACAGCTCGACGCCACCGCGGACGGCGACGTCGCGGCCTGCACCGCCGCCATCGAGGCGGGCGAGAAGGTCGTGCTGCGCAACCCGTTGAACTTCCCGCTGCCCGCGCTGCCGCCCAACGTCGTGGCGGGCGGTGAGGACGCGACGTGGGTGATCGTCATCGACGACCGGGCCGCCGCGACCAAGGACAACGTGCTGCGGATCGTGCCGCGCACGCTCGTCGTCGGTGTGGGCTCGACGCGGGGTGCGTCGGCCACGAGCGTGGGTGCCGCACTGTCGGAACTGGACACCCACGGTGGTCTGGATCTGCGTGCCATCAAGGCATTCGCGACGGCGGACGCCAAGGCGGACGAACCCGGCATTGTCGACGCCGTGGAGGACTGGGGTTTCTGGCACGGTGACACCGCCGAGCTGCTGACGTTCCCGACCGAGGAACTCGCCGAGATCGGCGTGCCGAACCCGAGCTCGGTGGTGCGCAACTCGATGGGCACCGCGAGCGTCGCGGAGGCGGCCGCGTTGCGGGGCGCGCGGAGCATCGGCCACGGCGGTCCGATCGAGCTGGCGGCCGAGAAGTTCAAGCGGGACAACGTGACCGTGGCCGCGGCACGGGTGCTGCCGCGTGGTCGCCTCGCGCTGGTCGGGCTCGGGCCGGGTTCGGCGGAGGAACGCACGCCCCGAGCCGAGGCGGAAATTCGCCGCGCGGCGTTCGTGATCGGGACCCCGGAGGCGATCGACGCCGTCGGACCGCTTCTGCGCTCTGGCACCGAAGTCGGTCATGAGGGCGCGTGCGATTTGGCCTCACGTGGGGCCGCGGTCGCGTTCGTCGCTTTTGGAACCGGACCAACGCTGGACAATCCGGTCGAAGCCGACGTAATTGTTGTTCCCGGAGTATGGGAACACTGATGTTTTTCCTTCTTTCGTAGGGTCTCCGCTGAAGTTTTCTTGATTAGCGTCGCCATGCACACGGCCCACCCCTGCACCGGGCCCGAAAGCACTGGAGACCGGCATGAGAGCCCGTCGTCTCGTCGCTGTCGCCTGCACCGCCGGCGTCGCGCTGTCCCTGCTGACGATCACCGCCCAGGCCGCCGCGCCGAAGGAAGGCCTGCGGCTGCTGACCGTTCGCGACTCCCTGACCGCCACGCACACGTGGTACGAGCAGACCTACGACGGAAAACCAGTGCTGGGCGCCTATTACGTCGAGCACGTCGACAAGGCGACCGGGGTGAAGACCGTCGACGACGGCCGGCTCGCCGTCGGTTCGGTCGACGTCACCCCGGCCGTGACCGCAGAGGACGCCAAGACCAAGGTCAGTGCCCCCGAGGGCGCGAACCTGAAGGTGCTGCCCGGCACCGGCCTCGTCTACGAGGTGATCTCCGACAACGGCAAGGGATCCGAGCGCACGCTGGTGCACGCGGAGTCCGGCGCCGTCGTGAAGAGCGAGAGCCTGGTCAAGCACGCGAACGGCACCGGCAAGGTGTTCAGCCCGAACCCCGTTGTCTCGCAGCAGAACCAGAACCTCAAGGACGCCAACGACGCCGACTCGGCCGTGCCCGCCGCCGCGTACAAGTCGGTCACTCTGTCCGATCTGGACGGTTCCGGCTACCTCAAGGGCAGCTACGCGACGATCACTGGCGCCAAGAGCAAGCTGGCGTACAACAAGAGCAACAAGTTCGAGTACACCCGCACCAACGACTTCTTCGAGCAGGTCAACGCCTACTGGGGCGTGACGGAGGCGCAGAAGTACATCCAGAGCCTCGGGTTCAAGAACATCAACAACGAGGCGCAGAAGATCACCACGCTCGGCCTGACCGAGGACAACTCGTTCTACGACCCGTCGAAGGACCAGATCACCTTCGGCACGGGTGGCGTGGACGACGCCGAGGACGTCGAGGTGGTGTGGCACGAGCTCGGCCACGCGATCCAGGACGCCCAGGTGCCGGGCTTCGGCTCGTCACTGGACGGCGGCTCGATCGGTGAGGGCTTCGGCGACTGGTGGGCGCTGGTGCTGTCCTCGCGTGACTCGCAGGACACGGCCAAGACCCCGTTGGCGTGCATCATGGACTGGGACTCGACCTCGTACACGACCACGACGCCGCACTGCATCCGTCGCGCCGACACCGAGCTCAAGGTGGGCGACCGGCAGAACGAGGTGCACTTCGACGGCCAGATCTGGTCGCGGGCGCTGTTCGACGTCTTCAAGGCGTTCGGCCGGGACAAGGCGGCGAAGATCGTGCTGGAGTCGCAGTTCTCCTACACGCCGAACACGACGTTCAAGGCCGCCGCCGAGGCGACCGTCGCCACGGCCAAGAAGCTCTACGGCGACGCGGATGCCGCCACGGTTACGGCCGCGTTCAAAGCCCGCGACATTCTCAAATAGGTCAAATGTGAAGTCGGACATGTGCGACTAATGGCGGTTACGCCGCCGAATCCTCGCCCGTGACGCTGTGTGTGCCGCAGTTGTACACCCTGCACACACAGTGTCATCGGGAAGGACTGGCAAACATGGCGAAAACCCTGCATCGCCTGATCGTGTCCGTCGTGGTGTCCGCTCTCGCGAGCATCTTCTTCATCGCCCCGGCCACCGCGAGTGACGTGTCGCCGATGATCGTCGGCGGTACGCGAGCGAGCACCTCCACCTATCCGTGGGTCGTCTACCTGGCGTCCTCGTCCGGATCGCAGTTCTGCGGTGGAACGCTGGTGAAGGCCAACAAGGTCCTCACCGCCGCGCACTGCGTGAAGGGCAGTTCCGCCTCCAGCGTGCGCGTTGTGCACGGCCGTGACGACAAGCAGAGCACCGCGGGCACGGTCGTCAGCGTGACCAAGATCTGGGTGCACCCGAGCTACACCACCGCGACCGCCGGCTACGACGTCGCGGTGCTGACGCTGGCCAGCAGCATCAACTCGGCCACCCTGCCGCTGGCCACGCCGTCCGACACCGCGCTCTACACGGCCGGCAACTCCGCGCTGATCCTCGGCTGGGGCACCACGTCCTCGGGCGGTTCCGCCTCGCGGTACCTGCTCAAGGCCAATGTGCCGCTGACCTCGGACGCGACCTGCAAGACCGCGTACCCGCAGTACAGCAACACCTCCATGGTGTGTGCGGGCTTCCCGCAGGGCGGCACCGACACCTGCCAGGGCGACTCCGGTGGCCCGCTGGTGTTCGGCGGCAAGCTCATCGGTGACACCTCGTGGGGCCGCGGCTGTGCCGGCGCGGGCTACCCCGGCGTGTACGGGCGGATCGCGCCTTACTACTCGGTGATCACCGCTCAGCTCTGAGCCATCTGTTGCAGGGTGCGTGCCCCGGCGCGCACCCTGCACGCATGGCTGATCTGGAAGCTGTACCGGAAGACTGGTCGAACGCGCTGGTCGTCGTCGCTCACCCCGATGACATGGAGTACGGCGGTGCAGGCGCCATCGCGCGGTGGACCGCCCAAGGCAAGAACATCGTGTACCTGCTCGCGTGCCGCGGCGAGAACGGCATCGACTCGATAGAACCGAGTGTCTGCGGGCCGTTGCGGGTCGCTGAGCAGATCGCGGCGTGCGTGGCCGTTGGCGTGACCGAGGTCGAGTTCCTGGACCACCCGGACGGCACGATCGAGTACGGACTTCCGTTGCGGCGTGACATCGCGGCCGCCATCCGCCGTCACCAGCCGGAGTTCGTGATCACCGGCAACTACCGCGAGACCTGGCCGGGCGGCGGGCTCAACATGGCCGACCACATCGCCGTCGGACGCGCCACCGTCGACGCGGTCAGAGACGCGGGCAACCGGTGGATCTTCCCGGAGCTCGGCCTGGAGAAGTGGGAAGGCGTGAAGTACCTGGCGGCGGCGTCCTCGCCGTTGGCGACGCACGCCGTGGACATCACCGACTCGTTCTATGCCTCCGTGGTCTCTCTACGCGCGCACAAGGCGTACCTGGAGGCGCTGAGTGGCGACATGGCCGATCCGGCGGCGTTCCTCCGTTCGATGGCGGAGAACACCGGGAAGCGGTTCGGGGGAGTGCTGGCCACCTCTTTCGAGCTGTTGACGCTGTGACCATGTTCCCTTCGGCTGGACACGGCGTGTCCCGTGTGGATGCTTCTACGCATGCCCTTTGAACAGCACTACCTGGCCGGCCTCGACCTCCGGGGCCGGCGCGTCCTCGTGGTCGGCGGAGGCACGGTCGCGCAGCGCCGTCTGCCTCGCCTGATCGCGTCCGGCGCCGTCGTCGAGCTCGTGTCGCCGTCCGTCACACCCGCCGTGCAGGGCATGGTCGACGCGGGCGAGCTGACGTGGCACGAGAGGCGTTACGAGGCCGGTGACGTCGAGGGTGCTTGGTACGTGGTGGCGTGCACGTCCAACATCGAGGTGAACGCGCAGATCGGCGAAGAAGCGCTTTCGCAGCGTGTGTTCTGCGTGCGCGCGGACATCGCCGTTGAGGGCACGGCCGTGACGCCCGCGACCGGTACGCACGACGGCATGCTGATCGGTGTGCTGGCGGGTGGTGAGCACCGCCGCTCGGCCTCCGTGCGGGACGGGCTCGTGGCGGCGTTGCGCGACGGACGCATCGCGGACCAGGCCGCCCCGCCCGTCGGTGTGGCGCTGGTGGGTGGCGGACCCGGCGATCCGGAGCTGATCACCGTGCAGGGCAAGCGATTGCTGGCGCACGCGGACGTGGTCGTGGCGGATCGGCTGGCGCCGCGCGAGCTCTTGGAGGAACTGCCCGCGCACGTCGAGGTCGTGGACGCGGCGAAGATCCCGTACGGCCGTGCGGCGACGCAGGAGTTCATCAACCAGACGCTGATCGACCGCGCCAAGGAGGGGAAGTTCGTCGTCCGGCTCAAGGGCGGCGACCCGTACGTCTTCGGGCGCGGCTTCGAGGAACTGCTGGCGTGCGCCGAGGCCGGGATCCCGGTGACCGTGGTGCCGGGCGTGACGTCGGCGTTCGGTGTGCCTGCGCTGGCCGGTGTGCCGGTGACGCACCGAGGCGTGGCGCACGAGGTTGTCGTCGTGTCTGGTCACGTCGCCCCAGATGATCCGCGCTCTCTCGTTGACTGGTCCGCGATCGCACGCCTTCGCGGCACCGTCGTGCTGATGATGGCCGTCGAACGAGCCGGTGCGTTCGCCACGGCGTTGATGGAAGGCCGCCCCGGTTCGACGCCCGTCGCCGTGATCCAGGAGGGCAGCACGGCGTCCCAGCGCGTTTTTCGGTCCACTTTGGACTCACTGGGTGCGGACGTGAAGACCTGGGAGGTTCGTCCTCCGGCGATCATCGTGGTCGGTCCCGTCGCTGGTATTGCTTCCGCAAATAGTTAGATAAGTTTCTTTACAAAAGCCGCGCATCCGGTGGACTCTGCAACCACGCCGCCTAAGTCCACCGGTTTTGCGGAGGCCCGCATGAAACGCGTCCTGTCTTTGGCGGCAGGCATTTTGCTTGCGATGTCCGGTTTGGTTGTTTCGGCCCCGGCGAACGCGGCACCCCAACAGGTCTTCTGGACCTTCTACGGCTGGTACGACAACACGCCGCCCGGTGGTGACATCGCCTACCCGCAGATCCACGACACCGCCGGCGGGAAGGGCACGTGGTCGGACCCGATCACGTTCGCGACGTCCAGCAAGGAGGCCAAGCCGGGAACGAAGATCTATTTCCCGCGGGTCAAGAAGTACTTCATCATGGAGGACTCCTGTTCCTCCTGTGAGCAGGACTGGAACGGCAACGGCCCCAACGGCGGCCCGAAGCTGTGGCACTTCGACGCGTGGGTCGGCGGCAAGGGCGGCAACGCCATGAACGCGATCGACTGCGAGGACGCGCTCACGAACTACCACGACGACGGCAAGCCGGTGATGGAGGAGACCATCCTCAACCCGCCGTCGAACCTGCAGGTGGACTCGACGCCGATCTTCAACACCTCGACCGGCGAGTGCTACGGCGGCGCGAAGCCCAAGACCACCAACGGCGAGTACAAGAACGTCTCGACCGGCAAGTGCCTGCAGGGCGGCTCGTCCGGCGCGCAGCTCACCACGGCCACCTGCTCCGGTGCCGCGAACCAGCAGTTCAAGTTCCACGGCGCGTTCATGGAGCAGGGTTCGCCCCAGCAGTGCACCACGTTGTCCTCGGGCAAGGTGCTGCTGAAGAAGTGTGACGGCGGACCGGCCCAGCAGTGGTCGATCAACCCGAACAAGACCATTTCGGACATGCAGTACAACACGAAGTGCTACCGGGACGCGTCCAGCAAGGTGACCGCGGCGTCCTGCTCCGGTTCCGCCGCACAATGGACCTTCAAGGCGGCCGCCAAGAAGTAGCAAATTCACTTTGCGGCTTTACTTGCCACCGTTCAGGCTTCGGTCTGGACGGTGGTTTTTTCGTGCACGTCTCGACCCACAGGAGCCTTGCTTGTCCACCCAGACAGCCTCGCCACCAGGCGGGGACCGAGTGCTCACCCGCCTGCTGACCACCTACCTGCGGCCGTATCGCAGGGAGCTGACGATCGTCGTCGGGTTGCAGCTCGTCGGCACGATCGCCTCGCTGTACCTGCCGAGCCTCAACGCCGACATCATCGACAACGGCGTCGCGCGCGGTGACACCTCGTACATCGTGGACCAGGGCGTCTGGATGCTCGTCGTCTCGCTGCTGCAGATCGCCTGTTCGATCGTCGCGGTCAAGTTCGGCACGCGCACCGCGATGGCGTTCGGGCGGGACGTGCGGTCCGGGGTGTTCCACCGGGTCGGCTCGTTCTCCGCGCAGGAGGTCGCGCGGTTCGGGGCGCCGTCGCTGATCACCCGCACGACGAACGACGTGCAGCAGGTGCAGGTGCTGGTCGTGATGCTGACGACGATGTTCGTCGCGGCGCCGATCATGTCCGTGGCCGGTGTCGTGATGGCGCTGCGCGAGGACGTCGGGCTGTCGTGGCTGCTGCTGGTGTGCGTGCCGGTGCTGGCGATCGCGATCGGCATGATCACCGTGCGGATGGTGCCGTTGTTCCGGCGTCAGCAGGAGCGCATCGACCACGTGAACCGGGTGCTGCGCGAACAGCTCACCGGCGTGCGCGTGGTGCGGGCGTTCGTGCGGGAGAAGGCCGAGACCGAACGGTTCGCCGACGCCAACGCGCAGCTCACCGACATCGCGCTTCGGGCGGGCCGGCTCCAGGCGATGATCTTCCCGACGGTCACGCTGATCTTCAACGTGTCCAGCGTCGCGGTCCTGTGGTTCGGGGCGCACCGCGTGGCGGACGGGGAGATGCAGGTCGGCGCGCTGACCGCGTTCCTCGCCTACCTCCTGCAGATCCTGATGTCGGTGATGATGGCGTCGTTCATCTCCACGATGGTGCCGCGTGCCTCCGTCAGCGCCGGGCGGATCATCGAGGTCATCGAGACCGAACCGTCGGTGCACGCTCCGGTGGAGTCGGTGGCCGCGTCTCACGGGCGCGGCGAGGTCTCCTTCCACAGCGCGGAGTTCCGGTATCCCGGTGCCGACGCGCCGGTGCTGCGGAGCACGTCGTTCAGCGTGGGCGCCGGGCAGACCACCGCGATCATCGGCAGCACCGGATCCGGCAAGACGACGTTGATGAGCCTGATCCCGCGGTTGATCGACGTGACGGCGGGGGAGGTGCGGGTCGGCGGCGTCGACGTGCGGGCGCAGGACCCCGAGACGCTGCGATCGCGGATCGGGCTCGTGCCGCAGGTGTCGTACCTGTTCACCGGCACCGTGCGGTCGAACCTCCAGCACGGCGCGCCGGACGCCACCGACGAGCAGATGTGGACGGCGCTGGACATCGCGCAGTCACGCGACTTCGTCACCGCGATGGGCGGGCTCGACGCCACGATCGCGCAGGGCGGCACCAACCTGTCCGGCGGCCAGCGGCAGCGGCTCTCCATCGCACGGGCACTGGTGCGCAGGCCGGACGTGTACCTGTTCGACGACTCGTTCTCCGCGCTCGACCTCGCCACCGACGCGGCGTTGCGCGCGGCGCTGAAGCCGTACACGCGCGACGCCGCCGTGATCGTCGTGGCGCAGCGGGTGTCCACAGTGGCCCAGGCCGACCAGATCCTCGTGCTGGAGAACGGCGAGATCGTCGGCAGGGGCACGCACCGCGAGCTGATGGACAACTGCCCCACGTACCTGGAGATCGTCCACTCCCAGCTCACGCCGGAGGAAGCGTCATGACCACCACCCGTGAGCAGCCGCGGCCGATGGGCGGCCCCGCCGGGCGGTTCGCCATGCAGGCGCCGGTCGGCAAGGCCGCGGACTTCGGCACGTCGGCCCGGCGCGTGGCCGGCCTGATGAAACCCGAACGCGTCACGTTCGTCGCGGTCGTCGGACTCGGCGTGCTCGGCATCGCGTTCACCGTCCTGGGCCCGAAGATCCTCGGCGACGCCACCGACATCATCTTCAACGGCCTGCGCGGGCCGGGCATCGACTTCGGTTCGCTGGGGGCGGTGCTCTCGTTCGCGCTGGGTCTGTACGTGTTCGCCTCGTTGTTCAGCTGGCTGCAGTCGCGGCTGCTGAACGGCGTGGTGCAGCGCGTGGTCTACCGGCTGCGCGAGAGCGTCGAGGAGAAGCTGCACCGGTTGCCGCTCAAGTACTTCGACGGCCAGCCGCGCGGCGAGCTGCTCTCCCGCGTCACCAACGACATCGACAACATCGCGACTACGTTGCAGCAGACGATGAGCCAGCTGCTGACGGCCGTTCTGAGCATCATCGGTGTGACGGTGATGATGTTCGTGATCTCGCCGCTGCTGGCGGTGGTGATGATGCTGGTCATCCCGATCTCGGTCGCCCTGACCGGCGCGATCGGCAAGCGCGCGCAGAAGCAGTTCGTGGCGCAGTGGAAGCACACCGGCCGCCTGAACGCGCACATCGAGGAGGCGTTCAGCGGCCACCAGCTGGTGACGGCGTTCGGCAGGCAGCAGGAGTCGGAGGCGGAGTTCCGCCGCCGCAACGACGAGCTGTACGAGGCGGCGGCCGGCGCGCAGTTCGTGTCCGGCCTGATCATGCCGTCGATGATGTTCCTGTCGAACCTCAGCTACGTCGCCATCGCGGTGATCGGCGGCCTGCGCATCACCTCCGGCGGCATGACGCTGGGCGAGGTGACGGCGTTCATCCAGTACTCGCGCCAGTTCACCCAGCCTTTGACGCAGGCGGCATCGCTGTCGAACCTGCTGCAGTCCGGCGTGGCGTCGGCGGAGCGCGTCTTCGAACTCCTCGACGCACCGGAACAACGCCCGGACTCCTCGGACGCCGTTCCACCCCCGTGGCGCTGCGGCAAGGTCGAGTTCCAGAACGTGTCGTTCTCCTACGACCCGGACAAGCCCCTGATCGAGAACCTGTCCCTGGTCGCAGAACCGGGCCAGATGATCGCCATCGTCGGCCCCACCGGCGCCGGCAAGACAACGCTGGTGAACCTCATCATGCGGTTCTACGAACTCAGCGGCGGCCGCATCACCCTCGACGACGTCGACATCACCTCACTGCGCCGCGCGGACCTGCGCGCACAGGCAAGCATGGTGCTGCAGGAGACATGGCTGTTCGGCGGCACCATCCGCGACAACATCGCCTACGGCAAACCGGGCGCCACAGAGGAGGAGATCCTCGCCGCGGCCGAAGCGACCTATGTGGACCGTTTCGTGCGCTGCCTGCCCGACGGCTACGACACCGTGATCGACGAGGAGGGCTCGAACGTCTCGGCGGGCGAGAAACAACTCCTCACCATCGCGCGTGCGTTCCTGTCCGACCCGACGCTGCTGATCCTCGACGAGGCCACCAGCTCAGTCGACACCCGCACGGAGTCGTTGGTGCAACACGCCATGGCAGCACTGCGCTCGTCGCGCACGTCGTTCGTCATCGCCCACCGGCTGTCCACCATCCGCGACGCCGATCTGATCCTGGTGATGGAGGCCGGCCGCATCGTCGAACAGGGCACGCACGAGGAGCTGCTCGCTAGGCAGGGCGCGTACCACCGGCTGTACTCAGCGCAGTTCGCCGCAGCGATCTGAGGCTAAGCAGCCCCACGGCGGTTCGCAGCGCGACCGACACGTACCAGGGAGCAAGCAGTCCGAAGTAGTCAGCGGTGAGTCCGCCCAGCAGCGCGCCGACCGGCTGAACACCCCAGGTGATCAGGGTCTGCGCGCTGCTGACGCGGCCGAGCAACTCCGTGGGAACCACTCTCTGCCGGAAGCTCGAGGTCGCCACGCCCCACACCGCCGTGCAGAACGAACTCACGACCGCGAACACCGCGACCGTGGCGAGATCGTGGGCGAGCGTCGCGATCCCCAGCCACATCAACGGAATCAGCACCACTGTCACCGCGACCATGTGGCGGTACCGCGCGAGCAACCGCTCGGCGAGCAACCCACCTGCCACCCCGCCGCACGCCAGCGTGGCCAGAAAGGCCCCGAACCCGGCGTTCGTCAGCCCAAGCCTCTGCTGGGCGAACAACACCAGCGTCGCCATCGTCATCGCGATGCACAGGTTCGTCGTCGCCGAGACGACCGTGATGGTCCTCAGCGCCTTGTGCTTCACCAGCCACCGCAAGCCTTCGGTCACCTTCGGCCGGGCCAACGGCTCCTTGCGTTCGGTGCGCATCTTCATGACCAGCACCGCCGCGATGGCGAACGTCAGCGCGTTGACCCAGAACGGCGCAGGCACCGCGATCGCGAACAACAGCCCGCCGAGCGGTGGTCCAGCGAACTGCAGTGCTACCGCCTGAGACGAGAACAGGCGCCCGTTCGCCCGCTCCAGCAGGTGGTTCTCCACGGTGGCCTTGATGAGCGGCTGACCGACTGCCCTCGGCACGGTCTCGGCGGCGCCGATCAGAAACGCCATGCCGTACAGGAAGGCGATGTGCGCACCGTGGAAAGCGGCGAGCAACGCCATGAGCGCGCACTGGACCCACAAGGCCGTGAGCAGCAGACGCCGGCCGTCGTACCGGTCTGCCGCGGCTCCTGCCTGAAGCGCGACCAGCAGCCAGGGGAGCGTGCCGAAGAAGCTGACACCCGCGATCAGCTTCGGATCCTGCGTGAGCGTGGTGGCGAGCAACGGAAGTGCCGCCAGGAAGATGCCGTCCCCCAACGCCGAGATGGCGCTGCCGCCCCACAGCAGGTACCAGTTCCGCCCCATGCCGCACCTTACGTGCCGCACCGAAAACGCCCGCTGCTCAGGCCCCGCCCACCCAGGGGGCTGACCACCTGCCTCCACCCAACTTAACGACGATTCGGGCGCGTCAACCCACCGCTCACCGATCTGTGGACAACTCGGCCACAGAACGGCGAAAAGCGGCGCTTCGTCGTGGGGAACGGCCCACCCCAACGCAGCCAACGCCGTTCCCGACCAGGAGAGGCAGCTACCGCACGGCAAAGGACGTCCTTCAAGACGACAGACCCCCGCACACGACGAAGGCCGCCTCCCCGAGACGGGGAAGCGGCCTTCAGCCGTTGATCAGATCAAGCTCAGTGCTGCGGTGCTGCCCGGCGCGGACGACCCGCGCCGCGCTCGGTCCGCCCGAACGTGCGACCACCCTCGGAACGCTCCGAACGGCGCGGTCCACCGCGGAACTCGCCGCCCTCGGTGCGCCGGCCGGAGCCGCCGCGGTAGCCACCGCCACCGCTGCCGGCGGCCGCGGGGGCGCCGAAGCGACGACCGCCGGAGCCGCCGCTGCGGCGGGCCGGCTTCTCGCGCTCGATGATCGGCTCGCCCGAAGGCGTGCGGGCACCGGTGATGCGGACCAGGTCGTCGTCGCCGGGGCGCACCTTCGTGCTCTCCGGACGGATGCCCGCGCGTGCGGCCATGCCCTGGACTGCGCGGCGCTGGTCGTGCGTGACCAGGGTGACGACCGTGCCGGACTGGCCTGCGCGGGCCGTGCGGCCGGCGCGGTGCAGGTAGTCCTTCGGGTCGGCCGGCGGGTCCACGTGCACGACGAGTGAGACGTCGTCGACGTGGATGCCGCGTGCCGCGACGTCCGTCGCGATCAGAACTGGCGTGGTGCCCTCGCGGAACTCGCCGAGCACGCGGGTGCGTGCGCTCTGAGCCTTGCCGCCGTGCAGGGCGCCGGCGTGGACGCCGACCGAGCGGAGCTTCTTGGCCAGGCGGTCGACGTGGTGCTTGGTGCGCACGAACATGATCGTGCGGCCCTCGCGCGCGGCCACCTCGGTCACCACGTTCTGCTTGTCCTCAGCGGACACGAACAGCAGGTGGTGCTCCATGGTCGTGACGCTGGCGGTGGCCGGGGCCACCGAGTGCGTCACCGGGCTGTGCAGGTACTGGCGGACCAGCTTGTCCACGTCGCCGTCGAGCGTCGCGGAGAACAGCAGGCGCTGGCCGTCCTGCGGGGTCAGGTCGAGGATCGCGCGGACCTGGGGCATGAACCCCATGTCGGCCATCTGGTCGGCCTCGTCCAGCGCGGTGATCTCGACGGAGCCGAGGTCGCACGTGCCCTGGCGGACGTGGTCGGACAGACGGCCCGGCGTCGCGATCAGCAGGTCGACGCCGCGGCGCAGGTGTTCGATCTGGCGCGGGAACGACGTGCCGCCGACGACGACGCGGCACCACAGGCCCAGCGAGCGGGCGTGCGGCATGAGAGCCGTCTCCACCTGCATCGCGAGCTCGCGGGTCGGGACGAGGATCAGGCCGCGCGGCTTGTTCGGCTGCGAGCGGCCGGTCGCGAGGCGGGTCAGCATCGCGAGGCCGAACGCCAGCGTCTTGCCGGAGCCGGTCTGGCCACGGCCGAGGATGTCGCGGCCGGCCATGGCGTCGGGAAGGGTGGCCGCCTGGATCGGGAACGGCTCGGTGATTTCGTTGGCGACGAGCGACTTGATCAGCGCGTCGGCAAGGCCGAGTTCAGCGAACGAGGGCAGCGGGCCTTCCGGCAGCGTGCTCTCGAAGACCTCGGCGACGATCGGTTCCTCGACCCGCTGCTGCGGACGCGAGGAATTGCCCTGGCGACCCGAGCGGCGCCGCGGTGACCTGCGGCTTTGCCCACGCTCGGAACGGCCTTCGGACATTGATGGCAAAACAAACCTCCGGGACATGGCACGTCTCGAGGCTGCCCCGCGAGCTACCGCGGTGCCGATCACAAGGACGGGCCCGGCGTGATGGTCACGCCGCTGATGAGTGGGTGGAAACACCGGTCAACGGCCGTCAAGCCTGCATCGGTGTACAGCACAGTCTAGCTGATCTATCGCGAAGCCTTGCGCGCCCGGCAGTGTCGTTGGACACGGCCGGGCGCGCAACGTGGGTCAGGCCATACCCGCCACGTCCAGCAGCGTCGCCACCAGCGCGGACGCGTCGCCGATCTCGTGCGGCAGGCCACGCGAGGCGAACCAGCCGCAGATGTTGCGGACGTCGCGGTCGAGGAACTCCGGGCCGCGGGGGTTCGCGACCAGGTCGACCACCTGCGGCAGGTCGATCATGACCAGCCTGCCGTCGTGGACCATCAGGTTGTAAGCCGAGAGGTCGCCGTGCGTCATGCCCGCCTCGGCGAGCGTCATCAGCGTCGCGACCAGCTGACGCCACAGGTCGAGCAGCTCGTCCTCGTCGGGACGGGCCTGCGCGAGCCGCGGTGCCGCCGTGCCGTCGGCGTCCCCGATGAACTCCAGCAGCAGCTCGGTGCCGCTGCGCTGCACCGGATACGGCACGGGTGCGCCGATCTGCCACAGCTGGGCGAGCGCGGCGAACTCCGCGACCGCCCACTGCTCCGCGATCAGGTTGCGCCCGAACGCGGTGCGGTTCGCGATCGCCCGCGTCTCACGGGACTTCTTCATGCGACGACCCTCGAGGTACCCCGCGTCGCGGTGGAACATCCGGTGGTCGTTGCTGCGGTAGCGCTTCGCGGCGAGCAGGGTCGACCTGTCGCCGATGGCGCGTTCCAGCAGGAAGACGTCCGCCTCCTTGCCGGTCTTCACGATGCCCAGCTCGCGGTCGACCGCGGCCAGTTCCGTGATGAGCCAGTCAGGATGCGGTTTCGGACCCTGGTCGGCGTCGCCCCACGTGGACCAGCGGTCGCCGTCCTCGGGGGTGTCCGCGGAGCTGAGCTGGTCCTCGCGCAGTCGCGAGACCCGCAGCTTCTCTTCCTCGGTCATTCGGCCGCGACGCGTCGGTCCCGCGTCGTCGGCGATCCGGTTGGTGCGCTTTCCCTTGCGCCGCATGGTGTCGTCGGCGCCGTCGAAAGCAGATTCGTAACGTTCGAAAAGATCGTGCTCGCGCACGGTGGGGTCTCCCAAAAGGCGAAGGTGACCGCCCCACTGGCGCTCTGCGATCAAACGGTGCTGATCAGGCGCGAAGGGCGGCTGGACGGGTCGCGAACGCGGTGCCACGTCCAAAGACAGGCTCTGACATCACGCACCTCCTCGATCCAGCTTCGTTTCACGCTTCGGAGAGAAGCTTGCCGCGCGGGTCCGATGCCCGCAACCGAATTAACCGGTGATCAGGTCCGCGGTCTTCTCGCCCGTCGGCACCATCGTGAGCCCGGCCTTCTGTGCGAGCCTGACCAGGCCTTTCAGGTCGTGCGGCTCCGCGCTGGACGTCGCGATGGCGCGCGCGAGCAACCCCTTGTGCGCCTTGTTGAAGTGGCTCACGACCTTGCCCTCGCTCGTGATCACCCGGACGACGACGGCGTGGGGGATCCGCGCGAGGCTGGAGTACGCGCCGGACCGCAGGTCGACGACGAACTCGCCGGCGTCCTCGAACAACGGCTCCAGGGCGGGCTTCCACAACGTCCGCAGGCTGCCGTGGTCGGGCAGCGTGCTGCCGCCGGACAACCGGTACGCGGGCACGGGATCGCCGCCGCGCACCGCCCCGAACAGCGCCGACGCGACCGCGAGCCGCTGGTAGGCGCGTTCCTTCGCCGCCTTCTTCAACGACGGGAAGTCCAGGTTGTCGTAAAGCACACCGGTGTAGCGCAACAGTGCGGGCGTGGTCTCCGACGTGCGCAGCGCCGCGTTGCGGTGCACCTCGTCGACCTGGCGTTCGGAGATGTCGAGCGCCTTGAGGCTCGCCGGGACGTTCTTCGCGAGATCGGCCAGCGCGGACACCAGCTTGTCGCGCACGGGGTTGAGCTCGGGGAACGACAGCGCGTCGAGGTCGAGCGGCGCGCCCTCGCCGCCGATCGCCTTGGTCTCCGACGGGGGAAGCAGCACCAGCACGGTTGAAAAGGGTAGGGCAAAGCCGGAAAACAGCTGGACAGGGCGTGGTCATCTGGAAGGCGTGGACGCACTCGACCGCCTGTACCGCTCGCTCGACGCCCGGCCGCGCCCGGAGGACGTGGCAGTTCTCGTGCTGGAGGCGCTGCCGTCGCTCAAGCGGCGCGAGCGTGCGGTGATCAACGGTGTCGCGGCGCACGCGTCCCGCCTGCACGGCTTCTCCGGGATGAGCGACGACTACGCCCGCCCGGTCGGTGCCGCACGTCAGGTCGCCGCCACCCGCCGCCTGTTCGAGATGGACGACGTGGTCGACGTCGAGGCCCCGCTGTCGGTGCTGGAGTTCGCGGCGCTGGCCGGTGCCGGCATCGGCTTCGACCCGGAGCACGCGGACTTCCTCGCGGACCGGCTGAACCGCGACGCCCGCGCGTCCGCCGGCATCGAACTGTCGAAGCGGCAGTACAACCGCCGCTTCCGCGTGCTGCGCAGGCTGTCCGCGAAGGCCGATCGGCTGGGGCGCGCCCAGGAACTGCGCCGCGCGACCTTGCTCGCGTCGGCTGGGTTCGTGGGTGTGATCGACCGCGACCGCTTCCGGGCGGACCCCGACGCGGCCTGCTTCGTCGCGTACTTCACGGCGCGCCGCAAGCTGCGCCGCGAGTTCAGCCTGGCCGGCCGCGAGAACCCGTTCGACCAGGTGGCCGACGTGCTCCTCGAACGGTGCCGGTCCGGCACGGACTGGGCGATGATCGCGCTCGCGCACCCGGTGTGGGACGTCCTGCGGCACCTGTCCGCAGAGCAGCTCGGTGAGTTGCTCGGCCGGTGGTCCGCGGCGACGAGGTCCATCGCCTCCGTGCTCGGCGAGCTGTGGCGCACGTCCGACGTGGACAGGGCGACGATGATCGTGCGCTCCGGTGTCGACTCGTCGACCTGGAACGCCTACGCCGGTGCCTACAACGCCGCCCGCACCGCGTGGATCGCCTGCCTGCACGCCGCGGGTCTCACCTCGTTGCTCGAGGCCGCCTGGCCGGGCAAGACGATGCGCGTCATGGCGGCAGACCTGGCCTGGTGGCACGAGCAGACCGGTGGCGGCCTGCACCCGGACACCGCCGTGTGGGCATCCCTGCCGCTGCCGTGGGAGGTGCTGGACGGCACCGCGACGTGCACGCGTTCGTTCGTCGAGGTCGCGTGCCGTTCGCACGGCGTGGATCCTCAGCGCGCCGGCTGGACCGCGCCCCGCAAGCACGGCCTGATCGCGCGTTTCCGGCCGACCCCGGAACTCGTGCACGGCGTGGCCGTGTCGGATCCGTTGTGGGCCATGGCATTGCGGCGTGCGCACGCGTTCAGCGGCAAGCCACTGCGCACCGAGGTATTCGGTGGACAGGACCTTCCCGGCTGAGCAGGCTGTGTGGTGCGTTCGGTGGTAGCTCAGAGGTAGAGCGCCCGGCTCTGGGGCCGGGTGGACGCCGGTTCGAGCCCGGCCCGCCGAACGCCCTTGGAACGCGTAGCTCAGTGGTAGAGCTCCGGCTCTTGATCCGGAGGGACGCCGGTTCGAGCCCGGCCGTGTTCCCCGACGGAGGTGCGGCGCGCCGGCCTCGTCCGTGACTGTCGCGGACGAGGCCTACCGGACCAGGCCTACGGCGCCTGGAGCGTCAGGTAGGCCAGGCCGAGCGTGCCGCGCCACCCCCGCAACCGGTAGCCCCGGGAGGTGTCGGCCTTCGCCCTGATCTCCGGCGCGTGCTCGGAGTCCGGGTTGTCGCGCAGCCAGCGTTCCCAGGCGAGACCGTGCCCGTTCTCGAACACGTCCCACTCGTCGAGGCTCGCCTGTTCCACCGCGAGCATGCGGTAGCCGTGAGCGTGCGCGAGGTCCACCAGATCGGCCACCGAGCCGTACTGGTCGCGTGGCACCGGCATGGCCGCCAACTGTTCCTCGGTCGGCTCGCGTTCCCAGAAACCCTCGCCCAGCAGAAGCCTGCCGCCCGCGCGCAACAGCCGCTTCGCCGCCGTGAGCGCGTTCGCCGTGTGCTGCAACGGGTCTCCGCCCCACACCTGGCTGGCGCCGTTGACGATCACGACGTCGGCCGGCCGGTCCGGATGCCACCGGGCCACGTCCGCCACCTGCAGACTGACGCGGCCGGCCAGTCCTCGTGCCTCGGCGTTGGCCTGACCGTGCGCGATGTCCGCGGCGTTCAGGTCGACACCGGTGCCGGTGGCCGTGGGAGCGGCTTCCAGGGTCCGCAGGAGGAACTCCGCCCAGCCGCAACCCACGTCCAGCACGTGGGCGTCGTCCAACGGCAGGAGTGAGCGGATGAGGCGAGCTGCTCGTGCCTCGGACAGAGGTCCGTGGAACGTCAGGTCCTCGTGCAGCGGTGCGATCTCCGGTGGCGTCATCGCTCGCAGGATGGCCCCGGTGGCTCATCGCGGGCAACGCGTTATTCGGTTGTTGGCGACATCCCCTCCCCGTAGCGTCATTCGACGTGGAACTCGTGTGGCGCCCGCTCACGACAGCGGACATCCCGGCGGTGGCCGCGCTCTACAACGCGGCCGAGGCGGTCGACGACACCGGCGAACTGTTGTCCGAAGAGGACTTCGCGGAGTCGTTCGGCAAGGCCGACCTGCCCGGTGGATCGCTGGCCGTGCTCGCGGGCGGAAGGCTTGCCGCCTACGGGCTGGTCGCGTTGCGCGACAACCCCGTGGGCACGCACCGCGTCCGGCTCGACGGAGCGGTCCACCCCGAGTTCCGCCGCGAGGGCATCGGGCGGCAACTGCTGCCGCGCCTCGCCACCCTGGCGCACGACCTCCACGTCGCACGACACCCGGACCTGCCGCTCGCCGTGTGCACCATGGTCGAGAGCCGCTCCGAGGGACACGTCGCCCTGGTCGAGAAGCTCGGCTTCGGCGCCGACCGCTACTTCTACGAGCTGGAGGTGGCACTGGGCGAGTCACTCGCCCAGGTCCCGATCCCGTCCGGTTACGAGATCGTGCCGTTCTCCGCGGCCCGCGGCGAAGAGGTCCGCAACGTCTGCAACACGGCCTTCGCCCAGCACTGGGGGTCGGTCGACCGCAGCCCTGAGGAGTGGGCGGCGTCGTTCACCGACAGCTTGCGGTTCGTTCCGGAGTCCTCCTTCCTGGCGCTCTCCGGAGGCGCCGTGGTCGGGTTCGTGCTCGCACGGCACTACCCGGTGGTCGAGGAGATGACCGGCGTCCGCGAGTTGTGGATCGGGGACGTCGGCACCCTGGAGGAGCACCGCGGGCGTGGGGTGGCCTCGGCCCTGCTGAGCCGCACGCTGGCTCAGGGCAGGACGCAGGGCTATCACCGCGCCGGGCTCTCCGTGGACTCGGCCAACTCGACCCGTGCGCTCGGCGTGTACGAGCGCGCCGGGTTCGAGGTGGCGCGGACCTGGATCGACTACGGGCTGCCGGTCGCGCTCTGACCGGGTGACCCGGTCGGGTGGTGAGCGGATTCGCCCGGCAACGGACTGAGCCGCACCGCTGGAGCTCTTCGCTGGACTGGTCGACGCTCTGACGGTGTAACCCGGCCTGGTGGTGAGCGAACTCGCCTAGGAACGGACGGCCGTGCCGCTGGAGTTTCTCGGTTGCCGGTGGCGCGTTGACGGGTGTGACTCGGTCTGGTGGCGGGCGGATTCGTCCGGCGACGGACCGAGTCGTACCGCTAGTGCTCTGGGTTGCCGGTGGCGCTTTGACGGCGTGACTCGGCCCGATGGCGGGCGGGTTCGTCCGGCGACGGACCGAGTCGTACCGCTAGTGCTCTGGGCTGCCGGTGGCGCTTTGACGGCGTGATTCGGCCCGATGGCAGGCGGATTCGCCCGGCAACGGACGAGCCGTGCCGCTGGAGCTCCCGGCCGCCGGTGGCGTTCTGACGGCGTAGCCCGGTCTGCCGGCGAGCGAATTCGCCCGGCGACGGACCGAGCCGTGCCGCTGGAGCTCCCGGCTGCCGGTGGCGCTCTGACGGCGTGACCCGGCCCGGTGCGGAGCGAACTCGTCCGGCGACGGGCCGAGTCGTACCGCTAGAGCTCCTCGCCGGCCTGGCCGACGCAGAACTCGTTGCCGTCCGGGTCGGCGAGCACGGTCCAGACGAGACCGGGAACGCTGTGCACCGCGATCTCCGTGGCGCCGAGCGCGAGGAGGCGGGCGACCTCCGCCTTGCGGTCCGGCACGTGCGAGTCGAAGTGGACTCTGTTCTTGCCCGGCGTGGCGTCCGGCACCTGCTGGATGCCGAGCGCGACGCCGGTCTCGGTGTTCGGCGCGAGCACGATGAACTCACCCCAGTCGTTCTGGATCGTGGTGCCGAGTGCGGCCGTCCAGAACTCCGCGAGCTTGCGCGCGTCGCCCGTGTCGATGGTGATCATGGCAATGGTCAGAGGCATGGATCGGACGCTACTCAAGGGGTCTGACAATTCTGGTTCGCCCAGGTCAGAGCCCAGACGGAGCACCGCGCGCGATTTCGGGGAACGCCCAACCAGTACGCTGTTTCAACTGCCCGTGAACGAGGAGCACCCACCGTGATCACCAGGATGTCGTCGCTGTTCCTGCGCACCCTTCGCGAGGATCCGGCGGACGCCGAAGTGCCCAGCCACAAGCTGCTGGTGCGCGCCGGCTACGTCCGCCGCGTCGCGCCGGGCGGGTACACCTGGCTGCCGCTGGGCCTCAAGGTCCTGCGCAACATCGAGGCCGTCGTCCGCGAGGAGATGGACGCCTTCGGCGCGCAGGAGATCCAGTTCCCCGCGCTGCTGCCCAAGGAGCCCTACGAGGCGACGAACCGGTGGGAGGAGTACGGCCCCAACCTGTTCCGCCTCAAGGACCGCAAGGGCGCCGACTACCTCCTCGGCCCCACGCACGAGGAGATGTTCGCCCTCACCGTGAAGGGTGAGTACAGCTCCTACAAGGACTACCCCGTCACGCTGTACCAGATCCAGACCAAGTACCGCGACGAGGCGCGTCCCCGTGCGGGCATCCTGCGCGGCCGCGAGTTCCTGATGAAGGACTCGTACTCGTTCGACCTCACCGACGAGGGCCTGAGCCAGTCGTACCAGAACCACCGCGACGCCTACATCCGCATCTTCGACCGGCTCGGCCTGGAGTACGTGATCGTCTCCGCCACGTCCGGTGCGATGGGCGGCTCGGCGTCCGAGGAGTTCCTGGCCGTCGCCGAGACGGGCGAGGACACGTTCGTGCGCAGCACCGAGTCCGGTTACGCGGCGAACGTCGAGGCCGTCGCGACGCCCGTGCCCCCCGCGCAGTCGATCGACGACAAGCCCGCCGCACAGGTGCACCACACGCCGAGCACGCCCACCATCGAGACGCTGGTGGACTTCCTCAACGCCAACACCGACCGCAAGTTCACCGCGGCGGACACGCTGAAGAACGTCCTGGTGAAGGTCAAGAGCCCCGGCAAGGACTGGGAGCTGCTCGCGATCGCCGTCCCCGGTGACCGCGAGGTCGACTTCAAGCGCCTCGAGGCAGCCCTCGAACCGGCTGAGGTCGCGATGCTGGAGGCGGCCGACTTCGCCAAGAACTCGTTCCTGGTGAAGGGCTACATCGGCCCGGGAGCCATCCAGGCCAACGGCATCCGCTTCCTCGCCGACCCCCGCGTCGTCACGGGCACCGCCTGGGTCACCGGCGCGGACAAGGCCGACCACCACGTCGTCGACCTGGTGGCGGGCCGCGACTTCACCCCCGACGGCGTCATCGACGTCGCCGAGGTCCGCGAAGGTGACGCGTCGCCGGACGGCAAGGGTGTGCTGGTCGCCGCGCGCGGCATCGAGATCGGCCACATCTTCCAGCTCGGCCGCAAGTACGCGGACGCGTTCTCGCTCGACGCCCTCGGCCCGGACTCCAAGCCCGTCCGCATCACCATGGGCTCGTACGGCGTCGGCGTCTCGCGGCTCGTCGCGGTCATCGCGGAGCAGTCGCACGACGACCGCGGCCTGATCTGGCCCCGCAACGTCGCCCCCGCCGACGTCCACGTCGTGGTCGCCGGCAAGGACGAGACGCTGATGAACGCCGGTGAGGACTTCGCGAAGCAGCTCAGCGCCAAGGGCCTCAACGTCCTGCTGGACGACCGCAAGGCGAGCCCCGGCGTGAAGTTCGCGGACGCCGAGCTCGTCGGCGTCCCGACGATCCTGGTGATCGGCCGCGGCCTGAAGGACGGCACGGTCGAGGTCAAGGACCGCCGCTCCGGCGAGCGCGTCGAGGTGCCGGTCGCGGAGGCCGTCGACCACCTGGTGCAGGTCGTCACCAGCTGAAGCAGGAACTGAACGCCGGGCAGCGCGCTGGGGGTGGGTCGCGCGGCCCGGCGTTCAGCGTGTCACCGGGGAGCGGTCAGCCCGCCCGGCGGTCGGTGAGGTCCAGTGCCGGTTCCTCGAACCAGCCGAGCGCGCGTTCCCGCTTCACGGCACGCTCGGCGCGGGGCAACTGGTCCGCCACGACGTCGCGCACCAGCAGATGCCGGAACCCGTACTCGATCTCGCCCGTCTCGCTGTTGCGGCCCTGACGGCGCAGGAAGTCGCGCTGTTCCAGCAGTTCCAGAGCCTTGGCGACCTCGAGAGCGTTCCGCTGCCCCGCCGCGGCCACCGCTCCGGGCGACACCAGATCACCCGCGACGGCGGCGTCCTGAAGCACCGCCTTCACCTCGAACGGCAGTGAGTCGAGCTGAGCGGTCAGCACGCCACGCACTGATGGCGGGACCGGCAGCGAAGCGTCGTTCTGCACGCACGGCATGCGCGGATCGGCCACCATGCGGGCGTATTCGGTGGCGAACAACGGGTTGCCGCCGACACACGTCACCAGCGCCTGCCAGAGTTCGGACGACAGCTCGCGGGTCTGCAGCAACGAGTTCAGCAGGCTGCGCGTTCCGTTGTGGGACAACGGCTCCAGGCTGATCGTGGTCGCGTTGCGCTTGCCGCCGAACCACGACGGCCTGCGTTGCAGCAGCTCCGGCCGCGCGGTGGCGATCACCAGCAACGGCACGGAACCGGCGTGCTCGCTCAGTTCCTCCACGAAGTCGAGCACCACGTCGTTCGCCCAGTGCACGTCCTCCAGGAAGACGACCAGCGGGTCGGACTCCGCGACCTCCTCCAGGAACCGCCGCCACGCCGGGAAGTCCGCCCGCACACCAGGACCGGGTTCGGCCAGGCTGGCGAGGCTCCCGTGCAGCCGGTCCGCGAGCTCACCGACGCCGACCAACGACGCGAGAGCGGCCCGCAGGGTCTCGAAGGAGGAGAAGCCGCTCACGACGTCCGACAGCGGCCCGTAGCCGTGGTCGTCGCCGAAAGCCGTTGCAGTGCCACGCAATGCGGTCTTGCAAGACGACGTGAGCTCGTTGACGAGCCGTGTCTTGCCCACGCCCGCTTCGCCGAGCACGGTCACGAAGTGCGGGCGTCGGCGCGTGCGGACTTCTTCGAGAAGCCCTTGCAACACCAGCAACTCACGCTCACGTTCCACGAACGGCACGGCGGCCTGCGAACGCCGGGTCGCACCACGCGGTGACACGCACGAGACCGCCTGCCAGCCCCCGGTCGGAGCGCCATCGGCCTCCCACGTCACCGAACTTGCCGCCTCACGGGTCGCGGAGCACGTACGAACGGCGCCCAGCGGAGACAACGCCATCAGCTGACGGCACTGATCGAGCAGCACGCCCGTGGCAGTGGGCGTACCGGACGAAGGCAGCCGCACGAGAGAGTCGCCGGTCGCCACGCCGATCTGCACGTCGGCGACAGCGGCCAACCGGTCGCGGATGGCCAACGACGCACGCACGGCGCGATCGGCGTCGTCCTCGGCCGTTTTGGGCACACCGAACAGAGCCAGGAACACGGAACCCACGTTGCCGCCGACGACGCCCCCAAGACGGGAAACCTCGGCGGAGACGACGGAAGCGACTTCCTGGTGCACCGCGTCGACGTCCTCCGGGTCACCGTCACCGGCCGCGAGACCGAGCTGGGCGGACACCATCACGACGCTGACGAGCTTGCGCTCCACGGTCGTCACGTTCATCGCGCCCGCGGTGACCGCCGGAGCGACGGGCTCTGCGACGG
The DNA here is from genome assembly GCF_044754905.1 of Lentzea sp. NPDC092896. Classification (NCBI taxonomy): domain Bacteria; kingdom Bacillati; phylum Actinomycetota; class Actinomycetes; order Pseudonocardiales; family Pseudonocardiaceae; genus Lentzea; species Lentzea sp. NPDC092896. Next base: position 227,711 of record NZ_JBIVPX010000004.1, read on the forward strand.
GTGGCGTGATCACGACGGGAGCGGACACGGGAGAGGCCTGGCCGACGGAGAGCAGATGTCTGCGTTGCACCGACGGAGGAAGGTCCAGCGCGGGGGCGTGGTCGAGGATCGCGCGCTCCAGTTCCTGGAGCTCGCGACCCGGTTCGAGGCCGAGTTCCTCCACCAACGCCGCCCTGGTACGGCGGTAGACGCTCAGCGCGTCCACCTGCCGGCCACACCGGTACAGCGCGAGCATCAGCTGCCCGTTGAGTCGTTCGCGATACGGCTCCACCTCGATCAGCGACTCCAGCTCGCCGATGATCTCGTAGTGCCTTCCGCAGGCGAGTTCTGCCTCGAAGCAGTCTTCCTGCGTCGCCAGCCGCCCGTCTTTGATGGCGGTCAGCTCCGGCCAGTTGATGCCGGTCTCCGCAAGATCCGCGAGCACCGGTCCTCGCCACAAGCTCAGTGCCTTGCGGAGCACAGTCGCCGCGGCGGGCCAGTTGCCGGCGGAGAGTTCACCTCGTCCCTGTTCGGTCAGTTGCTGGAAACGCGACAGGTCGAGGGAGTTCTGGTCCACGCGCAGCAGGTACCCCGGCGCGTGGGTCAGCAGCAGTGCGGACCCTTCGGGGTTGCTGCCGTGGGGAGTGAGAACGCCTCGCAGCCCTGAGACGGCGTTCTGGAGCATCTTGCGCGCCGTGGGCGGGACATCCCGTGACCACAACGCTTGGAGCAGCTTGCTCGTCGCCACCACTCGGTTGGCGTGCAACAGGAGGAAACCCAGAGCCGCGCGCTGCTTGACGCCGCCCAGCGGCACGGGCAGGTCGTCGTCGAGGACTTCCAGTGAGCCCAGCAGGTGGAATCGCATGGTTCTGGCCTCCTTGGGTGACTGTCCGAACGGAGGGGGAACGATCAGCCCCAAGGAGTGTCGTCGTCCCACGGGGTGTCGCCGTCGGCCGGAAGGGCCGGCAGCGTGATGCCCTTGCCCCACGGGGTGTCGTCGGAAGCGATGGCGCCCCAAGGGGTGTCGCCGTCGTTGACGATCTGGCTCCAGGGGGTGTCACCGCCCGCGCCCTTGCCCCACGGGGTGTCGTCGTCGGCCTGTGCGGTGCCGGTGAAGAGCGTCAACGCGAGGGCCGCCGGGATGGCGGAGAGAACCAGAGCGGCTGCGGTCGTCTTGCGGATCATGTCGGCCTCCTCTTTCTTGGTCGGTCCTTGGTTCGAGTTGTGCTTCAGACACCTTCGATCGGTGCCTGAGAACGAAGTTAGAAGTGCCGCCCATCGCCGCTCTATCGCGCACCCACCGCGTATCAATCGGCCGTGATGGCGGGGCTCGCGCAACCAATTGAGACGCTTCAATAGCTGACCCGCCAGTCAGCACACAGCTGTTACTACGCAGGGTGGTCGCTTATCCGGAGAATTAGGTGCGGTGTACCGCAATGGTTGGGTGCGGTTAGCGATCCGAACGAACGGCTTGTGCCGCTCGGAGTAGTCCCGATGAGACGTTCAGGCTGCTTGGCGGCATGCCGTACGATCGCCGTGAAGTCCGCCGCCACAACGATGAATTCTCGGGTTCACGTACTCGTTGATCTGCCAAGATGCCCCGGATCTGATCATCTCCAAATGAGATGCCTATTGAGATCGAGCGCATTATGGTGGATCGTGTAGTCATGCACAAGAAGGATCTTGACAGTTTTCCTCGCCGAGGCTAACTTCGGAGATCATCACCCATCGGAGTACTCGCCTGCAGTTGATGCAACCGGAGGTCAAACACGAGATGTGAAGGATTTTCATCTTAAATCCGATCTTGAGATGACGTCCTGGAAGTGCCTTTTTCCACGTCTTCGGTAAATGTGATTCGGTAACGGTGAAAACGACCGGAGCGTGAGGTGCAGGGGCATTGCGGGAAATAGAGGCGCGAGGGGTCGTCCGTCATGAGCTCCGCCCCTGACGAGGAACTGATTTTCAAGCTGCTCGGTCCGATCGAGGTGATCGGAGCGGAGGAGCAGGTGCAGGTGCCGCCAGGACGTCAGCAGACGATCCTGGGCGCATTGCTGCTCGAAGCCAATCGCGTTGTCAGCATGGACCAGCTGATCGACCTCGTCTGGGAGCACACCCCGCCGTCGACCGCACGGGCGCAGATCCAGATCTGCGTGTCCGCGCTCCGGCGGGAGTTCGCGAGAGTCGGCGTCGACGCCCAGATCGAGACCCGCCAGCCCGGCTACCTGCTGCGCGTCGCCGCGGACAAGATCGACACCTTCCTCTTCGAACGCCGCGTGGCCGACTCCGACGCCGCCGTCCGGCAGGGCCGCATGGAAGAGGCGTCGGCGGTGTTGCGAGCGGCATTGGCGTTGTGGCGCGGACCCGCACTCGGCGGCGCCGGAGCCACGTTGCAGAACAAAGCACTGCGCCTCGACGAGAAACGTCTGTCGGTGCTGGAGAACTGCGTCGACATCGAGTTGTTGCTGGGCCGCCATCACGCACTCATCGGTGAATTGCAGAGCATGGTGACGGAACACCCGCTGCGAGAACGCCCGCGCGGCCAGTTGATGCTCGCGCTCTACCGCTCCGGCAGGCAGTCCGAGGCGCTCGACGTTTACCGAGCCGGCCGCGACCTGTTCATCGAACACCTGGGCCTCGAACCGAGCGACCAGTTGCGCAAGCTCGAGACCGCGATCCTGACCGACGACGAGGTGCTGCGCCTCGATCAGGAGAAGTCGGTTCCGGTCACCGTGCAGAACGTCGTGTCACCGCACCAGCTTCCGGCCACCATCTCCGACTTCATCGGCCGCCAGGACGTGGTGGCGCGCGCTGAGAGCATTCTCGCGGGCGACCACATGACCATGCCGGTGGTGAACATCTCCGGCAAGGCGGGCATCGGTAAGAGCGCTCTCGCGGTGCACGTGGCCCATCGCGTCGCCGCCGAGACCTACCCGGACGGCCAGCTGTACTGCGACCTGCGCGGCACCCAGGCGAAACCGGCCACACCGGCCGAGGTGCTCGGCCGGTTCCTGTCCGCGTTGGGTGCCGTGGGCTCGACATTGCCCGACGGCGTCGACGAGCGGGCGGACATGTACCGAAGCATGCTCGCGAACCGCCGTGTGCTCGTGGTCCTGGACGACGCGGGCAGCGAGTCACAGGTGCACCAACTGCTTCCGGGCTCTCCCACGTGCGGTGTGGTCGTCACGAGCCGCACCCGGCTGACCGGTCTCGCCGGATCTCATTTGGTCGACGTCGACTTCATGGACTCCGATGACGCTCTGGAGTTGTTGGGGCGCATCATCGGCAAGCAGCGCCTGCAGAGCGAACCGGTCGCCGCGGCCGCGTTGGTGGACGTCGTGGGAGGGCTCCCACTGGCGTTGCGGATCATCGGCGCCCGCCTCGCCGCCCGCACACACTGGAGCCTCGCCTCGATGGTCGGCCGCCTCGCCGACGAACGGCACCGTCTCGACGAACTGGTGCACGGCGACATGGTCGTGCGCGCCAGCCTGTCGCTGACCTACGACGGCCTGGAGTCCGACACGTGCCGGGTGATGCGGCTGATGTCGTTGCTGGAAGCGGAAAGCCTGCCCGTCTGGACAGCCTCGGCCTTGACGGACGACGACCGCCACCGAGGCTTCGACCTGCTTGAGCGCCTGGTCGACGCCCAGCTGCTGGACGTGGTCGGCAGCGACATCACGGGCCTGCCCCGCTACCGCTTCCACGACCTGATCCGCCTGTTCGCCAAGGAACAGCTCGCGGTGCACGAGGCCCCCGCCACGCAACTGGCCTCCGTCGAACGCGTGGCCGGCGGCTGGCTCGCGATGGCCGAACAGGCCCACCAACGCCTCTACGGCGGAGACTTCACCGTTCTGCACGGCACCGGCCGGCGCTGGCAGCCCAGCGCCCCGTACCTCGACCAGGTGCTGCAGGACCCGTTGGGGTGGCTGGAAAGCGAGCGCCCGAACATCTGCGCCGCCGTCCTGCAGGCCGCCGACGCCGGCCTGGACGAGCTGTGCTGGGACCTCGCGATGACGCTCGTGACGTTGTTCGAGACCCGCAGCTACCTCGACGACTGGCAGCAGACCCACGAACGCGCCCTCGAGGCCGTGCGCAGGGCGGGCAACAAGCGCGGCACCGCGGCCCTGCTGTGCTCGCTCGGGTCGTTGCACCACAGCCAGCGGCGCATGGACGCGTCCCGTGCCGCTCTCGAACCGGCGCTGGAGCTGTTCACGGAGCTCGACGACACCCACGGGCTGGCGTTGGTGCGCCGCAACCTCGGCCTGCTGGAGTACAACGAAGGCCGTCCGGAGATCGCCCTGAGGATCTTCGAGCAGTCGCTGGTGGGCTTCAAACGCGTCGGTGACGTCGTCGGCCAGGCCTACGTGGTGTCGCAGCTCGCGCAGCTGTCACTGGACCGCGGCGAACACGAGCTGGCGGTCGGTCAGCTGCGCGGCGCCCTCGGCATGTGCCGCGAGATCTCCAGCCCGCGGGTGGAGGCCCAGGTCCTGTACCGGCTCGGCAGTGCGATGCTCGTGCAGGGGCGCTACGAGCAGGCGCAGCAGCTCATCACGTCGGTGCTCGGCATGGTGCAGCGCTCCGGTGACACCGTGGGGGAGAGCTACGCGCTGCACTCTCTCGGCCTGATCCACGGCCGCATGCGCATGTTCGCCGAGGCGGGGCGGTTGCTGCGGCGCGCGATCCGGCTGTGCGAGGAGAACCTCGACCGCGTCGGGGCCGCGCGGATCAGGCTCGACCTGGCCCAGCTCGTGTCGCAGCGCGGGGAGACGTTCCACGCGATCGCGATCGTGGAGCAGGCGATGATGACGTTCCAGGAACTGCGGCTCGCGCTGTGGGAGAGCAAGGCGCTGGCGGTGCTGGAGAAGATCACCGCCGAGAACCCGCTGCCCGCCGCCGTCACGTCCAACGGCGGCGCGCGGTAGATCGGCGGCCGGCCGCCTTCGAATCGTGGCGCGGCGACTCGTTGCGAGCGCTCGTGATGACGACCCGCTGACTGTTGCGTCTCGGACGGGCGGGACCCAGGGCGAATCGACTCGCGAAGCCTTGTGGCGTTCCTGAGGCATGCGAACCCTGAGGGGCCGTGCGGTGTCAGCACGTCGGCGGTGCGAACCCGCGTAGCTGCCCCGGGCCGGCGAGCGAGCCGCCGCCCCGGTGGGCGGCGGCGCGACATGTCCTAGGAGGTCGGCGTGAGCGAGTCGACCATCTTCTGCAGGTCGGACTCCTTGAGCAGCGGCGGGTTGGTGCCGCCTCCGCCACCCTCCAGGTCGCCGTTCACGGCCAGCACGTGCAGCTTGGTGCTGCCGTTGAGCACCACGACCTTGACCATGCCCTTGCTCGCCAGGCACTTGTTGCCGGTCTGGGTGACCGTGGCGTCGACCTGCACGCCGTCGACGACGACCTTCTTGCCGTCCTTCTGGGTGTGCTGGATCTTCACCGGCTTGGGTTCCGTGGTCGTCACCTTGGGGTCGCCGCCCGACGAGTAGTACTGCGCGGAGAGGGCCTTGGTGAAGTCGGTGGCCGCCTTGTTGATGTCGCCCTTCGGGAGCTGGGTGCCGCCGTTGGTGCCCTTGGTGAACGGCTTGCCCTCGCACGTGTAGTCGCCGTAGGTGGTGATGCCGGACAGCAGGACGCCGTCGAACCCGTCCACCGGGATCTTGGCGTCGGCGATGACGTCCCAGTTCTTCGGGACCACGTAGTTGTAGCCGAGCCCCGTCTCGATGCACTGCTGGCCCTCGTTCTTCGGGCACGCGGTGTCGGTCGGCTGCGCGGAGGTGCTGTTCGAGGTGGACGGGTCGGGCTGCGCGGTCGTGTTGTCCTGGCGCGAGAGCAGGAACCAGGTGAGGCCACCGCCGACGAGCAGCACGAGGACGACGGCGCCCATCACGAGCCAGAGCGTCTTCTTGCTCTTCTTCGGCGGCTCGTTGTCGAAGCCGCCGTACACGCCGAGGCCGCCGTACCCGCCGTAACCCTGCTGCGGGAACTGACCTTGTTGCGGGAACTGGGGCTGCTGCGGGAAGCCACCGGTCTGCGGGTAGCCGCCGGTCTGGTAGCCACCGCTCTGGTAGTCACCCTGTTGCTGCTGGCCCCAGCCCTGCTGGTCGTTCCAGCCGCCCTGTCCGCCGCCACCTGGGTAAGTCACGGGGAAACGGTACCTGGTGGGTCTGACAGAGGCTTAATTCACCATGCGTTGACTTCGGGAACGGGCGAGGCGTAGCGTGCGCGTTAAATTCAACGCATGATGAACTAAGGGGGCAGATGATGCGCACCGCGCTGGTCACCGCCGTCGCAGGCGCGGTGGTGGCGTTTCTCCTCGGCCTGCTGACCTTCGGTGTGCAGGCCACCGTGCACCCGCACGACGTTCCGCTCGCCGTCGTGGCGCCTCCGCCGATCGCGGAGAAGGTCCAAGCCGCCGACTCGGCCGAGGTCGACATCCGGGTCGTGTCCGCGGACGAGGCACGGAACCTCCTTCGGGACAAGGAGGTCTACGGGGTGCTGGAGATCGCGCCCGGCCAGGCGACGATCCGGCTCAACCCCGCGGTCAACCCGTCCGGCACGCAGGTCGCGCAGCAGGTGCTGACCGGTGTCGCGCAGGGTGCCGGGCTGCCGGTCAGGATCGACGCGCGGACACCGACGGCCGCCGAACGCACCGCGCCGCTCGCCGCGTCGGCACTGCTGTGGGTCGGCGGGATGATCGCCGGACTGCTGTTCGTGGTGCTGAAGGGCGGCAGGCTCAGGTGGCTGTCGGCGCTGACCACGGCCGTCCTGGTCACCGGCTCGACCACGGGACTGCTGGCGTGGTGGGGTGTCACGGTCAACGCCGAGGCGCTCACGTTCCTGCTCGCCGTCGCCGTGTCGTTCGCGCTGCTGCAGGCCGGGCTGTTCAAGCACCTCGGCATCCGCGCGATGGGGATCCTCGGCATCCTCTACCTGATGGCGCCCGCCGTCGCGGGCCAGGTTCCGGAGCTGCTCAACCCGGCCTACAAGGCGGTCCTGTGGTCGTGGACGCCGTTCCGGTTCTCGGCGGAAGGCCTGCGCAGTCTCATGTACGACGGGTCCGTCAGCACCGAGTGGTGGGTGTTCGGCGGGATCGCGCTCGTAGGGCTCGTCCTGCTGCTAGCCGGCGAGAAAGCTCAGACGGACCGTGCGGACGGGGTTGTCGACGTTGGTGTCGACGAGGCAGATGGACTGCCACGTGCCGAGCGTCAGCACACCGCCTAGCACCGGGATCGTCGCGTAGGGCGGCACCAGCGCGGGCATCACGTGGTCACGGCCGTGGCCAGGGGTGCCGTGCCGGTGCCGCCACTTCACGTCGCGGGGCAGGATGCGCTCCAGCGCGGTCAGCAGGTCGTCGTCGCTGCCGGCGCCCGTCTCGATGATGGCGACGCCCGCGGTCGCGTGCGGCACCCACACGTGCAGCAGGCCGTCGCCGTTCTCGCTGTCGAGGAACCGCTGGCATTCCCGCGTCAGGTCGTGCACGACCTCGTCGGCACCGGTGCGGATCCGGATCTCCTCGCTGCGCATGACCTCAGATCTTACGAACCACCCGTGCGGGGTTGCCGACCGCGAGCACGTGAGCAGGCAGATCACGCGTCACGACACTGCCCGCGCCGACCACCGTGTTGTTGCCGATGGTGACTCCGGGGCAGACGATCACGCCGCCGCCGAACCACACCTCGTCCCCGATGACGATCGGCGCGGTCGTCTCCCAGCCCTCGATCCGCGCGTCGTGGTCCTCGATGGGGTGCAACGCCGTCAGCAGCTGCACGCTCGGACCCATCATCACGTGATCGCCGATGGTCACCGGGCCGCAGTCGAGGATGATGCCGCCGTAGTTCATGAAGCTGTTCGCGCCGATGCGGGTGTTGTAGCCGTACTCGATCTGCAGGCGCTGCATGAACGTCGAGTTCTCACCGATCTCCGCCACGAACCCCTTGAGGATCGCGTACATCCCGTCGGTGTCCTCCGGGTCGTGCGCGTTGAACCGGGCCATCTCACGCCAGCCGCGCCGGCGGTCCGCGTCCAGCTCGGGGTCTCCGGGGAGGTAGGGCTCGCCGTTGATCATCTTCTCGCGGTTGGTTCCCATGAGGACTCAGTATCGTCAGATCATGCGCGTGCTCTTCGCCAGCATGGCCACGGTCGGCCACACCTATCCGTTGATCCCGCTGGCGTCGGCCTTCCGCGCCGCCGGCCACGAGGTGCACTTCGCGGTCGGCGAGCAGATGCACCCGGTGCTCGGGAAGCTCGGGCTGCGGCCCTTTCGGCCGGGGGTCGTGTTCGGCGAGATCTACGCCGAGGACATCGCGCCGGAACTGGAACGGTTGCTGCCCGACCTCGTGATCGGCGAGTGGGCGGTGCCCGAGGTCGTCACCGAAGCCCGGCGCCGCGGGTTCTCCGCGCTGTTCCACGGGTTCGGGCGGATGTTCCCCGACGGCATCGGCTTCGTGCGGCCCACCGGCGGACGGCACCTCGACATCTGCCCGCCCTCGTTGCAGGACCCCGCTTTCCTGAAGCAGGACCGGATCCCGCTGCGGCCGGTGCCGTTCTCGCCGCCCGGTGACGTGCCGGTGCGCACCACGGGCAAGCTGATCTACCTCACGCTCGGCACGGCGTTCGGCACGCGCGAACTGCTCGCCGAGGCGGTCGTGGGGCTCGGCAAGATCTCCGAGGCACAGGTGGTCGTGGCCGCGCCGCGGGTCGGACTCCGCGACGTGCCGCCCAACGTGAAGGTGTACCCGTGGCTGCCCCAGGCCGAGGTGCTCCGGTACGCGGACGTGGCCGTTCATCACGGTGGCAGCGGCACGATGCTGGGCGCGCTCGCCGCCGGGGTTCCCCAGGTCGTGCTGCCTCAGGGCGCGGACCAGTTCGGCAACGCCGACGCGCTCGTCGCGGCCGGTGCGGCGCTGCGGCCGGCCGCGTTCAGTGCCGGGCCGATCGCGGACTGTGTGCGACAGCTGTTCGCGGACTCCTCGTACCGCGAAGCCGCAGGTCAGATCACCCGGGAGATACGTCACATGCCCTCGCCCGAGGAAGTTGCGGACAGTCTGGCGAGCGTTGTGTAACACTGTTTTTTATGAAGGCAAGCCGCCTGCGCTTCGGGATGAACCTGTGGCCGCCGTTCCTGTTCGCCGGCATCCGCGTCGTGGAGATCTCGCCGGACTACCGGTACGCACGGGTGCGGATGCGTCTACGCCCGTGGAACCGCAACTTCTTCGGCACCCACTTCGGCGGTTCGCTGTTCGCGATGACCGACCCGTTCTGGGTGTTGTTGCTGTTCAACCAGCTCCAGGGCGACCACGTCGTGTGGGACCAGGCGGGTGAGATCGAGTTCGTCGCGCCCGGCCGCGGCACGGTCCACGCCGAGTTCCGGCTGACCGACGAGCACGTCGCGCAGGTGCTCGAGCAGACCAGCGGCGGCGAGAAGGCCTTGATCTGGTTCGAGACGGACGTCGTCGGGCAGGATGGGACCGTGATCGCACGGGTGAAGAAGCAGGTCTACGCGCGACGTAAGCGCGGCAAGCAGCTCGCGCATGCGTGAGGCCTTCGGAGCGGTTTTCGACGTCGAGCCCGGTTACCTGAACACGGCGTCCATCGGCGTGCCCCCGCGGCACGTCGCCGACGCGGTGAGCGCCTCGCACGAGCGGTGGCGGCGCGGTCAGGACACGTCGTCCACGTTCAACGACGCCGTGGAGATCTCGCGTGAGGCGTTCGGGCGGTTGATCGGGGTGCCCGCCACGTCGGTCGCCTGCGGCGCCACGGTGTCGCAGTTCGTGTCGCTGGTCGCGCAGTCGTTGCCGGTCGGCTCGAAGGTCTTCGTGGATCCCGGCGACTTCACCAGCGTCACGCTGCCGTTCGTCGCCGCCGGGCACCAGATCGTGTCCACAGTGGACGAGTGCGACCTCGTCGCGATGAGCGTGGTCCAGTCGGCCGACGGGAAGATCGCGGACCTCGAAGCGTTGCGGGCGTCGGGCAAACCGGTGCTGCTCGACGTGTCGCAGGCCGCCGGGTGGCGGCCGTTGTCGTTGGCGTGGGCCGATTTCGTCGTCGGCGTGGCCTACAAGTGGCTGATGGCACCGCGCGGCGCGGCCTGGATGGCGGTGCGGCCGGACCGGATGGAGTCGCTCAAGCCGTTGGCGGCCAACTGGTACAGCACCGGCGAGAACTACGGCACCGATCTTGTGCTCCGTTCGGACGCACGGCGGTTCGACCTCTCGCCGACGTGGTTCTCGCACGTCGGTGCGGCTGTCGCGCTCCCGTGGGTGGCCACACTGGACCTCGAAGCCGTGCGCGCGCACTGCGTGAAACTGACGGATCGTCTCCTGAGTGGACTGGGCCTGCCGCCCAACGACTCGGCGATCGTCTCAGTCGGCAGGCCACCCGTTCAGGGTGTTGTTTCCTCGGTTCGTGCAGGTCGCACGCGGTATGCGTGTCACATGTACAACACGATCGAGGACGTTGACCGGGTGCTCGAAGCGCTCGCGTGACTGCCGTCCGTTACCGTGGGTCCTTGTGTCGGAACCACGCCAGTCACCTGAAGAGGTGACCCAGAACATGCCTCGCTTCCCACCGAGGCCCACCGACACCGCGCCGTTGTACCCGGCCGACGAGCTCGTGAAGCTCCAGTCGATCATGGACAACCGCCAGGGGCACTTGCCCGCGCCGCCGCCTCCACCCCAGCGCAAGTCGACCTGGGTGGGCAAGGCGCTGGCGCTCGTCGGCGTCGCGGTGGTGTCGGGGTTCGTGTGGTGGGTGCTGCAGCCGTCGGACCCGATCGACCAGCAGGTCGCGCAACCGCAGAAGACCGCGGGGGAGTTCGAGTTCACCACCGTGCCGGAGTTGCCGGAACCGGTGAAGGACAGCGACTGCGCGGCCCACGCGACGAGCCAGACGCAGGCCTTCTTCAAGACCACGCCATGTCTTCAGCTGACGCGTGCGTTCTACACGGCGAAGTTGCCCAACGGCAGCACCGTGTACTCGTCGGTGTCCGTGGTGAAGATGAAGAACGCGGACGAGGCACGGCAGCTGCGCGAGCTGACCCAGAAGGACGGCACCGGCAACGTCAAGGACCTGGTGCTGGACAAGGCGATCACCGTGCCGCCGCTGACCACGCTGGCCAACGGCGGCTACGCCTCCGAGCAACGCGACCAGCTGGTCGTGATCGTCGAGTCCGACTCGCCGACCAGGGGCGCCGACGCGCTCGCGCACAACAAGGAGATGAAGCGGGTCTCCGCGGACGCGATCAGGCTCGCGTCCTCCTTCGGCAGCTAACCGGACGCGACACCCGGCATCGTGATCGACGCCGGGTTCGTCCCGGCCGTCCGGCGCCACCGGGTCGCACGGACGGCGGCCGTGGTCAACGCCTCCAACGCCGACGTGCGCAGCGCCTGGTCGTCAGTCCGCTCCAGCACGCCACGCCACGCGGCACAGGTGTCCTGCTCGACGGCCACCAGCGCGGCGAGCGCGGAAGGCCCGTCCGACACCGGCGTGGGCGGCAGGTAGGCGGCCGCGGGCGGGTTCGGGGTCGCGCTGTGGTCGCGCAGCCACCGCTCGGTCGTGTCCCGGCGTGCCCGGTGCAGGTTCGCGCCCTCCGCCACGGCGGCGGCCTGGTCGCCCAGGAACGCCGACACCATGCCGTAGGTCCACAACGCCGCGTGCTCGGTGCCGAGCGCGGTCTGCACGGATTCGACGCTCATGCGAGCACCTCCCGCAGCGAGGCGCAGCCGGCGGCCACCGAGCCGACGAGACCGGCGCGGTGGGCGGGCAGCTTGGCGACGACGGCCGAGGCCTCCCGCACGGAGTCGTCGAGCGCGGTCCGCAGCGCCGCCAGCGGGTCGGGAGGCGTGGGCGGCGAGGTGGGGGCGGGCGGCGCCGTGGACGACGCGGGCGGGCGTTCGCGGTCCACCTCGGCCTGCAACAACGAGGCGTGCGTCTCACGGGCCTTCGCGATCTCGGCCGCCGCGGGCACCGTCGTCAGCGACTGGGCCAGCTTGGCGTCCGCACGCGCCTGCGCCGCGAGGGCCGACAGCGGGTCCGGCGGCGGTGGCGGCGGAGGTTCTGTGGTGCACGCAACGGCGAGCGGTGCGGCGGCCACCGCGAACAGCACACGGCGGCGGCTGACCGATTCGGAGATCACGCGACCTCATATTGCCAGCAGCCGTGCGGCGCGGTGGGAGCCGGGCGAACGAGATAGTCTGGTCGTCCACGGCCGCCGAAAGTACCGTCGGCCGGGGTTTTCATGCGTTCGAACTGAAGGAGACACCACGTGTCCAGCCCGCCGCGCGGAGAGCTTTCCGCGCAGCTAGCACCCGTTGTGCGGGAAGCTCTCGAGGCCGCCGGCTTCGACCTCGACGCGCTCGACGTGAATCAGGCTGGGCGCCGCCGTCTGGTCAAGGTCGTCGTGGACGGTGAGGACGGCATCGGGCTCGACGAGGTCGCCGAGGCGAGCCGCGTGGTCTCCGCCGCGCTCGACGAGCACGACCACATCATCAACGGGCCGTACACCCTCGAGGTCACCTCGCCGGGTGTCGACCGCCCCCTGACGCGCCCGCGCCACTGGAAGCGCGCTCACCTGCGTCTCGTGAAGATCAAGCAGCCCGAGCAGGCCGAGTGGTTCGGCCGGGTCGGCGAGTGCGACGAGACCGGGGTCGAGCTGCTGCACAAGGACGAGCTGCGGCGCGTGGAGTACCGCCATATCGAACGCGCGGTCATGGAGATCGAGTTCAAGCAGCCGCCGGTCGAGGAACTGGCTCGGCTCACTCGGAAAGCACCGAAGGAGGAGCCGAGGTGAACGTCGACATCGCCGCCCTGAGGGCGATCGAACGTGAAAAGGACATCCCCTTCGAGACGGTCCTGGAGGCGATCGAGTCAGCACTGCTGACCGCCTACAAGCACACCGACGGGCATGCCACGCATTCGAAGGTGGAGATCGACCGCAAGACCGGTGTCGTGCGCGTGATCGCGCAGGACATCGCGCCGGACGGTGCGATTCGGGAGGAGTGGGACGACACTCCCGAGGGCTTCGGCCGCATCGCGGCCACCACGGCGCGGCAGGTCATCCTGCAGCGCCTGCGCGACGCCGAGCACGAGCGCACGTTCGGTGAGTTCGCCGCCAAGGAGGGCGAGATCATCGCGGGTGTCGTCCAGCGCGACGCCCGTGCGAACGCCCGCGGCATGGTCGTCGTGCAGGTCGGCGACACCGAAGGAGTGCTGCCGCCGGCCGAGCAGGTGCCGGGCGAGCAGTACAACCACGGCGAGCGCATCAAGTGCTACGTCGTGAGCGTGTCCCGCGGTGCGCGCGGGCCGCAGATCGCACTTTCGCGCACCCACCCGAACCTCGTGCGGCGGCTGTTCGCCCTCGAGGTCCCGGAGATCGCGGACGGCACCGTGGAGATCCCCGCGGTGGCACGTGAGGCAGGTCACCGTTCGAAGATCGCGGTGAAATCAACGGTTGCCGGAGTGAACGCCAAGGGCGCCTGCATCGGCCCGATGGGTGCCCGTGTGCGCAACGTCATGCACGAGCTCGGTGGCGAGAAGATCGACATCATCGACCACTCGGACGACGCGGCCACGTTCGTCGGGAATGCCTTGTCCCCGGCCAAGGTTGTGTCCGTACGGGTGCTCGACGAGCGCGCCAAGACGGCGCGTGTCGTGGTGCCGGACTTCCAGCTCTCGCTGGCGATCGGCAAGGAGGGGCAGAACGCCCGCCTGGCCGCCCGTCTGACGGGCTGGCGCATCGACATCCGCAGTGACGCGGAGGCTCCGGCCGCCGGTGCGGTCACATCTGGTTCGGCTGAGTGAGCTCCAGGGGATAGAATTATCAACGGTTCAACGTCGGGAGCGGTCTCCCAGCACATCGGCCCTGTTCGTACGTGCATTGGATGCCGTGCCCGGACGTTGCCGTCTGAGCTGCTGCGTGTGGTCGCGGTGGACGGTTCGGTGGTTCCGGACGTCCGTCGGCGGCTTCCTGGTCGAGGTGCTTGGTTGCATTTCGATCTCGAATGTCTCCGCAACGCCGAGCGGCGACGGGCGTTCTCGCGGGCCTTCAAGGTCCAGGGAGCACTCGACGTCGCTTCGCTGCGCGAGCACGTGGAGCAGCAGCAAGGGAACTTGGCCTCGGGACAGCCCCGCGGCCAACAAGCAACAAGGAAGCAGGTCGACCCGTCATGAGTCAGCCGTGAAGCTGAAGACATGAACGCGCGACGTTAAGACGAGGTCGATGGGACTTGCCCGCCGGCCTCACTACCTAGGAGAGCAGTGGCAGGCAAGGCCCGCGTGCACGAGCTCGCAAAAGAGCTCGGTGTTACGAGCAAGGAAGTTCTCAACAAGCTCGCCGAACAAGGCGAATACGTGAAGTCCGCGTCCTCGACCGTCGAGGCCCCCGTGGCCCGGCGTCTTCGTGACGCGTACGAAGCCAAGTCCTCGAAGCCGTCGGCTCCCAAGCCGGCCGCTCCGAAGCCGAAGGCACCCGCACCCGCTGCTGCCGCGGCGCCCGCCGCACCGGCGGAGTCCAAGCCGGCAGCATCCGACAAGCCCGCAGCGCCCAAGGCCTTCCCCGGCCCGAAGCCCGCGGCTCCGCGCCCTCCGGCGCCCAAGCCCGCTCCGGCAGCTCCTGCCGCGCAGGCCCCGGCTCCCGCGGCGCAGGCTCCCGCTCCCGCCCAGCAGCCCCAGGCTCCGGCCGCCGCACCGGCACCCGCCGCGTCGGCTCCGGCCGCCCCGAAGGCTGCCCCGGCTCCGGCCGGTGGCTCCAAGCCGGGCAGTGGCCCGCGTCCGGGCCCGCGCCCGGCTCCGCAGCAGGCGCCCGCAGCACAGCCCCAGCAGCCGCAGGCTCCGGCCGCGTCCGCTGGTGGTCAGTCCCCGTCCGTGGTCCCGCCGCGCCCGCAGTCTTCCAAGCCTGCCGGCCCGCGCGCCCCGCGTCCGGGCAACAACCCCTTCGGCGTCGGTGGCGGCAACGCTCCCTCGCCGCGTCCTGGGCCTCGTCCCGGCCCGCGTCCGGAGCAGGGCGAGCGCCCCTCCGGCCCGAAGCCCGGCGACCCGCGTCCGGCGAACCCTCGTCCGAGTGGTGCGCCCGGCCAGGGTGGTCAGCGTCCGGCTGCCGCACAGGGCGGTCGTCCCGGCGGTCCCGGCCAGGGCGGTCCCCGTCCCGGTGGGCCCGGTCAGGGCGGTCCTCGTCCCAACCCGGGCAACATGCCCCCGCGTCCGAACCCCGGCATGATGCCGGGCAACCGTCCGGCCGGTAACCGGCCTGGTCCCGGTGGCGGCGGCGGTGGCGGTCGTCCTGGTGGCGGCGGCGGTGGCGGCGGTCGTCCCGGTGGGGGCGGCGGCGGTGGCGGCGGCTTCCGCGGAGGCGGCGGTGGCGGTGGCGGCGGTGGCGGCTTCCGTCCCGGTGGCGGCGGTGGCGGCGGCGGTGGCTTCCGTCCCGGCGGCGGTGGCGGCGGTGGCGGTGGCTTCCGACCCGGTGGTGGCGGCGGCGCAGGTGGCGGTGCCCCTGCCGGTGGCGGCGGTTTCCGCGGTCGTCCCGGTGGCGGTGGCGGCGCTGGTCGTGGCGGTACCGCTGGTGCCTTCGGTCGTCCGGGTGGTCCGGCGCGTCGTGGACGCAAGTCCAAGCGGCAGAAGCGCCAGGAGTACATGGACAACATGCAGGCGCCTTCGGTCGGTGGCGTCCGCCTGCCCAAGGGGCAGGGCGAGACGATCCGCCTGCCGCGCGGTGCCTCGCTGACCGACTTCGCCGACAAGATCAACGCCAACCCGGCGTCGCTCGTGCAGGTGCTCTTCCACCTGGGCGAGATGGTCACGGCGACCCAGTCGGTGTCCGACGAGATCCTGGAGCTGCTCGGCTCCGAGATGAACTACGTCGTGCAGGTCGTGTCCCCCGAGGAGGAGGACCGCGAGCTGCTGGAGACGTTCGACATCACCTACGGCGAGGACGCCGGTGACGAGGACGACCTCCAGATCCGTCCGCCGGTCGTGACCGTCATGGGTCACGTCGACCACGGTAAGACGCGACTGCTCGACACCATCCGCAAGGCGAAGGTGGCCGAGGGCGAGGCCGGTGGCATCACCCAGCACATCGGTGCCTACCAGGTCCAGACCGAGCTCGAGGGCAACCCGCGGCTCATCACCTTCATCGACACCCCGGGTCACGAGGCGTTCACCGCCATGCGTGCTCGTGGTGCGAACGCGACCGACATCGCGGTCATCGTCGTCGCCGCTGACGACGGCGTGATGCCGCAGACGGTCGAGGCCATCAACCACGCGCAGGCCGCTCAGGCGCCGATCGTGGTCGCGGTCAACAAGATCGACAAGGAGGGTGCGAACCCCTCCAAGATCCGCCAGCAGCTCACCGAGTACGGCCTCGTCGCCGAGGAGTACGGCGGTGACACGATGTTCGTCGACATCTCGGCGAAGCAGGGCATCAACATCGACAGCCTGCTCGATGCCATCCTGCTGACCGCCGACGCGTCGCTGGACCTCCGGGCCAACCCGGACATGGAGGCCCAGGGTGTCGCGATCGAGGCTCACCTCGACCGCGGTCGCGGTCCGGTCGCCACGGTTCTCGTCCAGCGCGGAACGCTCCGCGTCGGCGACTCGATCGTCGCGGGTGACGCGTACGGTCGCGTCCGCCGCATGGTCGACGAGCACGGCGACGACGTGCACGACGCGACCCCGTCGCGTCCGGTGCAGGTCATCGGTCTGACCTCGGTGCCGCGCGCCGGTGACTCGTTCCTCGTCGTCGACGAGGACCGCGTCGCCCGCCAGATCGCCGAGCGTCGTCAGGCCCGCACCCGCAACGCCGCCAACGCGGCGAAGCGCAAGCGCGTCAGCCTGGAGGACCTGGACGCAGCGCTGAAGGAGACTTCAGCACTCACCTTGATCATCAAGGGTGACAACTCGGGTACCGTCGAGGCCCTCGAGGACGCGCTCATGAAGATCGAGGTCGGCGACGACGTCGAGCTGCGCGTGATCCACCGCGGTGTCGGTGGCATCACCGAAGGCGACATCAACCTCGCCGTGGCCGGTTCCGCCATCGTCCTGGGCTTCAACGTCCGGGCCGAGGGCAAGGCGACCGAACTCGCGAACCGCGAAGGTGTGGACGTCCGGTACTACACGGTCATCTACCAGGCGATCGACGAGATCGAGGCGGCCCTCAAGGGTCTCCTCAAGCCGGAGTTCGAAGAGGTCCAGCTCGGCCGCGCCGAGGTCCGCGACGTCTTCAAGTCCTCCAAGGTCGGCACGATCGCGGGTTGCATGGTCCTGTCGGGCGAGATCCGCCGCAACGCGCGTGCTCGCCTGATCCGTGACGGCAAGGTGATCGCGGAGAACCTCCCGATCAGCTCGCTCAAGCGGTTCAAGGACGACGCCACCGAGGTCCGCGAAGGTTTCGAGTGTGGTCTCACGCTCGGCAACTACAGCGACCTCAAGCTGGAAGACATCATCGAGACCTTCGAGATGCGCGAGAAGCCGCGCGCCTAGTCGGTTGATGAGGGGTGCGGAGCCGTTTAACCGGTGGCTCCGCACCCTTTTCTTCTGGAGGATCTTGCCCATGTACGTGGGTGCTCTGGAACTGGACGTGCTCTTGGGCGACGTCCATTCGTTGAAGGAGAAGCGCTCGGTGGTGCGGCCTGTCGTGGCCGAGCTGCGCAAGCGCTTCGAGGTCGCTGTCTCCGAAGCCGGTCATCTCGACCTGCATCGGCGCAGCTTGATCGGGGTCGCGGCAGTCGCCGCCGACCTGGAGCACGTCAGGGACGTCCTCGCCGGCTGTGAAAGGCTGGTCGCCGGACGTCCCGAACTTGAACTGCTCTCTGCCCGGACGCGTTTCGTCGGGCCGGAGGACGACTAGGAAGGGGAGGCTCGTGGCCGACACGGCACGTGCCCGCAAGCTCGCCAAGCGGATCTCGCAGATCGTGGCTTCGGCTCTCGAGCACGAGGTCAAGGATCCGCGGTTGGCTCGGGTCACGATCACCGACACCAAGGTGACCGGGGATCTGCACGACGCGACCGTCTACTACACCGTGCTCGGTGAGCGTCTGAACGTGGAGCCCGACTACGCCGGGGCCGCACTGGCCCTGGAGAGCGCCAAGGGTGTGCTGCGGTCGATGGTCGGAGCTCAGACGGGGGTGCGTTTCACGCCCACGCTGACGTTCATGACCGACACCGTTCCGGACGAGGCTCGGAAGATGGAAGAGCTCCTCGCCAAGGCGCAGGCCTCGGACGCCGAGGTGGCTCGGCGCGCGGTGGGAGCTGCTCCCGCCGGAGAGGCCGACCCGTACAAGGCTCCTCGTGAGGACGAAGACGAGGACTGACGAGCAACTGACCAAGGCGGACACGTGCGAACGTGTCCGCCTTTGTGTTGCGCGGCCGTTCGTCCACATGGCACACAGGCGCGGAAATCGGATGGAAACTGTCTTGTCTGAGGGTGCCGTACAACATTTCGAGACGGTGAGCGGCTAACGTCTCCCTGTGGCAGACGACCTGAGCACGACCATTGCCGAGGCCGCGCGGTTGCTGGCCGGTGCCCGTGATGTGACCCTGCTCAGTCACATCAACCCCGACGCGGACACGCTCGGGAGTGCCCTCGCGGTAGGGCTCGCGCTGCACCGGCGCGGAGTGACGGTGCGCGTGGCCTTCGGCGAGCCCGACGGTGTGCCCGAAAGCCTGAAAGCGCTGGACACAGCGGGGTTGCTGGTGCACCGCGACGAGGTGCCGGAGCAGCCGGAGTTCCTGGTCGTCATGGACACGGGAAGCCTGCAGCGGCTCGGACCGCTCGCCGGCCGCGTCGCCGCCTGCACCGGGCCCGTCATCGTGGTGGATCACCACGTGTCGAACACGCGGTACGGAACGGTGAACTGCATCGACGACCGTGCGGAAGCCACGGCGCTCATTGCGCTCAAGTTGCTCGACGAGATGGACGTCGAGATCGACGAGCCGATTGCCCGCTGCATTTACGCCGGACTCGTGACCGATACCGGGGGCTTTCGGAAGGCCGGACCCGAGGCTCACCACACCGCCGCGCGCTTGCTCGAGACCGGAGTGGACGCATACGCCGTTACACGGCCGTTGATGGACGCGCATCCGTTCGCGTACCTCGGCATGTTGTCGCGGGTGTTGGCCAAAGCAGAGCTTGACCAGAAGGCCGCACACGGCCTGGGACTGGCGCATGCGGTCGTGAGCCTCGATGACGCGAGTGGAGTGCGCAGCGAAGAGGTGGAGAGCGTCATCGACGTCGTGCGCTCCGCCTCCGAGGCCGAGGTCGCGGCTGTGTTGAAGGAACTGCGGCCCGGGTTCTGGTCCGTGTCGCTGCGGGCCGTGAGCCGGGTCGATGTTCGTGAGGTGGCGCAGGTCCTCGGGGGCGGTGGGCACCGGCTGGCGGCCGGGTTCACCTTCGACGGGGCCGCTGAGCAGGTCGTCGCCGCGCTCAAGGGCGCGTTGGAGCAGGTGGGGTCATGACACGGACAGGGAGCCCGCGGCTGCTGCGGGAGATCAACGACCGGGCCGCGATCGAGACGCTGCTGCGCAGTGGGGCGATGACGCGGGCCGAGCTCGAGGAGGTCATCGGGCTGTCCAAGCCCGCGACCGCCCAGCTGCTGGCACGGCTCGAAGAGGACGGCATGGTCGTCCGCACCGGGCTGCGCGGTGGCGGGCGTGGACCTCGGGCGCAGATGTGGGCCGTCAACGGCGGCGTCGGGTACGTGGCCGCGGTGGCGTTGACGGCCGAGCTGATCGACGTGGCCATCGCGGACATCACCGGATCGCTGCTGGCCGAGCACAGCGCGCCGATGCCGAAGGAGAACACCCTCCAGGTCTTCCGGGAGACGGTGCAGAAGGCGACGGCGCTGGCCGGGCTCAAGCTGGACGCGCTGGCGCACGTCGTGGTCGGCACACCGGGTGCCGTGGATCCGTCCACCGGGCACCTCGGGTTCGCGCCGCACCTGCCGGGGCTGGTGGACGTCGACCTGCCCTCGACGTTGCGCGAGCTGTTCGGCACGTCGGTGTCGATCGAGAACGACATCAACCTCGCCGCGCTGGAGGAGATGAGCTCCGGCAAGGCGGCCGGGGTGCGCAACTTCGTGCTGTTCTGGCCCGCGGACGAGATCGGGTCGGCGGTCGTGGTCAACGGCGTGCTGCTGCGCGGCGTCACCGGCGGTGCGGGTGAGATCGACTCGATGCAGGTGCCCGGTGGGCGCTACGGCGACCAGGTCGACAGCGACGCGATCGTGGAGCTGGCGGCCGAGTACGGCATCAAGGAGTCGTCGGGGCTGGAGGCGGTGGCGCACGCGCTGAACGCCGGTACCGAAGGCCGGGCGTTCCTCACAGTCCTGGCGCATCGGATCGCGCTCGGGCTCGCGAACGTCGTGTGCGTGCTCGACCCGGAACTGGTGCTGCTGTCCGGTGGGGTGGCACACGCGGGTGGCGAGACGTTGTGCGATCTCGTGGCCGCCGAGCTGCTGAAGCTCGTGGTGCCGCGGACGCCGGTGTACCTCGCGCAGATCACCGCGAACCCGGTGCGGTCCGGGGCGTTGCACTCGGCGCTGGCCGTGGCGCGCGAGCAGGTGTTCGGGCTGCCCCAACGGTCGTGAGTGGCCGCCATCACCGCACGGTGGTGGCTGTCACCGCATAGGTTCGTCAGGTGGAGGATCGGGTTCCCGCTCGGCGGGTGATCGGGCTGGCGGTACCCGCTCTCGGGGTGCTGGCGGCCGAGCCGTTGTACGTGCTCGTCGACACGGCCGTGGTCGGGCACCTGGGGGCGTTGCCGCTCGCCGGGCTCGCGCTCGGCGGTGTGTTGCTCACGCAGGTGTCGACGCAGCTGACGTTCCTCTCGTACGGCACGACGGCGCGCACGGCCCGGTTGCACGGGGCTGGGCGGCGTCAGGAGGCCGTCGAGGAGGGCGTGCAGGCGACGTGGCTGGCGCTGGCGGCCGGCGTGCTCGTCGTGCTGCTGGGGCAGCTGTTCGCGCGGCCGTTGGCGGAGCTGCTCGCCGGTGGTGGCGCTGTGGCGGACGCGGCGGTGGAGTGGGTGCGCATCGCGTTGTTCGGTGCGCCGTTCATCCTCGTCACGATGGCCGGCAACGGGTGGATGCGCGGTGTTCAGGACACCAAACGGCCCCTGAAGTACATCCTGATCGGCAACGGCATCAGCGCGGTGCTGTGTCCCGCGCTCGTCTACGGCGCGGGCTGGGGGCTGGAGGGCTCGGCCGTCGCGAACGTGGTGGCGCAGGTGCTCTCGGCCGGGTTGTTCTTCAAGGCGCTGTTCGCGGAGCACGTGTCGTTGAAGCCTCAGTGGACCGCCATGCGCGCGCAGCTCGGCATGGGGCGTGACCTGGTGTTGCGGAGCTTGGCGTTCCAGGCGTGCTTCATCAGCGCGGCCTCCGTCGCGGCACGGTCGTCCGTCGCTGCCTTGGGTGCGCATCAGGTCGTGTTGCAGCTGTGGACGTTCCTCGCACTTGTGCTCGACTCGTTGGCCATCGCGGCGCAGTCGCTCGTCGGCGCGGCACTGGGGGCGTCGAAGCGCAGGCAGGCGGAGAAGCTCGCCTGGCAGATCACGCGGTACGGGCTGGTGTTCGGCATCGGGCTCGGGCTCGTGTTCGCGGCGTTGTTCACGGTGCTGCCGCGGGCGTTCACGACGGACGCCGGGGTGCTGGGCGAGATTCCGAACGCGTGGTGGTTCTTCGTTGCGCTGCAACCGATCGCGGGCGTGGTGTTCGCGTTGGACGGTGTGCTGCTGGGCGCCGGTGACGTGAAGTTCATGCGGACCGCGACGCTCGGCTCCGCGGTGATCGGGTTCCTGCCGCTCGTGTGGGCCTCGTACGCGTTCGGGTGGGGGCTCGCCGGGATCTGGACGGGGTTGTCGGCGTTCATGGTGCTGCGGCTGGTCGCCGTCGTGTGGCGCACGCGCTCGGGGGAGTGGGCGGTCGAGGGCGCGGTTCGGTAGCTGTGAGCAGCCCCACGGGGTGGACGCCCGATCGGACGCTGTGGCCGACCTCACGGCATGAAATCGTTACCAAGAAGGTTGTTTAGGCGATGTAACTAATGTCTGCCTGCCTCCGACCTGGGGAGAGTGCCGCCTTGCCACCGGTCGATCGCGCCACCCGCACTTCGTGGCTGATCTGGACCACCGCCGTCTTCGTCTACTTCGCCGCCCTGTTCCACCGCACCACGCTCGGCGTGGCCGGACTGGAGGCGAGCGAACGTTTCGGGCTCGGACCCGCTCAGCTCGGTGTGTTCACCGTGCTGCAGATCGGGGTCTACGCCCTCATGCAGATTCCCACCGGTCTGCTCGTCGACCGGTACGGGCCGCGCCGGGTCCTCACCGTCGCCGCCCTGCTCATGGGCACCGGCCAGGTGCTCTTCGCCATCGCCGACTCGTACGGGCTCGGGCTCGTCGCGCGGGCCGTGCTGGGCATGGGTGACGCGATGACGTTCATCAGCGTGATCCGCCTCGTCGCGACGCACTTCCCGCCGCGCCAGTACTCGCTCGTCGTCGCGGTCACGGCCGCGATCGGCGGTGTCGGCAACCTCGTCGCCACCGTGCCGCTGACTCTCATGCTCGGCTCGATCGGGTGGACGTGGGCGTTCCTCATCGCGGGCGGGGTGACCGCGCTGTACTCGGTCGTGGCGTTCCTGCGGGTGCGGGACGTGCCGGCCGGATTCACCGCGCCGAAGCCGGAAGTCGTGCCGTTCAAGAAGATCTGGCCGAAGGTGCGGCAGGCGTGGCGCGTGCCCGGCACCCGGCTCGGGTTCTGGGCGCACTTCAGCACCATGTCGACGCCGGCCGTGATCGGTCTGCTCTGGGGCTACCCGTACCTCGTGCAGGCGCAGGGCATGTCGCCGCGCGCCGCGTCCTCGACGCTCGGCCTGCTCGTCATCGGCGCGATCGTGGCGAGCCCGATCATCGGTGGCCTGTTCTCGCGCAACCCCGAGTGGCGCATGCCGATCTCGGTCGGGTTCCTGGCGTTCGCGTTCACCGGCTGGGGCGTGCTGCTGTTGTGGCCGGGCGGGCACGTCCCAGCGCCGGTCATCGCCGTGGTGTTCCTCGTGCTGACCGTGGGCGGGCCGATCTCGGGCGTGGCGTTCGCTCTCGCCCGTGACTACAACCCGTCGCATCGCCAGTCCACCGCGAGCGGTCTGGTCAACGTCGGCGGCTTCCTCGCGGTGACCGTGACCGCGTTGGGTGTCGGTGTGCTGCTGGACCTCGTGGAGGGGGTGCTGGCGCCCGCCACGGCGTTCCGCGTGGCGTTGAGCTTCTGCGTGCTGGTGCTCGTTCTGGGCGGCTGGCGGATGCTCGTGTGGTGGCGTCGCGCGCGTGCCGCGGTGTTCGAGGCGGAGGAGCGTGGTGAGACTGTGCCGGTGCAGATCCGGCGTCGTCGTTGGGACGCTCTGCACGTCGCTTAGTGCGCTGACCGCATACGTTGTCGCGCGCGTTCGGTTCTCAGACGGGCGCATCACGGTGCCGGCCCCGCGCCCTCATATCGGGCATATGGGGGCGCGGGGCCGGTGCCGTGAGGTGTCCTGCTGAGAACTGAAGGCGACCGGCAACGGCTGTGGTCAGCGCACTAAGCTCTTGCGCCGTGAAACCCTCTGTTGCACCGGGCCTGGTCGTCGTCGACAAGCCGGACGGCATGACCTCGCACGACGTGGTGGCGCGTGTGCGCAGGATTCTCGGCACCCGCAAGGTCGGGCACGCCGGCACACTGGACCCGATGGCGACCGGCGTGCTCGTGCTCGGCATCGAGCGGGCGACGAAGCTCCTCGGTCACCTCGCCCTCGACAGCAAGGCCTATCTCGCGACGATCGTGCTCGGCGCGTCCACCACGACGGACGACGCCGAGGGCGAGGTTCTGTCCACTGAGGACGCTTCCGGCGTCGCGGACGACGCGATCGCCGCCGAGATCGCGAAGCTGACCGGCCCGATCCAGCAGGTGCCGTCGTCCGTTTCCGCGGTGAAGATCGACGGCAAGCGCGCCTACGCACGGGTGCGCGCCGGTGAGGAAGTCGAGATCCCCGCACGCCCCGTGACGGTGCACCGGTTCGACGTGCTGTTCTCACGCCGTGAGGACAAGCAGGTCCTCCTCGACGTGATGGTCGAGTGCTCGTCCGGCACCTACGTGCGCGCGCTGGCTCGCGACCTCGGCGCCGCACTGGGCGTCGGCGGGCACCTGGGGGCGTTGCGGCGCACGAGGGTCGGCCCGTTCGACCTCCGCGTGGCCAAGACCCTGGCGCAGCTGGAGGAGACGCCCGGCCTGTCGCTGGACCTGGACTCGGCGGTCGCGACGGCGTTCCCGCGCCGGGAGATCGACCCGACCGAGGCTTCGGCGCTGTCGCACGGGCAGCGGCTGCGCGCGGGCGGGATCGAGGGGACCTACGGCGTGTTCGGGCCGGACGGGCACGTCATCGCGCTGGTCAAGGACGAGGGCACCGCCTGCAAGCCGGTGGTGGTCCTGAGCCCGGCGGACTAGGACCTGTGTCGAAGTCCGGTCCGCGATAGCCGGGCCCGAGGCGGCCCTGGCGGCACGGCCGGACGGCCCACGTACAACGCCGGTACGCGGGCCGTCCGGCCGCACCACCAGGAACCACCTCAAGCGCGACTCTCATCGAACCGGACTTCGACACAGGCCCTCCCTGTGCCCGAGTTCGGACCGCCTTGCGAGGCGGGCAGGCGTCAGGCGGGACGGGCGTCGTAGGCTGATCACCGTGCAACGCTGGCGCGGACTAGATCACCTTCCCGGCGGCTGGGGCCGCTGCGTAGTGACCATCGGCGTGTTCGACGGTGTCCACAAAGGCCACCAGGCCCTCATCGGACGTGCCGTCGAACTCGCGGAGCAGCGCGGACTGCCGAGCGTGCTGATGACCTTCGACCCCCACCCGTCCGAGGTCGTGCGGCCCGGCAGCCATCCCGCGCAGCTCACGACGCTGCGGCGGCGCGCCCAACTGGTCGAGGAGCTGGGCATCGACCACTTCGTGGTGGTGCCGTTCAGCCTGGAGACCAGCCGGATGCCCGCGGACCAGTTCGTGCACGAGGTGCTGGTCGAGAAGCTGCACGCGGCTGCTGTCGTGGTAGGTGAGAACTTCACCTTCGGGCACAAGGCTGCCGGTAACGTCGCGATGCTGCGCCAGCTCGGGCAGCGGTTCGGATTCGTGACCGAGGGGGCTGATCTGGTGTCCGCAGAAGAGGTGACGTACTCGTCCACCTACATCCGGGCGTGCATCGACGCCGGCGACGTGAAGGCGGCGGCGGAGGCGTTGGGCCGGCCGCACCGGCTCGAGGGGATCGTCGTCAAGGGCGACGGGCGCGGCAAGGACCTCGGGTTCCCGACCGCCAACCTGTCGACGCCGAAGTTCGCCGCGGTTCCGGCGGACGGCATCTACGCGTGCTGGTTCACCGACGCCAAGGGCAAGACTTTGAAGGCCGCCGTCTCCGTGGGGACCAACCCGACTTTCTCCGGCAGGGAACGCCGGGTCGAGGCGTTCGTGCTCGACGTCGACGAGGACTACTACGGGCAGCGCGTCGCCGTGGACTTCGTCGAAAGGCTGCGCGAGATGGAGAAGTACGACTCCGTCGAAGCCCTGCTGGAACAAATGCATCGAGATGTAGACCGAACGAGGGAACTGCTCACCGAGTCGTGACCGTCAGATTGGGCGAAGCGGACGTCTGTGCGTTCGCAGGCTGGCAGGATGCTGGTCGGAGAACGGGCTACTGGAGAGGGCGACGTGGAGGACCACAAGATCGTTCAGCGCAACCTCGCCCTGCAGAGGGAGTGGTACGGGGAGCCTCTGGGTGACCGCGTGCGCCGGTTGGTCGTGGCCTTCAACGTGTCCCAGGCCCAGCTCGCGGACGTGCTCGGGATCAGCGCGCCGATGCTCAGCCAGGTGATGAGCGGCCGGCGCGCCAAGATCGGCAACCCCTCCGTGCTCGCGCGGATGATCATGCTGGAGCGCAAGATCCTCACGCCGGACGTGGCGACCGGGGCGCCGGAGGCGTTGCAGCGGGCGCTCGACGACGTGCGGGAGTCCAAGCCGACCGTGTCCCGCGACTCGCTGCCGGTCAACGGCGACGAGAGCGTCGCGTACCCGGTGCTGCGTCGCGTCGCCGACCGCGTCGAGCTCCAGCAGGCCGCTGATCTGCTGCACGAGGACTTCCCGGCGATCGCGGAGTTGTTCCGCCGCGCCATCCGCGCCGCGGGTTACCCGGTGAAGTGAATTAATTCGGTTGGCACGGCTTGCCGGTGCGAACCACAATGGGTGAGCGCGCCGGACAGTGGCGCGAAACAGCACTCGTGAGCAGCGCCGACGGTGCCCCCACACCCGTGAATCGGGTGGGGTTGCGCACGTCAGCGCGCCGCTGAGCACTGTGCCTGATAGCCTTCGCAGTTGGGTCTGGCTGCGGTCCGTGGCGGCCAGTACCGGCTACCCCGGCCAGCAATTCGGCGGGCGGGGCCGCACGGACCTGAACAAGTAGGAGAAGTACCTAGTGGCACTGTCCACGGATCAGAAGAAGTCCATCCTCGGCGAGTACGGTCTGCACGACTCGGACACCGGCTCCACCGAGGCCCAGGTCGCCCTGCTGAGCAAGCGCATCGCTGACCTCACGGAGCACCTGAAGCAGCACAAGCACGACCACCACTCCCGCCGTGGTCTTCTGCTGATGGTCGGCCGTCGCCGCCGTCTGCTGAACTACCTGACCAAGGTGGACATCAACCGCTACCGCGCGCTGATCCAGCGCCTCGGTCTGCGCAGGTGATACTTGCCGAGGGGGAGTGACCGGCCGGTCACTCCCCCTCGGCGCACAACCGGGTGTATACAGATCCCTGGTTGCAAAGAGGAACGAAACACAGGACCCGCATCGCGCGAAGCAGTTATCGCCGGTCCTCGGTAGTGGCCTCCTGGTGGAAACGCCCCAGGGGACTTCGATCGAAGACCGGCCTCGTCAAAACGCGTGAGCGGTGTCCAAAAGACGAGGAGTAACAAGTAAATGACGGACATCGAGGTCCACGAGGCGACTGCCGTTATCGACAACGGCAAGTTCGGCTCGCGCACCATCCGCTTCGAGACCGGGCGCCTCGCGCGTCAGGCCGCCGGCAGCGTGGTGGCGTACCTGGACGACGAGACCATGCTTCTGAGCGCCACGACGGCGTCGAAGCACCCCAAGGAGCACTTCGACTTCTTCCCCCTCACGGTGGACGTCGAGGAGCGCATGTACGCCGCGGGCCGCATCCCCGGCTCGTTCTTCCGGCGTGAGGGCCGTCCCAGCACGGACGCCATCCTCACCTGCCGCCTGATCGACCGTCCGCTGCGCCCGTCCTTCGTGGACGGTCTGCGCAACGAGATCCAGGTCGTCATCACGGTGATGAGCCTGAACCCGAAGGACCTGTACGACGTCGTGGCGATCAACGCCGCGTCCGCGTCGACGCAGCTCGCGGGTCTGCCGTTCTCCGGCCCGATCGGTGGCGTCCGCGTCGCTCTGATCGAGGGCCAGTGGGTGGCGTTCCCGACCTACGAGCAGCTCGAGAAGGCCGTGTTCGACATGGTCGTCGCGGGCCGCGTGGTCGAGTCCGGCGACGTCGCGATCATGATGGTCGAGGCCGAGGCCACCGACAACGTGATCGACATGATCGCCGAGGGTGCCACCGCCCCGACCGAAGAGGTCGTGGCCGCGGGCCTCGAGGCCGCCAAGCCGTTCATCAAGGTCCTCTGCGAGGCCCAGGCGCAGCTCGCCCAGGTCGCCGCGAAGGCCACCGGCGAGTACCCGACGTACCCGGCCTACCAGGCCGACGCGTTCGAGGCCGTCGAGGCTTCCGCCTCCGGCGAGCTCGCGCAGGCGCTGACCATCGCGGGCAAGGCCGAGCGCGAGTCGAAGCTCGACGAGGTCAAGGCCGCCACGCTGGAGAAGCTGGCCGAGCAGTTCGAGGGTCGCGAGAAGGAGGTCGGCGCCGCGTTCCGCTCGCTGACCAAGAAGCTCGTGCGCCAGCGCATCCTGCGCGACAAGGTCCGCATCGACGGCCGTGGCCTCACGGACATCCGTGACCTCGGTGCCGAGGTGGCCGTGATCCCGAGGACGCACGGTTCGGCGCTGTTCGAGCGCGGCGAGACCCAGATCCTGGGTGTCACCACGCTGAACATGCTGCGCATGGAGCAGCAGATCGACTCGCTCGCTCCCGAGACGCACAAGCGCTACCTGCACCACTACAACTTCCCGCCCTACTCGACCGGTGAGACCGGCCGCGTGGGTTCGCCGAAGCGCCGCGAGATCGGCCACGGCGCGCTGGCCGAGCGGGCGATCATGCCCGTGCTGCCCAAGCGCGAGGAGTTCCCCTACGCGATCCGCCAGGTGTCCGAGGCGCTGAGCTCCAACGGCTCGACGTCCATGGGCTCCGTCTGCGCCTCGACGCTGTCGCTGCTCAACGCGGGTGTCCCGCTGAAGGCGCCGGTCTCCGGCATCGCGATGGGTCTCGTCTCCGACGAGGTCGACGGTGAGACCCGCTACGTGGCGCTGACCGACATCCTCGGTGCCGAGGACGCGTTCGGCGACATGGACTTCAAGGTCGCGGGCACCAAGGAGTTCGTGACGGCGCTGCAGCTCGACACGAAGCTCGACGGCATCCCGTCCGAGGTGCTGGCGGCGGCGCTGGGCCAGGCCCGCGACGCGCGCTACACCATCCTGGAGGTCATGGCCGAGGCCATCTCCGACCCGGACGAGATGAGCGCCTTCGCTCCGCGCGTGACGTCGGTCAAGATCCCGACCGACAAGATCGGCGAGGTCATCGGCCCGAAGGGCAAGATGATCAACTCGATCACCGAGCAGACCGGTGCCGACATCTCCATCGAGGACGACGGCACGATCTACGTCGGTGCGGCGGACGGCCCTTCGGCCGAGGCCGCGATCGGCATGATCAACGCGATCGCGAACCCGCAGCTGCCGAAGGTCGGCGAGCGCTTCCTGGGCACCGTGGTGAAGACCGCGGCGTTCGGCGCGTTCGTCTCGCTGCTGCCCGGCAAGGACGGTCTCGTCCACATCTCGAAGCTGGGCAACGGCAAGCGCATCGCGAAGGTGGAGGACGTCGTCAAGGTCGGCGACAAGCTCCGCGTCGAGATCGCCGACATCGACCAGCGCGGCAAGATCAGCCTCGTCGTGGTGTCCGAAGAGGACGCCGCGAAGCCGGCTGAGGGCGCCGAGGCTCCGGTCGCCGAGGAAGCTGCGCCTGAGGCGGCTCCCGCGCAGTGAGCACGACAGACAACAACGTGACGGCCGCGGGTGCATCCACCCGCGGCCGTCCGCGTACTCACACGCTGGGGCACCTGCAGAAGCCGGGCAGCACGCGGGTGCTCGAGATGTCCGCGGGGTCCGAGGTGCGGCGCAGCATGCTGCCCTCGGGCCTTCGGGTCATCACCGAGCGCATCCCGAGCGTGCGGTCCGCCTCGGTCGGGCTGTGGGTGCAGGTCGGGTCCCGTGACGAACGGCCAGAGGTCGCGGGTGCGGCGCACTACCTGGAACACCTGCTTTTCAAGGGAACCGCGCGGCGCACGGCGGCGGCCATCGCGGAGGAGATCGACGCGGTCGGCGGCGAGCTGAACGCGTTCACCGCGAAGGAACACACCTGCTACTACGCGCACGTCCTGGACGAGGACCTGCCGCTCGCGGTGGACCTGGTCGCGGACGTGGTGTTCGAGGCGATCTGCGGTCCGCGCGACTTCGAGACCGAACGCGGTGTCGTGCTCGAAGAGATCGCGATGCGCGACGACGACCCGGAAGACCTGCTGCACGACGCGTTCATCGAGGCGCTGTTCGGCGCGCATGCGTTGGGGCGTCCGGTTCTCGGCACCGAGAAGTCCATTCAGGACATGGAACGAGACGCGCTCTACTCGTTCTACAAGAAGCGGTACACGTTGCCGCGCATGGTGTTCTCCGTCGCGGGCAACATCGAGCACACGCACGTGATGCGCCTGGTGCGCAAGGCCGTCGGCGACCGGCTGTCGCGGGAGGGCAGCGCGGTGGTGCCACGAGCGGGTCGCGCGCGCATCGCCGACGCCCGCAAACTGGTGCTGCACACCGATGACACCGAGCAGGCGCACATGATGCTCGGCATGCGCGGTATCGACCGCCACGACGAGCGCCGGTTCGCGTTGAACGTGTTGAACGCGGCCATCGGCGGTGGCATGAGCTCCCGGCTGTTCCAGGAGGTCCGCGAACGGCGAGGCCTGGCGTACCAGGTCTACTCGTCCGTCGGCCTCTACGCGGACACCGGCACGTTCGCCGTCTACGCGGGCTGCCAGCCGGACCGGCTCGGCGAGACCGCCGGCGTCATCCGCGAGGTGCTCGTGGACGTCGCACGCGGCGGCTTGTCGGACGCGGAAGTGGCGCGCGGCAAGGGACAGCTGCGCGGCGCGCTCGTGCTGGGCCTGGAGGACACCAGTTCCCGGATGTCGCGCATCGGCAAGTCCGAACTGAATTACGGCGACCACCTGAGCGTCGAGGACACGCTGGCGCGGATCGACGCCGTGTCGGCCGACGAAGTGGCGTCGCTCGCACGTGATCTGCTGCGCCGTCCCGTCGCCGCGGCGGTGGTCGGCCCTTACGATCACGCCGACGATCTGCCGGACCAGGTACACGAGGTGATTGCATGATTCGCGTCGGAGTTCTCGGCGCGCGGGGCCGCATGGGTTCCGAGGTGGTCCGCGCGGTCGAGGCCGCGAAGGGCATGGAGGTCGTGTCGGCCATCGACGCCGACGACCCGTTGCAGGCTTTGGTGGACGCCGGCGCGCAGGTCGTCGTCGACTTCACGCACCCCGACGTCGTGATGGGGAACCTGGAGTTCTGCATCGCCAACGGAATCCATTGCGTCGTAGGCACTTCCGGTTTCGACCAGCCGAAGCTGGACGCGGTGGCGGCGTTGCTCGCCTCACAGCCTTCAGTCGGTGTGCTGGTGGCTCCGAACTTCGGCATCGGCGCCGTCCTGCTGATGCGCTTCTCGGAGATCGCCGCCCGCTACTACGAGTCGGCCGAGATCATCGAGCTGCACCACCCGCGCAAGGCCGACGCCCCGTCGGGCACGGCCGCCCACACCGCCCGCCTGATCGCGGCCGCACGCTCCGGCATGGACCCCATGCCCGACGCGACCACGCAGGAGGAGCCGGGCGCGCGCGGTGCCGTCGTGGACGGCGTGCGGGTCCACTCGCTGCGGATCTCCGGGATGATCGCGCACCAGGAGGTCGTGTTCGGCGGCGAGAGCGAGACCCTGACGATCCGTCAGGACTCGTTGCACCGCACCTCTTTCATGCCCGGCGTGGTGCTGGGTGTGCGGGAGATCGTGGGTCGCCCCGGGCTCGCCGTCGGCCTAGACAAGTACCTGGACCTGTGAAGGTCCGCGTCACCGTCGGGGTGCTGATCGCGGCCCTCGCGGTCTATTTCGTCCTGCTCACCGGCCGGGCTGTGGCACTGCTGCAGACCGGTCAGGTGGTCGGTGTGTTGCTCGGCATCGGTGTGCTGATCTTGCCGTTGCTCGGGGTCTGGCTCGTGTACTCCAACCTGCGGTTTGGGTGGGAGACCGAGAGGATGGCCCGCGAGTTGGATGCGGACGGGTTGCTGCCGGATGTCTCGCATCTGCCTCGGCGGCCGTCTGGGCGGGTGGATCGGGATGCTGCCGACTCTTGGTTTGAGGAGCGGCGGGCTGAGGTCGAGGCTTCGCCTGACGACTGGCGGGTGTGGTTCCGGTTGGCTTACGCGTACGACATCGCTGGGGATCGTGGGCGGGCTCGGGAGACCATGCGGAAGGCGATTGAGCTGCACGCCTGATCTTGTCGGGGGTGGTTGGTTGCGTTCCCGGCTTGTGGGTGGCTGGCTTGCGGGTGGTCACCGTGCGGGCGGCCAGCTTGCGTTGCGTGCTTCCCCTGGGGGCTCTGCCCCCAGACCCCCGGCAATCTGATCGGGGGGTCCGCGCCACGGGCGGGTTGATGGCACGCCTGTTGCGTTGGGCGGCCGCCGGTTGGTTAGAGGGTTGCGTTGGCGGTGGGGTCCCGTCACGAGTCGCACCAAGAGCGGGCCACATGCCTGAAGGGGTGTCAACTCGACGAAAAGCGTGTCGAGTTGACACCCCTTCAGGCATGCAGCAAGAGCTGTGGTGCGACTCGTGACGGGACCCCACCGCCCAGCCCGTTCGGTAAGGACGGCTCGCCTTCGGCTTTGCGCTTGTTCGGTGTGACCTGGTGTCGCTGGACTGTCAGACCCTCTGAGTACGTTGAGATGTAGGGGTTCCCGGTCAGGGGGTACCCCTGCGTCAGCGTGATTTCAGGGGCTGCCGTTGATCACGGCCGCGATCAGTTCTGCTGCCAGGTCGCCCTTCTGTACCACCAGCACGTCGTCCAGGCCCAGCCAGTCGGCCATGAGCCGCAGCTCTGCGGCCAGCTCCGAAGCGACCCGTCCGCGCTCCACGCCTTCCTCCGCCCACGCCGACTGCACTCGCAGCACGCCGGCCGCGCGGTCCGCCTTGATGTCCACGCGCGCCACCAGTGCGCCGTCCAGCAGGAACGGGAACACGTAGTAGCCGTGCACGCGGCGGGGCTCTGGCACGTAGATCTCGATGCGGTACCGGAAGCCGAAGATCCGCTCGGTGCGCGCCCGCTCCCAGATCAGCGGGTCGAACGGGCAGAGCAGCGCTCGGCCGACTACTCGGCGTGGGGCGCGCGCGTCCACGTGTCGGTAGCCGACGCCGCGCCAGCCGTCGACTGCCACGGGCTCCAGCACGCCTTCCTCCACCAAGGACGCCACTGCGGCCTGGGAGCGGCGTGGGTCCAGGCGGTAGTAGTCGCGCAGGTCTGGTTCGGTGGCCACGCCCAGCGCTACCGCGGAGCGGAGGACCAGTTCTCGGGCGCCGGTCTCGGGAGTCCACTTCTGGGCCAGGACGTCGGCTGGGATCACGCGTTCGGTCAGGTCGTACAGGCGCTCGAACGAGCGGCGGGTGCCTGTGGTGAGGATGCCCACGCCGAACAGGACCTCGCAGATGCGCTTGACCTCGGACCAGTCCCACCACGGGCCCTTCGCGCGGCCCTTGTCGCCCATGAGGGCCTTTTCCAGGGCGCCGGCGCCGATCGGGCCCAGTTCCTTCACGGCGGCTAGCACGTCGTCGACGAGTTGGGGGGAGCGTTCGAGGATGGTCTGGTAGTTCTGCCACCAGCCGCGCTTCTTCGCGCCCGAGTGGAACAGCGGCCAGTCAAGGACGGGCACGAGGGACGCCTCGTGCGCCCAGGTCTCGACCAGCATGCGGGGCTTGCGCGGGGAGTGCGTCCAGGCCGCCTCGTCCAGCAGGGTGGGCTCGTAGGCGCCCAGGCGGGAGAACAGCGGCATGTAGTGCGCGCGCACGGCCACGTTCACCGAGTCGATCTGCAGCAGCTGCACGCGGGACAGGACGCGTTGCAGGTGTCTGCGGGTGGCCACCGGCGGCCTGAGGTCGGTGAAGCCCTGGGCGCCCAGGGCGATTCGACGGGCGACATCCGCACTCATCCTCTGCACGTCGCCGATGGTGCCACGCACCCCTGACAATTCCGCGACGCGGCATCGATAAGCTGCGTTTATGGCCGACGCCGGCGTGCACATCGCCACCGCTGCTGACCTTTCGGAGATCGTCCGCATCCATCGGGAGACGTGGCGGCTCGCCTACGCCGAACTGCTGCCGCCCGAAGTCCTCGACGCGCTCGACGCGGACGAGGCGTGGGCGCTCGCCGTCCGGAGCGGCGCGGTCCTCAAAGCGACCGAGGGGGAGTGGACGGTCGGGTTCGTCGTGGCCAGCAAGGCTCCGGACGAGGAAGTGGCCAAAGCGGACGGAACGCTCCCGGACGACGCGGCGACCACGGCGCTGCTCAGCGTCCTCGTGGAACCCCGCTGGGGACGGCGCGGGCACGGCACGCGGCTCGTCGCGGAGGCCGCCAGGAGGCTGGACGAAACCGGGGCGACGCGCGGCATCGCGTGGGTGCCGGAAGCCGACAAGGCGTCGCGGAACTTCTACGAACGACTGGGCTGGACGGGGGATGGCACGGTGCGCACGTTGGACGCAGGCGGTCGTCCGTTGCGCGAAGTGCGGGTGTCCGGTCCGCTGACCGTCCGACTCGGTGACTGAGATCTGTGTAACCTCGGCCGGGTGCTCGCCCTGGTTGGTCTCACCTTCGGGGTCGCGCTCGGCTCGGCCATCGTTCCCCTGATCAGCATCGAGATGTTCGTCCTGGGGCTTTGCGCGCGCTGGCCCGACACCTCTTTCTGGATCGTCGGCCTTTCGGTGGCGGTCGGCCAGGTGCTGGGCAAGTTGCTGTACTTCTACGCCGCGCGGGGCGACATCCACCTGCCGAAGTTCATGCACCGCAAGCCGAGCGACAAGCCGTCCAAGCTCAGGCGCTGGTTCGGTCCTGGCACGCGCATGCACCGCTGGGGCGACTGGATCCACGTGAAGTGCAAGGCGCACCCGAACTGGATGGCCGGCACGCACGGGGTGAGCGCGCTGGTCGGGGTGCCGCCGTTCATGGCGACGAGCGTGCTCGCCGGCCTCGCGGGCATGTCCACCACGATGTTCGTCGCCACCGGACTGGTGGGCCGCTTCGCGAGGTTCAGCGTTCTCGCGGCCTCACCGGCCATCGTGATGGCCTGGATCTAGTAGCTGAACAAGATCGACGCCGTCACGGAGAAGGCGATCAGGACTGCGGCGACGGCGATGCGCGCTGACTCGAGCACAACCCCGAAGATATCGATCAGCGACCGACGAAAGTCAGGCGCAAACGGGTGAGAGCCGAATGATCTGGCTCTCACCCGCCCGTTTCACGCCCGATTATTCGAGAACGAGAACCCCGTCAGGCACGCCGGGGAGGTCGAACGAGTGCCACATCGGGCGCCAGCCGGGCAGCTCGAGCATGCGGCGCAGGTCCGCGAACCCGCTGAGCCAGCCCATCCACGGCCCGTAGGGCGGGCTGGCCGGGTCGAAGCCGCTCTGCACGAACGTCAGCCGCGTCTTGCCCTCCGAGCCCTTCAGCTCCCAGGACGTCACCATCCCGCCTGGGAACTCCAGCGCGAGGTTCGCCTCGTCCAGTGCGACGACCTTCGCGGGGTTCTCCTCCTCCGCGAGACTTCCCATCGCCCACCGGCCGCCGACGTGCGGTTCGATCTCCATCCGCGCCCCGAACCAGCGTGCGAACACGGCGGGATCGGTCAGCGCGTCGATGATGGCCGCCGGTGTCGCGGCGATGTCGAACTCGAACCGCTGCTCGGGCGACGTGAAGTCGCAGAACCCCAGCACCGGCCGGCCTTCCACGAGTTCGACCAGGTTTCCCAGCGCCAGCGGCCAGAACGTCTGGAGGACCTCCGACTGGTCGTCGCCGACGCCCCAGGTCGGGTACGGGGACTGCGTCACCGCGATCAGCGTCTCGCCGTCGCGCTCCTCCACGCCGAGCTCAAGGGTGTACTCGGTGCCGTACAGCAACCACGAGTAGCGCACCGACCTGTCGTCGAAGCCCAGCAGCTTCTGCCGGCCGCGTTCGCCGTCGGGCGTGTGGCGCCCCCAGAACTCGTACTCGCCGCCCTCCAGGTCCACGTGCGCGTGCTCGGCCAGCCACACCCGCAGGTCGTCGGCGGTCGTCAACGCCCGGTAGATCCTCTCGGCGGGCGCGGACGTGCGGACGCGGATGGTTCCGGTGCTCATCGGTCTTCTCCTTTGGGGTAGCAGGCGAGCGCGATGCGGAACGCATCCCCTTCCGCGCCGCCGTATCGGGTGAAGAGGTCCTGCAACGTCGTCTGCAGCTCGGCCAGGAACTGCTGCCGCTCCTCCGGTCGCACCCGGATCTCGCCGGACACGCCGACGGACGGCAGTTCGCTGGAGCGGTCCAACGCCGCCACGTCGACCTGGATCTGCTCGGCGAGGTCGACCAGGTGGCCCAGTACGAGCTCGTCACGCGAGCCGATCCGGCCGACCAGCCGCGGCGACAACCAGTACGACCGCGCCACGGCCTGATAGAGGCCCTCCTGGACGCCACGCACCTTGCGCTCGGACACCTGGGTCGCGAGACCGGCCTTGACCAGCTGTTTCACGTGGTAGTGCACGCGTTGCGGCGTCTGGTCGAGCACCTCGGCGACCTCGGTGCACGAGCGCGGCGCGGCGAGCTGCCGCAGCACCTCCACGCGCTGCGGCTTGAGCAGGGTCTCGGCCTGCTCCATCCGGTCCAGATAGATCACGTCTCTCATCGCAAAAAAGACTTTGAATGTTCAAAACTCTTTTGTCAATGGAGTGGACAACTATGGACTGACAGATATTGAAATCTGTCAGTCCATCGGGCATGGTGGAGGAACAGACAGAGACGAAGGGGTTCGAAATGCAGAAGCGTCAGCTCGGAGCCACCGGCCCGGTCGTGTCCGCCATCGGCCTGGGCTGCATGGGCATGTCCAACGCCTACGGCCCGGCGGACCGGGACGAGAGCATCGCGACCATCCACACCGCGCTCGACGCGGGCGTCACACTGCTCGACACCGGTGACTTCTACGGCCAGGGCCACAACGAGATGCTCGTCGCCGAGGCCATCAAGGGCCGTCGCGACGAGGTGCAGCTCAGCGTCAAGTTCGGAGGCATGCGCGACGCCGACGGCGCGTTCATCGGGTTCGACACCCGGCCGGTCGCCGTGGCCAACTTCCTCGCGTACTCGCTGGAACGCCTCGGCACCGACCACGTCGACATCTACCGGCCGGCGCGGCTCGACCCGAACGTGCCGATCGAGGACACCATCGGCGCCATCGCCGAGCAGATCGACAAGGGCCGCGTCCGGCACATCGGCCTGAGCGAGGTCGGCGCCGACACCATCCGCCGTGCACACGCCGTGCACCCCATCGCGGACCTGCAGATCGAGTACGGCCTGCTGGAGCGCGGCGTCGAGCGGGAGATCCTGCAGACCACCCGTGAACTCGGCATCAGCATCACCGCGTACGGCGTGCTCTCGCGCGGCCTGATCTCCACCACGCCGCTCACCCTCGACGCGAGCGACTGGCGCGGCTACGCGCCCCGGTTCCAGGGCGACAACCTGACCCGCAACCAGAACCTGGTCGAGAAGCTCGGCGAGATCGCGGCGAACAAGGGCGTCACGGTCGCGCAGCTCGCGATCGCCTGGGTCGCGGCACGCGGAGAAGACGTGGTGCCTCTCGTCGGCACGACCAAGCGTGCGAGGCTGAACGAGGCGATCGGTGCCGTCGGCGTGACGTTCACCGAGCGGGAATTGCAGGAGATCGACGCTGTTGTTCCTGTTGGCGCCGCTGCGGGCACGCGGTACGCGGCCGAGCAGATGGCCATGCTGGACAGCGAGAGGTGAGATGAAGTGGCGGAGGCGTTGACCTCGGAGGCGATCCTCGCGGCGACCGAAGAGGTCCTGCGCAGGTACGGCCCCGCCAAGGCGACGGTGGTCGACGTCGCCAAGGCGCTCGGGGTCAGCCACGGCAGCGTCTACCGCCACTTCGCGACCAAGGCCGCGCTCCGGGAGGCCGTGACACGGCGCTGGCTCGACGCCATCCACGAGGAGATGGAGAAGGAGTTCGATCCGAGCCTCTCCGCCTCCGAGATGCTCAGGGACTGGTTGCAGAGGCTCTTCGACAAGAAGCGGCTCTCGCACAGCGAGGACGTGGAGCTGTTCACGACGTTCCGGACGCTCGTCGGCGAGAACAACGCCGTCGTCGACTACCACCTGGAACACCTGGTCGGTCAGGTCGCGCGCATCATCCGCGCCGGAGTGGAAACCCGGGAGTTCGTGACCGACGACGTCGAGAAGACGGCGCAGGCGGTGTGGGACGCGACGCAGGTGTTCCACCACCCGGCGCACGCCCAGGAGTGGGGGAATCCTCACATTCAGGACGCGTTCGACGCCGTCGTCTCACTGGTCGTCGCTGGACTGCGGTACAACCGAATCCCTAGTGCCACAGGCGATGCTTGAGGGTCACGGAGGTGAACGGTGCCGCCTGACGAGTGGATCGATCTGCTGGGAGCGCCCGAGAGGCGGCCTGACCCGGTCGACTGGGACGCGGTCAAAGGCCGGGCGGGCACGGCGTTGCCCAGCGATTTCGTGCATCTCGCCGAGGCCTATCCGCCACTGATCGTCGGCGGTTACGTCCGGATCCTGCACCCGACAGCACGTGCCGGTTTCATGAACTGGATGTCGCTGGCGCCCAAAATGCTGCGTGCGTTGCGGCGTCAGCCGGGCCTGCGCGTGCACCCGGAGTCTCCCGGTCTGCTGCCCTGGGGCATGACCGTCAACGGCGACCACTGCCTCTGGTACACCAAGGGCGAGCCGGACGAGTGGACCGTGGTGATCACGGACATGCGGCAGAGCTGGTCGTACGACGGGAACTTCTCGGGTTTCACCAGGAAGTTCCTGACCGGCGAGATCCGCTGCCCGCTCTTCCCGGACGACGTCCCCGGCGGCTCCAAACCGTTCCAGGAGCCGTAGGGACGTCGTCCGGGCCTTACCCGACCCCCCGGTCAGCTCGAAGCGGCGGTCACCAGAGCGTTGCCGCTGCCCGTGCGGCCCGTGACCAACAAAGTGGCGTCACCCAACGGCGCCGACGAGACGTCGAAGTCGCTGCGGGCGTTGCCGGACGTGGACACCAGGTCGATGCGGGCCAGCGTGCCCTGCCGGATGCCGACCCGGATGTGGCCGGAGCCGGTGCCGAGCTGGATCTCGCCGGAGGCCGCGTCGGCCACGGTCAGATCGCCGCTGCCGGTGCGGACCTGGACGTTGCCCTGCACGGCGCCCAGCCACACGTCGCCGGTCCCGGTGATCAGCGTGGTCGTGCCGCCGATCGACGACACCTCGACGTCACCGCTGCCCGTCTTGGCCTTCAGCGACGAGAGCATCGTGCCCAGGCGCACGGTGCCGGCGCCCGAGTTCACCTTGGCCTCGCCGGTCGCCCGGTCCGCGGACACGCTGCCCGTGCCGGTGTTCAGGTCGAGACGACCCGCACCGCCCGTCACGATGACGTCAGCCGCACCTGTCCGTGACGACACGTGCGACCCCACGGGAGCCGTCACGACCACGGAGAGCGGCACGGCACGCAACGGCAGCGCCTTGGACGACTCGATGCGCAAACGGTTGCCCAGCAACTCGACGCGTGCGTCGCGCACGGCCTCCTCCGGACCCGACGGGGGAGTCGCCTTGTCAGCGCCGAACTGCCCGCTGACCCAGCTCAGCACGCTCGACAGGCCCTCGGTCCACGAGTTGCCCGCGTTCGGGTCGTGCCGCACCTCGACGTGCACACCGGGCCCGTCGACGAGCTGCACCTGCACCCGGCCGCTGAGCAGCGAGATGTCGATCTCGGCGACGCCCGCGAACTCGAAGCTCTGCTGGCGCACCACGCCGGCGGGCTCCGCCGGTTCGGAGGCCGCTTCCGCCGTCGGTTCGGCTGTCGGCTCGGTCGGTTCTGAAGTCGGTTCGGTCATCCCGCTCACCCCTGCACCCATCCGCGGACGCGCGAGCCCTGGCCGGCGTTTCCGCTCCACCCCTTGTGTCCGTGATGCTTGTGCTTGCCGTGCACCGCGCCACCCACGGCCTGCTGGATGAACGAGTTCAGCGACACGCCCTGAGCCGACGCGGCGGCCTCGGCCTTCGACTTGAGCTCGTTGATCATGCGCAGGGTGATGCGGCTGATGTCACCCGTGGCGTCACCTGCGCCAAAGTTCGGCACCTCGTGACTCGGGGCCGGTTCCGGCTCCGGTTCGGCGGAGCCGGTGACGACCACCTGGACGTCACGGCCTGCCAGCCGGACGTCCACGACCTGGCCGTCCAGGGAGGCGGTGACCTCCGCGGCCAGGTCGGACAGTGCGTTCATGATTGCCAGTCGCGCGGCTGGCTCGAGCGCTGCGGACAACGCGGCGGCCGTTCGACGGGTGTTCTCGTCCCCCGCTGATGCGGCCGTCGCCAGGTCCTCGCGCAGTGACGCGATGTACGGCGACAGATCCATGACACCACTATGACGTCACTTGCGACATCGTGCAACCACCACGTGATGTCAGGGCTAACCTCGGCCCATGCCGAGAGTGCGTTTGGTGGCCAGGACCGAGTTCATCCCACCCGACGACGTGCCGTGGACGACCGACGCGGACGGCGGCGCCGCGCTCGTCGAGTTCGCCGGCCGCGCCTGCTACCAGTCGTGGGACCGCTCGAACCCCATGACGAACACCAACGCGACGTTCCTGCACCACCTGCTCGACGTCGGGCACCTCGCCGCGTTCGAGCACGGCAGCGCATCGCTCTACCTGACCGAGCTGTCCCGCTCGCTCACCCACGAGCTGATCCGCCACCGGCACTTCTCGTACTCGCAGCTCTCCCAGCGCACCGACCCGACCGACGTCGTGGAGCCGGACCTGATCGCGAAGGACCCCGAGCTGCACGCGCGGTTCGTCGCCGCGACCGAGGCGAGCCTCAAGGCGTACGAGGACCTGGTGCAGAGCCTGGAGAAGACCGTGAACGGCCGACGCGCGCGGCAGATCGCACGGTCCGTGCTGCCCAACGCCACCGGCACCGAGATCGTCGTGACGGGCAACTACCGCTCGTGGCGGCACTTCATCGCGATGCGCGCCACTGAACACATCAACGTCGAACTGCGCGAGCTCGCCATCGCCTGCCTGCGCGAACTGACCAAGGCCGCGCCGAACGCGTTCGCGGACTTCGTCATCTCGACACTCCCGGACGGCACAGAAGTTGCCTCCAGCCCGCTGGTGGTTGAAGGCTGACAGCCATGAAGCGGCTCATCGTGGACGTCCGGCCCGGCGAATACGCGGTCACCCGCCTGGCAGCGGACGCTCCCGTCCCCGCCGGGCTGCTCGACCTCACCGACGTCCTGGTGTCCGTGACCAGGACCCCGGCCGAGTTGTCGATCATCGCGCCGGCTTCGTTCGCTGTGGACGGTGACACGACGGAGAAGGGCTGGCGGCTGCTCACCGTGCGCGGGCCGCTGGAGTTCACGCTCACCGGCATCATGGCTGCTCTGGCGGGTGAACTGGCGGCGGCGGGCGTCTCGCTGTTCGCGTTGTCCACTTACGACACGGACCACCTGTTGGTGAAGCACACAGATCTGGGACGTGCGGTGCTCGCCTTGCGTGCCGCAGGTCACGAACTGGTTGTAGCGCCGGAAGCTTAGGAACCGATCCTCCATTAGGCGGGTCTGAAGTACCGTCAACGCCCCCGGTTCCGAGGCTGTAGGAGCGCACGTTGCACGGACAGGCTGTCGAACCACGCGTCATCGCGGGCAGGTACGCCCTGATCGCGGAGCTCGGTCGTGGCGGCATGGGCATCGTCTGGCGCGCCCAGGACCGTCACATCGGACGCTTCGTCGCGATCAAGGAACTGCACCTGCCGGACGGCATCGCGCACGAGGAACGCCGTGTGCTCGAAGAGCGCGCTCTGCGTGAGGCGCGCACCGCCGGCAAGCTCAACGACCCCGCTGTCGTGACCGTCTACGACGCGATCAACGAGAACGGCCTGACCTACATCATCATGGAGCTGGTCGACGCGGCGACGCTGTCGACGTTGATCAGCACGCACGGACCGATGCCGCAGAACCAGGTCGTGTCGATCGCGTTGCAGGCGTTGTCGGCGCTCGAGACCGCGCACCAGTCCGGGATCGTGCACCGCGACGTGAAGCCAGGCAACCTGATGGTGCGCCCGGACGGCAAGCTCAAGCTCACCGACTTCGGCATCGCCCAGGCCGTCGACGACCCGCGCCTGACCACCAGCGGCAGCCTCATCGGCTCGCCCGCGTACATGGCGCCGGAACGCATCCACGGTCACGAGGCCGGCCCGGCGTCCGACCTGTGGGCCCTGGGCGCGACCCTCTGCTACGCCGTCGAGGGCTGGAGCCCGTTCGAGCGCTCCTCCACGGCCTCGACGCTGCACGCGATCATGAGCGAGACGCCGCGGCTGACCCGTGCGACGGGTGTGCTGAGCGCCGTCATCACCGGTCTGCTGATCGCGGACCCGAACGCCCGGCTGTCCGGCCCACAGGCACGCGCGATGCTCTCCAGCATCGGCAACCAGCCGACGCCGCCCACCGGGATCGCGCCGGTGCAGACCCAGCAGTACCAGCAGGCGCCCGCCGTGGACCCGGCGAAGAAGAAGCGCAACCGCATCTTCGCGTTGGTCGGCGCGGTCGTCATCGCGGCGGCGGCGTTCACGGGTGGCATCTACGTGCACAAGGCGTTCACGACGCCTGGTGCGAGCGGCGCCAGCGCAGCGCTCACGTACGGCGAGGGCGCCGAGATCCCGGTGTTCGGTCTCTACGAGAACACGTGCGGCATGGGCGAGGTCGCCCCGGCCAAGCTGCTCAACTCCGACAGCCGCGAGGAGTGCGACAAGCCGCACGACTTCGAGGTGTTCGACGTGATCGACACGCTGCCCGTCCAGTCGAACCTTCCCGACGCCGCATATCCCGGAGTCGACTCCTTGAAGAGCCTCGGCGTGGCACGCTGCGAGATGACGCTGAACTCGCAGTGGGTCAAGGACGGATCGAAGCTCAAGCTGACCACGCTCGTCCCGAGTGAGAGCTCGTGGACCAAGGACAAGAGCGGCAACGCCGAGCGCAAGATCTGGTGCCTTGCCAGTGCCAAGGACAGCACCAAACTCGACGGCTCGATCAGCGCGAAGAAGGACAACTGAACGTGAAAAGACGGATCATCTCCGCCTTGTTGGTCCTCGGTGGCGTCGCCGCTCTCAGCGCGTGCGCCAGCAACGAGGACAAGTTCGTCGCCGAGCTCAAGGCCGCCGGGTTCAGCAACCCCGGCGAGCCCAGCACGGAGACCGCGAAGAAGGTCAAGAAGGTCGGCAAGCGCACGATCAAGTCCTCGGAGAAGACCATCGAGGTGATGGTGCGCGTGAAGGGCTGCGACCTCGAGATGGCCAAGACCTCCGGGCAGTCCGGCTACTGGCTGGACGAGCTGCACGTCAACGGGCAGGAACCGGACTGGCCCGGTTACCCCGAGAACCTGAAGCGCGACCAGGTGGTCAAGCTGCTGGCCGACAACTCGTCCAAGCCCGACGGTTTCAAGAGCTGCTACAAGCCGAACGAGGCCTGATCGCCGGCTGTGGTGCAATGGGGACGTGAGCCTCGCCCGTGACGAACGCAAAGCGCTCGTCGACCTGATGACCGAGCTCGGCCCGGACGCGCCGACGCTGTGCGGCACTTGGCTGACCAAGGACCTGGCCGCGCACCTCGCGATCCGCGAGCGCCGCCCGGACACCGCGCCCGGCATCGTGCTGCCGGTCTTCGCGAAGTGGACGGAGAAGGTCCAGGAGGACTACACGCACAAGGCGTGGAGCGAACTCCTCGACCTGGTGCGCACGCCGCCGTTCTGGATCCAGCCGGTCGACGACCTGATGAACACGGGCGAGTACTTCGTGCACCACGAGGACGTTCGGCGTGCGCAGACCGACTGGGAACCGCGGCCGTACGACGAGCGTCGCGAAAAGGTCCTGTGGAAGCTGCTGCCGTTCACCGCGCGCATGACGTACAAGTCGTCGCCCGTGGGCGTGACGCTCGTACGGCCTGATGGTGAGCACATCGTCGCCAAGCAGGGCGCGAACGGAGTGGTGATCACCGGTGAGGTGTCCGAGCTCGTGATGCTCGCGTTCGGGCGCGACGAGGCCCGCGTGGAATACAGCGGTGACGCCGACGCGGTGCAACGGGTGCGGTCGTTGAACCGAAGTGTGTGAACTCGGGTAGTTTCTGCGCATGCCAGGAAGCCCGTACGCAGGGCCGGACCGCCCGTTCGGCCGCGTTCTCACCGCCATGGTCACGCCTTTCGACTCGCGCGGCGAGGTCGATCTCCCCAAGGCGCAGGAACTGGCGAAACACCTGGTGGACCTGGGCAACGACGGTCTGGTCGTGAACGGCACGACCGGCGAGAGCCCGACGACGACCGATCGGGAGAAGGCCGCGCTGCTCACGGCCGTCGTCGAAGCAGTGGGCGACCGCGCGACCGTGGTCGCCGGTGCGGGCACGTACGACACCGCGCACAGCGTGCACCTGGTGCAGCAGGCCGCGAAGGCCGGCGCACACGGCGTGCTGGTCGTGACGCCGTACTACTCCAGGCCGCCGCAGGAAGGCCTGCTGGCGCACTTCACCGCCATCGCCGACGCTTCCGAGCTGCCGGTGATGCTCTACGACATCCCGCCGCGCGCGGTCGTGCCGATCGAGGTCGACACGCTCCTGCGCCTGGCGGAACACCCGCGGATCCTGGCCGTGAAGGACGCCAAGGGCGACCTGTACGCGGGC
Organism: Lentzea sp. NPDC092896; assembly: GCF_044754905.1. Lineage (NCBI taxonomy): Bacteria > Bacillati > Actinomycetota > Actinomycetes > Pseudonocardiales > Pseudonocardiaceae > Lentzea > Lentzea sp. NPDC092896. Next base: position 271,944 of record NZ_JBIVPX010000004.1, read on the forward strand.
AGCAGGGTGATCGCGAGCACCGACCTCGCCTACTACTCGGGCGACGACCCGCTGAACCTGCCGTGGCTGTCCGTGGGCGCCGTCGGGTTCGTGAGTGTCATCGGCCACCTCGCGGCGGATCGCCTGCGGGATCTCATTGATGCGTATGAATCCGGAAACGTGGTCCGGGCAAAAGAAATCCACGAGTCGCTGCTGCCGTTGCTGCGACCATTCCGCCGGGTTCCCGGCGTGACGTACACGAAGGCTGCGCTGCGCCTGCGCGGACTGGACGTGGGTGAGCCCCGTCTGCCGCTGGTGCCTGCCGCAGCCGAGGACATCGAGGCCATCGCGGCCGAACTGGGAGTCAACGCGTGACCCAATCGACCGAACTACCGCCCGCACTGCCGGAAGGCGGCCTCCGCGTCGTCGCACTCGGCGGAATTGGCGAGATCGGCCGCAACATGACCGTCTTCGAGCATGCCGGAAGGCTGCTCGTGGTCGACTGCGGCGTTCTTTTCCCCGAAGACGACCAACCGGGCGTGGACCTGATCCTGCCCGACTTCCGCGCCATCGAGGACCGGCTCGACGACATCGATGCCGTCGTCCTGACGCACGGCCACGAGGACCACATCGGCGCGGTCCCGTTCCTGCTGAAGCTGCGTCCCGACGTGCAGGTCGTCGGTTCCCGCTTCACGCTGGCGCTGCTCGCCGCCAAGTGCCGTGAGCACCGCCAGACCCCGCGGCTCGTGGAGGTCAAGGAGGGGGAGCGGCGCTCGTACGGGCCGTTCGAGCTCGAGTTCTTCGCCGTCAACCACTCCATCCCGGACGCGCTGGCCGTGGCCATCCGCACCGCCGCGGGGCTCGTCCTGCACACCGGTGACATCAAGCTCGACCAGCTGCCCTTGGACGGTCGACTGACCGACCTGGCGGGCTTCTCGCGTCTCGGCGACGAGGGCGTCGACCTCTTCCTGGTCGACTCGACCAACGCCGAGGTGCCCGGCTTCGTGGTGCCCGAGCGCGAGATCGGCCCCGTGCTGGAGAACGTGATCCGCAAGGCGGACCAGCGGGTCATCGTGGCCTGCTTCGCCTCGCACGTGCACCGCGTCCAGCAGGTGCTGGACGTCGCCGTGCAGTACAAGCGCAAGATCGCGTTCGTCGGCCGGTCGATGGTCCGCAACATGGGCATCGCGTCCGACCTGGGCTTCCTGAACGTGCCCGACGGTCTGTTCGTCGACCTCGACGTCGCGATGCGGATGGAGGAGGACGAGGTCATCTTCGTCTCCACCGGATCGCAGGGCGAGCCGCTGTCGGCGCTGTCGCGCATGGCCCGCGGCGACCACCGCCAGATCTCGATCCGCGAGGGCGACACGGTGATCCTCGCGTCGTCGCTGATCCCCGGCAACGAGAACGCGGTCTTCAACGTCGTCAACGGCCTTGCCAAGCTCGGCGCGACCGTCGTGCACCAGGGCAACGCCAAGGTGCACGTCTCCGGCCACTCACCGGCCGGCGAACTCCTGTTCCTCTACAACGCCGTGCGGCCGTCCAACGTGATGCCGGTGCACGGCGAGTGGCGCCACCTCCGCGCGAACGCGGCTCTCGCGGTCGCCACGGGCGTCGCCGAGGACCACGTCGTGATCGCCGAAGACGGCGTCGTCGTGGACCTGATCGACGGCAAGGCGGCGGTGTCCGGCCGTGTCGTCGTCGGCCACGTGTACGTCGACGGCCTGTCCGTGGGTGACGTCGGCGAGTCGACGCTGTCCGACCGGCTGGTGCTGGGCGAGGGCGGCTTCATCTCGATCTCGGTCGCCATCGACCAGACGACCGGGCGGGCCGTGACGGCGCCGACGATCTCCGGCCGCGGCTTCTCCGACGACCCCAAGGCGTTGGAGGCCGTCGTGCCGCTCGTGGAGATGGAGCTGGCGCGCACCGAGGCCGAGGGCATCGCCGACACGCACCGGGTCGCTCAGGCCGTGCGACGCGTTGTGGGCCGTTGGGTGGCGGAGACCTACCGTCGCCGTCCGATGATCGTTCCCACGGTCATTCCGGTGTGAACGTGACCCTGCTGTGATCTGCGTCCCCCTCGTCCGATAAGGTCTGGTCCCAGACCATGGACGAGGGGGTTCGCCCTATGGCCGGTAATGACGTCTTCAGCCCTCCGGGCAAAGAAGACATTCTTCTTCCACCGATTTTCACCTGGCACGAGCCGCTGGGCCTGCCGTTCGACTTCTCCGTCACCAAGCCGCAGGCGCTGCTGGTCCTGTCGGTGGCGATCATCCTGACGTTCTTCCTGGTCACCACCAGGAGCATGAAGCTGATCCCGTCGCGCTGGCAGTTCGCCGCCGAGTCGGTCTACGACTTCGGCCGCAACACCATCGCGCGTGAGCAGATAGGCGCGAAGGAATTCGCACCGTACGTGCCGCTGATCGTCAGCATCTTCTGCTTCGTGCTCGTGAACAACCTCTACGGGTTGATTCCGTTCATCCAGTTCCCGACGTTCACGCACAGCGGGTTCCCGGCGGCCGTCGCGCTGCTGATCATCTTCCCGCTCTACCACTACGTGGGCATCAGGAAGTTCGGGCTCAGGGGCTATCTGCGCAACCAGTTCATCATTCCCGGCGTGCCGAAGCCCGTGCTGTGGGGCCTGCTGATCCCGACCGAGGTCATCCTCAAGTTCTTCTTCGACCCGGTGAACCTCGCGATCCGGGTGTTCGCGGCGATGTTCGCGGGCCACCTGCTGATCCTGGTGTTCACGATCGGCAGCGAGTTCCTGCTGTTCAACGCGCCGATCTACCTCAAGCCGGTGTCGGTGCTGGGCTTCGCGCTCGCCATCGCGCTGTTCTTCCTGGAGGCGCTGGTGCAGGTCCTGCAGGCCTACATCTTCGCCCTGCTGTCGGCGCACTTCATCGGCCGGGCGCTGGCCGAGCAGCACTGATGGGGATGTACGTCGGCGTGCGCGGCTGGATCGAGTTCGTGCACGGACAGCGTGAAGTGGTCGAGCAGGTGCTGGCCGCGCACCATCACGACCTGTACTCCGCCGGCTGGGCGATTCCATCGCGGCCGTTCAACTCGACGCTCTTCGTGTTCTACGGCGGCGACATCCGTGAGCAGTCCGTCGACTGGCTGCGCGCGCAGGTCGCCGAACTGGCGCGGCTGGTGGATTCCGACGGAGACCAGCCGGTCGGGTTCTTCCTGCTGACCGACGAGCGGCAGCAGGCGACCGCGTGGACCGTGCGGGACGGCGACGTGCACGCAGGTGTGGTGCCCGTCGAGCTTCGCGGGTTCGCGCGCTAGCGCGGCCGGCGCCACAATTGAGACGCCGCATGGAATAACGCACGCGGCCGGTGGCCTTGTGGCGATCATGCGCAAGCTCCACTTCGTCGGCACCATGCCGCAGTTCGCCACCGCCAAGGCCGCCCTGTCGTGGGAACTCGACGAGATCGCCGAGCACCTCGACCGGGTCCACGGTGGGGAGACCGGGCCGCGGTCGCAGTGGTTCGTGCCGGTGGTCAAGGAGCTGAAGCGGTTGCCGCAGGTCGTGACCGTGCGCAGCGGCGACTGGACGGACTACGACGACGTCGACCGGTTGAAGGTGCCGCTGCACGCCCGGCTGCGGCCGGAGGACGTCCCGCTGCGGTTCGCCGAGCACGCTCTCGAAGAGCTGGAGGTGCTCGGCGAACTCGGGGCGGCGCTGCCGTTGCAGGTCGGTGTGCCCGGCTACCTGGACCTGGCGTTGTTCACCTTCGGGCCCACCGGGGTGATCCGGCACGGCCGGACGTTCCTGCGGGCGGTGGCCGAAGAGTTGTCGCGCATCCGTGCGGCCTCCGACAACGTTGTCTTCCAGCTGGAGGTGCCGGCCGCGTTGATCGCGGTCCTGTCGGCACCCGCGCCGCTGCGGCCGTTGATGGCCGACACGATGGCGCGGTTCGTGACGGCGCAGGTCCGGTCGGCGCCCGAGGGCAGCCGGTTCGGCGTGCACCTGTGTCTCGGCGACATGGGGCACAAGGCGTTGAAGCAGCTGAAGGACACCGGTCCGTTGGTGCTGCTCGCGAACGCGCTGGTGCGGCGCTGGCCTGAGGGGCGGACGCTGGAGTTCGTGCACCTGCCGATGTCCGGCGGGGACGTGCCGCCGACGACCAAGCCGGAGTTCTACGCGCCGTTGCGCAAGCTCGTGCCGTGTGTGCGGGTCATCGCGGGCATCGCGCACGAGGAACAGTCCTATGAGGACCAACTGGTCGTGCGTGGGCTCGTGGAGGAAGCGCTGGGACGGCCTGTGGACATCGCGACGTCGTGCGGCCTCGGCAGGCGCACGCCGGAAGCCGCGGAGCGCGCCACGAAGAGCATGCTGGCGCTACTGGACTAGGGCGGCGGTCGGACCGAAACCGACCTCGGCGCGGGAGCCGTCCAGCAGTGGGAAGACGGTGTCGCAGAACTCGTCCAGGTCGGCGCCGTGTGCCTGGCCCGGCCCGGCGAGTTCCGTCGCCACGGCCGGTGGGATCAGTTCCACCACCCGGATCGGGGTGGACTCCAGGGCGCGGCGCAGGGTGACGGTGTAGCTGTGCAGCGCGGCTTTGGACGCGCTGTAGAGCGGCGCGAACGACTGTGGGACGAACGCGCCGCCCGAGGTGACGTTGATCAGCGTGCTGGGCCTGCCGTGGGCGAGCATGAGCGGGACGAGCAGCCGTCCCAGGTGGACGGGTGCGGCGAACAGGATGTCGATCTCCTCCTGCGCCTCGGCCCAGGTGGACCTGTCCTCCGCGATGCCCACCCGTCGCTGGACGCCGGCGTTGTTGATCAGCACGTCCAGGTCCGGCATGGTCCGCCGGACGTGCTCGGCGAGGAGCAGCCGGCCCTCGGGGGTGGCGATGTCGTTCACGAACGTCTCTGCGCCGGGCAGCAGGTCGGCCGCCGCGGCGAGACGGGCCGGGGTGCGGCCGGTGACGAGGACGCGGTGTCCGGCGGCGAGGTGCCGTCGGGCCAGGCCGAGCCCGATGCCCGCGGAGCCGCCGGTGATCAGAACCTGAGTTGTCATGTAAACAGCATGCGCCCGCGTGTGTTTACATGGCAACTCGAAGGTAGTGTGAGGGGCATGACGCACCTGAGCGACGCCGAGATGGCGCGGTGGATCGCCTGGAAACGAGCGAACGACGCGGTGCTCGCCGCGGTCGCGCAGGAGATCCAGGGTGCGGCGGGGCTGTCCGCGGCCGACTTCGCGGTGCTCTCCCGGGTGATCGAGAACGGCGACGGGCGCATGCCCCAGCAGGACCTCGGCGAGATGCTGGACTGGAAGCGTCCCCGCCTCTCGCGTCAGCTCTCCAGGATGGCCGAGCGGGGGCTCTTGCGGCGCGAGGACGGCGCGGGCAGGCGCGTGCTGGTCATCGCCACCGATGAGGGCCGGCACGCCCTCGCCGCTGCCCGACCGGCGCACGCGCGTGCGGTTCGCAAGGCTCTGTTCGCCCGTGCGTCAGGTGATTTCTGGGACGTCGTTCAGGACATCGCCGGAAACTAAGGGCGCTGGCACACCAGGTGCAGCGACTCCTCGGGCATGGCACCGGGGTAGGACGGGGTGAAGACCGGCCGGCTCCGCCGCACGACCCGCAGGCCGACCTCGCCCAGGTGCGCCTCGAAGTTCTCCTCGGAGAACGACGACACCTCGATCTCCTGGCCCATCCAGGGCAGGGTCACCTGTTCGACGTCGACCGCGACGGTGGCGAGGAAGAAGTGGCCGCCGGGTCGCAGCCAGGTCGAGATGCGGCCGAGGGTCTGGATGATCTCGGCCTGGGTCATCTGCAGCAGCGAGAAGACGGCGCATATGACGTCCCACGAACCGGGAGGTGACTCGAAGTCGCGAATGTCGATCTTGTGGAACGTGGCGTCGGGGACCTGGGTGGTCGCGATGTCGACCATCACCGGGGAGACGTCGAGACCGGTGACCCTCATGCCCGCCTTGGCCAGCGTCCGCGCCACGGGAACGCCCGTGCCGCAGCCGATGTCCAGCACGCGCGAGCCGGAGGGCTGGGTCGCGGCGAACCAGGCGAGAGTGCCGTGCAGTGCGGGCTGGTGCGACCAAGCGCGTTGGTATTCCAGCCCGAGCGTGTCGAAGACCTCGGCCGCGTTCATTCCCCGCCCCTCATTTCGGCCCAATCCACCTGAGTGAAGTGTGGAGAACCTCTCTGCACGCCTTCTGGATGGCTTCTGGACGAAAACTGACGGTAGGTTGCTAGCTGAACGCGGACAGCGACGAAGTGAGACACAGGGTGCAGAACGAGTTGCGCGTCAGCTTGCTGGGCGCGCTCGCGGCCACGGTGGACGGCAAGGAGCTCACGCTCGGTCCGCCGCGGCAGAGAGCTGTGCTCGCGGTGCTCGCGTTGCGCGCGAATCACGTCGTGTCGCGCAGTGAGCTGATCGACGCCGTGTGGGGCGAAGATCCACCCGCCAGCGCCGACAACGGCATCCACACCTACGTCGCGGGGCTGCGCAGGCTCTTCGAACCGGACCGGGCGTCGCGGGCGCCGAGTTCCGTGCTGCTCTCCACGGACGCTGGATACTTGCTGAGGCTCCCGTCCGGTAGTTCGGATGCCGCTGTTTTCCGCGCGCATCTGGACGAGGCCGGGCGGCTGCGGGACAGGCCCGCCGAGGCCATCACGGCGTTCGACGCCGCGTTGGATCTGTGGCGGGGTCTCGCTCTGGACGGCGTGCCGGGACCGTTCGCGGCGGTGGAACGCGCGCGCCTGGCCGAAATGCGACTCACGGCCGTGGAGCAGCGTGCGGCGTTGATGCTGACGGTCGGGCGTGAAGCCGAAGTGGCTGCGGAGCTCACGACGCTGGTCAGCGCGCATCCGTTGCGCGAGAGGCTGCACGGCCTGCTGATGTCGGCGTTGTTCCGCGGCGGCAGGCAGGCGGAGGCGCTCGCCGTCTACACGGACCTGCGCCGGCTGCTGATCGAGGAACTGGGCATCGAACCCGGCCCAGAGCTGCGCCACCTGCACGAACAGGTGCTGATCGGCCGGCACGACCCGCAGCCGGAACCCGCCGCGCCCGCGCTGGTGCCGGTCCAGCTGCCGCACGAGATCCGCGACTTCACCGGCAGGGAGAAGGAGCTCGCGAAGCTCGCCGAGGTCGTTCCGCACGACCACGCGCCGGTGCTCGTCGCGATCACCGGCACCGGCGGCGTCGGCAAGACCGCGCTGGCCGTGCGGTTCGCGCACCAGGTGGCGTCGCGGTTCCCGGACGGCCAGCTGCACGTCGACCTGCGCGGGTTCGACTCGTCGGCACCGCCCGTGCAGCCCGCCGCCGCGTTGCACCAGCTGCTGCAGAGCCTCGGCGTGCCGTCCGAACGCATCCCGGAGGACCTGCCCGCGAAGTCCGCGCTGTACCGCAGTGTCCTTGCGGGCAAACGGGTTCTGGTGCTGCTCGACAACGCGCGGCTGGCCGAGCAGGTCCGTCCGCTGCTGCCGGGCCGGTCGACGTCGATGGTGCTCGTGACGTCCCGAAATCACCTCGGCGGCCTCGTCGCCCGTGATGGCGCGCACTCCCTGACGTTGTCGATCCTGACGCGCGACGAGGGGCTGGCGCTGCTGACGTCCGCGGTGGGCGCGGACCGCGTCGCCGCCGAACCCGCCGCCGCGGCCAAGCTCGTCGAACTGTGCGGGCACCTGCCGCTGGCGGTGCGGATCGCGGCCGAACGCGTCGTGACGCGTCCGCATCTCACGCTGGCCGATCTCGCGAGCGATCTCGCGGACGAGCACGACAGGTTGAACGTGCTGGCCACGGGCGACGACGAGGACACGGCCGTGCGCGCCGCCTTCTCGTGGTCGTACTTGGCGCTGAAACCGGACGCCGCCAGGATGTTCCGGCTGATCGGCCTGCATCCGGGCGCCGAGATCAGCCTGGACGCCGTGGCGGCGCTGGTGGGCATGCCGGTGTCCCGGGCCCGGACGCTGGTGGACGTGCTGGCGGGCGGGCACATGCTGGAGGAGGTCGCGCGCGGCCGGTTCCGGCTGCACGACCTGCTTCGCCTGTACGCCACGGAACTCAGCGCCACCGAGGAGTCGTCGGACGGCCGCGCCGAGGCCGTGAGGCGCCTGCTGGGCTGGTACTTCGACACCGCGAACGCCGCCGGCACCGTCATCGCGCCGCCGGACCACCCCGCGTTCCTGCTGCCGCCGCTGTCCACTCAGGACTTCACCTCGCACGACGAGGCCTTCACCTGGTGCCGCACGGAATCCTCGAACCTGCTGGCGGTGGCGAGACTCGCGGAGGACCACCACTCGCCGGCGGCGTGGCAGATCCCGGTGGCGCTGTGGAACTACTTCATCGTGTCGAGTGCTCTGGACGAGTGGACTCGCACCTACCGCGTGGCCGAACGCACCGCCGCCCGTGACGGCAACCAGGTCGCCCGTGCGTGGGCGGTGCACGGCCAGGGACTCTCGGCGTTCCGCGGTCAGCGATTCGCGGACGCGCTGGAGCTCTTCGACCGCGCGCTCGCGATCCGCCGCGAGATCGGCGACGCCGCCGGTGCCGCGTGGAGTCTGACCGGCCTGGGCATGGCGTACGGCGGCCTGCGCCAGTTCGACCTCGCCGTCGAAAGGTTCGGCGAGGCCCTGCGCGGGCACGCCGAGGTCGGTTCGTGGTTCGGCGAGGGCGGCACGAGGTTGTTCCTGAGCGACAACCTGCGTTCAGCGGGCCAGTTCGAGGCGTCGCTGGCGTCGGCGCGGACGGCGTTCGAGTTGATGGACTCGCACGACGCTCCCCACGGCAAGGCCATGGCGCTGGTGAGCATCGGCTGGGCGCAGTCGAAGCTGGGACAACGCGTCGAGGCGCGCGACTCGTTCCGGCGCGCGGTCGCGTTCCTGCGCGTGCTCGGCGACCGCAAGAGTCTCGCGGAGGCGTTGCACGGCCTTGGGGAGACGAGCGCCGGTCAGCCGGACGTGGCGCGGACGCACCTGCTGGAAGCGTTGACGATCTACGAGGACTACGACCACCCGCTCACTCCCGAAGTGCGGGCACGGCTGCACGAGCTGGGATAGGGGACATCCCTGATGTGCTCGCGCTGATGCGTAGGCAAGCTACATGTCATGCAGAAGCGCGCTCGGACCCTGTTGGTGTGGCTGCACGTCGTCACGTCCGTGGGCTGGCTCAGCCAGGCCGTGGCGTTGCTCGCACTGGTGCTCTACGGCATGAAGTCGGGCGACCTCAACGCGTTCAGGATGGCGCGCTATCTCGACCACAGCGTGCTCGCGATCATGGCCAACACCAGCGCGTTCAGCGGCTTCATGCTCAGCGCGACCACGCCGTGGGGCTATTTCCGGCACTGGTGGGTGCTCGCGAAGTTCGTGATCACGATCAGCCAGCTCTACATCGGCGTCTTCATCCTGAGCGACAACCTGCAGGAAGCGCTGAACGGGCACGTCACCGCGTGGATGCCGGTCGGCACCGCGCTCATGATCAGCGCGATCGCGTTCCAGGCGTGGCTCAGCGTCGCGAAACCGTGGGGGCGCACGCCGTGGGCCGACTCGAAGGTCAAACTGCCCACGGCGAGCGCGTTCACGTTCGTCGCGGCGCTGGTCATCCCGGTGATCGACTTCGCGATCAGCCTGTGGCGCGGCAACCCGATGCCGGTGCTCATGCTGATCACGGTGATCGGCTACTCGATCAGGCGGGCCGCCAGGGCGAGGCGCCGGTCGTCGGACGCGTCGGGTCGTGGAACTTCGGCACGTCCGGCTCGTCGAGACGCAACGGCACCAAGCCCTCGGTGATCGCGGTCATGATCCGCTCGTGCGCGCGCCGGGCGTCGCCCATCGTCTCGGCGTTCAGGTCCGTCAACTCGACGGGCTTGCCGAAGTGGACCTTGAACGTCGGCCGCTTGCGCACCGCGCGCAGCCAGGACGTCAGGTACGGCAGGAGGTCCTTCCAGCCGCCGACGCTCAGGTTGCCCCAGTACACGGCCTCGTGCGCGCCCCACTGACTGATGGGGACCACCGGAATGCCGCCGCCCAACGCCATCCGGGCCACGCCGGTCTTGCCGCGCTCCGGCCACATGCCGGGGTCCAGCGTGATCTTGCCCTCGGGGTAGACGGCGATCGGATCGCCGCCCTTCTGCAACGCCGCGACGGCCCGGTGCATCGCCTCACCCACGTTCGCCGACCGCCGGTCGACGCGCAGGTGACCGCACGCCTTCAGCGCCGGGCCCATGATCGGCGCGTCGAGCAGACCGCCCGCGAGCATGAACCGCGGGTTGACGCCGATCTTGCGGCAGGCCGCGATGAGCACCATCGGGTCGAGGTTGCCGATGTGGTTGGAGGCGAGCAGCAACGGCTTGCCGAGAAGTTCCGGCGGGATGTCGCCCGAGACCTCGAGCTTGCCAGTCAGCGCGATCAGGCCCCGGTCGACCACCATGAGCACGCGCCAGAAAAGCGGTGTGGACACGCGGGGCAGCGTACGGCGTGTCGGAACAACACCGTGCCGGAACCGGGGAACCATGAGGATTCGCGCGCGTTCCCGGCGTTAACGGGGCTGGTGGGACGCGAGGGACTACCTTGTACACATGGCCGGGCGCACAGGGACTTCGAGAAAGACCACGTCACGCGGCAAAGCACCAGCCAAGCCGCGGGCGCGATCCACCGCGTCCAGAAAGCCCGCACCGCGCAAGAAGAGCGGCGGCGCCATCAGTGCCGTGTGGGGTGCTTTGGGCCGTGGCGTCGGCAGTCTCGTGCGCACCGTCAGCCGTAGCAAGGACCTCGATCCCGAACACCGTCGTGACGGCCTGGGGCTGCTGCTGATCGCGTTGGCGGTCATCACCGGCGCGGGCGTGTGGTGGCAGGCAGGCGGACCGGTCGGGCAGTGGGTCGACGTCGCCGTGCGCAGCTCCGTCGGGTTCCCGGCCGTGATCGTGCCGGTCGTGCTGCTCGGCATCGGCGTCACGCTGATGCGCACCGATCCCAAGCCCGACGCGCGGCCGCGGCTGATCATCGGTTCGTTGCTGCTGCTGATCGGCGTGCTCGGCATGTTCCACCTCATCGGCGGCCTGCCGATGGACCCGATCGAACGCCGCGACGCCGGTGGAGCCCTGGGCTATCTGGCCGGTGGGTTCCTGGCGCAGGGTTTGACGCCGTGGGTCGCCGGGCCGTTGTTGTTCCTGATCTTCGGTTACGGCCTGCTGGTCGTGACGCACACGCCGATTCGCCAGGCGCCCGAACGCATTCGCTCGCTGCTGCACCCCGGCACCAAGTCCTCGGACGAGCCCGCCGACGAGGAGGAGCCGGTCGAGGAACCGAAGCCGGTGCGCCTGCGCCGCCCGTCCCGCCGTCGTCAGGCCGTCGAGCCCGTCGAGGAGGAGACGCAGGCCGAGCTTCCGCTGGACGAGCCTGCTTCCGAGCCCGCCCCGAAGCCGGTCAAGGAGAAGAAGGCCGCCGCTCCGGCGATGGCCGTGCGCGCCGTCGAGGGCGAGTACCAGCTACCGCCACCGGACGTGCTCAAGGACGGCGACGCGCCGAAGACCCGCAGCAAGGCGAACGACCTCATGATCGAGGCGATCTCCGGCGTGCTGGACCAGTTCTCGATCGACGCCCAGGTCACCGGCTTCACCCGCGGCCCGACGGTCACGCGCTACGAGGTCGAGCTCGGCCCCGGCGTGAAGGTCGAGAAGATCACCGCGCTGACCAAGAACATCGCGTACGCCGTGGCGACCGACAACGTCCGCCTGCTGGCGCCGATCCCCGGCAAGTCCGCCGTGGGCATCGAGGTCCCGAACAGCGACCGCGAGATGGTGCGGCTGGGCGACGTGCTGCGCGCGTCGTCCACGGTCAAGGACACGCACCCGATGGTGATCGGCCTCGGCAAGGACATCGAGGGCCACATGGTCACCGCGAACCTGACGAAGATGCCGCACTTGCTCGTGGCGGGCTCGACGGGTTCCGGTAAGTCGTCGTTCGTGAACTCGATGCTGGTCTCGTTGCTGGCAAGGGCGACGCCCGACGAGGTCCGGATGATCCTGATCGACCCGAAGATGGTCGAGCTGACGCCGTACGAGGGCATCCCGCACCTGATCACGCCGATCATCACGCAGCCGAAGAAGGCGGCGGCCGCGCTGGCGTGGCTCGTGGAGGAGATGGAGCAGCGCTACCAGGACATGCAGGTCAACCGGGTGCGGCACGTCGACGACTTCAACCGCAAGGTGAAGTCCGGCGAGATCACCGCGCCGCCCGGCTCCGAGCGCGTCTACCGGCCGTACCCGTACATCATGGCGATCGTCGACGAGCTCGCCGACCTGATGATGACCGCACCTCGTGACGTGGAAGACGCCATCGTCCGCATCACGCAGAAGGCCCGTGCGGCCGGCATCCACCTCGTCCTGGCGACGCAGCGGCCGTCCGTCGACGTCGTCACCGGCCTGATCAAGACGAACGTCCCGTCGCGCCTGGCGTTCGCGACGTCGTCCCTGACGGACTCGCGGGTCATCCTGGACCAGCCGGGCGCCGAGAAGCTGATCGGCATGGGCGACGCCCTGTACCTGCCGATGGGCGCCTCGAAGCCGGTGCGCATCCAGGGCGCGTTCGTGGGCGACGAGGAGATCTCGTCGATCGTCGAGTTCACCAAGAACCAGGCGCAGCCCGAGTACACCGACGGCGTCACGGCGCAGAAGGCCGCGGAGAAGAAGGAGGTCGACGCCGACATCGGCGACGACCTGGAACTTCTGGTGCAGGCGACCGAGCTGATCGTGACGTCGCAGTTCGGCTCGACGTCGATGCTGCAACGCAAGCTGCGCGTCGGGTTCGCGAAGGCGGGGCGCCTCATGGACCTGCTGGAGACCCGTGGCGTGGTCGGACCGTCCGAGGGCTCGAAGGCGCGCGAGGTGCTGATCAAGCCGGACGAGCTCGAGAACACGGTCTACCTGATGCGCGGAGGCGGCCCCGCCGACGACGAGGACTAGTGCAGGGGAGTCTTCTCGCCCCGGTCAGGCCAACGCTGGAGGACCGGTGGCCGTCCCAGGTCCTTGCGGATCTGGTTCATCAGGGCACGCCGGAGATCAGCGGTCATGACGCCGACGTTGCTGTCGGTCGTCGGTTGTCCCTTCTCCACGGCGGCCGCGATGTCGACCAGCTCCCAGTGGTAGCGCTTGGTCGCCGCGAACACGGCTTCACCGCCCACCAGGTCCAGCTGGGTCCTGGCCTCGGTCACCAGTCGTACGAGGTCGTGGATCTCGTCGACGTCCGGTTCCGCGCCCGACGAGATCCGCTGTTGCCCGGCCCGCGTCAGGAACTGGGCCAGCTGCAACGTCGCCGTCAGGTAGTCGGCGCCGGCCGTGCGCAGTTCGGTGCGATCGGCTGTCTGTTGCTGCCACAGGTGAATGCGTCTGGCCTGGAAGAACTGGAGGCCTGCTCCGACCAACACGCCGAAGATGGCTGCGCTGGCGGTGACCAAAGCGCTCATGACTCCTGGCATGAACGAATGATCGCGTGTGCTGTCAACCTGTTCGGAAGCCACCCGCCCGAAGGACCGCCTTGTCGCGTCCGGCGAGATCAAGGCGGTCGTTCGCGACCCGGTGACTACTTCAGGCCGGCCTTCTGGATGCTCGTGGCCGTGGAGCTCGCGCTGCCACCGAACTCGCGCACCGCGGCGTAGTACAGGTCAGCGGTGCGCTTGCACGCCCAGTTGCTGCCGCACTGCTTGTACATGTCGGACTTGAAGTTGTTGTCGATGCGCAGGCGGTTCGTCTCGTTCCACCGGCCCTGCCGCTTGTAGTTGCGGTAGCCGAAGTCGTGACGCTCGCAGGTCGGCAGGAACTTGAAGCCGAAGGGGTTGTCCGGCGAGTACGAACAGCCGTCGGACGACCAGTCGAGCTGGCCCGCGTAGGGCTGCTGCGCGCGCAATGTTGTGAACTGGCTGATGGTCTTCGAGAACAGGTAGTCGTCGGTCACCGCGACGATGTCCACGGCGTGCGCGGGGGCACTCGTGAAGATCAGGGCGATGGAGGCGGCGACACCCACGAAGGCGGAGCGCAGGGTCTTCGTCGACATGGCGAGCTCCTCGGAGTGTGAGCAGGGTCTCGCCAAGTTGTAGCGGGTGATCGACTGTCCTCGGTAGACACGATCTGATGAACGTCAGGTGATCATGTGTCCGCACGCGATCGCGGTGGCCACGCGGAGTTCGCGGGGCAGTCCCAGGGAGTGCAGCATTTCGTTGTCCGCTACTCCGCCGAGCAGATGGCCGCCCAGTTTCTGCTCCGCCAAACGGAGGCAGATGGTCTGCGCCGCGGCACCTGCTTCGATCAAGCCGAAGCGTCCCGCGCGTTCGCCGTACTTCTCGAACGAGTCTTTGTCCGTTAACACCAGGACGATCGTCAGCGGGGGCACCTCGGGCGTGCCGAGGATCTCGGCCAGGTTCTCCGGTGCCGGGCCGATGTCCTGCAACGCGTGGCGTGCGATGTCGTAGCGGACCGCGCGGCCGTCGTAGAACGCGTAGCAGCGCAACGGATGCAACCCACCCGCGGACGGGACGCTGTTGTCCGACAGTGCGCCCAGGACGGTGCCGAGCTGCTTGTCCGTCAACGGTTTCGGCGCGAACTCCCGCGTGCTTCTGCGCGCCTGGAACAGCTTCTGCAACCGGTCGTGCGGACGGGGCAGCGGAACGGGCGGTGACGGCAGTTCGAGCGGGTCGATCAACGCCGGCTGCGGCCGGAAGTCGCGCAGCCGGTCGCCGAGCCTGCGCTGGTGCAGCGGTGAGAACCGGCTCGCGGCCCAGAAGTCGTCGAACATCGGCGTCACCCCAGCGGATGCGGTGCGGGATTGGGGAACACGCCCGGCGAGGCGTGCGGGTAGCGCCGGCCGAGCTCACGGGCCCGCCCGCCGAGGTGCGGCCAGCGGTGGTCCGAGTGCAGCGGCGCGAGGTCGGGGGACAGGACGCGGACGCAGTGCAGTCCGACGGCCGACAGCTCCGGCGTGGTGAGCTCGCGGTAGGCGAGGCGGATGTCCGCGCGGTCGAGGGCGTGCACGAGTTCGGTCAGTTCCCCGCTGGTGCCACGGGCTTCGGCGTCGCGCGGCGGGTCCGTCTCGAAGCCGCCGAACCACGGCAGCGCGTCCCACTTCGACGGGTGCGTGGCGTAGTAGACGGCGTGCTCGTCGAAGTCGGTGACCTCGTCGATCGGCTGGTCGCCGTTGCGCGCCAGCCAGACCTCGATGAACACCGTGCCCTGGATCCACTCCTCGTAGGCCTTCCGCACCGCTTCCGCCACGGTCGCGCGGCAGGCGAGTCCCAGCGTCGGCCGAGGTTTGCCCGCGATCGGCAGCGAGCCCGCGACGGCGACCACCGGGTGCGGGCTGTAGGCGGGTGTGAGGTCGAACGCCATCGCGCCGTGCGGCAGGTCGGCGTCGAACCGTTGCGGTGCGAGGGAATGCAGCCAGGTCGTGGTGAACGCGTCGCGCTCGACCAGTTCCTGCAACGCTCGCAGCAACGCGCTGGTCGTCGACGGACCGGCCGCGAGCCCCGACGACGTCGCGGGCAGCCCGTACGAGGCGTCCAGGCCGACGAGACCGGCGGGCACGCGGATCGGTTCGTTGCCGGGCAACGTCCACGCCCGTGTGTACGGTGTGTCGACGTATCCCTTGCGGTAGCGGTAGTTCGGGGCCACGCGCTGCTCGACCGTGTGCAGGCTGAAGTGTTCCAACGGCCAGCACTCGCCGTCCGTGGCGATCTCCAGCGGCGCCCGTGCGGCCGCGTGCCGTTCCAGTGCCTCGGCCACCGCCGCGACCTTCGACGTGCCACCGGACGTACCGCCGGTGGCGAACGGCTCGGGCACCGCGGCCCAGCCCTCGACGTCCACATCGGACAGACTGTGCGGCACCGGGTGCAGTTGAGACACCACACCCTGCCGCCAGCCGACCGCGCGCTCGATCAGCGCCTCCGCGACGGTCTTCACCGCTTCCCCCGGTAGTGCCGGAAGATCCAGTGACCCAATGCCAGTGCACCGCCGATGTAGAGCACGCCGACGACCCACACGGCTCCTTCGCCGAGGGTGGCGAGCGGTCCCAGCGCGAACAACACGACGAACGGCTCGACGACCCACAGCGCCGCCCAGCCGAGCAGCCGGAGCAGGCTCATCCACGGCTTCGGCGACCGGGCGAGGAACCCGGCGGCGCCTGCCCACCCCAGCGCGGCCGCGAAGCCCCCGAGCCACCAGCCCCAGTGCAGGTCGAAGACCGCGCCCAGCGTGACGAACGGCAGCACGACGACGAGCAACGGGAAGATCGCGGCGGGAAGCACGAGCGCGCTGCGCGGCCGGGGAAGCTCTTTGGTGTCCTGGTACAGGGCTTCCGGGATGTGCACGGCCGCGCCGACCGAGGAAACCGCGCAACAGCAACAACAACAGCAACAGGTGGGCGTCGCGGCGTTGGCGGCGGCCGCACCCGGTGAGAACTGGTCAGGTAACCGGACTGCCGTCGCGTTCATGGTTCCCCCAAGGAAGTGACACGCGCCCGAACTGGACCTTCGGGCAGATCTCGCAGTCGGCGGCGGGCAGCACGCTCTCGCGCGTCGTCGTGAACTCGTCGAGGTTGACGGTGACGACCGCGTCCAGCAGGGCCAGCGAGCCACCGCGGATGTTCTGAATCGCCTGCAGGGCAAGGGAAATCGGGAAGTCGTGCCGAAGGGCTCCCGGCAGCGGGGGAGGCGGCGGATCCCCCCACCGCCGCCCCGCCCGCACCGCGAGGCACGCCAGGCACGCGCCGGCACCGGGCACCACGAAGGGCCCGACGGCGGCGGTGTGGTGGTACGCGAGGTCCAGCAACAGGTGCGGGACCGTCGTCTCGCGCGCCACCTCGATCAGGTCGACCAGCGTGCCGGTCGTCCGCACGACGAGCAGCAGGTCCGGATTCTCGTTGTGCGGCAACCGCTCTACCAGCCCGGCGGGTGCCTTCCCGACGACGCGCGTGCCGACCCCCATCGGCTTCGCGTCGTCGTTCGGCAACCCGGCCGGGCGGAGAGCGCCCAGGGTCCTCAGCTGGGCCACGTGCCGGCGAACCGGTTCCCCCAACCGGCTCTCGTCGACCGTTCGAGCCACTCCCCTCAAAACTGGCTCGAACAGTCCTGCCAGCGCCACGGCCACCGCCCTGGGCAGGTCTGGCATCAGGTACGCGAGATCGGCTCCCGCGTACACGACAAGGCCTTCGTCCCTCACCTGCGCGTGCCAGGCGGGATCAGCGACCAGGCTCATCCTCGTCCCCCCTCGCCAGGAAGCACTCGATCTCCTGCTCGCTCGGCAGATCTCCCGCCGGATCCATGAGGTTCTCGGCGATCGGCGGCAACGGCTGCTCCGCCCACGCCGGCTGGTAGTCGTCGCTGGGCAGCAACCCGTGCCGCGACGCGAACTCCTCGGCCGCGTCCCGGATCGACTCCCGCAGCGTCCCCACCACCGCGGTCTCCGCCGTGTACGTCAGCTCGACCAGCAACGCCCGCACGTTCTCGAGCTGGTTCTCGTCACCGGCCTTGCGTGCGAGCTCAGGCCAGAACTGCCGTTCGAACAACCGCACGAAGTCCGCCGCCACCGCGTCGGTCGCCGTGCGCAGGCGCGTGAAGCTGTCCATGACGTCATCGCTGGGCACCCTGAGGCCGGCAAGCCTGCCGCCCGCTTCGAGTGCCCAGCGACGCGTGTGCGGCCAGCCGTACTTCCACCGCACCAAGCCCAACCGCATAGCCCGGAGGAGGAGTCGCGGTTGGACGTCTCCGGTCGGAATCAGGTGCTTGATGTCGCGCACCTTGATCCGAACCCAGTCGTCGGGCCCCTCGGCCTCGCTGAAGCCGAGGACCGCGGCGACCGACTCGCCCTTCTCGCGTGCCGTGATCAGCTCGGCGATCGCCGGCAGCGAGAACCCCCGCTGCTGCAACCGCTGCACCAACGTCAACCGCTCGACGTGCGAGGCGTCGTAGTACGCCACGCGACCCTGCCGTCTCGGCGCGTGCAGCACACCCTTCGTCTGGTACATGCGAATGGTGCTGCTGGGCAGGCCGATCCGGGCAGCGAGCTCGTCGACGGTCAGCGATTCGGGCACGCCCCAGATCTTGGCCCTGCCCGTTAGTCGAGTCAAGACTCTTCGAGTAATCACTCGAAGAGTTAGAGCTCCAGGAGCATCCGGCTGTTGCCGAGCGTGTTCGGCTTCACGTAGCTCAGGTCGAGGAACTCGGCGACGCCCTCGTCCACCGATCGCATGATCTCCTCGTAGACCTCGGGGCTCACCGGTGTGCCCTCGATCTCGATGAAGCCGTGCTTGGTGAAGAACTTGGTCTCGAACGTCAGCACGAAGATCCGCGCGAGCTGCAGCTCCTTCGCCGTCGCGATGAGCTGCGCCACGATCCGGTGGCCGACGCCCTTGCCCAGCGCCATGGGGGAGACCGCGACGGATCGGATCTCGGCCAGGTCCTCCCACATCACGTGCAGGGCCCCGACGCCGAGCAGCTCGCCGTCCTCCTCGGCCACCCAGAACTCCTGGACCGCCTCGTACAGCGTGACCAGCGGTTTGGCCAGCAGAACCTTGCCCGCGTACCCGTCGATCAGCGCCTTCATGGCGCGTACGTCACTGGTGCGGGCGCGCCGCACGACTACCCCACTGGTCACAACCGACAAGTATGAGGTGGGCACGATTCCGGCCTGACAGCCCGACCCGGTTACTCTGAGCGCCGTGTCTTCTCCCACCACTCCGCGACGTGTGTCGCTGCTGACCCTGGGCTGTGCCCGCAACGAGGTCGACTCCGAAGAACTCGCCGGGCGCCTCGGTGAGGGCGGCTGGGAGCTGGTGGACGAGGGCGCGGACGTCGTCGTCGTCAACACGTGCGGCTTCGTCGAGCAGGCCAAGAAGGACTCGGTCGACACGCTGCTCGCCGCGTCCGACACCGGGGCCAAGGTGGTCGCGGTCGGGTGCATGGCCGAGCGGTACGGCAAGGAGCTCGCGGACAGCCTCCCGGAGGCGGCCGCGGTCCTGGGCTTCGACCAGTACAACGACCTGGCCGAGCGCCTGCAGGACGTGCTGCACGGCAAGCCCGTCGAGTCGCACGTGCCGGTCGATCGCCGCACGTTGCTGCCGATCACGCCCGTGAAGCGCCAGGACGCCAAGAACGACGTGCAGGTGCCCGGCCACGGCTGGGGGCCCACCAAGACGCCACGGCGAAGGCTGGACGACGCCCCCGTGGCGCCGTTGAAGATCGCGTCCGGCTGTGACCGGCGGTGCAGCTTCTGCGCCATCCCGAGCTTCCGCGGCGCGTTCGTGTCGCGGCACCCGGACGAGGTCGTGGCCGAGGCCATGTGGCTCGCCGAGAACGGCGTCAAGGAGCTGTTCCTCGTCAGCGAGAACTCGACGAGCTACGGCAAGGACCTGCCGCGGGAGCAGGGGGCGCTGGAGCAGCTGCTGCCGCGCCTCGCGAGCATCCCCGGCGTCGAGCGGGTGCGGGTGAGCTACCTGCAGCCGGCCGAGACCAAGCCGAGCCTCGTCGCGGCCATCGCGAAGACCGACAAGGTCGCGAACTACTTCGACATGTCGTTCCAGCACTCCAGCGAGAACGTGCTGCGCCGCATGCGCCGGTTCGGCGACACCGACAGCTTCCTCAAGCTCGTGTGGCAGATCCGCGAGCACGCGCCCGAGGCGGGCATCCGCAGCAACTTCATCGTGGGCTTCCCCGGCGAGACCGAAGCCGACCTGCAGGAACTCGAACGGTTCCTCACGGAGGCGCGGCTCGACGCCGTCGGCATCTTCGGTTACTCCGACGAGGACGGCACCGAGGCCGAGGGGCTCGAGGGCAAGCTCGACGCGGACACCATCGCGGAACGGGTGCAGCGGATCGGCAACCTCGTCGAGGAGCTGACCAGCCAGCGCGCCGAGGACCGCGTGGGCGACGAGGTCCTCGTGCTGATCGAGCACGAGGAGGACGACGAGAGCGACTGCGTCGGCCGGGCCGAGCACCAGGCGCCCGAGGTCGACGGCGAGTGCATCGTGCTCGAGGCCGAGGGGCTCAAGCGCGGCGACTTCGTGCGCTGCCGCGTGGTCGACTCCGAGGGCGTGGACCTGGTCGTAGAGGTCATCGCGACATGACTGAGGCCAGGAAGGTCCCGCTGCTCAACGTCGCCAACGTCCTCACGGTGGCGCGGATGCTGCTCGTTCCGGTCTTCCTGTTCTCCCTGTTCGAAGCGGGCGGCTTCGACACGACGTGGCGCCTCATCGCGTTCGGGATCTTCGCCGTCGCGAGCTTCACCGACCACATCGACGGCACGCTCGCCCGCAAGCACGGGCTCATCACCGACTTCGGCAAGATCGCGGATCCGATCGCGGACAAGGCGCTGACCGGGTCCGCGCTGGTCGGCCTGAGCATGCTCGACGTGCTGCCGTGGTGGATCACGATCACCATCGCCGTGCGCGAGGTCGGCATCACGCTGCTGCGGTTCTGGGTGATCCGCTACGGCGTCATCCCCGCCAGCCGCGGCGGCAAGGCCAAGACGCTGGCCCAGGTCATCGCGATCGGACTGTTCGTGCTCCCGCAGAACGACGTGCTGCAGCTCATCGCGTGGGTGATCATGGCCGTCGCGCTGGTCCTCACCATCGTCACGGGAATCGACTACGTCATCCGCGCGTTCAAGATGAAGGCAAGGGCAGGACGGGCGGTGCTGTGACCAGCGTCGTCGAACTGCTCAAAGCGAAGAACCAGACCGTCGCCACGGCCGAGTCGCTGACCGCGGGTCTGCTGTGCGCGACGATCGTCGACACACCGGGGGCGAGTGCCGTGGTCCGCGGTGGGTTGATCGTCTACGCCACCGAGCTCAAACACGAGCTCGCGGGCGTGGACCAGCGGTTGCTCGACGAGCACGGAGCCGTGCATCCCGAGGTCGCGATCCAACTGGCCGAAGGCGCCAAGAAAAGGTGCAAATCGGACTGGGGAATCGGGCTCACCGGGGTGGCCGGCCCCGATCCGCAGGACGGAGTCGCTCCGGGGACGGTCCACATCGGCTTGAGCGGCCCTGGAGTGTCCACAGTGCGGACAATCACGGTGAGTGGCGACCGCAGAGCGGTCCGTTCCGCCGCCGTGGAGAAAGCGCTGGTCCTGCTCTCGGATTACCTGCTGGTGACCGATCCCGGGAACAAACGATGACTCCGCGTTCGTTCGCCCTTGGCGGACGTGTTCGGAAGTCAGTGCCCGTTGTCGGTGTCGATCGGTAACGTAGGGACACGGCCGGCCGGAAGGAGGCGCGCGATGACCGTGCTGCTACGCGAGGCGATCGGTGATCGACTTCGCCATGCCCGCACCAACCAACGCCGCACGCTGCGCGAGGTCTCTCGGACCGCCCGCGTGAGCCTGGGGTACCTGTCCGAGGTGGAGCGCGGCCGCAAAGAGGCGTCCAGCGAGCTCCTCGCGGCCATATGTGACGCGTTAGAACTGCCCTTGTCCGAGTTGCTGCACCACGTCGCCTCCGACATCGGCGCCGTCCAGCAGACGCCGGACACGGTTCCCGACACCGTCCCGAACGGACGTTCGGACCGGGGCAAGCTGGAAGGTGGCCGTGTGCTGCCGTCCACGCTCTCGGACGACCTGTCCGATCTGCGCCTGCAGCCCATGCTCAGTCACAGGCTCACGAGCAAGATCGGCGAGACGCCGAAGGCAGTCGTCGCGGCGTAATCCCATGTCATCCACGACCCCGCTCGCCCCGATGGCGAGCGGGGTCGCCTGCATTCGGGTGACGTGTCACCGACTGTGGTCCCCGCCACGTGACGGTCTGCAACAAGATTGCGTCTTCGGACGTTCAACAGGGCAACGGCGCTTCGGGCTGAACGGCAGGCAACGGCTTGGCATCAGCACGCTGGGTCACCGCGTCCTGGGGCGCGGGTGAGGGCAGGATTGGCACGTCGTCAGGCGTGTACTCCTAAGTCCCGGGGTGGGTCAGGGTGTTCCCGGATATCTCCCCGTGTCGGTGGATACGCCGACGCACAATTGAGACGATGGATCCAACACCGGCACCGAGAAGGCAGGCGTAGGAGATGGCCAGTCCGTTCGTGAAGTTCTGGAAGTACCTGATGGCGTCGTTCTCGTCGAAGATCGACGAGCACGCTGACCCGAAGGTGCAGATCCAGCAGGCCATCGAGGAGGCGCAGCGGCAGCACCAGGCCCTCTCTCAGCAGGCTGCGGCCGTCATCGGCAACCAGCGCCAGCTGGAGATGAAGCTGAACCGCCAGCTGGGCGACGTCGAGAAGCTGCAGGCCTCCGCCCGTCAGGCCCTCGTGCTCGCCGACGAGGCGCGCTCCAAGGGCGACGAGCAGAAGGCGACGCAGTTCGAGAACGCGGCGCAGAGCTTCGCCACCCAGCTCGTCACCGCAGAGCAGGGCATCGAGGACCTCAAGACGCTGCACGACCAGTCCCTGCAGGCCGCCGCACAGGCCAAGCAGGCGGTCGAGCGCAACTCGATGATGCTGCAGCAGAAGCTGGCCGAGCGCACCAAGCTCCTCAGCCAGCTGGAGCAGGCCAAGATGCAGGAGCAGGTCTCCGCGTCGCTGACCCAGATGAGCGAACTCGCCGCGCCGGGCAACGTGCCGTCGCTGGAAGAGGTTCGCGACAAGATCGAGAAGCGCTACGCGACCGCGATCGGATCCGCCGAGCTCGCCCAGAACTCGGTGCAGGGCCGGATGCTCGAGGTGCAGGCCTCGACCACCCAGATGGCCGGTTCGTCGCGTCTCGAGCAGATCCGCGCGTCCATGCACGGCGGTCAGGCGAACACGCCGGCGCAGGTGACGGCGGGCAACAGCGCGGCCGCGCAGATTCAGGCCGAGATCGCGCAGCGCGTCCAGCAGGAGCAGAAGACCACGCAGCAGCAGGTCCCGCCGGCTCAGAACTGAGCGGGACGTAAGGAGCCAGCAGGTGATCATGGAGCCCTGGAGAAACCGTCCCAACAACGAGATCGTCCGCAAGGTCGTCAACGAGTTGGGTGCGTCGCTCCAGGGCCACCCGCTGGCCGAGCAGGCGCGCTACCGCATGCAGAAGTGGAACGACCCGCGCGCCAAGCTCGAACGCAAGCGCAAGCGCACGAACGCCGTGCTGACGTTCTGGCTGATCGTCATCTCGATGCTCGGCACCCTCGCGGTGCTTGGCTTCACCGGCGTGCTCGGCACGTGGGCCGCCGTCACCGGCTCGATCGGCGCTGCGGTGCCCGCCGTCCTCGCCGTGCGCAGCGGGTTCAAGCTGCGTGAGCTGGGGGTCGCCCGGCAACGGCTCGCGTTGTCGCCGCCGCCACCGCCCCGGCCGCCGCTGCCGGCGCACATCTCGTCCGCGCGCGTTCCGATGGAGAAGCTGCACGGCGCCGAGGACACGATGACCCAGCTGCTCGTGCAGCTCGACTCGCCCGCGCTCACGTCGATGCCGACCGAGTCCGTCCAGCACGCCCGGCAGACCGCCCAGGAGGCCTCCTCGGCGATCCGCGCGGTCTCCGCACAGCTCCAGGCCGTCGAACGCGCTCGGGACACCGCGCCGCCGCTGGAGCGCGCGCCGTTGGTCGAGGGCGTGCGGGTGCTCAGGATGCAACTGGCGGACGGCGTCGACCGCTACTGTGCGTTGGTGGCCGAGGCGGGCAAGGCCCTGGCGGCGAGCACGCTGTTCCAGAATCCGGGCGAGGTGCTGGACGACGCCACGGACCACATGGCCGGTCTCGCGTCCGCGATGCGAGACGTGTCAGGCTATTCAGCGCACTGAATGTGACGCTCAGTAGTCGCGTGCGCCTATTCGGCGGTTCTCTCTGGAGATCTTTAGGGCAATCGTGTGATTATCGGACCGTTATCTAGCCGTAGCCGCTACATGGCGTGGCAGGATTCCGGGGCCGGTCTGCGGGAAGTCCGGCTGAATTGCCGGGAGGCAGTGCGTTGGCGTTGTGGACCGTGCACGGGGACGGTCGGATCACCGACAGTGAAACCGTCGCGCCCCAGGAGAGGGTGAGCTGGCCGCTCACCATCGGGTTCGGAGTGCAGCACCTGGTCGCCATGTTCGGCGCGACGGTGATCGTTCCCACCGCCACCGGTCTGCCCGTCGCCACCACCCTGATGTTCTCCGGCCTGGGCACGCTGCTGTTCCTGGTGATCACCAAGAACCGCGTCCCCAGCTACCTCGGCTCGTCCTTCGCCTTCGTGGCGCCGCTGGTGGCCGCGCGCGAGCAGGGCATCTCCGCGCAGCTCGGCGGTGTCGTCGCCGCGGGTCTGCTGGTGATCGTCGTCGGCATCGCGGTCAAGGCGCTCGGCGTGCGGCTGCTGGAGTCGGTCATGCCGCCGGTCGTCACCGGCGCCGTCGTGATCATCATCGGCCTGAACCTCTCGCACCAGGCCACCTCGAACTTCGGTGAGCAGCCGCTGATCGCCGGCCTGACCACGCTCGTGATCCTGCTGGCCGGCGTGCTCGGCCGCGGCCTGGTGTTCCGGTTCTCGATCCTGATCGGCTTCGTGGCGATCTGGATGGGCGGCCTGGCGTTCGGCGCCGTGTCGTCCGAGCGGATCGCCGCACTGCGCGACGCGGCCTGGGTGGGCCTGCCGAAGCTGTACCAGCCCGAGCTGCGGCCGTCCGTCGTGCTGCTGATGCTGCCCGTGGTGATCGTGCTGGTGGCCGAGGTCGTCGGGCACGTCAAGGCGGTCGCGGCGCTGACCGGGCGCAACCTCGACGGCAGCGCGGGTGACGCGATCATCGCGAACGGCCTGTCGACCGCGTTGTCCGGCCTGGGCGGTGGCGCCGGGACGACGACGTACTCCGAGAACATCGGCGTGATGGCCGTGACCCGCGTGTACACGACGGCGGCGTTCGCGTTCGCCGGTGTGTTCGCCACGCTGCTGGCGTTCTCCCCGAAGGCCATCGCGCTGTTCGGCACCATCCCGCCGGGCGTGCTCGGCGGCTGCACCCTCGTGCTCTACGGCCTGATCGTGCTGATCGGCGTGCGGATCTGGATGGACCGCGGCGTCGACCTGGCCAGCCCGGCGAACGCGATGGTCGGCGGCGCCGCGCTGGTGGCCGGTGTCGGCGACCTGACCATCGAGATCGGCGACCTGGAGATGGGCGGCATGGTGTGGGGCTCGCTGCTCGTCGTGATCCTGCACCCGATCATGCGCTGGCTCAGGGCTGCGCGCCGTAACTGACCGACACACGTTTGTGTGGTTTTCGTCCCTCCAATTCGGACCGATCCAGTTTCCGGTCCAGGGAGGGAGAATCACCATGGTCGCCGCGTACTTCGTGGTGCTGTTCATGGCCTGCGCGATCATCGCGGGCAGCTTGGCCGCGACCCGCATCCGACTGCTGCGCCATCGCCGATGACGTCGCTCGCGTGGCTCATGGTTCCGCTGGCGATGATCGGTGTCGTCCGCGTGTGCGTAGTTCTGGTGGCGGCTGACCTCTACGACCTCTCGTTGTGCCGCTCACGTCCGTTGCCTTACGCGCCAACGGTATGGGTCGTCATCCCGGCCTACAACGAGGAGTTGTGCGTCGCCCGCGCGGTGCAGTCCGTTTTGGACAGTGACTACCCGGACGTGTCGGTGGTCGTGGTCGACGACGGCTCGGTCGACGGCACGGTGGCCGCGTTGCGGCACTTCGGCTCACGTGTTCACGTTGTCTCGCAGGAGAACACGGGCAAGGCGGCGGCGATCAACACCGGCATGCACCTCGTCGGCGACGGCCTGGTGATGGTGCTGGACGCCGACTCGTCGTTGTCCCGCACCGCCGTGTCGAAGATGGTCGCGCACTTCGCCGACCCGATGGTGCTCGCGGCAGCGGCGAACGTGAAGATCGCCGACCAGCGCGGTGTGCTGGGCTGGGTGCAGCGCCTGGAGTACGCGGTGGTGCACCGGCTCAAGCAGGGCTACACGGTGTTCAACTGCGAGTACGTCATCGGCGGTGTCGGCTCGATGTTCCGAACGTCGATCGTGCGCGCGTGCGGCTACTTCGACACCGACACGATGACGGAGGACATCGACTTCTCGATGAAGATCCTGTCCGTGCGCGGCAACTTCGACTGGCGCATCATCTTCGCGGCCGACGCGATCGCGTACACCCAGGCCGTGCCGTCGCTCAAAGGTCTGCTGCGGCAACGGTTCCGATGGAAGTTCGGCCGGCTGCAGGCGTTCTACAAGCACCGCTCGCTCTTCTTCGGCCGGTCGTGCACGCGTCTTCTCTCGTGGGTGCACCTGCCGTACACGGCGGCGGGGGAGGTTCTCGTGCTGTTCGAGCCGGTGTTCATCTACGTCGTCGTCACCGCGACGTTCCAGACGGGCTGGTTCACCGGCATTCTTCTGCTGTGCGCGGTCTACACGGGCGTCGCGTTGTTCACGATCGTCGGCGACATCTCCGAACCTTGGCGAGCCAAGGCGCCGTTGCTGGCCTTGGCGCCGTTGGCCTATCCACTGCTGATGGTGATCGTGTTCGTGGACTTCGTCGCGGTGCTGCGCTCGTTGTTCACCGTGCTGCGCGGCTACCGTCCGGTCGGCCGCTGGGAGCACGTCGAACGCACGCTCACCTCAGTGCCCGGTTGATCCTCGACACGAGCCCGGGGCCCTCGTAGATGAACCCGGTGTAGATCTGCACCAGGCTCGCGCCGGCGTCGATCATGCGCTTGGCGTCGTCGGCGGTCGCGATGCCGCCGACGCCGATGACCGGCAGGTCGCTGTTCTTCGTGATGAACCGGACCACGTCGTTCGCCCGCTGGGTGAGCGGCCTGCCGCTCAGGCCGCCGGTCTCGCTCTGGTGAGCGCTCGTGAGGCCCTCACGGCTCAGCGTGGTGTTCGTGGCGATGAGGCCCTTGATGCCGTTGTCGACGCACACCTGGATGACCTCGGCGATGGCGTCCTCGGTGAGGTCCGGCGCGATCTTGACGAGCATCGGCTTGTCCGTGGCCCGCGTGAGCGTCTGGACGAGTTCGGTGAGCGCGCCCTTGTCCTGCAGACTGCGCAGACCGGGCGTGTTCGGCGAGCTGACGTTGATCGCGTAGTAGTCGCCGTGGTTCTTCAGGGCGTTCAGCGAGTTCAGGTAGTCCTGGACGGCGTCCTCGACCGGCGTGATCTTGGACTTGCCGAGGCTGATGCCCAGCGGCGCCTTCAGCGGCGTCCCGTCGAGCTTCGCGGCAAGCGCTTGCGCACCCGCGTTGTTGAAGCCCATCCGGTTGATGATCGCCTCGTCCTCGCGGAGCCGGAAGAGGCGCGGCTTCGGGTTGCCCGGTTGTGCGTGCCACGTGACGGTGCCGACCTCGACGAACCCGAACCCCAGCGCGGCCCACGCCGGCAGCGCGCGCCCGTCCTTGTCCAGGCCCGCCGCGAGACCCACCGGGTTCGGGAAGCGGACACCGAAGACGGTGCGCGGGTTGTTCTGGTTGCGGGCGAACCTCGCCACCGGGCTCAGCCTGGCCATGACGTTGAGCGTGGTCTCGTGGACCCGCTCCGCGTCGCCGCCGTGCATGTTGAACAACGCCTTGCGAACCACCTGCTTGTAGACCACGGGCCCACCCTATAACGCCAGCTCAGGGTGGGCGCGCGGCCGTGTCAGTTCCCGACTTCCGCGAGGCAGTCCGGCGCGGGGTCGCGGATCGGGCCGGTGAAGCCCAGCCCGGTGTTGCGGTTCGGCAGGTTCGAGACGCCGAGCAGCACCGAGTACCCGGCCGGGATGTCACCGGGGCTCATCGTGACCGAGCCGTCGTCGGAGATGCGCGGAAGCACGTAGCCGCCGAGGAGGTCCATCTTGGTCTCGTCCAGGTCGGCGCAGTCCCGTGACATCGGCACGGCCTTCGCGCCGATCCCGTACTCGCGCAGCTTCGCGTTGGCCGCGTCGACCCCTTTGATGTCCCGGATGGTGACCGTGACGCTGCCGTCGGCGTTCTTGGTGACGGCGTAGGCCTCGCTGCTGTTGCTCGTGATCGCGACGGTGGCCGCACCGGCGATGGCGAGCGCACCGGCAGCCACCAGCAACGGCCGTGCGGGCCTCCTGCGCTGTTCTGGCGCCTCTTCGACCGTCTGACCGTGCTCACGCATCAGGTCGTCGAGCAGGTTGTCCTTGAACGTCGTCATCGCTGTCCCCCGTTCGATGCCAGGTCGCGGACCTTGCCGCGCACCCGGAAGAGCCTGATCCGCAGCGCGCCGGACGACATGCCCAGCACCTTCGCCGCGTGCTTCGGTGCCATCCCGACCAGATCGACGAGTTCGATCACCTCGCGGTCGGCGGGACTGAGTGCCGCCATCGCGGCGATGAGCTCACGGCCTTCCCGTTCCGCGTCGATCCGCGTGACCAGGTCGGCGATCTCGTCGGTGTCGAGCACGCGCCGGCCGTGGATGCGCGCGACCACGTTCCGGCCGCGGGTGACGGCCTCGCAGTGCTGCGCGAACACCCGCCGTGCGATGCCGAGAATCCAGCCTCGTGCCGTGCCTCGGCTGCGGTCGAACGTGGCGAACGACGTGATGGCCGCGACGAACGTGTCCGCGGTCAGGTCGGCGGCCGTCTGCGGGTCCGCGGTGCGCCGCGCGAAGTACGACGTGACCACGTCGAACTCGGCCTCGTAGATCTCCTCGAACGCGCGCGCTGCGCGGGTGGGAGACGGCGGTGGTGGATGTCGTGGTGCTGTCATCGGCTGACTCACGCCAATGGTTGCCGACTTCCAGCCACGCCGTTACATCGGCTTGGGCACCTTGAGCGTCGCCTGCTCGTCCAGCGGCATCCGCGGCTTCGTCCGGAACGTCACCGGCAGCCCTCGCAACCCGCGGCTCCCGAGCGACACCCGCCACCCCAGCGGTTGTGAGGTGTCCAGCGCCAGCCCGGCGCAGCGCCCCAGCAGCGTCCGGAACGCCACCTCGCCCTCCAGCCGGGCCAGCGGCGCGCCCAGGCAGAAGTGGATGCCGTGCCCGAACGCCAGGTGCTGCCGGTCGGCCCGTTCGATGTTGAGCTGGTCGGCCCGCGGATAGCGGGTCTGGTCGTGCTCGGCCGAGGCCAGCGAGAGCAGCACGACGTCGCCCGCCGCGATCTGCGCGCCGCCGATCGTGAGCGGCTGGGTGGCGAACCGCAGTAGGTGCGAGGTCGGGCCGTCGAACCGCAGGAACTCCTCGACGGCGCCGGGCAGCAGGGACGACGAGCGCTGCAGCAGTTCGAGCTGTTCGGGGTTGCGCAGCAACGCCAGCGCGCCGTTGCCGACGAGGTCGACGGCGGTCGTGTAGCCCGCCACGAGCAGCAGGAACGCCAGCGAGGCCAGTTCGCTGTCGGACAGCGCGGACTCGCCGGTCGCACGGGCCAGGCCGCCGATCAGGTCGTCGTCGCCGGACGTCCGCTTGTGCGTCACGAGGTCGCGCAGGTAGCCGGAGGTCTCCTCACGGGCCGAGGTCGCGTCACCGTCCGCCAGCCCGGTGACCACGTCCGCCCAGTAGCGGAAGTTCTCCTGGTCGACGGCGGGAACGCCGAGCAGTTCCATGATCACGGTGATCGGCAGCGGCGCCGCGAAGTCCGCGATCAGGTCGCAGCGGCCCGAGTCCGCGAAACCGTCGGCGAGCTGGGTGGCCACCTGCTCGATCCGGGGACGCAGGGCGGCGATGCGGCGGGGCGTGAGCTGGCTCGACACCGCACGGCGCAGACGCGTGTGATCAGGCTCGTCGCTGTTCATCATGTGCTCGGACAGATCGCCGAACCACCACGACGCGAAGTGCGGATGGCCGCGCAGGGGTTCGGTGAGCGCCGAGCCGTGCGAGGACAGCAGCGGGTTGTCCAACGCGGCGCGCACGTCGGGGTAGCGGGTCACGAGCCACATCGGCACGCCGAAGGTCTCGACCCGGTGCACGGGGCCTGCGTCGCGCAGGCTCTTCAGCACGGCGTACGGGTCGTCGGTGAAGCCGGGGCGCAGCTCATCCAGATTTACCGCCATATTGGGGGACACGGCCGGGAGAGCGGCTCGGTTCAATCGGACTGGCATTTTGGGCAGAAGTACACAAATCTGCCGTCGATCTCGTCCGATCGGACTCTTGTGCGACAACGCAAACAGGGTTTGCCGGTCCGCTCGAAAACGTAGTGCTGCACGCGCAGGTCGCCGGTGGTGCTCTGCTCGGGCCGCCACTGGTTGGCCTGCAAGAGCTTGCGTGACAACGCAACCGCACGTGAGGCGTCCACAGATGACACCGGAGTCGTCGGCAGGACGCGCAACAGGAAACAAACTTCCGCGCGGTAGAGATTGCCGACGCCGGCCATGATCCGTTGATCCAACAATGCGAGGCCGATGGGCCGTGAAGGATCGGCGGTCAACCGCTGAACGGCCTCAGCGGCGTCGAAATCAGATGCTAGAAGATCAGGTCCGAGATGTGAGATGAGCCGATCCTCGTCCGAGGTCGGCACGAACTCCATGTCGTGCAACGCGAATCCGATGGCCTGCCGGTCGTCGACCTCGAACACCGCACGGGCCTGGTGCGCGGGCCGGCGCCAGCGCTCGCCGGGCCGGTAGAGGTGCCACGCGCCGTCCATGCGGAAGTGGCTGCGCAGGCTGTTGCCGTCGGAGAACCGGGTGAACATGTGCTTGCCGTACGTGCGCACGCCGAGCACGTCCAGCCCGGTCAGCTGCAGCGTGGACAGCCGGGGGTGGCGCAGTTCGCCGCGCCGCAGCGTCTTCCCGGCCAGCGCCTCGTGCATCCGATGGCCGGCCAGGAAGACGGTGTCCCCCTCAGGCATCCACCGCTTCCTGGATCTCGTCGTCGTCGAAGTCGCGGTGCACGGCGCGACGCCGGCTCCGCGAGATGCGCTGGATGCGGGCGAGCAGCAGGTTGAACGCCAGCGCCACCTCACGCGCGCCCGGCGTGCCCCACTCGTGGATCGGCATGCACGCGCCCTGTGCCTGCTGCACGGCGAGACGGTCCGGCAACGCCACCGGCATCACCAACGGGCCGAAGATGTCACGCAGCTCCTCGATGCGGAACTGGTGCTCGTGCGAGCGCGGCCGCACGCGGTTCACGACGACGCCCAGCGGCTGCAGGTCGGCGTTGTTGCTCTCCCGCTCGTTCTGCACCGCCTCGAACGCCCGCTGCACGCCCGCCACCGCGAACATCGTCGGTTCGGTGACCAGCAGTGCGCGGTCGGCCGCCACCAGCGCCGACCGGGTCAGCTGGCCCAGCGACGGCGGGCAGTCGAGCAGCACGAGCTGGTACGGGAACTCGTCGTACATGTCGCGCAACGTGCGCAACGCGTCTTTCAGACGATGCAGCCGGGACTCGTTCGGATCCGGGTGGTTGAGCAGTTCCGCGTCCTCGGACCCGGACAACACGTCGATGCCGTCGCCCCACCTGCTCGGGCGGATCGCCTGCTCGACGTTCTCCTCGGACGGGTCTTGCAGGACGTCGTAGATGCTGGCCTTGGACTCCTCTGGCTCCAGCGTCGACGTGGCGTTGCACTGCGGATCGAGATCGATCACGAGCGTGCGGACGCCACGGCGGAGGGCGGCAGAGGCCAGGCCGAGCACCACCGTCGTCTTGCCGACGCCTCCCTTGAGGCTGAGCACGGACACCGTATGCACAGACCTACTCTAGGGTCTCCTACTCTGTTGGACATGCGACCGGACGCCGTACAGAGGGTGCTCGACGCCGAATTGGCCGCCGCACGCGAGCGCAGGGGTGGAGAACCGCCCCGCGTGCTCGACGTGGGAGGCGGCAGCGGTGTCTGGGCCGTGCCCCTAGCCGCAGCGGGATGCGCGGTCACGGTCGTGGAGCCCTCACCGAACGCACTGGCCACGCTGAACACCCGTGCGCGCGAGGCCGGTGTGACGATCAACGCGGTCCAGGGCGACACGGACTCGTTGGGCGTACCCGCTGGTGAAGCCGATCTGGTGCTGGCGCACGGGCTGCTGGAGGTCGTCGACGACGCCCCGGCCGCGCTCGCCTCGCTGGCCGCCGCGGTCGCACCCGGTGGCGCGGTGTCGGTGCTGGTCGCGAACCGGTTCGCGGCGATCCTGCACCGCGCGATCGCCGGCCGTATCGTCGACGCGCGAAGGTTGCTGGACGACGACGCCGGTCAGCTCGCGGGCACGCGTGACCCGTTGCAGCGCCGGTTCGACGTCCCGGGTCTTGAGAAACTGGTTCTCGAGGCGGGGCTTTCTGTCGAGCTCCTGCAAGGCCATGGCATTGTTTCCGACCTCGTGCCCGGTGTGGTGCTGGACGCGAATCCGGGTGCCGCCGACGCGCTCGCCGAGCTGGAACTGGCCGCTGCCACGCGGTCTCCGCTCCGGGACGTCGCCGCCCGGCTGCACGTGTTCGCCCGCCGCACAGCCTGAAAACTTTTGCATTCGGGACTTTTATGACCCTGATGAGTGGTCCCAAACAAGGCGGCGGCGAAAGATAATGGCCTCCGCCGCCGACGTAGGGACCAACGCGATGGAAAGTTCCGACCTGCTGGCCTCATTGGTCAACGAGGCCGTAGCGGGTGACCGGCATGCCGTCGAACGGCTGCTGGCCTCCGTGCGACCACTCGTGGCGCGGTACTGCCGTGCGCGCGTCGGTCGCAATGAAAGGGCGTACGCGTCGGCGGACGACGTGGCGCAGGAAGTCTGCCTGGCGGTCCTGACGGCCCTGCCCACCTATCGTGAGCAGGGAAGACCGTTCTTGGCGTTCGTCTACGGCATCGCCGCGCACAAGGTCGCGGACGCGCATCGGGTCTCGGCCCGCAACCGTTCCGAGCCCGTCGCCGAGGTGCCGGACGGCCCGTCGCTGACCATCGACCCCGAGGAGAACGCGCTGCTCGGCTCGCTCTCGGTGCGGCTGGGCCAGTTGCTGCGCGGGCTCCCGGACAAGCAACGCGAGATCCTGCTGCTGCGCGTGGTCGTCGGGCTGACGGCGGAGGAGACGGCCGAGGCGACCGGCTCGACGCCGGGTGCCGTGCGAGTGGCTCAGCACCGTGCGCTGGCCAAGCTGAGGACGACCGTGGGGGTCGAGGAGCTGATTTGACCGGCGCCTTCTACGACGGACTGGCCGGGACGTACGACCTGATGTTCCCGGACTGGGACGCGTCGATGGCCCGGCAGGCGTCGCAGCTCGCGGAGTTCATCCCGCAGGGCGCGCGCGTTCTCGACTGTGCGTGTGGCATCGGCACGCAGGCGATCGGTCTGGCTCTGCGCGGCTATGAGGTCGTGGGCACCGATCTGAGCCCTAAGGCGGCCTCTCGGGCCGTTGTGGAGGCCTCTGCGCGTGGCATCACGTTGCCCGCGTTCGCCGCGGACATGCGCTCACTGCCGTTCGCCGACGCCTCGTTCGACGTCGTGCTGGCCGCGGACAACGCGCTGCCGCACCTGCTGACCGCCCAGGACGTGCTGGCGGCGTTGCGGGAGATGCGGCGCGTGCTCCGTCCTGGCGGCCGCCTCGTCCTCTCGACGCGCGACTACGACGCGATCCGCGCCGAACGGCCGTTGTCGACCCCTCCATCCGTCGGACCTGGGCGGGTCGTGTGGTTCCAGCTCTGGCATTGGGACGGCGACCAGTACGAACTGGAGATGTTCCGGCTGCACGAAACCGACTCGTGGCGCGTCGTGGTGGGCAAGGCACGGTATTGGGCGATTACTCGTCATGAAATCACTGAATTGGCGGAACGAGCCGGTTTCGATTACGCGGAGTGGTCGCTCCACGCCTATTGCCAACCGCTCTTCGTTGCTGCAAACGGGTGACGTTTGAAGTTTCTCCCTACTTTCCGCATAAGGAGTGACGCGTCGCACGTCTCCTCCACGGGACGTCGACGAGGGGACGCTTCGGATGGAGAGTTCGGCATTATCCGCAGAACTGGTGAGCCTGGCCGTGCAAGGCGAGCGCAGGGCCGCTGACCAGCTACTTCGCTACCTGCGACCGCTGGTGGTGAAGTACTGTCGTGCGCGCGTCGGACGTTCCGCGACAACTGCGGACGACGTCGCGCAGGAGGTCTGCCTGGCCGTGCTGACGGCTCTTCCGAACTACCGGGAGCAGGGCCGGCCGTTCCTCGCGTTCGTCTACGGCATCGCCGCGCACAAGGTCGCCGACGCGCATCGGGCTCTGGCTCGTAACCGTGCGGAGCCGGTGGCCGAGGTGCCCGATCAGGAGGTGCGCGGCGCCGGACCGGAGGAGTTCGTCCTCCGCGACGAGCTGAACGGCACCCTGGGACGGCTGCTGCACCTCCTGCCGGACAAGCAGCGCGAGATCCTCGTGCTGCGCGTCGTGGTGGGGCTCTCCGCCGAGGAGACCGCGGAAGCCGTGGGGTCGACACCGGGCGCCGTGCGCGTTGCCCAGCACCGCGCGCTTGGTCGCCTTCGCAAGGAAATTGCCGCATTGGCTGTCCCGATCGGGTGACATTCGTTTGCATTTGTGACGATTCGTGGCGAGTGCGTGGGGTGGACGCACCCAAACGACATACCTAGAGGGCAGGAAGACACCGACATAGGGACCAGGGGGCATGGGAAGTTCGGACTCAGCGCTTGCCGCCGACCGGCTGCGCATCGACGGAGTGCTCGTGCAGCACTTCCGCGAGTCGGGGCTTTCCGGGCCGCGCTGGGACCAGTTCCACCGCCAGCTTCTCGGGTACGGCCTCACGTTCGTTACCAAGCTCGTGCGGTCCGGCGCCATGTTCTCCCGCTGCGGGAGGCACGGCCGCTACCTGCACCAGCAGGAGATCCCGCTGCAGGAGGCCGAGGAACTGGCCAGCGACGCGGTCTACGAGGGCTTCGTCTACTTCCGCGACCGGGGCTTGCTCGGCAGGGAGTGGTCGGTCGAGCGCGGACAGCCGTTGAACGAGTACTTCGTCAACGCGTGCGTGCTCGCGTTCCCGAACGTCTACCGGCGCTGGCAGACGCAGGCGCACGGCTGGCAGGACGTGCGGCTCGTGGACACCCTGGCCTCGCTCGAACACGTCGTGGCCGAGGGAACCCCTGAGGACGCGGTCATCGAACAGCAGGCCGCGAACGCCGCGTTCGCGACGCTGAGCGAGGACGGCAGGCGGTTGCTCTTCCTTCATGACCAGGGCTATTCGCATGCGGAGATCGCCGAGTTGGTGCGACTCACCCCGCGCGCGGTCGAAGGACGGATCCGGCGGGCGCGTCTCGCGGTGCGCCGGCGTCCAGAAGAGGAACGGTGATCTGCGTGGAGTTCACACCCGGCCTGCACCGCAAGGTGCCCGCGGAAGCCGTCAAGGGCTCTTCCGTCGGTGGGCCGGTCTCCGCACCCTCAGGCGTTGTCGACGCTCTGGTGGAGCGGACAGCCGCAGGGGAGAAAGAGCCGGTCGACCCGCCGTCGCCGTCGTACTACACCGGTCGTCCCGAGAAGGCTGACGATCACGTCGCGCGCGCTGTCGCCGGTGATCGTGCCGCCATCGAACGGCTGCTCAGCACCATCCGGCCGTTGGTCGTCAGGTACTGCCGTGCGCGCGTTGGGTCGTTCGCGTCGGCGGACGACGTTGCGCAGGACGTGTGCCTGGCCGTGCTGACCTCGCTGCCGTCGTACCGCGACCAGGGGCGTCCGTTCCTGGCGTTCGTCTACGGGATCGCGGCGCACAAGGTGGCGGACTCGTTCCGCAGCTTCTCGCGCAACCGCGCCGAGGCGGTGCCGGAGCTGCCGGAGTCGATGGACACGGCGGCCGGACCCGAGCAGCGGGCGATGCAGGGGGAACTCTCCGAGCAGATGGCGACGCTTCTGCGCGTGTTGCCCGAGAAGCAGCGCGAGATCGTCGTGCTGCGCGTGATGGTGGGGTTGTCAGCGGAGGAGACGGCTGAGGCGGTCGGTTCGACGCCCGGCGCCGTGCGGGTGGCTCAGCACCGTGCGCTGACGCGGCTGCGCAAGGAGCTCAATAGCGCCAGCGAGTGATGTTGGCGATGCCCTGCGGACTCGCGTCCTTGTAGCGCTCCATCTCGCCGCGCCGCACGTCGGCGAGCGTGCCCGCCAGTTCCAGGCCGAACGCCTCGGTGAGCACGGTGTCCTTCTCGAACTCGTCGACGGCCTCCTTCAACGACGTGGGCAGCCGCTGGACGTCACCGAGCAGCGCCGGGTCGACGTTGAGGCCGTCCGGGAGCACGGCCTCTGTCGCGATGCCGTCCAGTCCGGCCGCGACCACGCCCGCGACGACCAGGTACGGGTTCGCGGTCAGGTCGAAGCACTTGATCTCGAGGTTGTCCTTGATCAGGCGCAGGGCCGTTTCGCGGTTCTCCTCGCCCCACGCCACGAACGGTGCCGCCCACGTGTTCGGCACGAGCCTGAGGTAGCTCGCGAGAGAGGGACAGCCGACCGCGCACAAGGCACGGAGGTGGGTGAGGACGCCCGCGCTGAACCGCCTGGCCTCGTCCTGGAAGCCGTCGAACAGGTTCGTGCCGTCGCGCCAGAGACTCAGGTGCAGGTGGCCGCCGTTGCCGACGCCGCCGTTGACGACCTTCGGGGAGAACGACGGGCGCAGGCCGTGCCGGATCGTGACGGCGCGGATGGTCTCCTTGACGAGCACGGCGGTGTCGGCCGCCGCGACCAGGCCTTCCGGTGCGGTGGAGACCTCGAACTGGCCCGCGGCGTACTCGGGGTGGAACTGGAGGACCTCGACGTCCTGCTGGTCCAGGGCGTTGAGCAGGTCGACGCAGTAGTCGGACAGCTCGACCTGACGGGCGTGGCCGTACGCGGATCCGGTGGTCGCGGGAGCCCAGTCGTCGGTGCCGGACTTGCCGACGCACCACTCGATCTCGAAGCCGGCCTGGGCGGTGAGGCCTTGGGCGGCGAGGTTCTGCTCTGCCTTGCGCGCTTGCAGACGCTGGTCCATCGGGTAGGGGACGCCGCTCTGGAAGTGGCGGTCGGCGGGCGCCCAGGCCCAGCCCGGCTGACCCGCGAGCACCGTGAGGCGGTCGAGGTCCGGGTGCAGACGCAGGTCGCCGACCGGCCCGCCGGCGAACCGGCCCTGGATGATCCAGTCGTCGAACAGGAACACGTCGAACACCGGTGACGCGCCCACGCCGTGCGCCGCCGCGTGGGCCAGCCTGCGCAGGGGGACGGACTTGGTGCGGGTGATGCCGCTGTTGTCGACCCAGGTGAGCGCCACGACGCTCACGTTGCGCGCGTTGAGCCCGTCGAAGAGTTCCGTCGCCCGCTCGAACCGCTGGTCCCGCTCCGCAGAGTCCACGATCCTAAGGTTATGGGCATCTTGCCGTTCGTCGCCGAACTCGGGCTGATAGATCACCACTGCCACGGTGTGCTGCGGGTCGACAGCACGCGTCCGGAGTTCGAGTCGCTGTTGCTGGAGGCCGATGCGGTCTCTCCGCTGGGCGGATCGTTCTTCGACTCGGCGATCGGGTTCGCGGTGCGCAGGTGGTGTGCCCCGTTGCTGGACCTGCCCCGGCACGCGCCGGCCGAGGAGTACCTCGAACGGCGGAACTCGCTGCACATCGCCGAGGTGTCGCGGACGTTCCTGATGGCGTCCGGGATCCACACGTTCCTGGTGGACGGCGGGTTCCAGCCGGAGCGGTTGTTGTCGGCGGAGGAGCTGGCCGGGCTGGGCGGGGGTGTCGCGCACGAGATCGTGCGGCTGGAGACGCTGGCGGAGTCTTTGAGGCCTTCGGTGTCGCCCTCGGAGTTTCTGGTGGCCGTTCGGTCCCGGCTCGCGTCGTCTTCGGCGGTGGGGGCGAAGTCCGTCGCGGCCTATCGGATCGGGCTGGGGCTTCCGGGCGTGCGGCCTGCCGACGCGGACGTGGAGCGGGCGGTGTCGGCGTGGTCGGCGGGGCGGCTGGAGGACCCGGTGGTGATCACCTGGCTGGCGTGGGAGGCGTTGGACGCCGGGCTGCCGTTGCAGTTCCACGTCGGCTATGGCGACTCGGACATCGATCTGCACCGGTGCGATCCGTCGTTGCTGACGCCGTTCCTGCGGGCGACCGCGGGGTTGGGCGTGCCGGTGTTGCTGCTGCACAACTACCCGTTCCATCGGCAGGCCGGGTATCTCACGCAGGTGTTCCCGCACGTGTTCTGCGACCTCGGGCTGGCGACGCACGGGCTGGGGCATCAGGCGTCGCGGGTGTTCGCGGAGGCGTTGGAGATCGTGCCGTACGGGAAGTTCCTGTTCTCGTCCGACGCGTTCGCTCTGCCCGAGTTGTACTACCTCGGCGCGTTGCTGTTCAGGCGCGCGTTGTCGGACTTCCTGGCTGATGGACTGCGGAGCGATGCTTTCGCCGAGGAGGACGCGCATCGGATCGCACGGCTCATCGCGTCGGAGAACGCGGCGCGCGTGTACGAACTGTAGGATTTGCCTCGAACTGACGTTCGAGAGGGGTGTTCATGGGTCGCAGTGCGAACCTGCCACGCGGCCTGGTCGACCGGTTCCGTGCGCGTGACGGCGTCTGGCCTGACGACACGGGCTGCCGGATGCTGCACGTCGACATGGACGCCTTCTACGCGTCGGTGGAGATCCGTGAACGTCCTGAGCTCGCGACCGTGCCGGTCGTGGTCGGCGGTGTCGGCGGGCGTGGTGTCGTGTGTTCCGCCAACTACCTCGCGCGTGAGTACGGTGTGCGTTCCGCGATGCCCACCGCGCATGCTCGCCGTTTGGCGCCTCACGCCGTGTACCTGCCGCCGCAGTTCGATCTCTACCAGGAGACCTCGCGCGGGGTCATGGCGATCTTCCGCGACATCACGCCGCTGGTGGAGCCGTTGTCGTTGGACGAGGCGTTTCTCGACGTCGGCGGTGCGCTTCGCCGGCTCGGCCTGACACCCGGTGGCGTGGGGGAGCTGATCAGGTCCCGCGTGTTCGCGGATCACGGCGTGAGTTGTTCTGTCGGTGTCGCCTCGACGAAGTTCCTCGCGAAGCTCGCCTCCGGCATGTGCAAGCCCGACGGCATGATGGTCGTGCCTCATTCAGCGTCCTTGGACTTCCTGCACCCGCTGCCGGTCTCCGCGTTGTGGGGTGTCGGCGCGAAAACCGCTGCGCGCCTGGAGGAACTGGGCCTGGACACCGTCGCCGACGTGGCCGCGATGCCTCTTCCCCGCCTGCGCCGCAAGATCGGCGTGGCGTTGGCGGAGCACCTGTACGCGTTGGCCGCCGGGGTCGACGACCGCGCGGTGGTGCCGGTGTCGCGGGAGAAGTCGATCGGTGCCGAGGAGACCTTCGAGGTCGACGTCACGGACCGCGCGTTGCTGCGCCGCGAACTGCTGCGGCTCTCCGAGCGTTCGACGGGTTCGTTGCGCGCCAAGGGATTGCTCGGCCGCACGGTGTCGATCAAAGTCCGCTTCTCCGACTTCACGACGATCACCCGCTCGCGCACGCTGCCGGTGGCGACCGACGTGACCCAGGAGGTCTACCGGGTCGCCACCGAGCTGCTGGACACCCAGACCCCGCCCGGCGCGGTCCGTCTGATCGGCGTCCGGATAGAGGGTCTTGACAACGCCGACTCTGCCCAGCAGCTGATCTTCGACGCGCCGGAACGCGGCTGGCGCGAAGCCGAGCAAGCCGCTGACCAGGCCCGTTCCCGCTTCGGCTCACTGGCCGTCCGGCCTGCCTCGCTGTTGCGCGAGAGTCCGGAAAGGACAGCGGAGTTCGAACCGAAGCCCGAGTGATCGCGACTTGTCCACAACCCCGAAGTTGTCCACAGGTTGCTCCTGTCCGCGGCTTCCTGTCCCGCCCCGGCCGCACCATTGACCCATGCGCCACCCCATCGACCTGGAAGCCCTGGGCACCCTCTTCGTCCACCGAGTAGCCCCGGTCGCAGCCCTGATCCACATAGGACTGTCCTCGTCCCTGATCGACCAGCGCTCCCGCCCCGGCGGCCCCTGGCAACGCCTGTTCCCGACCATCTTCCTGCTGTCCAGGGCAGGCCCGTCCCGCGAACAACTGGTGCAGGCCGCCCTCCTCTACGCGGGTGAGGGCGCGATGCTCACCGCGTTCGACGCCCTCTACCTGCACGGCATGAGATCCGTCCTGCCGGCGGCAGACGCGATCCACGTCCTGGCCCCGCGCCACTCCAGAGCCTGGGGCCACGCCACCCTGCACCTGGAACGAACGGACCGCCTCCCCAAACCGGCCCTGCGCAGGGGCTTCCACGTAGCGCCGCTGGAACGCGCCGCCGTCGACGCGATCCGCCGCACCCGCTCGATCCCGGACACCAGAGCCATCCTCGACGAGGTGTCGCACTACGTCGGCGTCCAAGCCCTGCGAGCCGAGCTGGCCCTGGCCCCGCGCAAGGGCACCACCCTGGCCCGCAAACTCCTGGGCGACTCCCCGGCCCGCCAACTGGAACTGGCGGTGATGGACCGCCGCCCGCTCGCGGTCCCGCAGGCCCGAACCCCGCTACCGATCGGCTGACGCGCACGCCCACAAGGCGTTCGTGCCGGCCCTGGCCGCAGCGGCGCGCCGCCCAACCTGTCCGCGCGCAGCCGCCCCGGCGGTCGCCACACCGCTCGGCCGGCGGCAACCAGTCCGCGGGCCCGAGCGCTGCCCACCTGCCCACGCACTCGCCGCCGAACGTCGCCGTCGGCGGCGACCAACGATCCCAGAAACCTCAACCAGCCGGCCAACTCGCAGGCCTGCCAGCCCCCTCAGCCCGCAACCCTGCCCGTCCACCAGCCGCCGGACCAGACCCGGCGTGGGCTCACCTTTCGCTTGCGCCACCAGTCTGCCCGGCCTCGCGAGCTTGGTCGTCACTCCGGACCTGCGGCCTTGCTCGCCCGCGGCCGGCGGACCGCACCGTGCGGCCCACGCTTCGCGAGCGTCGGCTGACCGGTGTGTCCGCTCCGGCCCCCGCCGGTCGTCCAGTCATCAACCCGATCCGTACCAACACGTTGTCAGGTGTCAGTCGCCAGTCGTGCCAAGGCTCGCGAGCTTGGTCGTCATCCCGGACCTGCGGCCTTGCTCGCCCGCGGCCGGCGGACCGCACCGTGCGGCCCACGCTTCGCGAGCGTCGGCTGACCGGTGTGTCCGCTCCGGCCC